>NZ_CP135439.1:1342500-2685000 GCF_032341995.1 Domibacillus sp. DTU_2020_1001157_1_SI_ALB_TIR_016
CTTGCTCGTACGGACGAGCGTATTGTGGCGATTACACCAGCTATGCCGGTCGGGTCAAAACTGCTTGGTTTCGCAGGCGAATTTCCGGATCGGATGTTTGATGTTGGGATTGCCGAACAGCACGCGGCAACCGTAGCAGCCGGCCTTGCCACACAGGGCATGAAGCCGTTTCTCGCCATTTATTCAACATTTTTACAGCGCGCCTACGATCAGGTCGTTCATGATATATGCCGGCCAAATTTAAATGTATTTATTGGCATTGACCGCGCCGGTCTCGTTGGAGCCGATGGGGAAACACATCAGGGAGTGTTTGATATTGCATTCCTCCGTCATATGCCGAATATGGTGCTGATGATGCCGAAAGATGAAAATGAAGGACGCCATATGGTAAATACGGCCATTCAGTACGACGGCGGGCCCATTGCGATGCGCTTCCCGCGCGGCAACGGGCTTGGCGTGGAAATCGATCCAGAGCTTGGGGTTATTCCAATCGGATCGTGGGAAGTGATCAGGGAAGGCAGCGATGCAGCTATTTTAACGTTTGGGACAACCATTCCGATGGCGCTTGAAGCGGCAGAGGAGCTTGAAGCCCGCGGAATCAGCGTAAAAGTAGTGAATGCACGCTTTATTAAGCCGCTTGATCATAACATGCTGAATGTTCTTTTCGCGCAAAAGATGCCGGTTTTAACGATTGAAGAAGCAGTGCTTGAAGGCGGGTTTGGCAGTGCTGTGCTTGAGTATGCACACGAGGCAGGCCATCACGGTGCGGTCATTGACCGAATGGGAATCCCGGATCAATTTATAGAACACGGCAGTGTGGGTAAGCTGCTTGAAGAAATCAATTTAACGAAAGAAGAAGCGGTTCGCCGGGTAGCTGCTTTTGTTCGGGAAAAGCAAGAGGAACGTGCATAAACATGGCAAAAAAAGAACGTATTGATGTATTGCTTGTAGAAAAAGGATTAATTGAAACACGAGAAAAAGCAAAGCGTGCTGTTATGGCAGGAATTGTTTATTCTAATGAAGAGCGAATCGACAAACCTGGGGAAAAAATTCCTGTTGATGCTCCGCTTGAAATAAAAGGAAAAACGATGCCTTATGTAAGCCGGGGCGGTTTAAAACTTGAAAAAGCACTGCAGGTGTTTGATTTGACCGTTCAAGACAAAACGTTAATTGATATTGGTGCTTCAACGGGCGGCTTTACCGACTGCGCGCTTCAAAACGGCGCAAAAATGTCTTATGCACTCGATGTAGGGTACAATCAATTAGCGTGGAAGCTTCGGCAGGATGAGCGTGTAGTCGTCATGGAACGAACAAATTTCCGCTATGTAACACCGGCGGACTTGGAGAGGGGCATGCCGGATTTTGCCGTTATTGATGTATCATTCATCTCGCTGTCCCTCATTTTACCTGTTTTGAAAACATTGCTTGTGCCGGGTGCTGACGTGATGGCCCTTGTAAAGCCCCAGTTTGAAGCGGGGCGTGAAGAAGTAGGCAAAAAAGGGATTGTGCGTGATCGCAAAGTGCACCAGGCGGTTATTGAAAAAATCGTACAGCTGGCTTCCTCACTGGGGTACGACATCATCAACCTATCCCATTCACCGATTACAGGCGGCGACGGAAATATCGAATTTCTGCTGCATATACGCTGGACGGGTGAAGAAAAAAGCGGAAATATCAAGCTGCCTATTACACCTGAACAAGCCGTTAAAGCTGCACATGAGGAATTTAACCAAAAAAGCTAACAGATTCAGCTTCAAAAAAGCGGCCGATTCCGTAAGTGTAAATGGAAACGTGCCGCTTTTTCTATACATTTTAAATGAGATACAGTATGATAATGTATAAAGAAGTATAATTATACATTACGAGGTGAACGATATGAATAAAGGACAACGACATATAAAAATTAGAGAAATGATTGCCAATAATGAAATCGAAACGCAGGACGAGCTTGTCGATTTGCTGCGTGAATCAGGATATAATGTAACACAGGCAACGGTATCGCGCGATATTAAAGAGCTTCACCTTGTCAAGGTGCCTTTAATGGATGGGCGTTATAAGTACAGTCTGCCTGCGGACCAGCGTTTTAATCCGCTGCAAAAACTAAAACGAACGCTTGTAGACAGCTTTGTCAGCATTGACTCAGCTGGTCATTTTGTTGTTATGAAAACCCTGCCAGGCAATGCGCAGGCTGTCGGAGCGCTTATTGATAATCTGGACTGGGAAGAAATTATGGGAACGATATGCGGTGATGATACATGCCTGCTTATTTGCCGTGCGCCAGAGCATACAGAGGTTGTCTCGGCTCGCTTTTTAGAAATGCTTTAATAAGGATGTGACCGATTGTGCTTCAGGAATTATCCATTCGCCATTTTGCCATCATTGATTCCCTGGCGCTCTCATTTGAACGGGGACTCACGGTATTAACTGGTGAAACAGGAGCAGGGAAATCGATTATAATTGATGCCCTTCAGCTTTTAACAGGCGGAAGAGGTTCAGGCGAATTTGTTCGTCATGGAGAAAAAAAGGCGGAAATCGAAGGGATGTTCACAATTCATAGTGAGCATCCATGTGCCCAAGTCTGCCGGGAGTTCGGCATCGATGTGGATGAAGAGACCATTATTTTACGGCGAGAAATTTCTGCGGCGGGTAAAAGCGTCTGCCGGGTCAATGGAAAAATGGTGACGCTGTCTATTCTTCGGGAAATAGGCGCCCGTCTGATGGATATTCATGGACAACACGAGCATCAAGAATTAATGAATGCAGGAAGCCACATTCGGCTGCTGGACGATTTTGGCGGTTCGGCTGTTTTGGGCGCACGTGCACAGTATGGAGAAGTATATGAGCGCTACGCGCATTTACAAGCTGAGATTCGCCGTTTAAGTGAAAACGACCAGCATCTGGCACACCGGCTCGATTTGATTCAATTTCAGCTCAATGAAATTGAAAAATCGGCGCTGGTGCCTGGCGAAGAAGAAAAACTGGAAGCCGAACGCCAGCAGCTGGCGAACTTTGAAAAATTATACGGCGCGCTGTCTGAAGCATATAATGCCTTATCCGGCGAAGGCAGAGCACTGGATTGGCTCGGAGTGGGAGTGAATGGGCTTGAATCCGCTGCCGATATTCATGAAGAATACAAAGCTCTTCACGAATCTGCGGCAAACAGCTTTTATGTACTTGAAGATACCGTGCGGGATGTGAGTTCACTGCTTGATACACTGGAGTTTAATCCAGAGCGGCTAAATGAAATTCAAAGCCGCTTAAATGAAATCAGTCAGCTCAAGCGCAAATACGGATCCACTATTGATGAAATTTTACAATACGGAGAATCCATTGCCAAAGAAATTGATCAGCTGACTCACCGTGATACGCATGTAAACCGCCTTCAAAAAGAATTGGCCGAAGTGGAAGTTCTTGTACAGAAGGAAGGAGAAAAGCTCTCCTCTCTTCGCCGCGAAGCAGCCGTGAAGCTTGAAGAAGCGATTCACAGAGAACTAAAAGAACTTTATATGGAAAAAACCGTTTTTAAGGTACATGTAGTGAATGAATCCGGGCAATTTAAAAGAGACGGAATGGATCAGGTTGAATTTTACATGACCACCAATCCGGGAGAACCGTTAAAGCCGCTTGTGAAAATTGCTTCCGGCGGGGAAATGTCCCGGGTGATGCTGGCGATGAAAACGATTTTTTCAAGACACCAGGGCATTACCTCCATCATTTTTGATGAGGTCGATACAGGTGTAAGCGGGCGGGTTGCCCAGGCCATTGGCGAAAAAATTTATAAAATTGCCATTCATTCGCAGGTGATGTGCATTTCGCATTTACCGCAAGTAGCAGCGATGGCTGATACACACTTATACATTCAAAAGAATCTGGAAGGGGAACGGACAAGCACGTCTGTAACACCTCTGGATGAAGAAGAAAAAGCGGCAGAAATCGGCCGTATGATTTCCGGTGTAGAAATGACCGACTTAACGAAAAAACATGCGAAAGAGCTGCTGGCTCTATCTGCAAAATTAAAGCAATCGGCTGTTTGAAAAGCCATCCATCTAGCCCCCTAATTACCGTTATAAGAACACGCACCTCCGGACAAAGTAACAACGCAGGATGAAAAGGAGGGAGTGGGATGGCGGTAGTAAGTCGGGGTCTTTTTTCATTTTTACTACTGTTTACGTTTTGGACGGCAGATGGAGCCGTCACGAAGGCAGAGCAGACAGAGACAGAGCTGCTGCAATCGGCTGGCTTTTTAAAAGCAGAGGAAAAGCGTGAACGTGTTTTTGTTGTACCCGGCGGACAGTCGGTTGGTGTACAGCTTGAAACAAAAGGGCTTTATGTAGTCGGCTTTCATTTTATCCAAACAGATACAAACCGTATTTCTCCAGGTGAAGAAGCAGGTCTCCTGCCAGGTGATGTCATTACAAGTATAAATGGCCACAAAGTAACAGAACCTCAAGCCATTCGGCCGTATGTACAAAAAGCGGCTGATGAAAAAACCTCCGTAAAGCTCACAGTGTTACGCGGCAAGAAAACGCTGAGTCTTTCAGTAAAACCGATCAAGGATACAGAAACAAAAAGTTCAAAGCTGGGCTTATACATTAAAAATAAAACTGCAGGAATTGGGACATTGACGTTTTATGAACCAAAATCGAAAAAATTTGGCGCACTTGGCCACGTCATCAGCGACGTGCAGTCAGGAAAGCCGTTTGCACCTGTTAAAGGTACGCTTTACCCTGCCCATGTAACTGGAATCAAGCGTGCAACGGAAGGGATTCCGGGAGAGAAAGCGGCTGAGATTCCTACAGAAGAGAGATGGGGAACGGTCACATCTAATACACCATTCGGCTTGTTTGGACGGCTGGATCGCGAATTGAGCAGAACAAAGTTGTATCCGGCGGCGCACCCGGATGAAGTAAAAGAAGGACCGGCGCAAATTTGGACGGTGACAAAGGACAATAAAATTGAAACATTCGATATTTCCATTGTTCGCACGGTTGAGCAGTCAAAGCCTGCCATTAAAGGTATGATTATTAAAATGACCGATCCCCGTTTAATTGAAAAAACAGGCGGTATCGTTCAAGGAATGAGCGGCAGCCCTATCTTACAAAATGGCCGGGTGGTTGGAGCTGTTACGCATGTTTTTGTGAACGATCCACTTTCCGGATACGGTGTCCACATTGACTGGATGCTTAAAGATGCCGGAGTGTTGTAGAGCGCAGCTGCGCTCTTTTTTTGGCGAATTTTTTCTGGAAAGAAAGTCGAAAAATGACAGAAAACGGTGTAAAATAAATATTTTGAATTTTTTAAAGGAATCCATTTCGCTTTGTCGAAAAAACCTTTAGAATAACCTTATGGATTGAGCAGCGCCTTAAGGATCGAGAAGTGAGGAGGAAATGATTTGAGTAAAATAAAGGTAGCAATTGCGGACGATAACCGGCAGCTTGTACAGCTGCTTGAAGAAGTGATAACAAGCCAGGAAGATATGACAGTTGCAGGAACGGCATTTAATGGGCAGGAGTGTCTCGGCATGCTGCCGGAAACAGAAGCAGATGTGTTAATTTTAGATATTATTATGCCGCATATGGACGGACTGGCTGTACTTGAGCGTCTCCGGGCAAGCGGCCAGAAGCAGCCTCATGTGATTATGCTGACTGCATTCGGCCAGGAAGATGTAACGAAAAAAGCGGTTGATCTGGGGGCTTCCTACTTTATGCTGAAGCCATTTGACATGGAAAGTTTAATCAGTCAAATCCGCCAGGTGGCCGGTGCAGAACAGCCGATGCGCCATGTAGAACGAAAAGAAGAGCCGAAAAAGCAAAAGAAAAATATTGACGCCAGCATTACGGCAGTGATTCATGAAATCGGTGTACCCGCGCATATAAAAGGCTATTTGTATTTGCGCGAAGCAATTACAATGGTATTTAACGACATTGAACTGCTTGGCTCAATCACAAAAGTACTTTATCCAGAAATTGCCCGGAAATACAACACAACACCAAGCCGGGTGGAACGGGCGATCCGGCATGCGATCGAAGTAGCTTGGAGCCGCGGCAATATGGAATCCATTGCGGCATTGTTCGGGTATACAGTATCTGTATCCAAGGCCAAACCGACAAATTCAGAATTCATCGCCATGGTAGCAGATAAGCTCCGCATTGAATACATGGCTTCTTGAAGCGGAAATAATATAGCTTTACACGTTAAGATACAATGATTATAGATGGGCTTCCGATGCAGGCTGATAAGGGCGACGCCGGCTTTCCAGTTATAAAAGCGTACCTCTTCCATAAAAAGAGGGCGCTTTTTTTGTGCCGCCCAACCGATTTTCAGGCTGACAAACCGCGAGTCAAAGAGCTGAATAAGCAAAAAATTACACGGGTTTTAAAGCTGATGGGTATGAGTTCAAATTTAAAACATAAATTTAGGGTAAAGCAAGGTTCACAAAAGCGAGGTAAAATATCAGGACCGAAAGAAGGCGAAAAAATCATGCTGAAAAGAGTATATTGGTCTAAATTAAACGACTCGCATGATAAAATAACAGCAAAAGCGGGCTTTAGAAAAGAAAGCAACAAGCTGTATGAGCCATATGAACTTTACCTTGAAACATGGGAAAAAGAAGAGAGCGGCTGGGTATATAAAGGCAGCCAGCCGGAACAAAGACAGCAGCAATTAGAGGCGCACCCGGCGATAGAACCACTTTTAAAGAGCTGATATGGTAAATAAGTAATGCCAAATGAGCGCCGCAAAAAGGTGCTTTTTTCTTTTTTACTTATTATCCGCTCTACCGCACAATATATTGAAAATCCCGGCGTTTGCTATTTATTACGTTGGCCGGGTTTCCTGCGGTTTGGCCATAACACTGTTTTCTGAGAGCAGCCCAATCAAATCATTGCGGTCGATTAGTTTTACGTTCAGTTTCTCTGCACAATGATACGCACTTTTAGTAAATGCATGATTGGTGACAGCCCAAACTTCATTTGTTTTATAGTACGCTTTGCCGCAGCTCGCTTCTTGCACGGCTTTGACACCGGCTGAGCCATTGTGCCGTTTTGCCTGCACAGCGATACTGTCGTTTCCCTTGCGTAAAATAAAATCAGCCCCATAATCACCTGATTTCGGCGTATACTCAATGGCGTACCCTTTGCTTTCAAACAAGGCACCCACATATTCTTTAAATTGAACACTATCCATATTGTCAAGTTCGTTTAATCCTGATTGAAGGAATTGTTGTTTTTTCTTATCTTTTGTATACCAGCGCAGCAAAAAATACGGGATCGCTAACAGGGCGACGAGTATTGTATAGCCAATGAACACTTCGATATGCTGCAGGATAACAATTAAAACGACAGCATACAGCATGTAGATCAGTATTTTATCGCTGCTAATCCCAAGTCCTTTATGGCCCCTTCCTGACATCGTCCCAGCTCCTTTAAACCTGTTTTTTTTATTTTTGACGACGAAAGCGAGAACTATCCAAAAAGATAAAATAAAAACACTCATTCAAGAGTGTGGACCGAAGCATTTTTTAATCATGATCTTTTTTATGGCAAAAAAGCAATAAAAGAAACGAACTTTGCTTGTTTGGTTAAAGCGGGAAAAGAAAGATCGGCAGAATGATTAAAAAAGATAAATTAACTCTTTAAGAAATTTCTTCCAATCCCTCGTGAATACCCTCCAGTTTTATGGTAAAGTTGTTTTATAGATTGGAGCTGGGAAAATGAAGAAGGTCATTGGATGGACCATCGTTGTTTGTATCACTCTTCTCATTGCCGGGCTGGGGACTTATGTATTAATAGAAATGAATAATACAAAAGCAACTCAACAAGAAAAGCTGAATGGCGGGAACGATGAGAAAATTGGCGGTGTTCAAAATACAACCCATTTAAAAAAGAGTGACGATAAAGAAAAAGTCGTTTCTGTTATGCATAAAATGACGCATCAAAAAGTAGCAGCTGATGAAAAATGGGGAGCCGTGCCCATGACACCTTCTACTATCAATGAAGTTATTTCAATTGTAGAAAAAGAGGATTATAAAGAAAAGAAGCCTCTTCTTGACATACTTCAAAAATGGCAGGCGGGCAATTTTACAGAAATTGACGAAGATCATAATTATTTATGGACACTTCAAGATGGAACAGAAGGCAAAGCCTACGGAATCATGAGCCCTGTTCAGGAAAGGCAATTTGTTCATCAAAACTTTAACGAGACTGTTGCAAGAGAGCTCGGTTACCTATAGGAATGTCTGCAAAAAAGCGTCCATTTTGTTTAAAGAGGCGCTTTTTTCGCTATAGGGGAACTTGGTTTACACATAGTTCATAATGTGTAAAATTCAAAATGTAAATACTTGTATAAAAAAGATTGTACTGCCAACAGGAGAAACGTTAAAGGAGGCAAAGCATAAGCGGAAGAAGCCTCTCTTTTATAGAAAGGTTTAACATGAGCGCATGACGGAAATAGTAATACATGGAGCTTTCGGTCAGATAACGTCAAGCAAGCCGGTATGCAGTACAAGCCGCTTTGATGGATCAAAACGACCAAAGCCAGTCAAATGCTTTTGGGGAGGCATGAAGCTTCACTTATTTTTTCTCCATTCGCTCGTATCAAAGGCTGCAATATTACGGAACAGCTCCGGCTTGTTTGGCTGAAATGAAATTCTGCCAATAAAACTGACGCTGACCGTTAGACCCTCCAGTATCTTTTAAAAGGGGTTATGCAGCCGAATGACAGAAGACGAACGCAAAATCATCACATATGTCAGAGAAGTCAGCACAGCTCAATTAGTTCAAGAGCTGTCTGACGGAAAATTATTAGGAACGGACCTGAGGGCGATTGGAAAGCTGCGGTTGTACCGCTTGCCTGAAGAAGTAAAAAACGTTCTATTATACTGTGCAAAATGTAAAATGAGCAAACACATAAATTATAGGGACGTTTATAAAATAGCCGCCCGCTGGAACAGGCTCCGTGTTCAAACAGCAGAAGAAGCGTTCGAATTAGCGAAGCAGGAGGGTTGTTTTCAACAACAGAAGTAAATGTCTCCCATTGAAACTGCACTCTTTATGAGTGCAGTTTCAGATTGTAGACAAATAAAATCTTTTGTCAAAAGATCTCCTTCGTTTCTTTTTCATGTAAGACGTTCGAGTGGTTGGGAGGAGAGTCGATAAGGCGGCGGATGCGCGGCTTCCCCTATCGGCTCTTTTTGAGAAGCAATGTTTCTCGAAAAATCTTCTGCCCGTTTTCAGCGGTGAAAACTTTCATAAAAAAGACTGCCCGCTTTGTCGACAGTCTCAAACTGTATTCTTTATGAGTGCAGTTTTCTTTGATTATAGAATGGCTCAGATAATGCGAAGAAAGAATGTGAACAGACAAAATGCAGTCCTCGGGAAAGGACTGCTTTTATTTTTTCTCTTGGAATTTTGCCTGCACCTTGTTGTATTTGCGGTCCCGTCTAAAAATAAATCCGGCAACAAAGCCAAGACCGCCAATAAAAAGAAGGAAACCGGCCATAAATTGCATCCATAATGCAGGAAAAGGGGACTGCAAAATGCCAAAAAGCATATCCCGCATCCATTTAATTCCGACGCCGGCTAAAAAGCCGGGGATGACTAAAATAAGCAGGGCAATAATCCGGATCATGTGAACCCCTTCTTTCAAGATTCTTCTTTTTCACATCATAGCGCAAACGCTTTATTTGTCAAGAACAGGATAAAGAGTGAAAAAACAAATAAAATTTGGTTTATTACATGACATAGTTTTAAAAACCGTATAAAATGATAAAGGAATTATAAATAAGGAGCGAAGTACATGACAATAACATATGATCTTGTCATTTTAGGCGGAGGAACCGGTGGATATACGGCAGCCATTCGTGCAGCACAGCTTGGGTTGAAAACAGCCCTGGTTGAAAAAGGGAAAGTAGGCGGCACTTGTCTGCACAAAGGCTGTATTCCAACAAAAGCGCTGCTGAGAAGTGCAGACGTTCAGCGAACGGTAAAAGAAGCTGCATCATTTGGTATAGAAGCGGGCAGTCCAATCGTTCATTTTGAGCGGGTACAGGAAAGAAAAGAAGAAATTGTACATACATTATATAACGGCGTAAAGTCCCTTTTAAAACGAGGGAAAATTGACCTTTATGAAGGGACGGGGCGCCTGCTGGGTCCATCTTTATTTTCACCGATGGCCGGAACAGTTTCGGTTGAAATGAATGATGGAACAGAAAATGCAATGCTCGTACCACGGAATGTCATTATCGCAACAGGATCGCGTCCAAAGCATCTTCCGGGCCTTCAGCCGGATGGCGAAATCGTTTTGTCTTCGGACGAAGCACTTGAGATGAAAGAGATCCCGGCGTCCATTATGATTGTAGGCGGCGGTGTGATTGGAGTGGAATGGGCATCTATGCTTGTTGACTTTGGCAGCAAGGTCACCATTCTTGAATACGGAGACCGAATTTTGCCGTTTGAGGACAAAGCGGTTTCGGCCGAAATGGCACGCCAGCTTTCAAAAAGAGGCGTTCAAATTATCGTAAATGCAAAAGTGAAAACAGACACGCTGCAAAAAAACTCGGGTACTGTTTCGATTCAAACAGAAGCAGGCGAAGCCTTTTCGGCAGAGAAAATACTTGTTGCCGCCGGTCGTACAGCAAACACGGAACAGCTTGGACTTGAAAACACGGACATTAAGGTTGAAAACGGCGTGATCCAAGTGAATGAGTGGATGCAGACAAATGAATCGCACATTTATGCGGTGGGCGATGTAACGGGAGGGCTGCAGCTGGCACATGTAGCTTCTTACGAAGGAATTACAGCCGTTGAACATATGGCAGGAAAAGCGGCAGACCCCGTTGATTATTCGGCTGTTCCGCGTTGTATTTACTCACATCCAGAAGCGGCCAGTATCGGTATGACGGAAGAGCAGGCTGCTCTTGAAAGAACGAAAATTAAAACAGGTGTATTTCCATTTCAAGCGAATGGGAAAGCTCTTGTATATGGTGAAACAGAAGGATTCGTAAAAATAGTGGCAGATGCTAAAACGGATGATATACTAGGAGTTCATGTAATTGGACCGCATGCAACCGAGCTGATTTCAGAAGCTGCATTGGCCCAGCTGCTCGATGCATCCGGCTGGGAGCTTGGCGCAGCCATTCATCCGCATCCTGCTTTATCGGAAGCGATAGGAGAAGCAGCTCTAATGCTGGATGGAAAAGCGATTCACTTTTGAAGGGAGCGGGAGAAATGGAATCTAAACATAAACAAGCAGGATTAACCGATCAGGACGTAATCGGCATGTATGAAATAATGCTCCTTACACGCCGTCTCGATGAAAGAATGTGGCTTTTAAACCGGTCAGGAAAAATCCCATTTGTCGTATCGGGCCAGGGCCAGGAGGCGGCGCAGGTCGGTGCTGCTTATGCGTTAAATAGAAAAGAGGACTACATATTACCTTATTACCGTGATTATGGAGTCGTACTTGCTTTTGGCATGACGGTTCGCGACCTGATGCTTTCTGCTTTTGCGAAAGCAGAAGACCCAAACTCAGGAGGGCGCCAGCTGCCTGGGCACTTCGGACAGCGGAAAAACCGGATTGTGACAGGATCATCCCCGGTAACGACCCAGGTGCCGCATGCTGTCGGCATTGCGCTTGCAGCGAAAATGGATCGAAAACCGATCGTTTCATTTGTGACGTTCGGAGAGGGGTCTTCTAATCAAGGTGATTTCCATGAAGGAGCAAACTTTGCGGGCGTGCACAAGCTGCCGGTTATTTTTATGTGTGAAAACAACCAGTATGCTATTTCAGTACCGTTAAACAAGCAAATTGCAGCCCGCGTATCAGACCGGGCAGCAGGGTATGGGATGCCGGGCTATACGATTGACGGAAATGATCCGATTGAAGTGTACAAGTGCGTAAAAGAAGCCGCCGACCGTGCGCGTCGCGGCGAGGGACCTACGTTAATTGAAACACTCACATACCGGTTGACGCCACACACATCTGATGATGATGACCGTTCGTACCGGACAGCAGAAGAAGTGGAAAGCGCGAAAAAAGAAGATCCGCTTCACTCCTTCCGGCTGTACGTAAAAGAAGCAGGTCTTTTAAGTGACGAGCGTGAAGAGCAGCTTGAAAAAGAAATTGCTGCCGTCATTAACGATGCAACGGAGTATGCGGAAGAAGCACCTTTTGCAAATCCAGAATCGGTTCTTCAATTTGTTTACGCCGAAGAAGAAAGAGAGGCGGAAAAATAATGGCTGTTATTTCGTATATCGAAGCAGTGACCATGGCGATGCGCGAAGAAATGGAACGCGATCCGAACGTATTTATCCTCGGTGAGGATGTTGGGAAAAAAGGCGGTGTTTTCAAAGCAACAGCCGGGCTTTATGAACAGTTTGGAGAAGACCGGGTGCTTGACACGCCTCTTGCTGAATCGGCGATTGCCGGCGTAGCTATCGGTGCGGCCATGGTTGGAAAACGACCCATCGCTGAAATGCAATTTGCCGATTTTATTATGCCGGCAGTGAACCAAATTATTTCAGAAGCTGCGCGGATCCGATATCGGTCCAATAACGACTGGCACTGCCCAATTGTCATTCGGGCGCCGTATGGAGCCGGCATTCAAGGGGGATTATATCATTCTCAGTCGGTAGAAGCCGTTTTTGCCAACCAGCCGGGGCTGAAAATTGTGATTCCATCTACACCGTATGATGCAAAAGGGCTTTTAAAAGCCGCTATCCGTGATGAAGATCCGGTATTATTTTTTGAGCATAAAAAGGCGTACCGTTCCATTAAAGGGGAAGTGCCGGAAGATGACTATGTACTTCCAATCGGCAAAGCGGACGTAAAGCGCGAAGGAGAAGACATTACCGTGATTACGTATGGTCTTTGCGTTCACTATGCTCTGCAGGCGGCCGAAAAGCTGGCAGGGGAAGGCATCAGTGCAGAAGTAGTCGATCTTCGGACGGTTTATCCTCTTGACCAGGAAACAATTATTCAATCCGCCTCCAAAACAGGGAAAGTACTTTTGATTACAGAAGACAATAAAGAAGGCAGTGTAATCAGTGAGGCAGCGGCGATTATTGCCGAGCACTGCTTGTTTGATCTGGATGCTCCAATTGCGCGTCTGGCTGGGCCTGAAGTGCCAGCTACGCCATATGCAGCACCTTTAGAAAAGCATTTTTTAGTAAATCCCCAAAAAGTAGAGAAAGCAATGCGTGATCTCGCTGAATTTTAATAAGAAAGAGGAGGCGCACCATGGCAATTCAAGAAATGAAAATGCCTAAACTCGGCGAAAGTGTAACAGAAGGAACCATTACCAAATGGCTTGTTGCACCGGGAGATTATGTGAATAAATATGACCCGATCGCTGAAGTGCTGACCGATAAAGTAACAGCTGATATTCCGTCTTCTTTCGCCGGAGTCATTAGTGAAATTGTAGCAAAAGAAGATGAAAAAATGGCTGTTGGCGAAGTGATCTGCACCATTGAAACAGAAGCAGCCACAAAAGAGCCGGAAAAGCAGCCTGAAGCTCAAACATTTGTAAAAGGTGAAACATCTGCTCAATCAGCCGCTGATCAAAGCAGCCGATATTCACCGGCAGTATTAAAGCTTTCGCAGCTTCATGGCATCGATTTAAAAGAAATCAAAGGAAGCGGAAGAGGCGGCCGCATTACCCGTAAAGATGTGCAGGCAGTCATCGACAGCGGAGTAAAAAGCGTTGTGCCTCCAACGGCAACGGCCAGCACTCCGGCCGCTGAAACAAAGAAATCATTTGAAACGCAAACAGGCGATATCATTGTGCCAATCGATGGCATTAAGCAGACGGTTGCAGCCAATATGGTGAAAACAAAGCAAGAAGTGCCTCATGCGTGGATGATGGTAGAAGTGGACGTTACCAGCCTTGTGCGTTACCGGGATTCCATTAAAACGTCATTCAAAGAAGCGGAAGGGTACAACGTAACGTATTTTGCTTTTTTTGTGAAAGCAGTCGCGCGTGCGTTAAAAGAGTTTCCGGAAATGAACGCCATGTGGGCGGGCGACCACATTATCCGCAAAAAGGATATTAATATCTCGATTGCCGTCGCAGCAGACGACAAGCTGTTTGTACCGGTTGTGAAGCATGCGGATGAGAAAACCGTCAAAGGCATTGCCCGAGATGTAAATGAATTGGCTAAAAAAGCGCGCAGCGGTACACTGACAACTGAAGACGTCAGCGCGGGTACTTTTACGGTAAATAATACAGGCTCGTTTGGATCTGTTCAGTCAATGGGCATTATCAATTATCCGCAGGCGGCTATTTTACAGGTAGAATCGATTGTGAAGCGTCCTGTAATTATTGACGGTATGATCGCAGTGCGGGATATGGTAAACCTGTGCTTGTCACTCGACCATCGCGTGCTTGACGGGCTTGTATGCGGGCGGTTTATGCAGCGTGTGAAAGAATTGTTAGAGGCGGCTTCAGAAGATACAATGCCGATTTATTAAAAAAACAGCTTCTCCTATTTGGGAGAAGCTGTTTTTTTATTTAAACAAGCCGGCAAGGCTGTCGACGATTGATTGAAGGAAATCGATAATGGACTGTAGAAAGCCTTGTCCTTCTTCCGAATTTTTAAAGCTGTCCCACTGTTCTTTTGCTTTATCAATTTGGGAGTTTACTTGATCCCAGTTGATATTTAAATCTTTCATCTTATTGAATAAACCAGCAAGCTGGTCTGTCTGTGCGTCGGTCAGCGTAATATTAAGCTCGTTGGAAATATTATTGACAATCACTTTAATTTCCTGAAGCGTTTGTGGATTCTGAGCGGCCACTTCTTCTTTAATTCGTTCAATCAGCTGAGTGGCATCTTCCTGTCCGATGTCCTCACCAAGCTTAGCCGTTGTCACCATTTCTTCATTGGCTACTTGTTTTTGTTCTTCGGGAATTTTTTCACCAGTCGTCGTTTCATAGGCTTTAATAATGCCGGTTAGAGCAGCAGTACCGGACACCTCAAACGGGGCTGTAATGAAAATATCAGCATCTTTTACACTGGCAGTAGATAAGGCATTGGTGTACATTTCTTTCGATACCCATGAAATGTTTTGGGTTTCTACATTTAATCCGGAACCAGATTCCGTCGTTGTAATTTTGCTTGATGAGATGGCTTTTGTCCCAATTTGGGCTTTTGGAATATATTCACCCAAATATTTGTGTTCCTCCGCATTGGATACCGTAATCGTTTGAACATCCGCTGGTACGTTCATTTCTTCAAGCACCTTTTCTTTTTGGGCAGGTGTTAAATTTTCGCCAAGCGTGACCATTGTATCGCCGGGCGTACTATCTGCAGAAACGGCAGTACCAAAACTCAAAACGGCAACCCCAAGCAAACCCATTAATTTTCTCATACTCTCTCTCCTGAATTCTAAAATTGGCTCCGTAGAGCTAGTAATAGAATAGCATGCGGCTGATATTTTTTCACGTTTTGGCTAAAGTGCATTGCTTCTAAAGTGGTGCTTATATTACAATAAAGAGAATATCCAATTGCTTACTTTTTATTTGTAACCGATTACAAAATGAAGAGGAGTGGGAACTTGGCTGATCAATTATTTCCACCGGTATCAGAGGCAGATTGGAAAGCAGCTGCAGAAGCTGCATTAAAAGGCGCTTCTTTATCGGCTTTGTGTACAGAAACTGCAGAAGGATTTCAGTTGAAACCGTTGTATGTGAAGGAAGATCGCAGCGTACTTTCACCTTTGCCAGGTGAAAAGCCGTTTACCAGAGGGTTTCGAGCTGCGTGGTCTTTTCCGGAAACAAATGCTGAGCTGGGGATCGACCCTATTTCTTCCGGTGCTGCAGCCGGCGTTTTTCCAGAAGATTCCGCTCTTCAAGCTGTACGAAAAGGAGAAAGGATTACCGTTAATACCGTTCCTTACCACACAGCCGGAGCGAATGCAGTTCAGGAACTCGCCTTGGCGCTTTCGGAGGCGGCCTGCTTTTTAAAAGCGGAAAGAAAAGAGTGGGAGACGGTCTCAAAGTGGCTGTTTCATTTTGCCGCCGGCACCAGCTTTTTTACAGAAATAGCGAAAATCCGGGCTTTCCGCACACTTTGGTCTGCCTTTGTGGATATATATCAGATTGAAGGCCATCAAAAGCCGGTGCTGAGTGTGGAAACAAGTGAATCGATGCTGTCTGTCCTAGATCCTCATGTAAACCTGTTACGTACAAGCAGCGCCGCGTTTGCTGCTGTCGTTGGAAATGTTGATTATGTAAAAGTATCCCCATTTGATCAAATAAAAGAAGGAGCTTCCTCCGAGCTTGCTGAGCGGATGGCCCGCAACATACCGTCCATTTTAAAGCATGAGGCACTGCTCGACAAAGTAATGGACCCCGCAGGAGGCTCTTATTATATCGAGTCACTTACCGAAGAAATTGGCCGAAGAGCCTGGGATTTATTTGCGGAAATCGAAGAAGCCGGCGGGATCAAGCAGGCCTTAACGGCTGGATCGATTCAAAAAAATATAGAAGCGGTCCGCACAAAAAAAGAACAAGATACAGCGAAGCTCCGGTTTAAAATGATCGGGGTTAACCACTACGCTGATCCAGGAGGGCAGGTCCAGCAGCCGAAGAAGCCGGCGGTACAAAAAGCAGCACGGGGAGAACTTATCCAGCCTGTTGTGCCAAAAAGAACAGCAGAGCCATTTGAAGCGCTTCGATTGGAAGCTGTAAAGCTGCGACAAACTGGACAGTCTCTTACAGCGGGATTGATTTGTTTCGGTGAACGGAAAACTTATCAAAAGCGGGCCGATTATGCGGCAGGTGTTTTGTCTGCGGGAGGAATTAAAACAATTTGTTCTGAGGGGTGCCGCACAATAGAGGAAGCTGTTGCGTTTATCCAAAACCATTCAACAAGCTACTACTGCATTTGCGGCTCCGATGAGACGTATGAACAATTCGGTTCCTCTCTGGCGCCTTCGCTGAAAAAAGCAGCAAACGGTGCGGTGATTGATAGTGCCGGAAGCCAGGCAGTGGAGGGGGCTGACGGACGGATTGCGGCTGGAGACGACACGGTAAAAAAACTCACGCAAATCCTTGCCGTGTTTAAGGGAGGCCGTCCTGCATGAATTTAAAAAAGCGAAATCCGTTTAACCGGCCGTCCGAACCGTCATCGAAACGGGAGCAGAAACAAGCATCAGCCAACATCAAGCAGTTGTATGAGGCACTATCCTTCCAAACAAACGAATCCATTCGCCTGCGTGCCCTCTATACAGAAAAAGAAACTGAGGGACTTGCTCATACAAATGATTATCCAGGTATTGTCCCATTTACCCGTGGCCCTTATCCAACCATGTACATCACGCGTCCGTGGACCATTCGCCAATATGCCGGCTTTTCAACAGCCGAGGAAAGCAATGCGTTTTACCGGCGCAATTTAGCAATGGGTCAAAAGGGGCTTTCTGTTGCGTTTGATCTGCCGACCCATCGGGGGTATGACTCCGATCATCCGCGTGTGGTCGGGGACGTGGGCAAAGCTGGCGTCGCCATTGACTCTGTAGAAGACACCAATATATTATTCAAAGGCATACCGCTTGATCAAATGTCGGTTTCTATGACCATGAACGGCGCTGTCCTGCCTATTATGGCTTTTTATATTATTTCGGCAGAAGAACAGGGAGTAGCGAAAGAAAAACTGGCCGGCACGATTCAAAATGATATTTTAAAGGAATATATGGTGCGCAACACGTACATTTATCCGCCGGAAACCTCCATGCGGATTATCACCGATATTTTGGGTTACACATCGGCTCATATGCCAAAATTCAATTCGATTTCCATCTCCGGCTATCATATGCAGGAAGCCGGTGCACCGGCTGACCTGGAGCTTGCTTATACGCTCGCTGACGGACTGGAGTATGTCCGTACAGGACTTGCTGCCGGCATTGACATTGATTCTTTTGCTCCCCGGCTATCCTTTTTCTGGGCGGTCGGCATGAATTATTTTATGGAAGTGGCGAAAATGCGTGCCGCCCGGCGGATGTGGGCAGAGCTGATGAAGCCATTTGGCCCTAAAAATCCAAAATCGCGCATGCTGCGGGCCCACTCGCAAACATCCGGCTGGAGCTTAACCGAACAGGACCCGTTTAATAATGTGACAAGAACGTTGATTGAAGCACATGCTGCAGCGATGGGGCACACACAATCTCTTCATACGAATGCCCTTGATGAAGCTATCGCTCTTCCAACCGATTTTTCGGCACGGATTGCCCGTAACACACAGCTCTTTTTACAGGAGGAAACAGGTATTACCAATGTGATTGATCCATGGGGCGGTTCGTATTATGTAGAAACACTCACCGATGAGCTGATGACACGTGCATGGGCCCATATTGGAGAAATTGAAACGCTTGGCGGGATGACAAAAGCGATAGAAACAGGGATTCCGAAGTCTAAAATCGAGGAAGCGGCTGCCCGCCGCCAGGCAAGAATCGATTCAGGGGAAGAAGTGATTATTGGCGTAAACCGGGACCGGCTTTCACAGGAGGAAGCGATCGACATTTTGGACATTGACAATACTGCTGTCCGTTTAGAACAAACGGACCGGCTGAGAAACGTGCGGCAAAACCGTGACAATCACCAAGTTAAACAATCACTCGAAGCGATTACAACGGCTGTTAGATCAGGTAAGGGAAACCTGCTTGAATTGGCTGTTCAAGCGGCAAGACTGCGGGCAACGCTCGGTGAAATCTCTGCTGCTGTAGAAGCAGCAAGCGGAAGGCATAAGGCGGTGATCCGGACAGTGAGCGGTGTGTACAGTGAACATTACTCGGATGCAGAACAAATAGAAGCGGTTCAGAAGATGACGGAAGAATTCAAAGAACAGGAAGGGCGGCGTCCACGGATTTTAGTTGCTAAAATGGGGCAGGACGGCCATGACCGGGGAGCGAAGGTGATTGCTTCTGCTTATGCAGACTTAGGCTTTGACGTGGATATCGGACCGCTTTTTCAAACGCCGGAAGAAACAGCCAAACAAGCAGTTGAAAATGATGTTCATGCCGTTGGCTTTAGTTCTCTTGCTGCTGCTCATAAAACGCTGCTGCCTGCGCTCGTAGAGGAATTGAGAAACCGCGGGCGGGAAGACATTGTCGTGTTTGTAGGCGGTGTGATTCCGCCAAAAGATTATGCTTTTTTAAAAAGCCATGGCGCTGCTGCTATTTTTGGGCCGGGAACCATTATTCCTGTTTCTGCTCAAGTAATCTTAGAAAAAATTTATGAACGGCTTGGGTATGAGGAAGTGGTGGAATGAGCGGTAAACAAAAAGGAGGAGAGGAAAAGGGCAACGCGTCTCATGATGGCATGACAGCACCGCCGCCCAAAAGGTTTCGCAAAAAGAACCGTCCGCTGCCTGAGCCAGCATCACTCGCTGCTGCAGTAAGGAGCGGATCGGTAACGGATTTGGCAAAGGCGATTACTTGTATAGAAAGCAGCACACCGGCTCATTTTGAATATAGCGAGCAGCTGCTTCAACTGCTGCTGCCGCATACAGGAAACTCGATTCGGGTTGGAATAACGGGGGTGCCGGGGGCAGGAAAAAGCACGTTTATTGAATCATTTGGCCTTATGCTATGTGAACAGGGCCGCCGGGTTGCTGTTTTGGCCATTGATCCGAGCTCTTCCATTTCAGGAGGCTCTATTTTAGGGGATAAAACAAGAATGGAAGAGCTGGCGAAGCATTCAAATGCTTTTATCCGCCCTTCGCCATCCGGAGGAACGCTTGGCGGTGTACACGGGAAAACACGCGAAACCATTCTTTTATGCGAAGCTGCCGGCTTTGATGTCATCCTCGTAGAAACAGTTGGCGTAGGCCAAAGTGAAGGCATCGTTCGCAATATGGTTGATTTTTTTATGATGCTTGTGTTAACGGGGGCCGGAGATGACCTGCAGGGAATCAAAAAAGGGATTATGGAACTGGCAGATGCCATTGTAATCAACAAAGCAGATGGTCCGAATAAGCCGCTGGCTGAACGAACGAGAAAGGAATACGAACAGTTTCTTCATGCGATAAAGCCATATACGGAAGGATGGAAATCCAAAGCTTATACGTGCTCCGCTTTGGAAAACGAAGGCATAGATATGCTCTGGCAGGCGATCCAATCTTTTCAATCCGTTACACAAAAAACGGGTACATTTGATAAGCGGCGCCGTACTCAGGTAAAAGCATGGATGCATACGTTGATTGCAGATGAGCTGGATCGCTATTTTTATCATCATCCGTACGTGAAGGAGCATCTCGATGGCTGGGAACAGCAGTCCATGGCGGGCAGTGTAACTCCAGCCCAGGCCGCCCGGGCACTTTGTAAACAAGTACTTCAAGCTTATAAATAAAAAAGGACCGGCCGAGTTGCACTCAGCCAGTCAATACAGGGAGTTTAGGGGTATGGATCCAGTTGCCTTATTATTCTACCCGCGTTTTAAAAAAGTAAACATTATTTTTAAAGCCATATAAAAGAGAGGAGCCGCTTTATTGAAATAAACGTTTTTTTCCCTTATGATTAAGCTACTAATCACAAAGGAGAGAAAAACATGGGAATGAATTTTAATTTTTTCATGAATGATGTTGTTCGCCAGGCGCGCGATGAAATCAAAGCGGCCGGCTATTCAGAGCTTACAACACCCGAGGAAGTCGATGCAGCTCTAAACGAAAAAGGAACAACACTTGTAATGGTGAATTCTGTATGCGGCTGTGCCGGAGGAATTGCCCGTCCAGCAGCAGCACATGCGATTCATTATGACAAGCGCCCTGACCGTTTAGTGACTGTGTTCGCAGGGCAGGATAAAGAAGCGACAGCTCAGGCGCGCAGCTTTTTCACAGGTTATCCGCCGTCTTCTCCATCTTTTGCTTTATTAAAAGATGGACAGATTCAAGCGATGGTGGAACGCCATGAAATTGAAGGGCATCACCCGATGTCTGTCGTTGAACATCTGCAATCACTCTTCGATCAGCACTGCGAAGAAGTGTAAGGATGACCTGAAGCCCTGCCGTGTGCGGCAGGGCTTTCTTTAATTCGAGGTGAATGTAATGATCAAAATCGGGTACCGAACGTCCAAAACGGCTCTTGGTATAGCGGTGTCTATTTTAATTGCTGAATGGATCGGCCTTCACAACTCGGCTTCTGCCGGCATTATTGCCATTTTGTGTATTCAAAACACGAAGCAGCAGTCTTTAAAAGCTTCCTGGACCCGTCTTGTAGCCGGGATGCTCGCTCTTTTTTATTCCGCCGTTTTTTTTGAATTGCTTGCGTATCACGCGGTTGTGATCGGCCTGATCTTAATCGTCTTTATTCCGACAACCGTGGCGCTTAAAGTACAGGAAGGCATTGTTTCAAGCACCGTTCTTATTTTGCATATGTATGCTGCAAAAGAAGTTTCTACAGCGCTTCTCTTAAATGAAATGGCTCTTGTCATCATAGGAGTAGGCATAGCACTTGTACTCAATTCCTACATGCCGAGCGTAGAAAACGAGCTTGTAAAAATGCAGCAGCAGACAGAAGAACTGTTCGAGCGTATTTTCAAAGAAATTATCTCTTACTTACGAACGAATGAACACACTTGGGACGGAAAAGAACTGACGGAAACGGCCGAGCTGCTTAAACGGGCAAAATCGCTTTCCTACAAAGACGTACAAAACCATTTTACCCGTCATAACAGCTTGTTTTATCAGTACTTCACGATGCGTGAAAAGCAGTTTGAAATTATCGAACGGCTTATTTCAGTCGTGATTTCTATTTCTCACCGTCCGGAGCAGGCGGAAATGATCGCTTCTTTTATGGAAGAAGTAAAAGGGAATATTCACCCAGGCAATACTGCCAAGCTGCATTTAAGCCATTTAAATGATTTAAAACGGGAATTTGAAGAAATGCCTTTACCGAAAACACGCGAAGAGTTCGAAGCACGTGCTGCTCTTTTGCAGTTTGTAAGGGAAATGGAACGATATCTCCGTATTAAAGCACGGTTCCGGGGCATGAAAAAAAGAGCAGCCCATAGGCGCCGCCCTTCTGTTACATAAACATCGTTAAGCCAAACATAAGTGTTGAAATCAACATTGCAAATAACATTAAATACACAATAATCTTTTGAAATGTTTTATTACGCATGAAACTCTCCTTTAAGGGTTGTTGAGTATTATTGTACCGGCAATGAAGCGGATTTTCAACAGGCTCACTGCAGAAGAAACGCCATTTAACCGCTTATCTATTTTCATCAAAGGGGATGGGAACATGAATAAAGTCGATCATATTGGCATAGCCGTTTCATCATTGGAAGCAGCACTTTCACTGTATACCGGGCAGCTTGGCATGACTCATATCAAAACAGAAACAGTCGCGTCACAAAAGGTGCGCGTCGCTTTTATTGATGCCGGTAATGTAAAATTGGAATTATTAGAGCCGGCTGCGCCTGACAGCCCAATCGCCCGGTTTATCCAAAAACGAGGGCCTGGCATCCACCATATCGCGTTTAACGTGAAAGATATCGAGACGAGAATAGCAGAGATGAAAAGCCGGGGAATTGAGATGATTCAAGAAGAGCCGGCCGCCGGTGCGGGAGGAGCTAAAATTGCTTTTATGCATCCGAAGTCAACAGGCAGCGTGCTGATGGAACTGTGTGAAAAAGGGGAGGGCAAAGCATGAAGGATATGTTTGATGCTATTCATTATTTGCAGGATAAACGGCGGGAAGTGGAATTGGGCGGCGGCGACGAGCGAATTGACAAGCAGCATGAAAAAGGAAAACAAACAGCACGTGAGCGGATTGACCTGCTTGTAGATGAAGGTACATTCGTCGAATTAAACCCATTTGTCAAACATCGGAGCACAGACTTTGGACTTGACCACATCGAGGGGCCTGGAGACGGAGTTGTCACGGGATACGGGAAAGTAAACGGCCGTCCGATTTATTTGTTCTCACAGGATTTTACCGTTTTCGGAGGCGCTCTCGGTGAAATGCACGCACAGAAAATTGTTCACGTAATGGATTTAGCGGCTAAAAATGGTGCTCCTTTTGTCGGTTTAAACGACTCAGGAGGAGCCCGTATTCAAGAAGGAGTCCTTTCGCTTGATGGATACGGCCAAATTTTTTATCGGAATGCGATTTATTCAGGAGTGATTCCGCAAATCTCAGTTATTTTGGGCCCATGTGCAGGCGGCGCGGTGTATTCGCCGGCCATTACTGATTTTGTGTTTATGGTCGACCAAACGAGCCAGATGTTTATTACAGGCCCCAAAGTGATTGAAACGGTAACAGGTGAAAAAATTTCGGCCGAAGATTTAGGCGGGGCGAAGGTACATAACACCGTCAGCGGCAATGCCCATTTTCGCGGCCGTACAGAAGAAGAAGTCATAGAAGGCGTGCGCACATTATTAACCTATCTCCCTCAGAACAATCATCAAAAAACACCTCTTTCTGCAGTAAAAGATGAAAGCGATTACCGAGACGACTTGGCGGATATAGTGCCATTTGACGGGCTTCGTCCATACGATGTGCGCCTCGTTGTCAGCCAAGTTGTCGATACAGGCTCTTTTATGGAAGTTCAAAAAGAATTCGCCAAAAACATTGTAGTCGGCTTTGCCAGAATAAAAGGAGAAGCGGTCGGTCTTGTCTGCAATCAGCCAAAATGTATGGCAGGAGGGCTCGATATCGATTCATCTGATAAAGCAGCCCGGTTTATCCGCTTTTGTGATTCGTTTAATATTCCCCTTATTACATTTGAAGATGTTTCAGGCTTTTTTCCGGGTGTGAAGCAGGAGCTGGGCGGAATTATCCGCCACGGTGCCAAAATTCTGTACGCTTATTCAGAAGCGACCGTGCCGAAAATTACAGTGATTTTAAGAAAAGCGTATGGCGGTGCTTATGTTGCCCTTAATTCAAAGTCCATTGGCGCTGACCTCGTATTTGCCTGGCCGAATGCGGAAATTGCCGTTATGGGGCCTGAAGGCGCTGCAAATATTATTTTTGCCCGTGAAATTGCCGAAAGTCCAAATCCAGAAGCGGCCCGTCAGGCGAAAATAGAAGAGTACCGCAGAAAATTTGCTCACCCTTATGTGGCGGCAGCCCACGGGATCGTGGATGATATCATTGATCCGCGCGAAACACGCATTAAATTAATTCAGGCTCTTGATATGATGCGGACAAAACAAGAGGACCGGCCAAAGAAAAAACATGGAAACATGCCTTTATAAGCGGTGCTGCAGCGCTTGCTGGCTGATTTTTCCGCTTGAAATGTTTATAATGAAAAAGTGAGAAAATGTGGAGGTGCTGCGCGATGAATGAAGAACGTTTAGTAAATGAATTTTTAGAACTTGTACAAACAGATTCAGAAACAAAGCATGAACAGGTGATTGCCCAGCTGCTTAAAAAGAAATTTGAAGACCTTGGCTTGGATGTTCATGAAGACGAGGCAGCGGCAAAAACAGGACATGGAGCCGGCAATTTAATTTGTACCCTGACGGGAAATAAACCGGGCGTTGACCCAATTTATTTTACCTCTCATATGGATACAGTGGTTCCGGCCAACGGGGTAAAGCCTGTTGTAGAGAACGGCATCGTCAAAACGGATGGCACAACCATTTTAGGGGCGGATGATAAAGCCGGGCTTGCGGCCATGTTTGAAATGATCCGCCAGCTCAAAGAGCGTAATATCGAGCACGGAGACATTCAATTTATCATTACAGTCGGGGAAGAGTCCGGGCTTGTAGGAGCGAAAGTGCTTGACCCATCCCTTATCAAAGCTAAATACGGATTTGCTCTTGATAGTGACGGGGATGTCGGCAACATTATTATAGCCGCACCGACGCAGGCCAAAATTACGGCGCATGTATACGGGAAAACAGCGCACGCCGGTGTAGCACCTGAAAAAGGCGTCTCAGCGATCACAATGGCTGCTAAAGCAATTGCGCGCATGCCTCTTGGCCGGATTGACGAGGAAACGACTGCGAATATTGGCCGCTTTGAAGGCGGACAGGCAACCAATATCGTTTGTGATTATGTTAAAATTTTGGCGGAAGCCCGCTCGCTTGTACCGGATAAAATGGAGGAGCAGGCGGGTAAAATGAAAGCCGCTTTTGAAGAAGTGGCAGCCGTAATGGGCGGACGTGCAGAAGTAGAAATTGAAGTCATGTATCCAGGCTTTAAATTTGGTGCTGACGATCATGTTGTACAAGTAGCACAAAAAGCTGCCGCAAAAATCGGCCGGCCATCCGAGCTTTTAACAAGCGGCGGCGGAAGCGACGCCAATGTCATTGCCGGTTTTGGCATTCCAACTGTCAACCTGGCTGTCGGATACGAAGATATTCATACAGTGAACGAAAAAATGCCGGTAAAAGAACTAGTCAAGCTTGCCGAAATGGCGGTCGCTATTGTGGAAATTACAGCAGAATAAAAAAAGCAGCTGCCCGTTTCGGCAGCTGCTTTTTGCTTGTATAAGAGCTCTTCAGCCATTTTTTTAAAGGAGTCACGCCGCTATAGACAATACAGCCTTGCCGCGTCTTTATTTTTTATTCATTGCATACAAATGTCTCTCTTGCAAAAGGGATAAGCACCTTCATAAATGAGCTCATTCGTAAAAAATAAAGAAATATAATAGTTTTACGGTACCTTTATAGTATATGATAAGAAAATGAACGCAATGGCGGGCGCTGTTTGACCGTAAAGACCGACATCGATATGGGCACGAAAAAAGACGCCTTTTAAAAGGCGTCTTCATAAGAAAGATTAGTTACATACATCTACATCAAGCATGTTCAGCGGCCACCAGAAGAAGCCGTCTTTCTCAAGGAGTGCATCGGCTGCCTGTGGTCCTTTCGTGTTAGCCGCGTAATTTGGAAACGGAGCTTTTTCCTCACGCCATGCTTTTGAAATGACATCCACAAAGCTCCAGGAAAGAGATACTTCATCCCAATGCGTGAAGTTCGTTGAATCACCGCGCATGGCATCATGAATGAGCTTTTCATATGCTTCAGGTGTATTCATAATATCAACGCCGTTGTTTGCGTAGCTAAGCTTAACTGGTGTTGTTTCCAGCTGATGGCCGGCACGCTTTGCATTCAAGTGAAGCGTAATACCCTCTTCCGGCTGAATATGAATAACGAGCAAGTTTGGCTCCAATTCCTGATCATCCGGACGATAATACAGGTTCATTGGGATATCTTTGAACTGAACTACAATTTTTGTCGATTTCATCGGCATCCGTTTTCCTGTGCGGATATAAAATGGCACACCCGCCCAGCGGAAATTATCAAACATGATTTTTCCAGCTACATATGTTTCTGTATTGGACTGGGGATCCACATTGCTCTCCTGGCGGTAACCAAGAAGAAGTTCACCTTCATTCGGACCGTACTGGCCGCGGACAAAATAATCATTGACCGTTTCAGGCGTTAACGGACGCATAGAACGGAAAGCCCGAACTTTTTCCAGCCGGATTTCTTCATCCTGAAGGCTGATTGGCGGTTCCATAGCAAGAAGGGCTACCATTTGCAGCATATGGTTTTGAACCATGTCTTTTAATGCGCCGCTTGTTTCATAATAACCGCCGCGCTCTTCCACACCGAGCGTTTCGCTGGATGTAATTTGAATATTTGAAATATATCGGTTATTCCAAAGCGGTTCAAACAGCGCGTTGGCAAAACGGATTGTTTCGATGTTCTGCACCATTTCCTTGCCAAGATAATGGTCAATTCGGTAAATGTCTTTTTCATCAAATGATTGACGAATTTGGGCATTCAGCTCTTGAGCAGAAGGAAGATCATGGCCAAATGGCTTTTCAATCACGAGACGCCCAAAGCCTTCTGTATCGGTTAAACCGTCTGCTTTTAAATGATCGGCGATTGTTCCAAAAAATTCTGGTGCCATCGCCAGGTAAAAAAGACGATTGCCACCGAGAGTATAAGTTTGGTCAAGCTCGTCGGCCAGTGTCCGCAATTCAGCATACGACTCGGAATCCGATACATCGTGCGGCAGATAATAAAAATGTGAAATAAATTCATCTATTTGGTCATGAAGAGAAGTGGATTTCATGACGGATTCTTTTACGTGTTCCCGGAACACTTCATTGTCCCATGGGCGGCGTGCTGTTCCGATTACGGCAAAGCCCGAAGCTAAATGTCCTTTCCGGTAAAGACGATAAAGGGACGGATATAATTTTCTTTTAGCCAAGTCTCCTGTTGCGCCGAACAGGATTGTCAGCGCTGATGGCGTTTCGAATTGTTTCACGATAGTAACCCCGCTTTTGAGTTTTCATTTTTATACTATTGCATTTTTTCACAAAACAGTGAAAGTGACAAGTATTTTTGTTTATGATACATATATGTCAAAAGAAGATAAACAAAGGAGTGTTTCTGATCGAACTTTTATTTCTTGGTACCGGGGCTGGCGTTCCTGGAAAACGGCGTAATGTTACGTCCATCGCCCTGAAAATGCTGAATGAGCGCGGTGCAGTCTGGCTGATTGACTGCGGTGAAGCCACACAGCATCAAATTTTACATACGAGCTTAAAGCCGCGCCGCATAGAAAAAATTTTCATTACGCATTTGCACGGCGATCACCTTTTTGGACTGCCTGGATTACTTGGCAGCCGTTCATTTCAAGGCGGGACGGAACCGTTAACCGTGTATGGGCCGTCCGGCATAAGAGCTTTTATTGAAACAGCTCTTTTAGTCAGCAATACTCATTTACAGTACCCTCTTTTAATCGAAGAAATTCAAGAAGGAATGGTGTTTGAAGACAGCCACATGCTTGTAACAGCCGAAAAGCTTGATCACGGAATTGATTCATACGGCTACCGGTTTGCTGAAAAGGAAAAGCCAGGCGAACTGCTTGTTGAGAAGCTGCGCGAAGATGGGGTTCCGCCGGGCCCCGTTTATAAAAAAATAAAAGAAGGACAGACGGTTACCCTCCCGGATGGGCGGGTTATTGACCCAGCTCCCTACACAAGCGGCCCGCAGCCGGGAAAAATCATCACTGTCCTGGGTGATACAAGACAGTGTGAAAGTGCTGTCCGGCTGGCTCTCAACGCAAACGTACTCGTTCATGAAGCGACGTTTGATGCGAAAAGTGAAAAGATGGCCCGTGACTATTTTCATTCAACTACGAAACAGGCAGCCGAAACAGCGGAACGAGCTGGAGCTAAAAAACTATGCCTGACCCATATCAGCTCCCGCTATACGAAAGAAGAAGAACATCAGCTTGTAAAGGAAGCGGCTGAACGGTTCCCATCTGTTGTGATTGCACATGATTTCCTGGAAGTTCCGATTGATTAGCGGATATAAGCATTGCCAAGGCGCTTTGATTGGACAGCTGCTTCTTTAACGCCTGCTTCAATCGCCTGTTTTACCCGAAATTCATCGAATGTGCGCACAGCCGCTTCGGTTGTGCCGCCAGGACTTGTGATGGCTTTTCGGAGGGCAGCGGCCTGGCCGTTATGTTTGGAGAACATGCTGGCAGCGCCGAGCAGTGTCTGCATGAGCAGTTCCTTCGTTGTATCATGGTCCAGGCCAAGATCTTCGCCAGCCTGCTGGATCGCTTCTGCTACATAATAGAAGTAAGCAGGGCCGCTTCCAGAAACAGCCGTTACAGCATCCATTTTCGATTCATCGACCGTAATCACGGTGCCGATAGCCGAAAATAAATGAATGGCAGCAGCATGCTGTTCTTCTGTAACAAAGCGGTTCAGGGCAATCGCCGTAGCGGATTTTCTGACTGCAGCGGACGTATTAGGCATCGAGCGGATAATGGCACACGGCTTGCCGATCGTTTCCTCAATGAAGTCAAGGCTGACACCAGCAAGTAAACTGACGATAACCGAATTCTCCTGAATAAAAGGCTGAATGCTTAACAGGCCGGCTTCTGCATCTTTCGGCTTCATAGCCAGCACAACCAGATCAGCATCCCGCACAGCGGCGCCGGCTTCATAGCCGGTTTGAACCCCGAATTCATCCGCGAGCTGCCGCAGCCTGGCATCATTGGCTTTATTGGTTACATATGTATGGTCAGCCTTTAATGCACCGCTCTGCAGAGCTCCAGCGATGAGGGCTTCTGCCATAGAGCCCGCGCCGATAAAAACAGTTTTCAATTTCATTCCTCCCATTGCCTAAACATTTTGACTTTTCAAGTGATTATGCGGAATAATCACCCATCTGTCAAGAGGAGAGGATAAAGGGAGTGACAATTCCTTTCTGAAACGCTGCATGAAATAGAACAATGAGTACATAAGCAAGAATGAGGTGAAAAAATGGCGATTGAAATGTATAAGGATATTATAAAAATAACGGTGCCAACCCCTTTTCCAATCGGTGACGTCAATACATATATTGTAAAAGGAGACCGGCTGACCCTGATCGATGCGGGTATTCGTACGGAAGAAGCAGACGCCGCCTTAAAAGCAGGATTGAAAAACGCTGGCTACGAGGCTTCGGACATTGAACAAGTGGTTTTAACTCACCATCATCCTGACCATATCGGGCTTTTAGATCAATTTAACGTCCATATATATGGTCATGAGTACGCCAAAAATTGGCTTTCCTATAATGAGCCCTTTATGCAATGGCGCAAAGTGTTTTTCCTCGCTCTTTTTAAAGAGTTTGGTATTCCGGCAGACAAGTACAAAATGGCAGCGAATCTAGAAAAAGCACTGTCTTTTGGATCGCAGAGGAGCCGGCTCAGCGGTTTTTTAAAAGAGGGAGATACTGTACCGGGCCTGCCGGATTTTCGTGTGTTTGAAACGCCGGGCCATGCACAGAGCCATCTTGTTTTTTACCGGGAAAAGGACGGCCTCCTTCTGGCCGGAGACCATATACTAAAAACTGTTTCGTCAAATCCTCTGATTGAACCGCCAATGGAGGTGGGAGGGGAACGAAGCAAGTCACTGCTTCAATATCATCATTCACTGAAAAAAATAATGGATCTGGATATCAGCCATGTGATGACAGGGCATGGGAATGATCTTTCATCGATCAAGCCGCTGCTTCAGCGCCGCTTTGAACGGCAGCACGAACGGGCTATGCTTGTTTTATCCATGCTTCAAAGCCGGCCTATGACTATGTTTGAGCTGTGTATCCAGCTGTTTCCGGAAGTATACGAAAAACAAACCGGCTTAACGCTGTCTGAAACAGCCGGACAAGTCGATTATTTGCTCCAGCAGGGAAGTATTCGTGCAGACCGGGCAGAGGACGGAGCGATTTATTACTATGGAGCGTAATCAAGAAAAAGTTGTGGTGATCACAGGTGCTTCATCCGGACTTGGTACAGAACTTGCGAGGGCTGCCGGAGCAAAAGGATACCGTCTTGTGCTTCTTGCAAGACGGCTGGACCGGTTAAAGAAGCTGCAGAAGGAGCTGAGCGGACAGGGCGTCTCTGTCCGCGTGTTTGAAGCGGATGTGGCGGACAGGCAGAGAATGGAAGAGGTGTTTAAACAAATAGGCACGGTTGATGTACTGATTAACAATGCGGGAGTCGGTTTTTTTACATGGGCACATGAAGCGAAGGCGGAGGAAACCAAGCAGATGCTTGATGTAAATGTGAGCGGGCTGATTACGTGCTGTGAACTGGTTATTCCGCACATGATGGCGCGCCGGAGCGGTCATATTATCAATATTGCGTCACAAGCCGGCAAGATGGCTACGCCAAAGTCAGCCGTTTATGCGGCAACAAAACATGCAGTACTCGGTTACACGAATAGCCTGAGAATGGAAATGAGCCGGGCCGGGGTGCTGGTGACGGCCATTAATCCCGGCCCGATTGCGACCCCGTTTTTTGATCAGGCCGACCCGGAAGGCACGTACGTAAAAAATGCCGGCCGTTTTATGCTGGACCCAAAAAAAGTAGCCGAAAAAACGATTGCCATCATCGGACGGCCGGTGCGGGAAGTGAATGTTCCGCGCTGGATGGCCGCAGGCAGCCGCATTCATTCCCTGTTTCCAAACGCAGTTGAAAAGCTGGGGAAAAACGCTTTTTTCAAAAAATAAAAAGGAGCCGATTCGGCTCCTTGCAGATTGTAGACAAATAAAATTAATTGCCAAAGGATTTCTTTCGTTTCTTTTTTATGCAAGTCGCGCAGGCGGCTTCGCTTTCCATGGGGCCCCGTCTATGTCGCCATGCGGCCCAGCCGGCCGGCTTTCCCTATCGGCTCTTTTTAAGAAGCAATGTTTCTTGGAAAGTCTCCTGCCTATTTTCGGCGGTGAAAACTTTTATAAAAAAGACTGACGACTTTGTCGACAGTCTCAAAGGAGCCGAGCCGGCTCCTTTTTATGATGGATATAAATCAAACTCTGCCAGAAAGCGATCAATGGCTTTTTCATATTCTTCCGGATTTTCATTATAAGATTGAGCGTGTCCGCCTTTGTCGGCCATAAAGAGCTGTTTCGGCCCCTTTTTTGCTTCAAACAGCGCTTCTGTCATATCAGGAAGGATAAAGTCATCTTCTTTGCTGTGAATAAAAAGAACCGGCTTCTCGATGGATTGAATCGCTTCAAGCGGAGACAGCTCTGTCATTTTATAACGCCCGCGCAGCCAAACGGCCCATTCAGCAATCGTCATAAAAAAGGGAGGAGAAAAACCGAGCTCCCTTTTCATTTGATGACGCACCTGCTGCCGAAAATCTGAAAACGGACAATCGGCTATATAAAAAGATGCTTTGTCTTCCACTGTGCCGGCATAAAGTAAAAGCGTAACGGCACCCATTGATTCTCCATGGATGCCAAAGCGGACACTCTCACCTTCCCGGCGGATCAATTCATCAATGACGGCTTTTAAATCCTGCTTTTCAAAATGACCATAGCTTGTAAAAGATCCCTCGGACTCCCCGTGTCGGCGATGATCAAAAAGAATTGCGTTAAAGCCGCGTTTTAAAAATACATTCATATATTTTACGGAGTTGATTTTATGCTCTGTAACTCCATGGCAGAAGATCACATATGGACGGCCGGGATTGGGCGTAATAAAAACACTTTTTAAACGGGTACCGTCTATAGAGCGGACCCACACTTCTTCTTTTGGAAGCTGCCTGTATAGCTCAAGGTCGAATCGCCCGGCTCTCGTTTCCCGTTCTGCAACCGCTTCTTCCGCTTTTTTGGCGATATACAAAATCCGCTGGGATAGATAAAGGCCGGTTCCTGCTATGGCCAGTACCGCGGAAGCGCTGGCGGCCAGGCCCTTTTTTACAGCCGATGCGCGTCGTAGTCGGCTGTTTTTGAGATATCTTGTATCCATTTGTATTCTTCCTCCGTCAGCGCTGCTTCCCGTACGGCACGGGCATTTTCTTTCAGCTGCTCAACGGAGCTTGCCCCGGCCACAACAGTAGCAGCAGCTGGATGACCGAGCACATAGCGGAAAGCAAGCCCGTTTAGTGTGCGTCCTTCCGGTACGTTTTTCTCAAGTGTTGACAGCACCGATTCGAGTTCCGGCTCACTGTACCAGTTAACCCCTTTTTTTGCCGCCTTTGAGAGCTTGTCACGCCAGTGGCTGGTTAAAAGTCCGAAGGCCACCGGACCGCGTGCGGCGACAGTGACGCCATTCTCTGCTAAAATAGGAAGCGCCTGTACTTCAGGACGGCGGTCCAGTATGCTGTACTGCATCATGACATTTGAAAGATTCGATCTTTTTACATATTCATTGATCACAGTCGGTCGAATGGAGGAAATACCATAAGCGCGGATAAGCCCTTCTGCTTTTAATTCCTCAAATGCTTCGATTGTCTCATCAATGGGATCTTCAAGGGTGCCGCCGTGCAGCTGGTATAAATCAATATAGTCAATACTGAGCCGTTTTAAACTTTGTTTGGCTGCTTCTTTTATGTATGCCTTTGAGGCATCCCATGTCCAGCTGTTCTTCGACTCGGTCCAGCGGTTGCCTGCTTTTGTCGCGATCACGACCTGGTCACGAACTGCGCGCAATGTTTTGCCGACCAGCTGTTCATTAACACCAAAGTCGTATAAATCAGCTGTATCAAAATAGGTGATGCCTTCATCTAGGGCTGTTTTTAAAAGCGTTTCTGCCTGCTTTTCTTCGGTGCCAATGGACATGCATCCAAGACCCAGCTCGCTGGCGTAAATACCAGATTTCCCAATTTCACGTTTATTCAATTTGCATCACCTTCCTTTTTTGTACAGTGTAACATATGGAAGAAAAAAATAGAAAAGAGGGACCTTTATGCACAAATTTGAAGAGAAAACAATGAAAAGCGAATCGATTTTCAGCGGAAAAGTGATACAGGTACGAGTGGATGAGGTTGTACTGCCGGATGGAAAGCACTCAAAACGAGAATTAATTAAACATCCGGGGGCGGTTTGTGTGATCGCGATTACAGATGAAAAGAAAATCATTTTGGTAGAACAGTACCGGAAAGCACTGGAGCGCCCGCTCGTTGAAGTGCCGGCAGGAAAGCTGGAGCCAGGAGAAGAGCCGTCTCTTTGTGCCGCGCGGGAGCTGGAAGAAGAAACAGGCTATCGTCCAGGCAGTATCCAGCCTATTCAATCGTTTTACACATCGCCGGGATTTGCCGATGAACTTGTACATGTTTTTTTAGCGGAGCAGCTTCAAAAGGTTGAGGGCGGACTTGCAGCAGATGAAGATGAGTTTGTAGACCTGCTCGAAGTCACGCTGGAAGAAGCAGAGGAACTGGCGAAAAAAGAACGTATTTTTGATGCTAAAACACTTTGGGCACTGCAATATATCCGCTTAAACGGCCTGGCATAATAAGGGCTCCCCTCTCATATAGTGCGAAAAGAGAGGGGGCCTCCATTTATGTGGACTGCCATCATCGAACACATTCAAAAAAGAGCCGCACTATATTTGTTTTCAGCCGTATTGTTTATGACGGGAACAGCATTCGGAGCCATTACAGTCAATAGCATGGAACCGGTGCAGAAATCGGAGCTGTACACGTATGTAAAAGAGTTTTTCGGCCAGTCTTCGTCTGGAACTGTTGCCAACCCGACTGATCTTTTTGTGGAGAGCTTAATTCATAACATAAAGTTTACAGGGGCGATGTGGGTCGCCGGCATTTCGATTATCGGACTGCCGCTTATTTTTATTCTTCTTTTTATTAAAGGAGCTGTAACAGGGTTTTCTGTTGGCTTTCTTATCCAGCAAATGAAATGGGACGGGCTCTTTCTGTCGCTTCTGGCCATTTTGCCGCAAAATCTGATTCTCATTCCCGTTTTTCTTTTTACCGCTGTGATGTCGGCATCCTGCTCGATCCGGCTCGTGCAAAAAATTACAACCCGGCAGACAATGCCTCTTCCGGTTACCAAAAGTGTTTTTTCTTATATAGGGTACGCTGCAGCAGGAGCGGCAGCTATATTGCTTGCGTCTTTAACAGAGGCGTTTATTTCAAGCCAATTTATGAATATTCTCGTAAATAAATTCTTTTGATTCATTGACGCCTTTTGTTATAATAGGGAATACATCGGCGAGGGAGGGAACAAATATGGAAAGCCGGATTGACCGAATAAAAAAACAGCTGCATGCGGCAAGCTACAAATTAACACCGCAGCGTGAAGCTACTGTGCGTGTTCTTCTTGAGCATGAAGAGGACCACTTAAGTGCTGAAGACGTGTACCTCCTCGTTAAAGAAAAAGCTCCTGAAATTGGGTTGGCCACAGTCTACAGAACGCTTGAATTACTAAATGAACTTAAAGTTGTTGATAAAATAAATTTTGGAGATGGTGTCTCCCGCTATGATCTTCGTCAGGAAGGTGCTGCGCACTTTCATCATCACCTCGTTTGCATCGAGTGTGGAGCAGTGGATGAAATTCAAGAAGATTTGCTTGATGATGTGGAAGCCATTGTGGAAAGCAGATGGAATTTTAAAATTAAAGACCACCGCTTAACTTTCCATGGTATTTGCAGCAGATGCCATTCAAAGCAGCAGGAAGATGAGCAGGAAGATTTAGAAAAGCAGCATGTAGAATAAAACCTTTCGATCCAAGTCGAAAGGTTTTTTTATCATGAAGGAGGCAGGCGGATGAATGACTATGTAAATGATTTCCTGCATTTTTCACTTGTAGAAAAAGGACTTTCTGATAATACCATTTCAGCATACCGGCGTGATCTTCGCCATTATACAGAATACATAGAAAAAGTAGAGCAAGTGAAAATACCGGATATCACCAGGCTGCATATTTTGCATTTTTTAGAACAGCTGCGGGATCAGGGAAAGTCATCGAAGACAATTGCACGCCATATTTCCACGATCCGCTCTTTTCATCACTTTTTAATTCAAGACCGGATTAGTACGCATGATCCGACACATCATATTGAAACACCAAAGTCGGGCCGTACGCTTCCGAAAGTGTTAAATATGGATGAAACGGAAGCACTGCTGGCAGCACCGGATGCCACGACGCCTCTAGGCATGCGGGATAAAGCAATGATTGAACTAATGTATGCATCGGGGCTGCGGGTCAGTGAATTAACGGCTTTAAACAAAGAAGACGTTCACTTAACAATGGGATTTGTGCGCTGCACAGGAAAAGGCGGCAAGGAAAGAATTATCCCGGCCGGCAGTCATGCACTAGGCGCCATTGAACGATACTTGCAGGAGGGCCGCCCCAAGCTTGTATCACCGAAGCGGCGCGATGAAGCCTTGTTTTTGAACCATTATGGACAGCGGCTGACGCGGCAGGGATTTTGGAAGGTGATTAAAGCGCTGGCGAAAAAAGCCACCATTGAAAAAGAGCTTACGCCTCATACGATTCGTCACTCGTTTGCGACCCACCTGCTTGAAAACGGAGCGGATCTGCGGGCTGTCCAGGAAATGCTCGGCCATGCTGATATCTCGACCACGCAGATCTACACACATGTAACGAAAACACGACTAAAAGATGTGTACAGCCAGTTTCATCCCCGCGCCTGAAGAAGGTCAGGCGCTTTTTGTTTTTTATAACGAAATGGATTATACTAGAAACGAGAAGTCAGACTTCTGACAATTACCAGGCAAAGCATGATTTATCCGATAGTCTGGGTAAAAATAAAGAAGAATGTGATTAGAAGGGAGAAGCGGCCAGATGAATCATTCATTTAAACGGATTCACTTAATCGTTCTCGACTCAGTAGGTATTGGAGAAGCACCGGATGCTTCTGCTTTTGGAGACGAGGGCGCTGATACGCTTGGGCATATTGCCGAAAAAATGAACGGGCTCAATATGCCGAAAATGGCAGCACTGGGCTTGTCGAATATTAAAGAAATTCAAGGTATCCCGAAAGCGGACCATCCGGCGGCTTTTTGGACGAAAATGCAGGAAGCATCAAACGGAAAAGACACCATGACAGGACACTGGGAAATTATGGGACTGCGTATCGATACGCCTTTCCAGGTGTTTCCGGATGGGTTTCCTGCTTCACTGATTGAAGAATTGGAAGAAAAATCAGGGCGCAAAATTATCGGAAACAAGCCGGCCAGCGGTACCGAAATTTTAGATGAGCTTGGAGAAGAGCATGTGAAAACCGGGGCCCTGATCGTGTATACATCAGCAGATTCCGTTTTGCAAATTGCTGCTCACGAGGACATCGTGCCGCTTGATGAACTGTATCGTATCTGTGAAATGGCGCGTGAAATGACCAAAACAGGTGATTATATGGTCGGCCGCGTGATTGCCCGCCCGTTTGTCGGCGAACCAGGGCAGTTTAAACGAACTGCTAATCGGCATGACTATGCACTGAAGCCATTTGGCCGCACGGTCATGAATGAATTGAAGGATGCCGGATTAGATGTGATTGCGGTAGGGAAAATTTCTGATATTTATGATGGGGAAGGCGTTACCGAAGCCATTCGAACTGTATCAAACATGGATGGAATGGATAAGTTTATTCAAACGGCGGAAAAAGATTTTACTGGCTTGTCTTTTTTAAACCTGGTTGACTTTGACGCTCTTTTTGGACACCGCCGGGACCCAGAGGGCTACGGCAAGGCGCTCGAGGAATTTGATGCGCGGCTGCCGGAGCTTTTAGAAAAGCTGACTGAACAGGATCTGCTTATTTTAACGGCGGACCATGGCAATGACCCTGTTCATCATGGAACCGATCATACACGTGAATTTGTACCGCTGCTCGTTTATTCAAAAGCGTTTGCCGAAGGCCGCGAGCTGCCTCTTCGCCAAACGTTTGCGGATGTTGGCGCATCGGTTGCGGACAACTTTAACGTCAAAATGCCAGAGCATGGAAATAGTTTTATGGGGGAATTAACATGAACATTCAACATATTGAAGAAGCTGCGGGATTTTTAAAAGAAAAACTAAATGTCACACCAGAAATCGGATTGATTTTAGGGTCTGGTCTCGGCGTATTGGCGGACGAAGTGGAAAACGCTGTTTCGATTCCGTATGAAACCATTCCACACTTTCCGGTTTCAACAGTAGAAGGCCACGCAGGAGAACTCGTAATTGGAACTTTATCAGGAAAAACTGTTGCAGCGATGAAAGGCCGCTTCCATTATTACGAAGGTTATTCGTTCCAGGAAGTGACATTTCCGGTGCGCGTGATGAAAGCACTGGGCATCGAAACGATTATTGTGACGAATGCAGCGGGCGGCGTAAATGAATCGTTTGAGCCGGGCGACTTAATGCTCATTTCAGATCATTTAAATTTAATGGGCGGAAACCCGCTGATCGGCAAAAATGATTCACGCCTTGGCGTTCGTTTTCCGGATATGTCTGTTGCTTACAGCCGGGAACTAAGAGAACTGGCAAGAAAAGCAGCGGAGCGGGTTGGCTTGAACGTTCGAGAGGGCGTTTATGCAGGCAATACGGGCCCAGTTTATGAAACACCGGCGGAAGTGCGTATGGCACGTGTTCTCGGCGCAGACGCGGTCGGTATGTCTACAGTGCCGGAAGTGATTGCAGCCCGCCACAGCGGCATGAATGTACTCGGTATTTCCTGCATTTCCAACATGGCAGCTGGTATTTTAGACCAGCCTCTGGCACATGACGAAGTAATTGAAACAACAGAAAAAGTACGCGCGGAATTTCTTGCTTACGTGAAGGAGATTGTTCAATCTTTGTAAAGGTGTGATGGATGAATGAGAATGGTGGACGTAATTCATAAAAAGCGTAACGGACAGGCACTGACAGACGAGGAAATTCAATTTTTTGTTCAAGGTTATACAAAAGGCGAAATTCCAGATTATCAGGCATCCGCTTTTATGATGGCGATTTATTTTCAAGGAATGACCCCGCAGGAAACGGCTGTTTTAACAAAAGCGATGGTTGATTCAGGTGAAACGATTGATTTGTCTGGCATTAAAGGCCATAAAGTGGATAAGCACTCAACAGGCGGAGTTGGAGATAAAGTCACATTTATTGTCGGACCGCTTGTTGCTTCGGCAGGTGTGCCGGTAGCAAAAATGTCCGGCCGCGGCCTTGGCCATACCGGAGGCACGCTTGATAAGCTCGAAGCGATAGCGGGCCTTCAAATTGAAATGTCCAAAGAGCAGTTTATTGATAATGTGAATAAATATAAGCTTGCTGTTGCCGGCCAGACCGGAAATCTCGCTCCAGCCGACAAAAAGCTGTACGCTCTGCGTGATGTAACAGCAACAGTCGAAGCCATTCCGCTGATTGCCGGCTCCATTATGAGTAAAAAGCTTGCGTCTGGTGCAGACAGTATTGTATTAGATGTAAAAACAGGGTCGGGTGCGTTTATGAAAACGCTGGAGGACTCCGAGGCTTTAGCAAAAGAAATGGTCGCCATCGGCAATAATCTTGGCCGCAAAACGGTTGCCATTATTAGTGATATGAATCAGCCGCTCGGATTTGAAGTCGGCAATGCCAATGAAATCAAGGAAGCGGCGGCCATTTTGCAAGGGGAGAACGTAGAAGACCTCCGGACCCTTTCGCTTGAAATTGCTTCTCATATGACGGTTTTGGCCGGTGCGTTCAGCGATTACAAAGAAGCACGTGATACACTTGAGGCGAATCTGGAAAATGGCAAAGCATACGAAGTATTCCGCCAGTTTGTGATCGCTCAAGGCGGTGATGTGAGCATGATTGATGATCCTGCCAAGCTTCCGCAGGCCTCTTTTCACATTGATGTTGAATCAGAGCAAGAAGGCTTCGTAGCCGAAATTGACGCAGAATCCATTGGGATAGCCGCTATGTATTTAGGGGCGGGACGCGCAACAAAAGACGATCAAATCAATCATGCTGTCGGTATTACATTAAAGAAAAAAATTGGTGACTTCGTTCAAAAAGGAGAGGTGCTCGTTACGCTCCATGCTGATAACGCCACACCAAAAGACTCCATTGAAAAAGTAAAGCAGGCATATCGTTTTTCGAATGAAAAAGTGGAACGGCCGACGCTTATTCATAAAGTGATCAGAGACTGACAAATGTCAGTCTCTTTTTTTGTCGAAAATTAAGAGCTTTTTTCTAGTTTTGGTAAGGGGGAGGAAAATGACTCCTCGAAAAAGAATTGAACATATCAGCATGTAAAGGAGGAATGACGATGGTAACCATGAAAGCAGAAGCGAAAGGAAAAGTTCTCATTATTCGATTAACGGGAGAGCTCGACCACTACTATTCCGAGCAGGTTAAAGAATTTACAGAGCAGCAAATTGACAGCCATCAAACGCAGCATTTGATTTGGAACTTGTCGGGTCTGCCTTTCATGGACAGCTCAGGTCTCGGGGTGATTTTAGGGCGCTACCGCCAGGTAAATGAAATGGGCGGCAGCGTGACCGTTTGTGGATTGAATACACAAGTGAAACGCCTGTTTCAGCTTTCAGGGCTGTTTAAGATTATGTATGTGGATCAAACAGAACAAGAAGCGCTGGAGAGATTGGAGGAATCTTCATGCAAAACACAATGACGATCTCATTTAACGCACTGGGAGAAAACGAAGCGTTTTCTCGGGTAGCCGTGGCTTCTTTTGCAGCAAAGCTGAATCCGACTGTAGACGATTTAGCCGAATTGAAAACAGCTGTTTCAGAAGCAGTTACAAACGCTATTATTCATGGATATGACAGTAATCCGGCAGGAATTGTTTATATAAGCGCCACCATTGAGGACGGAGAAATCGATGTGATTATCCGCGATGAAGGACGCGGAATCGGAAATATTGAAGAAGCGAAGGAACCTCTTTTTACAACAAAGCCTGAAATGGAAAGAGCCGGTATGGGCTTTACGATTATGGAGCATTTTACCGACCTCCTGGAAGTGGAATCGAGCACATCTTCGGGTACAGTCGTTCGCTTTAGAAAGCGGCTGGCGGGAAAGCGTGTTAACTGTGTTTAAGGAAAGAGCGGATTTCTTATGAAGCAGGCTGTACAGTTAACCGATGGTGAAGTCAAGGAGCTGATTCGGCAAAGCCAGGAGGGCAACGTGGAAGCGCGCAATAAGCTGGTTGAGTGGAATACACGGCTCGTCTGGTCGGTGGTGCATCGATTTTTAAATCGTGGTCACGAGTCAGAAGATTTATTTCAAATCGGCTGTATTGGTTTAATTAAATGTATTGATAAGTTTGATCTTTCCTATAACGTTAAGTTTTCAACATACGCGGTTCCGATGATTATCGGTGAGATTCAGCGGTTTTTGCGTGATGACGGGGAAGTAAAGGTGAGCAGGCGCTTAAAGGAAACAGCCGGGAAAATGAGGCGTGAACGTGAAGTGTTTATCGCAGAAAGCGGACGCCCTCCGACTGTACAGGAACTGGCCGGAAAGCTTGGTATATCAATGGAGGAAGCGATGATGGCCCAAGAATCCTCCCGGCGTCCGGCGTCTATTCATGAAACCGTTTATGAAAATGAAGGAGAACCTATTACGCTGCTTGACCAGCTTGCAGCACCAGAAGCCAAGTGGTTTGATTCATTGGTTGTAAAAGAAGCCATAGAAAAGCTGCCTGAGCGGGAACAGCTTATCGTATTTCTTCGTTTTTTCAAAGACTGCACGCAGTCGGAAACTGCAAACAGACTCGGGATTTCCCAAGTTCAAGTATCAAGACTCGAAAAACAGATTATTAAAAGCCTGCGGTCAGATATGAATAAAACCTAGTCGGCACGGGGAAACTTCGTAAAAAGCGGAGGTGCTTGCTATGGGTCAAATCGTGTACATCACCTTAAAGCGCCATGTTCGCCTCGACGAACGGCGCATTTCTTTTTTTGATGTGGCTGAAGCCGAAGTCGACCAGGAAGCAAAGCCCATTTTAGAAAAACTGATTGTGAAAACGGCAAAGCCATCATCAGGCAATGTAGTCATTGTAACGATTTTAGATGTTGTGAAAGCATTAAAAACGGTTTTTCCTGATGCCCAAACGGTTATCACAGGTGATACAGAAACGATTGTCAGCCTGCAGCCTGTACGTGCACGAGCCCCGCTTTGGAAAATAGCATTTGTCTGGCTTGTGCTGTTTACAGGTGCTGCACTGACCATTATGAATTTTCATGAGGACGTATCCATGCAGAAAGTGCATGCGATTTTATATGAAAAAATAACAGGCATTAAAAATGAAAACCCGCTTATGCTGCAAATTCCTTATTCTATAGGGCTGGGGCTCGGGATGATTTTATTTTTTAATCGGCTGTGGCAAAAAAGACTCAATGAAGAGCCGGGCCCGCTTGATTTAGAAATGTTTAAGTATGAGGAAGACATCAATGCGTATCTCGCAGCCAACGAAAAGGAAAAGCCGTAGCATGGCGACGCTTTTTGTTTTGTTTTTAGGTCTAGCAGGCGGGTTGGCTACAGGTGCCGGGTATGTGGCGTTTATTTCAGTCCTTGGTGTGATCCCGAGGCTGATGTCAGCTACGAAAACACAGCCGTATATTCACTTGTACGAGCTTTCACTGGTGCTTGGTGTACTCACAGGAACATTTCTGCATATTTTTAATACGCATTTTCACTGGCCATCTGTTACAACTGCCTTTATCGGTTTATTCAGCGGCTTGTTTATCGGCATGGGTGCGGCTGCCCTGACTGAAGTACTGAATGTGTTTCCTATACTAGCCAGGAGAGTAGGGGTTTTTGCCGAGGTGAACATGCTGATGATGGCTGTGGCGCTTGGCAAGATAACAGGCTCGCTTATTCAATGGATTTTACTTTCACCGATGTAAAAGGAGGCAGCACGATGATTTCGCCAGAAGAAATGGATGTTTACTTAGAAAAAGAAGCAGGGCTTGGTAAAAGTTTTGATACCGGCATAAGAAGGCTGACAGTAGCAGGGGAGCCGCTCCATATTTATTTCATTAACGGGCTTTGTGAAACACGGTTTATTATCGAAATTATGGAATCATTGATTGCGCTTGAAAAAAAGGAGGGGAAAACGACTGCTGCCCTCGTTAAAGAGCATCTTGTCCATCAGGCAGTCGAAGAAGTCAAGGATCCATCAAAGCTGCCGGCTGCGATCATGTCGGGACTGATTGGTATTTCAGTACCGGGAACGGCGTTTATCATTGATGTAAGAAGTTATCCAGGACGGCAGCCGGCAGAGCCTGATACAGAAAAAGTCGTGCGCGGCTCCCGTGACGGTTTTGTGGAAAATATCATCGTGAACACCGCTCTTACGCGAAGAAGAATTCGTGATGGCCGTCTTCGGTTTGAAATTATGAGAGCGGGAAGTGTTTCGCAAATGGATATTGCTGTCGGTTACATGGAAGGTGTAGCTTCCGATGAATTGGTTGAGCGAGTTAAGAAAGAAGTCACTTCTATTAAAACAGCCGGTCTCCCTATGGCAGACAAAACAGTAGAAGAATTTTTAATTAAACAACACTATAACCCCTACCCTCTTGTTCGTTATACTGAACGAGCGGATATTGCCGCCGCCCATTTAATTGAAGGGCACGTTCTCCTTTATACCGATACGTCACCAGCGGTTATGATCATGCCGGCTACTTTTCTGCAGCATATGCAGCATGCCGAAGAATACAGGCAGCTTCCGGCAGCAGGCACATTTATCCGTCTGCTTCGTTTTGTCGGTTTATGGATGTCTTTATTTCTGCTGCCGCTCTGGTACCTATTCGCTGCTTATCCCGCCATGCTTCCTGAAGCGCTTTGGTTTATCGGTCCACGTGAAACAACAGAAATTCCCCTTGTTTTACAAATCTTTATTGCCGATCTTGGCATAGAGTGGCTGCGAGTTGCTGCCATTCATACGCCGCAGCCGCTTTCAACTGCTATGGGCCTTGTTGCTGCCGTGTTAATTGGACAAATGGCCATTGATACGGGGCTTTTTGTCCCTGAGGTAATATTGTATACAGCCCTTGCAGCCATTGGCACGTTCTCGACGCCCAGCTATGAGCTGGGGCTGGCAAATAAATTGACACGCCTTTTTATTCTGGCTGGAACGGCCCTGTTTGGTCCAATTGGATTTGTTGTGTCGGTTATGCTTGTGTTTGTATATCTCGTTCGTTTAAAACCGTTCGGAGCTCCTTATCTATGGCCGCTGATTCCCTTTGACGCTTCATCGCTTTGGACGATCCTCATTAGACGGCAGGCACCAGAGCAAACCGGAATTCCAGAAATCAACCGAACAGATTTGCGGTAAACAGGAATATTTCGTGTATTGAGCGAGGGGGGAATGTATGATATAGTACTTTTATTCTCATGCCGGGTAAAAGGCATAAAGACAATAGAACGGGGCGATTATGCATATGCACACATATGGGACAGCAGCTGTGAATGACCGCGGACATTTAGAAATTGGCGGTGTTGACGTAGTAGAAGCGGCAGCTCAATTCGGCACACCGCTTTATTTATATGACGTAGCGCTTATTCGTGAGCGTGCAAGAGGATTTAAAGAAACATTTGATAAATTGGGAGTCAAAGCGCAGGTGGCGTATGCGAGCAAGGCATTTGCTTCGGTAGCCATGATGCAGCTGGCAGAACAGGAAGGACTGTCGCTTGATGTTGTATCGGGCGGGGAATTATATACAGCACAAAGAGCCGGGTTTCCGGTAGAGCGAATTCATTTTCATGGAAACAACAAAAGCCGTGAAGAAATCGAAATGGCTTTTGAAGCAGGGATTGGCTGTATGGTAGTCGATAACTTCCATGAATTAGAGCTTATTGGTGAAATCAGTGAAGCCCGCAGTCAAGTGATGGATATTCTGCTTCGCATTACGCCGGGTATTGAAGCTCATACGCATGATTACATTTTAACGGGTCAGGAAGATTCAAAGTTTGGCTTTGATTTAAATAATGGACAAGCGGAAGAAGCATTGAAACTGGCACTTGAAAAGCCGTTTATCCACGTATTAGGCCTTCACTGCCATATCGGATCGCAAATTTTCGAAACAACAGGCTTTATTTTAGCGGCCGAGAAAATTATCGGAAAATTGGCTGATTGGCAGCATCGTCTCGATTTTGAATCGAAAGTATTAAACCTTGGCGGCGGTTTCGGTATCCGTTATACCGCTGAGGATGATCCGCTTAAACCGGCAGCTTATGTTGAAGAGATTATCAGCAAAGTGCAAAGTGAAACAAAAAAATATGGAATGAGTATGCCTGAAATTTGGATTGAACCGGGCCGTTCCCTTGTGGGTGACGCAGGTGTGACAATTTATGAAACAGGTTCAGTGAAAGATGTGCCGAATGTGCGCAAATATTTAGCTGTGGATGGCGGCATGAGTGATAATATCCGTCCTGCTTTATATGAAGCGAAATACGAAGCGGTACTCGCAAACCGTGTAAACGACCCGGTTGAAGAAACGGTATCGATTGCCGGAAAATGCTGTGAATCCGGTGACATGCTCATTTGGGATCTGCCGCTTCCGAAAGCAGAAGCCGGGGATTTGCTCGCGATGTTCTGTACGGGCGCTTACGGCTATTCCATGGCGAACAACTACAACCGTATTCCGCGTCCACCAGTTGTATTTGCCGAAAATGGCGAGGCGAGACTGGTCATTCGCCGTGAGACATTTGATGATTTAGTGAAATTAGACTTGCCGCTCGGGCTGCCGCAGACAAACTAATTGGAGCAGGCAGCATGAAAAACAATGTTGTTTTGCTCCTTTTATTCACTGTGCTGGCACTGGGATGGGGACTGTATTACTGGTTTTTTATTGCGGGTTAACATCGCCTCTTGCGGTCGGGCTTTAGATTTAGTAAGATAAAGTACGTGGCGATATCAAGCAGGTAAATCCTGCTAATTGAAGAGGGATTTTAAATGCTGATTCGATATAAAAAGTCGTTTAAAAAAATTGCAATGGGCTTGCTTTCCTACATGCCTCGCGAAAAAGAGCTGCGGACGCTGACCGAAACAATGGAAAGCTACGAAGCAGATGACAGCAGACAGCTGTTTCTTTGGAAAGAGGACGAGGACATTGTAGGAGTAATTGGTGTAGCCGTCAGCGATACAAGAGCTGAAATATTGCACATAGCGGTCAATCCGTCTTTCCGCGATGAAGGAATTGGAACGGAAATGATTGCCGCTGTAACAAAATTATTTTCGGACCGGACTGTTGCGCCAAGCGAAGCAACGAACCGATTTTTTGAAAAGTGTACGAAAGAAAGCCGGTAAAGGACGATTATCTCGTCACCTTACCGGCTTTTTTCAATGCGATTGCGGCTGTGCGGGCGTCCAATACGTCCGTACGGTCACGCAGTTTGTGTTTGTTGAGTAGAAATTGTTCATCGGATTCCGGCTCAAAAGCAGCAGTAAACTGCTTCAATTCATTTTGAAGCCGTGGATCCGCAATTGGAATCTCAATTGGCTCAAAAGGAACATCGGCTTTTACATCGTCTGCCGCCTGCTCAATCAGGAGAAGAAAGTGCTCTGGATCAACACCGAGCTCCCTCAGAGCTTCCTGGTGGCGAATCAAGCAGGAAATTGATTTTTGAGCCATGCGGAGTGCGCCGGCTTTGTTTCCGCGCCGGTAATGATAAAGGAAAACAGCACACTGGATAAAGCCAACCCAGACGGAATCACGCGTGCCATCTATTTTTTTCCAATATTCTTCTAGCAGCTCGTGGCATTCAAAATAATCACGGTCAATATGAAAATGTGCCAAAAAAGCCAGGTAAGGCACTGGATATGAATACATTCGGTTTCCCCCAGTTCAAGTGGTTGGATCGAAGTAAGCGTATCATGATTTAATTCTTTTCTCAATAGCAGCCGTCTGAATGCGCTGATGGCCAGCAGAAGGGAATAGAATGTAAAAAATGCAAGAAGTACAGGGGAGCAACCAATGGAATATAAAGTGAAAATTGATTCTTTTGAAGGGCCGCTTGATTTGCTGCTTCACTTGATCCAGCAGCTTGAAATAGACATATACGACATTCCTGTATCGGAAATTACGAATCAATACTTATTATATGTAAATACAATGCAGCAGCTTGAACTTGATGTAGCCAGTGAATATTTAGTGATGGCCGCTACATTAATTGCCATGAAAAGCCGTTCACTGCTGCCAGATCATTCGGCGGAAGAAGAAGATTTTATAGAAGAAGAAGATCCGAGAGAAGAGCTGGCCCGCCGGTTAATCGAGTATAAAAAGTATAAAGAGGCAGCCGGCCGTCTTCATGAGCTTGAGGAAGAGCGGACAAAGCTTTTTTCAAGACCGCCCGCAGACCAGCTTTTTTCATCTAATGAAGAAGGGCCGCTCAATGTGTCCCTTTTTGATATGCTCGGCGCTTTTCAGAAAATGGCCCGCCGTAAAAAGCTGGCTGTGCCGCCACGAGCGACGGTCCGCCGGGAAGAGCTCTCAGTAGAAAAAAGAATGGAGCTGCTCAAAGAAAAGCTGAGGCTGTCAAAAGAGCCTATTCTTTTTGATGACTTGTTTGACTCTCATGAACGGAACGAGCTTGTGGTTAGTTTTTTAGCCATTTTAGAGCTGATGAAGCAAAATGAAATTGTTGTTTCACAAGAAGGAAATTTTGCCGACTTATATGTAACGGCTGGAGGAAATAAAGGATGAAACATAAAAGCATTATAGAGAGCCTGCTGTTTGCAGCAGGAGACGAAGGGCTGACAGCGGAGCAAATCGCCGAGGTCATCGACTTGCCGGTACAGGAGGTCAAAGACATTCTTCAATCGATGGAGGAAGCTTTGAAACAAGATGAAGCGAGAGGAACAGTGATTACCTCCTTTGGCAATGAATACCGGATGATGACGAAAAAAGAAAATGCGGCTTTTATTCAAAAGCTCGCTGAAAAGCCGTCACCGAAAACACTGTCCCAGGCAGCGTTGGAAACGCTCGCCATTATTGCTTATAATCAGCCGGTTACACGCATCGAAGTGGAAGAAATCCGGGGAGTGAAAACAGAGCGTCCCATTGCCACCTTGTGCGCACGGGGGCTCATTGAAGAAGCTGGCCGTGCAGATGCCCCGGGCCGGCCTATTTTGTATGCGACTACAGCTGAATTTTTAGACGCTTTTCAGCTTAAAAGCATCAAAGATCTGCCACCGCTCGAAGAAAGCAATGGATCTATGCAGCAGGAAGCCGACTTGTTTTTCGGCCGATTCGAAGAAGCCCTTGAGGATTAGTCATGCTCGTCTTTCTTTTTTCATATAGTAGTGAAAAAAGAAAGGAGCGGACTGATGAAAAAAAAGAGGCTGTTCGCTTTCATCCTGCTCCTGGCACTTTCTGTTATGCCGACAGCTGCAAGAGCAGAACCATCTCTTTCTGCTCAAAGTGCCGTGCTGATGGACATGGAAAGCGGGCGGGTTTTAGCCCAAAAAGATGCACATGTGCGCCGGCCGATTGCGAGCATTACCAAAATTATGACCGCGCTGCTTGCAGTAGAATCCGGACGGCTGAATGAAAAAGTGGCCATCAGCGATCGCGCCCGCCAAGTAGAAGGGTCTAGTCTTTACTTAGAAAAAGGGGACAAGTTGACACTGGAGGAACTCGTATACGGATTAATGCTTCGTTCTGGAAATGATGCTGCCATTGCAATCAGTGAATACGTTGGGGGCACACCAGAAAAATTTGCTGCTTTAATGAACAAAAGGGCGAAAGAAATCGGAATGAAGAACACTTCTTTTATGAACCCGCATGGACTGCACGATCCGGCCCACTATTCATCCGCTTATGATATGGCGCTGCTAACATCAGAAGCGATGAAAAACAGCTCGTACCGGAAAATTGTTTCAACTGATTTGTACAGAACAAAAAGCAAGCCGATTCGTGTTTGGGAAAACAAACACCGGCTTGTCCGGAGCGGAGGCATCATTACGGGAGGCAAAACAGGCTTTACGAAAAAGGCAGGCCGTACACTGGTCACAACAGCCAAAAAGGATGGCATGTCTTTAGCGGTCGTGACACTGAATGCACCGGGTGACTGGCTTGACCATACGTCTCTTTTTGATTATGGCTTCGATTCGTACAGCCAAACCATGATTGTCGGCAAAACGCCTTTTACTGTTCCAGGAGAAAAACAGTTGTATTATGCCAAAAAACAGGTCCGCTATCCCATGACACCTGACGAAAAAAAGTCTGCTTATATTCGGCTGGTCGTAGGGTCTGGCCAAACTGGAAAAGCAGAGTTATGGATTGGGAACGAAAAACAAACATCGATCACGGTTTATAAAACAAAAGAACGGGCGGCCACATCTCTATGGGCAAAGCTGAAAAAGGAGCTGATGGCATGGTAAGCGTCGCTTTTGCTTTTTTAATCCTGGCCGGGTTTCTTTTTGCAGCCATTAACGGAACGATGGCCGAGGTGAATGAGGCCTTGTTCGCGTCCATGGGGCAATCCATTGAATTGGCGATTTCACTCGCCGGAATTCTTTTGTTTTGGACGGGCGTGATGAAAACAGCCGAAGCCGCTGGTATGGTAAAAGGACTGGCGGATGCAGTCCAGCCGCTTTTAGCCCGGCTTTTCCCGGAAATACCGGCTGGACATGTTGTATTTGGCTATATTGCCTCGAATATGGCCGCCAATTTTTTTGGGCTCGGTAATGCAGCCACACCGATCGGTCTTAAAGCGATGCGGGAGCTGAAAAAGCTGAGTGGGGACGAGGACAAAGCAAGCCGCTCGATGATTACCTTTTTAGCGCTTAATACAGCGGCGATTACACTTATCCCTACCACTGTGATCGCTATTGGAATGAAAAATGGAGCATCAGATCCAACGGATATTATTATACCGGCCCTGGCTGCGACTATTTTGTCTTTTTTCTTTGCCATTGTGCTTGACCGTTACTACGCTTTCAGAAGGAGACGATAATGGCTGTTTGGCTTGTGCCGGCTATTGTAGCAGTGGTAATTGGCGTAGGGATCTTTAAAAAAGTAAATATTTATGAAACACTGACAGACGGAGCAAAAGAAGGCATGCAGACATGGGTGTCCATCGTTCCGCATCTTGTCATTATGATGGCGGCTGTGACGATATTCCGCGCTTCCGGTGCTGCCGGTGAGCTGGCCTCATGGCTTGCGCCGCTGCTTTCGCTGGTCGGTATTCCAGCTGATGTGGTACCCCTGGCCCTTATGCGTCCGATTTCCGGCACGGCGACACTAGCCATGCTGGATCAGATTATGCAGGAGCATGGAGCAGATTCGTACATTGCAAAGCTGGCAGCGATTATGCAGGGCAGCACAGACACCACTCTTTATGTGCTGGCTGTCTACTTTGGGGCTGTCGGAATCAAGAAAACCGGTGATGCGTTGAAAATTGGCCTGCTTGCGGATGCGGCTGCGTTTTTCTTTTCCGTTCTTGCAGCAACCTGGCTTCTGTAGCCAGGTTTTTTTGCATTTTACATACAGAACACATGTCGCTTTTGCATAAAAGCTTTCGGAGTGTGGCAGTGTTAAAGCAAGGCAGGCAGTTTGTTATTCAAGATTGGCTGGAGTTGAAAGAATTTTATTGTGACCGGATGGTATAACTTGCTTAAAGGCGTTTTTGCTGCGTTTTTTTGTTTTCTTTTCCTTTTTGAATATTTGTGCCATAATGCTTAATGGACGAAAAGACAATTATAGAGGTGAAATAGATGGAACGATTGCAAAAAGTAATTGCGCAGGCGGGAATCGCATCGCGCAGAAAAGCGGAACAGCTTATTCTGGAAGGGAAAGTAACGGTTAACGGAAAGAAAGTAACCGAGCTCGGCACAAAAGTAGGATTAAACGATGATGTGCGGGTAGAAGGCGTGCCGCTTGAGCGGGAAAGAAAAGTGTATTACTTGTTTTATAAGCCGCGCGGTGTTATTTCAGCCGTAACAGATGATAAAGGAAGAAAAACGGTTGTGGACTTTTTCCCTGGAGTAGAGGAACGCATTTTTCCGGTGGGGCGCCTTGACTACGATACATCGGGGCTTTTGCTGCTCACAAATGATGGTGAATTTGCCAACTTAATGACGCACCCGCGCTATGAAATGGATAAAACCTATATTGCCAAAACAGAAGGCATCGTGCAGCGCCACCTGTTAAAACGGCTTATGAGCGGTATCAAGTTAGAGGACGGAATGACGGCGCCGGCAAAAATAAAAGAGCTGTCAATTGACCGGAAGAAAAACCGTTCCCTGCTCGAAATTACCATTCACGAAGGACGCAACCGGCAGGTACGCCGCATGTTTGAAGCGATCGGGCATCCGGTGCAAAAGCTTCGCCGGGATCGTTTTGCTCATCTGACGCTGCATGGCTTAAATGCGGGCGAATATCGCGAGCTGACGGCCCATGAGGTGAAACAGCTGCGTACGCTGGCTGAAACAGGTTCTCTCCGCTAAGTCATAAAAATGTCACATTTAAAGATTGAAGCCGTTTTCTTTTACAGCAAAAAATAATGATATAATAAGTGTAGTGTTTATTCCTGCCCGTGTAGTAGAACGGGCCTGGAGGCTGTCAAATGGAGAAAAAGAAAAAACGACTCGTTATACGAACCGCTATTTTAGCGGTTTTGGCTGGACTGGTTATGTATACGCTTTATACGAACTTAACGAAAGAATCCCGCGGCAGTCTGGAAGAAGGGGATGAAGCTCCGGATTTTGTACTGAGGGATGTAAGCGGTCAAACGCATCAGCTTTCCGACTACGAAGGAAAAGGCGTGTTTTTGAACTTCTGGGGTACTTGGTGTGAACCGTGCAAAAAAGAAATGCCGTACATGGAAAAACTGGCAAAAGAGTATAAGGGCCAGGTAGAGGTTTTAGCGGTAAATGTAGGCGAATCGGATTTTCAAGTTGAGAACTTCGCCAAGCAGTACGGTTTAACATTCCCAATCGCGATTGATGAGGGAAAAGAAGTGATGGATACGTACGGGGTTGACCCGCTTCCGACAACATTTATGATTAAGCCGGATGGCACAATTGATCAAATTGTCATCGGCGGCCTTGTTCAGGAAGATCAGCTGCGTGCACTGTTTGAACGGGTAAAACCATCATCGTAAAGGGAGTTTTTGTATGGGGAAAGTGAAGTGTGAATGCGGCCGTCTAAACCCGGCCGGTACGATTTTGTGTGAATCGTGCGGGCGTGCACTGACGGAAAAAGCAAAGCAGGACAAGCTTGTGGACATGCGCTATGAGGGAAGCGCACGCCGTTCACAAACCTATAACAAAACACTGATTGATAAAGTCTGGAATTTCTTTTCCTCCGTAAAAGTAGGCATCTGGATTATTGTACTGCTGCTCGTAGCGGCTTCATTCGGCACGATCTTGCCGCAGGAGTTTTACATTCCATCCAACGTTTCTGCTGAGACCTATTATGAGGATGTATACGGCACATTCGGCAAGCTCTATTACGAGATCGGTTTTCATGATTTATATAATTCCGTCTGGTTTAGCGCGCTTGTTGCCGCGCTCGGCGTGTCGCTTGTGATTGCCAGCCTCGACCGCGTGGTTCCCTTGTATCGTGCACTGAAAAACCAGCGCGTCGACCGACATGAAACGTTTATGAAAAAGCAGCGCCTTTTTGCCCAGTGGGAGGGTAAGCTTGAGCCTGCAGAGTGGGAAAAGATAAAAGAAGCCCTGATAAAAAAGAGGTATAACGTCCGCACAGAAAACGGGGCTCTTTTAGCGGAGAAAAATCGCTTTACAAGATGGGGGCCTTATGTGAATCACGTTGGGCTCATCATTTTTCTGCTTGGTGCGCTTCTTCGTTCGGTACCCGGAATGTACGTAGATGAGCTGCTTTGGATTCGAGAAGGAGAAACCCTTCAAGTTCCCGGCACAAACGGAGAATATTATGTGAAAAATAACGGGTTTACTCTCCAAAATTACAAAGCAGGTGAAGACCCGGAAGTATTTGATGAAGCGATTAACCGTGTTGGAACCGTTGCAAAAAATTATCAGACGGATGCCGTATTGTACCGAAATAAAAACAATGAGCTTCCCGGGGCGGGGCCCGAGCTGACAAAGGTGCAGGAGGACTCAATCCAGGTCAATCAGCCAATGAAGTTCGGCCAGTTTGCCGTTTATCAAACGAGCTTCCGTCAGGATGAGATGAAGGCCATGCACTTTGCCCTTACAAACAAAGAAACGGGAGAAGAGTTCGGGGAAGTGGTCATTGATTTGTTTGACCAGCAGGCCGCGTATGACCTTGGCAGCGGATATAAAGTGGAACTGCTTGGCTATTATCCGGATTTTGACGGATTTACAAAAGAAGGGGAACCGACCTCAAAATCACCGCTGCCGAACAATCCGGCGTTTTTATTTAATATGATTACACCAGAGACGCCAGATGGTGAGGTGAGCTTTGCCCAAATCCGTAATACAATGGAGCCGCTCGGTGAAACAACGTTTAAAATGGCGTTTAAGAGCCTGGACACCCGGGATGTTTCAGCCCTGACCATTCGCAAAGACCTAACGCTTCCTATTCTGGCAGCGGGCGGCATTATTTTCATGATCGGTGTGATTCAAGGCTCGTATTGGAATCATCGCCGTCTATGGATTCGGGAAAAGAACGGCCGGGTATATGCAGCTGGCCATACGAATAAAAACTGGCATGGCCTGAAACGGGAAATTCATTCGGTTTTGGAAGGGACAAGCGTTCCGGAGCTGGAAGACAGACAAAAGGAGTAAGGGGGCACACGTTGTATGGTCCATTTAGCGGATGCGAGCAGCACGCTGCTTGAAGCGGCTTTTTTCTTTTATTTAGCTGCAACCTTTCTTTTTGGCGGGGCAATCCGTCAAAAAGGTCTTCGTGAAGGGGAAGCGCTGAATCGGTGGGGCAGGCTTGGCATTATCGTAACCATCATTGGGTTCGCGGCACAGCTAGGATACTTTTTTACAAGATGGGCGGCGGCAGGCCATGCACCGGTCAGCAATTTATTTGAATTCACCACTTTCTTCGGGATGATGATTGTGGGCGCCTTTATTCTGCTTTTTTTTATTTACAAAACAACGGTGCTTGGTTTGTTTGCACTGCCGGTGGCGATTATTATTATTGCCTATGCAAGCATGTTTCCAAGGGAAATTAATCCTCTTATTCCAGCACTGCAAAGTCATTGGCTGGCGATTCACGTAACAACGGCGGCAGCGGGGCAGGGGATCCTTGCCATCAGCTTTATTGCAGGGATAATCTTTCTCGTGAAAAATATTGATCAGACAACAAGCACGAAAAAAACAAAGTGGCTGGAAGCTGTCATGTTTTTTATCGTTTCAGTGATTGCGTTTATTTTGCTTACCACCGGTTTTGCCATGGCGGATTACAAAGCAGAATTTGAGTATGTAAATAAGGAAGAGCAGGCAGCCAGGCAGGAATTTACCCTGCCGGCGCTTGTAGGGCCGAATGAAAGTACTCTTCTCACGAAAGAAAAAATGGAGCCAATCGCCCATGTGCCGGCGTTTATTAATGCGAAAAAGCTGAATACCGTAATTTGGTCGCTTGCCGGCGGTATTGTCTTATATGTGCTGATTCGCTTGATCACCCGAAAACGGGTGGCTGCTTCTTTACAGCCGCTTGTTCGACAGGTAAGCTCGGATTTACTGGATGAAATCAGTTACCGGTCTGTTTTAATTGGTTTTCCGGTGTTTGCACTCGGTGCACTTATTTTCGCCATGATCTGGGCACAGATTGCCTGGACGCGCTTTTGGGGCTGGGACCCAAAAGAAGTATGGGCGCTTATTACCTTCCTGTTCTATGCCGCTTTTTTGCATTTACGTTTGTCCAAAGGCTGGCATGGAGAGAAATCAGCCTGGCTTGCTGTTGTAGGCTTTGGCATTATTATGTTTAATCTTGTAGCGGTGAACCTTGTGATTGCAGGGCTTCACTCTTACGCATAAGAAATTTAGCCCTTGCCTTTGGCGGGGCTCTTTTTTTGTATTATAATAGTAGATAATGTGCGTATGGGAGGGAATGTTTTTTGGAAAAAGAAATGAGCATTTTAGTCGTAGATGATGAAGAGCGTATTCGCAGACTGCTGCGGATGTATCTTGAACGAGAAAACTATGCCATCGATGAAGCGGAAAATGGAGAAGAAGCGCTTGAAAAAGCACTTCAAAACGACTATGACTGCATTTTGCTTGATCTGATGATGCCGGGTAAAGACGGCATTGAGGTATGCCGCGAGCTGCGTGTGGCAAAAGCCACTCCGGTGATTATGCTGACGGCAAAAGGAGAAGAAGCAAACCGTGTTCAAGGCTTTGAGGTTGGTACAGATGATTATATTGTGAAGCCGTTTAGTCCCCGTGAAGTTGTGCTGCGGGTGAAAGCGCTCCTGCGCCGGTCCTCTCCAACCACTTATTTACATACGGACACAAAGTCAAAAGACTTGATTGTTTACAACCATTTAACGATCGATAACGATGCGCACCGGGTAACAGCCGATCATGCAGAAGTGAGTTTAACGCCTAAAGAATATGAACTTCTTTATTTTCTGGCAAAAGCCCCGGATAAAGTATTCGACCGTGAGCATTTATTAAAGGAAGTATGGCATTATGAGTTTTTTGGCGATTTAAGAACAGTCGACACCCACGTAAAGCGTCTGCGTGAAAAACTGAGTAAAGTCTCGGAAGAAGCAGCTAAAATGATTGTGACGGTTTGGGGCGTCGGATATAAATTCGAGGTTGGAAATGAATGAAGATATGGAGAAGCGTTGTCGGGAAGCTATGGATCACCATCCTGCTTCTCGTTTCCTTTGTACTGGCTTTTTTAACGATTTTACTGCTGGAGTTCTTCGAGACGTACAATATTGCTCAAGTAGAACAGCAGCTTGAAAATACGGCCGAAAAAATTGCCACGGTTATTCAAAATTACGGTGATGAAGAAACGAGGCTGGAAGTGGCCTGGGAGCTTGTAGATGAACCGGCCCATATTGTCATTGCCCAAAATGAACAAACCTTTCATTTCTCCCCGCTTGAAGAGGAAGAGTCCAGAATCAGCCAGAGCATCATTACGGACAACCCTAATCTGGCAGCTGTTTTCGACGGTGAGGAAAAAGTAAAAGCTGAAATTAATACAGCTGCGGGAGCGGACGGGGACCGCCGCTTTGAAAATTCCTTTATTGTCGGAGTGCCTTTTAAGCTTACAAATGGTGAGACAGGCGCGGTATTTATTTATCAGTCTCTTGAAGTGATGAAAGAAACGACGGAACAGACAACGAAGCTCATTCTGATTGCGGCTGGGATCGCCATTATTTTAACAACCGTGTTTGCGTTTTTTCTTTCCAGCCGTGTTACCGCACCGCTTCGTTCTATGCGTACAGCCGCTACTGAGCTGTCCCAGGGGCATTTTGATACGCAGGTTCCGATTTTAACAAATGATGAAATTGGAGCACTTGCGACTGCTTTTAACCGAATGGCTTATCAGCTGAAGGGAAACATTCATGCACTCAATCAAGAAAAAGAACAGCTGTCGAGCATTTTAAGCTCCATGGCAGATGGTGTGATTACGCTTGATCAGGATGGAGCGGTGTTAATTAAGAACCCGCCGGCCCGGCAGTTTTTGCATGACTGGAATTTTGAAAAAAAAGCACTTGGAATCGAAGCAGAAACGCCGACACTGCTGCAAAATTTATTTCAAGAAGCGGTCAAAACGGAAACAGAGCAGGAAGGCGAATTAACGATGCAGGGCCGTTCCTATGTTATGATAGTCAGCCCGCTTTATAATGATGATTCGGTGCGCGGAGCGGTCACGGTTGTGCGGGATATGACAGAAGAACGCCGCCTGGATAAACTGCGTGAGGACTTTATTGCCAACGTATCTCATGAGCTTCGAACCCCTATTTCGATGATGCAGGGCTACAGCGAGGCCATTGTTGATGATATTGCCGCAACCGAAGAGGAAAAGCGGGAAATTGCCCAAATTATTCATGAAGAATCGCTTCGAATGGGCCGTCTCGTCAATGAACTGCTTGATCTTGCCCGCATGCAGGCAGGGCATATTACGCTTCATAAAACGGATACAGTGCTCGAACCATTTTTACAGCGTGTCACCAACAAGTTCCAGGGACTTGCGAAAGAAAAAAATATCGTCCTTTCTGCACAAACGAATAAAGCAGAAACAAACGTATCCATTGACGAAGACCGGATTGAGCAGGTGCTGACCAACTTGATTGACAACGCTCTTCGCCACACACCGGAGGGCGGACGGGTAACGGTTATGCATGAAATAAAGGAAAAGGTTCATCTTATTCAAGTTCAAGATTCCGGAGCAGGTATACCGGAGGAAGATCTGCCTTTTGTATTCGAGCGGTTTTACAAAGCCGATAAAGCCAGAACGCGCGGAAGAAGCGGGACGGGGCTTGGGCTGTCGATTGCTAAAAACATTGTTCAGGCCCACGGCGGGACAATTAAAGTGCAAAGCCGGCTTGGACATGGCACTGTTTTCTTTTTTACCCTTCCAAGGCAGTCTTGACAGAATGATAGGCAATAGAGATAATGAAAGGCAAATAAAATTATTTCATCTTCGGGGCGTGGTGAAATTCCCGACCGGCGGTAAAGTGGACACTGTCCCAAAGCCCGCGAGCCGATAAGGCAGGATCCGGTGTGATTCCGGAGCCGACAGTATAGTCTGGATGGGAGAAGATGAAAGTGTACCGGCGTTCAAAAAGCATTGTACAGAACGTTTATTTGTGTACGACTTTTCTCCCCTTAGGCTGCCGCTTGAGGGGTTTTTGCATTTGGGACGCCGGCTGCTTTCCTTCTTAAGAAAGATGGATAAAAAAGAAGGAGAATGAGAAAATGAAAGAAAACAATGTACGGTTATTCACGGCGGTTGGTTTATTATCTGCACTTGCTTACCTGCTGATGCTGCTTAATTTCCCGATCCCGCCATTTCCAGGTTTTTTAATGATTGATTTTAGTGATATACCTGCTTTGATTGCTGCTATTGTTTTTGGGCCGATTGCCGGTATTACAGTAGAGCTTCTAAAAAATGTGATTAATTTTATTATGACCGGCAGTCCAACTGGTGTACCTGTTGGTCATGTGGCCAATTTTGCTGCAGGCATATCATTTATTTTACCAATCGCTTTTATTTATCAGCGTTTTCAAACAAAAAAAGCGATGCCGGCTGCTATTTTAACAGGTGTTGTCTCTATGGCAGTCATCATGAGTATCCTCAACTACTTTGTTATTCTGCCTGCTTATACACTGTTTCTTGGTTCTCCGGCCATGAGCGGTCCAGAGATGCGCCAAATGATTACAACGGGCATTCTGCCATTTAACTTCGTAAAAGGACTCGTTGTCGGTACTGCGTTTTACGCGATCTTTTTCCGGCTGCAGAGCTGGACGAAAAAAACGATGGCTGCATAAAAAAATCCGGTTTCCATTTTGGAAACCGGATTTTTATTTTATTCGAATTTTAACGCGTCGCCTTCAAATGGCTCGTCGGCAATTTTAATTGAATCAGTCGGGCAGCCTTCGAACGCGTCCTGCATATCTTCTTCAAGAACGTCAGGGACAACAGCCGTTCCTTCATTCTCGTCTAAAATAACGAATGCAATGCCTTCATCATCATAGTCATAGATATCAGGGGCTGCAGCTCCACAAGCGCCGCAAGCGATACATGTGTCTTTATCGACAATCGTATACTTCGCCAAAATGTAAACCTCCCATAAAATCAGTCAGTAAGCGTATGTGAAAACACTTCTATTGTTCATTTTAAGTCTGATTAATTTACTTTTCAATAAAAAACTTCCCATATCCTGCATGAAAGGGATTTCATAAAGAAGGGGAGCGAAAAGAAAAGACAGGAACGCATGTTTTGTGATACACTATCGCTGTATAGAAAGGTGGGGGGACAAATTGGAATGTCTTGAAGCGGTGATGCTTTGTATGCTGAAAGAAGTAGAGGGGGAGCGAACAGCTTCGTCTGTTTTTCATTTGTTAAAAGGAAAAAAGTCGGCCCAGACTATTCAGGATGCCCATTTGTTTAAACTGGACAAATGGTTTCAAACCACACCGTTTCTTACCATGGAGCTGTTTGACCGGATGGTAGAAGGGCTCCAGGCATCCGGCAGTCTCCAGGGTGAGCGGCAGCGCCTGTTTGTCACAGCGGAAGGAACGAATAAAATGAGAGCCGCTTTTGAAAAGACGGGTGAATTTCCTCAGCTGTCAGGCTGGAAGCTGGCAGGCACTGCTCCTGTGTTTTTCAGCCGCCTCCAGCTGGCAGTTCAAGTTGTCTCACACCTTGCTTATAAAGATCGGACATATTATCCCATTACGCGCGACGAAGGCGTACAGCAATGGGTCAAACAATTTGTAAAAGAAAGCGGCTTTGAAAAAGGACGGCTTGCCGCCGAGCTTCACCGGGAAATCCGTTTTGTGCTGGAAGAACAGCCGGAACACCCGGACTGTCTGCTGCTGCGGTTTTCCGGATATACGCAAACAGGCAAAACGGTGCAGCAGACAGCGGACATCCTCGAAATGGAACCGACAGAATACTGGTTTCGCTTTTTACACAGCCTGCACGCTGTTGTACAGACTGTCATGGAAAAAGGCAGCCAGCTTCCTCTTTTAAAGCATCTTTTAAGCGATATCACGGTATCCATCCCTTTAACTGAATCTGCACGGAAAACAGCCGCTTATTTACATAAAGGAAAGACCATTGAAGAAGTGGCGGCTGCAAGAAGATTGAAAAAAGCGACCATCGAAGACCATGTAGTAGAACTGGCTTTAAACGATCCTCACTTTTCCATTCGTCCATTTATTGATGAGCAAAAAGAAGCGGAAGTATTAAAAGCAGGCGGGTCAAGCGGCGTGCGCCAGCTCAAGCCGCTTAAAGATCAATTGCCAAATCATTCGTATTTTGAAATCAGGCTTGTTTTAGCGAAGGAAAGCGGGGGAACAATATGACCATTGATGAACATCTGCGCCAGACATTTGGTTTTTCTTCCTTCCGTCCCGGGCAGCGGGAAACAATTGAATCGCTGTTGAGCGGGCGTCACACCCTGAGCATGCTGCCTACCGGAACAGGCAAGTCGCTTTGTTATCAGCTTCCCGGGTATATGTTAAATGGTTCAGTTGTGATTGTTTCACCGCTTCTTTCCCTTATGCAGGATCAAGTGGAGCAATTAAAAGTAAGAGGAGAAAAGCGGGTGATTGCGCTGAATTCGTTTCTTCAGTATAAAGAAAAAAATGCGGCGCTCCTGCGGCTTGACCGTTACAAGTTTATTTTTTTATCACCGGAAATGCTGCAAATGCCGAATGTGATGCAGGCACTGCGTGCTCTTTCGATCGCTTTGTTTGTGATTGATGAAGCGCATTGTATTTCACAATGGGGATACGATTTTCGCCCGGATTATAGTTTGCTCGGCAAGGCCCGCGCAGCGCTTGGCAGCCCGCTTACTCTTGCACTGACAGCAACGGCTGACGAACGAGTCCGGGCGGATATTTGTGAAAAGCTTTGGCTCGATGAGGTGGCAGAATGGGTATTTTCTGTGAACCGGCCGAATATCGCACTTGAAATTGAAACGCTGGGAGAGCCGCTGCAAAAAAGAACCCGGCTGTTAGAATGGCTGCATTTTTTGAAAACACCAGGCATCATTTATTTCTCGGGAAGAAGAGCTGCAGAAGAAGCGGCTTCCTACTTGAAACAGCATGGTATAAAACGGTCCGCTTTTTACCACGGCGGAATGGATGCAGGCGACCGCTTATTGATTCAGCATCAATTTTTAAACGGCGATGTAGATGTGGTATGTGCAACAAGCGCATTTGGAATGGGAATCAATAAAGATAATGTCCGTTTTGTTATTCACTATCACATGCCGTCACAAATAGAAGCTTATTTACAGGAGATTGGCCGGGCAGGACGGGACGGGGCTCCGGCGATTGCGGTTCTTTTGTATGTGCCCGGAGATGAGAAGCTGCACGAATTTATCGCAGAATCTGAATTCCCTGATGAAGGGCAGATCCGCCAGGTAACAGAATACGGCTTTCATCCGCGAGATGTACAGCCGCCGCTTTCGGAAACGCAGGAACGCTTTTTGATCCACTATGCAAAAGCTGCCGATGAACGCGGCGCACCAAGAGGAGCATGGATCAGTAGAGCACGAATGACACTTCTTGACAAAAAAGCGGCTAAGCGGAATGAGATCAAGCAGTGGATTGAGTCAACAGAGTGCCGCCGTGCCTCTTACATGCGTATGTTTGATGAACAACCGATTGAGCAGCCGCAGTGCTGTGACCGCTGCGGGCTTGATCATACGCCGTACAAAACGAGCGGCGGGAGCGAAGCATCCGAGGAGCAGCTGGACTGGCGGGAACGGCTAAATAGTTTGTTGCCAGGATTTTAACCTATTACGTTATTGGAGCTGGTCGGGTATAATAGAAATAATTTCTTTTACGATGACCAATGGGAGGAACGATAATCATGAAGGACCCTTATCGTGAAATAGCAGAGCAGCATAAGCAGCCGCTTGAAAAAGTAAAAGAGCCTGTGTTGGCAGAAGGTGAAACACTGCAGCGCCCTGTAAAAGAAAAAGCTGAAAAAAGAAACCATTTTCCACTCATTACAGCGCTGCTCGTATTTTTTATTGCATCTCCTTTTTTAGCGGTGTATGCTTTCAAAGAAGAAAAGCCGGCAGTGAACCAAATCGTACACGAACAGCCGGAGGATGCGCATCAGGAAACGGCTCAAAACGAGCAGTAACCAACAGAAGAGGACTGAAAAATGTTATGTGGAAACAATTAATGACAGGTGCCGTACTTCCAATAGCGGCAGCTGGTTTATATATGTGGAAGGAAGCATTCCGAAACGAGGTAAAAGAAACGGTTGTAACTGATGATCGATTTCCGGAAAAAGCGCCGCTCGCGCTTTTTTTTATTTCCGATATTCACCGCCGCCTCGTTCATCCTTCTATTATCTCAGCCGTTAAAGGCCGCGCGGATGCTGTCATTATTGGCGGCGATTTATGCGAAGGCGGTGTAAAAAGAGAGCGTATCCGTGAGAATATCAAGCGCCTGTCTTCCATTGCACCGGTTTATTTTGTGCCGGGCAATAATGATTACGAAGCAGGTATAGAGCAATTAACGGCTATGCTTGCCCGGTGGCAGGTAACAGTATTAAAAAACAGCTGGGCGGTACTGGCGGATGATGTATACCTGCTTGGAACGGACGATTTAAGCGAAGGAAAAAGTGACAAAGCGGCTCTTTTTCACAATGTTCCAGTCAGCGCATTTAAAATTATTGCGAGCCATAATCCCGCTTTTGTCCGAATCATTGAGCCAGAGGACCAGGTAGCAGTTTTGCTTAGTGGCCACACCCATGGCGGCCAGATTCGTTTAGGCCCGTGGGGGATGTATGAGAAAGGCCGCTGGAAAAACGCGGGTGGTATTCATATGCTTGTATCAAACGGATATGGAACAACCGGACTTCCGCTTCGGCTGGGCGCCAGGGCAGAAACACACCTTATTACGATTTGCCGGCCAGGGCAGACGACTTAAATTTTACGGGTCCCAGGCCGACTCGTATAATAAATGTACAACCTATCCGTGAAAGGGAAGAGCTTTATGACTGAAGGGAAATACAATATAAAAGCGGTATCGACGTTAACCGGGATTCAGCCTGGTACTCTCCGCGCATGGGAACGGCGTTATGCCATTTTGGAACCAGTCCGAAATGAAGCAGGTCACCGGCTTTATACGGAAGAACATATTCGAAAGCTGAAGTGGCTTTCGGAAAAAGTACAGCAGGGCTTTACAATCAGCCAGGCCGCCGCTCTTCTCGATCAGCATGAAGATACTCATACGAGTCTTCAGCATGTTGAAGCAAGCCAGCATGAAGCGCTGTCTGAAGAGCTGCTTCAAGCGCTGCTTCGGTTCGATGAAGTTAAAGCACAGGAGCTAATCAACAAGGCTTTTGCACTTTATACAATAGATAACGTAACCATTAATATTTTAGCTCCATTGCTCGTCCGAATTGGAACGCTTTGGGAGGAAGGCAAGATTACGACTGCTCATGAACACTTTGCCACCTCTATTTTGCGTGCGCGTATCGGAATGGTCATGCATTCGTTTCCTCACAACGGAGTTCTGCCGAAAGTAGTGGCGGTCTGCGGGCCGGATGAGTGGCATGAGGTCGGCCTGCTCATTTTCACCCTGTTTGTCAGACGTCTTGGCTACGAAGTGGTTTATCTGGGGGCAAGCCTGAAAGAAGGCGATATCTTTACAGTGCTCCAAACAGTAAAGCCAAGATTCGTTTTTCTTTCTTGTACACTCCGCCAGAATTTGGAGCCGACTTTGCAGCTTGCAGAGGATATCAAAGAAACGTACCCTGATATGCATATTGGTGTTGGGGGTACAGCGACGGCAGGTCCTATTCCCGAGCATGCCGGCCAGTATATCGTCGGCACCACTCAAAGCGAATGGAGCGAGTGGATGAACAGCCGTCTATAAGCGGCTTAATTGAAATAAGCTGGCTTTTTTTCTACAATAGGATAGCAGAGAAAAAGAACGGGAGCGGATGAAATGAAAACCGAAGAATGCATTATTGTGGGCGGCGGGCCATGCGGGCTTGCAGCTGCGATAGCACTAAAGGAAACAGGCAAAAATCCGCTTGTAATTGAAAAAGGAAATGTTGTGAATGCTATTTATGGCTATCCAACCCATCAGACGTTTTTCAGTTCAAGTGAGAAGCTTGCGATTGGTGATGTGCCTTTTATTATTGAAGAGCGGAAGCCTCATCGAAACCAGGCGCTTGTTTATTACCGGGAAGTTGTGAAACGGAAAGAGCTGCGGATCAACCGGTTCGAACAGGTTGAGCGTGTGGACAAACAAGAAAGCGGGCTTTTCCATGTATATACGTCTAAAGGATCATATGAAACACCTTATGTGGTGATTGCAACAGGATATTACGATCATCCTAATTATATGAATATCCCCGGAGAAGAAATGGACCACGTTTTTCATTACTTTAAAGAAGCCCACCCTTTCTTCGATACAGATACAGTCGTTATCGGCGGAAAAAATTCATCGGTAGACGCAGCACTTGAACTTCATAAAGCGGGAGCCAGAGTAACGGTTCTTTACCGGGGAAGCACGTATTCTCCAAGCATAAAGCCTTGGATTTTACCGGAATTTGAAGCACTCGTTCGAAATGGTGAGATTGGGATGGTTTTTGACGCGAACGTGAAAAAAATTGACCGGGAAACGCTAACGTATGAAGTGCGTGGTGACGAGCATACCATTAAAAGTGATTTTGTGTTTGCCATGACTGGCTATCATCCAGACCATGCTTTTTTAAAAAAAATGGGCGTTGAAATTGATGACATTACAGGCCGGCCTATTTATAATGAGGCAACCAAAGAAACAAATGTTGAAAATATCTTTATTGCGGGTGTGATTGCTGCCGGCAATAATGCGAATGAAATTTTTATTGAAAACGGCCGTTTTCACGGTGGTGAAATCGCGGCTGCCATTCGGAAAAAAGAAGAAGACGGGGCGTAACGCTCCGTCTTTTTTACAGAAATACGTGCTGCAGCTGCTCGCTATATCCTGCTGATAGAGCGGCAATCAGCTTTAATCGGGCTTTAGGGCCATTTAAGCCGCCGGCAAAAAAAGCACCCGCTTCTTTGAGGGCAGCTCCTCCGCCTTCATAGGAATAAACAGGCTGGACCATTCCACTTTCACATCTTGAAGTAATGACGACTGGAAACCCAGATCGAATCAGTGGAAGAAGTGCTTTAGCAGCTTCAGGCGGCACATTCCCCTGTCCCATCGCTTCGATGACGACTCCATCACAACGGGCAGCCAGCTGCTCAATCAAAAAAGCATCCATTCCAGCATATGCTTTTAAAATGGGTACGCGGTAATGCAGCTCTTTTACCGCGTATGTTTTTCTTTTGAGCGGTGCAAAGAAAAAGTAGGGTCCGCTTTTTAAAACCGTACCAATGGGCCCGCTGCTAGGGCTTTGAAAGGAATCAAGGCTGCCTGAATTGGTTTTTGTCACAAATTCAGCACTGTGAATACTGTCATTCATCACGACCAGCACTCCTTTATCGCGCGCATCGCAGCTGGCCGCTGTTTTAACAGCAGCTATTAAATTGGGGATGCCGTCTGCACCTGCCTCATTGCTTGAGCGCATCGCACCTGTCAGCACAACAGGAATAACCGTATTCAGCGTTAAGTGGAGAAAAAACGCGGTTTCTTCCATCGTGTCAGTGCCATGTGTGATCACGACGCCATCTGCATCGGATGCCTCGATTTCCTGTTTCAGCACGAGCATCTTCTCTACATTCATGTGGGGAGAAGGGAGCTGGAATGGCTCTTTTACCGTATAACGTGCTTCAACCCCGGGGATATGGACCACTTCGGCAATAGGGTTGGCACCATCTGGAGCTACGCTTCCGGCTGCATTTTCTTTCATGGAAATCGTTCCGCCGGTATGTAGCAGTAAAATGTGTTTTTTCGACATGTTTTATGCTCCTTGTTTTCAATCTTTATGTCTCATGATACGATGGAAAAAACAGAAAGAAAAGAGGGAACATGGATGATCCCGATTCTTTCAGCAGGGATTGCACCTGGTCTTGCACTTTTAGTCTTTTTTTATTTGCGTGATCGCTATGAAACAGAACCGATCTCAACGGTTGCCAAAGCGTTTTTATACGGTATTGTGGTAACATTTCCGGTTATGTTTTTTCAATATGTGCTGATGGAGGAAAAAGTCGTCGATGAAGGCTTTATTCAGGCGTTCTGCGCGATTGCTATCCCGGAAGAGTTTATGAAATGGTTTATTTTGTATTTTCTTATTTATTCGCATACACATTTTGATGAGCCTTATGATGGAATTGTGTATGCAACGAGTGTTTCGCTTGGATTTGCTACGGCAGAAAATGTCCTGTATTTAATCGCGCATGGAGTAGAATATGCTTTTGTAAGAGCGCTCCTGCCTGTGTCAAGCCATGCGCTGTTTGGCGCGATTATGGGGTATTATATCAGCCGTGCCAAATTCGGAGACCGGCGTTTAGAAAAGAAAATGCTGGCTCTGGCTTTTTTTGTGCCGTTTCTGCTTCACGGGTTATTTGACTACATTCTGGTTATCGAAAGCACTTGGATTTATTATATGATTCCGTTTATGCTGTTTTTGTGGTGGTTTGCCATGCAAAAAGTAAAAAAAGCACACATTCTGACAGATGCATACCATAAGCTGAAATTGTAAAAGAGGCTGCTCAACCGAGCGCCTCTTTTTTCGTATAAAAAAAGGAGGAGGATGACAAACTACTTGTATATTTCGATAGGATGGTGAACGAAATTGACAAAGTGGAAAAAGCAGATTGCAGTTTTTCTAACGCTTGTACTGCTGCTTGCATCTGGGCAAGCGGGGGCGTTTTCAGGACAGGTGATTCAGCGCGGAGCTGAAGGGGACGATGTCATCGAATTGCAATCAAGGCTTCAATATACCGGTTATTACCGTGATCAAATTGACGGGGTATTTGGCTGGTCAACGTACTGGGCATTAAGAAACTTTCAGGAATCATTTGGCCTCCCGGTAGACGGGCTGGCAGGCACAGCTACAAAACGAAAACTTGAACAGGTGTCTAAATACGATGAACAGCATGTAAAAAGCCAAATGCGTAAAGGAAAAGCATTTACGTATTACGGTGGAGCCGAAACGTCGGCCCAATCAGTGAATACACCGACTGGATTTTCACAAAATGATATTCAGCTGATGGCGAATGCCGTTTACGGCGAAGCACGGGGAGAGCCTTATGAGGGCCAGGTAGCCGTTGCAGCGGTTATATTGAACCGGATTGGCAGTGAATCATTTCCGAATACCGCTTCTGGTGTTATTTTCGAGCCGGGTGCTTTTACGGCTGTAGCAGACGGGCAAATTTGGCTGACACCAAACCCGAGAGCGAAGGAAGCCGTATTGGACGCTATTAACGGATGGGATCCGACGGGCGAAGCACTTTATTATTTTAATCCAGACACCGCTACAAGTGACTGGATTTGGTCACGGCCGCAAATTAAGAAAATCGGGCAGCACATTTTTTGCGAATAGGAGGCGATCAACATGCGGACATTTATCACAGTCGCACTCGCTGTGCTCTTAGCTGTAACGGCAGTTTGGGGATACAGGCAGCACCAGGAAAAAGAAAGATTGGCGATCGAAGCGGAGAATGGATACCAGCAGGCATTTCACGAACTTGTGTACCAGGTAGATGTGATTCACGATCGAACCGGAGAAGCGCTCGCGATGAATTCAAAAGACAATTTAACACCCGCATTGACAGATGTATGGCGCCTTACCTCTGAAGCGCACAATGCCATCAGCCGCCTTCCACTCGGCTTTATGCCGTTTTCAAAAACCGAAGAATTTTTAGGGAAAAGCGGTGATTTCACCTATAACACAGCGGTGCGGGACTTGGATACCCAGCCGTTAACGGATAAAGAATATGAGCAGCTTGAGTCGCTTTATAAGCAGTCTGCTGATATTCAAAATGATCTTCGGGCCGTACAAATGAATGTGTTAGATAAAAATTTGCGCTGGACAGATGTAGCCCATGCAGCGGCTGACGGAGATGAACCAAGAGACAATACGGTTATCGATGGGTTTAATACAATTGAGAAAAAAGCATCCGAATTTTCCGAATCAGACACTTTCCGGGCGACTCAAGTTGAAAAATCCGTTTCGGACGATGCGCTCAAAAAGCTGGAAGGGCCTATGATCACCAAAAAAGAAGCGGCTCAAAAAGCAAAGGACTATTTTCAGTTTGATGCGGAGGTTACGTCTGTAGACAGCAGTTTAAAAGGAGCTTCGGTTCCGTTTTATCACGTATCTGTTACAGGACAAGACGGTGAAGAAGCCAGCATGGATATCACCAAAAAAGGCGGTTATCCTTTAACATTTACCGTAAATAGAACCCCGGGCAAAAGCCGGATAAGTTTATATGATGCTTCTCAGAAAGCGGAAGATTTTTTAGAAAAGCACGGATTTGAAGGGATGGTTATGACGAACAGTGCGCAGTATGACCATACTGGCGTTTTTACCTACACTAAAAAAGTGAAAGACACGCTCGTTTATCCAGAATCTGTGACGATCAAAGTGGCGCTTGATACAGGTGCAGTTACAGGGCTTGAAGCACAAAACTACTGGAAAAATAAAAAAGAACGGAACATTAAGGATCCTGCTTTAAGCGAAGAGGAAGCGAAAAAAGAGCTGCATCCGAAATTAACGGTAATGGAAACGAAAAAAGCGATTGTAACGAATGAAGAAATGAAGGATAAGATGTGTTATGAATTTTTAGCCGAGAATGGAACAGCTTCTTACCGGATCTTTATTAATGCAGACAACGGGAAAGAAGAGCGAATCGAAAAATTATCAGAAGCGGAAGCTGCCTATAGGCAATAAGATCATATTGCATTTAGGTCTTAAATCCTTTATAATTTTTTCCAATAAGCGTTTTGGCCTACAAAACGCAGTAAGGAAAAAAGAGAGTGATATGAATGCTTCAGCCTGGTATCGTACTGACACTGGAACCATTTGAAGAAATAGATAAAAAAGAAGAGTATCGATGCAAAGTAGTCGATATAGAAGACGGAAAGCTGTTTATTGACTACCCGGTTAGTATTCAAACAAACCGGGCGGTTTTTTTGATGGAAGGAATGCAGCTTGCTGTCAGTTTCCTTGATCCGGCTGCTTCATCCGCTGTTTTTTTATTCCGTACTGAAGTGATCGCCCGGGTCAAAAAGAAAATTCCTATGCTTGTATTGCAGGACCCGGGTTTGAATCAATATGTACGCATACAGCGCCGAAAGTTCGTACGGGTCCAAAAAGCGATTGATACAGCGGTCCACTTTGACGGAATGCCGCCTTTTTCTTCGCTGACGGAAGATATTAGTGCAGGCGGCGCAGCGATTGTACTGCCGAATTCTGTTCAGGCAGAGCCTGGGACAGAAGCCATCGTATACGGGGTGATCCCCTCTCAGCAGGCTGAACCCTTCTATTTTGAAGCGAAAGCAGAGCTGGTGCGTACCCATCAGGATGAAAAAAGCGGACGCTGCATTGGTTCCTTCGAATTTAAAGACCTCCCTTATACGGAGCAGCAAATATTAATGCGTTTCTGCTTTGAACAGCAGCTGCGGCTGCGCAGGAAAGGATTGGAATGATAAAGGACCCATCGTTTGGGTTCTTTTTTGTGTCTAAACCAATCTGTGATAAAATGAATAAGAATTTTTGGATGAGGTGACGACATGGAAAAACAACTGCAAATTGCTATTGATGGCCCTGCTGCTGCAGGAAAAAGCACAGCTGCAAAAATCGTGGCAGAACGGCTTTCTTATATTTATATTGATACAGGCGCTATGTACAGAGCGATTACGCATAAAGCGCTTAAACATAACATAGATGTAGAAGACGGGGAAGCTCTCGGAAAGCTTCTTGCCGAGACAACCATTTCACTTAAACAGGGAGAAAACGGCCAAATTGTTCTGGTGGATGGAGAAGACGTAACCGAAGTGATTCGGACAGACGAAGTAACAAACAATGTTTCGGCAGTGGCCCGTCACAGTGAAGTTCGGCGTGATATGACACGCCGCCAGCAGCAATTAGCGGCCAGAGGCGGCGTTGTGATGGATGGGCGTGATATTGGTACAAGTGTGCTTCCGGAGGCGGATGTTAAGATTTTTCTGCTGGCTGGTGTGGATGAGCGCGCAAAGCGCCGCCATACTGAAAATTTGAAAAAAGGATTTTCATCTGATTTGGAGAATTTAAAAAGAGAGATTGCCGCACGCGACAAAATGGATACAGAGAGGGAAGAGTCACCGCTTAAAAAAGCGGAAGGTGCGATTGAAATTGACACGACACATATGTCGATTGAAGAGGTAGCTGAGGCGATTATGGCTGCAGCAGGAGCGGGGGAGTAAAATGGTCACTTTTTATACATTCGCTAAAACAGTCGTAAAATCTATTTTAACCCCCGCCTACCGAATTCATATTAAAGGTCATGAACATTTTCCGAAAGAAGGCGGGGTGCTTCTTTGTGCAAACCACATTGATAATCTCGATCCGCCGATTGTAGGCATTACTTCTAAACGTCCCGTTCGCTTTATGGGGAAAGAAGAATTGTTTAAAAAGAAGTGGATGGGGAAATTAATGAAAGAACTGAATGTTTTTCCGGTAAAGCGCGGCATGAGTGACCGGGAAGCCATTCGAACTGGTTTGAAAATTTTAAAAGAAGGACAAGTTCTGGGACTTTTTCCGGAAGGCACGCGTTCGAAAAACGGCGAGTTAGGGAAAGGACTTGCCGGTGCGGGATTTTTCGCTCTTCGGACGGATGCAGCAGTTGTACCCTGTGCAATTATTGGCCCTTATAAACTAGGGAAGCCGCTGCAAGTTGTGTATGGACCGCCTATTGATATGGCTTCTCTTCGTGAGCGAAAAGCCTCAGCTGAAGAAGCAACGGAAGCTATAATGGAAGCCATCGCAAAATTAATAAAAGAGCATAAGGGCTGAGCTTCCGGCTTGACAAATTGGGCGGTTTGTAAGAAGTTAGAAGTAAGAATTTTTAAAATTGACGCAGTTTGTATTGAGGAGGATTACATATGACAGAGGATATGAACCAGGCAGAAGTGAATAACTACTCCGTTGGCGACAAAGTACGCGCTACGGTTGTGAAAGTCGAAGAAAAGCAGGTCCAGGTGGAAATTCCGGACAGCAAGAAAGACGGTATTATTCCCATCAGTGAACTGTCAAGCCTTCACGTAGAAAAAGCATCAGATGTCGTCAAAGAAGGCGACGAGCTTGAACTGCTTGTCACAAAAGAAGAAGATGATCTATATGTGTTGTCAAAACGCAAAGCCGATGCGGAAACTGCGTGGGACGACATGCAAAAACGATTTGAAGAAGGCGCTATTTTTGAAGCGGAGATTAAAGAAGTCGTTAAAGGCGGTCTCGTTGTAGATCTTGGCATCCGTGGATTTATTCCGGCTTCACTCGTAGAGGATCACTTCGTTGAAGATTTCGAAGATTACAAAGGCCGCGTAATGAAACTTAAAATCGTCGAGCTTGAACAAGATAAAAACCGGTTAATTCTTTCACACCGGGCTGTATTGGATATTGAAAAAGCAGAAAATAAACAAAAAGTGCTTGAAAACATTCAAGCAGGTAATGTGATTGATGGAAAAGTGCAGCGCTTAACTGATTTCGGCGCTTTTGTTGATATCGGCGGTGTCGATGGGCTTGTGCACATTTCCCAGCTTTCACATGAGCATGTAGAAAAACCATCCGATGTACTTACGGAAGGTCAAGAAGTAAAAGTAAAAGTGCTGTCTATTGACCGCGACAGCGAGCGAATTTCTCTATCTATTAAAGAAACACTGCCTGGACCATGGGAAAACATCGCAGATCGTGCACCAATTGGATCAGAACATGAAGGTACAGTGAAACGCCTTGTTTCATATGGTGCGTTTGTAGAAGTGTTCCCAGGCGTAGAAGGTCTCGTTCATATTTCTCAAATCTCTAACCGCCACATTGGCACTCCTCATGAAGTATTGGAAGAAGGACAGACTGTTAGAGTAAAAGTGCTGGATGCCAATGAGCAGGAGCATCGTTTATCGCTCAGCATGAAATCATTTGAAGAAGCGGAGCCGGAAGAAACGGTTGATTCCTATGAATTACCGGAAGAAAGCTCAGGCTTCCAAATCGGTGATATTTTAGGCGACCAGCTAAAAGATTTAAAATAAACAAGACGGTGATGACAACTTGAGCAGAGCGGAACGTAAGATTGACCATATTCATTATGCATTGTCAACGGGACAAAGCCGGCGGACAGGATTGGATCATATTCAATTTGTTCACCAGAGCCTCCCGGGTTCCTCTGTCAAAGATATATCGCTATCAACGGAAATCGGCGGACTTCAGTGGAGTTCGCCGATTTTTGTGAATGCGATGACAGGCGGAGGCGGAGAAGTGACAGCGCGCATTAATACGCAGTTAGCAGAAGCAGCCGCAGCATGCGGCATCCCAATGGCTGTCGGTTCTCAAATGTCAGCGCTTCGCCATCCGGAAGAAAGAGCCACGTTTGAAGCCGCCCGGAAAGCTAATCCAAAGGGCATCATGATGGCGAATATCGGAGCGGAGGCATCAGTGGAAGAAGCTCGTGCCGTGTGTGAGATGATTGAAGCAGACATTCTGCAAATCCATTTAAATGTCGTTCAGGAACTTGCGATGCCTGAAGGGGATCGGGATTTTCGTGGAGCTGTTGACCGGATTGCTTCTATTTGCGAAACGGTAAAGGTACCGGTGATTGTAAAAGAAACCGGTTTCGGGATAAGCGCTGAAACGGCCCGGCTATTAAATGATCTTCCGTTGGCAGCAATTGATACAGCGGGGTTTGGCGGAACAAACTTTGCTGCTGTTGAAAATGAGCGGGCCGCACGCCCTCTTGCTTTTTTCAACAGCTGGGGCATTCCGACTGCTGTATCTATTGTTGAAGCCCTTTCGGGGGCTCCAGGTCGTCCTGTTATCGCTTCAGGCGGTCTGCAATATGCTGATGATGTGGTGAAATCATTGGCACTGGGCGCTTCAGCAGCCGGGTTGTCCGGCTTTCTGCTAAACGTATTGATGACAAACGGACAGGAAGCCCTGGTAGAGCATATCGAACAAATGAAAGCAGATATAAAAATGATGATGTGCGCGCTCGGTGCCCGGTCCATTTCCCATCTTCACAGCGTTCCGCTTATCATCTCAGGAGAAACGTGCCAATGGCTGCAGGCCCGTGGGTTAAAGCCAGAGCGATTTGCTCTCCGCGTGCCGGTGCCATTTGATTCATAACCAAAATATGATAAAATAAATTGTTGATTGAACCCCTTCTCATAGTAGAAGGGTTTTCTTTTGAACAAAATAAAGAAGTACTGAGAATAAATTGGGTGAACCATTGAAGGGAAAGATGTAATGATGAAACGGACTGTTGCGATCGTTGGAAGGCCAAACGTAGGTAAATCAACGATTTTTAACCGGATTGCCGGTGAGCGTATTTCGATTGTCGAAGATGTGCCGGGTGTAACCCGCGACCGTATCTACAGTTCAGGCGAGTGGCTGACGCATGAATTTAACTTGATTGATACAGGCGGTATTGACTTGGGTGATGAGCCTTTTCTAGACCAAATTCGCCAGCAGGCTGAAATTGCCATTGATGAAGCGGATGTGATTATTTTTATTGTAAATGGCCGTGAAGGGGTCACATCGGCAGACGAAGAAGTAGCCAAAATTTTATACCGGTCTAAAAAGCCAATTGTACTTGGTGTAAATAAAATTGATAACCCGGATATGCGGACGGATATTTATGATTTTTATTCACTTGGTTTCGGTGAGATTTTTCCGATTTCCGGTTCGCACGGTATTGGCCTTGGAGATTTGCTTGACGAAGTTGTCTCGCATTTTCCGACTGGAGAAGACAAACCGTACGAAGATGATGTCATTAAATTTTCATTAATTGGCCGTCCGAATGTAGGAAAGTCGTCTCTTACAAATGCGCTGCTCGGAGAAGACCGTGTTATTGTCAGTGATATTGCAGGCACAACACGCGATGCGGTTGACTCTCCTTACACGTACAATGGCCAAAAGTATGTAATCATTGACACAGCCGGGATGAGAAAACGCGGTAAAGTGTATGAGACAACTGAAAAATACAGCGTACTGCGTGCGATGAGAGCGATCGAACGCTCTGACGTTGTGCTGGTCGTGTTAAATGCTGAGGAAGGCATTCGTGAACAGGATAAGCACATTGCCGGCTACGCGCATGAAGCAGGACGGGCTGTTGTGATTGTTGTAAACAAATGGGATGCTGTTGAAAAAGATGAAAAAACAATGGGTGAATTTGAAGAAAACATCCGCAGTCATTTTCAATTTTTAGACTATGCACCTATCGTGTTTTTGTCTGCCAAGACGAAAAAACGAATTCATACACTGATGCCATATATTGACCGGGCAAGCGAAAGCCACTCAATGCGAGTTCAATCAAGTGTGTTGAATGATGTCATTACCGATGCTGTGGCGATGAATCCAGCACCGGCAGACAAAGGAAAACGGCTGCGTGTTTATTATGCAACACAGGTTTCGGTCAAGCCGCCAACGTTTGTTGTATTTGTGAACGAGCCGGAACTCATGCATTTCTCTTATCTCCGCTTTCTTGAAAACCGCATTCGTGATGCGTTCTCATTTGAAGGAACGCCGATTCACATTATTGCGCGCGCAAGAAAATAAGAAGGAAAGGCTGTGTTTCATATGACAGAAAAAGTTGCAGTGCTGGGGGCAGGGAGCTGGGGAACAGCTCTTGCCCTTGTGCTTGCCGACAATGGCCTCCATGTGACCATGTGGGCGAAAAATGAAGAGCGGATAGCCGAATTAAATACACATCATACAAACAGCCGGTATTTGCCGGATATTTCACTGCCTGCCTCTATTCGCGGCACAACATCACTTTCTGAGGTACTTGAAGGATGCAGTACGGTTGTGCTTGCTGTGCCAACAAAAGCGATCCGGGAAGTGGCACGGCAAATCGTTCAGACGGCTTCATCACCGGTTACCGTTGTACATGTGTCTAAAGGAATTGAACCCGATTCACTGCTTCGCATTTCTGAGATGATTGAGCAGGAAATGCCTGAAAGTGTACTGAAAGACGTAGTGGTACTGTCAGGACCTTCCCATGCAGAAGAAGTAAGCCTTCGCCACCCAACAACCGTGGCGGTGTCTTCCCGCTCGCTAGAAGCGGCTCAACGCATTCAGGACTTATTTATGAACCAGAACTTCCGGGTTTACACAAATCCAGACATGATTGGTGTAGAAATCGGCGGCGCGCTCAAAAATATTATCGCACTTGCCGCTGGAATTTCGGACGGGCTCGGCTATGGTGACAATGCAAAAGCAGCGCTTATTACCCGCGGATTGGCGGAAATTGCCCGGCTTGGCACAAAGATGGGAGCGAATCCGCTTACCTTCTCGGGTCTTGCCGGTATTGGCGATTTAATCGTCACGTGCACAAGTGTTCATTCAAGAAACTGGCGGGCTGGAAATATGCTCGGCCAGGGCAAAAAGCTGGATGAAGTGCTCGAAAGTATGGGGATGGTTGTGGAAGGAGTCCGCACGACAAAAGCTGGTTATCAGCTTTCTCAAAAATATGATGTGCAAATGCCAATTACACAAGCACTCTATCATATTTTATTTAAAGAGCAGGATCCTAAAAAAGCCGTAGATGATTTAATGGCACGTGTAAAAAAACATGAGCTGGAAGACTTAATCGATATTTTAGATACAAAGCGGGATTAGTGGAAAGGACGAACGCCCATGTCACCATCCATGCTGAAAATGTGGATTTCATTTGCCGGAATGGGGCTGATGATTGTCTCTATTTTTTCAATCTACATGAGCCGTTACAAGTTTCGTAACCGCTTTTTAAAAGGAATAACCGCACTTTTCGCTTATATATGCATGATTGTCGGCGGGCTTATTGTTGTTTATGTGGTTTTGAGCGGCCCGACCCGTTAATGAAGGGGTGAACCAGTAACCATGATAAGGAGAAACAGCCTGCTTCTTTTTTGGACGGCAGCGCTCTCTTTCATATTAAGCGGCTGCTTATATCCTGAGGAGAAGTTAAGGCAAAATGAACAGCCGTATGAAGACCAGTTACGAGCCGTTCAAACGGCGGTTGATCAATTCCAAAGGGAAGAGGATGGCATTTTGCCGATTAAAACAAAGGAAAATAATCCCGATCTTTATGAAAAGTATCCGGTTGATTTTGGAAAAATCTCACCTCGTTTTATGGCGGAGCCGCCAGGGAATGCGTTTGAAAGTGGCGGCATTTACCAGTACGTACTTGTAGATGTCGAAAAAAATCCAACCGTCAAACTGATTGATTTGCGCATAGCTGAACAAATTCGAAGCGTGAATATTCGCCTTCTTGCCCACAATTATCCTCCTTTTAAAGAGACACTGGCCGATAATGTATATTCACTCGATTTTAAGGAACTTGGATTTGCAGAAGAGCCTTATGTAACAAGTCCTTATTCCGGACGGCAGCTTCCACTGGTCATAAGTGGTGACGGAACGCTTTATGTAGATTATGCGGCTGATTTGTATACAGCCCTTCAAAAATTGGACAAGCTTCCTGCGCCTGGCCAAGATATTCGCAGCCTGCTTATCGAGTCTTCTCCGATTGTACCGGCATTTTCACTGCCTTATACGGTCGATGAACAAGGAGAGCCTGTTTTTATGAATAAAAAGAAGCCTGCTTAACATGCAGGCTTGAGACTGACGGCAAAGTCGTCAGTCTTTTTTTATGAAAGTTTTCACCGCCGAAAACGAGCAGGAGACTTTTTGAGAAACCTCACTTTTTAAAAAGAGCCGATAGGGGAAGCCGGCCGTACTTCGCGCATCCTAGGGCAGTGCGGGAGCTTCCTCGGCGCATGCGCCTGCGGGGTCTCCCGACTCACTGTGCATCCCGCAGGAGTCTTCGTCCGGCCGGCTTCCCCATTTGTTCTGAAAAAGCAGCAAGAAGTGCATCTCCACCTGCCTTTTATCGCTTTGGTGATAGGGCAGGGATGTGTATCTATTAAGCTGTGCAGTCTTATTTAACCGCACAGGCGGCGGGGGGAGGGTGTGGCGAAGACTCCTATGGGACTAGCGGGCCAGCTGAGACCGGCTGGGCAGCACGGCTGGAAAGACGGGCTCAGCGCCTGCCCCATGGAAAGCGAAGCCGCGCATCCGCCGCCTTGTCGGCTCTCATCCCAACCGCCTGCACACCTTGCATAAAAAAGACATGAAAGAAATCCTTTCCCAATAGATTTTATTTGTCTACAATCTGAAGCCTGCTTAACATGCAGGCTTCTTTTTTTGCATACATTTAAAAAAACGCTCATACACTGTATGGCAGGCGGCGGACGAGCCGTTCGAAACGGGAGGGGGCTGCTGATGGAAAATACAGAAGTCATTAAGGATATTGCCGAGCGGACCGAAGGCGATATTTATTTAGGCGTTGTCGGTGCTGTCAGGACGGGGAAATCAACATTTATAAAGAAGTTTATGGAGCTTTTGGTGCTGCCGAACATGGATAGTGAATCGGAACGGCGCCGTGCACAGGATGAACTGCCGCAAAGCGCATCCGGCAAAACCATTATGACGACAGAACCAAAATTTGTTCCGAGTCGTGCGGCGGCTGTGCAGGCGGGCGGTGTGCTCGTTAATATTCGGCTGGTAGACTGTGTAGGCTATGTTGTGCCAGAAGCGAAAGGATATGAAGATGAACACGGTCCACGGATGATTCAGACACCATGGCATGATGAACCGATTCCGTTCGATGAAGCAGCGGATATTGGAACGAGAAAGGTGATTGAAGAGCATTCGACGATTGGGGTAGTGGTCACAACAGACGGGTCATTCGGTGAACTGCGCCGCCACACTTATATTGAGGCGGAGGAACGGGCCGTTGCAGGATTAAAAGAAGTAGGCAAGCCTTTTATCTTGATTATAAACTCGGCCCGGCCTGAAAATTTGGAAACTTTAGAGCTGCAGCAGGAGCTGGCCGAAAAATATGATATTCCGGTTCTCGCCATGTCGGTTGAATCGATGACAGAATCGAACGTGCTGCATGTTTTGCAGGAAGCTTTATTTGAATTCCCGGTTCATGAAGTGAACGTTCATCTTCCTTCCTGGATTATGGCGTTAGATGAATCACATTGGCTTCGGGATAAATACAACGAAATGGTAAAAGAAACGGTCAAGGATATTAAAAGGCTCCGTGATGTGAACCGTGTTGTCGACCAGTTTGGCGGCGGTGAGTATATTGAGTCCGCTGTCTTAACAGGAATGGATATGGGGCAGGGAATTGCAGAAATCAACGTGAATGCGCCAAATGGCTTGTATGAAAAGATCGTCAACGAAATTATTGGGGAACCATTACGCGGCAAAGAGCATTTGCTAGAAATTATCCAAGATTATGCTCATATTAAGGAAGAATATGGGCAGGTAGAAGAAGCGCTGAGAATGGTCAAGCAGACCGGTTACGGTGTAGCGGTTCCGTCCATCAACGAAATGCGCTTGGAAGAACCAAAAATTATTCGCCACGGCTCGCGTTATGGCGTACGGATGAAAGCAGTGGCGCCATCTATTCACATGATTCAAGTAGATGTTGAATCGGAATTTTCACCGATCATCGGCTCAGAAAAACAAAGTGAAGAGCTCGTTCATCACGTGATGAAAGACTTCGAAGATGATCCGCTGTCCGTTTGGAACAGTGACATTTTCGGGCGTAATTTAAGCTCTATCGTCCGGGACGGTATTCAGTCGAAAGTATCCTTGATGCCTGATCATGCCCGAAGCAAGTTAAAAGATACGCTTGAAAAAATCATCAATGAAGGCTCAGGCGGAATGATTGCGATACTGCTTTAAAACGGGCTAGACTCTCAAAATGGGAGTCTTTTTTTAATGAAACCGGGGAAAATACCCGTTTAAGGTGGATTCTGCTTGATATGCCCGAACACATGTGATAATCTTTTAACAGAATTACGGTAAAACATTGATATAACAATGTTTATCGGGTCTCATGCGGGAGGAGGTGAATGGCATGAACAAAACTGACTTGATCAATGAAGTTGCAGAAACAGCAGAACTTTCTAAGAAAGACGCGACAAAAGCGGTTGATGCTCTTTTCGATGCCATCCAAGAAACATTGGCAAAAGGCGACAAAGTACAATTGATTGGTTTCGGTAACTTTGAGGTGCGTGAGCGTTCAGCACGTAAAGGACGTAACCCACAAACAGGTGAAGAAATCGAAATCGCTGCGAGCAAAGTACCGGCATTTAAACCGGGTAAAGCGCTTAAAGACGCGGTTAAATAAGTACATAGCCTACTCTGGCTAAAGCGGGACTGCCCCCATTGGGCAGTCTCTTTTTTTGAACACTTCACTTTGCCCGGAGTTGACCCGATATGCTAAGATGAAGTGCAGTACAAATAATATTACACATGCAATACATGTATACAGGAGTGGATAAAAATGGCTGAAGTAGATCACGCCAAAATTCAGCAGGCCGTACGCCTGATTTTAGAAGCGGTTGGTGAAAACCCGGACCGGGAAGGTCTTCAAGATACACCGAAACGGGTAGCGAAAATGTATGAAGAAGCATTTTCAGGTCTTCACGTGGATCCAAGATTTTATTTCGAAACTGTATTTGAAGAGCAATATGAAGAGCTTGTTCTTGTAAAGGACATTCCTTTTTACTCGATGTGTGAGCATCACCTTGTGCCGTTTTTCGGCCATGCTCACGTAGCGTATATGCCAAAAGGCGGGAAAGTAACCGGCTTAAGCAAGCTGGCACGGGCTGTTGAATCGGTTGCCCGCCGTCCGCAGCTGCAGGAACGGATTACAAATGAAGTAGCAGACGCCATTATGGACATGCTTCAGCCGCAAGGGGTAATGGTGATTGTGCAAGCGGAGCATATGTGCATGGCTATGCGCGGGGTGAAAAAGCCAGGCGCTAAAACGGTCACCACAGCCGCACGTGGTTTGTACGAAAATGACGCCCAGCTTCGGACCGAGCTGCTCTCGCTCATTCGTTCGTCATGAGAACACGAGTGTGATATACTAAGTTTGCGTAATGAAAAGGAACGAAACGATTTGAAATGATTTGCGAGTGAGGGGTTTTCACAATGAAGGAGTGGCAGGAGCAACAGAGTACACTACTTGAAGAAATCAATCGGGCATGCCGGCAGCCTTTTTTAGATAAAGTGATCGGCAGGCCGGTTATAAACCCGCTTCGGGCATCTGCTTTAATGCTGGCATTTACAGACGAGGAAAGAAAAAGTGAACAGGTGCAAAAGCTGATGCAGGCAGCTGTTCTCATTGGGCTGGCAATGGATGTACATGATGCCATTCCGTCTGTGACCAAAGAAATCACACAAAAAAACCAGCTGATCGTATTAGCGGGTGATTATTTCAGCGGGATGTATTACCGGACCCTTGCAGAAGCGGGCTGTGTCCACTGGGTAGGCGTTCTTGCAGGAGCGGTAAAAAGGGTGAATGAAGCGAAAACATCGCTTCATCGGTATCAGCTTGAAACAAAAGACGCCATATTGAACGCTGTTGCAGTGATTGAAGGCGATATTATTGGCGCCGTGCACATCGAAAAGGGTACAGATGAAATAATGGCTCGTGCCCTGCGGCAGCTTTTGACGGCAGACCGGCTTCTTCGTGAGAAAAATGAGCCCTTTATTCTTTTTGAAGCATTAAAACAACAATACGAGACAGACCAGCAGGTCATCGAGGTTATCGAGCAGCGGCTTAAAGAGATCCATGCGGATGTAACAAAGTGTATAGAAAGCATAGATTCCTATAAAGCGGCTGTCATTGAAGCGGAGCGTGACCGCCTTTTTGGCAGCAGGCCGCTTCGGCTCGTGGAAGAAGGGTGACAAATGCAGCAATCTAAAGAAGAAAAAGTGCACAGTGTATTTCAAAAAATATACGGTAACTACGATAAAATGAATTCTATTATCAGCTTTCAGCAGCACAAGCGCTGGCGAAATGAAACAATGAAAATCATGAATGTGCCTAAAGGTGCAAAAGCGCTTGATGTATGCTGCGGAACAGGCGATTGGACAATAGCGCTGGCGGAAGCCGTGGGGCCGCATGGAGTGGTCAAGGGGCTTGATTTCAGTGAAAATATGCTCGTTGTTGGCAGGCAGAAAATAGAGGCCGCCGGTTTGGAACAGGTAGAACTGATTCACGGCAACGCAATGGAGCTTCCGTTCGAAGACGATACGTTTGATTTTGTGACGATTGGTTTTGGTCTTCGAAATGTACCGGATTATATGCAGGTGCTTTCAGAGATGCGCCGTGTGTTAAAACCAGGTGGAACGGTCGTATGCCTCGAAACAAGCCAGCCGCAAATGCCTGTTTTTAAGGAAGGATACGAGCTGTATTTCCGCTTCATCATGCCGGCGGTTGGCCGTCTTTTCGCAAAAAGCTATGAAGAATATTCATGGCTGCAGGAATCAGCGCGCCATTTTCCAGACATGAAAGAGCTTGCCCGTATGTTTCAGCAGGCCGGCTTTCAAAATGTGCGTTTTAAAGCTCACACAGGCGGTGTAGCTGCCACACATTACGGAAACAAATAATACTAGACCAAGAGCCGGGTGAAAAGAAATGAACATAAAACTAATTTATACGCGGTTAAAAGCGGATATCGATTTGATTGAGCAGGAGCTGGAACACGCCGTTCGTTCGTCATCGTCCATTCTGGAGGAGGCGTCTGTACATCTTCTTCAAGCAGGCGGAAAACGCATTCGCCCGGTAATGCTTCTGCTTGGCGCGAAGTTTGGTGATTACGATATTCATCGTGTGAAATATGCAGCTGCTTCTCTTGAATTGATTCACATGGCTTCACTTGTTCACGACGACGTTATTGATGATGCCGTTATCCGCCGGGGAGAGCACACGGTTAAAGCGGAGTGGGATAACCGGATCGCCATGTATGCCGGCAATTACATTTTTGCCGCTGCGCTTGACTCTATGACAAAAATTGAAGAAGTAGAGGCTCATCAGATTCTATCCCATACGATGACAGAGCTGTGTATCGGAGAAATCATTCAAATTCAGGATAAGTACCGGTATGATCAGCATCTGCGCGATTACCTTCGCCGCATCAAGAGAAAAACGGCTATTTTGATCGCAGCCAGCTGCCAGCTTGGGGCTATTGCAGCGGGCGCTCCGGCTTCGATCCACCGGAAGCTGTACGATTTCGGCTACAATGTAGGGATGTCTTTTCAAATTACCGATGATATTCTCGACTTTACAGCAAGTGAAAAAGAACTGGGCAAACCAGCCGGCGGTGACCTCCTTCAAGGAAACATTACGCTTCCTGTTTTGTATGCGATGCAGGATAGTGACATGCGTGCGCGCATTACTTCTATTCACGCTCATTCAAGCCGTGAAGAAATAGATGATATTATTGTCCGCTTAAAGCGCAGCGATGCGATTGAACAGTCTCATGCGTTAAGCAGAAGATATCTCGATCGGGCACTGGCTATTTTAACAGAATTACCGCCGGGCCGGCACCGGAATTCATTACGTGATATTGCCCATTTTATTGGCAAAAGAAAATATTAATTTTTTCCATGAAAGCGTTGTAAATTTACAAAAGAAGTGTTACGATTCATCTTGTCCGCATGTAAGCGGTATACATAACACAGGAGTGGTGAAAGATGGAGCAAACATACTTAATGGTAAAACCTGATGGAGTACAGCGTGGTTTGATTGGGGAAATTGTGTCGCGTTTTGAGAAAAAAGGCTTCCGCCTTGTGGCTGCAAAGCTGATGCATATAACACCTGAAACAGCTCAACAGCACTACGGGGAACATAAAGAACGCCCATTTTTCGGTGAATTAGTAGATTTTATTACTTCTGGACCTGTTTTCGCCATGGTGTGGGAAGGTGAAAATGTCATTGCGACTGCTCGTCAAATGATGGGGGCTACAAATCCAAAAGATGCAGCACCAGCAACGATTCGCGGTGATTTTGGCGTTATTGTAGGGAAAAATGTCATTCATGGTTCCGATTCTCCTGAAAGCGCCAAGCGTGAAATCAGCCTTTTCTTCCAAGAAAATGAGCTGACAGCGTACGAAAAATCAGGATCTGAATGGGTCTACTAATCATTCCTGGAGTTTTCAGCCGGCTGGGCTGGAAACTCTTTTTTTTGTGAAATTTTTCCCACTTCTTTTCCCGAGATCAGCTATAATAAAGAAAAAAGAAGCGAATCGACAGGAAGGATGAGCACAATGGGGGATTACGAACAGTTTGTCGGCTCGATTAAGCGAAAAACAGGCATTGACCTTGGTTTATATAAAGAAGCACAAATGAAAAGAAGACTGACGTCTTTATACGAAAAAAAGGGGTATCCATCCTTTTCTACGTTTTTTGACGCATTAAATTCAAATCAAACGATGATGAATGAATTTTTAGACCGGATGACCATCAATGTGTCAGAATTTTATAGGAATGGCAAGCGGTGGGAAGTATTAGAGAAAAAAATTCTGCCGCGGCTGCTCAAGGAAAACAAGCGGCTGAAAGTATGGAGTGCGGCATGCTCTACAGGAGAGGAGCCCTATACGCTTTCTATGATTTTGTCCGCTTATATGCCGCTTGCCTCCGTGTCTGTTCAGGCGACAGATCTTGACGTAAATGTGATTCAAAAAGCAAAGCTGGGTCTTTATCCGGAACGGTCGCTCGCTGAACTGCCGGAACCTATGAAGAGGAAGTATTTTCGGCAGGAAGGTGCTTTTTATAAAATTTCTGATGATATTAAACGGACGGTCACGTTTAAAAAACAAAATCTTTTGTCGGATCGATTTGAAAGCAGCTTCGACTTGATCGTCTGCCGGAATGTGATGATTTATTTTACAGAAGAAGCAAAAGATGAGCTGTACCGGAAATTTAATGCAGCACTTCGGCCTGGCGGTGTCCTGTTTGTCGGAAGCACGGAACAAATATTTAATCCGGAGCGGTACGGTTTTCAGGTAGAAGATACCTTTTTTTATAAAAAAGTATAAAGCCGGCATGCCGGCTTTTTTAAATTTGTCTCCATGCAGCGCAGAAATTGTGATAAAATTCTCAAAAACAGTCGTTTCGGCTGTTCCAATGAATTTTAAATATGATATAGTAGTACATAACCGCTTTAACGTATTGAAGGGAGCAGGAGAATGAGATATTTAACAGCTGGAGAATCACATGGACCACAATTAACAACGATTATCGAGGGGCTTCCGGCCGGCATGGAGCTTCTTGCAGAAGACATCAACCATGATTTGCTTCGCCGCCAGAAAGGGCATGGGCGCGGCCGCCGCATGCAGATAGAAAAAGATTTAGTAGCGGTCAAATCAGGCGTCCGCCACGGATATACACTTGGCTCGCCTGTCACGCTGGTTGTGGAAAATGATGATTGGAAGCACTGGACGAAAATCATGGGAATTGAACCACTTGAAAACGAGGAAGCAGCGGAGGAGATCAAGCGGAAAATTACACGCCCTCGTCCTGGACATGCAGATTTAAATGGCGGTATCAAATACGGTCATCGGGATATGCGGAATGTATTGGAACGCTCATCTGCCCGTGAAACAACTGTACGTGTAGCCGCAGGGGCAGCAGCGAAAAAGCTGTTAAAACTACTCGGTGTAGAAATTGCCTCACACGTTGTGGAAATTGGTGGTATTCGTGCTGAAAATGTACAATTTGAAACGATTGCTGAACTGCAGGAGCGCAGTGAAGCATCATCTGTCCGCTGCCTGGATGAAGAAGCAGCAGCAAAAATGATTGAAGCGATTGATAACGCGAAGAAAAACGGTGACTCAATCGGCGGTGTTGTGGAAGTGATTGCAGAAGGAATGCCGATCGGAGTTGGGAGCTATGTTCACTATGACCGCAAGCTTGATGCGAAGGTCGCAGCCGCGATTGTCAGCATTAACGCATTCAAAGGGGTAGAAATTGGCATTGGCTTTGAAGCAGCACGCAAATTCGGCAGCGAAGTGCATGACGAGATTGCCTGGAGTGAGCAGCAGGGATTTTACCGGAAAACAAACCGTCTGGGCGGCTTTGAAGGCGGTATGACAAACGGGATGCCGGTCGTTGTCCGCGGGGTTATGAAGCCAATTCCAACCCTGTACAAGCCGCTTGAAAGTGTTGATATCGATACAAAAGAGCCATTTACAGCAAGCATTGAGCGTTCAGATGCCTGCGCTGTTCCTGCAGCGGCGGTTGTGGCAGAAGCAGCGGTTGCCTGGGAGCTGGCTAACGCTATTTTAGAACAGTTTAACAGTGATCGGATGGATCATTTAATCCGCCAGGTAAAGGAACATGAAGCGTACACAAGGGAGTTTTAATGATGAACCGTGTACTTGTTGAAACGACTCATAAAACCTACCCAGTCATCATTGGGGAAGGAGCGGTACAGGAAATCAGCCGCGTTATTCTTGATATGCCCAAAGCACCAACCCGCTTGTTTGTCATTGCCGATGAAGCCGTTTATGCGCTTCACGGCGAGGCACTGCGGGACGCACTGCCGTCTTCGATTGCAACAGACTGGCATTTCGTTCCGGCAGGCGAATCAGCCAAGTCCTTTTCTGTTTTCGAACAATGCTTAACCGCTATGCTTGAAGCAGCGCTTGACCGCCGCTCGCTTGTGATCGCATTTGGCGGAGGCGCCTGCGGCGACCTGGCAGGTTTTTGCGCGGCGAGTTATATGCGCGGTATTCCATTTATTCAAGTTCCGACAACGATATTGGCGCATGACAGTGCTGTCGGAGGCAAAACGGCCATCAATCATCCACTCGGCAAAAATATGATTGGCGCGTTTCATCAGCCGGAGGCGGTGGTGTATGACACAGCTTTCTTAAAGTCGCTTTCTGAGAAGGAAACGAGAAGCGGTTTTGCGGAAGTGATCAAGCATGCCCTTATTGCGGACCCATCACTGCTTGAAAACATTCAGCAGTCGGTGAAAAGCGCGGAAGATATAAAAGGCTCTTTTTTAGAGCATTGTCTGCAAAGAGGAATCGAAATTAAAAGTGCAATCGTAAAAGAAGATGAAAAAGAAACGGGCGTCCGGGCTTTTTTAAACTTTGGCCATACATACGGACATGCGGTAGAGGCGCTGTCCGGCTACGGAAAAACAGCGCACGGCGAGGCGGTTGCCTGCGGCATGATTTTTGCCCTTTATGCTTCACAGTTTAAAAATGACCTTTCCTTCGATACCAGTTCGTTTGCGGCATGGCTGAAGCGAGCGGGATATCCGGTAAAAGCCGGTACAGTTTTTTCGTTTGAAGACATTTACGCTGTGATGGCCCGCGACAAAAAAGCATACGGCGGCACGGTCCGATTTGTTTTGCTGAATGAAGTAGGCAAGCCGTACGTAACAGAAATGACAAAAGAAGAGCTTCAGCATATTGACGAGCACTTTCGAAAGGAGTCCGACACATGGTAAGAGGAATCCGTGGAGCCATTACGGTGTCAGCAAATGATAGCCGTTTAATGGAAGAAGCGACGAAATGTCTCATGGAAGAGATGATTGCACAAAATAACATTGATCCGGAAACCGTCTGCTCGGCGTTTTTATCTGCTACCAATGATTTAGATGCCATGTTTCCAGCCAAGGTACTGCGCGAGCAGAACGGGTGGGAATACGTTCCGGTTATGTGCATGCAGGAGCTGGCGATCAAAGGCGGTTTAGAACGCTGCATTCGAATTATGATGCACGTGAACACAGATGTGGCGCAAAAAGATATTCAGCACGTTTATTTAGAAGGAGCGTCCGTCCTGCGTCCGGACTTGCAGCAATCAACAAACTGAAGGAGCGGAAAAAAATGAAATGGAAAGAACAAATACTCACATTAAAAGCATATCAGCCCGGCCGTACAACGGATGAAGTAAAAAAAGCGTATGGCCTGCAGGACGTTGTCAAGCTTGCATCCAATGAAAACCCATTTGGCTCATCAGAACGAGTAACGAAAAGTATCCGTGAATATGCCGACTCATTTGCCATTTATCCGGATGGCTATACAACGAGTCTTCGCAAGGAGCTTGCTTCTTTCTTAAACGTAAGCGAAAAGCAGCTGATTTTCGGAAATGGCTCGGATGAAATTATTTTAATGCTTTCCCGTGCTATGCTTGAGCCCGGAAAAAACACGGTTATGCCAACGCCTTCATTTCCGCAGTATCGCCATAATGCCATTGTAGAAGGTGCCGAAATACGGGAAGTAGAGCTTGTGAATGGTGCACACGATTTGGACAAAATGGCTCAAGCCATTGATGAAAATACAGCTATTGTCTGGCTCTGCAGCCCGAACAATCCAACAGGTGTCCACATTACGGATGTACAGCTTCGCGGATTTTTAGACCGGGTTCCTGAAGGCGTTTTGATTGTGCTTGATGAAGCGTACTACGAATATGTAACAGCGTCTGATTACTATGATGCGCTTGAAATTATTAAAGAATATAAAAATGTGATTGTGCTGCGCACGTTTTCTAAAGTATACGGCTTAGCTGCTTTCCGTGTCGGCTATGGAATTGCAGACGAATCGCTTATCGCACAGCTTGATCCAGTTCGTGAACCGTTTAATGTGAATTCGGTCGGACAAGTGGCAGCAGCAGCGGCTCTGTCGGATCAATCGTTTATTGAACAGTGCCGTACAGCAAACAAAGAAGGCTTAGAGCAGTTTTATGCGTTCTGCCGTGAAAATAATCTTGCGTTTCATCCATCAGAAGCAAACTTTATTTTGATCGATTTCAACTGTGACAGCAACGAGCTGTTTGAATACTTAATGTCAAAAGGATATATTGTCCGCTCAGGCGCTGCTCTTGGCATTCCGGGAACGGTGCGGGTTACAGTGGGATCAAAAGAACAAAACGAAGGTGTTATCGAGGCGATGAAAAGCTTTTTGGCTGAAACTGTAAAAAGATAGAAGGTGATGCGCCGATGAGAGGAAATGTTTTTATTGCCGGTCTTGGCTTAATTGGCGGATCTCTTGCAAAAGCGATAAAAAAAGCCCATGAGCAGGCTCATATTATCGGATTTGATGTTCGAGAATCCGAACTGGGCCTTGCCGAAGCACTTAACATTATAGATGAAAAGGCTTCTTCGTTTGAAGAAGGAGCCAAACGAGCGGATTTAATTATTTTAGCGGTACCGGTTTTAAAAACGGAGGAAATGATTGAGATCCTCGCTGGACTCCCGCTAAAAGAAGGCGTGCTGGTAACGGATACAGGCAGTACAAAGAGCCGTATCATGGAGCAGGCCAAGCTTCTTGAAGAAAAAGAAGTTGTGTTTATTGGCGGCCACCCGATGGCAGGTTCTCATAAAAGCGGGGTCGCTGCTTCAAAAGAGCTGTTATTTGAAAATGCTTTTTACCTGCTGACGCCAGGGGGCGCCGCGAAAGAAAAACACGTTGCGATTTTAAGAAAATGGCTGGAAGGCACGCGGGCAAACATTTTAGAAGTAACAGCCCAAGAGCACGATAAAATGACAGGTGTAATCAGCCATTTTCCGCATATTATTGCCGCCTCGCTTGTGCACCAGGCTCAAAAATTCAATGAAGACAATCCGTTGATTGAGCGGCTGGCTGCCGGCGGTTTCCGGGATATTACCCGCATTGCTTCCTCAAACCCGGAAATGTGGAGGGATATTTCACTTCACAATAAAGAAATGCTCATCTCGTTATTAACCAATTGGCGTGATGAGATGGACGGGGTTTTATCTCTTTTGGAAACAGAAAATGGAGAAAAGCTCTACCATTATTTTAGCGACGCGAAAAAATTTCGGGATGGCCTTCCGACTGCTTCAAAAGGAGCTATTCCTGCTTTCTATGAAATGTACGTAGATGTGCCGGATTATCCAGGCGTCATCTCTGAATTAACAGGCTATCTGGCGGATGAGCGTATCAGCATTACCAACATTCGGATTGTCGAAACACGTGAAGATGTGTTCGGTGTTTTGGTGATCAGCTTTCAAAGCGAAAGGGACCGCCTTCGCGCCAAGCAGTGCATTGAGCAGAAAACAACATATGATTTATTCTTAGCATAAGAGAGGGTCCAAAACATGAAACTGACGTTTACTAATCCGTCTCTTGGCGGGCGTATAGAAGTGCCGGGTGACAAGTCTATTTCTCACCGTTCCATTATGTTCGGAGCGCTCGCAGAAGGAAGAACAGCAGTCCGCCACTTTTTAAAAGGGGAAGATTGCTTAAGCACGATTGACTGCTTCCGCAAGCTTGGCGTACAAATCGAGGAAACAGATGAAGAAATCATTGTCCACGGAAAAGGGTGGGAAGGGCTGCAGGAGCCGTCTGCCATCCTAGACACAGGAAATTCAGGGACAACCACACGGTTAATGCTTGGTATTTTAGCCGGACGCCCATTCCATTCTGTGATGATTGGGGATGAGTCGATCGGCAAACGTCCAATGGACCGGGTAACAGTGCCTCTTGCAAACATGGGTGCGGATATCGCCGGACGCGACAATGGGCGTTTCACGCCGCTTTCCATTCGCGGCCGTAAGTTGAATACAGCCGAGTACCGCCTGCCAGTGGCGAGTGCACAGGTAAAATCGGCCGTTATTTTTGCAGCGCTCCAGGCAGATGGAGAATCGGTTATCATTGAACCGGAAGCCACACGCGATCATACCGAAAAAATGATCGAGCAGTTTGGCGGCCAGATCCGCCGGGAGGGTGACCGGATTATTGTAAGTGGCGGCCAGACATTCCAGGGAACAGATGTGTATGTACCGGGGGATATTTCATCAGCTGCCTTTTTTATGGTAGCAGCAGCCATTACGCCGAATAGCGAAGTCGTGCTCGAAAATACCGGCTTGAACGAAACAAGAACGGGAATCATTGATGTAATGAAGCAGATGGGTGCAGATATAACGATTGAGAAAACGACGGAATCAGGTGAAGAAATGGGCACCATTACCGTGAGAACGTCTCAATTAAAAGGAATCGAAATCGGCGGCTCTATTATTCCGCGGCTGATTGATGAAATTCCGATTATTGCCCTGCTTGCGACGCAGGCGGAAGGCGAAACGGTGATTCGAGATGCGGAAGAATTAAAAGTGAAAGAAACAAACCGTATTGACACCGTTGTAAATGAGCTGAAAAAGCTTAGAGCAGACATTGAAGCAACCGAGGATGGAATGATTATTCGCGGAAAGTCTTCGCTTCATGGCGGATCCGTTTCTTCACACGGAGATCATCGAATCGGTATGGTTATGGCCATTGCCTCTCTGCTGACAGATGGTGCTGTAGAGCTTGAGAACCATGAAGCCATTGCCGTTTCATATCCCGAATTTTTCGATCATTTAAATACACTGGTTAAAGGAGCGTCCTCTTAATGAGGGCGTTTTTCTGTTTTGGAAAGAAGGAATATAGCGGTCAAAGTAGAATACATGAAGTACAAACCAAAAAGTTGCCCGATTGACCATCTTTGATTAAAATAAGGAATTAAGAAACGAAGACGGAGAAAGAAGAGGCGGTAAACATGAACAATGCGGAAAATATGATCGCACACCTGGAAAAGGGAGATATGGCAGGTGCATCTGCCCTATATGAAAAGGTGCTCGCCTCTAGTGATGCAGAAGAACAATTTATGCTGGGGGAGCAGCTGCTCCAGCTTGGCTTTTTAGATGAAGCAAGGCAGCTGTTTGAAGAGCTGCTGCGTTCTTTTCCGGGAGAAGGAGAGCTTTCGCTGCTTTTGGCAGAGACGCTTGTAGAACTTGACCGTGAAGAAGAAGCGATGCTTATTCTAGACGAAATTGATGATAGTGACCCATTTTATACGCGATCACTGCTCGTGCTGGCCGATTTATATCAAATGCAGGGTCTGTATGAAGTCAGCGAGCAAAAGCTCCTGCAGGCACAACAGGCAGAACCGGACGAGCCTGTTATTAAGCTTGCACTTGGAGAGCTGTATTTAGAAGAAGGCAAGTTTTTAGAAGCCATCCGGCAGTACAAGGAACTTGAAGAAGCGGGCGTGGAGGAGATTGCCGGCATTTCGATTCAAAAGCGCCTGGCAGAAGCATACAGTGCCGGCGGTGCTTTTGAAGAAAGCCTGCCTCACTTCGAGCAGGCCCTTGATGATAAAATAGATATTGATACGTTGTTTATGTATGGTTTTACCGCTTTTCAAGCAGGCCAATACAAAACGGCCGCAGCGAAGCTGACAGAAGCAGCAGAGCTTGACCCTGATTATCATTCTGTTTACTTGTACTTAGCACGCGCGCATGAAATGGAAGAAGATTTAGAAGCGGCCCTTGAAGCGGCCCGCTCTGGAATTGCGCGGGATGCGTATCAAAAAGAATTGTTTTTGCTTGCAGGAAAGCTGGCTTTAAAACGGGGCCTTGAAGAAGAAGGGGAGGCTCATCTTCGTGAGTCCCTCGCCCTGGACCCGGAATATACAGAGGCTGCCCTCGCACTGAATGCATTGCTGATGAAAAAGGAAGAATACGAAGGAGTGCTTGAAATTGCTTCGGTCTTCCGCGAAGCGGGCAGTGCAGAGCCTTTGCTGCTGTGGGATGCGGCTAGAGCTGCAGAGCGGCTGGAGGAGTACAAAGAAGCGGCAGAACTATATGAATACCTTTATCCGATTTTAAATGAAAATACAGAGTTTCTGGCCGAGTACGGCTATTTCTTGCTTGAGGACGGACATCGCCAGCAGGCGCTTTCTATTTTCCAAAAGTTAATGAAAGAGGAGCCGCTTAATGAGGAATGGTCAGAACTTGTAGAACGCTTAAATACAGATACCTATTAAAAAGGCAGAGGAGTGATGATGATGACTGCTCCGGTTTCCGTTCATGAGAAAAAGGATTTTATCCGCTGGTTTTTAAATCATTATCAGCTAAAGCGCAGAGAATCTGTCTGGATTTTAAACTATTTAATGAGCCATGACCAGCTTATGGAACATGTGCATTTTGTGGATGACGCCCAGTACTGTCCAAGAGGCATGATTATGTCATCCCATTGTGTGGACAGCGCACCGTTTCGCTTTTTTAAAGACAATATTATGACAACAGATGCAGAAAAGTCTTTTCATGATATTCGTTTAAATAAAGATGAAGATATCTTTATCGAATTAAAATTCAAAGATGCCCACTTGTCGCATCAATATGCGGCTGTACGGGTCGAAAATCCGTTTATGCCAAAACGGGTTCGGCTGACGGAAAAAGAAAAAGAGCTGGCCGAGCAATTTTTAAAATGGAGCGTGTACGATTTTCAGCGCGACCGCTTAAAAGAACAGATTGATGAGGCGCTCGACCGTGGAGACAAAGAAACCTTTTTCCGGCTGACCGGCCAGCTCAATGAATTATTGGAACATACAAACGCATCCGACTGCTGACCGGATGCGTTTTTCCATAGCCTTGTATTTACAACCGGAAGAAAAGCACTATATGATAAAAGAGGGTGATAAAATGAATTGGAATGGGAAAGATGCTGCACTCGTTGAGCAGCAAAAAAACTACATTGATACGGTTCTTATACCGCTTGTTCCGCTGGATTTTGGAACAGAGTTCAGGCAGTCAGCTGAGCAATATGAATTTATTGGACTGCTGGCTGATTTTCTTGAACGTCAGTTTAAAGGAAGGGTCGTTGTAACACCGCCGTACGCTTATGTATCGGAGATGGCAGGTAACGCTGCTCTTTGGTCAGAAAGAGCACGCTCAGCAGCGTTTAAGCACGTTTTTTTTCTAACAGCAGATTCCATGTGGCGTACGAGGGAAAATGAACTGGGCGGCTCAGTCATTTTGGTTCCGTCTGTTCCCCTTGGTGACATGGAGGAGTCAGTTAAGCACTCGCTCATCTCCCACCAGGCAAAACAGCTTATTCAGACGGTTGTAGAGAAATGGCAGGATAATATTGAATAATTCAGAAAAATTTCACAATAAAAAAGCGTTTTCATCCCGAGGTTATTGACCTGCTATCCGGTATAGATTATCATAATAATGTCCTAGTTTATATTTATGTTCATATATTAGTCCACAACGGGCGACGCAAAGTGTATAAGGGGGAGGGAAAGTATGGGGAAACAACCTGTATCAAGACGTCAGTTTCTGAATTACACTCTCACTGGTGTAGGCGGTTTCATGGCGGCAGGTATGCTCATGCCGATGGTTCGTTTTGCGGTTGATCCGGTGCTTAAAGGGGAAGCGGCCGGCGATTTTCATCCTACACAACAAAAGGTAGCTGATTTAACAGATGTACCGGTACGCGTTGACTTTTCTTATGAGCAGACTGACGCATGGTATACATCGGAAGTCACAAGTACGGCCTGGGTTTACAAAAACGATAAAAACGAGGTTGTTGCATTGTCTCCAATATGCAAGCATCTTGGCTGCACGGTAAGCTGGGAAGGAAGCGGTCACAAAGACAAGTTTTTCTGTCCTTGCCATAACGGCATGTATGAAAAAAACGGAAAAAATGTCCCGAATACACCGCCGTTGAGACCGCTTGATGTCTATCCAACTGCGGAAAAAGACGGGCTCCTTCAGCTTGGCAAACCACAGGCAAACAATATCGTGTAGGGAGGCGTACAATATGCTCAATAAAATTTATGACTGGGTGGATGAACGTCTTGATATTACGCCGATGTGGCGCGATATTGCAGACCATGAAGTACCTGAGCACGTGAATCCGGCTCATCACTTCTCGGCATTTGTTTACTGCTTTGGCGGCTTGACGTTTTTTGTTACCGTCATTCAAATTCTGTCGGGAATGTTTTTAACCATGTACTATGTGCCGGATATTAAAAATGCATGGGAATCGGTTTACTATCTTCAAAATGAAGTCGCTTTTGGCGTTATTGTACGCGGTATGCATCACTGGGGTGCAAGTCTTGTTATTGTCATGATGTTTTTACATACACTGCGCGTTTTCTTCCAGGGGGCTTACAAAAAACCGCGTGAGTTAAACTGGATTGTCGGTGTTTTAATTTTCTTTGTGATGCTGGGTCTCGGTTTTACTGGATATTTGCTGCCTTGGGATATGAAAGCACTTTTTGCTACCAAGGTAGGCATTGAAATTGCCGCTTCCACGCCGCTGATCGGTCATGAATTAAAAGTGCTGCTTGCCGGCCACCCCGATATTGTCGGTGCACAAACACTCACACGCTTTTTTGCCATTCATGTCTTTTTCCTGCCGGCTGCTTTGCTTGGCTTAATGGGTGCCCACTTTATCATGATCCGCAAGCAGGGGATTTCCGGTCCATTATAAAATCGGCCTTGCCCATTTCAGTCCAATTCAAAGGAGGGGAACGCAATGCATCGTGGAAAAGGAATGAAGTTTGTCGGAGACTCGCGGGTTCCTGCTGAACGAAAACCGAATATTCCGAAAGATTATTCAGAATATCCAGGCAAAACCGAGGCTTTCTGGCCGAACTTCCTTTTGAAAGAGTGGATGGTCGGTTCGGTGTTTTTAATAGGCTATTTATGCTTGACCATCGCTCACCCATCACCGCTTGAGCGTGTTGCAGATCCGACAGATACCGGCTACCTGCCGCTGCCAGACTGGTACTTCTTGTTTTTATACCAGCTTTTAAAATACTCGTACGCATCCGGACCTTATAACGTTATTGGTGCTTTTATTATTCCAGGTCTTGCCTTTGGCGGGCTTATGCTGGCACCGTTTATTGACCGCGGTCCAAAGCGCCGGCCCATTGATCGCCCGTTTGCAACTGGCTTTATGCTTCTCTCTCTCGCTGCGGTCATTTTCCTAACTTGGGAAGCTGTAAATGCAGTAGACTGGAAAGCAAGGGAAGCGCAGGGGGCGATTGTAGAAGAAGCCGCTATCGACACAAACTCTGATGGGTTTAAAATTTATCAGGAAAATGGCTGTATCAACTGTCACGGTGATACATTGTCAGGAGGATCGGCGGCACCGTCTCTTGTCGGCACCGGGCTAACGGCGGAAGAAGTCGCCGATATCGCGAAAAATGGGAAAGGTTCCATGCCGCCGGGAATGTATAAAGGAAATGAAGAAGACTTAAAGAAGCTGTCTGAATTTATTTCTACACTAGAAGCAAAATAAAACGAAATGAACGGGACTGTCCGGCTCGATGGGCAGTCCTTTTTTTCCATGGAGGCATATATATGCTGTTTTTTCTTTTATCAAACCGCTCGTTTATGTGGGTGCTTTTTATCATTAATTTACTTGGAACAATTTACGGATACATATGGTACATGCCTCAGTTAGAGCAGACAGATCCTGTTTTTCTTCCGTTCGTGCCTGACAGTCCGACTGCGAGCTTGTTTTTTACCATCGCTTTATTTGGCCTTTTGATTGGCCGGAACTGGGGGCTTATGCAGGCGCTCGCTGTTATGACCTTATTTAAATACGGAATATGGGCCGTTGTGATGAATGGGCTGACGCTCTTTGTTACAGGAGATCTCTCCTGGCTTGGCTGGATGCTGGTCGCCTCACATTTGGGCATGGCTGTCCAGGGACTGCTTTATGCACCATTTTTTCGGGTCCAGCCGATTCACCTGATTGTGGCTGCGGTCTGGACTGTGCATAACGAAATGATTGATTATGTTTTTATGCAGTATCCTGTGTATTCACAGCTTGATTTATACATTCAAGAAATTGGTTATTTTACATTTTGGCTCAGCCTGCTCTCTATTTTCATCACATGGTGGGTGTGTGTACGTTCAAAGCGATTAATGTGGTGAGAAACGGCATCATTCCTTCATCTCCGCGCATATACTGAAAAAAGCAGATGGGCGGGGGGATGGAGAATGGACAAAGTTATCGCATTTATCTGGAGTTTCCTTCTCATATTTGTACCAGTCAGCGGAGCAGAAGAAATGAATCCTGAGAAAAAAGAAGACCTGATTCACGTTACTGCGCTCACGGGCGGGGTTATCATGGCAGCGCTCATATACACAGGCAGAAAAAAGTACAAAGGTATGAAAGAAGAAAGGAAAAACGAGCATAATCTTTGACTCCCGGGGGTATAAATCGTTAAAATAAAGATAAGACAAAATACGACAACATAACGGAGGTAGAGGGAGTTAGATGATTTGGATCATTTATTTTATCCTGTTGATTTTGCTGCCGCTCTGGGCGCAATTTAAGGTGAAAAGCACGTATAATAAGTATTCAAAAGTAGCCGTTTCAACAGGAATTACTGGTGCAGAAGCAGCACGCCGCATCTTGGACGATAATGGTCTGCAGCATGTAAAAGTAGTGGAATCACGCGGGTTTTTAAGTGACCATTACAATCCAATTACAAAAACAGTGAACCTGTCACCGAATAACTTTCACGGTCATTCTATTGCTGGAGCGGCTGTCGCGGCTCATGAGGTGGGACACGCTATTCAGGACAAAGTCGGCTATGCGTTTCTTCGCTTCCGCCACGCGCTTGTTCCAATTGCGAATTTCAGCTCAAATATGTCATGGATTTTCATTATGATTGGCATTTTTGCCAGCGCTACAAATATGCTCCTGCTCGGGATTATTTTAATGGCTGCTGGTGTCCTATTTCAAGTTATCACACTGCCGGTAGAGTTTAATGCATCAAACCGGGCCATGGACCAAATTGTTGCTTCTGGCATTATCCGCAACAATGAGGAACGCGAAGCACGCAAAGTGTTAAATGCGGCTGCCATGACTTATGTAGCAGCGGCTGCTGTAGCCGTTCTAGAGCTGCTTCGCCTCGTACTAATGTACACGGGAATGGCTCAAAACGACGATTAATAAAAAAGCACCGGAATTTTCCGGTGCTTTGAGAGTGTAGACAAAGTAAGAAAGCAGGCTGATTGAAAACGTCTGACTTTCCAGGAACGCCGCCGGCTGGGAAGCGGAGTGACCTTTTTGGGGTCATGAGCATTCACAGCTGGCAAGTGACGCCGAAAGCGGGCGTTTGTCAACAGCCTGAAGCACCGGGAATTTTCCCGGTGCTTTTTAACGTTCAATCGGCTGTTTGTTTTCATCAAGAGTAAAGCCTTCTCCGAATACATCATGCACAACTGTCACCGAAACAAATGCGTGCGGATCCACCGCATGAATAATATTCTTCAGCCGGACGATTTCATTTCGGCCCACCACGCAGTATAAAACATCGCGTTCCTGCTTTGTGAAAGAGCCATATCCTTTTAAAATCGTCACTCCGCGCTCCATTCGTTTGTTAATTTCGTCCGCAATTTCTTCATGAGCAGAAGAGATAATCATCGCGCCGCGTGCCGCGTATGCTCCTTCCTGCATAAAGTCAATGACGCGTGCTGCAACAAAAACGGCAACGAGCGTGTACATCGCTTCCCGGTAATTGATGTATGTTAAAAAAGAAGCCGTGATCACGACTGCATCAAATAAAAACATGGTTTTGCCCATGCTTACCTGCCAATATTTATGTACAAGCCGCGCAATAATATCGACGCCTCCTGTTGTGCCTCCGTACCGAAACGTAATCCCAAGGCCCGCGCCGATAAAAACCCCTGCAAACAGCGCGGCAAGAAACAGGTCATCCCGAAGTGGAATGTGAAATTGCCAGTTTTGAAAGATCGATAAAAAGAAGGAAACGCTGAAGGTGCCAATCAGCGTATAATAAAAAGAGACACGGCCGAGCAGTTTCCACCCAATCAAAAAAATGGGAATGTTAAGAAGTATATTCGAGTAGGAAGGATCAATTTCAAATAAATTGTATAATAGCAGGGTAATGCCCGTAAAACCGCCCTCCGCTAAATTGTTCTGCATGTTAAAATGGACAAGCCCAAATGAAAAAATAGCTGAGCCAACCAAAATAAAAAATACATTTTTGGATTTAATGCCGTGTTTCATATACGTTCTCCTTTTTATTGTGATGAATAATAAGAAAAAATTGCACCTCCTCTATATAATATGTAACATATAAAAGAAAGAAAGTGGTGAAAAAAATGGATAAATCGATGCGTGATATGCAAAAAGAAGTAGACGGCTATATCGGCCAGTTTAAAGAGGGCTACTTCAGTCCGCTTGCGATGATGGCCCGCCTGACAGAAGAAATGGGCGAACTGGCCCGTGAAGTCAACCATTACTACGGAGAGAAGCCAAAGAAAACATCCGAAGAAGAAAAAACGATCGAGGAGGAACTCGGGGATGTTTTGTTTGTAGCCATCTGCCTGGCAAATTCGCTCGAGATTGATTTGCAGACCGCACACGACCGGGTCATGCACAAATTCCAGACAAGAGACAAAGACCGCTGGACCAAAATTGAGGAGGAAAAGTAAAAATGAGCAGTATTCGTGTTATTATCGCGGGCCCGCGCGGCCGCATGGGAATAGAAGCAGTTAAAATGGTGATGAATACACCAGAGTTTGAATTGGTGGCGGCCCTGGACCGAAAACATGCCGGGGAAACACTAGAGGATATCGGGTTTTCCGGCTCGAAAGCACCGATTTATACAGACGCAAAAGACTGCTTCTCAGAGCATCCAGCCGATGTATTGATTGATTTAACAACACCTGAATTCGGCTATGTACATACAAAAACAGCACTTGAGCACGGTATTCGTCCAGTGGTAGGGACAACGGGCTTTACCGATGAACAGCTGGAGGAACTAAAAGAGCTTTCTTCATCAAAAGAGCTTGGATGCATTATTGCCCCTAACTTTGCCATTGGCGCCGTTCTGATGATGAAGTTTTCCCAGATGGCAGCAAAGTACTTTAGCGACGTAGAAATCATCGAGCTTCACCACGATAAAAAGCTGGATGCACCGTCTGGTACAGCCGTGAAAACAGCGCACATGATCAGCGAAGTGCGTGAACCGAAACGCCAGGGACATCCAGAAGAAAAAGAAACAATTCCAGGAGCACGCGGTGCCGAAATGGACGGCATGCATATTCATAGTGTACGCCTGCCGGGCTTAATTGCACATCAGCAGGTGCTGTTTGGTGCGGATGGCGAGTCCTTAACAATCCGTCATGACTCTTACAACCGGGCATCCTTTATGTCTGGCGTAAAAGTATGCGTGGAAACGGTCATGAAAACAAAAACATTGGTGTATGGTCTCGAAAATATCTTGGATTAATGGGGGATTCTAATGAATATTGCACTGATTGCACATGATAAGAAAAAAGACGATTTGATCGAATTTGTAGACCTTCATAAAGAAGTGTTTGGTGCCCACACGCTTTTTGCAACAGGCACTACCGGCACGCGCGTAATGGAAAAAACAGGACTTGATGTGCACCGGTTTCAATCCGGGCCGCTTGGAGGCGACCAGGAAATCGGCGCCCGTATCGCACGGGGAGAAATGGATTTTGTTTTTTTCTTCCGCGATCCGCTTACGGCGCAGCCGCATGAGCCGGACGTGACCGCGCTTGTCCGTCTTTGTGATGTATATTCTGTTCCGCTTGCAACAAACCTTGGAACAGCACGCGTATTGATTGATGGTATTATTGAAGAACAGAGTGAATGATCGGCAGGAGAAAAAATATGGGATTAAACATTGGTATTACATGCTATCCATCTGTGGGCGGGTCAGGCGTCGTGGCAACGGAGCTTGGCAAGCTTCTGGCTGAGCAGGGGCATACCATTCATTTTATTACATCGGCTGTTCCGTTTCGGCTTGATCGGGTATACCCAAATATCTTTTTTCATCAAGTGGAAGTCAATCAATATTCGGTTTTTCAGTACCCGCCTTATGATATTGCCCTCGCAAGCAAAATGGCTGAGGTGATTGAGCGTGAAAAGCTTGATATTTTACACGTTCATTATGCCATCCCGCACGCAGTCTGCGCTATTCTAGGCAAGCAGATGGCCAAGTCGAACGTAAAAATCGTGACCACGCTGCATGGAACAGATATTACGGTGCTTGGCACAGATTCGGCACTGGCACCAGCCATTAAATTCGGTATTGAACAATCGGATGCGGTCACAGCTGTTTCTCACTCGCTTGTAAAGCAGACAAAAGAGATGATCGCGCCGGATAAGCATATTGAAACCGTGTACAACTTTATTGATGAGCGTGTATACCGCCCTGTTGAGACGGCCCGCCATTTAAGAAAAGAGTTTGGCATCAAAGATGATGAAAAAGTGGTGATTCACGTATCGAATTTCCGCGCCGTCAAACGAGTCACAGATGTAATAAAAGTATTTGCCAACATTGCTGAGCAAATGCCCGCAAAGCTTCTTCTTGTTGGAGATGGGCCGGAGATGACGGTTGTCTGCCGGCTGGCCGAATCACTTGGACTTGAAGGACAAGTGCTTTATCTTGGAAAGCAAAACAATTTAGCGGAATTATACACAATCAGCGATGTAAAGCTTCTTCTGTCAGAGAAAGAAAGCTTTGGACTCGTCGCTCTTGAGGCGATGGCATGCGGCGTGCCGTGTATCGGAACGAATGCAGGCGGCATTCCAGAAGTGATTGAGGACGGTGAAAACGGCTTTGTCCGTCCCATTGGTGACGTCGAAGCGATCAGCGAGGCTGCGATCGAATTGCTGACAAATGAAGCCTTATATGAACGGATGAAGCAGCGGTCAATGGAGACCGTTCAGGAGCAGTTTCATTCATCTGATATTGTAAAGCAATATGAACGTATTTATTACAGCTTGCTGGAGGAAGCCATTTATGATTGACCATCCTTTTTTTCGCCAGGCGCTGCCGGTTATTGCACGCCTGGAAGAAGCGGGCTTCGAAGCATTTTTTGTCGGCGGAGCGGTCCGGGACCTTTTTCTGGGCCGTCCTGTTCATGATGTCGATATTGCCACATCAGCAGTGCCGACTGAAGTAAAAGCAGTGTTTAAGAATACGGTCGATGTCGGTATTGATCATGGGACAATCCTCGTTTTGCATAACGGTATTGGATTCGAAGTGACCACCTTTCGGACTGAATCCGACTACACTGATTTCAGGAGGCCGGATCAGGTTCGGTTTGTCCGCTCCCTGTATGAAGATTTAAAACGCCGTGATTTTACGATGAATGCAATGGCGATGAATAAAAATGGCGAATGGATTGACCCCTTTGGCGGAAAAGAAGATATCCAAAGGAGAGTAATCCGGACTGTAGGCCGTGCAGGCGAACGTTTTTCAGAGGATGCCCTCCGAATGATGCGTGCTGCCCGGTTCGTAAGTCAGTTGTCTTTTCATTTGGATGACGATACGAAGGAAGCGATGACCGAGCATGCGCCGCTGCTCGGTCACATCGCCGTTGAGCGGAAGCTGAACGAAATGGATAAACTGTTTAGCGGGTGCGATAAGCGCCAGGCGGTGGCTGTATTAATTGAAACAGGACTTTATCAATTTTTGCCGGGGCTGGATAGACAAAAGCCCGCGCTTACCCGATTGGCAGGTCTTCCGATTGAAGGGCTGACAGTGGATCAGGTTTGGACAGCGGCAGCTTACTTGTGTGCGGAGGAAGATCCGGTTCCATTTTTAACACAATGGCGGCTTCCGCAAAAAAGAATTAAAAGCATCGGCCGAAGTGTTCGAACGTTAATTCAGTTTTTAGCGAAAGGCGTTACCGATTGGCAGCTTTTTCAAGGCGGGCTCCAGTCATCTGTTGACGCAGCGGCTGCAGGGTACGCGCTGACCGGTGGAAAAGAGCTGGATGGCGGCAGTGCAGCCAGCCGTTTTGAATCGCTTCCGATAAAAAGCCGTCACGATCTCGCCATTACAGGAAATGATTTGATCCAATGGGCGTCCAAGCCAAGGGGTCCATGGATAAAAGAAGTGCTTGAACGAACGGAGCGGGCTGTTATTGCACGCGACGTTCCAAACGAGCGAACGGAAATTGAAAGGTGGCTGCATGCATGCAATCTTCTGTAAAGCATAAGCTGCTCGAGGTGTTTTCAAAAGCAGACGGTGAGTTTGTATCCGGCCAGGCATTGGCAGATCACATTGGCTGTTCGCGAACCGCCGTCTGGAAGCATATTGAATCACTGCGGCAGGAAGGCTTTGAGCTTGAAGCAGTACGAAACAAAGGCTACCGTATTACAGGGAAGCCTGATAAAGTAAGTGAAAATGAATTGTTAATCGGTCTTCAAACGGACCAGCTCGGTAAACAAATTGTTTTTAAAGAAACAGTAGAATCTACGCAGAAAGAAGCACATAAAATCGCGGAAGAATCAGAGGAAGGAACGCTGGTCATTGCGGAAGAGCAAACATCAGGGCGCGGCCGCATGACCAGAGCGTGGCATTCTCCTAAGGGTACAGGAATTTGGATGAGCCTTATTTTAAAGCCAAACCTTCCGCCTGTGAAAGCGCCGCAGTTTACGTTGATTGCGGCTGTGGCCGTTGCTGAAGCCATTCAGGATGTAACCGGGCTGACGCCGGAAATCAAGTGGCCCAATGATCTTTTGATGAACGGGAAAAAAATAACCGGTATTTTAACAGAACTTCAAGCGGATGCTGACCGTATCCGTTCCATTATTATTGGGATTGGCATGAATGTAAACCAGCAGGCATTTCCGGCTGAGCTTGAAGACATTGCTACTTCACTCGCCATTGAAAAAGGAGAAACCATCTCCCGCGCTAAGCTTGTACAGGCTATCCTTAAAAATATGGAAATCTACTATAAAGAGTATGTGGAAAATGGGTTTGCCTCGATCAAACAAAAATGGGAATCGTTTGCCGTTTCGATTGGCCGTCATATTACGGCCCGAACCGTGAATGGCTCGATTCGAGGGAAGGCAATTGGGATTACAGAAGAAGGCGTATTAAAGCTGCAGGATGAAGAAGGCATCATTCACTCGATCTACTCAGCGGACATTGAAATTGAACGGTAGTCAAATGAGGGGATGCCTGTTATAATAATCGTGAACAAGGGCGGTATCATGCTTGAACTGCACCGCGTTCCGAAAGTGAAACGTATTTTATAACAAGACAAACACTGCCTTGATCCGAATGGACAGGGACAGAGGGTCGAAACATTATTCCGTTTACAGCGGGGTCCTTCTGCTTCTTTCCAGCAAAAGGACCCTTTTTTTATTGTTTCGTCTCCTCTGATCAAAAGGAGGAAACAGCGTGAAGCGAACAGCAGATTTTATTAAGATGAAAGCCGGTCAGGAAAAAATCGCGATGATTACAGCGTATGACTACCCGTCAGCCAAGCAGGCGGAAGCAGGCGGTTCAGACATTATTTTAGTCGGTGATTCTCTCGGCATGACCGTGCTTGGGTATGAATCCACGGTTTACGTGACAACTGAAGATATGGTTCATCATACAAAAGCTGTTAAGCGGGGCGCCCGCAATACATTTGTCGTAACAGATATGCCGTTTATGACTTACCACGTAAACAAAGAACAAACGTTAAATACAGCCCGTGCCATTATGCAGGACGGAGGCGCCGATGCCGTTAAACTTGAAGGGGCCGGCGAAGTGGTGGAGCGCGTCCGTGAATTAACGGCAGCCGGGGTGCCGGTATGTGCACATCTAGGGCTTACACCGCAGTCCGTCGGTGTACTCGGCGGCTATAAGGTACAGGGGAAAACAGCTGAAGCTGCGCAACAGCTGTTAGCCGATGCAAAGGCGATGGAGCAGGCCGGAGCGTTTATGCTGGTGCTTGAATGTGTACCGCATCAAGTAGCGCAGTCGGTTGCACAAGCGCTTCACATTCCGGTTATTGGTATTGGAGCGGGTGTGGAAACAGACGGGCAAGTGCTTGTGTATCATGACATCACGCGTTATGGAGTGGACCGGACAGCTAAGTTTGTGAAAAGTTATGCGGATTTTGACCAAGCCGGCATACAAGCTGTTTCTTCTTACGTAGCAGATGTGAAAGCAGGCGTATTTCCAGCCAAAGAGCATACCTTTACGATGAAGGAAGAAGAGCTGGATCGTTTGTACGGAGGCGTCCATTGATGAAAATTGTCCGTACGATCTCCGGTTTAAAAAAAGAAATACGGGCGGCTCAATCGGCCGGACAGTCCATTGGTTTTGTGCCTACGATGGGTTTTTTGCATGAAGGCCATCTGACGCTTGCCCGACAGGCACGCAGCCAAAATGACGTTGTGGTGATGTCTATTTTTGTCAACCCGCTTCAATTTGGGCCAAATGAAGATTTTGAGCGATATCCCCGTGATGAAGAACGGGATACACTGCTTGCAGGGGAAGTGGGCGTAGACCTTTTGTTTCTGCCGTCAGTAGAAGAAATGTATCCGGAAGAGCCGGCTGTGACGCTGACCGTTCATAAACGGACGAATGCGCTGTGCGGTCTTTCACGAGAAGGCCATTTTGACGGAGTGGCAACGGTAGTCATGAAGCTGTTCCATTTAACCGAAGCAGACCGTGCTTATTTTGGGAAAAAAGATGCCCAGCAGCTTGCTGTGATTCATGGCTTAGTGGATGCGCTGAACGTACCAATCGAAATTATTGGTGTGGATACTGTGAGAGAGCCGGACGGCCTCGCAAAAAGTTCACGGAATGTATACCTGCTTCCGGAAGAACGGGAAAAAGCGCCAGCCATCTATAAAGCGCTTCGGCTGATCAAGCAGTCCGTTGAAGCAGGAGAAACCGATATCGCTTCCTTAAAGCAAAAAGCGCGTTACGTACTGGAAGAAGAGACAGGAGCAGTGATCGATTACCTTGAGATTTTATCTTATCCTGCCCTTGAGCAGGTTGAGCAAGTAAACGAAACAATCATTGCAGCCGCAGCTGTGCAGTACAAGCAGGCGCGTTTAATTGATAATGTGATTTTACCAGTGAAAGGAAGTGCGCCATGTACCGCACAATGATGAACGGAAAAATCCACCGTGCAACGGTGACCGAGGCCAATTTAAACTATGTCGGCAGTATTACGATCGATGAGGATCTGCTTGATGCAGCAGGCATGCTGCCGAATGAGAAAGTGCAGATTGTCAACAACAATAACGGTGCACGTCTGGAAACATATATTATTCCAGGTAAGCGCGGCAGCGGCGTCGTTTGTTTAAACGGTGCAGCGGCGCGTCTTGTTCAGCCCGGTGATACCGTTATTATTATTTCTTATGTGCTAGTAGCGGAAGAAAAAGTAAAAGAGCACAAACCAAAAGTGCTGATTATGGACGCTGACAACCGGATTGCCGACATGCTTCATCAAGAACCAGCTTCCACCATTATGTAAGGATGTTGTCCGTTGGTTATCTAGCGGTCTCAGGCTGGCGACAAAGTCGTCAGTCTTTTTTTATGAATGTTTTCAACATCGAAACGGGCAGGAGACTTTTCGGAAAACATCGTTTCTTAAAAAGGGCCGATAGGGGAAGCCGGCCGGACTGCGCTTTCCGCGGGCAGTGCGGGAGCCTCCTCGGCTGCGCCTGTGGGGTCTCCTGACTCACTGTACTTCCCGCAGGAGTCTTCGTCCGGCCTGCTTCCCCATTTGTTTCGAAAAAGCAGCAAATACGGTATGTCCACATACGCTTTTAGCGCTTTGGTAATAGAGGTAAGTATATCTGTCAGGGTGTGTAGTACAGGCGGCGGGTGTGCGGCAAAGACTCCTAGGGGCTCAGCGCCTGCCCCATGGAAAGCGAAGCCGCGCGTCCGCCGCCTTATCGGCTCTCATCCCAACCGCCTGCACGCCTTGCATAAGAGAGAAACGAAAGAAATCCCTTGGCAATAGATTTTATTTGTCTACAATCTGGACCGCTGTTTATGCAGTGGTCTTTTTTTTCTCCAATTTGGCAAAGGTGCTTTTGTTCTGCCAACTTCTGTTGTTTTGGAGAAAAGCCGCCTGGCGGATGCTTTTGTTTGAATTGATACCGATAAGCAGGCACCTTTTGCTCTTCTTATGGTAAACTGATAAAGAATTTACTTAAAGGTGTGTTTGCCGTGATCAATGATATGCGATTTACCGTGGCAGATTTTGAAACAACGGGTCATTCTTACGCAAGCGGCGGCCGTATTATGCAGGCTGCTTTTGTTGCAGTTGAAAATGGCCGGATTGAAAGTCAGTTCAGCACGTATTTAAACCCGGAAATGCCGATTCCTCCTTTTATTCAGGAGTTGACTGGAATTGAGGATGAAGCGGTCCAGCAGGCGCCTTTTTTTCAGGAAGAAGCAGAGCGCTTTCGGGAATGGCTGGCCGATTCGGTTTTTGTGGCCCATAATGTTTTTTTTGACTTGCCTTTTTTAAACAGCGAACTGGAGGCGGCCGGTTATCCGCCTTTTACCGGTTCTTTTATTGATACAGTAGAGCTTGCAAAAATTGTCCTGCCTGTCTCGGACAGCTATAAACTGGGGGATTTATCCGATCAATTTCGTCTGAGCCATGGGCAGAAGCATCGAGCGGACAGTGATGCCCGCGCAACAGCGGAATTGTTTATTTACCTTGTCGACCGTCTGGAAGAGCTTCCGCTTGTCACAATTGAACAATTGCTGAAGCTGTCAACCGGGTTGAAAAGTGATATTCATTTGCTGCTGTCGCGTATCGCAGCGGAAAAAAAGCAGCGTGTAGAAATGCTGCCAGAGGAATGGACTGTGTACCGGGGACTTGCATTGCGCACAAAAAAACAGCCGGAAAAACGCAAAGCAGACGAGTCGATCTCGTTTCCTCAAACAGAGGAAGAAAAGTGGGAGCTGCTTGCAGGGGCTCCCGGCATGCAAAGACGTCACGGCCAGATGGAAATGATGGAGGCGGTGCAGCACTTTTTCCAAAACAAAGAGCATACTGTCATTGAAGCCGGAACCGGAACCGGCAAGTCGCTCGCGTATTTGCTGCCGGCTATTTATGAAAGCCGGCGAAGCGGCCGGCCGGTTGTTGTATCCACTTATACGGTTCTGCTGCAGCATCAGCTGCTTGAACGGGAGCTTGCAAAGCTTGAAATCCTTCTGCCTTTTCACGTAAAAGCCGCCGTACTAAAGGGAAAGCGCCACTATCTGGATCTGTCCCGCTTTGTTCGGTCGCTGCGTGAAAAAGAGCGGAATTATGACCGGATTATCACAAAAATGCAAATGCTTGTCTGGCTGCTTGAAACTGAAACCGGTGACGGCGATGAATTAAATTTATCTTCAGGCGGCGCCCTATTTTGGAAAGAAGTCTGCCAGGCAGACGATTATATGAATAAAGCAAAGCAGGCATGGAGAAAGCATGACTTTGCCCGGTATGCGAAGGAAGTAGCGGCCAGTGCAGATATTATTGTTACAAACCATTCCTTTTTAATTGCCGATATGAAGGCGGCAAAGCCGATTTTGGTGCCGGGGAGCTTTATTTTAATCGATGAAGCACACCGGTTCGAACGAGCGGCAAGAGAACGGCTTGGCCGGGAGCTTTCAGTAGCAGACTTAAAGTTTTTTATGGGGAAAATCGGTACAACGGAGGAAAGGCGGCTTCTGTATCATTTAAATCGAATTGAATCAAAGCGTCTTACAGAGCGGCCGGCGGAAAAAATAATGACTGCTGTATCCGCCGTTTTAACGGAGGCAGAAGAATGGCTTGGCGTTGTTTCTGCTTTTTTTGAACGGCAGACATCCCGCATAAACCATGCGAAGCGCCAGCTCGCCATCACGGAAAAAAGCCGGAATATGGCCGGCTGGCAGCAAATCGAGTATGGCGCTGAACGTTTATACAATAAGGTGTCCCGTTTAGTGGAAGTGGTAGAAGAGAAAGTCCTTCCAATTGAAGATATTCGCAAGCAGCTTTCCGCCCGGGATGAACTATATGTGGATGATGCCCTTTTGTTTTTAGACCGGTGCCGAAACTGGAATCAACAGCTGTTTGAACTCGTGTTTCGTCCTGATGAAGAAGAAGTAGTGTGGATCGAGGGCGATGTACGCTCACTGTCCAATACGCTGACCATGCGGACACAGCCCGTTCAGCCGGGTGCTCTTATTCAGTCATATTTATTGGAACGGCATCACGTCCTTTTTACTTCCGCTACGCTGACCGTTGAGCAGTCTTTCCAATTCTTTGCACGGGAAATGGGTCTGGAAGCTTTTTCATACCGGAAACACGTGATTCCTTCACCGTTTGATTATGCGAACCACTGCCGGATTGTCATTCCAAACGATGTGCCGGATGTGAAAGAAACCGATCAGGACACATACGCGCAGGCTGTGGCTGATTATATTATTGCGGCCGCAGAAACAGCAGGCGGACGCATGCTTGTTTTGTTTACTTCGTTTGATATTTTAAAGAAAACACACGATTTTATTCGGGAAACAGAGCTGCTGGCCGAATACGCGATTTTTGCACAGGGCATCACAGGCGGCAGTGTAACACGTCTGGCTAAAAATTTCCGCCAGTATGATAAATCAATTCTGCTTGGAACCGGCGCTCTGTGGGAAGGCATCGATATTCCGGGAGAGGATTTATCTGTTCTGTTTATCGTGCGTCTTCCATTTGCTCCGCCGGATGATCCTTTTGTCGAGGCGAAAAACGAGCAGCTGAAGCGGGAAGGGGAAAATGCATTTTCTGCCTACTCGCTTCCGCAGGCTGTCATCAGGTTCAGACAGGGATTTGGCAGGCTGATTCGCACGGAATCAGACCGGGGAGTAGCCGTCCTGTTTGATCGTCGTGTCCTATCAAGCCGCTATGGAAAAGCGTTTCTCCAATCGATTCCAGATGTTCCAGCGAAAGAGCTCGATATCACCGGCACAATGGAATTGATCGAAAAGTGGCTTCCAGGAGAAAAATAATTGTATGAAGGCTTATTATTCCTGCTATAATTTGAGCCAGGAGGGATTTTAATGGAGTCAAAGATCGAAGTACTTTCCACGGTGAAAGTAGAGAATAACGGCGATTTGTATAAGCTTGTCGATACGTTGAACCGGACGCTGAAGCGGGAGAACTTAATGTTCGGCCTTGCATTGGATGCGGAAGATCAAACAAAAGCTGTTTTTACAATTTACCGAACGTAATGAAGATGTGGTGAATATGCGAACAAATTTTAAAAAGTGGTTATTAATAATCGGAATTCCTTTGCTTTTAATTGCGATTATTGTCGCAATAATGTATAATAATGCACAAAAACCGTATGAAAAAGCCAGAGAGGCTGCTTTAGAACAGCTTCAGGAAAAAGCGTCTCTTTCGCAAATCGACGATGTGTACGTATATAACGGCACAAAAGCGTATTATACGGGTACAGGGAAAGATGAAAGCGGAAAAGATGTAGCGGTTTGGCTCCAGCAAAACGGCAAGTCCGATCCAATCGTCCAGCCGCTCAAAGGCAATGTAACGGAAAAGGAAGCACGCGCTCTCTTCAAGGAGGAAGCGGGCGATGCAGACATTTTATCGCAGACACTTGGCTTAGAAGGCAAAACCCCTGTCTGGCTGTTTACGTTTGAAAATAAAAACGGCCGCTTGAATTATTACTATTTGTCTTTTACAGATGGTACATGGTGGAAAAAGGTTGAAAACATTTAACAGAATGGAGAATGGATTCATGGATGTACAATTAGCAGAACGCGTAAAAGCATTAACCCCTTCAACAACCTTGGCGATTACAGCAAAAGCGAAGGAATTGAAAGCACAGGGTAAAGACGTGATTGGCCTTGGAGCTGGGGAGCCGGACTTTAATACACCGGATCATATTATTGAAGCAGCCTATGAATCGTTAAAAGGCGGCCAGACGAAATACACACCGGCTGGCGGTTTAGCGGAATTAAAAAATGCGATTATTGAGAAATTCCAGCAGGATCAGGGCATTACATATAAAGCAAACGAAATTATTGTCACAACAGGCGCGAAGCATGCTCTTTACAATTTATTTCAAGTGATTTTAAACGAAGGCGATGAAGTGATCATCCCGACACCTTACTGGGTAAGTTATCCTGAGCAGGTAAAGCTTGCAGATGGTGTTCCGGTTTATATTGACGGAAAAGAATCCAACGATTTTAAAATTACACCGGATCAGCTTGAAGCTGCTATTACAGAAAAAACAAAAGCTGTGATTATCAATTCTCCATCCAACCCAACGGGCATGCTTTATTCTGCGGATGAGCTGAAAGCGTTAGGAAAAGTGGCCCTCCGCCATAATATCTGGATTGTATCTGATGAAATTTACGAGAAGCTTGTATACGGCGACAACAAGCATGTATCGATCGCCCAATTGTCTCCTGAATTAAAAGAGCAAACGATTGTGATTAACGGAGTATCGAAATCTCACTCCATGACAGGCTGGCGCATCGGATATGCGGCTGGTAATGCGCAAGTGATCAAAGCGATGACAGACCTTGCGAGCCATTCAACATCCAATCCGACGTCGACAGCTCAATACGGTGCGATTGCAGCTTATAAAGGCACGCAGGAGCCTGTAGAAGTGATGAAAAAAGCGTTTGAAGAACGCTTAAATATTATTCATGCGAAATTAAATGAAATTCCAGGGGTTACATGCTTAAAGCCGCAAGGTGCTTTTTACTTGTACCCGAATGTAACAGAAGCAGCGGCCCTAACAGGTCACGCAAATGTGGATGACTTTGTGACAGCACTCCTTGAAGAAGCAAATGTAGCGGTAGTGCCAGGCAGCGGCTTTGGCACACCGGATAATATCCGTCTTTCCTATGCGACATCACTTGAATTGCTGGAAAAAGCAGTTGAGCGCATTGCGGATTATGTAAAATCAAACCAAAAAGGGTAATATCGATTAGAAAAGCGGTCCATTCGGGCGGCTTTTCTTTTTTTCCGTGTCCTAGTATAATATGAAGCATTGCAAAGGGTCGAGGTGGAATGAACATGAAAGAAAAAGAAATGATGATTCGCTGGATGGAAAAGGGTGCAACAAGCATTCCGAACGTTCTGTTGGAAAACTACAAGCGGCTGTCCTTAAATGAACAGGAAATGATGGTGCTGCTGCATATTTACGCATATGCGCAAAAAGGCATTACCTTCCCGAGCTTTGAAGAGCTGTCGAACCGTATGTCGATGTCGTCTTCTGACTGTGCAGGCTGCGTGAAAAAGCTGATTCAAAAGCAGGTCGTCGCAATCGAACAGGGCAGCCAGACCGGCTATGAGTTTTATTCGCTGGAACCTCTTTGGCACAAGCTGGCTTCCATTTTTGAATCAGATGCGAGAGGCCAGTCGGTGCAGCAGGCTATGGTTGAAGAAAAAGACTTATACAGTTTATTTGAAGAAGAATTCGGCCGGCCGCTTTCCTCTATTGAATGTGAAACATTGGCGCTCTGGATTGACCAGGATGGCCATGAGCCGCCTGTGATCAAAGCAGCGCTCAGAGAAGCAGTTCTGTCTATGAAATTGAACTTCCGCTATATTGACCGCATTTTATTTGAATGGAAAAAGCAAGGGATTAAAACGGTGGAGCAGGCGCGCGAGCAGGGGAAAAAGTTTCGTAAACCCACTGGAACCGAACAAATTTCCCGTTCCGAACATGCCGTCCCGTTTTACAACTGGCTGGAGCAGTAAGGAGAACAGATCAATATGCTGAACAAAATTCAAATTCGCCGCTGCCTGGATACATTTGCTGAGATGTTTCCGGACGCACACTGCGAATTAAATCACCAAAATCCGTTTGAGCTGGCCGTAGCAGTCGCACTGTCAGCGCAATGTACGGATGCGCTCGTCAACAAAGTAACCAAAGGGCTGTTTGAGAAATACAAAACGCCGGAAGATTATTTAGCGGTTCCGCTTGAAGAGCTGGAGCAGGATATCCGCTCCATTGGATTGTACCGAAACAAAGCGAAAAACATTCAAAAAATGTCGCGGATGCTGCTGGAGGATTTTGGCGGTATTGTCCCTGACACACAGGATCAGCTTGTTAAGCTGCCGGGTGTCGGCCGAAAAACCGCCAATGTTGTAGCTTCTGTTGCATTCGGTGTTCCTGCTATCGCGGTTGATACACATGTAGAGAGGGTGTCTAAGCGGCTCGCTTTCTGCCGCTGGAAGGACAATGTAACCGAAGTGGAAAACACGCTTATGCGCAAAATTCCAAAGGAAGAATGGTCAGATACACATCATCGAATGATTTTCTTCGGCCGCTATCACTGTAAAGCGCAGGCACCTCGCTGTCCGGAATGTCCGCTGCTTGATATATGCCGGGAAGGAAAAAAACGTATGAAGCTTGGAGGCACGCGTGTATGACAGTAAGGATCCCTGAAGAGCTTCGGTATTTTTCAACTGAAGGGGAAGCAGAACTGCCCGAATCCGTTTGTGTATATCCATATTTTAAATATGAATTGGGCGGAGAAAAACCGTGGGAGAGTGAAAAAAGCGGTCTCCCGCTGCTTGAGTCTGCCTGGGCAAAGATGGAACAGGCACTTGATGAAAAACAGCGTATACGCAGTAAAGATGTAAAAGAAGAAGTGGATGCGCTGTTGGCCATGTTTTTTATGGCGCTGTTTTGGGTAAACGGACAGCCGGCAGCCCCGGTGCTTTGGAAAGAAAAACAAGCGAATTTTGCGGTTAAGCCGATTAATTTTTTGGAGCGGTTCACTTATATTGATAACCGTCCTTACACATACATGGCTTATCGCCAGCTGATCGAGCTGATGACAGAGCTGAAAAAAGCCGCCGCTGTTTACGCAATAAAAAATCCCCGATGAGTTTAATCTCATCGGGGATTTTTTTATGGTGTTTCGGTTTGAACGTCAGGTGCTGGTTCAGCTGAACCATTGCCTTGCGTTGTACCAGTACCGCCATCAGTAGTACCGCTGGTATTGCCGCCAGTGTTTCCATTTGTATTACCAGTTCCATTACCGTTTCCATTGCCGTTGTTGCCTGTGGAAGGCGTGCTTGGCTGTGGAGTAGAAGGCTCAGGATCTGCCGGAGCCGGATCGGCTGGCTCAGGATCTGCCGGAGCCGGATCGGCTGGCTCAGGATCTGCTGGAGCCGGATCGGCTGGCTCAGGATCGGCTGGTTCCGGTTCTGTTGGTTCAGGATCTGTTGGTTCCGGTTCCGTTGGTTCCGGTTCTGTTGGTTCCGGTTCTGTTGTTTCACCACCAGGAACGGTTACAGATGTAGAAGCCGAATCAACGCTTTGGCCGTCGACGATGGCTGTGACCGTGATGGAGTATGTCTGCCCCGGCTGTCCGCCGCCAAAGACGGTTGAGAAGCCGCCGATAGACTGTGTTTCCAATCCATTTGATACGCTGAAGGATGGACTGCCTTCACCGCTATAGGACCATGAAACAGACATATTTCCGCTCTCGTCTGCGGTTGCCGATAAGCCGGTTACTTCACCGCTGGATGTTTCTTCTTCTGTTTGTTCTTCATCTTCTGTCTGCTCATCTTCTTCCGGTTCTTCTTCCTTTTTCGGAGCAGAACGCTTCGGCTGTTCGCCGCGGACAAATAATTCATATGTTACATCGCTGTCTGAAGCACCGCTTCCTGCCACAACTGCTGGATTCGATCCTTTGACAATTGGCAGTTCAATGACGCTGTCTGGTTTTTCAAAATCAGGTGTATCTACGTCCTCAGATACTTTTGTCATCAATTCTTTAAACAGCTGTTTTGCAATCTGCTGGCTGTCCTTGGACAAGTACTCATTGCGTTTTTCATAACCTGTCCAAACGGACGCTGTATATTTCGTTGTATAGCCGACAAACCATGAATCTGGAGAAGCGCTGGATGGAATATTGTATTTCTCGCGCTCATCCTGCGTGTAGTTCGTTGTTCCGGTTTTACCGGCCATATGAAGCGAAGGAATATTCGCTGCCGTTCCGGTTCCATAGTCTACAACACTTTCTAACATATCCGTAACCATATAAGCCGTGTAATCGCTCATGGCTGGTTCGGATTTAATATCATTTTTAACGACTGTGCCGTCTGCGAGTGTAATTTGTTTAACCGTATGCGGTTTGTTGTAAATACCGCCGTTTCCAAATGCAGCATAAGCGCCGGCCATTTGCAGCGGTGAAATCCCTTCGTCGCCATCCATTCCGCCAATCGCATAGGATTCAAATTCATTTTTCAAATTGATGCCGAGCTTGCCGGCAAATTCATAAGCGTCGTCAAAGCCGACTTCCTGGAACGTCCGGACGGCCGGTGTATTTTTTGAACGGGCGAGCGCATCGCGCATAGACATCATACCTGCGTAAGAGCCGCCCGCATTTCCAACGGAACCGCCATTTGTATATTGAAGCGGGCTGTCTTCAACTTGTTCATACGTTGACCATTTTAAATATTCGATCGCTGGGCCATAATCCAAGATAGGCTTAATCGTTGAGCCTGGCTGCGTCCGGTTATCGGTCGCGTAGTTGAAGCCGCGCTCGACCTCCTGGTTGCGGCCTCCGCCAATCGCCCGAATCTCGCCGGTTTCCGTATCTGTTAAAACGATACCGGCCTGGAAAAGTTCACTCGGGTAGTCAATGTACTCATCGCTGTTTAACAGCTCATACATAAAGTCCTGCGCTTCTTTATCAAGCGTTGTTTCGATCGTCAGTCCATCTGTGTAGGCGTTGTAGCCCATATCTTCTACTTCTTCAATTACCTGGTCAACAAAAGCGTCATATTCTTTGTCGACACCTGATTTGTTCGTTGGTTCTTCAACAAGGAAATCAGTAATGTTTTCGGATTGTGCTTCATTCATTTCGGATTCAGAAATTTTGTCATGCTGGTTCATGAGAGAGAGAACAACGTCTTTCCGCTTTTCCGCACTTTCCGGATGCTTAAAGGCATTGTAATTATTCGGGCTTTGCGGCATCCCCGCAAGATAAGCTGCTTCCGGCAGGGTCAATTCATCTAAATCTTTACCGAAGTAGTAATCGGCAGCTGCTTTAACACCCATCACCGCCGGAGTACCCGACATATAAATTTTGTTAACATACATTTCAAAAATTTCTTCTTTGGAGTATTTCTGCTCCAGTTTGTAAGCAAGATAAGCTTCCTGGGCTTTCCGCTTCAACGTTTTATCAGCTGTCAAGAAAGACATCTTAACAACCTGCTGGGTAATCGTACTGGCCCCTTGTGAGCCAAAGCCGTTTGTCACGTTTTTCACTGCTGCACCGGCAAGGCGCATCGGATCGATTCCGTGATGGTCAAAAAAGCGGCTGTCTTCCGTTGCGATAAAGGCATCGCGGACCAAAGCAGGAATATCGTCATATTTCACATATTCACGGCGTTCTGCACCAACATTGGTCAACAGTTTGCCGTCATCGGTATTAATTTTTGATGAAATCGGATCTTTTAGAAGTGATTCATCAATTTCCGGTGTATCTTTTACGTAATAAGCAAACAGTCCTGCACCACCGATCAAAACGAGTAAAGCAACTAAAAGCAGGCCGAGAAAAACCCGTTTGAAGATCGAACGTTTTTTGTTCGAAGGTGATTTGGCTGGTTTTGCTTTTCGTTGTGCGCGGGCCGGCTTTTTCTTTTGCTGGTTCCGCTTTTCAGTTCTTGATTTGTATTCGCCAGACATTTGTCTCTTTTCCTCACTTTCAAAATTAAAAGTATACATCTTCCACGGCATCCAAAAATGGAATGCGCGGAGAAAAGCCCAGTGTCAGCTCGATACTGCAGCTGGTGAGCTCTGCTTTTGTAATAGACTTGCGGCCGCCGTTATGCATACGTTCCCAGAAAGCATTCAATGCATGAAACGGCAGAAAAAAGAGCTCGTCCGTTTTAGAAAAACGGATAATTACAAAAGCGATACCGCCATGCTCGTCCACTTGTTTCATGTGGGCAATTTGGTGGGCGTGAAAGTTTTTGAGCGGAAACGACGTTTCACTGTTCGTTTCTTTCGCTTCAAAATCAATATACTTTCCTTTATAAACCCCATTGTAATCTGTTGTAGAAGCCTGCCTGAAGTAAGCTTCCTTAATGACAGCCGCGCTTCTGGCTGGATAGTCGACCCGTACAATTTGAACGGGAACAGGTTTTTTGTGAATGACCGCCATATTTCGGCCCAAATAATACGCATTCGTTTCATTAATATCGTCTTCAAGCGTCATGCCGCGGTTTGAAAAAACAGGATTCTTGTTCTGCTGCTTCGCCTGGGACGATTGAGCGGGCTGCGTATATTCTTTTCCATTCGGATAGCGGATCGCCATCTCATTCCCTCCTCTTGAATCCAATCAATATCATACCACATGAGCGAACAAATCGCCTGTTTGAAAAGACATATTCCTTTATGCCTTTTTCCGGAAGCAGAACATTGAAAAGCGACGGTCATTCGGCTAGTATATTAAGATAAATAGAATCATGATAAAAGCAGGGGATGTGCAATGAAAAAAGAAGCCAAAGAGATTGAAGCTCTTCAAGAAGAAATACGAATTTTAAAAAAAGAGCTGGCCGAATACAAGCAGTTAGTGAAGGATACGTCCGCTCCGATTATTCCGTCTATTATCCCGGAAACAATATTAGTACCATTGACCGGGAAAATGTCGCAGGAACGATTTGAGCTTATTATTTCTGCACTGATGGATGCATGCTACCAAAACGAAATAGAAACCGTTATTATTGACTTTACGGCCATTACCAAAAAAGAAATTGAAGAAACCGAGCTGCTTGGGCAGTCCATCGATCAGCTCGTTGGTTCGTTAAACTTGATGGGTGCTGAAACATTTTTAGTCGGATTTACACCAGCGTTCACCCAGGAGCTTATGCGAAGCGGCATGCGGATTCGTCCGGATTTGAATACGTTTTTAACGTTCCGTCACGCGCTTCAGTTTTTAATGAAGAAAAAGGGCATGACTTTTGCGTAAATTGTCGGATTGCCGCTTTCTTTGCCGTGTGTTCACTAGTTTTGTCAAGCAGGAAGGAGATCTTCTTCCGGCGGCGAATTTTACTAGTCAACAAAGCAAAGGGGTGACGGGAATGACAAAGCAAGAGTGGATGGAAGAGCTGGCACAATTGGAAAAAGATACATTAGAGCTTGAGCAGCGATTGAAAATGAGGGTGGCAGACGAACGAAGCCGCAAAATTGCCGGCTTTCGCATCCACGCAGAGCGGGTTCATAACCGTTTGCTTCTAGTGGAAGAAGGAGCACGCTTTTTGTGCGGAGATGTAGTGATGCCGCTGAAGCCAGCAGCTGGCTCAATATGAAATGAGGGTAGAACGTGTCTTTAGGCGATCAAACAGTGAAATTACAGGAATTAATCCAACAAGCGAAAGCTATTTTTGAAGCAGGCCGCCAAACAAAGGAACCGGCTGATTTTTTCAAAACCGTAAAGCCGTTTGCAGACGAGGTAGATGCTGCAGCGGACGCTTGGGAACAAGCGGCGCTTTCGTATTTAAAAGAGCATCCGCAAAAATACGTGCATGCTGCCCAGATTATCCAGGCAGCTGATAACGCCCGGCGGGTTGGTGCTCATGCCCATTTTTTTGATACAGGAAAAGCAAAGTTTATTCAATCAGCAGATTCAGCCCTGTACGTGCTTGAATCGCTTTATCATAACTTGGAAAAATAAGAGCGCATTCAAGCGTTCTTTTTTTTTGCTTTTAAAAAGATCGTTTGTTCGATAAGATAGAAGGAAAAGAACCGATTTTTAAGATCGAAAGCAGCAGGAAAAGAGGTGCCAGCAGGGCAATGTGGAAAAAAACACTTGTAGAGATGATTGAAGAGCTGCGGCAGGATGAAAATGTCATCCACTGGCATGAATTGGAGCCAGTAGAAGCAAAAACACGTCCGATGCCGGCTTTTTTAGATGAGCGGCTGAAAAGGGCACTGGAAGCACGCCGGGTGCGCGAGTTATACACCCACCAGTATTCAGCTTTAGAAGCTGTGCAAAAAGGAGAAAATATTGTAGCAGTGACCCCGACCGCTTCGGGCAAAACGCTTTGCTATAATCTGCCGGTCCTGCAAAAAATTGCGGAAGATTCAACAAGCAGGGCTCTTTATTTGTTTCCGACGAAAGCACTGGCACAGGATCAAAAAAGTGAATTAAACGAAATAATTGCTGAAATGGGTGCCGATATTAAAAGCTTTACTTATGATGGAGATACATCGCCGACGATCCGCCAAAAAGTCCGGCAGGCGGGGCATATTGTGATGACCAATCCTGATATGCTTCATTCGGCTATTTTGCCAAACCATACAAAATGGGTCAGTTTGTTTGAGAACTTAAAATATATCGTCATTGATGAACTGCATACGTACCGCGGTGTATTCGGCAGCCATGTTGCGAATGTAATTCGCCGCCTGCTGCGTATTTGTGCTTTTTACGGAAGCAGCCCGCAGTTTATTTGTACGTCTGCCACGATTGCCAATCCGAAAGAACTCGCTGAAGCGTTAACGAACCGGCCGATGCGGCTGATCGACAACAATGGAGCACCACGGGGGCGGAAGCACTTTGTTTTTTATAATCCGCCGGTTGTGAATGAACCGCTGAATATTCGTCGTAGTGCGACCGTTGAAGTAAACCGCCTGGCGCAGGAATTTTTAAAAAATAACATTCAAACGATTGTATTTGCGAGAAGCCGGGTCCGGGTTGAAGTGATTTTAAGTCATATTCAGGAACTGGTGAAGCGGGAGATCGGCCCGAAAACGATCCGCGGCTACCGGGGCGGCTACTTGCCGAAGGAGCGGCGTGCGATTGAGCAGGGGCTCCGAAGCGGAGACATTTTAGGCGTGGTCAGTACGAACGCGCTAGAGCTTGGCGTCGATATTGGGCAGCTGCAGGTCTGCGTGATGACCGGCTATCCGGGCAGCATCGCAAGCACCTGGCAGCAGGCCGGCCGTGCCGGGCGGCGTCATGGTGAAGCAGTCATCATTATGGTGGCAGGCTCGGCGCCGATTGACCAGTATGTCGTGCAAAATCCGGATTATTTCTTTGAGCGAAATCCTGAATCAGCCCGCATTAATGCCGAAAATTTAATTATTTTAGTCGATCATTTAAAGTGCGCAGCGTACGAGCTGCCGTTTCGGGAAGACGAACTGTTCGGCCCGATGGAGGTAGGCGAAATCCTGGAATATTTGCAGGAGGAGCGGGTTCTTCATTACAATGGAGGCAAATATCACTGGTCTCATGAATCGTTTCCGGCGACCAATATTTCTCTTCGCTCGGCTGCACAGGAAAATGTCGTTATTGTTGATCAGACTGAAACAGCTAATGTAAAGATTATCGGCGAAATGGACCGGCTCAGCGCGATGACGCTTTTGCACGATGAAGCGATTTATTTGCACGAAGGAGTGCAGTTTCAAGTAGAAAAGCTGGATTGGGAGCATAAAAAAGCATACGTCCGCCAGGTGGATGTGGAATATTATACAGATGCTAATTTGGCGGTTCAGCTGAAAGTACTGGAAATAGACCGGACGCGGGAGCAATCGCTTTCCTCTGTTCATTACGGTGACGTCACGGTGAATATATTGCCGACCATCTTTAAAAAAATTAAATTGACGACTTTCGAAAACATTGGCTCCGGGCCGATTACACTGCCGGAAGAAGAAATTCATACGAGTGCAGTCTGGCTGGAGCTGAAAATCGATGAGCCTGAAAAATCACTGGAACATTTGCTCATGGGCATTGCGAACGTTCTGCACCATGTGGTGCCCATCCACACTATGTGCGACCGGAGTGATATTCACGTCGTTTCACAAATTAAAGCGGCCCATACAGGACTGCCGACTATTTTTTTATATGATCATTATCCGGGCGGCATCGGTCTTGCAGAAGATGTGTACAAGCGGTTCGACAGTGTCAAGGCGGCAGCCATTGATTTGATTCGCAGATGTCCGTGTGAAAACGGCTGTCCTTCCTGCGTTGGCATGGGGTTTGAGGGAATGAATGTGAAGCAAAAAAGCATTGAGCTGCTCAACCGGTTTTAAGGGGGCTAACAATGAGTTTAATGAAAAAGCTGCAGCGGCAGAAAAAGCATATTGTACGTGATGGGGAAAAACCGGCTGCTAAAAAAGTGGAAGCACCAAAAGAGATTCGGCATTGGGAGACGTGGAGAGCAGCGGGAGCCGAGCTGTTTGAATTTGAAGGGGAATATTGCATCACGCGTGAAACGCACCATCCGCTCGACACGCTCCACGGCTTGTATACATTTAGTGAGGCGCAAAAAACGATAGCACAGTGGTCATCTTTTAGTGGACATCATCCACTGTCGGCTAAAGGATTTCATCCATCTGATTTATACTTCTTTGATATTGAGACGACCGGGCTCAGCGGTTCAGGAAGTGTTATTTTTTTACTTGGAACTGCGCGCATTCATGACCATCAAGTGACGGTTAAGCAATTTTTTCTCCCTTCTCCAGGCAATGAAACGGCACTGTATGCGAAATTTCTGCAGGAAACGGACTATACGACCCTGGTAACGTACAATGGGAAATCATTTGACTGGCCGCAGGTAAAGTCACGTCATACGTTTGTGCGCGAGCGGGTGCCGGCACTGCCGGCTTTTGGGCATTTTGACCTTTATCATGCATCCCGCCGGCTTTTTAAGCATACAATGGATTCGGTTAAGCTTGTCAACGTAGAAAAAGAGCACCTCGGACTCGAACGGGTGAATGATGTTCCCGGCCATTTGGCACCGATTATTTATTTTGATTTTATCGATCGGGGAGATCCAGAGGGTGTCCTGCAGGTGATGAAGCACAACGAGCGCGACATTTTAAGCTTAATTACTTTATATACGCATATCAGCCGTCTCGTGCTTGATGAAGAAGGAGGAAGCGATGACCAAACGACTCTTGAGGTAGGGAAGTGGTTTGAAGCATCAGGAAACCGTGCGGCAGCAAAAGAATCCTTTCAAAACGCTGCCAAGAGCAGCCGGGACGACGTCGCTTTAGATGCGGCGTTCCGGCTTGCGATGCAGCTGAAAAAGGAACATTCTTTTGAAGAAGCGGTGCAGTTGTTTACCCGTGTCCGTCAGGCTGGGGCGGACCGCTCCATCGAAGCAGCCGTTGAGCTGGCCAAGCTGTATGAGCATAAATGGAAGGATGTTCCGATGGCGGCAAGAGAAACCAAATGGGCCCTGCAGCAAAAGCAGGAAAATCCGGCAGTTGAAGCCGCGCTGTTACACCGTTTGTGCCGGCTTGAAAAAAAGTTGTCGAAATAACCCGAAAATGACTGTCATATAGTTGTAACTTTTTTAAAAACACCGTAAAATGATAAATGGTTGTTTTTGAGATAAACTATAAATATGGGGTGAATGACAGGTTGTATCGTGCAATTCTATTTTTATTTTTCGTGTTTGTCGGCTTAACTGCATTCGTATTAACAAACTTAAAAGATAGTTTTTACGCATTGTTATAAGGAAAGAAAAAAACCTCTTGTCTGCCTGCTTTCCGATTGACAAACGACCCTGTTTTTGAAACAATTAATGAAAAAATAGGCAGGATGCGATGAAGGTGGTGCAAGGCAATGTTGTCGGATAAACTTAAGTTAACAGGAAAAGATATCCTGGAAAAAGAATTTAAAACATCGATGCGGGGCTATAGCCCGGATGAAGTAGATCAATTTTTAGACCTTGTCATAAAAGACTATGAAGTATTTCAGCAGGCAATTGAAGAGCTGCAGCAGGAAAACTTGCGCTTGAAAAAAGAAAACAGCACGATTTCAGCCCGGAAGCCGATTCCGGAAGCGCCAATTCGCCAGCAGCAGCCGGCTCCGGGATCAACCAATTTCGATATTTTAAAACGCTTATCGAATTTGGAACGCCACGTTTTTGGCGACCGTCTCCATAATGAATAAATTACCATTGCGAAATCTCGCGGTTTCTTTTATAATAAGGAACGAAATCGAATAACGTTTGGGTAATCGCTGTGAGTCTTGCGCTCGCAGAGGAAAGTCCATGCTCACACAGTGCTGTGATGCCTGTAGTGATCACGCCTGGCGAAACCATAAGCCAGGGCAGCAATTTATTTTGCTGACGGCAGGGAAAACACCTACGTCCTTCTTGGATATGGTGTGAATACCTTGAAAGTGCCACAGTGACGTAGCTTTGCTAGAAATGGCAAAGGTGGAACGAGGTAAACCCCGTGAGTGAGCAACCCAAATTTTGGTAGGGGCACTTTCCGGACGAAAACGAACGAATGGAAAGGTGAAACATATAGGTGTTTCGCAGATAGATGATTGCCACCGGAGTACGAGGCCATACCCTGGCCGTTTGTAGTACAATGGTACAAAACATGGCTTACAGAACGTTATTCAGGGTTTATGAAATCTAACTAACACAGCTCTCCTTTATAGGGGAGCTTTTGTTCTATTTGGCGGGGGAGCTGACTCCTTTTTATGAAGGATTATCCAAAACAAATTAATGAATTAATCGTTAACTACATCCGTGAAGGCGTTATGGTTACGGATAAAACGGGTGTCATTTTATTTGTAAATCCAGCGTTTCAAGTAGTGACTGGCTACAAAGCAGAAGAAGTGATTGGAAAACAGCCGAGCTTTTTACAGTCGGGCCTGCACAATCGCCCATTTTATGAACAAATGTGGAAAACCATCACCCAAAAAGGACAATGGAGCGGTGAAATATGGAACCGGCGCCGCAACGGTGAGCTTTATCCAGAGTGGCTGACCATTTTGGCCGTGCATGATGACCAGGGAAAAGCGGAACACTATATTGGTGTTTTTACCGATATTTCCGATCAGCGCTCTGCAGAAGCAGAAGCAAAAAGACTGGCCCATCAGGATGCTTTAACGGGAGTGGCCAACCGTTACGCTTATTATACGCGAATGGCTTCTGTGATAGAAACTTCTCAAACATACAATCAAAAATTAGCTGTATTTTTACTTGATTTGGATCGTTTCAAACAAATTAACGATACGTTCGGTCAAAAAGCGGGAGACGAGCTGCTGATGGATTTAACCAGCCGCCTGAAACGGCTGCTTGGCAATAAAGATATGATCGCCAGGCTCGGGGGAGATGAATTTTCTCTTACACTGACCCATCTCCATCACGAACGCGAGGCTTTTCAGCTGGCGGAAGCAGTAATTTCCTCTTTTTCGGCTCCTTTTCATATTGCAGGGCAGGATATTTATATCTCAACGAGTATGGGCATCAGTTTTTTTCCTGAAGACGGCCATGACGTGGAAACGTTAATTCGGCATGCAGACAAAGCCATGGACCATTCTAAACAAACAGGGCGGAACCGTTTTTCGGTTTACCGTGAAGAGATGAACGAGGAAACGAAAGAAGCCCTGACCATGGAAATGGAGCTGCGCCGTGCCATTGAGCGAAATGAACTGATGCTTCATTATCAGCCGCAGGTTGATGCAGTTTTTAAAAAAGCAGCGGGTGCAGAAGCGCTGCTTCGATGGCATAATAAGCATTATGGTTATGTGCCGCCTGCTGTTTTTATTCCGCTGGCAGAGAAAACCGGCCTGATTATTCCAATTGGAAAATGGATTATAAGGCAGGTATGCCGTGATTTACATACATTGAGCCGACATGGGTTTACCGATTTACCAATTGCGGTAAATATATCGGCTTTGCAATTTTTACAGGATGGATTTGTGGAAACCGTCCAAGCTATTTTATATGAAGAAAATATTCTGCCGGAGCGTCTCGAACTGGAGTTAACAGAAAGTACCGTTATGCCAGACGCACAGTCTTCCATCCAAAAGCTGGACCAGTTAAAAGGGCTCGGCTTCCGGTTATCTATTGATGATTTTGGGACAGGGTATTCGTCGCTCAGTTATTTGCGCCGATTTCCTATTGACCAGCTGAAAATCGACCGAAGCTTTATTCAGCTGATGGATGAAGACGAGGATGATGCTTCGATTGTGGAAGCCATTATTACGATGGCGCATCGCCTTCATTTGAAGGTTGTGGCCGAAGGTGTTGAAAATGAGCGTCAATTTCGGCTGCTGCAGGAAGAGTCATGTGATATCGTTCAAGGCTATTTTTATTCAAAACCGATTTCTTTATCCGAGCTGATCACTTTTTTGCAAAATGATTGGCCGAAATGAATCGATACGAAAAGAGGATGTTATGTATACATTAATCGCAACTGCTGCGATGGGACTTGAAGCCATCGTAGCCAAAGAAGTAAAAGATCTTGGATATGAACCGAGAACAGAAAATGGAAAAGTGTATTTCGAAGGAGATGCTACTGCGATTGCACGCTGCAACATGTGGCTGCGTACAGCTGACCGTATAAAAGTGGTTGTGGCTGAATTTTATGCCAAAACATTTGATGAGCTTTTTGAAAAAACAAAAGCGCTTCGCTGGGAAGACTATCTGCCAAAAGACGCCTCGTTTCCTGTACAAGGGAAGTCCGTTAAATCTACCCTGTTTAGTGTTTCTGACTGCCAGGCGATTGTGAAAAAAGCCATCGTGGAGCGGTTAAAATCCGCTTATCACGTGGAAACGTGGCTGGCTGAAACAGGAGCGCGTTTTCCGCTCGAAGTGGCTCTTTTAAAAGATAAAGTAACCTTGACAATCGACGCAAGCGGTGCCGGCCTGCATAAGCGCGGCTACCGGACCGGGCAGGGAGAAGCGCCGCTGAAAGAAACGCTGGCCGCTGCCCTTGTCCAGCTGACAAATTGGTATCCTGACAAGCCGTTTGTAGACCCGTTCAGCGGCTCTGGTACCATCCCAATTGAAGCGGCACTGATCGGCCAGAACATCGCTCCAGGCTTTAACCGCGAATTTATTTCCGAAGGCTGGGACTGGATCGGCGGGAGTATTTGGGATGAAGTACGAACGGAAGCAGAAGATAAAGCGAATTACGATCAGCCGCTTGATATCGAAGGGCTGGATGTAGATCCGAAAATGGCCCGGATTGCCGAAGCGAACGCGTTTGAAGCAGGGCTTGGAGATTTGATCCGGTTCCGCACAGAAGATGCAACGAAATTTCAAACTGATAAGGAATATGGTGTAATTGTTGGCAATCCGCCGTACGGAGAACGCCTCAGCGACCGTCCGGGCGTTGAAAAGCTGTATGCTGATTTAGGACGTGCTTTTAAGCCGCTCGATACGTGGTCCATTTATGTATTAACGTCTCATGAAGGATTTGAAGAAGTATATGGCCGTCCGGCTACGAAAAAACGCAAGCTGTTTAACGGATTTATCCGCTGTGATTACTATCAATACTGGGGCAAACGTCCGCCTCGCCGCGAAAGTTAATCATCGAAAAAGCCTTTGACTATTTTGCGGTCAAAGGCTTTTTCTACTCTATAAAATGCCTGGCGGCTACACCGGTCTCAGCTGCCCGCTCGTCCCATAGGAGTCTGCACCGTCTTCCCGCCGCCAAGTGGCTTGCGACAAGATTGTTTAGAGCTTATAAGGTCGTATCTTTCTGTTTAAAAAGAGAAAATGCCTATTCAGTCCTTGTTTGTGAATCTTCAATACCACTTAGTGAAGCCTGCCGGACGAAGACTCCTTCGGGAAGTACAGTGAGTCGGGAGACCCCGCAGGCGCAGCCGAGGAGGCTCCCGCACTGCCCTAAGGGGCGCGAAGTCCGGCCGGCTTCACTGATCGGCTCTTTTTTAAAAGGGAAAGACTTTATCTACACACTGAGCCTTTGACCGTTTTTTTGTCAAAGGCTTTTTCTGTCCTATAAAACATCCGGCGGCAAGAATATGTAAAAAGAAAACGAATAATCAGAAAACAAAAAAATAAAATGTTCGTGTTTTGTATTGATTTTCTTGAATGTTATGCTATTATAATGATTATCAACTAAACATATTCACTCATATAATCGCAGGAATCGGCCTGCAAGTTTCTACCGGACACCGTAAATGCTCCGACTATGAGTGAACAAGAGAACGGACCCGTCTGTTCGAAGCCTGAAGGCATTGTTCACTCTTTTTTGAGGAATACGTTGCGCTTCAGGCTTTTTTTATGCCTGAAGACGAATCAAAGGAGGAAACCCACACTATGAAGCGTCTTCATGAAAAAATGGAACAGGACGGACGCGTGCTTTCTGAGCACGTTTTAAAAGTAGATTCGTTTTTGAATCACCAGATTGATCCGCAGTTAATGAAAGAAATCGGAGAAGAATTTGCCCGGTTGTTCGAGGGAGCAGGAATCACAAAAATTGTCACATTAGAATCGAGCGGCATTGCTCCATCTGTGATGACCGGCCTTGTGTTAGGGGTGCCGGTTGTGTTTGCACGCAAGCGCCAGTCTTTAACGATGACGGATGATCTCTTGACGGCGGATGTATATTCTTTTACAAAAGAAACAACCAACCGGATTGCGGTTGCTCAATCTTTCTTGAGCGAAGACGATACAGTGCTTATTATTGACGACTTTTTGGCAAACGGCCAGGCAGCGCTTGGCTTAATGGATATTGTAAAGCAGGCAGGAAGCAAGATTGCCGGAATCGGCATCGTGATTGAAAAGTCGTTCCAGGATGGACGAGCTTTATTGGAAAGGGAAGGCGTACGGGTAGAGTCACTTGCCAGAATCGAATCTCTTCATGATGGAAAAATTCAATTTAAAGTGGAGGTACACCAATGAAACCGACACGTTTAAAAACCGCTTCGCTCGGTATTCAGCATGTGTTAGCGATGTATGCAGGAGCAGTGATTGTGCCGCTGATTGTAGGCGCAGCGGTCGGTATGACGCCGGCTCAGTTAACGTACCTTGTTTCAATTGATATTTTTATGTGCGGAATTGCGACGCTTCTTCAAGTATACCGCGGCCAATGGGTCGGCATCGGCCTGCCAATTGTACTCGGCTGTACCTTTACCGCCGTCAGCCCGATGATTGCTATTGGGGCGGCAAATGGTGTTTCCGCTATTTACGGCGCGATTATCGCTTCTGGTATTTTTGTATTGGTTATTGCTCCATTTTTCAGCCGGCTTGTCCGCTTTTTCCCGCCGGTCGTGACGGGTTCCGTTGTGACGATTATTGGTGTTACTCTTATTCCAGTGGCGATGAACAATATGGGCGGCGGACAGGGAAGCCCTGATTTCGGCTCTGCCGAAAATATTACGCTTGCGTTTGCAACGCTTGCTGTCATTATTGTGATGTACCGCTTTTTCAAAGGATTTGCCCGCTCGATTTCTGTTTTGCTTGGTTTATTGTTCGGGACTGTCCTTGCTTTTTTCATGGGTAAAGTCGATTTCTCCGCTGTCGCGGATGCCTCATGGTTCCATTTAGTTCAGCCGTTTTATTTTGGAACGCCGTCATTTGAATGGACAGGCATTTTAACGATGATTTTAGTGGCAATGGTCAGCCTCGTTGAATCAACAGGTGTATACTTTGCCGTCTCAGATATTTGCGATAAAAAAGTAACAGAAAAAGATTTAGCCAAAGGATACCGTGCAGAAGGACTGGCGATTGTACTTGGCGGCATTTTTAATGCTTTTCCGTACACGGCTTTTTCACAAAACGTCGGGCTCATGCAGCTTTCAGGCGTAAAATCACGCAGCGTCATTTTCTATACAGCAGGCTTTTTAATCATCCTTGGCCTTGTACCGAAAATCGGCGCATTTACGACGATTATTCCATCTAGCGTGTTAGGCGGCGCGATGGTCGCGATGTTCGGAATGGTTGTTGCGCAGGGCGTTAAAATGCTCGGCCGCGTGGATATGAATGCGCAGGAAAACCTGCTTATTATTGCTTGCTCAGTCGGTCTGGGTCTTGGCGTAACAGTGGTGCCGGACTTGTTTAAAGGCCTGCCAGGCGGCATTCAAATCCTCACAGGCAACGGTATTGTAGCCGGCAGTATGACGGCGATCATCCTTAATATCGTATTTAACGAATTAGGCCGTAAAAAAGCATCGGTTTCTGTAGTGGAAAACAAAGTTTCGTAATTAAAAAATAAAAGTACTCCCACATTTTAAAAGCGTGAAAACGTCGCGACGTCATCTACATTTCTTTTACAAAAAGAGGTGGAGGTGGCGTTTTTTTTGTGTTCAAAAAGATTAACAAAAAGAAAAAACTTCTAGTGACGAATTGGAATTTAGTTTTACACTTGAACAGACTTTTGACTACTTTTTATTTACGAAGAAATCTGAAGGATTAAGGCAGCCAGCAATAAAAAGTCACCTTGAACATTATAACTTTTTATGACGTGGTTAACCGGAACGCATCCAGAAATAAAAATGGCTTCCAATTTAACCTCGTTTACGGTGCGGCAGTGTATCTAGTCTACATGCAAAACGATCATTACAATTATAAAACCAAAATGAATGGATTAAGTGTACAAACAGTCAACGCAAGGCTGCGATTTTCAAAAACATTTTACAGCTTTCTAGAAGATGAGAACTTAATCAAAGACAACAGTATCGACAAGATCAAGCTCCTGAAATCTGATGAAAGGAAATTTACGAAGCTTACGGATGATGAACTAAAAAGATTATTTGAGATACCGAATAAAGAGAACTTTCCCCAGTTTTGGGATTTTGTCATTTTACTTGACTATTTGCGCGATATTTCTCGTGAGTACCCAGGCTTGTCATTCCGTAAGCAGCGTACGATTGCTGCTGACTTTGGCGTAGAGGAGCCGGACACGATCGGCGTACGGCTTAAAAAAACTGGCGTCTTTAGGTATCGTTAACATACTGCCCACAAAGCACAGCCCGACGATGCAGCAGACCGTAAATTTGGTGCAAATACTGCCGACTGAGCCAGCGGAAGATGAAAAACGTGGACAAGAGACGGAGGAAAACGGGGAGCATGAAGTCAATAACTCTTTTAAGGCTAGTACTAATATTAATATCAATACGTATCAGCCTACGGCGCCGCTTACGTTTTACCAACGTTTCAAGTCGCTCATCTCGTCAACCATTGGCGAAAACCAACCGTTAATCATCCGTTTATTTGGTGTTTACAAAGGGCAGACCGCAATCCTAATCGCTTATGACAAGGGCGACCTTGAAAACATCGCTATAAGCGCGTTACATGTCGCTGTTATGTCGACCAAAAACCGCCGTATTCATAATCTGCCGGGCTTCTTTAACGGTATTATCAGCCGTATGCTAGACCGTTATATTCGCGATGTGATTCAGCAGGAATCCGTTCCATTAACGGAACCGCTGCAGGTTTGGTGAAAGGCGCACAAAAAAAAGGCCGCGGAAAAAGATCCGCAGCACACAAGATGAACTATGTAAAACTCGGAGATAGAGTGGCGGGTGTGTGCCACACGATAATATTTACCCACTTGGGCGCTAATGTAAACCGGGTTACATAAAAAAAGCCGCGGAAAGAGATCCGCAGCGATAAAAGCGCCATTTCTAGGCGATTGAGAACTCTGGGCTAGGGAATCGATGAAATGACGCCTGACGGCAGGATATAGCGTGGGGGCATTTTTTAATTAATATTTAACGAATGAAGCACCAACAATGATTAAAAGAATGAACAGCACTACAATCAGCGCAAAACCACTGCCGTTGCTGTATCCGCCTTCACCATACATACCCATACCATTTCACCTCCTTTACAGAAGGATAGCGAAACAATTATATAAATCAATCTATCGGAATTAATCTATAATAATTGAATCTATGTTATAGGATATGAACGGAGATGCGTATCCGATTGAGCGGTTGTCTCTCTAATAATCTCTTTTTGTGAAAGAGAACAAAAAATTTAAACCGGAGGTATCAAACGGATGACAAAAAGCAAAAAGAAACACAGTAGACAGCTCTCTTAAGGGCCGCCGCTAGATGGCCAACATTACCTTGCCATGGAACTTATGATAAAGCCGTATTATGACCAAAAACGTGGCCGCAATCTTCGGTTAAGCCGCTCAGAAATTGCGGAGGTCGTCGGCGTATCCTGTATGCAGCTTTATCGTTGGGAACCGCGTAAGGACTTCCAGCTTGAAAAAGGTAAAAGGCACCGCGCATACTTGGGTAAGACAACTCCGAAGAGTCCAACTCATGCGGAAATGGCTTTAAAAGGCGGAGCAGTTCATTATTTCGGCGATTATGGACATAATGAGACAACTGCACTGGGAGCTGCCTATCTGGCGGAACTTGCTGCGGGGTTCTGGAAGTTTCGGGATAAAAAACTCTCATGTTTGAAAGACGTCACCTTCATTGCTTTCGATTAAAAGAAATGAAGGTGACGTCTTTTTTGTATACAAAAAAATTTTAAACGATGAAAGGAGTTTACCTTTTCGTTTCAGCCGGCTTCCGATTATTTTTCCTCAGCAAAGAAATCCTAAGGATGAAGGCAGCCGACAATAAAAAGTCACCTTGTGCGTTCCAGCTTTTTATAAAATGGTTAAAAATCGTTACAAAACGCTTCCCACAAAGACATATACAAAGCGGCAGAAGCAGCGATGGAGCGCTCAGAGAAGTGACTGGGCTGAATGAAATACGTATTGAGCTGCGCTTATACCAGCGGCGACCGGTGTTTTGATCGGCATGGATTTGTGCAAATTAAAACAGAAATCAACAGCTGTTTAAGCCCAAATGAAGCAAAAGCATCGGATAAAGCAGAAATAGTGACTCGATTAATTCGTTACATACATTGGCAGGGCATTGACAGCTGTCTCTACCTGAGAAAATGACAAAATAAAGGAGAAGTTTTAATATGGGGAAAAAATCATTGAACATTTTAATCACGGAGCATCGGGCAAAACAGAAGGAACATCAGGATAAGGTAGTCGCTCCGCCGGAACTAAAAGCCAGTGCAAAAGAAATCTTTGAACGGGCGAAAGCGGAAGCTGCTGCGGATTATGAGGAGAAGCTGCCAGCAGTTCTTGCAGAGATTGAAGCCGCAAAAGCCCATTATCTTTATGCTATTGCGTCTTATTCAGCATTGAAAAAGAGCGTTAATCAAAAGATTATCGAAGCCGGACGCGAAATTGGACATGATTTTCAAGCGCTGGACCTGCCGAACCTGCGCGATATTGCATGGTTTTGCCGTGACCATGATCAAGCGGACGGTTCAAAGTATACCGTATTTGAAGACGAAATCAGAAAAGCAATCCAGTGATAATTCGGTACGAACCGCAGCATTAAGTGCAATTGATTGAAGATATCAAGGGAAATAATGCTTTTATTTGGACATTGAAGCCGCCGTTGTTCACAGCTAGACTGTTGTAATAAAAGAATCAGTATATCTTCATGAGGAAGCAAAAATCAAAATGTGCAAAATTCAACTTTAAAAAAAATTGAACTGTGTTTAACTGATATGTTTATATGACAGAAGCAGGCAGTCTTTCTGCCAGCTGGAAATGTAAAGATTATGCCATTCATACCTACAGTATTGTCTATTATACTTCATGCAGCGCAGGACTCATTTCGGTTCATTTTACGGCAGAAGATCTACGCTTATATAAAGCATTAAAAGAAAGATAACAGCTTAATGACAAAATATTGCTTCTTTACATAAATATTAAAAAACATGAACTCCATGTTTATTATTTCTATAGAGGGTATTAACTGAGCAATGAAGAAAAAGGAGGAAATGTTTTTGGATCACGTTAAAGCGATTATCATTAAGTTTGTGATGATTGCAATTGTACTGGGGATCGTGCTTACTGGATTTTACCAGGGAGAACTCAGTGATACACTCCTCATTAGTGCTGTTCTTTCAGTTGTTGCATATATCATCGGCGATTTGCTTATATTCCACAAAGAAGGCGATGATTATGAGCGTAAGGAAGATCACGTTCAAAGAAACGTTCTTGCTTCTGTGTCAGATGCGATACTAGCTTTTTTTGTTGTGTCGCTTATGGGCAGATCACTTTTAATTAACGGCGGGGATGTTTTAACAGCGGCGTTTATCTCAGCGATTCTTGTAGCAGCTGGTGAATGGTTCTTCCATAAGTACTTAGACAATCATGTGTTTGACGATGAACACGCTCACAATCATATAAGATAATGATGAAATCAAAAATAGGCGTATGTTGAATAAGTCGACATGGCTGATTAACAAAAAACTAAATAACAGATCACTTTGAGCGGCCCCGTGCGGGCGGCTCGTTTTTGCTTTTAAAACAAGCAAAAACAGAAGGTGACAGCGAGGAGAATATGTAGAATGAAATCAGCCGCTGGTGAAACAATAACAGCATCAGGTGTTAAGCGCTGGAAAGAGCAGTACGGCAGAAGATATTATTGTATGATATACCGAATCAAGCAGGCAGCTTTACGGCGTGCTGGCTTATTGAAATTTAAAAAAGGGGGAGAGATAAATGGAAATTTTGTATACGGGCGAAGAAATGGTCATTAAAGGTGACGAAGCTTTACTGGCGAAAATTAAAGGGAAGAGTCTGGATGGTATCGATGTAAGCGGCATTCGTGCAAATGCTGACGAGCTGGCCAAGTTGTTTGACGCAGCCCGCGCCGAAGAGTCTGTAGAAAGCATAGGCCGTTACGCTCTGCTGAAAGAAAAATACCTGGCAGCCTACAACGCATAAAGAGCGGTCCTGAGCGGATGGCTCTTTTTTATATGGAACGGTAAGAGAAGCCGCTTTTTTGTTTAAACAAAACGTTAAAAAGGAAAGTCTAAAGAAAACAATAGCGTTTATTTAAGATGAAAAAAGCAAGAGGGGGGAGGCAGAGAAAATGGAAATGGCCAATGTCTTTTCTTCTCATTTAAAACGAGTCGGATACAATCCTTTTCACCAAATTCTTCGAATCGAGTTTCAGGACCAAAGTATTTATGACTATGAAGGGGTGCCTGAACATATTTACAGAAGTTTAATGAGAGCAGATTCACACGGCAAATATCATGCCGCGTTTATTAAAGACCGTTATAAGTACAGAAGAGTTTGGTGACGGGGAGAAATATTTTGTGTTTTTAAGCTGATGAACCGGGTAAAGATACCGTGATACAAATACCGTCTCAAAAGGAGGATTCCTTATAGCTGAGAACCATAGGCGCAATGAATATTTTGAAGACCGGGCTGGTACAGACGAGGCGAGATTTCATGTTGTTCCTCACGGTGATGGTGAATGGGCTGTGAAAACAGAAGGGAAAGACGAACCCAATGACACGTTCGGTTCAAAATCCGAAGCAGTAGATGAAGCGAAAAAAATGGCAGAAGAAGCAGGAACAATGGCTATTATTCATGACGAAGATGGACAAATTGAGAAACAGCATAACTTTCAAAGCTGACAGCAGTCCGCAAAAAAGGATGCCTCCATCAGGAAGGCATCCTTTTTATCATTTTAATATTATTGGGATCGTCCGGCTGCCAATCAAATTGCCGTCTTTATCAAAGGCAAGAAAAGTACCTTCGTCTTCTAATGCTAACGGATCAATTTCGGACCTGTCTTTTTTCAAAGCGAAATACCGCTGTCCTCTGTAGATCAAGTCATAATCCACGTCTCCGTCCGCTGCGTGGAAGCGGACGATAACACGCTCGACCTCACTGCAGCCTTCGTCAATAAACGTATCCATATAAAATGTATCCTCGGTCAGGCGAAGTGACGGCGAAGCAAAAACCATGCCAGACGGGGAACAGCCAAGATAAAGCTCGCCGCAGGACAATTCATTTAAAATCGTCTGATAAGCCGTGCTGATCTCACTGCTTTTTTCTACATGAAAATAGCGGCCGCCGGTTTCCTGTGCGACTTGCTGCAACAATGCTTCATTGAGCTGCTCTTTTGAACCGAGCCCAACAGTATAAACTGTGATACCTTGTCTTTTGGCTTCAGCTATTTGGTTAAGAACCTGCTGCTTATTCGATTTTCCATCTGTAACGAGAATGGCTACCTTTCTTGTGCCGGCTGTAAATCGGCTGAAGGCTTCATCCATCCCATCGGCAATATTAGTGCCGCCTGATTGAAAAACATATTCTAAGTAAGGACTTACTATTGTTGAACTATCAGGCCCGCTTAAATATCTGCCCTTATGGTTAAAATCTACAGCGGTATTATTCAATGCATTTAAAGTTTGCATTAATTCGCGTGACTTAGACACACGCAGCCGTTCGGGATCGCTTCGTTTCATACTGCCCGACGAATCAATAATGAAGGCCACTTCCAAGTTTTCTCTTGCACATCCTTCAATGGTTGAAAGGCCTGGATCATATAAAATCGATGTGCTGTGTTTTGCTGACTTAATTTCACTGTTTACTGCTTGATATCTCGAATCCATTTGAACCAATTCTGCATAAATGGTGTCTTCAACTGGTGAAGAAGAAGACAGTGAAGTCACCCATGCGGACGCGGTTCCGTTTGAGAATGAAACATTGCTCGCTGATAAAAGAGCGCCTTTTGCTGAATAAAAGCGGACCTGTCCATTGTAATCGGAGATAATCTGTCCGCCCGGCTTTACGATTTTCGCTGTTACGTATGCCGTTGAATTGCCGTTTGCTGCAATCTTAGACTGGCTTGAAGATACTTGCAGCTCGGCTTTTGGCACATAGGACAAATCAACTGTAACCGGCGTCCTGTAGCACGCCATTCTTTCATTTACCGAGGTTCCTTCAGTAGCTTGTAATGAAATAGTGTCGTTTTTTCCTGTTGTTAAAGCAGGTGCTGTCACTTTTACCGTTACGTCCGGACCGTCAGTCTGTACGTAAGAGGATGAAGAAGCGGCCGAATAGTAGGGTTCTTCAGGCCAATGTTCGTACTCATAATAGTCTTCATTAGAAATCATGCCGCCTGATTTTGACGAAGCTTGAAACGAAAGAGACTCATCATAAGAAATAGGGTTGCCATAACAGTCTTTGAGCGACAAGGTAATGAACGTTGAATCAATGCCATTGGCAATGAGCGTTCTTTTTTCGATATCTGCTGCCTGAAGACGCGAGTCGCCAGCAGGAGATCCGCCTGATGGCGGTGTTTCTCCTTCAGACTCTGGAAAAGTGACTGTTCCTTCCGGGAGAAAATTGGCAGGCAGCGGATATTTACTGTTGTCTTTACCTGAAGGGCTGGTGTTCAGGCCTTTCATTTCACATTTGCCCTGCTTAGCAAGGCGATGCAGAAAAACAGCTGCTTCGGCGCGGTTTAGTGACTCGTCCGCTCCATAATCTGCAAAGTTTTTAATGCCTGTTTTTCCGCTTGAAAGCTGATTTATATACATATATTGAACAGCATGATACTCGTTTAAGTCGAAACCATGAAAAGCCGCCACGATTCGGGCAACCTGCCCGCGGGTAACAGGCTTGTCCCGAATTGTTGAATCGCTGTAGCCTTTAAGCGGAAGATGCTTGCTTTTGGCATACGCATATTGCGTAGCGGCCCAGTGACGGTCGCCGGGCTGGCTTTTCGGCCATGGATCACCCGAGCAGTCATACCGGGTCAGCATGACGAGAAACTCCGCTTCCGTCAAAGTCCGTTTTGGTCCAAATGTTCCGTTTGAGTATCCGGATATAATCTTATTTGTATAAGCCCAGTTAATAGATGTATAGGCCCAATGCTTGGAGCTGATATCAGAAAAAGGGACGGCTGCTTGTCCGGATCCGGATGAAACAAGGCCGATCATGAAAAAAGCTAACAAGAAAACGAATCGTTTTGTTTGAGTGAATACCTTCATAAAAGCCACCTTTTTGCTTATTGGAAAAATAACATATCATCCCGATAATTCTGCTTTAAATCTTTTTCAAGAAAATGAAGAAATCGAATGGTCAGAGCAGATGCTTCTGCTCTTGTCATCGGCTTGGTCGGGTTAAAACGGTTGTTTAAATCACCATACACAAGACCGATTTCCGTAGCTACGTATGCACTGTCCTTGGCCCATTTTGGAATAGAGGAATCATCCACGTAACCAGTATGGTAACCCGGATCTGGCGCACGGTGCTCAAGACCAAGGGCACGAATTAAAATGGCCACTGCTTCGGCCCGGGTAAGTGCGCTGTTTGGGCTGAACTTTGTTGCGCTGTATCCTTTGGAAATCCCTTTTGCTACGGCACTTTCGATGTATAAATAGTCTTTTTCCTGCGGGTCAAGATCAGTGAAAATCGCTTTTCTCGGTGTTTTTTGTTTTTTCGGCTGTTCCAGGACACGGATATCCGCCGCTTTCATGACCCCGACAATAAATGGATAACGGTTCATTTGTGTGCCTGGCGAGAAGAAGGAACTTGAATCATCAAATACACCGAGGGCATAAAGCTGTTCAATATTTTCCTTTGCCCAATGTCCATTTAAGTCACGGAATTTGGGCACAATCAGTCGTTCAACTAACGGAACTCTTTCCTGGCCGACTTGAACGGTTTTTTCAATACTGCTGCCGAGAAGGGTATAGGCATATTCACCGATCATTGACTGCTCGCTAATACGAGCGTAGCCGCCGGTGAAACTTGATAGGTCCGGATCATGCGGTTCATATTGCAAAAATTTCGTTTTACTGTCGGATACTTTGCTCGTTACAAAAAAGGTACCTTCATTCGTTACAATCTCGGAATCGATAATTTGCGTTTCGGTTGCGCCCCAGAAATTCTCATAACCGACATTTTTGCCGTTGAAATGAATGGTAACAAGCGCTCCATTGCTTTTTAGTTTATACGTTTTGCGCCCAGCCATATTTCCGGAATAGTAGTCTGAAGCAGGGCGATTATCGGTAATGGTCCCTTGCGAGAGCTGATAATCATCCAGTGTATATGTTTCACTGCCAATCGTGATTTTTTCAGAGTAACTTTTAACAGATGTTTGAGAGGTTGTCTGGCCTTTTTCTGTTTTTACATTCATATTCGTCACGTAAGAAACACTGCGGGTCAGCTTATCTTTATCTCCCGGGCCTGTTAAGGTGTAACGGTACGTTTCAGTCCGCTGAGTGGCAGTTTCACGCTCGGAGATCGTTACTTTCCCGCTGAACTGAACAGGCTCGGCAGAGACAAATACATATTCTTCATACGCATATTCATTGTACACACCGCCATTATAATCAAGCGGAGCGGCCGAGGCGGCTCCGGAAAAAAGAACAAAGGCAGCTAAAGAAAACAGAACTGCTGCGGTAAAAGCAAATAGCTTATTCATCGAAACATCCTTTCATTGAAAAATCATTAATTAACAAGAATAATCCGTCCTTTTACAACAGACTCGTGAACGATATACAGCCGGTCATGGATGTTCAATTCATCTGCTGAAATCATATGTCCATCACGGATAAAGGTCGTTTGCTGAATGTCCATATTTTTGATCTGGCCTGCTTCATCCCAGGCACCATTAACGATCCGGCTCACATTTCGGACATCTATTTTTATAGGTTCCATTTTTTCCGGATCATCTTTTGAGGCTTCATAGGTGATTTTCTCTAAACGGCCAACTGAAATAAGTGGCGCCTTGTCTTTGCCTACAAGATGCATGCCGACAATGTGGCCGTCTGCTACATAAAAGTATCCGTAAGAACCGAGATGCTCTCTTACTTCATCCTGCTGTGGGACAATCTTAAGGACACCTGAACCAAAATCATGAACAGCTGCTGTATCATTACTGAATGCAAGAGAAGGGCTTAAAACAGATGTCCATCTGTTTTCTAATAGTTTTTGTGCATTGGATAAAGTCAGCTGGTAGCCGTTTGTCCAATGGATACGACCAAAATAAAGAGCATGATTGACAAGATTCGGACTTTCAAAGCCATCGTTCATAATATGGATAACGTTCGCATATTCGCTTTTTTGCCGCCCGTCTGTTGCAACAAAAGCAGCTCCCTTAAACGGCAGGCTGTTGGGATCAACAATGCGCCCGTTTCGAATAAGAATTGTGCCTGTATGATACGAAACAGAACCTGATTTTTGAAGGGTCAGCTTTTTTTGAGCCAGAGTGACAGAAGAAAGAGGCTCATAAAAAGTTCGCTCATTGTTTTTCCTAATTACAATTCGTTCTACCACTTCCTTATTAAACTGCCGCACGGTAACAAAATACGCTTCATTGTTTTGATAATAGCGGGCTTTATCAATGGCAATCGGCTGATTGCCGATATAAATTGGCGTTTTCGCTGTGTATGTATAACTCGTCTGGCGTGGAAGTTTGTCATCCCATTTCCAGTCTTTAAATGTCGTTTCATTCTTAATCGTCAGTTTACGGCGAATCGGATCTATCGCTTGAATCGTTCCTTTGACTAAACGCTCGATTTTGATTCCTTGTGTATTGACATCAATGGACTGTATATAGGAAGTATTATAAGAAGAAAAGGTTAATTTCACCCTGTCACCTTCATATAAAACACTTAAGTCAACAAGGGTGGTTCCTTTGTAAACTTCTGTCTGGCCGTTAAGATAGTATGTTTTGGTTTGGCCGTTGTCGAAACGGATTGAAAGAAACTCTCCATTCGGGTCGATCCGGTTAATAGTGCCGGTGACTGCTCGATCGCGGGTGTCAATGGCTCCGGGAGCCTCATAAGACTTGCCGCTCATTGATTTAATCCGTCGAAGGTTCACAGTCGCTTCGATGGCCATCCCCGTTTTAAAAGCGTCAATGGTCACGCCGATTGAATTAACAGACAAGGCCGCTGTTGAATCGATTGCCCATGTGGCGGTTTTTCCCTGATCATTTTGTATAATTACCCCTGTGAGCCGTTTTTCACTTGTCTCATCGTCAATTTGCACATACTCATAGACTGCTTCCACAAAAGTGCCTTTTACAACCGAAGCCGCATTGGCTGGATGTACAAAAAGCCCATTTGCAGCAAAGCAAATCAGGAGGCTGTAAAAAGCCAAAAAAAAGAAACGCATGCTAAATTCCTCCAAATTATTAAGATATAATGACTAGATGAATAGTATATAAGTAGTGTATCGTCTTTTTTTTCCAAAAGTTAAGATGATGCACATTATTTTTAAAAAATTGTCTAAACAAATAAAAAAGTAGACCGATAGTACTAATGGATTATGAAAAAGTGATGAAATATGGCTTTTCTTGTGAAATAAAAAGAAAACACGGGGGTGCTAAAGTGGTGCAGACACAACAAGATCAAAATACGATTATTAAAGAAGTGCTTAACTGCGCAGTAGAATCAATTAAAGGGATTGTTCCATTAGAGCTGACGGTAGGCCGGCCGACGCTTTTAAACGGATCTTTTAACCACCATGCGATTGGTGTGTTTATTGGCATTACCGGTGATCTGCCAGGCCGTATTATTTTAGACGGACCGGAAAATGCGTTTGCCTGCCTTGGTGAGAAAATGTTTGGTATGCCGATTGAAGGTGAAATGGTGGAGTCCTTTGCGGGCGAAGTCGTAAACATGATTGCTGGGAATATGGGTGTGGCACTGGCTGCAAAAGGAATCAAGATCGATATTACACCGCCAACGATCATTGTAGGCGATTCGAAAATTTCAGGATTTAAACAGGCCATTGAACTGCCGCTTTCGTTTAAAGAAGCAGGCGATTACCGGCTTGTGCTCAATATTGAAAAAGGTGCTTAAAGAAGCACCTTTTTTTTGTTGAGTTCTTTTTTAAAAGGTGATAACATATAAATGAGGATGAAAATTATTATCAATTAAGAAAGTGGGCGTTTGCATGATCTGGTTATTTGTTACCGCAACAGTCGTTACATATGGCGGTGTGATGAAATATGTGCTTGATCATACTGGAAAAGGAAGCAAAGCGCTTGTCTTAAAAAAATAAAGTGGCAGAGGGTACAGAAAACCGGCAGAAGCTGGGCTCTGTATCCTTTTTTATTGGGCCAAAATCGTATACAATAAAAAGAAAACGCTTTGCATCGAAAGGAATGTTCATATGGGAACGCAAACAGCTGAACGGACACTGGAAGGGATTCGCATACGCACCGCCGGTTTGTATGAGCAGTTTTTACATAATGGGGACACGGAGCGTGCTGATAAAGCCGCTTTGTTTTTGCGCAAGCTGCATGAAAAAGAATTGATTGTAGCGTTTTGCGGGCATTTTTCAGCTGGAAAATCAACGATGATTAATGAACTGACAGGAGAAGCGCTTCTGCCATCCAGCCCGATCCCGACGAGCGCCAATGTCGTGAAAATCAAGCCGTCTGAAGAAAATTTTGCGAAAATTCATTATCATCACGGGCGTCCGCTTCTATTCAAAGCGCCTTATGATATGAAACATGTTAAAAAGTTCGCCAAAGATGGCGATGAAGTGGCTTCAATCGAAATCGGGCATGCCGGCTCCAGCCTGCCGCCGGATGTAACGGTAATGGATACGCCCGGAGTAGATTCTACTGACGACGCTCACCGCATTTCCACGGAATCTGCGCTTCACTTGGCTGATATGGTTTTTTATGTGATGGATTACAATCACGTTCAATCCGAGCTTAATTTCATTTATACGAAAGAACTTTTGTCACATGGCGTAAAGCTGTTTTTAATTATTAACCAAATTGATAAGCACAAGGAAGAAGAATTGTCGTTTGATGCATTCCGCCAGTCAGTGAAAGACTCGTTTGCGACGTGGAATGTAGAACCGGAAGCGTTTTATTTTACGAGTCTGCGCAACCGTTCCCTTCCGTATAACGACTTTGAGAAAGTGCAGGCACTCATTCAGGACAGTATCCGAAATCGGGAGCAGCTGGCGGAGCAGTCAGCGGAAACGATGATGAACCGACTGGTGCATGAGCATATGGAATGGCTGGCCGAGCAGCAAAAACAAACGGCAGAGCCGCTCGAAGCGGTTGTAGCCGAAGCAGGCTCCCAGTCGATTGAGGAAAGAGAAGCAGCCATCCGCTCAGAAATGGAAAAGCGGGACGCCTCTCTTTGGCTCAAGCAATATGAAGCCAACCGTGACGATGTATTAAAAAATGCGATTTTAATGCCGGCTGCCACACGTGAAAAGGCGCGCAGCTATCTTGAATCAACCCGTCCGGACTTTAAAGTCGGCTTGTTGTTTGCGAAAAAGAAAACGGAAGAAGAGCGGGAGCAGCGCCTTCGTTTATTTGTAGAAGATATCCAAAAACAAACGGAAGCGCAGCTTGAATGGGCCATCCGCCAGGTAAGCGCGGCCTGGGTGAAAGAAAGCCGTCTGGACGACCCTGCACTTGCCTTGAAAGCAGAAGAGCTTTCCGTACCGGTAGATGCCTCTTTGGCAGTGGATGCCGTAAAGCCGGGAGCCGGTGTAACGGGAGATGCCGTTTTGAATTATGCCGAGGATGTTGCGTCTCTTGTGAAAAAGCGGGCGCGTGCTGTGTCAGAGGCGTGGAAAGAAGAAGCAGCGCCTGTCCTTACAGAGCAGTTCAACAGTGAATATGGGCAATATGAAAAAGAGCATAAAGTGTGGGCAAAGCGGCTGCAGGCAAAAGAAACGCTTGAGGAGCTCCAAAAGCAGCGGGAAGAAAGAGAAGCACTGCTTCGCCGCATCGTATCCGAAGAAGATCCGATTCTGCCCCGTATTGTACAGACACTGCAGGAAAAGTGGCAGGCAGAAGATGCAGAAGCGGTTTTATATGACGGTGTGGAGCAGTGGCAGACAGAAGAACGAAGCAGTGTAGAGTTCATTAAGGCGTCCGAAGGGCCTCAGCTTCAGGCAGCAGGCGACAAAGAAGCGGTTGTAAACAGGCTGCGCCAAATGGCAAAGCGCCTTCATCATATACCGGGATTTGCCCGGTTTGTAGATGGTGCTCTGCAAAAAGCCGCCCGTCTTGAAAACCAGACGTATACCATTGCCCTGTTCGGCGCTTTTTCGGCCGGAAAATCATCGTTTGCGAACGCACTGCTCGGTGAAAAGGTACTGCCGGTATCGCCCAACCCGACAACGGCTGCTGTGAACCGTATTCACCCGGTAGACAGTGAGCATCACCACCGGACAGCCGATGTGCACTTAAAGCCGGAAGAAATGATGCTTCAAGACGTTAATGCCTCTCTTGGCCTGTTTGGCCGGAGTGCTGCGTCTCTTGAAGAAGCGGTTCAAATGGTGCCGGATGTTCTCGCTGCGAATGAAGGAGAAGGAAAAGAAAAAATTCACTTATCTTTCTTGCGGGCTTTTTCAGCCGGCTTTGACGATTATAAGGGACAGCCGGATGGAACGCTGCGCGTTGATCTTGATTTGTTCCGCCAGTTCGTAGCCGAAGAGCAAAAAAGCTGTTTTGTAAATTCGATCGATTTATATTATGACTGTGATTTTACACGGCTTGGCATTACACTAGTAGACACGCCGGGAGCAGACTCAATCAATGCCCGTCATACGGGTGTGGCATTTGAATACATTAAAAATGCCGATGCGATTTTGTTTGTTACGTATTACAATCATGCTTTTTCAAAAGCAGACCGCGAGTTTTTAATTCAGCTTGGCCGTGTAAAAGATGCGTTCGAGCTTGATAAGATGTTTTTTGTGATTAACGCGATCGACCTGGCAGCAGACGAAGAAGAACTAAACGATGTAAAAGCGTATGTTCAGGATCAGCTGCTTCAGTATGGAATCCGGTTTCCAAGGCTGCATGGTGTCTCGAGCATGCTGGCGGTTGAAGAAGCTATGCGCGGCGAGTGGGATCATCCGCAGTCAGGCATGAAGCCATTTAAAGAATCATTCCGTGCCTTTTTAACGGGCGATCTTGCCCAGATGGCCGTTCAATCTGCTGAAGCGGAAGCCGAGCGGGGTGTCAGCCAGCTTCAAAAGCTGATTGCCGCTGCCAAAGAAAGTGTCCATCAAGGAGAGCAGAAGCGGGAAGAACTAACAACGAAGCAGGCCCAAATGATCGCAGCGATCGACGCTGAGACAACAGAGGTAGAGGAAAAACGGCTGGCGCAGGAGCTCGATGAACTGGTTCATTATGTGAAGCAGCGTGTTTTTTACCGGTTCTCAGATTTATTCAAGGAATCGTTTAATCCAGCTACGCTGAGCGGCCAGAACGAAACGAAAAGGGCACTCCAGCGGGCACTCGCAGAACTGCTTCAATCAGTCGGCTATGACCTTGCGCAGGAAATGCGTGCTACATCCATCCGCGTAGAAAATCATGGCGCGAAATTGATGCAGGATAAGCAAGTGCGGCTAACAAACAAAGCCAGCATGATTGAACCGGAACTGCTGCTCTCAAACGTTCAAACTGGAAAGCTTATCGTACCCGATTTTAAAACAGCTTTTGAAGATCAGCCGCTTGAGCCGTTTTCCGGTACGCTGTCCCTGTTTAAAAATGCAAAAGCCTTTTTTGAGAAAAATGAAAAGCAGACGATGATGCAAAAGCTGCAGGAGCAAATCGAGCAGCTGGCAGACGGCTACTTATCCGAACAAAAAAGCCGGCTGTTAATGAGTGCAAACCAGTTTATTGATCAGGAAACCGAGGAACTAAAACAAGCGATGCTCCTTGATGTAACGGAGCAGTTTGACGCGTGGCTTCTCCTATTCGAACAAACTGGCAATATCGAAGAGTGGGAGCAGGTTCTTCGTGACATTTCTTAATTCACGGTTTCACGCCTGTGCCACGTGCCGGCATTTCGAAGCCTCACGACAGCCGGGCGGAATGAAGTATACATGCAGCCGGCTCGGGTTCGAGACGAAGCCGGATTACCGGTTCGACTGCTGGGACCCGAAGGAGCATGTAAAAAAGCTAATGAAAAAGGAGTGGTTGGATGATCGTCACAACGGAATGGCTGAGAGAGAAGCAGAATCAAAACGAGGATCAAGTGGTAGTGATTGACTGCCGGTTTGATTTAGCCGATCCGGCAAAAGGAGCTGCTTTATATGAAGAAAGCCATATTCCAGGCGCTTATTATGCGCATTTAGATCATCATCTATCTGGTGAAAAAGGGCAGGGAGGCGGACGCCATCCGCTGCCGGATATGACGGTTTTTGCTGCGTTTATGGAAAGCTGCGGTGTGTCGGACGACACGTTTGTAGTCGCTTATGATGATGGCGTATCGATGTTTGCCGGCCGTCTCTGGTGGCTTCTGACGTATGCCGGCCACAAACATGCCTGCATTTTAGACGGCGGCTTTTCTGCTTGGACAAGCGAAGGACTGCCGGTAACAAAAAAGCAGCCGGCGCGCAAAACAGGTGAGCTCACCCTTCAGCTTCAGCCGGGTATGATCGCCTCTGCCGAAGAAGTCGCAGAAGGGGGAGCGCTTTTAATTGACTCGAGGGCACCTGAACGCTATTTAGGAGAAACCGAGCCGCTTGACCGGGTGCCAGGCCATATTCCAGGTGCGATCAATCGTTTTTTCGCCGAAGCGATGGATAACGGCAAATGGAAGCCTGCCGAAGCGCAGCAGGTACGGTTTACCGGGATAGAGCCGGATGAGCCGGTTATTGTGTATTGCGGTTCAGGCGTATCCGCAACACCAAATATTTTAGCCCTGCAGCAGGCGGGCTTCACCAATGTAAAGCTTTATCCGGGCAGCTACAGCGAATGGTCAAGTGACGAATCGCGCCCGATTGAAACGGAAAGGCATGATCGATAAGATGACAACCAAGAAATTACTGCTTGTGGACGGAATGGCTCTTCTATTCCGTTCTTTTTTTCAAACGGCGCCGAGCGGCCGTTTTATGTTTAATGAAAAAGGAATTCCAACAAACGCTGTGCAGGGGCTGATCCGTCATTTGTTTGCGGCGGCAGACCGCATTCGCCCGACGCACATTACGGTCTGCTGGGATATGGGGAAAGACACGTTTCGTACCGATATGTTCGACTCGTATAAAGCACATCGCCCGGCTCCGCCGGCAGAGCTTGCGCCGCAATTCGATTTAGCGCAGCAGGCAACGGCTGCGTTTTCTCTTCACAATGCCGGGGTAAGAAACTACGAAGCAGATGACTGCATTGGCACCATTTCCAAATGGACAAAAGGAGAGGAAACCTACATCTTAACCGGGGACCGGGATCTTTTGCAGCTGTTAAATGGCCATAATTATGTGTGGCTGCTGCAGACGGGCTATGGAAATTGGAAGTCATATGACGCCGCGCTGTTTCGTGAGGAATATGGGATTGACCCGGAGCAGTTTCATTATGTGAAGGCGCTGATGGGAGATGCAGCCGACGGCTATCCCGGTGTAAAAGGAATTGGAGAAAAAACGGCACTGAAGCTCATTCGCGAGTATGGAACGACAGAAGGTGTATTAGCAGGACTTAATGATATGACCCCTGCGCTTCAAAAAAAATTGCGTGAAGGGGAAGATATGCTGCGCATGTCGGAAAAACTGGCGGAGATCCATTGCGATGTACCGCTTGAGTGGACGTGGGAGCAGGCCGCTTTTACAGGGACAACAGAAGAGGCCGTCCGCTTTATTGAGGAAAATGGAATGAAGGGACTGTCCCGCCTCGCCCGCCATACAGGCTATACAGAAGTAGATCCGTTTGGCTTTGATTGAGGCAGGACGTGTACATAATCATTTCTTTTTTTGAAGAAACTGATCAGGAGAAAGTCTTTAAAACACCGTTTAAGGGTTTGCCCGAATGGCGTTTTTGGCTTCCTGGTCTGCTTTATTTTGCTTCGATGGAATCCATTTAACAAAAAATAACGGGAATTCATCCGCCATCGTTAAAATAGTCTGCAATAGCGGTTTATAATCCGGCTTATGGATATACTCTTTTTCAATAGCCGCTACAACCGTTTGAGAATCGCTCCGGAGTGAGATGGTCTGGGCGCCCCGCTCCTTGCACAGCTCAAGTGCTTTAATAACAGCGGTAAACTCGGCTGCATGCGTATCCATTTCTCCAAGCGGAATGGAAAATCGTTCTGTTTTGCCATCCCAGCGAATCACGACACCTGCGCCTGCCCGGCCGGGATCGCCGGTTGAGGCTCCATCTGTGTATACTTCAAACATATTGATTCCCCCCGATCTTTTCTTTTTTATTTTAAAGAATGGAGGCAGCGAAATGCAAATGACAATCCGCTTTATGTATGATTTTAAAGGTGTGAAAACGACGTTTACGTCCCAACCGATTGACCGGCACCTTGTGCAGAAAACCGCCGATGACCTGCTGAAAACCGGCCGCGTGAAAGAAGTAGAGATCATGGATGAGCTTGGCCAGGAATGGACATTGAAGGAATTTAAAAAGCTGAATGAAAAACTGGACGAAGAGCCGGAAAATATTACGGTGCTGTTTGATGGCGGCTTTGACGTCGAATCGGCTAGTACAGGGGTAGGTACGGCGATTTATTATACAAAAGGAGGCCGCCGCTACCGGCTGCGTGAAAATGCCCGGCTTGAAGGGCTTGATTCAAACAATGAAGCAGAATATGCGGCTCTTTACTTTGCGATGCAAAAGCTTGAGGAACTAGGGGTAAACAGCCAGCCGGTGACCATCACGGGTGACTCGCTCACCGTGTTGAACCAGCTTGGCGGAGACTGGCCGTGTTTTGAGGAAAGCCATGCCCGGTTCCTGGCACGGATTGAAGAAAAAATTGCATCCATGCGACTCAAGCCGCTTTACAAACCAGTGGATAGAAGGCACAATAAAGAAGCTGACCAGCTTGCGAGGCAAGCGCTCGAAGGCACACCCATCTCAAGTCATGCCGAGATTGGGAGTTAATGGGAAAGGCAGGTGCCACGCGTTGAACCGAACAGAACTTTTACTCGAAGTAGAAGAGTTGCTGAATACGTACTGCAAAGACTGCCTCGTAAAAAATACACTGCGTAAAGAAAGAGGCAAAACCGCTGCTCATAAATTTTGTATTACCCAATGCACAATCGGAGAAAAATTAAAACAGTACGGAGATAAGCTTTCTTAAGCCGGCCTATGCCCGGCTTTTTCCTTGTTTGAAAAGAATAGTTATAGTACACTTTTATTGATGACAATGTCAGGGGGAACGTCCTTATGCCGACACCGAGTATGGAGGATTACATAGAACAGATTTATTTGCTGATTGATACAAAAGGGTATGCACGTGTTTCGGACATCGCGGGTGCCCTGTCGGTTCATCCGTCCAGCGTAACGAAAATGGTGCAGAAGCTTGATAAAGATGAATACCTTGTGTACGAGCGGTACCGGGGTCTTATATTAACAGCAAAAGGGCAAAAAATCGGCCGGCGTTTAGTGGAACGGCACGATTTGCTTGAACGGTTTCTGTCGGTGATCGGGGTGGATGAAGCACATATTTACGAAGATGTGGAAGGTATTGAACACCACTTAAGTTCCGACTCCATCAACCGGATCGCGGACTTGATCGAATACTTTGAAGAAGACCCGGCGCGCATCGAAGCGCTGAAAAAAGTAAATGACCGAAACAAGGAATGAATCCGTCCCTCATTTAGGGCGGATTTTTTTCCAAACAAGGAGGAGGAGTCCAGCATGAAGATTTTAAAAATCGAGCCGACACCGAGCCCGAATACGATGAAAGTGATTTTGGACGAGGAGCTTGCGGCTGGTAAAAGTACGAATTACAAGCCGGAAACGGCAGAAGGGGCGCCTGAAGTCATTCAAGCAATTTTGAAAATTGAAGGCGTCCGCGGTGTTTACCATGTGGCAGACTTTATCGCGCTTGAGCGAAACGGCCGTTACGACTGGCAGGATATTTTGCCGAACGTCCGCGCCGCCTTTGGCGAAAGCAGCACAGAAGAAAGAGAAACAAAACCGCTTGAGCATTTTGGCGAAGTGGAAACCTTTATTCAAGTGTATAAAGGCATTCCCCTGCAGCTAAAGCTTGTATCAGCAGACGAAGAAAAACGGCTGGCGCTCCCGGACTACTGCCAGGATGCGTTCCGGCAGCTGACTGAAAGCGGCGGTGATAATTACATTTTAGAACGTAAGTGGCAGGAGTTCGGTATCCGTTACGGAGAGCTGGATGCGATTGCCCCTGAACTGCTGGAAGAAGTGATGGCCGCTTATCCGAAAGAACGGGTGGAGCGCCTTGTCGAAGCAGCGCAGGCAGGAGGCCCGCTTGTGCAGCATAAAGAGCACGGCGTAAAGCCGGACAAAGAAGCGTGGCTCAAGGAGGCAGACTGGCGCAAACGATACCAGCAGCTGGAGCAAATGCCAGATCCCGATCTTGCGGATATGCCACTGTTAGAAGCCGCGCTTCAGGACGAAAAAGCCGCCATCCGGCGTTTGGCAGTCGTGTATGCGGGAATGATTGAAGACAAGCGTATTTTGCCTGTACTGCGTAAAGCACTCGAAGATCCAGCCGTGACGGTGCGCCGCACAGCGGGTGACTGTATGAGTGATCTTGGTTTTCCGGAAGCAGCAGATGCAATGACTCAGGCGCTGAAGGATAAAAGTAAAATTGTCCGCTGGCGCGCCGCAATGTTTTTATATGAAGCAGGCGATGAATCAGCGCTTCCGGCCCTGCGCGAGGCAGCGGAGGATCCGGAATTTGAAGTGAAAATGCAGGTTTTGATGGCCATTGAACGGATCGAAGGCGGAGAAGAAGCAAAAGGCTCAGTGTGGAAGCAAATGACAGAAGCCCGGAACCAATAAGGAGGAATAAAGATGAATGCTTACGAAGAATACATGAAACAAATGGTGATCCCGATGCGTGCGGAACTGACAAACGCCGGTTTTACAGAACTGACAACAGAAGAAGAAGTAAATAGTTTTATGGAATCCGCGGAAGGCACAACACTTGTCGTGATCAACTCAGTGTGCGGCTGTGCGGCAGGCCTTGCCCGCCCGGCAGCGGTTCAAGCGTCTATGAATGAGCCTGCACCGGACCGCCTCATGACGGTTTTTGCCGGACAGGACCGGGAAGCAACAGCTGCGATGCGCGCCTGGATGCCGGAATTCGAACCATCTTCTCCATCGATGGCGCTTTTAAAAGGAAATAAAGTCGTACATTTTGTGCCGCGTGAGGAAATTGAAGGCCAGGATCTCGGTGCGATTATCTCGAATTTAACAACGGCTTTTGATCAGCATTGCCAGTGATTGTCACTACATCTCAGCGGGCTGATGCCCAGGTAAGAGCGAGGGCAGCGGCGCTTGCTGAGCAGTTTGGAGTGCCCTTTATAGAACGGAAAAAGCAGCCGGTGAATAAGCTGGCTGCTTTTTATGAATGTCCGGTTCTGTTGGTATCAAAGGAGCGGCTTGAACTGCATGATGGCAGCGGGACGCCTTTCTTTTTCCATCCCGGGTCTGCGATGTTTCGCGTCAAGCGGCTGCTCGCGGGCGGAGAAGATGAGCTGGTAAACGTGTGCGGCCTGAAGAGCGGCATGTCGTTTTTAGACTGCACAATGGGACCGGCGGCCGACAGTATTACAGCTTCTGCGGCTGTAGGAGAGGCAGGACGCGTGCAATCGATAGAAGCAAATCCTTTTATTGCCCATATTGTCGGGGAAGGGCTTGGGTCATGGACAGACGGACCGGAGCCGCTGCTTGCGGCCATGAAAAGAATCGAGGTTCGGCCGGCCGATTATCATACGTATTTAAAAGAAGTGCCGGATGAATCATTTGATGTGGTTTATTTTGATCCGATGTTTGAAACCGCGGTTGATTCAAGCGGAATTGCTCCGCTTCGGTCATTTGCCGCTTACCATGATTTGACCATGGAGGCTGTCGGGGAAGCAAAGCGGGTTGCCAGACATCGCGTGGTGCTGAAAGACCATTTCCGTTCTCAGCGGTTTGGAGAATTCGGTTTTACTCAGCACATCCGTAAAACATCGAAGTTTCATTTCGGCACGATTGAAAAGTAAAATTAGTCGTACCCTTTAAAAAATACAATCAAGAAAAGATACTATCAGGCCGATAAATGAACTTTATCGGTCTCATTGTGTAGACAAAGTCTTTTGCTTTAAAACAAGAGCCGATAAGTGAAGCCTGCCGGACTTCGCGTTCCGCGGGCAGTGCGGGAGCCTCCTCGGCTGCGCCTGCGGGGTCTCCCGACTCACTGTACTTCCCGCAGGAGTCTTCGTCCGGCAGGCTTCACTAAGTGGTATTGAAGATCCATCCCATTTATCTGCACGGTCATTCATATCAGTTGTCCACAGTCTGAGTCCGGTAAATGAACTTTATCGGCCTTTTTTTATAAAAATATTGTTTTGAAATGATAAAACCATGCCTGGTATCGAGGCATGGTTTTATTCGTTAATGGAGAAAGAATTGCTGCAGTCCCACCTTCAGAAGCCGCTCGCTGCTTGTCCTAGGCAAGCAGATCACTCCGCCAAGCCAGTCTTCTCTTTGAGAAAAAGGCGTAAAGAACAGGATGGGAATAGGCATACTAAAAAACGGTCTGTAGAAATTCGGGACAGCTTAAAGAGATCTTCCTGGAAATAATGATTTTAAATAAGAACAGGGAGGAACTGTGCAAGATTGTTGACAACCTCACTTTGATTGTGTAATATTTAATTGTGCACAACTTAATTTTAAAAAATATAATTTCGGACAATTTATATAGGCGAAGGAATGGTGGAATTGTGAATGAGAACTTAAAGCTTGAGAATCAGCTTTGTTTTGCGATCTATGCTTGTTCCCGTGAAATCACCCGGTTATACCGTCCAGTCCTTGAGCAATTTAACATCACGTACCCCCAGTATTTAACGTTACTTGTACTTTGGGAGCATAATCGGCTTACAGTAAAGGAAATTGGAGAATTGCTTCATCTTGACAGCGGTACATTAACGCCCATGCTAAAGCGAATGGAAGCGATGGACTTAGTCAAGCGTGTAAGGTCATTGGATGATGAACGGAAGGTATGGATTGAGGTAACAGAGAAAGCAAATGAAATGAGGAAAGAAGCGGTATGTGTATCGCAAATGTGTTCCCCTCATTACGGTATTACACAAGAGCAGTATGTGGATTTGCTAGCGCAAATGAAACAAATTTTAGGAAACCTACAAAAAGAAACAAGGGATATAAAATAAAAACAGGATACACAACAAATGCAGCAGCAGGCCGAAATAAACGAGCAGCTTCTGCTGGCAGCAAATTAGACATGGATTTAAAAACACTCATGTACAACAGGTAATTTTGAAAACATAACGATTTAATAAAAGGAGTTTTACAGCTATGATTACACAAAAAATAAACGACTTTAATGAAATTGTAAAAGGACGCCGGTCCATTAAAAATTACGATCCAGCGGTGAAAATCAGCAAGCAGGAAATGGAAGAGATTCTTACACTCGCGACTACCGCACCTTCTTCCGTTAACATGCAGCCGTGGAGATTTCTTGTGATCGAGAGTCCCGAAGCAAAAGCAAAGCTTGCTCCTCTGGCACGCTTTAATCAAAACCAGGTGGAAACTTCTGCTGCGGTGATTGCAGTGTTCGGCGATATCAACAACTTTGAGAAGTTTGAAGAAATTTATGGAAAAGCAGTAGAAGAGGGGCATATGCCGCTTGAAGTAAAAGAAGGCATTCACAAGTCATTTGCTGGCTACTTTGAAACCATTTCCCGTGCAGAGATGGAAGATGTCGTACTAGTGGACGGCGGCCTTGTATCCATGCAGATCATGCTTGCTGCCCGAGCATATGGGTATGATACAAATCCGATCGGCGGTTATGAAAAAGACAAAATTGCCGAAGCATTTGGTTTAGACAAGGAACGTTATGTGCCGGTTATGCTGATCTCTATCGGCAAAGCTGCAGATACAGGGCACACGTCTGTCCGCCTTCCAATAAACCGAGTGGCACAATGGAAATAACTCGTTCGAAGCACTTAATAAAGAATCACTTCTGATGATGATTCTTCATGGTTCCTTAGAAAAGAGGATTACACAGGTGAAGCCGGAATAATGGTTTTACCTCGTGTTTTCATCTGCTTTAAATGTAATAAAAATCGTTACAGTTTGCCGCGATGAATGTAAAGCAATTATATTCAAGCTGAATGTAAACTCAGGATTGGAGGATCAGGAAAAATGGCAGCTTTAACATATGAAAACTGGGATGGCGTGCAGATCGATTTTCCAATAGACAATTCTTTAAAAGGCAGCCGCAATGTATTAAAGTGGGCTTTTGAAGAATATGGAGAAGAAATTGTATATGCGTGCAGCTTTGGAATAGAAGGCATTGTCTTAATCGACCTTATCTCAAAAGTAAATCCAAACGCAAAGATTGTGTTTCTTGATACAGACTTTCACTTTCAAGAAACGTATGAATTAATTGAAAAAGTAAAGAAAAAGTATCCGACACTTCGTATTGAAATGCAAAAACCAGAATTAACGCCGGAAGAGCAAGCTGCACAGTACGGGGAGGAGCTCTGGAAAAGCCAGCCCGATCTTTGCTGCAGTATTCGCAAAGTAGAGCCTTTAAAGAAAGTATTGACGGGCCCAAAAGCTTGGATATCCGGCTTAAGAAGAGAACAATCCGAAACACGGCGTCATGTTGAATTTATCAACTTTGACAACAAATTTGAATCGATTAAAGTTTGCCCGTTAATTCATTGGACAGAAGAAGATGTCTGGAATTATGTCAAAGCATTTGGACTTCCGTATAATACTCTTCACGACAAAGGCTACCCGAGTATTGGCTGCGAATATTGCACCATTGCGGTTGAGGCAGGGCAAAATTCGCGTGCAGGCCGATGGGCTTCCCTTGAGAAAACAGAATGTGGTCTCCATAAAGTATAGTTCTCAAAGAGTGATTTTGAAAGGTGCTCACAAACTCATTCTTTTTCTGCACACACAGCTGCTCGATATGAATGGACGGTTACGGACATATTTTATATACGTACAGGCAAAAAAAGCGATCTTCCATCACAGGGAAGGTCGCTTTTTGGCTTATTTGATCCCGATCACTAAGCTTGGCTATTTCCATTGTGACAGAGGGAGCTGATCGATTTCTAGAACGCGCTCGATCTGTGCAGGCAATCGGTGAAGAAGGTGGATTACCGTATAAGGACCCAATTGTTTTTGTGTCCCATCAAAAGACCGGGTCAGGGCTTGAATCGAAAAAGTTCTCTTGGTATGATGCGGAGGGTACAGAGAAATGAACGGTCCACACGGATCAGTAGGAGGAAACAGGTGAGTAGCAGTGAACAACAATACCTTGACTTAAGCCGGGAAATTTTAGCGAACGGAAACAGAAAAGAAGACCGGACCGGTACGGGAACCATTTCTGTATTTGGCCGGCAGATGCGGTTTAATTTAGCGGAAGGCTTTCCTCTTTTAACGACGAAGCGGGTGTCTTTTAAACTGGTAGCCTCCGAAATGCTTTGGTTTTTAAAAGGAGACACCAATATCCGTTATTTACTTCAGCACAACAATAATATTTGGAATGAATGGGCATTTAAACGCTGGGTAGAAAGCGAGGAATACGAAGGACCGGATATGACTGACTTCGGCCGGCGTGCTTTGGCTGATGAAGCATTTGCGGCGCAGTATAATGAGCAGATGGCGCTCTTTAAGCAGCGTGTGCTTGAAGACGCGGACTTTGCGGAAAAGTTTGGCGAACTCGGTGACGTATACGGCCGCCAGTGGCGCGCATGGAAAACCTCACAGGGCGAAACCATTGACCAAATCGGCGATGTAATCGAGATGATCAAAAAAACACCGGACTCCAGACGCTTGATTGTATCCGCCTGGAATCCAGAAGATGTGCCGTCGATGGCGCTGCCGCCATGCCATACGATGTTTCAATTTTACGTAGCGGATGGCAAACTTTCCTGCCAGCTTTACCAAAGATCGGGTGATACTTTCCTTGGAATTCCATTTAACATTGCCGGCTATTCGCTGCTGACGCATTTAATTGCGAATGAATGCGGCTTAGAGGTGGGCGAATTCGTCCACACGATTGGCGATGCGCACATTTACACGAATCATATCGAGCAGGTAGAGACGCAGCTTTCACGTGAGCCAAAAGCGCTGCCGACACTCGAAATAACAAAAGGAAAATCATTGTTTGATATTGAGCTTGATGACCTTAAGCTGACGGGCTATGATCCCCATTCAGCCATCAAAGCCCCTGTTGCAGTTTGAAAACCGGCCTCAGGCTGCCCGCAAACGCCCGCTTTCGGCGTCACTTGCCAGCTGTGAATGCTCATGACCCCGAAAAGGTCACTCCGCTTCCCAGCCGGCGGCGTTCCTGGAAAGACAGACGTTTTCAATCAGCCTGCTTTCTTACTTCATCTACACTCTTAAACCAGCCTTTGGCTGGTTTTTTGTTTGTTTAAAGCGAATAGCGTCCGGGTAAGGAAAAGAAATCTGATCAAACTTTAATATAGGGAGGCACTTTTTATGAACCAGAAACTGCAAATTTTAGGAGAAGGGCGCAAAGTCCTTAAAAAAGAGATAGACGAGTTTGGAACAGACCAGACCGTTTCAACGATTGAATATGATGATGGAACCGTGGTGAAAATTACGATTGCAAACGGCGACATAGATATTGAATGCAATAAAGGGCTGAACATGCAGCCGGACGGAAACACCGCAACCATTGTTGGGTAGTATGAGGAAAAAGCATCCGGGCGGATGCTTTTTTCATGTGATGGATGGAAATATGGTACGATGTGAACGAGGAACGAAAGAAAGGAAGAGAGCCATGATTTCATTTATTTGGGCAGAGGCGAAAGGCGGCGTGATTGGCCGTGATAACGACCTGCCGTGGCGCCTGCCGGAGGATTTACGCTTTTTTAAAAGAACAACGCTTGGGTACCCAATTGTTATGGGGAGAAAAACATTTGCGTCCTTTGGAAGCAAGCCGCTGCCAAAGCGGGAGAACATTATTTTAACGACAGACCGTGACTTTCATCAGGACGGTGTGACCGTTGTTCACTCAAAGGAAGAGGTGCTCCAAAGAGCGAAAAACGAGGATATTTTTGTGATTGGCGGTGCGAATGTGTTCAAGCAGTTTTTGCCGGAAGCAGACCGTCTATATGTCACGAAAATCGAGGCGGAATTTGAAGGAGATACGGTTATCGACTTTATTCCATGGGATGATTTTAAAGAAACCTCCTGTACAAAAGGAGAAAAAAACGAAGAAAATCCGTACGACTACTTTTTTTGTGTGTACGATCGAACGACAAGGTAAGAAGCCTTGTCGTTTTTTCTGTTTATAGGTCATTTGTTGTAAGTAAATTAAAAAAATTCTTGCTTTTCTGTTATTATTCGAAGATAATAAACAGTAATTTAATACATAAAAGCGGTTACGCAAAAAAGAGGGGGCAGTTTAGGGATGAGTAAATGGAAATGGATGATGACAACAGGTGCGGCAGCCATGATGCTGGCAGCATGCGGCGGCGAGGAAGAAGCCAAAACCGAATCCGGCGGGTCATCAGAAGGAGATACATATAAGATTGGTGTGACACAAATTGTCGAACACCCATCACTCGATAATGCGTACAAAGGGTTTCAGGAAGGCTTGGAAGAAGAAGGCGTAACGGCTGAATTTGACGAACAAATTGCGCAAGGCGACCAAAACAATAACCAGACGATTGCGCAAAACTTTGTAGCGGATGGAGTCGATTTGATTTTCGCTAACTCAACGCCGAGCGCTACAGCAGCGCTGAATGCCACAAAAGATATTCCGATCGTGTTTACATCTGTGACCGATCCAGTAGCAGCAGGTCTTGTTAAAGATGCGGAAGCACCAGGCGGCAATATCACAGGCACAGTTGACCTTCATCCAGATGCCATTTCTAATACCGTAAAATTTATGACGGAAGCGGTAGAAGGCAAAAATGTTGGTGTGATTTACAACGCAGGTGAGCAAAACTCTGTTGCACAGGCGGAGCAGGTAGAATCCATTTTAAAAGAAAATGGCTTAAAGATGGTACCGGTAACGGTTTCGACTTCTTCTGAAGTAAAGCAGGCAGCAGAAAGCTTAGTCGGCAAAGTGGATATGTTCTATATCTTTACAGATAACACGGTTGTTTCTGCTTTGGAATCCGTTATTCAAGTAGCGAACGATAAAGATATTCCGCTGTTTGTCGGAGAAAAAGATTCAGTTGTACGGGGCGGCTTTGCAGCTTACGGGTTCGATTATGAAGAGATCGGAAAAGAAGCCGGCAAAATGGCTGCGCAAATTTTAAAAGGTGAAGCGAAAGCAGGCGATCTTCCTGTTTTGCCGCCGCAGGATTTAAAGCTTGTGATCAATGAAAAAGCAGCAGCTGAAATGAATATCGAGATTAAAGATGAGTGGAAACAGGATGCAGAGATTGTAAAATGAGTGGAAAAGGCGCGCCTTCACCGGGCGCTTTTTCTTGTATATAGGGGGATTTTTTATGATGACAGCCATGTTTGGCGCCGCGGAATCGGGCGTTATTTATGCGATTATGGCACTCGGTGTTTACTTGTCATTCCGGGTGCTTGATTTTCCAGACTTAACGGTAGACGGAAGCTTTGTAACAGGCGGAGCCGTTGCCTCGATTATGATTGTAAATGGAAGCGATCCATTTACAGCAACGATTGTCGCGCTGTTTGCCGGTTTTCTGGCTGGATGTGCAACTGGAATTTTGCACACAAAAGGCGGCATCAACCCGCTTTTATCCGGCATTTTGATGATGATTGCCTTGTACTCTATTAATCTGCGGATTATGGGCAAGCCGAATGTGCCGCTGTTAGCGGAAGAAACGGTAATGACCAAAATAACTAACTGGTTTGCCTCTGAGTGGAGCATTCTTTTGTTTATGCTCCTGTTAACGCTGATCATTAAAGTTGTCACAGATCTATTCTTGAAAACAGAAGTAGGACTGAGTCTGCGCGCTGTCGGAGACAACGAAGGAATGGTGCGAAGCTTTTCGGCCAACACAGGCTGGATGAAAGTGCTCGGTCTGGGTCTATCCAACGCCCTCGTGGCATTCTCAGGTGCCCTCGTTGCCCAGTACAATGGATTTAACGACGTTGGCATGGGGATTGGGATGATTGTCATTGGTCTTGCTTCCGTCATTATCGGTGAAGCGGTGATCGGGCATTCTTCTATTGCCCGGGCGACGTTGGCTGTTGTGGTCGGAGCGATTTTATACCGGATGATTGTGACACTTGCGCTCCGGATTGAATTTTTAGATACAGGTGATATGAAGCTGATTACAGCCGTTATTGTGATTATAGCGCTTGTTCTGCCAAAAGTGCTCGACCGGCAAAAAGCGGCTGCACGAAAGAAAAAACGGCTTCAGCAGTTAGGAGGCAGCAGCCATGCTTGAAATGAACCAAATTTTTAAAGTGTTTTATGAAGGAACGCCCGATGAAAAAATTGCCTTGAACCGGGTAAACCTGTCGATGAAGCCGGGTGATTTTGTAACCGTGATCGGCTCAAATGGAGCAGGGAAGTCGACGCTGATGAACGTAATTTCCGGCAAGCTTACCCCGGATATGGGAACGGTCACGATTGACGGGACGAACATGACGTCGCTTGCCGAGCACAAGCGGGCATCCAAAATTGGCCGCGTGTTCCAGGATCCAATGGCGGGTACAGCCCCGACCATGACAATCGAAGAAAACCTGGCTCTTGCCTACAACCGGACGAAAACACGTACGCTCGCATTCGGTGTAACGAAAAAACGGCGTGATTTTTACCGGGAAAAACTTGAAATGCTCCACCTGGGCTTAGAAAACCGGCTGCAGGCAAAAGTCGGTCTTCTTTCAGGCGGAGAGCGGCAGGCGCTTTCTCTTTTGATGGCGACATTCACTGACCCGAAAATTTTGCTTTTGGACGAGCATACGGCAGCTCTTGATCCGTCACGGGCGGAGCTGATTACGAATTTAACGAAAGAAATCGTAGACAAGCTCGGTTTGACTACACTGATGGTTACCCATAACATGCAGCAGGCGCTTGATCTTGGCAACCGGCTGATCATGATGGACAAAGGGCAAATCATTTTTACGGCCAACGAAGCAGAAAAAAGAAGGCTGACCGTGGAAAAGCTGCTGGCAGAATTCCAAAAAATAAAAGGCGGCGGAGGCTTAAGCGACCGCTCACTTTTATCGTAAAATGGGAAGAAGACGATACGTCTTCTTCTTTTTTTGTGAAAAGCGTTAAGAAGATGGGAAGAATGGATAAAGAAAAGTAAAATGAAGGTATCACCACGTTGAATGGCAGGAAAGAAGGGATATAAATTGGGCAGCATTAAAATTGTAACGGACTCGGCACTGGATATGACGAGCGATGAACTCCAAAAACTCGGCATTACGATGGTGCCGCTGACCGTCCTAATTGACGGGAAAACGTATTTGGATACGGTTGATATTTCAGCGGAAGCGTTTTTGGATAAAATGGCCGCGGCCGGAGAACTTCCGAAAACTTCACAGCCGCCAGTCGGCCGGTTTTTGGATGTGTATAATGATCTCGGTGCAGACGGCAGCCAGATCATTTCCATTCATATGACCGGGGAGATGAGCGGAACATATCAAGCGGCACGACAGGCTGCTGAAATGTCCTCATCCGATGTAACCGTCGTCGATTCACGCTATATTTCAAAAGCGCTTTCTTATCAGGTGTTAGAAGCGGCCCAGATGGCGTCGTCCGGCCGCAGCGTTGAAAACATTATCGCACGCCTTGATGAAATAAGGGCCGAAACGAAGCTGTATATTATGGTCGATACGCTTGAAAACTTGGTTAAAGGCGGGCGGATTGGCCGGGCAAAAGGCTTTATCGGCTCTCTGTTAAATATTAAGCCGATTGCGGACCTGGATATCGGGGCGCTGTCTCCGGTTACGAAGGTAAGATCGCATACGAAAGCGCTGCGTTTTTTTGCAGATCAGCTGAGTGAAGAGTTAAAAGGAAAAGAACTTGTTCATTTCTCGATTATGCATGCCGGCCGGAACAGTGCGGCTTTTTCAGAAAAGCTGAAAGAAGAAGTGGAACGGATGACCGGTTTTGGGCAGGTGGAGATCGGCATCACAGCGCCGATTATTTCCGCTCATGCCGGGCCGGGTGCTGTTGGCGTGATGTATCAGGCTAAATAAGAAGAACAAAAAAACAGGAACCGGCTTAAACAAAGCCGTTCCTGTTTTTTTTATATGCATCTATAGGCGGATGAAGCGGCAAAGGACGGAGTATCACTTGAATGGCCCGCGGCATTTGGTGATTGGACTGGGCGTCCTTTAGGTAGCGGTACATGGCTTTTCCGCCTACTGAATTGGCTGAATGAATGGTAATCCGCTCTGCGAACAGCTGGTGCTCGACCATAAGCTGAACGAGAAGAAAGCCATTCCTGCTTTTACTGACTAAATCATGATCCAGCGACAAATGGCCGATGGCATGACTTTTTAATAAATCAAAACATTCGTCGATTGTTTCGACAAGTGTATGGTCAGGAGGACAAGTACGGTAGTCGTCAAGAAAAACATTGATACTCATATTATCAGTCCTCACATTAGACGTAACCAAATTATACCACGTTTTGGACCTTTAAACGAGAAAAAGAAAAATAAAAGCTTTATTTAAGCGCCTCAGACTCTAGACAAATCATATTGATGAATGTGCACATGAATGGGATGGATCGGCGGCGTCCAGGCAGCTCCGCTTTCCATGGGGCAGGTGCTGAACCCGACTTCGCCTGGCGGCTCCACCGGTTTCAGCTGCCCGCTAGTCCCATAGGAGTCTGCGCTGCCCTCCCGTCGCCAAGCGACTTGCCCCAAGATTGTACAGGGCTAATAAGGTCGTATCTTTCTCTTTAAAAAAGAGAAATTGTCTATTCAGTCCTTGCTTATGGATCTTCCATACCACTTATCGGCTCTTCTTTAAAAGCGAAAGATTTTGTCTACACACTAAGGCGCTTTATTTAAGCGCCTGGAAGCGGAGTAGGTGTTGGTTCTGCATAGCCTTCGCTATACGTATGATCAATATAAGTACGGATTTCTTGCGGTGATTTGCTCTCTTCTGTCATGGCTGCAGCTGTGGCGGCAATGTCCAGGCAGACCCCGCAGCGAGTGCCGTGGTCATCCCAGGTGATTTCATTATTGTTTTGCTTTGCAATAAAACAATTCAAGCTGCTTTTATGGCCGGCAGACTCTCCGCATCCACAGTAGCACGGTATTTGATCGAGCACAGCCGCATGTTTGGCAGCGGCTGCATAAACAGCCCTTACATCGTCCTCTTTGTTATCTAAAAAAGCCGGCAGTGTATCTGCTGAAGCTGTCACTTCCTGCAGGTCGCCACTTTGGGCTGTATGTGTATGAGAGGTATGTGACTGGGCGTCGTCATCCTGTCCGCATGCGGCTGCAAAAGGAATAGACATCGTTAAAATGATGATTGATAGTTTCTTTTTCAACGTGTTTTGGGGCTCCTTTCAAATTAGAAGAATACCGGAAAAACTGATATAATCATACATTGAAACCCAATCACTTTCAACCGTGCTTGGAACATGATACGATTTTGAAAAAGAAGAGGTGACGGCGTTGAAGTGGGGAGCAGCGGGTATAATATTAACATTGCTGCTGGCCGGGTGTGGGAACAACGCACAGGAAACAGTAGGAACACGCGTCCCGCAAAATATAAGGATTGTGTCAATCGGGGATTCCCTGACAGAAGGAGTCGGAGATAGTACAAACTCCGGCGGCTATGTTCCATACCTGGAGGATCAGCTGGAATCGCTTGATCAAATAAAAGACGCATCGTTTGTGAATTATGGAAAGCGCGGCAACCGTACAGATCAGCTGATTAAACGGCTGAAAGAGGAAAAAATTGGAGCAGACATTCAACAGGCCGATATCGTTATGGTTACGATTGGCGGCAATGATGTCGTAAAAGTAGTAAAAGAAAACTGGTCGGATTTAACAGTGGATACATTCGAAAAAGAAGAAGAAGGCTATGGAGAGCGCATCCGCACTGTACTGCAGGACATAAGAGCCATTAACGAGGAAGCAGGCATTGTGCTGATCGGCATTTATAATCCGTTTGGCCGTGTTTTTGTTGATACGGATGACGACGAAGCGATTGTTCAAGCATGGAACAAGCGGGCAGAGGAGGTGGCCGCATCATTTGATCGAACTGTATTTGTAAATGTCGAAACGGTTTTTGGAGAAGGCAGTGACGGGCTGTTTTTTGAAGATCAGTTTCATCCAAATGATATGGGGTATGAACAAATGGCAGGCCGCATTTTTGATACGATCAATGGAGATCCGCTTGAAGAACTGACCAGCCAAAAAATTGTTATGCCAAATGAGGGATCAAATTGACGAAATGGAAAGTGGCCTTTTTTCTACTGTTAGGCAGTATTATTGCCTTCATGGGAATGCTTTTAATTTTTATTTTTCTTCCGTCTGGCGCGGAAAAACCGGCTATTCTGGAAGCAGAAGGAGAAACGGCTTTTCACGTAACCTCCACAAAAGCGGAGCTGAATCAGCTCGTAAACTATTATTTAGCACAGGAAGCCGGCGATGCGCCGATCGATTACGATGTATATATTGGCAACGATGTAGAGCTGTATGGCTCTTTTCCGGTGCTTGGGACAGACGTTGACTACTATATGACATTTGAGCCGGAAGCGATGGAAAACGGCAATATTGTCCTTCATCAAAAAGGCCTGCGCGTCGGCCTGCTTGATATTCCGGCCTCATACGTACTGAAAACAGCCGACAGCGCATATGCGTTTCCCGACTGGGTGCACGTTGTGCCCGATGAGGAGCGGATTTATGTATCACTTGCCGAAATGCGGCTTGATAACGGAATGCGGGTAAAAGCTGAATCATTTAATTTAGCGAAAGACGATATTCAATTTGCGGTGCTTCTGCCGGAAGGAGCCGCAGAATAGGAGGCAGCAGGATGGAAAAAGCAATTTTTGCAGGAGGATGTTTTTGGTGCATGGTAAAGCCGTTTCATGAACAGCCGGGCATTGAGTCGGTTGTAAGCGGCTATACAGGAGGACACACAGAAAATCCAACGTATGAAGAAGTATGCAGCGGAGCAACCGGTCATATTGAAGCGGTTGAAATCACTTTTAATCCGAATGTTTTTTCATATGAAAAACTGCTCGATGTATTTTGGATGCAGATCGATCCGACCGATGCCGGCGGTCAATTTTATGACCGCGGACGATCTTATATGCCGGCCATTTTTTACACGACTGAAGAGCAAAAACAGCTCGCGGAAGAATCGAAGCAGCGGCTTGATGCAAGCGGACGGTTCAAAAAGCCGATTGTGGTAGAAATCCTGCCGGCAGAGCCGTTTTACTCGGCTGAAGCGTACCACCAGGACTACTACAAGAAAAATCCCGCTCACTATAATGCGTACCAGACTGGTTCAGGCCGGGCTGCTTTTATTCAATCACATTGGAGGGACATGCAGTGAATAAAGAAAACTTAAAAGAAAAATTAACACCGATGCAATATAACGTCACGCAGCAAAACGGAACGGAGCCGCCTTTTCATAATGAATACTGGAATGAAACGGCAGAAGGCATTTATGTAGACATCGTTTCAGGCAAGCCGCTGTTTTCTTCTAAAGATAAATATGATGCGGGCTGCGGCTGGCCAAGCTTTACGAAGCCAATCGAAGCGGTAGAGGTACTGGAAAAACGCGATTTGTCACACGGCATGATTCGAACAGAAGTGCGCAGTAAAACAGCTGATTCGCACCTTGGCCACGTATTTCCGGATGGCCCGATGGAAGCCGGCGGTCTGCGCTACTGCATTAACTCGGCTGCGCTCCGCTTTATCCGCAAAGAGGATTTAGAAGCAGAAGGATATGGAGAATACAAAGACCTTTTTTAAAGTTTTTGAGAGGGTACACAAAATAAGAAGACAGGCTGAGTGAAAACGCCTGTCTTTCCAGGAACGCCGCCGGCTGGGAAGCGGAGTGACCTTTTTGGGGTCATGAGCATTCACAGCCGGCAAGTGACGCCGAAAGCGGGCGTTTCTCAACAGCCTGAAAGACCTTTTCTAAGGTCTTTTTTTTGGAGGGAAAAAGAATGCATAAATCATTTTATCATTATCTAATGAGGTACCGGGAGGAGCCGCCGCGCGATAATCTGGCTCTGTTTGCGAATGAAGCATTTGCGGACCCTTCCTTTCCGAAGATGGCGGATTCTTATGATGTATTAAGCCGTTATTTGGAAATGGATGTGGATTATTTACCGACGATGAGCGTATTTGATGAAGCGTGGGAAAAATATGAGCAGGATGAATTAAACCGGTGAAACTTTTTAAATGATGGGTCGTAAATAAGACAACGACAAAGAAATGGAGTGAAGCTGGATGGCATTGTTTAACAAAGCATTGGCAAGCATTGGAATTGGAAACGCAAAGGTGGATACGAAGCTGGAACGAGCCAAATACACAGCCGGTGATGTGATGCGCGGCATTGTAGAGGTAAAAGGCGGAAATGTAGCCCAGCAGGTGGATTCCATCTACGTCTCGGTGATGACGACGTATGTGCGGGAAACAGATGACCGCAAAGTAGTGGAGGAAGCAGCGGTTGTAAAGGAAAAATTAAATGAACCCTTTACCATTAATCCTGGTGAAGTACGGGAGTTTCCGCTTCAATTGACGCTTCCCTATGAAACGCCGATTACACAGGGGAAAACGCGGGTTTGGGTCGCAACAGGCCTTGACATTAAGCAGGCAGTGGATCCGGCCGATAAAGATTATATTGATGTTCATCCTACTGTCATGGCAGAAGAAGTGCTCGATGGCGTCCGTGCACTTGGATTCCGTCTGCGCGAAGTGGAATGTGAGCACGCCCGCCTGACAAAATATCCATTTGTGCAGGAGTTTGAATTTGTGCCAGTAACAGGCGAGTATGCCGGCAAGCTGGACGAACTGGAGGTCTCATTCCTGCAGCAGTCGAAAGAGGAAGTGGAGGTGCTGCTGCAGGTGGATAGACGGGCACGCGGCCTGGGCGGATTTTTGTCTGAAGCAATGGGCACCGATGAAACAAATATCCGCCTGCGCATTTCCCGCCAGCAGCTTTCAGGATTGCGGAAGATGCTAGATGAAACGATCCGCCGCTTTGCTTAAGAATCAGTGAACTCACTTAGACCGCTGGCATGATACATGCCGGCGGTTCTTTTTGGTGTCATTCTTGTACTGCCCGCAAAGGTGGGATAGAATGAGATAGAACCCGGGCATTCGTCCGGGCAGATTCGTGCGTTTTAACATATGTACGATGGGAGAGCCAACGGGGAAAGTCTCGAGTTGATTGGCTTATTTTATTTGATGGAGGAATTATAAATGAGTGTACACATTGGCGCAAAACAGGGCGATATCGCCGAAACAGTCCTGCTTCCGGGCGACCCGCTGCGGGCAAAATATATTGCGGAGACGTTTTTGGAAAATCCGGTCTGCTATAACGAAGTTCGTGGCATGCTGGGCTTTACCGGTACATATAAAGGAAAGAAGGTATCTGTTCAAGGTACCGGCATGGGTGTGCCGTCGATTTCGATTTATGTGAATGAGCTGATTCAAAGCTATGACGTCAAGAACTTGATTCGGGTCGGTACTTGCGGAGCGATTCAGCAGGACGTAAAGGTACGTGATGTGATTTTAGCGATGACGTCATCAACAGATTCCAGCATGAACCGCGTGACGTTCCCGGGAATCGACTATGCGCCGGCAGCCGATTGGTCCCTGCTGAAAGCAGCTTTTGATGCCGGTACGGAAAAAGGGCTTCAGCTGAAAGTGGGCGGCGTGTTCACAGCGGATCAGTTTTACAACGACAACGCCGATCATAAAAAATGGGCTCAGTACGGCATTTTAGCCATTGAAATGGAAACAACCGCTCTTTACACGCTGGCAGCAAAATTCGGCCGCCGTGCCCTGTCGGTGCTGACGGTAAGTGACCATATTATCACAGGTGAGGAAACAACAGCCGAGGAACGTCAGACAACGTTCAATGAAATGATCCAAGTGGCGCTTGAAGCGGCGGTTCTATCTAAATGAAAAAAACAGCTTTAACCCTGGCAGCGGCTTTGATGCTTGCCGGATGTACACCAGCAAAAGAAGAACCTGTAAAAGAAAGTGAACAAACAGCACCTGCAAAAGAAGCCGTAAAAGAAGAAACGGGACCTGTCATTGACGCATCGTATTTCAATCAATTGAAAGAGGTGGACGGTGTGCAGGAAATTCAAAATCCGGAAAATATGATGGTGCTTGTGAACAAAGAGTTTGCGCTGCCTTCTGATTACAGCCCGCCGGATTTGGTTCGCCCGAATGTGCAGTTTTCCTTCGGCAACCAGGACATTGAGAAAAGCTATATGAGAAAAGAAGCAGCCACCGCGCTTGAAACGATGTTTAAAGGGGCGGAAGAAGACAAGATTTACTTGTTTGCCGTGTCAGGCTATCGCTCCTATAGCCGCCAGGAAGAAATTTTAGCGGCCGGGGCGGCAGCAAGCAGCGAAGAACAAGCCCTAAAATCGATCGCTCCGCCAGGCATGAGTGAGCATCAGTCAGGGCTTGCCATGGATATTTCCTCTGAAGGCAATCAATTTGAACTCAATGAAGAGTTTGAAGCGACAGAGGAAGGCCGCTGGCTCAAAGATCACGCCCATGAATACGGTTTTATTCTTCGTTACCCGAAAGGCAAGGAAGATATTACCCAGTATATATATGAACCGTGGCATTTTCGCTATGTCGGCAAGGAAGCAGCGGCTTTGATTTACAAAAACGGCTGGACACTCGAGGAGTATTTCGAACAGGTGAAACCAGCAGAGTAATCTGGTGATTTCAGCGTGTAAACAGTGCTAGAAAGCAGGCTGACTGGAACCGGCAGAGTAATCTGCCGGCTTTTTAAGCAGGTTTTTGTTTTGAAAAATAAACGAAAACTGCTAAAATGAGAAGATCAGTGTACATAGATGATGAAAGCGGGGAACAAAATGGAAGAAGAAAAGCCGGAACAGGGCCATTATGTCAAAATAAAACGATTTCCGTTTATTATAATGATTTTTGCGCTCGTGTTTATTACGGCGGCGGTAACGACACTAACGCTTGCTTTCGGTGACGAGAAAGCAGTTGAAGTTGGAGCGCCGGACCGTTCAGAGTTCAGCAAATTATATGAAGCATACGACAAAATTCAAAGCACGTACTATGAAGATGTGGATCAGGACAAGCTCGTCAACGGTGCGATCAACGGGATGATTGATTCACTTGAAGATCCATATTCAGATTATATGGATGAAAAAGAAGCTTCCCAGTTCCATGAAGAAGTATCCAGCTCGTTCCAGGGAATTGGAGCTGAAGTACAGGAGCAGGACGGTTACATTGTCGTCGTATCGCCGATTAAGGGATCTCCTGCCGAAAAAGCGGGCTTAAAGCCGAATGATATGATTCTTTCCGTAGATGGAAAAAGCATTCAAGGCATGAGCGCTTCCGAAGCCGTTCTTCTGATCCGCGGCGAAAAAGGAACGAAAGTAACATTAGAAGTGCGAAAAGCCGGAACGGAAAAAGCACAGAAAATGACGATCGTCCGCGACGATATTCCGATTGAAACGGTGTATGCCGAAATGCAGAAAAACGGCATCGCCCATATTCAAATCACAAGCTTTTCCGAGCATACAGCGGAGGAGTTTGAAACAGCCCTCGCTGATATGAAAAAAGAAGGCATGAAAGGCATTGTGCTGGATCTTCGTCAAAATCCGGGCGGCCTGCTTGATCAGGCCATCGACATGGCCACCCTTTTTGTACCGGAAGGCAAAAACATTTTACAAATCGAATCTGGCGGCAAAACCGAGGCGTATAAAGCGGAAGGCGGCGAGAAAATTGAGCTTCCGACCGCTGTGTTAATTGACAGCGGCAGTGCCAGCGCGGCAGAAATTATGGCGGCAGCTCTAAATGAATCGGCCGGCATTCCGCTTATTGGTGAAAAATCCTTCGGAAAAGGCACCGTTCAATCAGCGGAGGACTTCAGCGATAATTCTAATTTAAAGCTGACCACAGCAAAATGGCTGACGCCGAACGGAACATGGATTCACAAAAAAGGCATTAAGCCGGATGCGGTTGTAGCGCTTCCTGATTATGCAAACTTGACGTATATTAATCCGGAATCCAAGCTGCAGCTTGAATCGATGTCAGATGAAGTGAAAACAGCTGAAAAAATGCTGTCGGCCCTTGACTACAATCCGGGCAAATCGGACGGCTACTTCGATGAATCAACAGAAAGTGCCGTAAAAGAATTCCAAAAAGCGGCAAAGATTGAGGAAACGGGTATCCTAACCGGTGCTTCTACGACGAAACTGATGGAGAACCTTCGCTTAAAGCTGGAACAAAACGATACACAGCTAAACCGGGCGATCCAGTCCGTGCAGGCAAAAATCAAATAAAAAAAACCTCTCCCGGCGCGGAGAGGTTTTTTTATGAGTACATTTTATGGGAGAATAGACGTTTGTCCCTAGCCAAACGGGAAAAAGAAGCATAGAATAAAATTCGGAAATAAAGGAGGGTTCTTTTTGGCAGATTGGCATGCATTGTATCAAGCACTGTGGAAAGGACGCACGTTTACCGATATAGAAGAAGCGATCCAAAACGAGCTTGAAGATAAACTGAATCATCCGCGCCTGCGCAAAAAGCCGGAGCAAAAGCTGGTTGAAGCCGTTCGCCGTGTTTGCGCGTCGTCCTTAACGGATACAGAAAAAGTAACGCTAATTTCTGTTTATTTGAATCATTTTGAAGAAATCAAACAAAAGCATTGATTTTATACCCCTTCGCGTATAAAATAAAGCAGGAAACGGATGGAGGGAAGCAAAAATGACGGTGGTGATCATGGCCGCCGCAGTGCTGGCAATCGCAGCAGCGCTGCTCATTGGCTATAAACGTTATTGGCCGGTTAACGTAAAGCGCATATCTCTCGAAGAAGCGGCTGGGCATCCGGTAATTGATGTGCGTGACTGGCAGGAAGCAAACCGACTGCCGCTTGAAGGAGCAGAGCTGATTCCATGCGGTTACATTCCGCGGAATGCAGGCAAATTTGGCGGGCAGGAAGTATATATCGCTGCTGCTTCAGCGGTTGAACGGAACTTTTCCGTCCGGCTGCTGAAAAAATACAACATTCATGTAAAAGGGTTTATTTGCATGGATGGCTCTCTTTAAGCCGGTGCTTGTGCATCGGCTTTTTAAATTTGCCAGCCCCGTATCCCATCATTTAGGATGAAAGTAGAGAATGGGGGGGACGCTTCATGGCAAAACGCGCCTTGATCACAGGCGGTTCAAAAGGAATTGGGCGGAAAACGGCGGAATACTTAGCAGCCGCAGGATGTTCAGTCGTCATTAACTACCGCTCAGATGCAGCAAGTGCAGAATTGTTTGCAACAGAGCTGTCAAACCGGTTTGGCGTACAGGCGTCAGCTGTACAAGGAGATGTGTCACGAAAAGAAGATTGTGAGAACATTGCTTCCTTCTCTGGAGAGATTGATATTTTAATACACAACGCAGGACCATACATAAAAGAACGAAAACCAATGGCCGACTATTCCTGGGACGAGTGGCACGGGCTGATCAGCGGTAATTTAACCTCCGTATTTTACTTGTCAAAGCTTCTCCTGCCGGGTATGAAGGAGCGGGGGTGGGGCCGGCTGATTGCATTTGGCTTTGACCGTGTTGAAACAGCACCGGCCTGGGTGGACCGTTCCGCTTTTGCAGCTGCCAAAACAGGACTTGCCTCGCTGATCAAAACGATTGCCCTGGAAGAAGCATCATCCGGCATCACAGCGAATATGATTTGTCCGGGAGACATTGCGGGCAAGTGGAAAGAAGAAGATATAAACGCTGCAGAGGGAAAACCGGCTCCGCTTGTGCCGGTCGGCCGGCCGGGAACCGGCGGGGACATTGCCCGGGTAGCCGCATTTCTTGCTTCCGAGGCTTCCGCTTTTATTACCGGTGCGATTATTCCGGTAACGGGCGGACAGGATGTGCTTTGCAAGCATTTTCGAAATGGAACATAAGGAAAGAAGGAAGCTTTTATGAAAAGAAAACATTTTGAACCAGCAGCCATCCTGCTTATCATTTACTTGAGTGCGATTCTACTGGGGACTCTGCTGCTTAAGCTTCCTGTATCAGAGGAGGGTCCGCTTTCATGGACGGATGCTTTTTTCACCGCCACGTCTGCTTATACGGTAACAGGCCTTGCCGTAATAGACACGGGGACAGAATTTACGCTGTTTGGTGAACTGGTTATTTTGCTGCTCATTCAAATGGGCGGCCTTGGTATTATGTCCTTTTCCGTCATCGTGTTTATCCTGCTTGGCAGACGAATCGGCATTAAGCAGCGCCTTGTTGTTCAGCAGGCGCTCGGCCAGCTGCATTTCGGAGGTGTGGTAAGGCTTGTCCGGAATCTGCTGCTGTTTTCAATCGCAATCGAACTAATTGTGGCCTGTTTTCTTGCCATTGACTGGGTGCCGCAGTACGGAGCGGCCAAAGGCATGTATTACAGCATTTTTCATGCCGTTTCCGCTTTTAACAACGCAGGATTTGGACTTTGGCCGGACAATATGATGCAGCATGCGGACAGCTTGATTGTCACGATCGGCATCACATCCTTAATTATTTTAGGCGGCCTTGGCTTTACTGTGCTGGTGGATGTGTATGAACACCGTTCGTTCCGAAAATGGTCCCTTCATACAAAAATTATGATCACGGCAACGGCAGGGCTCAATATATTCGCGTTTATCATGATCTACTTACTCGAACACGGAAATTTGAGCACAATCGGAGGGATGCCGCTGTTTGACCAGCTGCAGGCTTCCTGGTTTCAAGCGGTGACCACCCGTACGGCCGGCTTTAATTCAATCGATATGGGAGAGATTCACAGCCAGACCGCTTTTTTCATGATGATTCTCATGTTTATTGGAGCCGGCAGCAGCTCTACGGCCGGCGGGATCAAGCTGACGACATTTATTGTCATGGCAGCCGCTATGATCACCTATGTACAGGGGAAAAAAGACATCACCTTATTTTGCCGGACCATCAAGCCTGAGTATGTAATTCGGGTTCTCTCCATTACCATGATTGCTTTTTTCACGGTCATCACGGGCACGTTTTTACTCAACGTGGCGGAAGACAAACCATTTTTGCCGCTTATGTTTGAAGCGGTGTCGGCTTTTGCTACAGTCGGTTTGTCCATGAACTTAACGCCCACTTTGTCGGACCCGTCCAAATGGATTTTAATTATGCTGATGATTCTCGGAAAAGTCGGTCCGCTGTCTCTTGTTTATATGATTGCCAAAAAACGAGAACGAAACTTTAAATATCCATCTGAAGATGTGCTGACCGGATAAAAATAAAAAAACATCACGCTGCCAGGCGTGATGTTTTTTTGTGCTGGACCATACGGAGGCGTACAGACAGCGTGATCGCCCCGCACGTTAAGCCGGTAATTAAGCCGATCCAGTAGCCGTACGGGCCCCAGTCAGTCCAGCGGGCGAGCGCCCAGCCGAGCGGCAGCCCGATGACCCAATAGCTGATCATAGTCATCATAAAGGTGACATTTACATCTTTGTATCCACGGAGTGCGCCCTGCACCGGTGCCTGTACCGCATCCGAAAGCTGGAAAATCGCCGCGTAGATTAAAAACGAGGCAGTAAGCCCGAGAACTTCCGCATCAGTCGAATACAAATGAGCGATCGCATCACGGAACCCGAAAATCACAACCGTGCCGACTACCGCAATGCCAACCGCCATCGCAATGCCGATTCGGCTATACTGCCGGGCGTCTTCAAACCGTCCGGCTCCGGATTCAAAACCAACCACAATGGTCAGCGCCATCGATACGCTGAGTGGGATCATATAGGTGAGTGAAGCGAAATTGATAGCAGCCTGATGGGCCGCAATGACGTTTGTGCTGTACTCACTCATCAAAAGCGTTACCGCGGAAAAAATACTCGTTTCAAAAAAGATCGACAGCCCAATTGGCAGGCCTAGCAGCAAAATCTCTTTCCATTTTGCAAAGGATGCACGCGGCAGGCGTCCAAACAGCCGATAAGCCGAAAACGGCTCCTTCCGCCATACAATCCAGACAGCGAGCAGGAAAATAAGCCAGTAGCTGATCGCAGACGCGTAGCCGGAGCCGACACCGCCGAGCTCCGGAAAACCGAACTTCCCATAAATGAGCAGGTAGTTAAAAGCGACATTAACGGGCAGCGTCATCACCGTAATAATCATCGACGTGCGGGTCATGCCGAGCGCATCGATAAATCCGCGGACAACCGCCGTTAAAAAAAGCGGCAAAATGCCGAATGACAGGCCGATCACGTACTCATAGGCGATGCGGCGCACGTTATCTGTTAAATTCATGATTCCAAGCACAGGTTCAAGCAGCACCCATCCAAGCAGATAGGTAATAGCGGAAATCACAAGCGCCACATAAATCCCCTGCATCACAGAAAAAGACACCTCACCGCGGCGTCCGCTTCCCGTTAAATGGCCGACAATCGGTGTAATCGACAATAAAATACCGCTGAGTCCTGTATAAACGGGCATCCAAAGAGAGGAGCCGACCGCTACACCGGCTAAATCATCGGCACTGTAATGCCCGGACATAATCGTATCGAAAAATGTCATCGCAAACATGGCGATCTGTGTCACAAGAATCGGGATTAAAATAAATAAAAATTGGCGTACTTTTGCACGCGTTGTGGCTGTTTCAATCAAGCCGTTCAACTCCTTTACCGAAAGATAGTATAGCACAAAAGGAACAGGTTGAGATGACTGGATTTATTTAAGTGGGAATATAAAGAAAACAGGGTTGTTAGTCGGGTTAACCTGGTTTTGGAGCTTTTTTTAATTCAGCACTCCATTGGCATCGTACCAGCCCGCAAAACAAGCCGCGCTGTTCATTCACCTGTTCCTTTACTTTTTATTGGCAAAGAAGAAAAACGGGCTCGGGTCATAAAAAGCGGGTAGAACCGACATAGAAGACATCATAAACATGTGGCTGGCGTTGTAAAAGAAGGAGGGAAACTATCAAGAAGGAATAATATTCTTTTAATAGAATATAAATACATAAAGAGAGGAAGTATAATAGGATGAACTTTGACACGAAACACTTGATCCGATGGGGAATTCCAGGATGGGTTTATTTAATGACCATTATATTTTATGTGTTTTCTGACAATCCTCATTACATATCGGACCTTAAAGGAAAAGAGGGCCTATCGTTAATAGGTTTAGGGGCTATTTTGGCTGGTTTAGGGGTTCCAGTCGGATACTTAATTCATCAGGTGAGTATGTTTTTTGGTTTCATTATATGGACACCAAATAAAAACAAATTTTTTAAAGAAGAGTATGAACTGGATAGGATTATCTTTGATTCTGAAGATAAAGGTAGGAAAATAAGAGAGCGTTATAGACATCTTTTATCTAGAATACATGAATTAAGAGCTCTTAAAACTAGTCATATTTTATCAATTATAACTGTAGCTTCTTTAGCTCTATTTTATTCTGAGACTGTTAATAAACCTTCTATTATTATCTTAATCGTAAATATTATTATGGTTATTATTGTTCATTTTAATCAAAGTCATTTTGAGAAAAATCTAGATTTTTTCAAAAAGAAGCTTAAAGAATGAAACATTCTGTTTTGTCGTACAAATGACATATATGAGAGGGTAAAAATGCGGGACACACTGTAATCAGATGGTTTTTTTCTTTGTACCGATCGTGACAATGAGCAGAGAGAAAAAAATAGGGGTGAGTCCGATGTCGGTGAAAGAAAAGCCGGATAAGCAGGTGAAGAAAGAAGAAAAACTAAGTCCACAAGAAATTCGTAAGCTGACGGATACAAATAAACCTGTATACGATCACGCGAAAGGTCGAATTAAGCAGAAAAGTTAGATAGAGAGTAGCTTGCAAGTTCCTTGGTGATGTATGATGAAAGAAAAAACGAGGTTTAGTAATCATGCACTTTGAAGTAAATCTAGGAACTAATAATATAATGGAGTTTTTGCTTTCGGTTTTACCTTGGGCTGTGCTGCCTATTCTATTAATTTCATTATGGGTGTACCAAACAATACGCCAATAATAAAAACCCCACCAGCAGCAGGATTAAACAATCTTCTTCATGCCACACTTGCGGCACTCACGAAGGAATATCATATTCTTGATAGAGCTTTTAAACTGGGCGTTATCACAATTATCACAACGGCCACTTTTAATGTCCGGGTACTCACGGATGTTATCGGTGATGCTCAACTCGATGTCTTGCTTTGTTTCCATGCTGCACACTCCTTTGAAGTTACTTGAACATAATAGCAGATTTTATGTCGAGTGAAGGGCAGGAAAGTAAAGGTTCTTGTTGAAAGGTTTTTTAGAGGGGAGTGATAAGGTGGGCAATGTTGATGGGTTGATTTCGTTTAATGATAGAATGACTAATCTATTTGAAAGTATGGAGAAACAAGATGGATTCCGTTCATCAGAAGGATGGTTAAACGGGATAATGTACGATCTTTATTCGAAAACAAAAAGAGCTTTTCAAACAAGCAACGTTATACTGAATTCGGATATACCAAATAATTATATTGAAGTGTTGCCGCAATTAAGAATAATATTGGAATCATATCTTCATAGTCATTATATTAGTTTAAATAAGAGCGATGGGGATAGAGTAGAGCAAGAGTATAAGGACCATCTTGCGTACCAACAATGGAGACTTGGGAGAACCCTGAATGAACTGAAAGAAGAGTCGCCGAAAGAAATAGATGATTATGATGAGTATATTCAGTCTTTCTTTGAAGGCAAGCCTAAAAGAAATAAAGTTCAGCATCTCGAAAGCATAAAGGATTTATCTAAAAAAACACATCAATTTGAACTATACGCGGAAGTGTATACAATGTTAAGCGGTTATGTTCATTATAATCCGCAGACTAGACACTCTTATGGAGTGGCTAAAGATAATGAGACATTTAGTTACAGTAAATTCGAATATAACGAAGCGCTAGATATTCGTATTAGAAAATATATTTTAGATTTTACAATAAGTGTCATAAGAAACATGACAGTTTATTTTGAGTTGACAGAATTCATGCGAGGTGATTTCTTCAAAGTAGATAATGACTGGCGTTTCATAGTAAGTCGAGTCGTTTAAATAGGCATCCTCTAAGGGTGCTATTTTTTATGTCCAAATACACAAAGGGATTAGCGTAAGGAGCAGACGAAGGGAAATATCTCTTTTTGTCGAAATGAGTAAGCGAAGGGAGATTACCGTTATGGAAATTACTTATAGTGAGTTTTTGGAGGGCATGAAAAGATTAGGCTTTTACAACTCTGATATTGAAGATCAATACTATTCGTTAAATGATATTGTCGATGAGTCTAAGATATTGCATTTTTATCCTAAGAATTATCTTTTTAAAGACAAGCCTTTTAATGAAGCACAGATTTTCTTATTTGAAAAAGAAAAGATAAGAATCATTAGTTTCTTGGAAGGTGGGTATGTTTCTATAATAAATAGGACTTTAAATACTGTGTTAAGGGTTGAATTGTTACACAAAAATAGAGGTTCTTCATCCTTAACTCTTTATTTTGATGATGGTGATACTTATTTTTTAGATAGCAAATTAGATAGCGTTAGTCATAATTTTAAACTACAAGAAGTTATTTTGGCTATTTACAAATATTTATAATAAGTTTTGCGTCTCATTTGAGATGCTTTTTTCTTTGCTTAAAAACAATCTCGGAGGTGGTGGTGATGTGACGTGGCGAACTGGGATGATATTAAATCAGAATGGGAAACAACCAAAATCACGCTAGCTGCATTAGCGGAAAAGCATGATATAAAACGAGGTACATTAAAAAGCCGAAAAAGTCAAGGTGATGGTATGCCAATAATTGTAACAGGAACTTCATATACTTTTATCCCTCTGCTTTAGTAACCAGGGGGATTAGTTTTTGTAAGAGTAAATGTTGGATGGGTAATACCTATTAACTTAATAAATGTTGATTTTTTGAATAGGAAACATTGAAGTAAAAAAAGAATGAACATAGGATTAGTAATGAATGCGGTGTACTGTGATACGTTGATTATAAAACGTTCTTTAGAAAATGTTTTTGGCTTGAGTGGAAAGCTTTGTTCCTTCGACTGTTTTGTAGGGCTCATTCTCTTCTTTTATGTACTAGTGCCCAGCCGCTGGGAAGTGAACGGAGGGAAAAGGAAGGAAGCTGAAAGTCAGCAAGGTCAAAAAGCAGATGGAATCCACTTATCACCAAAGAGCAGGTTTGCAAGAAATTATTTCTGAAAATGATAAAATTAAAAGCGGGAAACCCTGAATGATCAATGGTTTTCCCGCTTTTTATCATTTTATATTTGAATTACATATAATCATAAATAGAATCAACAAAATAGAGCCAGTGATAGTATTCAATCTGTGGATCTGTCATCTTGGAAATTTCTTTCTCATTAAATTTTTGTTGCTCAATTAATTTCTGCACTTTTGAATTTCTTTCTGCTTGGCTCATCTTAAATCCTCCCTATAGTATGAGAAGTAACGAAGTATTTAAATATTGAAAACGTTTACTTTTTCCTTGTTTTTATTATATATCTTAATGTGAGATTAAACAAATATCAAATATAGATCATTTTTCAGGAAATAATATAGAAATGTTATTTATCGCATTACCGGCCAGAAGATTCCTTCAAATTGCTTCGCAATTAGTGGGAGATGAACAAAAAATTAGCGCCGCATTCCCCTTCAAAATCTCCGATTTAGTGGGGGTTAGGCGCTAAGGTCTATTCTCCTTGTTCTTCTATTTTTTTGTTATACCGATGCTGCTTCCTGCTTACCATCATTCCTTTTTCGTATGTAGGAAATGCTCCTGACCGATATATTATCCAAGCAACTTTAGAAAATCCAGTATGATACCAGTATGATAAAAGTATTTCTTATCTTTCACAAGCAATCCGATCTTTGTCCCGGTCTTTATCTTTGTTAGCATTATAAAGAGCAGAGGATACATACGACTTATAATTTGTTTTTCCACCTTTATTTTCATCTTAGAATCCTTGACCACGCCACCTTTAAATGCCTTGTTAAGCTCTGTATAGTTTTTAAATCACTTAGCTGCTGCGCCTGTAGAAGTCGGGGATACTGCTGAGACTTCAAAGGCTAAAGAGGCAGAAGGAACGATTGCAGACTTATGTTTCATTTTTATCGTACTCAGTTGCCTTGTCATCTTGCTGAAGGATTCCGGTGGTTCACTACCTACACTACTCGCTATTGCATTATATTATTAATGAGTAATATAATGATACTATGAGCCATATTTGGATAAATAATCTAAAAAGAGAGCGGTGTCAAAGATGAGTTCGACAAATGGAGGGAGAGCTGGATTCCATTCTGTACTGTTTTATAATAATACCAGGATAGTAAAAGCAACACGTGAAAGAAATAAGAGGATTAACGTAAAAGTAACATACATAGAGAAGTCAAAGATACAAATGCTTGGTTTGTGTCTTTATGAAATACCATTCGTACGAGGCGCATGGTTATTTTTTGAATCATTTATTATAACTTGGAAAATTAATTTTGTACTAATTTCAGCACTTTTTTTATTAAATATAATAAATTGGAGCTCCCACGAAGAAGTGGATTCTTCTTTAAGTCCTTTTATAATTAACTTTGGTACTAGTATAATATACGATTACCGTTTTCATTTTTCTCTTATCATGGGGTTTTTATTGCTTTCTTCGTTAATAATAAAAACGACAAATTTAGGTAAATATCATGGAGCTGAACATATGGTGGATAACGCCTATGAAGACTCAAAAAACATAACGTTTGCAAATGTAATAAACTATTCGAGAATCCATCCTCGGTGCGGAACCAATATAATTGTTTTTGTATTGATATTTTATACCTTACTTTATTCTTTTGTTGATATCATATTTCTTCGATTTATTCTGTCTTTCATTTTAGCTTACGAAGTATACTTACTGAAGAATAAGAAGCTAAGCTTCTTTCTGAAACCTGTATACAGACTGGGAGAAGTTTTTCAAAAGTATTTATTTACTTCTTTACCTGAAAAGACTCATATTGAGGTGGCTATAGCTGCATATGATAAGCTGCTAACTGAAGAGAGTAAAAATGAAAGCAAAAGTAATAAAAAATGAAAAATATTTTGTAGAGCTATAGCATGCTAAGTGTTGACCATTAAAGTAGAAGTTATTACAGTTATCGAACTAAATAACTGATTGAAGGAAGAGAGCGCCTAATAATCAAAGTCGAGAAGGGAGAAAGAAAGATGAAAAAGAAATCAAACAAAAGTGAAAGGAATCTAAAAATGAAAAAAATTGCTGCGCAAGTTATTCAAAGAAATTATGAAGGATTAAAAAAATTAAGTAAGAACTAAAAAATTAAAGATCATAGAACTCAGTGTAAGTAGAAAGGTTAGTGTGATCCGTTAAATTATAGAAGCTTCTAGGCTTATTTCGGCAAAAATTTATTTCATCTCATACATTTTTCGCACATAAGTATACCCTTGGCGGTGCGGAATATGTATCCAAATCCATTAAGATAGGAAACCCTTTAAGCTAAAGGGTTTTTCTGTTTAAAAAATGATAGAGAATCTTTTTACCATAAAGCTACGATAAACCAATCAGCAAATCTGATCGATACAATATCTTTATTACAATAGGAGCCATATGTCAGAAGAGAGCGGTCAATTTCTGGTTTCAACGACTTTACTACGCCTTTGCCTTCTGTAATTTATAAGTCTGATGTTACGTAATAATTCCTTTGGAATGTAGAATCTAATTTTAACTATAATATCATAGGCTTATATAGTATTATTTAACTAGTTATGAACATGTGTCTAAGGAAATAATGCTAAAGAAGGGTCTTGCCATGAATGGAAAAACATATCGAAAAACCCCCATTGAAGCAATGCAACAAAGAATATTACACAGAAAAGAACTAATAGACAAAGTAAGGACTCAAATGCCTCCTTTAATAAAAGATGATAAAAATTTTATATCTGGTTCTGAACAAAAGACGGATCAAAAAGAAGATAGGGCGGCACGCAATGAAGAAAAAAAGCTTAAGAAAAAATTAAGTGAACAAAATGAGTTGATTTCTCAATTAAAAAAAGAATTAACCAAGTATAAAGATGTGAATGCTAACTTAAAGAAGGAAAATTGGGAAACAAAACAAAAAGTTTCATATATAGAGACCAGTTATAAAGATCTCTTAGAGAAGCAAAAAGAAAGTTTATTCTTTGAACAAACTCTAAGAAAGAAAGCGGAAAATGAGCTTGAGAAGTTGAGAAAAGAAAGAGCTTTAAATAATAAGGGAATGCGTAAGCAATTACAGTTGGCAGACCAAGTGAAACAGCTAAAAGACAAAAATGCTACACTTAGACATAAATTAGAAAATTATGATTCCTTTACCAAGAAGAGTACGGGAACCTCAAAGCTGAGGTAGCAGACTTACAAAAACAAATAGATCGTTATAAGGCTTTTGAGCATAATATCCAAGAAAATCCGAAATCTTTATTAAAGTATCTCGAAAAGCGAATTGATGGAGAATCCCTGTCCGAGTTATTACAGTTAATTGAAAGATCGATTACAAGAGAGAATTTACAATATTTTTATCGTGGCAGTCATAATTTATTCTACCTTTGGATGAGGCGTGTAAATTTAGTGAAACATCATTCTCAAAAACACAAGGAAAGATATAAATTAAGAAACACTAAAAACACTAGTAATTACGAGAGAATTGGATTTATTACGCTTGAAAATAATTCATGGCAATTTGTCGATTATACGGATACGTCTAATGTTCAGTCCTACTTTATAAGGGACAATTTGAGCAAACAGCCGCTTGTTGAGGAATGCCCAGTTAAGGCAATCCTTCAAGACGGTCAGGCCCTGATTGTTGAGACTTATGCTTGGGAAATACCATCTTCTCCAATTAATAACAGGAAGATGAAAAATGACTTAACAGAACCAAAAAATTACCTCAGGTTTGGAAATTTTAAGATTTTAGTTATCGGTGCTCGGTTTATGAATGATTATAGAAACCGATTAGAGAATCATGGCTGCTCGGTGGAATTGCATAATCCGTATGAGGAAAGCTATGAAGTATTAAAAGGAAAATTAAACAGAGCGGAGATTGTTCTTGTTTGTGAACGGCATGTTCCTCATAGTATATGGAACTATGTAGATAGAAACCAGCCATATGTTACTGTCTTAAAAAAAGATAGCAAAGATCTAATTTCAAGCTTTACCTACCTTACTTTATGCAGGTGTGAGCTAATTTAATGACGATGGTAACAGTATGTTGCTTAAGTATTCCGAAAAAAGTTCTGCTCGTTTATTGAAATAGTAAATGAAAAAGATATATTCTTATTAAGAAAAGATACTACACAACAGTCTCTATAAATAGGTCTGTGGATGTAAGCCAACTTAGATAATCATAAAGTTTTGCCCATCTAGTCGCCTATCAAGAGGTTTATTTAATTAATGGTAGTTCCTTTGTAGAAAATGGCTTTGTATCACTCAATATTTTATTGTGGATTGAGACTGTTTAAAATCACGAACCTTTATTTTGAAGAAACGAATGGAGGAGTAAACGTGTGGAAATTATTATTTAACTTTATCAAACGAAAAAAAGAAAAAGAACTACAGCTTGTTGATCTGGAACAGCTGCAACGTATTGTTGCATTAGCAATGAAACCAATGGGTGAACCAAAGGTTCCACTCTACAGGGATAAAAATGCAAAAAAAAGAGCCTTCCGTGTAATTCAAGGTTCGAAACCGAAACAACATAATGAAAAGAAAGAGCTCTGAAAATAAAGCATGATTTGTATTACCGCTATTCACATATTATAGTTTTGCCCAACACTTGCCCATCAAGAGATTTTATTTAACTATTACTTATTCCGGGTATTTATTTAGAAACAACGGTATATCAAGGTTTTAATGGGTTAAATTTTCTTTGTTGAGTGTAAAAGATCTGTTCCGCACACAAGTAAATCCCTGGGAGTGCGAGCATGGAGTTGACCTGGTTTGATAAAATCCCGAACGTTAAGCTCCCCAACTTAGAGAGAATAGGCCACGAAATACATGCAGATGACTGGCAGACGATCATTCACGCGATTTCAGCACACTTCCTAAAAGAATAAGAAAAGGGCTGCACACTGGATGATCCGCTGGCAGCCCTTTTTAGTGATTACAGCTTTTTCTGTCCATCCCGCCGGGCAATTTCCTCTCTGACAATAAGAGCAAAATCATCATTGCCAAACAGGGACAGTACGCCGAGCAGCGTTTCATTCGGCACAGTCAAGGCAAGTGCGTCCTTTAAAGCCTGATTCCTTGACTGCTCAGGATAGGCTTTCAAGTATACGGCTTCCGGGTCCAAATCATGATTGATGCACCATTGTGCGAACACCAAAATCATCATATTCTCTTCTTTCTGGTAGCTCTGCACAATAAATTCTTCCATTTCCTTTGACATTCCATCTTTCCTCACACAGATTACCTTGCTTCATTGTATCGGGATCATCTTTCGCACTCAAGCACTATCCTTCCCAGTAAGATACTAATTCTTTTCTTTCCGATTACACCATTGGAGCGTTTTAGCCAAAAATCAGTAAACATTCACAAGTATTTGTTAAAATAGTTTAATAGACAGTAAAAGGAAGTGTCCTTGATGGAAAAAGAAGAGTTTTTGCAAAAAATCTCAAAGCTGAATATCTGGCAGAAAAATGGCGAGCGTGCGCCGCATAAGCCGCTTGTTTTATTATTTGCACTGGGAAAAATCCAAAATGAACAGATGCAGGCTTTTCGCTTTGAAGAGGTGGAAGATTCACTGGAAAAACTGCTCATTGACTTTGGACCGCCGCGTAAAAGCAATCATCCAGAACAGCCATTTGTTCGTCTTAAGAATGATGGAGTGTGGAAAATAACAAAGCCTGTTCCTTCAACCTCTATTTCAAAACGTTTTCTTCGCCAGGAAAATATAGGCGGCGGATTTACAGACGAAGCGTACCAGCTGCTACTTGCTCATCCGGAGCTGGTTCAGGAAGCAGCATACACACTGTTGAACCTTCATTTTCCGGATACATTTTATGAGGATATATTGGAAGCAGTTGGGCTCGATTTTTCAAATTTCAGCATGCAAAGAAAAAAGCGTGATCCTAAATTTAGAGATAAAATATTGCGCGCATATGGCTATTCATGCGCCGTCTGCGGATTTAACGTCAGACTCGGGCATACATTAGTCGGTATTGAAGCAGCCCATATTAAATGGCACCAGGCAGGCGGACCGGACATTGAGGAAAATGGGATCGCTTTATGCTCCCTGCATCATAAATTATTTGACCGGGGTGTTTTTACATTAAATCCTGAACGCATTTTAATCGTTTCAGAAGAAGCACACGGAACGAACGGGTTTGAGGAATGGCTTTTAAAATATCACAGCAAGCCAATCGCAAAACCGATCAGCCAATCCTATGAGCCGGATCAGTCTTTTTTGTCCTGGCATGTGAAGGAAGTGTTTAAAGGTCCGGAACGGTATATCTACTAAAATAGCATGTAATCATGAAAAAGTAATTGCGAATAGAAGAGGCAGCTGTTTGACTACCGATATACCGTATGCTAGAGCCTATATTGAATAGGTGACAGGTTTTCTCTTTAAATTCATATTGGCGTGTGACTGAGTCTTTCGGTGATTAATTCAAAATGATTGAAAGTACTGAATAACTTCTTAAGTACTTGAGTAGTTATTAGATAATAGAACAGAAAGGTGCAAAATGATGACTCTATCATTCTTAGAAGAAACATGGGGAGGGTTAACCTGGACTCCTTGGTACACCTTTGATGAAATAATGAAAGATAAACACTTTATCCCAACTTTGCCCGGTGTATATCGTATTAAGCCAAAGGGTCAGAACAAGCTCATGTATATAGGACAAACAGGGCGTAACTTGCGAGAACGAGTAACAGACCTTATTCGAAATACTGTTAAAGAAGAGATGCCTTTTAATGACCCACATACAGCTGGTCCCTCTTTATGGTCCTGGAGGGACGCTGAAGGATGGGAGTTCGAATGCTCCGTTTCTACAGTAGATCTAACTAAAAATAGCCGAGAAGGGCTAGAATGTTTTCTTCTGTGGAGTTATCGATTGGAAACTGGGCAGTCAACTGTTTGTAATCATGGTAGATTTCACCAAGACTATGAAAAGTCAAGAGGGCGTAAAAGTGGTTTTCGTGGAGGTAAACTACAAGATTCGGTACCTCGTAACCCTTCATGGGGTGAAAGTTTCCCTCCATTACACGTTCAAGGTACCCCATTGTCATTAAATTTTATGGGATTTCCTTGGTCAAATTTTATAGGAGCAAATCAATTGTCTGATGTGCCTCTTCAAAAAGGTGTTTATCGTATCAAAGGACTTAAAACAAATACCCTTTTATATATTGGACAATCAAATCAATTAAATAATAGGCTTAGGCAGCATACAAGAAAGAATTGGGGGCAAGAAGTGAATTTCTCTTATTGTATAATTGAAAATGCAAAAGATTATCATTTAAAAGAAATTGAAAACGACTTAATTGGTGCTTATTACGCTACAGAAAATAGTGTCCCAACGTTTCAGTTTAAAAATCTAAAAGAGGGTAGACTATAAAAATAGCCTACCTTCTTTTAATTTGACCTCCCGTAATAATATTTTTATTCACTATTTTAAGAAAACAGGTCGTCAAATTTTATACTTTCAAGAATAAAACCAAGAATTTTGTAGTTGCGTAGCGATCTACATTCCTACATAGAATAACGTTAATGGATAAACAAGTATATCCCAATCATTGTCGCAATAAAATTACTGTTTTAGAGTATACCTTTATTTATTTTACTGTCAAAAATATTCTCGTTTCTACAAAGTTTTTGATTATGAGAACACAGGAGCTCATTAAGTGCTAATATTTTTACCACAATATTAATTGTAATATAAAGGAATTAGTTGCACCTCAGAGTAGGAGGAAGAAATGAAAACTTTAATTATTACTTCATGCACAAAAGATAAAATATATAAGATTGAGAACCAGTTAAATAAAGAGGACTTTTTAAATCCTAGTGCCTTAACAAAAAAAGAAGAGGAATTACGTTCTTTTAAGGTTAAGGCTCGGGATATGTATAAAGGACGACAACATCTAAGAGTTATGGAAGGCATTAATCTTCTGAGAAGTAGCTTTATTGACAATATTGTAGACTTATCTATCATATCAGCCGGTTATGGCTTGTTGGAAGAAACAGCCGAAATCGTACCCTATAACGTCACCTTTGCAGAAATGAAAAAAAATGAAATAACAGAGTGGTCAAGATATTTAAATATCAATAAGGATACTAGTACTAAAATAAAATCATATGATTTAGTTATATTTTTATTAGGAGAAGAGTATCTTCGCTCACTAGATCTTCCTTTTTTAGAAACAAAAAATGATCAAAAGTTGATTTTTCTGGGAGGTAAAGCGAGCAAAAAGCTTATCCCTAATGAAGCCCCTTATTACTACATAGAAATAGGGCATCAAGATGCTAAGGCTTTCAACGAGATGTCTATTAGTATTAAAGGTCAGCTCTTTAAACTGTTGGCTCAAGAAATAGTTTTAAACGGTATGGAAGTTTTTGACTATATTTATGATGATCCTCAAAAACTACTCCCTCTTTTAGAAAAGTATCGGAAACCTGAAATAGAGTAGCTGTCTTAACTTGTTGAAGATAAAATTAGTCCACCCAAAGAAGGAAATCGTTAAGTGGAACAATAAAGAAATCTCGTATGTTAAAAAATATATGATTTATTCAGGCGCACTCTATTTTCCTTAGTTCTTTGTATAAGGATATTTCATTATGAGAAACCTTTAATAACAGGCTTGAAAGGATAAATTCTTGGTCACCAACCTGTAACCAATCCGTGATGCTAATTAAATAAATACTTGCAATCCTCTACGATTCCTCAGCTCAGCTGGGAGAGCGATATCTTAACAAGGTAGAGGTCGCTGGTTCAAACCCAGTAGGAATCATCAATGTTTAAAACCGTAAATCCTTGGTAGATAAGGGTTGGCGGTTTTTTTATTTTATTCTCTTGTAGCGGTTTTGCTTCGTTGGTCACAAGGAAATAAAATTAACCGTTGAATAGCTTGTTTGCCAGTCTATTTTGCATATTAGATAGTAGGTGTCCAATGTGATTTTGACACTGCTATGACCCAACCGCTCTGAGATTAACTTGATGTTTTCACCTTATTGTAATAGCAAGCTTGCATGCGTATGTCTTAAATCGTGGAAGCGAATTTTGGGAAGGTGATAAAGCAATATTAAAAAATTACAATGCGCGGTTACTTCAAATAGTTGAACAAATAAGAGGGAATTTAAAAAGTATGAATCGTAATATTATAAGACTAGGCACTATAACATGGAGATGCGAATCTAAAAAGATGATCACGTATCTTTTTGCGGCTCCAAACCATATAATGGGTGGTAGTATTTTACAGGTTAATTAAACATTCTAAATTGTGAAATATCCTTATTGAAGAAGATTTTAGGAACAATTTAAACAAATACACTGTATTAAGGGCGTAATAGATGATTTTTATTGAGGATGGGAGATAAGTAATGTCTTCAGTGATCGTTCAAATTAACTATACAAAGAAAAAAATGGATTGTAGAATTAAAACATAAATAAGGTTGGAAGGCTGGTATAAGAATGGATATTAAAAAGATAGTCCAAGCTAAAAGCTTAGATGAAATGAAAGAATTAGGGAAAATGTTACAGATTAAACGTGCATTACAAAAAGTTTGCGGAGATCATATTAAAATTCGAGCTAGAAGTTGGGAGGAGCTATTTTTAGTAATACAAAAGCTGAGAGAACTTGCTCTAAATGAATTTAGCAAGTCAGAAATTAGTACGGAGTTAATTGTGACAAAGGAAGAAACAGATTCTGATTTACCTTACTTTAAAACTAAGACAGATGAAATTATTTATTCGTTAATTGAATTACAAGGCAAGCAAAGACAGGATAAATTGAAAATTACGAAGTTTTGTTATAATAACCCTAAATATGCCAGGAAGTGGAGAAATAATTTAGCTAAACTCATTCACCCTGATAAGACAAAACATCCAAGAGCAGAAGAAGCTATAAAAGTATTACAAGAACTCTATGAAGGAATGGTAGAGTGATGAGTAAAAAAAATGAGCTTCTAAAATTGCATGAATTTGAAAATAATATCCCTTATAAGAGACCGGAGAATCCTGTGAACTTACATGAAAGAACTTTAACTTCTATAACTAATGCTTTAGATGCCGAAGCTTACTTAGATGCACAGGGTCAACTATGGATAGCAAAAGATAAATTACACCAAATTTTAAGAACTACGAAGGCTAATGCTAATGATCTTTTTGATAGTTTTGATGACATTAAAAGAATTGGAGATTATTTATATGTTAGAGCATACCAAGTGATGGGGATAATTAGCAAAGAGATTGAAGAAGCAGATACTTTAAAGAAGGGGAAATATCTGAGTTTTAGCGAGCAATGTTTAATCGCTATTAGAGATTCAGATCGAGCGAAAGTAAAGAGAGCAGAGTATTTAGAAGAATGGAGAGAGAAAAAGAAAAGTTTAAAGAAACAACGAATAAAAAAATATGACATAGAATTTGATGAATTAACAGGTAAGACCCTCGTTCGAAAAACTGCTGAATTTTCACATATAAGAAGTAGTTCTCTACATAAGTCGTTATCTCTAGATATTGAGAATGGCCTAATAGTTAATAAATCGACACATGATTTAATAACATCTTTGGAGGTATGCGATGAAGAAGAGCTAAAGTTTTTATGTGAGCAAGAAGGTTGGAATGTTTCTTGGTACGATAAATATCAAGAATATTTACGGGAAAATTAGAAGTTATAAAATTGCTACTGGATTTTTACTGCGAATGATTATGTAAAGTTACGATGAACTTGACGATTTCAGATATATCAGTTCATCTTTTATTTATCAAAGGAAATGAAAAGCGGGACTGACCCCCGTTTCTGAGACAGAGGTCAAAACTCCTTTTAAGCAATCAGCCGCCGGGTACGTATCCGGCAGCTGGTTGTCTGATTTTGTTTGAGTGCGGTTATAATTACTCTAATGAATCCGTTTTTCCATAATTTATATAATGGTGGTAATAAGTATATCTTTCCAAGCCAAGATGCCGGTGTGTTTCCCCAACGGGCGTCTGGTATTGAGTTTTACACCAGTTTCGCAGCTATTTACCGGACAACTTAACTTCCAATTTTTTGTAGTTTTTAAAACGTCAATAACCGCTGGTTCAAATTTTGTTTTTAAACCCGCGGTTTTTCTTTTTTACTTTTATACTCAAGTCCTTTCCATAAGAACATTATTCGCCCACTGGCTGTTCAAACTGGTGAAGTTCACCTGCTTTGTACCATTTCATCTATGTTTTTATGCTGTGTATAGTTTCGAATATTTAATTCTTTCATAACTCTTTAACAGCCAACCTAGCTAGTCTCAACCGCACGTCCCTCTTTTTTATTTCCGCTAGATAACTCACCCTGGCACCTATAAGAAGGTATTTTTTATTTGTCTCGATCTATGGAGTCAGTCCCTATCTTAAAGAAAGAGGCTCTTACTGAAGTATAGGAAAAGTCCTGAGGATTGAATATAAGACGATTCATAAACGGGCGCCTCATATAAGGAGGAACATGGAGTGAGAGCTCACTTCCCGGTATACAAACCACCCTCCAGCGTTTAAATTGGGTGCACTCAATTATATGAATGAAACAAGCGTGTTTATATTGAAAATCGCGGCTCTTTATCAAATTCTAGCCGATTCCACTATTTACAAATGGAAAAATAGGGATCAGCACTCTTCATTCGAAAAAGTGGGGGCGTCTATTAATCCAAAAAGAACGGAAAACGAACAGCCGGCAGAAGGATCACAAGAAGCGTCACTCGCTGAAATTGAGCGCCAGCACAAAGAGAATGAAAAAGATTAACAAAAGAAGCGTAACTGGCGTCACAAATAGGGTACGGTTGACGCACAAGAACAAAATGAAATAACTTTGTAAGATTCCTGACTTATATTTAAAATTTAATTTTGCGTCCGTGGAAGAGTATTGTACGTCTTTTATATTGGTTCAGTTTCTGGTACAATTAAATTCAGCCATTGCCAACAGATCTAAAGTATGCCTCCGGTCGAACAATTTCTCTCAATGGAGCGTATGTCTTTTATGGATGTTGGCAAGGGTTTTTTTATTTGGACGAGATCCTTGTCAAGTTAAGGATCAATTGACGATCTTTTAACGGTTGAGAGTGGAAAATGTTCTTATTTGTCAGGATCATCCCTGTGTTTTCCAATTTAGCGTTGGCGCCCTTGCCAACGCTAAATTGGAAATTGAAAGAAAAGGAGTAACATTGATGAGCGTTTTCACTTCTCAAATGCGGATTTATACCGTTAATTTTAATACGGAAAAGATGATGTATGAAGCTGAAATATTAGAGATACCTATTGAAAGCGGTGCGCATCAATCAAACGCTTTAAATGAAATACTTGAATGCGACGGAGTCGACATTGTCGACTACAGTGAAGACATCGCGTTGATAGTTGACGATCAAGGAAAGTTTAAGCCGGGAAATCCCGTGTTTGAGATAGTTGTTGAAGACGGCTATAAGCTTGAACTATATGGGAAAATTGTTTTTGCGCGCAATGTCTACAACGAGGATAGTGTGGATTTGGCTGGATTAAGTCTCGAAGAGATTGAGAAGTTGAGAAATTCCTTACATATTAATTTGATCGGGATATTGAAATGAATTTAAGCGCATTACGTTTGATCTTCACGATATAAGGGATATTATAAGCAATAAACTCTTATGGAGTGATGAAAATGACGGACAACATTTCGAAAAGCGAACGCAGCGAAGTGATGAAGAAAGTTCGATCCATTTCAAAAATGGAGGAAGAAGTTCGAAAAGCGTTGTGGAAAAAAGGTATCCGATTTAGGAAAAATGTTAAAAAATTAGTGGGGAAACCCGATATCGCTATAAGCAAGTACAAAATTGTCATCTTTATCGATTCTTGTTTTTGGCACGCTTGTCCTTTGCACGGTAGAAGACCTAAGAGCAACACTGATTTTTGGAATAAGAAATTGGACAGAAACAAGCAAAGGGATCAGGAAGTCAATCTTCACTATTTGGAACGCGGCTGGCATGTAAGGAGAGTTTGGGAACATGAATTAAAGGCCGACTTTGACGGAGTGATCGATGACCTGGCGGCGTTCATCACTTCACAAAAGAATTTACAAGCGTCTCGCTTGTAAATTCTTTTGCGAAGTTGCCAAAAGAGTAAAAAGCCCGAACATGACTACTTTAATCCCGCTTTGAATATGGTTGACGCCTTCACTTCAGCTGGTAAATTAGCGGAGTACCTGTTTAACAATCTAAACCAAGTCCTTATCGCCTCATTTCTAGTTTTTATTTCGCGGACGCCTTTCTCTTCCCAATATTCAAGTAGTTTGCCCAAGTCTATGGTTTTAAATAAATACAATATACCTTCCGCCGAATCGTATAATTTCTTATAGGCTTGAGGCACGTTCACAGTTTCACCTGAGATTAGTAGGGCCTCTCTTCCGCCGGCGCTGAATGAATCTCTTAGAGAAGAGCTGATCAATTGGTGTTCTTTAAGGAAGTAGAGCGACGTGTTTAAATACTTACTGGATTCATTGGAAAACACCTCGGGAAACAACACCATCGCTTCGATTAAATAACGGCTTCTTTGTGATGAAGTTAAATCGCGAAAATCTTTTATTTTAGGCGAAAAACCTTCATCTTCGGTTTCATCGAGCCACCATAAAGTTTCACCTTCCCGTAAAGTGCTCTTTACGAATTCTTTTAAGCGCTTCGCTTTCTCTTTTTGAGATAAAACTTTGAAATCTTGATAAGATATGTCGATTCGTCTCAGAACCGTATCCTCTTGGTTTATTTCCATATCGATCAAAAATCTAGGGGAATGCGTCACCTTGATTTCACTTAAAGAATCTTCGTATTTTCTCCAGCGCGCCTCGATTTTATTTCCGCTTTTCCTTCCAAAAAACGTGTATATTTGATCCGTTACTTCCTTTCTGAAAGTTCCTTCAAATATACTATTCCCCATGGATTGCCATTTGTTGCTTTTAGTGTATTTGACTTCCACCCCGAAAGTGCTTCCTAGAATAATATCGGGAAAACTTTGCGCTCCGGTTTGTTCAACAGTGATTATTTCACCCGTTTTACTATAGTGAGCTTCGCATTCTTCAGTCAACGTTTCCGCCACGTATTCTTCAAATCGCACTCCGTTATCCACATGGGATAAATCCAATTCATTTTCAATTCTTGTTTTAGCCAATTTCAATATTGTTTCTATCGTCGACGTTTGAGTCCCCATTTTCATCCTCTTCCTTGTAGGCCATCAGATCACTGACACACATCTTTTCAGAACTGATTTCATTTAAAGCTTTTATGATCGTGTTTAGCGTCTCCAGCTCGACTCTCTTGGTATTTCCATTGCACATGTCGTTAATTGTATTGGGTCTGATTCCGGTCATTTGCGAAAAACGGTTTCTTGATAACTGATGTTTTCTTAGAAAATCATCCAATTTAAAATAAATCATGAAAAAATCACAATCCCTATTGATTTATAACTCCAGGAGTTATATAATGTTATTAAACTTGACTTTTCGTATATTTATTTTATTATAACTTAATAATTAGATGGATAAAATAGGATAGGTGAAAATATATGAATACTGTGGTATCGCTGTTTAGTGGATGTGGTGGTTTGGATTTGGGATTTAGAGGGGACTTCACGTTTCTTGGCAATTATTATGAGAGAAATCAATTCAAAATAATTTTCGCCAACGATCTTTTCAAACAAGCTGTTCAAACTTATGAAAAAAATATAGGAAAACACATCATCAAAAGAGACATTGAAGACTTATTGGAAAACGAGGTTGAACTTGTTCCAACAGAAGCCGATGTCGTAATAGGAGGGTTTCCTTGTCAAGATTTTAGTGTCGCTGGAAAAAGACAAGGGATTACTGTTAAGCGCGGAAAGCTTTACCTGCAAATGAAAAAAGTAATTGAGCGTATCGCTCCTAAAGTGTTCGTTGCGGAGAACGTCGAGGGGTTGGTTAATATGGAAAATGGTCTTATTTTAGAAACCATTAAATCGGATTTGAGTTCCATCGAACACAATGGAGAAACAGTGCGTTACAACGTGACGCACAAGTTGCTTCACGCCGCCGACTTTGGTGTTCCCCAGATAAGAAAGAGGGTTTTCATAGTGGGTGTTCGGTCAGATATAGAAGAGGAATTCGTGTTTCCGGAGGAAACACATAGAGAAAATCCGATCACCGCTCAAGAAGCCCTCGACGATCTTTGGGGGCAAGAAAACAATCCGGATATTTTCAACCATTCCCAAGTATCCAAAGCCAAATTTTATCCAGGACGCAGAATGCAGGGGAATTCACAAATTAAAGCGAACGCTCCTTCCATCACCATAAGAGCGGAGCATCATGGAAATATCGAAGCTCATTATCGCAGTTTGAATGAGGAAGATCCTAGTGATATGGCCTATTGGAGAAGGCTCACGGTTAGGGAATGCGCCCGGATTCAATCTTTTCCGGACGACTTTGAATTTCTAGGGGCCGCGTCTTATACTTACAAGCAAGTGGGTAACGCGGTGCCGCCCGTTCTAGGATGGCATTTAGCGAAATCCGTTGAAACCCTTTTACAAAATTGCGCCGATACGCAACTTTCATTTTCTATTCCCGCGAATTAATAATTATGCAATATAAAAAAGCGTCGTTCGAAAAAATGAACGACGCTTTTTTATTCTGTTACTTGGTTTGGAGAGTGGCTGGAAATTCGCGCGTCATATGTACGAGCCGCCTCGATTAATCGCTCGTTTCGCGAGCTTTAACTTCCACAGTACCTTCCGAGGCTTCTTTTTCAGCCGCGTTTCGGAACGGCAAGCTAATATTTCCTTGTGGACAATTTCTTCCATGCGGAGAAAACTTTTCGCCAAGCGGCCGGTAGCTGCGCGAGCCGTTTATATTTCGCCGAATAAACGTGGGGGAAAAGCGGCTCGGTCTTTTTCTCTTCCGCGTCAACCGCGCTTTCCGCATTACTGGAATTAACTTTTTGCTTGGTTTCAATTAATGTCATCCGGCTAAAAAGATATTTTATAAAAAGAACCGCTGAATGTCGTTCCATGTGACGATAATCATTAACAGCATAAGAAGAGCGAAACCGACAAAATGAACCAAGCCCTCCATTTTGCGGTCGACCGGCTTTCCTCTCACCGCTTCAAACAGAAAAAACATCAGTCGTCCGCCATCAAGCGCCGGAAGCGGCAGCAGGTTCATAATGCCAAGGTTAATACTCAGCACGCCCGCCCATTTCGCCAAATTTAAAACGCCCGACTGGGCGACCGTATCGGTTGACACATAAATGCCGACCGGTCCCGAGAGCATATCAATTGAAAACTGCCCGGTCACCATCGTGCCCAAAAGCTCAAAAATAAGCCTTGTCCAGTTATACACTTCTTTGGCTCCGGATGTGAAAGAGCCTAAGACGGAATGTTCAAACGGGCTGTACACTCCGATTCGGCCGAATGTCTCGCCTTCCGCTTCCATACTTGAAGGCGTGACCGGCAATTCCAATTGTTCACCGTTTCGGTCAATCAAAAACGACAATTCTTTGCCCGGATTTTCCTGAACAACGCCCACAATTTCTTCCCACGATCCTACCGCGCCACCGTTGATCGACATCACCCGATCTCCTTCTTGAAGACCCGCTCGAGTCGCCGCGCCACCCTCGGTGACTTCACCAAGCCGAGGCTCGTTTGTCGGAATCCCTTGGATCATGGCCAGCGCCACAAAAATAATAAACGCGAGGATAAAGTTAAACAGCGGTCCCGCAAAAATGGCCATGGCGCGCTTCGACAGTGATTTTGAATTAAACTGCCGCTCATACGGCGCGATTTGCGTGCTCAGCTGATCTTCCGTTATGAGCGCTTCCCGATGGACCGGATACGTTTTTAATTCGTCCGCCCCTTCTTCATAACCGATGATCGTCATGCCGTGTTCAAGGTCGGCGTTTTCGACTTCGATCAGTCGCGCGTCTTTAAAACGGTCTCTGCCGTTCAAAATAAGATTAATCGCTTCGCCGTTTTTGTTAAAAACCACGCCAATTCGCTGCCCCGGCTTCAGTTCTGCGGTTTCCGGGTCCTCTCCGGCCATTCTCACATAGCCGCCAATCGGCAGCAAACGGAATGTCCAGACCGTTTCCCCTTTTTTATGGGCAAACACCTTCGGACCCATGCCGATTGCGAATTCACGGCACAAAATGCCGGCGCGCTTGGCGAACAAATAGTGGCCCAGCTCATGAAAAAACACAAGTGATCCAAATATAACGATAAACGCTATCACTGTATTCAAAATTTCTCAGTTCCTTTCCAAAAAATAAACCAAGCGTGCGTTTTACACTATTTTGCCTGGAATCTTCCAAGGATGAATAACTATATTATACCTTATCACGTTTTATCTTAACTTTAACAATTTTGTCGCTGAAAAGCGTCATTATTTAATAATGGAAACGTGAAGGATTGCCCATATGACAATGCCTAGGCGGAAGCCCCGTTCAACGTTATCAAGACAGAGTTTGTCAAACAAATGATGCTTGATAGTTTGGAGCGTCTCTCACTTGAGTTCAATGACTATGTCAACCAGTTTGACGAGCTGTAAATTCATGGAACGCAATGCTATGTGAGCTCGATTTAATAAAATCGGCCGCCCTTTAAAAGGCTGTTTGATTTATTATTGACAATTTAAATAAACATTTTTATACAGAAGGGCGCTTTTAACCAACTTGCTTTAATCATCTTAAATAACGGGAATATGGCGTTCCCACGCCCGCAATCCGTCCTTATATTAAATATGGTTTAAAATACTCTTAAAAGAGGAGGTGCGTATGTTTTACGCATGATGAAACATTGTTTTCCTTATTTGTAATTTTCGATAATAACCCTTTCAATCTCATGTAATTCATTGGAAAGAAATTTTTTCAACTCGGTTACAGCTTTTTTGACCACTTTTTCATTATCGTGCTCGGAATTTTCAATATAAGCGCGCGAAACCATTTCTTTTGAGAAAATTTGCGTATATTGCGCTCCCAGCTTATTTACTGTTCCTTTCAACGTTTCTGGGAAAGCCGCTTTAATATCGTATAGTTTCTGGCGGACAGTGGCGTCACCCGGGCCTATAATAGCTTTCATCACGATTTTTCCATTCTTGTTTTGAATTTCAAAAAGCAGAATGCGACCGCTATCAGTCCAAGTGCCTCCTTTTTCTATAAGGTTGTCTAACTCATTTGTGGTGAACCTTATATAAGTTTTGTTGGAGGTATCCATTTTGATGTGTGGATGTGATTGAAGCTTTTCTTGTAGCGCGACCGCGATGTCTGAAAAAATATCCGGTTTGTATTGAAAAATTAAATCGAGCGCTTTACGGTGTTTGAAATAAATATTTCGACAAATACTTTCCAACTCTTTATCTCCCACGATATACCTCCTTAATATTTCTTCATATTGTTTAATAAAAAATTCAACAGGCGGCGTTAATTGGTCTTTTTTTAGGTCCAAACTTTTTTTTAGAGCTTTTAACACGTATTCGTACGAGATACTTATCCAGTTTTCTTCGTCGCTGGGTCGTTCCCCGGAGGGAGTGAGAAACAAAAATATCTGATGGTATTCTGGAAATTCATGTTGGACTTTCATGAAGTAGTTTTTAAGCTGATGCGCCGATTCTTTACTCCAAATTTTATTTTCGATGGCTATCACGATATTGTACGCTTCCGCATAGAGTAAGAGGTCCATATTTTTATACTCTCTCCGAACAACAAACGCGCTGTAATCCATAAGGGAAATGTCGATAAGTCCAATATCCGCGTTTAAAAAAGAATGTTGATGATGGTAAAAGACTTCTTGAACGAATTTTTTTAAAAACAACTCGCCAAGCCCGTGATTTTCTTTAGGCGACATTAACCATCCCAGCATATTACTATGGCGAATTTCCGTTGAAACCAATCCGAGTGTTTCAAAAGTGTTAAATCCGCTAATTCTAGATTCAAGCGCGTCCAGCACCTCAATATCCATTAGAAATTGTTCAATAGCTTTTCTGTCTTCCAAACGAGCAACTTCCTTCCTTTTCTAATGATGATTTGTAATATAAAGCGTAACATATAGAAATAAAAAACGCCCATCACGCTTCGTGTAAAATGTAAGTTCCTACACAAACATTCACGGAGGGCTGTCGTGAGCCACCAACATTTTAGTGCGTTTGAGCGGGCGCGCATAGAAACATTAAAAGAATCCGGATGTTCCTTCGGAACGCTGCCGCAAGAAACCGTCGATCGGCCTTTACCATCTCACGCAAGCTGCCACGGAACAATTCTTCCAGGGCTGCACAAGTCTGAGACCGCGCGGCGCCAGTTTGAATGGCGACGCGAAAACCGCGGCTGCCATGGAAAGGATAAATCAATTTCAAGGTAAGTTGATATTGATGAGTCATTTTAAGCGAAGGGGTGGATTGTTAACTAACCGCGTCTTTTAATAGACCGAAGTGTAACGCGAGTTGTAGTTTAAGAAAAATTTCTTGTGAAATTTAATATATAACGCTGTTTAATTAGAAAGAAAAGGGGAGGAAACTAGAGGGAAAAACGGTGGTGGATCTAAACCCTTATTTCTGTACAATCAAATTATCTCAAGCGAAAAGATAGTGTTTTGACTATAATAAAGTAAAAAAACTTGTAACTTTACGTAAAAAGGAAGTAAATATGGTTAGTGCTAAGTAATAGTTAAACAACAGATAGAAGGTGTGGAAATTGGAATATATAAAGCTTAAGAAAATCTCATTAAAAGAATATCCTCAAATTAACGAAAAATGGGTACAACAAAAAATTGCCGAGGATACCTCCATGCTTGGTTTGGGAGAGATCGAATTAAAAGAGATGGAGAGAAAGCAGCCAAGAGCGGGCAGGTTGGACTTTTTGTTTCAAGATGATAACAATAGACGCTATGAAGTGGAACTACAATTAGGAAAAACGGACGAAAGTCATATTATAAGAACAATAGAGTATTGGGATATAGAAAGAAAAAGGTCTCCGCAATTTGAGCATGTGGCAGTAATTGTCGCGGAAGATATTACGAGTCGATTTTTAAATGTAATAAGCCTTTTCAACGGGAATATCCCTATAATTGCTATTCAAATGAACGCGGTCCAAATTGAAAATAAAATTGGACTTCAATTTATTACTGTCTTGGATGAGACCGCTCTTCCAACTTATGAGGAGGATGAAGAATTTCAAACACCGACGGACCGTAAATTTTGGGAAGAAAAAGCCACTCCATCAACAGTCGCGCTTGCTGATGAACTCCTAACTTTAATACATGAAAATATCAACCACAATATAAGGCTTAAGTACAACAAGTTTTATATTGGGTTAGAGCAAGATGGAATGACTAATAATTTTGTGACATTTAAGCCTAGGAAGCAAAATATTATTTTTCAACCAAAATCGGAACAATCAGAGGAAATTGATAATTTAATAGAGGAATCCGGCTTGGATTTTTTGGAGTATAGTAAGCGTGGGAGGACTTACAGAATCAAACTATCCAAGAATAATATAAAAGAGAATAGAGATTTGCTTGTAAAGCTGATCAAGCATTCTTTCAAGTTTTTGAATGGTTGATACTAGAGTAAGACTAAGTAATTGTACAAATTAGGGGGGAATCGCTTGTTAAAAGAAAAGCTTGCTTATGTTCTTAATAATTTCTTGCCCAATAGACTGTTAAGTGATAGTCAACGGACTATTTTTAAAAGATATTTAATAAATGATTTTTCAAAGGAAATCTCTCGATTAATTGATAATGATTTATTTGAGATATCTGTTCATACCGCTGTTGGAAGACCGGCGGATATACCGTGGGTGGGGATTCATTATAGGAAAGATGGTTTCGATTCCAGTTCCCAAACGGGTGTGTATGTGGCGATATTGTTTAAGGTTTTAGGAGATGGTGTGGCTTTTACTTTGCAGCAAGGAACGGATAAGCTAAGTAGTATTGGCTCTATTAAGGAAAAGGTGCGACCAATCTCCAATACGATAAGGTTGCCTTCATTGGATTTTAAAACCACGCCTCTCTCCCTTAGGCCTTTACCTTTTGATAAAACGGTTTTTCCCAACGACCCCAGAACTTCGATACAGATATTTACCAACAGTTCCAGACCCGCTAAGTATGAAGCCGCTAATATTTTAGGTAAAGAATACGATATGGAATACATTCAAAATAGCGATTTGGAAGGAGATTTAACAAGTCTGGTAAGAGTTTATAATGAATGGGTGAACTCTATTTTAACTAGCGATTTAGAGGATAGATATCAAGAAAGTATTAGCGGTTCAAGTAACGAAAACAATGAAATTAAACACGAAGAGACGGTTCCTCCGGATCGTTTAAATAGACTGCAAGTAAGGTCGGGTTCATTGCATCCGCCAAGAAATCGGAAAGAAGGAGACTTGGCTATTAAGCTCGCTGATTTTCTATGCGAAATGGATAGTGATCATAGGACATTTAATCTTAGCGGTGGCAAACAGTTTATGGAGAAACACCACTTAATACCTATGGAGCAGTATTTTAACTTCGAGAAGTCCGTGGATCATTACCTAAATATCTATAGTTTATGTCCTACATGTCATAGGAAAATTCATTATGGTGAAAAGGAAGATAGAAAAGAGATGCTTGAAATTTTATATGGAATGAGAAAAACTAACTATCAAGAGATTTACGGCATCCAATTAAACGACTTATTTCGTTATTACAATGTTTAATATAATTTAGATTATTACAGAGGCGAGATAATTATTGAGGTTATTTAAAAACAGGAAATAAAAATCCCTGAAAAAAGACAGTAAGCAACATAAGATTTTCCTGTTTTTTTAATCTTATATTGAGCTGGGAGATTGCCGCCTTGACAGGGTAGAGGTCGCTGGTTCGAACCCAGTAGGAATCATCAATGTTCAAAACCGTAAATCCTTGATGTATAAGGGTTTGCGGTTTTTTTATTTTGTTCTCTTATATCCGTTCCGCTTCATTGGTCATAAGGACAAGGGAATTAACCGTTAAACAATTTATTTGCAAGACGCTTAGATGCCTCTCGCTGCATGTTAGGCAAAACATGCGAATAGGTATCCAATGTGATTTTTACGCTGCTATGATCTAACCGCTCGGATATTAGTTTAATGTTTTCTCCTTGCTGTAGCATAAGACTAGCGTGCGTGTGCCTTAAATCATGGAAGCGAATCTTAGGAAGGTTGGCTTTAGCAATTAAGCGGTAGAAGGTCCTGAGCACGTTCCTAGGGTTGATTGGTTTTCCATTTGAAGTACATACGATCAGATCAGAATTAAGGTAAGCAGGGCCGTATTTGAGCTTGTTGGATGCTATCCGCTTTCTGTGCTGTTTAAGATTGAATATAGTGACTGCATCTAAACCAACTGAGCGGTTGCCGGCTGTACTTTTCGTACCTTCCTTGAATCCTATTCCATCGTGTGTCAGGGTCTGTCTTATATAAAGACACTCATTTTCAAAGTCTATGTCTCTCCAACGCAATCCTAAGATTTCTCCTTGCCTCATTCCTGTTGTTACTGCAAGCAGAAAAGCAATGTAGTAAGGGGAGGACATAGAGTGTTTAAGAAACAAAGACACTTCAGTTGCATTCCAAATGATAGTTTCTTTCGAAGTTACTTTTGGTTTTTCAACACCTGAAGCGGGATTTTTCTTGATAAGCTCCATTTTAACAGCTGCATTTAAAGAGGCATTTACAACATTAAAGATGCGCTTAATCGTCCATTTCGCCAATCCCTTACTTCTTAGCTCTCCGATAAAACCTTGTACGTGCATTGGTGTTACGGACGCCAGTGGTAATAAGCCGAAAGAAGAGAGAATGTGATTTTTTAAGTACGATTCATATGCTTTTAAAGTTTAAGAACTCATTTCGTTTATCTTTGTATCAAGCCAGAAGCGCATGTAATCACCATACGTTTGCTTAGACGGTTCAATATAAAGCCCTTCATGTAATTCATTCAAAAGAGCTGCTAAAGCTTTCTCCGCTTCCTTCTTTGTTTGAAACCCTCGCTTCTTTTTCTGCTTACGCTTATCCGTCAGTGGGTCTTTTCCAATATTAATAATGAAATCCCACTTGCCTGTTTGTTTATTCTTTTTAATACTGCCTTTCATTGTTAAGAGCCTCCTAAAATGCTCTTAAGCCTGTAAAAAGTTCCCTTAACCCATTTTAACACATATTATCGATTAATTACCTAAATACAAAACTATCTGTAATAAAGCTTTTATAGCTTACAGTCAATGATTTACTAAGGTTTTGAGAGAGAGGTTTTGATGGTGTTGAAAATCCGTTTTTAAACAACCACGCTGCCTTCCTTGAAGACTGCATGAATATTATCATGAATGACCTTATTGAACTGATGGACCCACGCTACATTAAAGTATGGGGCGAATTCACGCCTCGTGGCGGGATTTCGATTGACCCGTACACGAACTGCGGGAAGCCTGGCACGAAATACGAAAAAATGGCGGAGTACCGCATGATGAACCATGACCTATATCCAGAAACGGTGGATAACCGGTAAGGACAAAGAAACGAGCGTAGTCAAACGAAAATTAGCTGAAATGTAACCAGAAATACAGCCTTTTTTCAAAAATGTGACCAAATGTGTGACCAACAGAAGTGCGAAATAAGGTGATGTGACCACGCATTATACGTAAGAAAGATGTCTTTTTCTAAGGCATCTTTTTTAGTTTTTATTAAGAAGAGATTTCATAAAAAGTATTGTTTATAGTTAATCCAGCTAAGAGTAAACTCAATTTTATAAATAAAACTTTTTTGGTATAATTGTAGAATCAATAGAAACTTACCCTTGGAGGGTAATTGTGAAAAAAAAGGTTGAAAAATTGAGTTATTTTGATCGAGAAGAGATTACTAGGCATGAAAAGTTACAGCGTGCTAAAGAGTTATATATTGATTTTCAAAAGCAAGAGAATCACACTTCTTTTAGTAAATATAGTCCAAAAGCAAATTCATATGTTATGCAGATTTTTGATAAGTATAAGCCAAATCAGATTAAAGCTTTTTGTAAGTATGTAGGAATTAGAAAAAAGCAAAAGAATAAATTAGTTACTCCGAAAAGGACATCGTCATCATTAATTAATCCGCATTTAACTGCTTATGCCCAATTAGGATTAAGGTTTGAATCTAAAGTAAAAGAGATATTGTTAGTATTGAATCAACATAAGAAGATAGATTTTCAAGTGGTTATACCTGTAAAAGGACATAATACCAATACTAGTTATTTGAAGCCGGATATTGTTATTAACGATGATATTTGGATTGATTGTAAGTTGTCAAAAAATAGTAACCTAAAGGAAACTGCTATAAAGTATGAAGGTCATTGTAGGATATTAGAGTTCTATGTACTAATGAATGAAGGAATAGATTATGGAGTGGATGAAAGCTCAGGTCAAATCATTAGATCAATATGGAGCGTTATTCAAAGAGGGAAAGGGAAGTTAGGAGAAGAGTTAGCCCAGCATTACTATAACGAATTTAAACGATTAGAACAAGAGTATATAAATATTAAGGAAAATGGAAACATCGGTTCCTGAATATTCAACTATAAAAAGGTTTGAGCTTTCAAGATGGAAATGCTTTGACAACCACCGAATAAGACTCCGCCAAAGAGGAGAATGTTTAGGTAGCTTCTGTTTGTAAGCATGTCAACTAGCGGCATGTTTTCTCTTGTTAAGAAGCTATCTTGTCCAATGGTTGATACTGATTATTTGTTAGAAAGAAAAAGAACCACATGTTAATATGTAGTTCACCGATTCTGCAACGCTAGTAGATGTTTTATTTAACTTTAAGTACGCCATTTTTAACTAGGCTATTTAAAGCACCAACGTTTTTGTATCTAAAATAAACGATTAATCTATCTAAATCCTTCTTGGTTAAGGATGAGTAATCAACCATTAGTTCGTATTCTTGATCTAACCTCTTGATCATAGACTTAGCATATTCAAGCTGTTTTTCTGTTAAGGAGAGAGCCACAGTTTCATTTTTCTGTGTGCGCTCTGCACCTAACTGATTATGGATAGTCATATTTATATCTTCTGTATAATTCTTTTCTTTAATCCATGTAATATCCTCTCGTGTTAAAGCGAACCATTCTCCCTCTAAACGCTTGTGAGCAAAATGTTTATGAAAAGCGACTTCTGTTTGATGGTGATTCCCCGATTTGATAAGAAAAATAAGTTCATTCTCAAATGGCAGTTTAACACTAAAAAGATTCATTCTTTGGTCAATGTGTTTTGTTTTACCGATTTTAAATGAACCGTTTAAATGTTCTTGAACAAAATAAACATAACCCGGAGCTTTACCATCGGGATAAGAGGAATTAATAACACTTTCTAACTCTCTTGAATCAGGTTGAAACAAGAATATTTTTTGAGGTGCAAGGACAACAGTTTCTTTTATTATTTCTTTAGGTTTAGACTTCTGTGAAAATTTGGATAGTAATTCCTTTAACATTTTTCCGCTTCACTTCCTAAGATGTCTTTTTATCTGACTATGATCTGAAGATACAGTAGTAATTTCCTATAAACCTAGCATAATAATTAAAGAAGAAGAATACAACAAGAAATGTTGTTGGAAGTTTTAGTTAATTGAAGAGATATATAAGTGAGTGGGGTGCACCTTCTCACCAATTGATCTGATGTTTTTTATTAGGAGAGGTAAAGCACTCTGATCGCCGCAACCAGTTTACTTTTACATACGTGTAAATGAGTACGTTGTATGCTTGAAATCCGAGATTAATGGATAACCGAGGCGAGTGTCAGGGAAATGTATGTGGTCACATAAAATTGGCTGAAGTGTGACCAGAAGAACCACTTTTTTCGAAAATTGTGACCAATAGAAGTGAAAAATAAGGTGACGTGACCAAACCATTATACATAAAAAAGAGGTATCTCCACGAAGAGACCTCTTTTTATTTGGAAAACTTTATTTAGCTTCAAACGTTCTTAATGAATCTTAGAAACAGAAATCAAATGGACATTGAGTGAACTTATAAATCTCCTTTGCACGTGGGAAGGTATTTTGGATAAATGTAAGGAATTAGATATAACGGAGTAGAAAATAATGAGGTGATATTTTGTTAGAACAAACATTAGCGGAACGATTACGTCAAGAGCCACCAGAAAATTGTACAGTAGTAAATGGCAGCACTCCAATTATTGCATTTGGACGATTTCGAAGTGCCAAAGTAGCTTCTGTTAGTTTAAATCCGAGTTGGGCAGAGTTTGAACCAGTAAGGGATAATAATCGTTTTCATACATTAAAAACTTTAGGTATAGATAGTTATTCCGAGATTACAGCCGAACATATAAAACAAATATTGGATTATTGTGAAAGGTATTTTGAACGTTATTATACTACAGGGGTTAGAAAGATTAAAAAAATCCATTGTATTATAAACCGTGGTTCAATCCCATGGAAAAATTAATAAATGATATATCTGGAGCCAGCTATCTCAATGGTAGTGCTTGTCATTTGGATATAAGTCAGTGGGCTACTAAGGACACATGGGGAAAGTTAAAGGAACACCAAAGAAAAGCTATAACAGGAAAAAGTGATTTGGATTTATTAAGACAACAAGTATTAACTAATAATTATGAAATTATCTTATTAAATGGTGCTACAACCTCTGAGGTATTTTTAAATCAATGCTTTAATATCTATGACTACAAGACCATTACTCTTCAGAAGACAACTAGAGTTAAAGAGGAGAAAACGCTGTCTAAAGTTGAAGGGTATTACGTAGAGGTTAATGAGCTGCTAGGTAAGAAACTTAAAAACCCAACAAAAATTATTGGTTGGAATGATTATATACAAAAAAAACCTTCAAATATTGAGTTGATTAAAAGTTGGATAAAAACGCTTTAGCACTGCCTTAAATCAATCATCGATCAGAAATGGTGTGAATGATATTTTGAAAGAACCATTTTACCATAATACACATTATGTTTTTAGTAAATTAAAGGAACATAATGAAAACCCATTTATAAAAGAGTTAGATAACTATTGGAAGCCAGTTTATAATAAGTTGGAAAATAAAAAAATTGAAATTTGTAAATTTGAAAATGCTACATTGTTCCAAATTAATCATGAAGGATTCCACTTATTTTTCATTAAGGAATTTTCTGAGTTTCCATATCGGAATAATATATTTTTTGGGAATTTTTTAATTGATGGGACCATTTTTGATGAACATAAAGACGAGAAAATACTTACATATAGATTTAAGGATTATCAAAAAGGACGATTAAGGGGAAAGAATATACTGTAATTAATACAGAGAGTGTTTTCATAAAGTTTAGAAAAAGAAATAATCAAGCTGATTTTTCAAAGAGTTTGAAATAGAGGAAAATGACGCAGGTGTGAACAAAAGATTTCGATATAGTAAATTTGGAGAGCATATTATTATATTTAGCTATGAAGAATAGGTTAAAATTACGTTGTGAGAAAAGGGGATTTATTTTACATCCATTCACTTGATCATTCTAAACATAATTAAAGAAAATGTATGCAGCCACTCCGTTAACGTGAGTGGCTGGTTGAATTTTTAAATTTCTTGTATTAATTTTAATTTTCTCTGTCTGTTTCAAGTATTTGTTAGAAATTGTTTGATAATCTTGCTTATCGAATAAATTCAGGGATGACTTGGTCAAATTTTATAAAAGGCATGGTGTAAAACTTATTTTCTTTTCCACAAAATTTCTCCTCCAATAAGAATTAAGGAAAGGTTGCAATCTTAATAATTTCTCTATTTAAGTGAATTTATCGTTTTATAGATGCTTATCAATGATTTTTTCAATTTGGTCATAATTCCAATGGGGAATTATAATTAAATAAATTCCATTCTCCATACAATATTTTCGTTTTTTTTGGTCGCTTCGGATTTGTCTTTGGAATTTTTCACGCCCTCCAAAATAAGAAATGGGCTTATAATGTTGTTCACCTTGGAATTCAAATGCCACAAGAAGTTTACCGGAATGTTTTGGATCAAATACCGCGACATCCAGGCGAAGAGCGCCTGGGATTTTGAACTCGACTTCATATGGAAAGTTTCTGGTTTTTATATGATTGACTATCCTTCTTTGACCTTTGAACTCTTTGCATGCGGGACATCTAGCCCCGGATAAAAAAGAATAGGGAACAACATCGTACGGATATCCACACGCCATATGCTGAATTTTAATATGAGTGTCGGCATCCACATAATTACCTAAAACAACGTATTCTTCTCCAACTAAATCAAAAACTTCATTTCGAAACATTTCGGTTGTTTTGGCTGCTTTTCCTTGGCACTGAGCACAACGTCGGCCTCGTAAAAAGTTCGCCGGGGTGATAGGATATATCCTTCCACAGGGATGGTGTTTGATCTCAATCGGAATGTCTGTGTTCAGGTATTCGCCTAGAACCTTGTATTCTTCACCGACTAAATTATAGACTTCTTTCTTAAACTCCTCGGTAGTCTTTTTTTGATTACCGGCACATTCTGGGCATCGGGTATTCATACGGATAAAATTATTGGGTTTTACAGTATAGTGATGACCACACACTACATGCTTCATTTGGACAGGTGTATGCATACTCTGATAGTTCGAAAGCACATGGTATTCGTTTCCAGCCAGACTCTTAACTTTTTGGAGAAACCATTCATGGTCAATGCGTAAACTACCGAAACAATATCGACATCGATTACCTTTCAAAAACTTGCTTGGAATGATCGGTGATCTTCTTCCACATTCCACATGTAAAAAATCGATGTGGGTTTTACTATCAACATAGGGGGATTGAATGATGTATTCATTTCCCACAAGCTGCTGTATTTTTTTTGTAAAAGTATCCGTGTTCCATCTCGTTCGTTTAGCTTTTTTTTTAGAACACATAGGGCAGCGTTTTCCTTTTATAAACTCTTTTCGAAGCGCTGGAAACTCGGTTTCGCAAGTGTTATGCCTCAACATCACAGGAATATGGGTATTTACATATTCACCGATGACCCTGTATCCATCCCCTTCCAGTTCCTGAACTTCTTGGATAAACCTCGCTGTGTCTTTTTTATCTTTATTCGAACATTGCGGACATTTAGCGCCCTTTAATATCGTAATTGGTAGAGAAGAATGTTGATGCTTACAAACGGTCCATTCCATCAAAAGAGGCTTTCTCGAACTTTGGTATTCTCCGATAACACGGTACATACCAGGAAAAAGTTCATCGAGTTCTTGTTGGAACTGCACTGACGTTTTTTTTTGTAAGTTGGAACAAATTTTACATTTGCATCTTTTTCGAATTAAAGTATCATAACAGGTTGGGTATTCATGATCGCACTGGTGGCGGACAATAAAATTGCTACCGGAATAAAAGGAGATTAGTATATATTCATCTTGATATAAATCCCATAACGCTTTCTTTATACTTTCTTTTGTATGCTTTAAACGGGTTTTTTTCATTCTATTTATCTTTTCCTTTTTTAAGTTTTACTCCAATATCTACCGGACACCATTTCCCTCTTAGTACATCCATAGGTCTAGAATCAAAAATGTGACCATCCCGGCACATCCACTTTAATTTTGTTTTGGTGTTAACATAGTGTTCGGAAAGACACTGCCCACCTCGTTCCCTGGCAAGGTTCCTCATTTTCTCAATCCCATGTTTCCTACTGTTGTTGTGACACATTTTACATCTACTTCCTTTCTTATAATTGTGGTATGCCATGTTATACAAATGTCCATTTATACATTGAATGGTTAAGGGTGTTCGTGCATTGACATATTCAGTGGACAATAGTACGTTGCCTTCCGCTTCAATCTCAGCTTTCACAGAGCCATAGTTGAGCTTTTGATTCCCGGCGCACAGTGGGCAATTTCTCCCCATTTGTATTGATTTTGGAGTCGCATCCCATTGATGGCCATAGCGACATCGCCAAGATGATTTTTTATAGCTGTTCACATAGGTTGCGGGGTCGAGAAAGACACCTCTTCCCTGAAATTTTTGATAAACTTCTTCCGCGGTAAGCTTAGCGTTTCCCGCACAATGAGCGCATCCCGTCCCTTTCAACAAGTGATCCACACGGGCGTTGAAAAAAACATGGCAGGTTAAACACTCAATAGTAACTTTTAACTTACTGTGAATGTTTTCAACGCAATCTGTTTCGGTGAGTCGAAGCTTCTTAGATTGAAGTGTGGATACGAGGTTTTCATACACCCTTTGCACCTCCTTATGATGGTGTTACCGGATGGTATTTCCAAACTTGGTTTTATATATACGTAAATCTAATGTTTTTCAATAATAAAAGGCCTATTTTTTGAGGGGTGATAATAAAGTTATTGTTTTATCGGTATGTTTAGAAGCCGTAAAAAACCACCTTAAGGTGGTTTTAGATTGTGGAAAAAAGGGTGGAAATAGTGTTGTTCCGACCTCCTTTTGTTGATTTTTTCTCTTATTCGAGTTTAAATTAATCTCTATTCGTCTCATTTATCGGGTCATCGCTGGGACTGGCCACGCATACATACTTCTGTCGAATAATATAAGGACTTTTTTGGGGAAATCATCATCGTGTGTTGAACTGTTTCTACCTTCTTCTTCGAAATATACGTCTACGTATTTAACCTATAACTTTTCTATTTTTAAAAACGTTGTTATACGAAAATATTTTTTTGGATAGACTGCTTTTCATAACGAGTAAAAGGGAGAGACACACTTTGGCTAACTTGAGCCACGAAAGACGCAGAGATGAAGAAGCTGCTCTCTACGAGAATGCGAAGTTGTTTTTCGAGCGTTCGCTGAAGAAAAAGTGAACACGGCAAAAAATAAGGGCATATTGTACATATAAAATTTGCCCTTCTCTTACTGTTTCTAACAATAAATCTACTTAAATATAGCTTTACAGTATGTCTTACCTTTTATACATCCTCCCTTCTTTATACAAAGCGTTTTGTTTCCACTCAAATTCAAAAAAGCATGTCTTATAATTTGTTTTAAACTTCAGGATATTCCAGACTTGGGACGGTTTTATGCTGATGGTGTAACAATTTTTTAATTATTTTGAGTAGACTCACGACCATTCTTATTTAAAACATTTAGTCAATAATAAAAGCGAAATACCGTTAACAAGCGAATAATATACATGTATCTATAAGTTTTTGATCTGCTCCGATGAATTCCCCGTAATTAGCTAAAAATCTGAGTTCCTTACTTACTGTCCCTGCTTTTGACCGATTTTCGATTCGTTCCCATTCCCATTGGTAATGATGTCTGTTTAATATATTCCTCTCTTTCAAATGGTATAGAGCATAGAGGCTCAAGCTCTGTGGTGTCAAATCTAGCGTAACCTTTATAGGAGAAGGGAGCGTGCGAATTGTAAGCTAAAAAGCCTCTGTTGGGTCAGTTGTGTTCCCAATAGGATTGTTTTTTATTATAAAAACTATCGAAAAATGTATATTTAAAAAGATTAACGGGGATTACTTATCGCATAAATAGAACATTCATTCTGAAATGAGGTGCGGATATGTTATACCTGTATGAGATTCGGAAATTAATTAAGGATATTGAAGATTTCCAAGATCCATTAGAAACGATTGAATGCCTGCACATTCGCAGTGAATTTAACGAGGTCTACGATCATTTAACGAAACAAGAAAAAAAAGAACTTGATGAATGTGACCACAAGATCCGTGAAAAAGCTGTGGGAATTTTAAAACACCTTGAGCTAGTTCATGATTTCAGGAAATCGAAACAATCTGACCAGGAATGGTGGTGGCATCTAGACAAGGTGATAAGTGGGGAAATAGACCTTGGAAATGAAGAACAAATGACGTAAAAAGCTTTTTGGGAACAAAAAAATTCTACTCATGTTAAGAATGTTTATTAGGCCATGTTGTACTCCCTGATTAGATGCTTGCTCTCCACGATGAATGTGAGGATACTTAGAAAAAATAATGCATAAGTTTTTGTCTAAGCTTACTAGCTAGAAAGCATATTTCTATTTGCTGAGATAAGAGTAACAATTTACCGTTCAAGTAGGGCAAGGTAATGGTAATTTGTCATCTTTTATAATTAATGTTTCTTTTTTGAAATATATGTTCTAGTTGAATAAACAAACATACATTTGGTTATGCTGTAAACAGAACATAAGTTTTCATAGGAGGGGCAACATTGCAAGAAGAAACAGCTCATTATTATCATGCTTTACAAAAGTCTGAATTTACTGCACTTGACGCTCAAGTTAAAGGGTATGCTTTCTGGGGAGTCAGTCAACGAAAGGAATCAGAAGGCGAAATATATTTTTGGTGTGTACAGACCAGTATGAATTATTTAATTATACAGAAGGAATGCGTTGTTAGGTCGTCTGATAATGTATTAGATAAAAATGGTACGCGTTATGGAGAGGGAAGGTTTGTCCCGATACCTTATGAAGTTTGTATATTTCTTAATAATTGCTTCTCAAAATTAAATTTAAGAAAAACAGTAATTGAATAAAGAATCTTAACGCTAAATCTCAATACTTTAAACGAAATCTCACTGACTACAAGTAGCTCCATCTGGTTTTGCGCCGGGTGGAGCGACTGAATTTTTTAATAATAATGCTAAGGGGTGAAATATTATCATGTTGGCGGAAGAAAAAGTTTGGATCAATTGTCAAAACAACACAAAAAAATATTTTGTTTCCAAAGGATATGAGTGGAAGAAAAATGAACAAATTCTTGTGACTATCAGTGATTTACCAATACAATCAAACCAGAAAATAAAAGTGCAATGCGATTACTGCAATGAAAAAGGAGTTATAACCTACTGTTATCCTCCATACAGCCATTATAATAAATCCCGTCAATACATTGAGAAAGATGCGTGCGGAAATTGCGCTTCCCTTAAACGAAAAGAAGTCCACGAGGCAATGTATGGTGTTTCTTATCCCATGCAACGAAAAGAAGTGGTGGACAAATTCCGAAAAAACTTTGATTCTGTAAAGAATCTGTTTGAAGAGTGCGGTTTGGAGCTATTGGCTAGCTCGGTAGATTATGAAAACGCTGATACGTGGCTGCCTTTTAAATGCCTTGAACATCAAAATGTTGAAGGGCAAAAAACCACATATCGAACCCTATATTCAATAAGAACTGCTTGTCGGGTTTGTGGGAAGCGAAATCAAATTAAATATAGGGAAGACAGTCATTTGTGGAAAGGAGGAGTAGTTCCTCTTTCAACATACCTCAGGGAACGAATAAACCCATGGAAAAAAGATAGTCGAGCCGCATGGGGATGGCGTTGTGTGCTGTCTGGCAAAAAAAACAACACCGAGGTACACCACCTTAATCGAAATTTTAATTCTATTTTACAGGAAACACTTATTTCCACAGATCTCCCTTTACTAGAAAAAATATCGGAGTATCAAGAGAAAGATTTGTTAAGGATAGAAGAAAAATGTTTAGAACTGCACTACCATTATGGTCTAGGGATTCCGCTATTAAGAACAATTCACAAGGACTACCATTCTCAATATGGGAAAGAGGACGGTGATATCCACACCTTTATGGAATTTGCGGAGAAGTGTTACGGTGTTAAAGGTTCACTAGAAGAATGGGTCAAACTAAAGCTTGATTTCAAAAAAAAACCATATGGAAAGTATCATCACCCGAAAAAAGTAGGGAAGTCACGTTTTTCCGGGGTTACTTTTTCCAAAGGAAAATGGAGTTATGCTTTATACTTCAGAGGAAACGCTTACCGCCAACAGGGGTACGAAACGGAAGTGGAAGCCGCTTATGCCTACAACCTGAAATCGCTTGAGATAAAAGGTGAATACGCAAAATTAAATCAACTAACGGAGGAAGAAAAAAGGTATGCGAAAAATAAAGGAGTAAAAGTTTTAATACCCAAAGGAAAACGTGGAAGAAACAGCAAAAATTCTAGTCGTCATATACAGCAAAAATTAGACTATTATCCTTTGAAAAAAGAAGGGGAAACCAGGTTTACAAACGTACGTTTTAATCAAAAAAACCAAAGTTGGATGTATGATTTTAGGTTCAAAAATAAATCCTTTACGAAACGGGGCTTTGAAAATGATGTTCAAGCTGCTTACGCCTACAATTTGCGAGTAAAAGAGGTGAAAGGAGAAGAGGCCATTCTAAATTACTTGACAGAGGAAGAACGGAATTTAATGGAAAAATTCTTTATGGAACAAATAGGGACATTGAGTGGAAAAAAGAAAAGTCCTGTTTCTCGCTTTCGTGGGTTATTAAACCTAAGCGATCAAAAGGGTGGACAGCCCAATTAAAACATAATAGAGTGACGTATCGTTGGAGTGGTTTTAGAAATGAATATGAGGCTGCTTTAGCATATAATGAAAAGGCTCAAGAACTTAAGGGGGGTAAGGCAACACTGAACCGATTATCGGAAGAAGAGCTTGTGCGGGTTGACTATCACAACTTGTGGAAAGATATTCGAACAGCAACATATTTGTATGCGAATTAGCGGATGTTTGTTAATTCCAAATCTTCACGAATGAACTGGATTTGAGTCAATAATTTGGACACAAAACATACTAAGATTAGCAGTACAGATCAAGGCATTGGTCTGTACTGCTATTTCTTATATAGTAGAAGTGAAGCTGGAGGCCGGTTAACTTTTGGGATCTGGAATCCGTACACAAAACAGGCCTCCTTCACTTACCTTATCTGAATCTGGTTTGAGTATGTTGGATCCTTCGAGATCGTGTAGAAGAAATGGGAATCGATAAGTGTATGATGAGGGCTTCAAGGCAAGATAAGGAGGAGTTCTATGAAGCACATTATTGCGTTTGATGTTAGTATGGGCAAAAGTTATATGGTCATTTATAATGCAGAGAAAAAATGCATATTTGAAGGCGAGATCAGGCATTCACGACCCGATTTTGAAGAATTACAGAAAAGAATCGATAGATTCGTCGATAATAGTGGAGAGCAGCCTCATATTGTTTTTGAAGCTACAGGAGTATATTCAAGACCATTAGAGCGCTTTATGCGAGAGAATCAGTATACATACTGCCTTTTGAATCCATTAGAAGCGAAAATGCAGTGCGATTCCTTGCGGATTCATAAAACAGATAAAAGTGACGCTCACCAGTTGGCACTCACCCATTTCGCTGTTTCTCGACGGGAAAAGGAAAGATCGGATGATTTGTTTAATCAACTGAAGGCACTCTCCAGATTCTATAGCGAACTGGATGATGAATTGTCTGTTCTTCGCAGCCGGATGCATAAGGTTATTCAGCTGACTTTCCCTGAATTGGAGAAGATCTTTACTAGGAAATCGGAGCTCTTTTTAAACATTGCTCAGCTGTTTCCCCACCCGGATTTTGTTCTGGTACTTTCCAAAACCGTGATCACAAATAAAATCCGTGCTAATACAAATAAAAACATTTCAATTTCGGCCGCCGAGAAGAAAGCGGTAGAACTACTGGAAGCCGCACAATACTCTTATCCAGCCGTGTCCTCCCATGACGTTTTGTGCGAACAACTGCGCTCCTATGCAGAGCGTTATCAAGAAATCCTTCGAAAGAAGGACCAGTGTATTGATAGTATGGTTTTGTTAGCCAATAAGCGGACTGAATATAGGATCATTGCTAGCTTTCCCGGAATTGGCCCGAATACAGCAGTACGCCTTATGGCTGAAATTGGGGATATTCATCGATTTGATAACCATAAACAGCTGAACGCTTTTGCTGGAATCGATATACGACGTTTCCAATCGGGTAAAACCTTTTTCAAAGATAAAATCAATAAACGTGGAAATAAACACCTACGAAAACTACTTTATATTATTATCCAGAATATGATTAAGCAGCGTCGTTTTGGGAAAAATCATCTTATTGAATACTATGATAAACTAAAAACGCAACCCTATAACAAATGTCATAAAGTCGCATCCATTGCTTGTGTGAATAAGCTGTTGAAGTGCCTCTTCTACCTTATTTCACACAATAAATATTATGATTATGGTTTAGCCACACCATCATAACTAACTTTCGCGTATATTTTATCACATCTACATGAACCTAGTAAAAAATATAGATATATGCTAGGATTATTTGTTGTGCCTAAAGATTGGATTAGAATGCCACTTCCGGTTTTTTATCAAGATAACCTTTTAACTACTCAAGAAAACATAAAAAAGCTATTGACTAATCGTAAGAAAAAGTTAAGTCTCAAGCTGTTCTTCTAATTTGATCCTCAACGGCTTGAGGTGTCCGATAGCCGATCTGCTATGGATTCTGTTTCGGTTATACCAGCCTTCTATAAACTGGAACATGGCCAGCTTTACAGCTGGGCAGTCTGTATATTGCGTATGATAAACTTTTTCTTTCTTTAATATAGCGTGAAACGATTCTATGCAGGCATTATCATACGGGCAGCCTTTTTGGCTGAAAGCCTGCTTGATCCCGCATTTTTGGCCACACTGAGTAAACTCACCGCTGGTGTATTGTGAGCCAAGATCGGTATGAAGAATTAAGCTCCTTTGGGGCTTTTGAGAAAAACAGGCGTTTTGGAGCGCTTCGATCACCAATTCCGATATCATAGAACGGAAAAAGAATAGCCAATGTTTTTTCGAGAGCAGATCCAATACAGAGGTCAGGTAGCACTAGCCGCCTCTTACCGTAGGAATACGCGTAATATTCGCAACCCATTTCTCATCATTGATCGTGCAGGTAGAGAAGTCTCGTTTTGAAACATTATCTAGTCGCACAACCTTTTCTTTAGAGGAGAAGGGACGGTATTTTTTCTTGGTAATCGAACGGATGCCTCCCTTTTTCATTAAGCGTTGGACACCCTTCAGGCTTAAACATAACCCGCTGTTTAATAAGGTTTTGTGAATCTTGGAGCGCCATAACGTGGCTTGCTTTCCAGGTGAATCCGTTGGGTTTCCTTCGTGAGTTCCTGGTTATCCAGTTCACGCTATGACATTGTTTTCCAAGTGAATCATAGGAGCTGCTTCTTGGCACGGCCAGTACTTTGCGCATTTTTCGGATAGGGTATTGATCTTTGTATTCCTCGATAAAATTGTTGAACTCTGCTTCCGTTACTTTTTCGTGAATATGGCCATGGCTTTTTTTAGATTTCTAATTCCTGTTTTAACCGGAGGTTTTCTTTCTGAATCTCGGCTAACTCTTTTGGTGTCGGAGTCTCTTTCTCTACACTAATAGGGATAAAGTCTTTCACCCATTTATAAATCGTTACGTCGGATACGCCATATTCGCTGCTTAATTCTTTAACTAGGCTGCCGGAATGATACAAGTCCACAATCGTTTTCTTAAAGTCATCGTTATATGTTTTGCCTGCAGGTTTACGTTCCAATTCGGACACATCCTCTCAAAATAATTGTAAAGACTTAATTAAACTGTGTCCATGAAACTATATTAACTCCACTAGTGTGGTAGCTGCTAGATATTCTTTTGCGTAATTTTCTTTTCATTCTTCAACAAAATTTGCAAATTTCTTCTTTGAAAAGTTACTAGTTGAAATATAACCTACTTACAATGTCTTTAGTTAACTTACTTAGTGGCCTTTTTCCGAGACTCTCCTTGTCTAAATAGTTTCCATAAATTGCACGTAACATTTCTTCCCTATTGTGGAATAAGCCAGCGTAATTTTTCATAATATCTTCTAATTGTGAGGGACTGTATATAATCCCCTTTCTCAGTAATTCATGAACAAGGTCATTGTGCATCTCATACTGCTTATCAAGTTTGAGAACATTAAAGTTTTCTTCCAGCTCTTTTGACACCTGCACTTTAACATAAACATTATTTTCATCTTTTAAAAAATCTGCTGCATGTATACCAAAATTAAACTTGACTGCTTTATCCCAATTAATTCTGTTATCATGTGGAGATGCTGAAATGTCTTGTTGGAGCTTAAGTAAGTTACAGGCGGGGCAAACTGGTATTAAATTAAAAAACGACATAGCTAAGTAAGGATAATCACCCTTATTAAAGAAGTGGTCTAACTGGGAAGAGCGCTTTATTTTTTTACCTGTAGGAACGTTGTTGATATAATTTCTGTTGCAGTACGGACAAACTTTAATTTTTAAATTTTCCACTAGCGCTGCAGAAGTATAGCGTTCTAAACCTATCCATTTATTAGATTTTGAAAATGAATTATTGTACATGTCTTTTAAAATAACGTTAGGTGGGGCATTACGGTAATCGATTACTATTTGTTCGAGTAAAGGTACGGGAGCTGTTATGGCTGTTTTTAAGCTTATTTTTGAGCCGTGTCTTCTAAACCATCCATTTATTCTATAAAAATTCCCGTCTAGAACTAATTGTTCACGTACTGCTTTGTAGTGTTCCTGAGAAAGTCTTTCAAGATCTGGATTAATAATTGGAATCATCTATCTTCGTCCTCTAATGTATCAATTTCAAGCTGTATTTTTGCCTTTTGCTCTAGTAGTTCTCTGAGACGTAATTCCTTATCATCAGGAACCTTTGTGCGGTACATCTCCAATAACCGTTGTTTAATAATAGGTTCACCTATAAGTTCTATTAAAGAGTATATTTTTCTTTTTTGTTTTCTTCCTAAGGGCCGAGATTTATTTAGTTGCTGTATTATGTAATTTATCGTTTGTAGAGCGAATTCACCAGTCGTAGAATCTAGAAAAAACTTGTCTGCTAATAAGGTATGGATATTATTGGCGAAAGTTTGAGTTGTAAGCTTTGGTAAAACAATGCATTCTCCTGTTTCTTGGTTTTTTTCAAGAGTAATGACGTTTGAACTTGGAAGATCAGAAATTAAAAAAGGTGAATGGGTAGTAAAAACAACTTGAAACTTAGCATAACTGCTTGGAATTCTTTTAAGAAATTTTATAAATTCCCATATGAATTGTCTGCACCATTCAGGGTGCATAAATTGATCTGGTTCGTCTAATAAAATCAGCAGAGTCTTCCCTCCGTAACCAGTATCCAGGGTGATACCATAGTATAGTGTTGCAAATAGATTTAAAAAAGCTTCTTCCCCGGAACTGAAAGGATAAAATTCTATGTCCAAAATTCGGTTCAACAAGTCCGGGGAGTTGTTTTTTAGATATTCACTGTCGAGTTTCTGTAATAGATTTTTAATTTCTTCTTGTTCTTCACTTCCTATTGGAATTTCGATGATTTCGTTTATGAAAATCTCTTCAGGTAATGCAAGAAGCAATAGAATTAACTCATCATATGCAAAGTAAAATAAATTCTGACCAGCCGCATATTCATTAGTACTATCCCAAAGTTTTTCCATCAAGCACCTTAAAATCTCGTTATAATAGCCCCATGGATTGTCCGTGGATTGAACTTTACTTTCTATTTCTCTTAAAAGAGGTAAAATCTCTTTTTCCTCACCGTTATCTTTCATATGGCGAACTAGGGAGTGCCAGGTGAATTTTATATATTTTTCTGTTAAAGCCAGCAGCCAACGTATTTTTCTTTGTTGATTGGTCAGTAACTCCGCATTCTGGTTTTGGTTATTAAAAAATTTTTGAAGTCGTCTTACCAATGGATCCTGAGAAATTTTTAAAGTTAAATCGTATTCTCTGTCTTCAAAATACTTAAAATTCTGAGTTATCTTTAAATATATTCTATTCTTAGCTTGAAATAAATGCTTCATGTCAGGATCATCAGAATTGAAATCGACTAACATTTTATACTTTGCATAATATCCTATCCTTGAAGGTTGAAGAGATATTCTTTGAAACAGATAAGAGGTATCGGTAGGAAACATTGATCTAAGATTATACTCCTCTTGTTTAGCTGATAAAACAGTAAAACTATTGATTGACTTCCGTTCTTCTTGCAAGAAGTCTATGTAATTAAAAGTGCACTTTTCCTTATCATAACGCACTATGATACTGTATGGATTATGAATAAATAAACTATCAATTAAGCCATTTGTAAATGGCCTAATAAGTTCAATATTGTTACCTTCTATCACATACTTGGTTGTTGTTTGCTTATATAGCAAAAAATAATTGGAACTTTTATCTATTTGCCTTTGATTTAAATGCATACCTATTATATCAAGAATATTTGTTTTCCCACTTCCATTTTTGCCTATAATTCCGGTTATACTCTTAATCACGGGATCAAAGAGTTGTGGCGCATTTCTTTTTTCTGTAATAAATAATTTCGAAATTGAAGACTCTTCATCAAAGTTAATTGAAACATCATGACTTTCTGAAAAAGAAAAACCATTTTTCTTAATATTTTTATAGGAATCAACCCATAAGTATAATAATTGCATTATAGTATTCCTTTCTATTGGAAAACAACTTTGTTCACCAAAATCCTAGCTATATATTCTTTGTTCTTAGTTACTTTTTACATGAATCAGTCATATTTTAAACATATTTTTACAATCATTGATTCTTTTATAGTAATATTATCATAAGATTATTTAGCCAAGGGGGAAATTATTTAAGTTGTGGTTGGAATTTAAAATAAGCCAGTTCTTAAGAATTGTTAATACTTTTTGAACAAGATAGTATAAGTAGTTTACTATCGAATTATAATATATTAAACAATGAAGCAAAACGATAATCATTTTTCAAAATTTTAATTCTTAGAAAAACAAAACTTAATAAATCTTTTAGTGTACTTGGATATTTAAGGGGAAAACTGGAGAAATTCAAAGAATGTAAAAATACAAGTTAATAAATTAATATTTCACTCATTCTACATAAGTCTACGGATGATTTAAAAAACAATCTGATTTTTACTTAGGAGGAAAAAAATGAAAGATATAAACTCTATTAAGGAATTGCAAATAGGGGATATGGTGAACCAATTTTTTTCAATTGAAAGCACGGAGGTAAAGAAAGGTAAAAACAATAAAGAATTTCTTAAAATGACTCTTCAATATGGGAAACATACAATAGATGCGGTTAAATGGAACTATACGAACCTGGATAAGCAGATACCCTTAAAAGACCATGCGATATTGGTAAAGGGCAAAGTTAACGATTTTAACAATCTTCCTCAGCTTGTTATTGAAAGTATGAAACTAGATGATAAAAAGGATCATTCAACTTCCAATCCGCAGGCTCCTGCTGCCATTAACAATAGGGAGATATCTGAAACATTTATAAGTAATGAAAGAAAAGTTCTTGAGTATTTTAGAAGTTCTATTGCTGACGCTGAGCGAATCAGTCCAAATGAATCTCAAATACACATTTCTCTCTTTGAAGAGTACGAAATTTTAAAAAGCGGGGTCATTTCCTCTGAGAATTGCATGAAGATCTTTCGAAAAGCTAGACAACTATCCTCAGAGGATCCCCGAAGGAAAAAAATTACTAACTATGTGGAACTGATCATTAATCCATTTGTGGGTTATGGGAATGTCTTATATGGGCAAGAAGTAAATATTAAAGGAGCGCCCAAAGAGTTGGTTCCATTTTGGGTTCCTTCCTTGTTATATGAGGATGGCAAACTTTCGCCTCATCCTCACTATAAGCCATGGGTGGCCAGAGAATGGTTAAGTGCTGACTCATCCGATTCTATCAATCTAGATTATCAGGTGATAGGAACTGTAGAAGCTATAGATAAATTCCAATCATCCTCTAGTACAAATATAAAAAGTTGGGATGATTTATGGACTTACATTGATCAATTATCTGTTGCGGTAACAGGAGAAAAGGTTTCAGAACTTTCTCATCCAACTTACACTAGAGGAGTGGAAGGCCAGAATTGCTATATAAGACTTGTTGATTTCAGCCAGGGAATGACTCGAAATATATTGGGTGTTTATAACGATTTAATGAACAAAAAGAATTTACCTCCTTTATTAAATTGTTATCTAGGTTTAGAAGAAAACGAGGAATTAGACTTGCTCAGTGAGATTGAAGACATAAAAATGACTGTTAAACACGTTGGACAGATGAGTAATGAGTTTCCTGTATCATCATCACAAAGACAGGCTATTCATCATTTCCTAACCATGAATGAAGGGGAGATTCTTGCCGTAAATGGTCCTCCCGGTACAGGGAAAACAACCATGTTACAAAGTATCGTAGCGACTTTATGGACATCTGCCGCCTATAATCAAACAGAACCTCCAGTGATATTGGCAGCTTCTACTAATAACAAGGCAGTTACAAATGTTATTGACAGCTTCGGTAAGGTAGTAGAAGTCAATTATCCTGCACTGGCGGGTAGGTGGTTACCTGAAATTGACAGTTACGGATTATATCTTGTTAGAGAATCAAAAGAAGGAATTGAAGATTTCCAATGCTATCATCCACAAAATAGAGATAATTTCATTAATGGATTTCCGAGTACAGTAGAAAATAGCGAATATCTGGATAGGGCAGAAAAGTACTACATAGAAAAATATAAAATATTCCTTCAAATACATGAATCCAATCACTCTAAAACGGAAGAAAGTATCAACGATATTGAGATGATAATAAATGATTTACATGATAAGTTAACCAAATCAGTTCATTCTATCAACAAACAGGTAGAGGAGTATTTAGAAAATTCTTCGGACAAAAAGTTTCTGGAGACTATGGATACAAAAGAACGATATTTAGCATTTAAATTGGCAACCCATTACTTTGAAGGTAAGTGGCTCCTTGAGATGAAGAAGGAATTGGTTAAGGAATCAAACTCGTTGCATGAACTTTCCAAGGAAAATCAAATCAAAAAGTGGCGTCGTTTTGCCAAATTAACCCCTTGTCTCGTTTCCACTATGCATATGACACCTTCATTCTTTAAGTATGGTATAACGGCTACCAATTATTTATATGACTTTATAGATTTATTGATAGTGGATGAGGGAGGCCAGGTGAATCCCGAAATTGCTGCTGCTACGTTTGCGCTGGCAAAAAAGGGCCTCGTTGTTGGGGATACTGTACAGATCCCTCCGATTTGGAATATACCATTAACTATTGATATACAAAATATATTGAAGTTTGGTTTAGGTAGCAATGAAGAGGAAGCTATTACTTTCATTGAGAAGACGTGTCTTGGAGCATCAGGTGGTTCGGTGATGAAAATTGCTCAACGGGCATCCAAGTTTAGAGTAGATGAATCATTACCTAGGGGAATGTTTTTGAGAGAGCATCGTCGGTGTGTAAAAGATATTATTAGTTACTGTAATGAACTAGCTTACAATGGTTTTTTAATCCCTCTAGCCAAAGAATTCGAAGATAATACCTATATCTTACCACATATGGGATATGCGCATATTGAAGGTAAACATAGCAATACAAATGGAAATTCTAATGAATTAGAGGCTGAGCAGATTATCTCTTGGATAAGAAAGAACAAAGAAATTCTTGAGAAATATTATTCACATGAGCAAAACAAAAAGGTAACAATAGATGAAATTGTTGGGATTATCACCCCATTTACTAAGCAAACTAGTGTATTTAAAAATCTAATTAGAAAAAATAAAGAACTAGCTAAAATTACGGTTGGAACGGTTCATGCACTACAAGGAGCCGAAAGAAATATTTGTATATTTTCTCCGGTTTACGATGTCAATCACAAGGGAAGTTACTTTTTTGACAATGGGGTGAATATGCTTAATGTAGCTGTTTCTAGAGCGAAACATAGTTTTCTGGTGTTTGGCGATACTCGTATCTTTCAAAATGCGAATAAGTCTATCCCTTCTCATCTACTCAGTGATTATTTATTTGCTTCTGATAAAAATAAAATTAAGTTATCAGATAAAGTTGAAATTCCAGGCAGAAAAGAGCATGGGATCGAGCAAAGGTAAAATAGGTATTTTGAAGTTTTCTTATTCGAATATTTTGTAAAGAATGATCGTAATGGTTGAAACATCAACAACAACACTTCCCATGAAATGCACACTTGGACTTTATGTAGAGTCTATAGTTGACGCATGGGCCACTTCGGAAGTGATGAAAAAATGGTTGTTTACGATAGAGTCGACGAACAAGATAGCCAATAGTGAGCTAAATGTCGGTGGAACATGAGAAATATTAGATTCTTGCGAGAGGAAAGGCTATCGAGCGGTTAGTGAATACATACAAGTTGTACGACCCGCTAAATTAGTATTCACCTTTAAAATGCTTCAGTTTAGTGACAACCTAGACACTCTTACCATTGAATTTCATCCTGTCAAAAACGGTTGTGAAATGACCTTTAAACAAGTAATTGGTGTTCTGCATGAAGAAGGTTGGTCGGAAGAAGACATTAAAAAAGTCGAGAAGGAATACCCTGATGGTTCAGAATATAGCTGAGATTGGATGTTTGCTACGTTAAAACAGTCCGTTGAAACGGGGACCATTCATTATCCATACTAAGAGTCATCCCTCATTGGTTTTGAACCGATGAGGGGGATTTTTAAACGTATAAATTTATCCTTTTTATCTGAGAAGAGTTCTTATTATAGTCTCTATTAAGTAATTATGTTGAATTCCTTGTCCAACTGTTCCGCCCCGTATTTTCTTATTGTTTTGCAAGGGGGATTTGAGGACAAATTTGAGCAATCTGTTCCCAATAATAAAAACTCAATCTTAAAGGAACCAAATGAAAACCTCACTATATCGATACTTTCATAATTAAACTGTTAAGCTAAGTAGTATTGGCTCTATTAAGGAAAAAGGTGCGACCAATCTCCAATACGATAAGGTTGCCTTTATTGGATTTTAAAACCACGCCTCTCTCCCTTAGGCCTTTACCTTTTGATAAAACGGTTTTTCCCAACGACCCCAGAACTTCGATACAGATATTTACCAACAGCTCCAGACCCGCTAAGTATGAAGCCGCTAATATTTTAGGTAAAGAATACGATATGGAATACATTCAAAATAGCGATTTGGAAGGAGATTTAACGAGTCTGGTAAGAGTTTATAATGAATGGGTAAACTCTATTTTAACTAGCGATTTAGAGGATAGATATCAAGAAAGTATTAGCGGTTCAAGTAACGAAAACAATGAAATTAAACACGAAGAGACGGTTCCTCCGGATCGTTTAAATAGACTGCAAGTAAGGTCGGGTTCATTGCATCCGCCAAGAAATCGGAAAGAAGGAGACTTGGCTATTAAGCTCGCTGATTTTCTATGCGAAATGGATAGTGATCATAGGACATTTAATCTTAGCGGTGGCAAACAGTTTATGGAGAAACACCACTTAATACCTATGGAGCAGTATTTTAACTTCGAGAAGTCCGTGGATCATTACCTAAATATCTATAGTTTATGTCCTACATGTCATAGGAAAATTCATTATGGTGAAAAGGAAGATAGAAAAGAGATGCTTGAAATTTTATATGGAATGAGAAAAACTAACTATCAAGAGATTTACGGCATACAATTAAACGATTTATTTCGTTATTACAATGTTTAAAATAATTTAGACTATTGAAAAGGTGGTATAATCACTTAAGGTTATTTAAAAACAGGAAATAAAAATCCTTGAAAAAAGACAGTAAGCAACATAAGATTTTTTTGTTTTTTAATTCTTATATTAATCTAGGAGATTGTTACCTTCACAAAGTAGAGGTCGCCGGTTTGAACCCGGTAGGAATCATCAATGTTCAAAGCCGTAAATCCTTGATATATAAGGTTTTTTATTTTGTTCTCTTATATTCGCTCCGCTTCATTGGTCATATATTTGGTCACAAGGACAAGAAATTAACCGTTGAATAATTTATTTGCAAGACGGTTAGATGCCTCTTGCTGTATGTTAGGCAAGATATGCGAATAAGTATCCGATCTGATTTTCACACTGCTATGACCCAACCGCTCCGAAATTAACTTAATATTTTCCCCTTGCTGTAGCATAAGGCTGGCATACACATGAGTTAAATTATGGAAACGGATTCTGGAAAGAATCGACTTCTCAAGTAAGTTGTAAAACGATGTAAGTAGACTTTTTGGGTTAATAGGATTGCTATTTAATGAACAAACAACAAGATTAAGATCTGTATAAGCAGCACCGAGCAGTTGGTGAATCGACAAAGAGGGTGTAAAGCGGAAGGTGCGTAAGGAGATAAAAAATTAATTCTATATAATTTCTTATCCAAAGGAAAAGTTGAGAAATTTGATACGGAAACTGATTAGCTTAGGAGGAGCTACCGGAAATAAAATGATAGCAAAATGGGCCATCTACATGAGATGGCTTTTTAGCTATGATGAAAAATTTCATCATTCAATGTCTTGAATATCGCTTTTTTTATAGAGGCTAATTGTATCTTTTATTTTTTTCTTTAAGTCTGTTTTCTCAGTATCAGATAACTGCTCATACATTGTAAGAAAATCTATTGTATATCGTCTTATTGAGTTGTTAAACCATGCTTCGTTTTTTCTAATATTATCCCGATTGATAACCTCCAACCATCGCTCAACTAAGAGGCCTTGCCAGTCGCCTAATAGCTTATGTCTTTCCTCTAATGAATTGACATCGTTTGAATAAATAAGCTCCTTTTCTTCCTCTAGCCTATTTTTTTCATTATGGTCTATTAAAGTCTTAAATGAGACATCAGGTCTTGGACTTCTATCCGGAAAGTGCACGGCCTCAGTGATCGAATTTACATATTGTCCTGCAGTGATGTTAACTGTTGAGTCTGTATGTTTTACAAACAATACCCATTCGCTAGGGGTAACTTGTTGAATACTTGATCCACGAATGCTATCCTTCTTTGTTGATTTTAGCTCAATTGGGATAAAAGCAACACTCTCTGTTCCTTCCTCTCTAATTTCTAGTAACAAATCAGGATTAACAAATAACTTTTTCTCTTTTCTGACAATTTCTTTTAATTCATCTGTAAGTTCGGAAGGAAGATAAACTTTCTTTACGTACAGATTAAAAAAATCACTGTAAGGATGAGTTTGTTTTTGACTTTCCTTACTTTTTTTTGATACAATACTTAATTGGTATTCTTTCTTATCATCAGGTAACCTATTAAACTTCTCCTTTATAAACTTTTTTAGAAAGCCTTTTAGCTCTGCATCCACATTTGCTTCATCAGCATGAAAATTGATCGCTTTTAATAATTCTGAATTACTTTTTAAATTTTTTTCTAATTCGTACATAAAAGCATGCATAAATAATTCGGTGGTATTTTTAAAATCCAATTTTTAACCTCATTTCGTAATTATAGAAACAAACTCCATTATATTATTACTTAATATTTTTCCTCAATAGCTAACTAAGAAAAAATGAAAAAGCCTTCAATTCGGACTTTATACAGCCGTATGCCAAAGAAGGTTTTCAAGACGGCAACGACGGACTGCGGAAAAAATTCAGCTGTTACGCAGTGTTGGAGAAATATACAAACATTACTTTTTATTTTGCGGATCCATATTCTCCCTGACGGCGTGGAAGCAACGAAAATACCAACGGTCTGCTTCGTGAGTTTTTTCCAAAAGGCACCGATTTTAACAAGGTGACGGATGACAAGCTGGGCCGGGCTCTTCAGCTGCTCCACAACCGGCCACGCAAGTGCAGTGCCTAAGCAGTACGCCACACGAAGCATTTATCGACGAAGTGTCGCACTCAAATTGACAAATGATCTAATGAGAGCTTACAACACGTACTTCTATTGTGTATTCCACATATAGATATACATGGTAGTTAAACATAGTTCTTTTATAGTAGAATGTAGATGCAATTTAAAAGGGAGGAAGATAAATGGTTAAAGAAATAGAAAGAACAATAAAGTCCGCAGCGGTATTATCTGATGATGATAAATACAGATATAAATTAACAAGGATTTGGGATAGTGACAAGCCGAATGCCACAGTAGTAATGCTTAATCCTAGCAAGGCTGATATGTTAAAAACAGATAGAACAGTGATGAACGTCACTAATTTTTTGGTCGATAATGGTTATGGCGCAATCACAATTGTTAATTTATTTGCATACAGGGTAACAGACCCTAAATTTCTTAACCAAAGAGATGAATTACACGAATCAATAAATGATGATTATTTAAGAGAGGCTTTTTATGACGCAGATCTCATAATAGTAGCTTGGACTAGGGATAAGGATAAGTATGTAATACGAAAGAGGGAAGTGGAAAATTTGTTGCTCGGTTATAGAAACAAGATTAAATGTTTTGAGGACGATAAGGGGAAAAAGCTAAGACACCCAAGGGATTTAGGTGCAGGGTGGAAACTAGTGGATTACGAATTTATGTTTGTTGAAATTTGAGAACATTTAGGATTTTAAAACAGATATTTTTTCCATGAAGAAAATTTAGCGATAAGTAATAACGAGATTTACAATGAACAAAGGGAAAGAGTCTTGTTTTTACTCCTCTCATTATAAGTAGCCTGATAATTTAACGCGCACTAAAGCGGTGTGAGTATCAGAAATTATTATAAATCAAATTCTAAAAGAAGGAATTGCAAGAAGAGTTTCATTATCCATAAAACATTATTAATTAGTGAATTGGTATAACAGGATAAATGAAAATCAAGATTAATTAATGAAGGGATAAAGAAAATGAAAATCACTCCAACCACTTTAAGTATCAATCAATTACTGGGTAGTAGTAATGAGCAATTTGTTATCCCCGCCTATCAAAGACGGTATTCTTGGGGAGAAAAACAATGGGCGGATTTGTTTCATGATATTAAGTTGTTAAGCCAGCGGGACTCTCACCTATTAGGAACTATTCTTTGTCTTGCTACTAATTATTCTATTGGAATAATACGTTAGAACTTGTTGATGGACAGCAAAGGACAACAACATTGACTATATTGTTAAAGGCTCTATCGGATAAATTTAAAGAGTTACAACAAGAAGAAGTACATAAAGAAATTGAAGCTTTGCTATTCTGTAAAGGGATTGACCGAGCGTTAAAGCGCAAAGTTATATTAGGTGATTTAGACAATCCAGACTATGAAAAGTTAATGAATAATGAAGATTTAGATTCTATAAAGAATAAGAAATTCCTTGAAGCGTATGGTTTCTTTATGGATAAGTTTAAAAATTTTGCTTTAACGGAATTATTGGAGTTCCATTATAAATTGGTAAGTAATACATATACGATTCGGTTGGATGTTACAAATGCCAAAGATGCCTATAAACTATTTGAAACTATCAACAATCGAGGCCTCAGTCTTAGCCCGACGGATATCATTAAAAACTTTCTCCTTGGACATTCCTCGCTAATAAGCGATGAAATTTTGGAAAAAGTGAAGGGCTATTGGACGGAATTAATTATTAACCTTGATGGAATTAAAACAGATGATTTCTTTAGACAATATCTTTCGAGCATATTAAGAAGAAAAATAACGGGGTCAAACATCATTGAGGAATTTAAAAATTATTACTTTAAGTCTGTGGTAGAGGCTGAAAATCTAAATGAATTTAGTCAATATGAACGATTTACCGTGGAACCAGAGGATGATTTGGAAGACCAATCTATTGAATTGGAAGAAGAGCGGGCGTGGGAAGTAGAGGTGAACAACAAGATTTCCATTGTCGACTTTGCTCGGTATCTTCGTGACGCTTCCAAGATGTATGGACATATACGAAATCAGTCATTTTCGAATCATGTCATAAACAAACACCTAAAGAACTTGACCAAAATCAAATCATTTCCTTCTTATATCTTTTTATTAGACTTATTCCAAAGAAATGTTGAAGAAACAAAAAAAGTGGAAATTCTAAAAACAATTGAAACATTTATGCTTAGAAGACATGTGTGTGAATATCGGACAGCTGAACTTGATGCTATCTTTTCTAATTTAGTGAATGTGGAAAACGAAGATATTGTAAGAAGCGTTAAAGAAAAACTTTCTAAATACTTACCAACCGATAATGAATTTAGAGATAAGTTCTCAAAATATAGCTTTAAAGGGAACGAAAACAGGGCGAAATACGCTCTTGAAAGGTTTGAATACGATTTAATTAACGACCAAGGGGAATATATTTTAAGTTCTGGAGATGAACTTCATTTAGAACATATTATTCCACAAAAAATAACAACTAAAAAGTCAAAAGAAGAGTTTGGAGATTGGGAAAAGTACTTAGGAAGCGGCGCTAAGGAAGCACATAAGGAATATGTAAACAGAATCGGTAATCTCACGCTCCTAGCCAAATCACTAAATATTGTAGCCTCCAATAATCCTTTCGAAGACAAGGTCAAGGAGTACCAAAAGTCGAATATTCAATTAACTAAAAAAGTTATTGCTTTATCCGAGTTTAAATTTCCGCAAGTGGAAAAGCGGTCAAATGAACTTGCGAATAAAGCTGTTCAATTATGGCGCTTTTAAGGGTTTTTATTTGAAATAGCTAATGAATAATACACTAAGATAAAGGTTTAATCTTTGTGGGAGATGAGGAGACCCACCTTTTTTGTTGTATAGTCCAGAGTATTTTCCGGCTATACAATTTCTTGTTGAGAAAGAAATATGTAGCAGTTGTATCCACGCCAATACGTTATAAGAAATATCCGATATGAAACGGATTTTTGGTGTTGTTTATTCAATAAAAACACCTCAACAGCAAGTATTTCTAAAGTGAATTTTGAAACGATTTTAGCGAATTTTTGTATAATTGGTTGTGTTCGCATTGGAATACTACCGGAAAATCAGTTGTAGTATATTGTTAATAGTATTACAGTAGTGAAGATGAAAATTAGATAAAGTATAAAACAAATAAATTCGAAAAGGAGAGAATTTACACGCAACCGCCTTTTTAGGAGGCGCACTATATATTTCTGTAATCCTATGAAGTAATTAATCATAGGATAGGCTAATTCATGCCTTTATTTCACAGGGGTAAATGTGTTTTCTAACGAGGTGCGTTGTATGTAGATTCTCTCCTTTTTTGTGTTGTTTATATATTAGTCCTGCGTTAAAAAATATTAGTGAAGTATGAGAGAATTCACGAAGAGTATGTAAAAGAGATAAGAGGATACCTATTTTTTGTTGTATCAGGAACAAAAACTTTTTCATGTATCATTACTTTACCTTAACGTCATTAATGAATGGGATCGATATTTATCCTCTTTCACGGTTGTTAGATCATACGAGAGTTTTAAACACTTAGCGTTGCTTGGAATTACCGACAGATGAAACTTTAAGTGAGGCGCAAACTCCAGCAGTCCACTTATGAATACGGGAAGAAAACCATAATAACGAAATTGTTAAGGTTTTTTTGTGGGCAATAGGTATATAAATTCTCTCGTCGAAATGCTAGTACAACAAGCTTCTACTAAAAGAGGATTTAAAGATCGCAAAAAACCTTAGTAGATAGGAATTTGCCATCTTTTTATAATTGAATAATCTTTACTTGCTAGTAGTAGTTCTGCATTTGCGACATGAAATAGCGCCGAGACGAAACACGTTGGAAGCAATGCTATCCCAAGCTGTCTGATGCTCTTTGCAGTAAAAGAAAATCCGCCCGCTATGACCAAAAGAAATCTTATCAGGGGTGATGATATTTTTGTTGAAATCCCAATATTGTTCAACTAATTCTTTATGTGTATGGGCAACACTTCTCTTATATGGCACTCTTCGACGTGCAGCAGACTTCTTTTTTGATTCACAGGCTTTACAACCGCTTGAATGGTTGCCGAAAACACTATATGCTGCGGCTTGCCAATGTTTATCGTGCTCTTTGCAATAAAAATGAAGCTTGAAGTGTGAACCTGCTGTCACTTCCTCGGGTTTTACTATATTCTTTTCAAAGTCCCAATATTGCTCGACTAGTTTAGAATGGGTATAGGCAACACTTTTTTTATACTCCACTTTACTTCTTCGGGTATTTGCATTTTTATTCGCTTCACATTTTTTGCATCCGATATAGCCGCCATTAAAAATATTATAAGCATAGGCTTGCCAGCCTTGCTGGTGTGTTTTGCAATAAAAGTGAAGCCGTACCTTACTTCCTGAAGAAACATACTCAGGCTTAATTTCGTTTTTCTCAAAGTCCCAATACATCTTTACTGTTTCATTGTGAGAATGAAGAACACTATTGCTTATTTCTCGTTTATAATACTGGTTTTGAATCGTAATAAAATCTTGGAATGTATTTACTATTATTGCATTAAGCTTTTCAGCGTTTTTTTTGTCCTTTTCCGCCAGATAGGTCAATAGGGTTTTGATTACTTCATCCAATGAAGAAAGGCTATTGAGGTTTTTTCTGATAAAACAAGTAGATTGCTCGAGAGGGGGCAGTTCTTCTCTTATTCGAATTGTATGTAAACCTGCCTTACCTAATTGTTCGTTTTTACGCAAATCATACGCCGCTTTGGTTTTCCCAGAGTGAAAATAGTGACCATCATATTCAACCACTGTATGTAATGCTGGGAGAAAGATGTCCGCTTCCAGAGATTGATTTTCAACTTTGAAGATATAGCGGTGTTTAACATTATGGTAAACTTGAGAGAGATAATAGAAAATAGCCTGTTCTGGTAGGGATGTACCTTTACTATTACATCTTTTGCATCCTGTATTTCTGACATGACGCAGCCAAACCGTTGTTTCCCACTCGTAATGACATCGATGACATTTCCACCAGACTTTTCTTTGACTTCCCACACTAATTTCTTCAGGAACAAGCACACCATTTTTTTGTGGATGCCATTCGGATGACAAGTAAGGGTTGTTTATCGAGAGCCGGTTGCAATCACATAGCCGAGGTTTACTGCCTTTTACTCTTGATTGCACAATCATAGGATAGACAAATCTACAATTTTCGCAAACCCAGTAAACTTTTTTATTGCTATTAACAGCTAATTGGTCGGCTGTTATGTTTTTATTTAATTCCGTTGGCGCGAGCCATTTCGCAACGTCCGCGTGTTTAATAGATAAACGGTTTTCATCTGTTAATTTATTACTTCCCATTTTATTTCACTCCTTTATAGCTTCTTAATTGTAACAAAAAGAAATATTCTATTTTCTTGGTGTATATTGGATATTATGGGTGAGGAAGAGTGATTAAGTTATAAAAAGGAGATAATGTAAAGTGAAGAATAAGATTCGAATTGGGAAGATTTTTGTTCCCGTCACCAAGTGATTGAAAAGGGAGTACCCTTATTTCAAGGTAGTGAAAACATTGTAGAAACCTTTCCGTATGGAACTAATAATCGGATCATGCTTAAAAGAAGTTCTAGCATGGAATCCTGCCTAATTAATGAAGTGGAAAAGGTCCTAACTGATTACATAGAGCAGACAGGGAAATACGATGGTTTGATTTATATGATGTTTTGGAAGAAAGATAATAAAATTACCCCATTATATATAGGGAAGTCTGAGAAATATGGAAAAAGCGGAGGTGATTTATCCATAAATATAAAAAATATTGGACAAAATAAAACGAACTTTTGTAGATGGGGTTACAATTACGCTTATCATATAGGGGATCTAAGTGCAGTAGTTTGTTTGGGACACCCTGAAATTAAAATATTAAATAAATATTCTAAATTGGTAGCTCTAATATTTGAAAATTACCCAGTTGAAGAGCCTGTTTTAAAAGCTCCTGTATGCTTCTGGATCAAAGCATGGTCCAAAAAAGATATTGGAGTTTGGAGAGAATTTGATTAAACATCACTTACATTTCTTGAACATTTGCTAATTGGCTTAGCTAGTGAGTTGTTTCCCGGAACGATTTCAATCAAGAAGGAGTGAATAGAAAGTAATGGAAAGACTATGTGTTATTCCTTGTGGGGCAAAAAAGTATGGAAGAAGAATCTGGCCGCTGAACCAACAAAAGCAAGGGATGTTTATATCGGCTCATTTCATAACTCTTGTCAGAAATATGCTAATCGTTTTTTTAAAAAGAAGGTTATACTTTCAGTGAAACATGGATTCTTGTTTCCAGAGGGTATTGTTGAATCGAATTACGATGTTTCATTTGGTTCTATAAGTCCGGATATTATTAGCATCAATGAAGGCAACAAATTATAAACAAGAAGTTGGTGAAATATAGGGAATTAGTCGTTTTAGGTAGAAAAAAGTACAAAAAGGTCGTTGAGCAAACCTTTGGAAGTAGTTATAGTTATACGTACCTCTTTAATGGGTGTAAGGGAATAGGCTGCATGCTAAAAAAGATACATAATTCTATTTTTTAGGAGAAGAAATAAATGATTAAACCAATCGATAATTTATCATTTGGAATACTACAAGAATAGAAAGCAGGGATGCTTTTCACCAACGAAAGTTGTGTGCTTATTAGGAATAAGCTTAGCACTCCCATTCCCCTAACATCTTTAAAATTGAGTCCTAAACATAAAACTTACTCCATAGAAAAAACTTCAGTTGGCTACCATATGATTAGTAAATTACTAAATCCCTGATTAAATAACATTTCTCCTAATAGATGATGGTCATAATATATTTATTTGATTCATGGAACTTTTCTAAATACTCTACACTGGGAATTTTAGTGAATTTGCCATTTCCTCCTCAGTTACAATTGGTACAACTCAGTATTAGATTCTATACGCCATCTAAGTTTTGATTTTATGATAGGTTGAGAAGATGGGATTAAGATAGTCAATATTAATACTTCTGACATAATAAAAACACTTTCCTTTTTGGTAACTGTTTAAAGCAGAACGTGAACACCAAGTTGGAGAAACGCTGGATAAGGCATCCTTGTCATCAAAAGAGAATTCATAATAAGAATAGGTAGGTATCTCATTAAAAATAAAATACGGATACGATATTTTGGTGTAAAATACAGATTATTACCATTAGGAATAGAGGCGAATTTTTAATGCGATCTTCAGTAGATATTATTTTAGATATTACAAACCAGGCGTATCATGAAGCGTTAAACATTTTAGCGACACACCACACACCAAAAGATTTATTAAAGTATATTAAGGATGTTGGTGTGGAAACGGAACTTTTTTTAAGGGAATCTATATATCATAATAGAAATAATAGAGATAATTTTAAGCTCCTTATTGATAATTTAAGCCGCTTCAATGTTTCTACTACATCAATTATCTCTCTCAATGAGCTCAGAAGAGAATACAATAAAGCTAAACACGACCCTACTACAACTATTCAATCGTTAGATGTGATAAAGATAATTAAAAACACATATAACGCATTAAAAGAAATCAAAGACTTAAATCTGGGTTCAAATATGAAAACCCAAAGTTATAGTAGAGTGGTTTGGATTGCAGGTTGGGATCACTTTAATTCAGGGGATACTGAAATACAAATTATGATTCCGTATGACGGGAATAAATTTCCCCCACATATAGATTTTTTCAATATTCATTGGGAAGGTTGGGATAAGTTAATAGAAAGGTTCAAAGTAAATAACACTTTGCTCATGGGAAAAGAATACTTTCCTGATAATGTTTATAACATGTTACAAAACACTGGTGATTTTATTGGTGCAGGAATTTACAATGGAGACTACAGAGAATTAATACTTGAAATTTCTAAATACGTCGATTCTAGTATAGAAGAAGAGCTCATTCCAGATTTACAAAGAAAGAATGCTCCGATTGCGATATTTTACGCAATAATTTATTCAACCTGTGATGTTATTTCAGAGGGTAGGTTCGTGCACGATATAGAAGTGTTGAAAGAAACAATTCTTTCTATTGCTACGTATAAGTATGCCATTTTGGGAGAATCTCTATATACAAATGAGTGGATTCCTATTATGGCGGAAATTCTAATGAATTTGAAAGAGGAGCATCGCAATCATCTTGAAGGTCCTATTTTTTTATCGAGTGATAAGTTTGAGTCTATGAGAAAGGAATCATACATAACTAAAAAGTCCCCTAATATACAAATAACTAATGATGGAAAATTATTAGTGTTATTAGTGTAAGAGATTAGAAAGAGTTCCTCTATTGGGTGTAATGAATTATTTATATAAAAACTTCCCTTGTGTATGGAGGATCTTTTTATTATGTAGTGTGCCCTTAGCATCAATATTACTTTTCCTTTAGTTGTCTCCGAAATAAATGCTGGTATTTCAGCTGTTACTCCCTGTTTTTTAAAATACTCTCTAACAAAACCCTGCGTTCCTTATTCTTAAGTACCTGCCTTTCTGTTTACGATCGAGTTAATTAAGATGAGTTCGGTTCCTTCTAGGCAGTGATCAAGAAGCAGATCAAGAATGATTTCCTTTTGATAGCCCTTGAAGCTGTCATTTTCGAGATAATAAAAGACATTTTGAGGCGCGCGGTTTAGTCTTGCGGCCAGGTTACCTAAACTTGGTTTGTATGTGTTATTTAAAGCTGTGATCGTAGCTGGATCTAATAGCTTGATTAATGATTTTTTATTGTATTTGACCATGTCTAACCTCCAATTTCTTTATGAGATAATTGGAGAAAAAAGACGGCGGCCGGGAAGGAGAGGGAGAAAAACGCGACTACCGACAATTTTGCTGAAGAAACTGTAAATCATACAGCGTCCTTCACTTATATAGACGCTTGGAGTGGGCTAAGTTCTACAGGTTCATTTAATTTCTTTAAAATATGTCTTTTTTATAGCCAGCTGAAAATTTAACAAAGATGTAATTTGAATTTTGTGGTACTAGAGGCATTCCAAGCGTGCTATATATTGAAATAAATAAACCCTAACCTAACGATGGATGACCATAATAACGATACTATTTCCCTTGCAGGGAAACAGATTTCGCTAACGCTTCATCCGCAGCAAGAACTAAACATACTAAGATCTATAGCTGCTATAACAGAAATAAATAATAGTTATAGTTAAGGCGTTGGATTTGCGAAGCAAAGACAACCCGGTTGAAGACCGGAATAAAGGCGAGGTCTGTAGTTAAGTGCGATAGAAGATGATGAACAATATAAGTATAGCAAGGGTGATCTGCGGCTGTGGCAGGTTGCCCTTATTTTTTGTTTACGCGGCAGGTCGGTTATTAAAGAATTCTAAACAATCGTCATTACTTGTTAAAGGAATTTGAACAAACTTATTCAGCAGGTTTGGAGGGAACTATGAAGCTTTCTCTTTCAACATGATAAAATGTACATAGAAATTCAAAAATTTATTCTAAAGACCAGGAATGGAGGGGATATTGTTGAAATTACCGTTTAGGTTCAAAAAGACAAAAGAAGAAAAGTTGAAGGATAAAGAATTTCGAGAACAGCTAAATAGAATCATGAAAATTGCTTCAACGCCTAAAGATCAGTTACCTTTATATGCACATACACAGAGTAGAGATGTGTTAAAAAAAGACTTCGTGTAATCAATGGCGGAAAATCGGATTGATAATAAAATAATCAAATATATAAAACCTTTCACTTTCTTATATAAGAAAACCAATGACAGCAAAAAAGGCGTTAGTGGCAGCGAGATATTTATGTGAAATCGACCCTGAGCATGGATAATTTATTTCGAAATTCAGCGGAAAAAATTATGTTGAAACCCATCATTTAATTCCGATAGAACTTCAAAAAGAATTTGGATCACGCCGGCAGAAGCAGCGCCTTATTTCCACCGCTACCTCACCTCCAAAGAATACCGGAAGAAAATCGATTTCTCCGACCGACAGGGAAAAAAGCTGGAGCAGCATAACGAAAAAGCAGTGGCTGATTTGATTGCCAGCATGCCCATGTCTAAATGGAGCGGAAGCAGCAAAGGGCTTATTACCTTTGAAAACAATGTTTTTCACATTCACATCGAAGCGGCAGGCAATTCACTCGTTTATGAGTGGACAAAGGAGATTTGTGCGTTTAGGCTGCATGGGTATTTTGAGCGGAAAGAAATGAAAACAGTTGTGAAATGAGAAACAAAGCGATTTACAAAACAAATTCTGAGCCAGCTTTTTTAAGCAGGCTCTTTTTTTATGGTATGAGGATTGTTTGAAGGCATGATACAGCTAAATTCGTTTAAACTAGCTGATTTATAAACTGTTAAAATAAGGAATATAATTTACGAAAATGGTATATTATATCCAGAAAGTAAATCAGTTCTTTTGACCTCCACAAAAAATAATATTCCCTTTACAGTTCTTTTACAAAACAGGATATTTAATGGATAAAATTAGAGAAACCCCATCTTTTCCCTTTCGTCAGCGAGGAGTATAACAAAGGGCGTCGGAACGGGCAAGTTTAAGTTGGAATTTGTCGTTTTTGTCTTTACAATTGGCGCTTTTTGTAGGTATTTACACTCATTCAGCCACACGCTACGATAGTCATGCCCTTAAGGAGTACCCGGGGCTGGCGCTAGCTTGGATTGGATGTTTCGATGTTATTTGAACAACTCGCGCAGCAATACAACCCGATGATTCACCGCATCATGAACAAGCTGCATATTTACAAAAACAAAGAGGATTTTCATCAGGTGGGGCTGATTGCCCTGTGGGAAGCACATACACGATTCGATGCGTCAAAAGGCGATTTTGCGCCGTATGCGTATTCGTACATTCAGGGACGCCTGAAAAATGCTTTAACAAAAGATGCGACATTCAGTGATGGAACGGTCCTGACCGGCCAATCGGATGATTTGTTTGAAAGCGTGGATCCGGAGCCAACACCGGAGTCCGCGGCGCTTGTTCAGTTATGCGGGGAAGGGCTCGATGGCCGGGCGGGGGAATGGTTTCGCCTGTCTGTGATCAAAGGCTTATCGAATCCGGACATCGCCAGAAAATGCGGTGTGACGCCGGCCGCTGTCCGGAAATGGCAGCAAGCCGCAATCAAGCAATTGCAGGACGAGTTCAGCGACAGCGAGTAAACAGATCCGTTTATGCAGTGGGGCTGCCCGGAACGATAGGTGAAATGCGGGACAGGTTTTACACATTTGTTTTTTTACAGGTTCGAGTCTTAAATCTTGTATGACCGGAATATATTTTATACGGTGGCCTTTTAACGGTTTGTCAGGAGCAAAGTCTAAAAATGGCAGAATACAAGGAGGAATCTATATAAAAGCGATTGTCTGTTCCAAATACGGGACGCCGGATGTTCTGCAATTCACCGAGGTGGAGAAGCCTGTTCCGAAGGACAATGAAGTGCTGGTAAACATTCGTGCTGCATCGGTCAATTACGGAAATCTTGTTTTGTTGAAAGGAGAACCGTTCCTCGCCCGCTTTGCGTTTGGCCTTTTGAAGCCGAAGCACCCGATACCTGGAGGAGATATTGCAGGCCGGGTAGAGGCAGTGGGCAGGGAGGTGAAGCAGTTTGGGCCAGGTGATGAGGTGTTTGGCGACTTGTCCGGCTGCGGCTGGGGCGGCTTCGCTGAATATGCGGCGGTACCTGAAAGGGCCCTGGCGCTCAAGCCAGCCCAGCTTTCGTTTGAGGAAGCAGCGGCGGTCCCGATGGCGGGCGTGACAGCGCTGCAGGGCCTGCGGAATAAAGGAAACATCCGGCCGGGGCAAAAGGTGCTTATTCACGGTGCTTCTGGTGGGGTCGGCACATTCGCCGTCCAAATGGCCAAGGCGTTCGGGGCAGAGGTAACGGGTGTGTGCAGCACGAGAAATGTTGATACGCTGCGGTCGATGGGTGCAGACGATGTCATCGACTATACAAAAGAGGATTTTAAGAAAAAAACGCAGCAGTACGACTTGATTCTGGCGGTGAACGGGCACCAGCCGCTTTCTGCTTATAAGCGCGCCCTGCGTCCCGGCGGCATTTTCGTTCACGTCGGAGGATCGGGTGCCCAGTTAACCGAAACGATCGTTCGCGGGCCCTGGATTTCTTTAACCGGAAATCGGAAAATGAGCAGCATGCTGCAGCGGCAAAACCAAAGCGATTTAGTTTTTATAAAGGAACTGCTTGAAGCGGGCAGCGTAAAGCCGGTTATTGATAGAAGCTACACATTGAGTGAAGTGCCCGAAGCTTTCCGGTATTTTGCAGAAGGACATGCGCAAGGGAAAGTGGTCATCACCGTTTAACACATATTTAATAGAATCGAAGAAGCAACGGAAAAAGGATAAAAATAGAGTACGAGAGGAAGGCAGCCAAAAGCTGTCTTCTTTTTCTTTTTTTCCTCTCCAGGTATCGATTTTTCCCTCCTCTCTGTACATAAAAAACGAAAGGGGAGGAAAACGGATGAAAACGAAGATGACGATCAAGGAAGCGGCGGCGTTTTTAGGGGTGTATCCGGGGACGCTGTACCGGTATGTGCAGGAAGGATCGGTGCCTCATTACCGGGTAGGGCGGCGGATTTTTTTCTCGCAGGAAACGCTGTCAGACTGGATCAATCGGCAGGAGGGGATGTAAATGACGAAGTACCGGTTTGTGTATGCGAATTTCTGGAGTGACAATAAAGTAATGGACATGTCGGCGGCGGAGAAGCTTTGTTTTTTGTATGTGCTGACAAACAGCCAGACGACGCAGATTGGCATTTATTCTATGAATGTGCGCAAGGCGGCGTTTGAGATGGGAATGGCATCGGCAAAGGTGGAAGAGTGTTTTCAGGCATTTCGGGACATGGGGCTGATCCGCATGAATGAAGAAACGGGGGAAATGGCGATCCGGCACTGGGGCCGCTACAATTTCACCCGGGGCGGCAAGCCGGTCGAGGATTGCGTGGAAAAAGAATTGTCGCTCGTGAAAGATACATCGCTCGCTGCTTTTGTCGCAGCGCATATTCCGCCTGGGCGCATTCGGGCCTTGTACGATACGTGGACGATACGCCGGCAAAAACAAAACGGAACGGAACAAAATGAAAAGAAAACGGAACGAAACCGAACGGAAAGCCGTCCGGCGGCCGTGCAGTTTTGGGAATCATCATTTGGCCGGGCGTCATTAGCCATTGAGCAGGGTTTATTGGAATGGTGTTCGGCTCTCAGCGAAGAGCTGGTCATTGAAGCGCTGAAGCGGTCACAGGAGGCGGACAAGCCATATGCGTATGCACAAAAGATTTTAACGAGCTGGCAGGCGGAAGGGCGGACATCGCTGCAAGAGATCCGGAATAAAACGGAAAGAGCGGCAGCTGATCCATTATATGAGCCGCTTGTACCCGATATAGAAGCAGGGGAGGAAATCGGATGAAAGCGGAAATGGCGGTTTTAGGCACCTGCCTGCATGACAGCCGGGTGGCGCTTGATACACATATTGTCCCGGCTTATTTCGAATCTGCTCTGCACCGGGAGCTGTTTTCCCACATTCAAACCGAGGTGCAGGCCGGCAGAATAGTCGATGTTGTAACGCTGTCGGTCGGCGGGCTGATTGAGTCGTTTGGCGGCGCGCCGTATATAAATGATTTGATTGCCCATGCGAATGTTGACCGGTTTTCCTATTATGAAACGCTTTTGATTGAGGAATGGCAGAAAAGGGCGATCCGTTCGATGTGCATTCAGGCATCGTCGGAAGAGTGGCCGGCAGACCGGATTATGGAAGCGGCGGCGCGTATAGAAAGCGTCCGTATACAAAGGGCCCAGTCGACGTCCCATCTGGTAGAGCCCCTTCGAAAAGTGCCATTTGAAAAAGAGAAGCAGGAGCCTCGCGCCATGACAGGAATCCGTAGGCTGGATGAGACGCTGGGCGGCTTTCAGGAAGGCGAGCTGACAGTCATTGGCGCCCGCCCGTCAATGGGCAAAACCGACGTAATGCTTCATCTGGCACGGATGGCGGCAAAGGGAGGATACATGCCGGTTGTGTTTTCTATTGAAATGTCAGCCTTGTCGCTTGTAAAGCGGCTTTTAGCGATGGAAGGGCGGTTTAATCGGACGAAAATGCGTAATCCGTATGAGCTGTTCACCGCAGCACAAAAAGAAAAGTGGCCGGAGATGGTTCAAAAAGTAGCCGGGCTTGGCATATATGTCGTCGATCAGCCTGCCGTCACGGTGTCCGATATGCGCTCGGCGGTCAGAAGACTGTTAATCGACCATGCCGAGGCGCGCCCGGTTGTGTTTATCGACTATTTAGGGCTGATTACGCCGCCGCATTTTTTTGACGGGAACGTGACCGCGCAAATAGCGGCGGTTTCGAAAGGTTTAAAAGCGATGGCAAAGGATTTTGACTGCCCGGTGATTTGTCTGGCGCAGCTTTCACGGGCCGTGGAAGCACGCGCGGACAAACGGCCGATGCTTTCAGATGTGCGGGACTCCGGGTCGGTGGAGCAGGATGCGGATGTGGTGCTGTTTTTATACAGGGACGCTTATTATTCCAAACAAGCAGGTGATAAAAGGATGGAGATTATTGTAGCGAAAAACCGAAACGGCCAGACGGGGTTTGTGACCGTCACCTACATAAAAGAAACGGGAATTCTGGTTGACCGTGACGATCCGGTCTCTGTTTAAGGAAGCGTTTAAACGGCAGGAAGATACGCTTGTTTATGGCCTGCTCGATTTATTGCGGCGCGGGGTGGTCCATGCGGAAGAGAGCGAAAACAACATTCCGTTTGAAGCGATGGATAATGAAGCGATTCGGGAGATGAAAAAACAAAATGAGCTCGGCTTTGTGCCGGTTCGTGTGTATGCCACAACAGTCAACCGGACGCTTTGGCTGCTCATAGCGGCGGAGTCCAGAGAAAGGGCCATACAAAAAGCATGTGACCTTGGCGAGCCTCCCTAGCGCCGTCGCATGCTGCCGCTCTGATTATGTTGTTGAGCGAAACGGGCGGGCGGTGACGTTGGGAGACATGATTACAGAATGCGAGTCGTTTCCTGCGCTTGTCGGTGTAGTAGATGTGAACAAGCAGCAATCGTCCACATTCTCTAAATTAAACTGCAAGAAATAAAATTTGTTAAATAGTCTGTACAAAGCGTACAGGCTGTTTTCGTTACAAATAGGCAAAAGAGCAGAACGGTTCCGCTTCTTAAAACTATGGAAAAAAGATCCAAAAACGAACATTTTCTGCTTTTCTTACGAGAAAACGACAAAATTAACGTGTAATTGCTAGTTTCTTCTGCTATGATCATTTTATAGGTCTAAGGAATTATAAAACGCATATTTCGACAATAAAGGGGAAGAAAGTATGAAATACATCGGTAGGATAGGCACGCCGTTGTTTGCCGATTTTGCTTATTTCTTTTGGACAATGAAGTTGGATTTTGCGGAGCTTTACAATGCATACCATCTTTTATCGCTGTTCTTTTTTTCTATCATTGCCTGGTGGATAGGCAGGCATTATGATTATAACCGCAATTTAAACGAAAAATTAAAGGAAAAAAAGAATGAGCTGCAAAGCCTGTTAGATAACGTGGATGCGGCTATTTGGTCCATTGATTACGGAACAAACCGCCTATCACTGTCGAAAGGATTTGAAAAAATTCTCGATGTTTCGCTTCAAGATGCTTACACAGAGAGAACACTGTGGCGAAAATATCTTTATCATGAAGATTATCAAAAAGCGGTCCATTTTCTTCGATCTTATAAAGACAATAAAGAAGAGGCCGTTCAAACGGCTGAATTTCGGATCGTGAGTAATGGGCAAATGAAGTGGGTGGAGGTAAAATTATCCTCGATTCGGAATGAAAAAGGCGAGCTTGTGAAAACGAATGGTGTCATCATGGATATTACTGAAAGAAAACAAGCGGAAGAACGGATTAAACACCTGGCATACATCGATTCACTTACAGGGCTGCCAAACCGGACGTCTTTATTTATTGATTTAAATAAGCGGATGCAGGAAGGGAAAGAAACAGCGCTGTTCATTATTGATCTGGACCGCTTTAAAACGGTAAATGATTCATTTGGCCACCTGGCAGGAGATACACTGCTTAAAGAGGCAGCCACGCGGTTTAAAAGTGCTTTGCTGGAAGAAAACGGTTCCATTTACCGATTTGGCGGCGATGAATTTTGGCTTGTCTGCCATGAGACGAACAACGTGCAGCTCACCCTTTTAGCGGAAAAGCTGCTGCAAACCTTAACTTTACCCTTTATGATACAGGATCATGAGATCGTCATTACACCATCGATTGGGATCAGCACGTTTCCTGCCGATGCGAACAGCATGGATACATTGCTTGTATACGCGGATTCCGCTATGCATATAGCCAAAGAAAAAGGGCGAAACAATTATCAGTTTTTTAATTCGAGCTTATATAACAAGCTGCAGCGCAAAGCGGCGCTTGAAAAAGAGCTGAGACGGGCCATTTGGAAAGAGGAACTTTTTCTGCACTATCAGCCTCAGTTCGATCTGGCCACAAGTCAAATAACAGGATTTGAAGCACTCATCAGGTGGAAAAATGAAAGATTCGGCTCTGTGTCTCCGTCCGAATTTATTCCGATCGCCGAAGAATCCGGCTTGATTACATCGATTGGCGAGTGGGTGCTGAAAGAAGCGTGCCTGCAAAGCAAACGGTGGGAGCAGCAGAGATACGGGCGGTTTAGCATGAGTGTCAATATTTCCGTTCAGCAGTTTCAAAACCGGCATTTCGTCGATACCTTTAAAGCGTTGATTCGGGAAACCCATATGGAGCCAAGCCTTCTGCAAATTGAAATTACTGAAAGCATCATGCAGAATACGCAGGAAACAAAGCATATTTTGGACCAATTAAAAGAAATTGGGGTGAAAGTCTCGATTGATGATTTCGGTACCGGCTATTCCTCTCTCAGCGTGTTAAAAGAACTGCCGCTCGACTGCTTGAAAATTGACCAGTCTTTTATAAGGGATGTAACGACATCCAAAAAAGAAGCAGCGATTGTCAAAAATATTATCGACCTGGCGCACAATCTTGAGTTGAACGTGGTGGCAGAAGGTGTTGAAACAGAGGGCCAGCTGTGCATGCTAAAGAAGCTGGGCTGCCAGACGGGGCAGGGCTATTTGTTCAGTAAGCCGCTTCTTCATCAAGAAGCAGAAGAGCTGCTTGTGCCTAAGCAGCGAAAAATTAAAATTGATGCGTAAAACTGTTTTTATGACGTGTGGGCTTCATCATGAAGTTAAGCAGGCGTAAGCAGCCATTTTAAAATTGGCGATGCGGCTGTTTATTCGGAAAAAGCGCTGAGCGGCTCCGCAAAACAAAAAAACCTGCCGGAATCCGGCGGGTTTTTCTTATCCTTTTAAGAATGCGATCATCATAAAAATGAACCAGGTGAAAAACGGAACCACCATCGCCAGAAGCACATGTTTATAGGAATACCGGTCGCGCCATTTTTTTAACATTCGGTCGATCACAAAGAAAAACAGCGCAGCAGCCAGTGTATACCAAAATAAAATAAGGCCGAAGATCAAGTGAAAGATAAGAGCAAACAGCCATTCATTGTGGCCGTTTTTCCGGCGGGTCAAATAACGTGCCGCTCTGTCACTGATCAATGATGTCAGCACAAAATAAATAATCGCCGCCGGTGTAATGTACATCATGTAAACCGGAATGGCATTTGCGAATTGCTGAAGGGAATTGGACCAGCTGGATGCCGGTGAATCAATCGGCAGCGGCTGAATAAAGACCAACAGCAGGAAAAGTAGTGTACCGGCCAGGGCACCGGCAACAAGTTTACGTTCATAATACCCTGGGGTTTTTCTAACGGGCATAAGAAGTCTCCTTTCGACTCGTTCCATTGCATACATCGGACATCTGCCGTTTTGTGCAGGAACGTGTATGTAAATTAATGAACTTATCTACATCTTTAACCTTTCTTGACAGTAGTTTAAACATTTGCACCCGATAAAATGTGCCGCTGGCAGTTAACCGGTGGAAAAATCCGATTTTTTTTGAAAAGAGCTTTTATAAAAGGGAAGAAACCGAACAGCAGCCGGCTTCGAGAACCGGCTGCTGTTTTATTAAGCAAAAAATTCATCTGGCGGCGCCGGCCGTCCGAGCAGGTAGCCCTGGGCGGCGTTGCACCGGTATTTTTTTAAAATGGAAAGCTGTTCTTCCGTTTCGACTCCTTCGGCCACAACGTGAAGACCGAGATGATGCGCCATTAAAATAATGGTTGTGGCGATTTTTTCGGAGCTTTCGTTTACGGCAATATCGCGGACAAAAGACTGATCAATTTTTAACGTGTCAAGCGGCAGCTTCTGCAAATAACTGAGCGAGCTGTAGCCCGTCCCAAAATCATCAATGGAGATAAAAACACCGATGTGCTGCAGCTCCTGCAAAATAGCGGCGGCATTATCCGTGTCCATCGTCATGCTTTCGGTAATTTCACACGTTAACTGAGATGGCTCAATGCCGGTTTCTTTGATGATCGTCTGGATTGTTTCCGCAAGGTTGGACTGGTAAAACTGTGAAATAGACAAATTGACGGACATACAAGTAAGAGAACGGCCTTCTTCCTGCCACGCCTTCAGCTGACGGCAGGCGGTGCGGATGACCCACTCGCCGATCGGAATAATCAAGCCCGTTTCTTCCGCAATCGGAATAAACTCGCCAGGTGAAACCGAGCCGAAATGCCGGCTGTTCCAGCGAATCAGAGCTTCTGCTCCGTAAATGTCACCGGTGCACAAGTTTTGAATCGGCTGATAGACAAGGCTTAGTTCATCCCGTTGGAGCGCTGAGCGGAGTTCGCTTTCCATCTTTAATTTTTTGAGTGACTGCCGGTCCAGCATACTGGTGTAAAATTGGAAGGAATTTCGGTTTTTCTTTTTGGCTTCATACATCGCCATGTCAGCTTTGCGGAACAGGTCCTGTTCCTGCATACCGTCGTGCGGATACAAGCTGATGCCAATGCTTGCTGTCATAAACAGCTCATTTCCTTCAAGGGAAAAAGGCTCGCGAAACGTCTCTAGCATCGACGTCGCCATATCAGCCGCATCCTGGCCGCTCGTCCGCTCAAGCCAAACGGTAAATTCATCGCCGCCTTCACGGGAAAAAAGAATGGAATGACCGAGACGCGTTTGAATTCGGTCCACAATCATCTTAAGCAGATCGTCGCCGGTTTTATGGCCGAACGAATCATTAATAAATTTAAAACGATCCAAATCCAGGAAAAAAAGTGCGTGTGTATCATGCGGATAACGAGCAATCGTATCCTCGAGCGCCTGCCGGAAATGCCGGCGGTTCGGCAGGCCGGTCAAGTGGTCGTGATAAGCTAACTGGTGAATTTGTTCTTTCGCCCGGTAATGCTGAATGGCCAGGCTCGTTAACCGGGTCGCCTCACGGATCAGCCGTTTATCCGCTTCGGTCGGTACGGACGGCTGGCGGGCATACATCGCAAACGTGGCAATCACCTGCCGATCATCATTGAAAACAGGGGTAGACCAGCAGGCGTTTAACTGGTGCTTAAGCGCGACATCCCGATGAAGCGGCCAGCGCCGGTCGTGTGCGATATCCGCTGCAATAACAGGTGCTTTTAAAAAAGCGGCGGTGCCGCATGATCCCTGCTTTTCAGCAACGGGCACGCCGTCAATACGTTTAATGTATTCATCAGGCAGCCCAGGCGCTGCAGCATGAAAAAGAGAATTATTTTTCTCATCAATCATCATAATCGCACACGGGTGACCCGGTGAAATATGCTCTACCATCGCAACAATTTGATGAAGAACGTCATCAAAGGGCGCACTTTTGGCAATCATCTGCAGAACGCGGTTTTGGCCGTTTAACAGCTCACTTGTATATTGTTCATTCGTCCGCACGCGGCCGATGCCAAAAGCGCCTTGAACAGCACCGTTCTCGTAAATAGGAACGGCATTGACGGATAAGTGAACGATATATCCGTCTTTATGCTGGAACATCATACGAAACGATGCTTTATTCCCTTGAAGAACATGAGAAAAATGAGCCTCTACCTCTGCCACATGTTCTGTTGGGATTACTTGTTTATAATCGATCCGGTTAAATTCAGCTGACGTATAGCCCAGTATGCGAACCGCCGCTTCATTCATCAGCTGAACCTTTCCTTTCGTATCCATCGCAAACGAAATTTCGTCACCTTGTTCAAATAAAGATTGGTACACATCGAGCAGTGATGAAGACCAAAACAAATTTTCCATGACCTCTGCTCCTCTTTCCACAAGCATTTTTTTTAATCTTACAAGAAATTTGTCGAATGAGCTATGTAAAAGCGGGCAAAAACGGTATTTTAAAAAGAAAATGGAAGCTCGTTCTTTTTCTTTACCCTGTTTTCTGCCCAAAGAGCAGGCAAACTATGGTTTTCACCGAGGAAAAAATTGTTTATACTGTAAATTATGAATAGTTAAATAGTAAAGGAGCAGATGTCATGGCGTTTCAAGATCAAATGCGGACGTTTTTAGACGCTCGTTATAAAGATGAATTATTTTTAGCAGACTTGTTTCTCGATTTATATGGAAAATTAGAAGATTTTGACGATTCTTTAGAAAAATATGCAGCGGTCGGTTTGGACGCAGCATTTGAAGCAGCAGAAAACGCAGCAGCGCTCCGGATCGAAGACCGTTTTCTCCGCTTTGACGTCGTATTTGATGAAACAGAGCCGTTTATTCAAGTAAGTGCGGGTAAAACAACGGAAGAAGAGCCGGATATTCTCGACAATATTTATGCGGACCAGGCATCATATGCGGACAGCTTATACTGGCAGCAGGGAGAAGAAAAAGCGTTTGATTCTTATTTGAAATCAGCGTTTGCCCGGCTCTTATAAGAGCTTATTTTGGACTGAATAGATCATACAAGGGCGGCCTGTCGATTGGGACAGGCCGCTTTTGTCTGTAAAAAAGCTAAAATGACACAATTCTTCCTTTATCTGGTCTTTCGTTGTGATAGAATGAAAGAAAAAAGGGAGAGTGGAAAAGTGAGAAAAGTGGTTAAAGCAGCCGGAGTGCTGTCCCTGCTGGCAGCCGGCCTGTCTTTTAGTGGACAAGCCTCTGCCGATACTTCTACATGCGCTCAGTATGGAAGTGTACAGCCGGGCGTGAATCCGTCCTTCCAGCATATTAACTGCCTGCTGACAGAGGAAGCGCTGAAGCAGGAGGTTCCGCCAGAGGTTGTAAAAGCGGTCGCAATGAAGGAAAACGCATGGAAACAGTTTGATGAAAACGGAGATCCGATCGTTTCGGAAGACGGCGGCATTGGTCTGATGCAGCTGACAAATCAGTCTCAATTTAATACCGAACTTCTAAAAACCGATATTGTTTACAATATTGAAAAAGGTGTAACCATACTTGACCAGATGTTTGACAGCAATGTTCCGAAAATTTCCGATGATCGTGATATAATCGAAAACTGGTATTTTCCTGTGATGGCCTATAACGGCATCAAGCCCGTTAACAGCCCGGTTAAACAATCAACCGGTGAGAAAAATACGGATGCTTATCAAGAGCAGGTATTTGCGATGATAAAAAATGACAGCTTTTTAGATGAAGAACGGTCATTTGCGGACTTTGGCTTTAAGCCGGAGGACTTTCAATATGATCCAGAAAAAACGGACAACATCGTATTCAAGAAAATGACTTATACGCCGACAGGCAAGTTGAATCAAACCGTCTATAATCTGCAAAAAGGCGATCAGGCCGTAACGTTAAATACGCCATCTCTGCGGAGCATTCCAGGCGGTGGAGCAGAAGAAGTTCTTGAGAAACTTCCTGAAGGAGCTCTTTTAACTGTGACCGGTTCGTTTGAATACGATAAAAATCCGAACAGCACCCGGCAGTTTGTCTGGTACCCGGTAAGAACCGCAGCTGGCAAAACAGGCTTTGTTTCGTCTGCTTATCTTGAAAAGTCGGACAAGCCTGCTGCGCCGTTGTTTAAAGACGTATCAGCCAATTACCGTTTTTACAATGATATCGCTGCCCTCAGCAGTCAGAGCATTATCAGCGGATACCCGGACGGAACCTTTAAGCCTGGCAGCCAAGTAACCCGCGGAGAGGCAACGACGATGGTCGTGCGGGCGCTCGGGTTGCCGACCAACGGCATGAAGCCTATTGAAGTCGCCGAGAAACAGGGGATTATAAACGGATATAGGGACGGCCGTTTAGCAGAAAAGGATCCGGTTACAAGAGCACAGGTGGCCATTATCCTGACGAATGCGTTTAACTTAAAGGAAACCGTCTCGATTTCATTTACTGATGTACATTCACGAATGGCAGCCTACGATTCAATCCGCCGTGTTGTCGCAGCGGGAATTGCTTACGGGGATAACAACAAGTTTAATCCGGACAAGCCTGTTACGCGCGGCGAGCTTGCGGCATTTTTAAACCGCACACTGGAAAGATAACTCAAAAGACCTGCCCATCAGCAGGTCTTTTTCTTAATGCTTAATGTGCAAAGTTCAAGACGTAACGTGTTTCCAATCGAACAAGCAAGGGAAAAGGGAAAAGAAAAAAGGGGGGGGATTGCGTATGTGGCAGGCGTTAATGTGGGGCGGTGTATCTGGCTCAGCCGTATTGCTTGGTGCGTTAGCTGCTTTGTTTGTGCCGATTCAAAAGCGGCTGATCGGTTACATAATGGCTTTTGGAACAGGAGTGCTGATCGGAGCAGCCACTTATGAGCTGCTCGGTGAATCCGTTGAAGAAGGCGGCTTTCTAGCGACCGGAGCCGGCTTTATGGCTGGAGCGCTTGTTTTTACGCTTTTAGACATTTATATTTCAAGAAAAGGGGCTGCTAAACGGAAACGATCACACGAGCAGGATTCGGATGGCGGATCGGGGCTTGCGATTTTCATTGGAACGGTTATGGACGCCATTCCGGAATCCATTATGATCGGTGCGAGCCTTTTAGCGGGAAAAGGGGTCAGCTTTTTACTTGTTATTGCTATTTTTATTAGTAACGTACCGGAAGGACTTTCAAGTACAACGGGTCTTTTAAAAGGCGGCTATTCAAAGAAAAAAATATTCCTTTTATGGCTGACCGTTTTGATCATTTCCGCTCTTTGCGCATGGGGCGGCTATTTTTTCCTGGAAGATGCAAGCCCGGCAGTGATGGCAGCCATCGCGGCTTTTGCGGGCGGCGGGATTATTGCGATGGTCGGGTCGACTATGATGCCTGAAGCATTCGAAGAGGGCGGCCCAGTCGTCGGCTTTATGGCAGCACTCGGGCTGTTTGTATCCCTTCTGCTAAATGAGCTTTAAAAGAGGGGTCTCCCTCTTTTTTTCTTGTCTTCAATTTGTAGAAAGCTGCTACACTGTTAATAAGAGGTGGACGCTTTATGATAGAGGCAGAACAGTGGCTCGAAAGAATGATCGAGCAGGCGGGATGGCTTGGACCGATTTTATTTATTTTTTTACATCTTATCCGCCCATTTTTATTTCTGCCGGTCGTGATTGTTTGTATGGCAGGAGGATATGCATTCGGATTTGTCTGGGGATCTTTATATTCTATTATTGGCCTGTCACTGATGAGTGCCGTTTTTTATAAACTGATTGACCACTTTCCGCGTGTGCGCGAACGAATGTTAAAAGTAAAACGGAAAGTAGCCGGGGAGCGGAAAATGACGATCGGGCAGGTCATGCTGTTGCGGGTGATGCCGTTTGTTCATTTTCACCTGCTGTCCGTTTATTTAATGGATATGACCAAATCGTACCGCGAATACATGCACTATTCTATGCTCGGCGTGATTACACCGGCTCTTTTATATACCGCTTTTGGCGATGTGATTGAAAGAATGCCCTGGTATGAATCGCTTACGTTTTTAACGGTGCTGCTTTTGCTTTATGTGCTGCTTGAAAAAAGGAAAAAGCGCAGGCAGGATCGCGATAAGAGATACTAACACATTTGATTTATTTCTAAATTCATTATGTGCAAAATTCAACAAAAAACAAAAACAAGCAATATCCAGGCAATGTTTATTCTTTGTGAGCGGGGGAATACTTTTTCTGTAAAATAAAACGGATGGAGTGGATACCATGACGCAAGATAAATTTGAAAAAATGGATGAACAAACACCTCCGCAAACACAAAGTGAGCAGCCTGGTATCGAATCAGAAATGACGCCTGAGCCGCTGTATGATGATCCGAATTATAAAGGATCTGGAAAGCTCGCCGGAAAAGTCGCTTTGATCACAGGCGGTGACTCTGGAATCGGCCGTGCGGTAGCGGTTGCTTTTGCAAAAGAAGGAGCCAATGTCGCGATTGCCTACTTAAATGAAGAAAGCGATGCGAAAAAAACGGTCGACATCATCGAGTCCTATGGCGTAAAAGCAATGCACAAAGCAACAGACATCAGCAAGGTGGAAAACTGCAGACAGCTTGTGGAAGATGTTGTGGCAGAGTTTGGCGGCTTAAACATTCTCGTAAACAACGCGGCCAAGCAATTTCCGACAAAGAACTTTTTAGAGATTTCACCAGAGCAGCTGCAGGAAACGTTCCAGACAAACATTTTCTCGATGTTTTACTTGTCACAGGCAGCCGTTCCGCATTTAACAGAAGGAGATGCCATCATTAATACATCGTCTGTAACGGCATACCGGGGCTCACCAGAATTGATCGACTATTCGTCAACTAAAGGAGCGATTACGACATTTACCCGGTCGCTGTCAGCGAATTTAGTGGAAAAAGGAATCCGTGTAAACTCCGTAGCGCCAGGTCCGATCTGGACGCCGCTGATCCCGGCTACATTTGATGCAAAGAAAGTAGGAAAGCATGGAGACAGCACGCCGATGAAGCGTATGGGACAGCCGTCTGAGAATGCGCCGGCTTATGTATACCTCGCTTCAAATGATTCCTCATACGTAACAGGACAGACCATTCATGTAAATGGCGGCGACTATATTAGTTCTTAATTAAAAAGCCTCGGCATACAGCCGAGGCTTCAGTCTGTAGACAAAGTCTTTCGCTTTTAAAAAAGAGCGGATAAGTGAAGCCGGCCGGACTACGCGCCCCTTAGAGCAGTGCGGGAGCTCCCTCGGCTGCGCCTGCGGGGTCTGCGGGGTCTCCCGACTCACTGTACTTCCCGCAGGAGTCTTTGTCCAGCAGGCTTCACTAAGTGGTATTGAAGATCAACAAGCAAGGACCAAATAGACATTTTATCTTTTTTAAACAAAAAAATATGACCCTTATTCGCTCTATACAATCTTGTCGCAAGCCACTTGGCGGCGGGAAGGCGGCGCAGACTCCTATGGGACGAGCGGGCAGCTGAGACCGGAGGAGCCGGCAGGCGAAGTCGGGCTCAGCGCCTGCCCCATGGAAAGCGGAGCTGCCTGGACGCCGCCGATCCATCCCAGTCATGTGCATAGTCATCCATATAATTTGTCGACAGTCTCAAGCCTCGGTGTACAGCCGAGGCTTTTTACGCAAAAAAATGCCGGCTTCTTTAATTTTACGGTTTAGCTTCATGTTATAGCGACCGCTATTTTGGCTAAACGGGCGCTTGTTGCATTCTAATGTTATACATCCTGGAAAATAACAGAAACAAGATCACTTGGTATTAAAAACGCAGACTTCTGAAAAAATGAATTCAACTAGAGTGCGGAGCAACTGAATACACTACCTGTTTAAAAAAGAGCGGCCCACAAAAAAAGGGCTGCTTTTTTGTTTATAAATGGAAGAGTGGTGCAATGAAAGTTTGATTCCTTTTGTTTAAATGTATTTCCGTTTGAGGAACAATTTGCTAAAATGAGCAAGGATGAACAAAAGGAGGGTTTTTACATGACTGGTGATCAAAGGAAAAAGTTAGTCATTTTGATGATCAATATGTTTATTGCCATTGGCAGCTTCGGTATCATTATTCCTATTTTGCCTGCGTATTTGGATTCCATTAACGAGGGAGGAATGGCTGCCGGGCTGATGATCGCGATTTTTGCAGGTGCGCAGCTTGTTTTTTCACCGATTGCCGGTAAATGGGCGGATGATTACGGCCGACGGAAAATGATTATATACGGTTTGTTCGGACTTGCGCTTTCCATGTTTGTGTTTTATTTCTTTGATTCGATTTGGATGCTGTACGCCTCGCGTGTGATCGGCGGAATCGGAGCCGCCTTATTGGTGCCGGCTATTTTCGCTTATGTGGCGGATATTACGTCGTTTGACCAGCGGGCGAAAGGCAACAGCTTGATTTCAGCCGCCATGTCATTCGGGATCGTAGTGGGCCCTGGTATTGGCGGCTTTCTCGCGGATTTCGGCTTAAAAGCCCCGTTTTTGATTTCTGCAATTGTTGCTTTGTTCGCGGTTTTGTTCTCTATTGTGCTCCTAAAAGAACCGGAGCGGCCGGAACAGCCGGCCTCAGCACACCATCCGGCTGAGGAGCCGATGATGAAAAAGCTGGCCCGCTCGGTGACCATGCCGTATTTTATTCCGCTTGTGATTACCCTTGTGATGAGCTTTGGCTTAATGGCATATGAGTCGGTGCTTGGCTTGTTTGTCGACGATGAATTTGACGCTACACCGCAGGATATTGCCCTCATGGTAACGTCTACCGGCATTGTCAGCGTACTTGTTCAGCTGTTTGTGGTCGACCGTATTGTAACCAAGTATGGAGAAGGTAAAGTGTTGAATCTGTTTTTGGCCGTTGCCGCTATTGGCTTCTTCATTTCCTTGTTTGCGGGGAATTACTGGCTGTTTTTCGGCATTTCGCTTCTTATATTTTGTGCCACATCGATTTTGCGCCCGGTGCTCAATACGCTTATTTCCAAAATGGCGGGCTCGGAGCAGGGGTTTGCGATGGGCATGAATAACATGTATATGTCGATTGGAAATGTGCTCGGCCCAACCTGCGCTGGACTTTTATATGATGTGAATATCTTTTTCCCATTTATGCTCGGTTTGGTGCTGCTTGGACTGACGCTCATCATTACAATCATCTGGCAAAAGCGGTCCGTGAAACAAAATGTGCTGTCTTCTTAATGAGAAGGCAGCTTTTTTTGTCGAAAAAAGGCGATGAAACATGGATTGACAATCCATCATAGTTGTTGTAAAATTCCTTCCATTGACTTTTAGAACTGTAACAAATAAAATTACAGTATGTTTTCAGAAAGGGGAACGCACGGTTGAATAGTAATTTCACCATCGCGGTTCACAGTCTCGTGTATCTGGCTTATGTGCCAGGACATATGGCTTCAAGCGAGGCAATCGCTCTTAACGTAGCGACCAATCCTGTACGCATCCGTAAAGTGATGAGTGCGCTGCGCTATGAAGGGCTCGTGAAAACAAAAGAAGGTGTCCGGGGAGGATACATGCTCGGAGAAGATCCAGGGAAGATTACATTGGGGCACGTTTATGAGGCGATCTCGCGCGGCGCTCTGCAGCCAGACTGGCAAACAGGCGATCCAAAATGTGAATGTCCGGTTTCCTCTAATACGCAAAGTGTAATGGACCTTATTTTCAAAGAAGCGGAAGATTCATACGCATCCTTTCTGCACCAATTTACGGTTGCGTCTGTTTTGCTTCAAATCAAAGCAGAGTAATGACCGACCGAAACAGGGAAGTGGAAAAATGGGGAACAAAGTACAATTTCATGTCGGTGACTGGGTACAAGGCGAAACGTGGGACAAACAGAGAATCTACGGATATGTCATAAAGATAGAAAACCCGGAAGACATTACAAAAGTGTATATTGTTGAATCTGTTAACAAAGAATTAGAAGGACGAATGATTCGTGTTCTGTCCAAGTCTCTTCAACTCGTGCCAGAGCAGGCACCGGCGGAAGCAGCACTTGAACAGCTGATTGATATAGCACTTTTAACAAAAGATGAAGAATGGTTTGGGCAGCTGCTGAAACAGCTGAAGGAACTGCGAACGCAATATTCATAAAAGAATCAGCTCTCTGCTTTAGCAGAGAGCTCATTTTATCAAAGGAGATTTTGGAATGAAATCAAAATATGCATCTTTATTTGAAACAGCCACATGGCGCAGCGGTCTTGAATTAAAAAATAAAATCGTGATGGCTCCAATGACGAACTTCTCGTCGAACGAAGACGGTACTGTGACGGATGCGGAAATTGCTTATTACGCACGCCGCTCAAAAGGAGTGTCAGCAGTTATTACAGCTTGTACATATGTAACACCAAACGGAAAAGGATTTGAGGGAGAGTTTGCTGCTGACCGGGATGAAATGATTCCAAGTCTTGCGCGTCTTGCCTCTGCGATCAAAGCCGAAGGCGCTAAAGCCATTTTACAAATTTTCCATGGAGGCCGCCAGGCGCCGCCTCATTTAGTGGATGGAGACGTAGTCAGCGCCAGCAGCGTACCGGCTGAAGCAGAAGGAAGCCCTGTGCCGCGCGAATTATCTGCTACGGAAGTAGAAGAAATCGTTGCTGCTTTTGGGGAAACAACCCGCCGGGCAGTGGAAGCCGGCTTTGACGGCGTAGAAATTCACGGCGCGAACGGCTACTTGATTCAGCAATTTTTCTCTCCTCATTCAAACCGCCGGGAAGATCGGTGGGGAGAACGCCTGGCATTTCCGCTTGCCGTTGTAGATGCGGTGAAACAAGCCGCTGCAAAAGCAGATCACCCGTTTGCGGTCGGCTATCGCTTTTCACCGGAAGAGCCGGAAACACCGGGGATTACAATGGCAGACACGCTTGAGCTGATCGATGCTTTAAAAGAAAAAGAACTCGATTACCTGCATGTATCTTTAATGGAATTTTGGTCCGAGCCAAGACGAGGCGTTGATGATACGCGCACACGTCTTGAAATCATTAAAGAGCGTGCGGGGGATGCCGTGCCGGTCATTGGTGTCGGTTCGATCTACACAGCAGATGATGCCGTGAAAGCACTCGGAACGGGTGTGGATTTAATTGCGATCGGCCGCGGGCTTATTATTGAGCCGGACTGGGTACAAAAAGTAGAGAGCGGACAGGAAGAATCCATTTCCGTGAAGCTCGATAAAGAAGCGCAGGAACAGCTTGTGGTGCCAGATCCGCTCTGGAAGGCGATTATCCATACACCAGGCTGGTTCCCGGGCGTTTAAGAGAAAGGGTGCCCTTTACATGCCGTTTATCACAGTAAAAGTGTTAGAAGGAAAAACACCTGAACAAAAACGTGATCTTGTCCAGCGGATGACAGCAGCTGTCAAAGAATCATTCGATGTAGACGCGGATAAAGTATTCATCTTTTTTGAAGACTTAAAGCCGGAGGATTACGGCAAGCAAGGCGAATTGCAATCGTTTAAAGAGGAAAAATAATCGGGCAGCCCGGAGTGATCCGGGCTGTTTTTCTGTATAATAAGCAGAATACCAAACAAAAAAAAGGAGTCATTATGACCGAAACATTTCAATCATTTTCATTAAACAAAGATATTATGCGGGCACTTGATACACTTGGCTATCATGATCCAACCCCGGTTCAGGCCGCTGTAATTCCCGAAGCTCTTAAAGGAGCGGACTTAATTGTTAAGTCACAGACCGGAAGCGGCAAAACGGCTTCTTTTGCGATTCCGCTCGTTCAGCTGACTGAATGGGAGGAAAACAAGCCGCAGGCACTTGTTTTAACACCTACACGGGAGCTGGCAGTTCAGGTAAAAGAAGACATTACCAATATCGGCCGGTTTAAACGGACAAAAGCAGCTGCGGTGTACGGGAAATCTCCATTTGCCCGTCAGAAGCTGGAGCTCAAGCAGAAAACGCATATTGTGGTTGGGACACCGGGCCGTGTGCTCGACCATATGGAAAAAGGGACGCTGGATACCGGCAGCATTCGCTTTCTCGTCATTGATGAAGCGGATGAAATGCTTAATATGGGCTTTATCGAGCAAGTTTCATCGATTATTGAGCGTCTTCCGACGGAGCGCGTCACCATGTTGTTTTCCGCTACATTTCCGGAAGACATTGTCCGCCTGGCAGACACCTATATGAAAGCGCCGAAGCGGATCGAAATGGCGCAGGAAATCGCTGCCCCGTCAATTACTCATGAGCTGATTCAGGTGGCGGAAGAAGAAAAAACGCGCGTGCTGCAAAACGTGCTGACTGTGGAAAATCCGGACAGCGCCATTCTTTTTTGCCGGACACAGGAGCGGGTGGAAGCGCTGTTTGACGCGCTTGATGCCGCGGGAATATCATCAGGCATGCTGCATGGCGGGATGGCGCAGGAAGACCGTTTTATCGTGATGAATAAATTTAAACGGGCGGATTTCCGCTACTTGTGTGCGACAGATGTTGCCGCGAGGGGCATTGATGTAGAACATATTCCGCTCGTCATCCATTTCGATGTGCCGATGGAGAAGGAAGCGTATGTGCACCGTACCGGCCGTACCGGCCGTGCCGGTCATTCGGGAAAAGCGATTGCACTTATGGCGCCATTTGAAGAAAAATTCATTGAACCGATTGAAGAATTAATTGGCTTTCCATTGAAGCGAGTGGAGCAGCCGTCCCAGGAAGCAGTAAGGGCAGCAAAGCCTTCCTTCACAGCCAAAATGGCCCAGCGTCCCCAACGGAAAAGGGATAAGGGAGAGCGTTTAAACAAAGACATTATGAAGCTGTACTTTAACGGCGGCAAAAAGAAAAAGCTGCGTGCCGTTGACTTTGTCGGCACCATTTCAAATCTCCCGGGTATCGAAGCGGCTGATATCGGCATTATTACCATTCAGGATAACGTTACGTATGTGGAGATTTTAAATGGAAAAGGGCCGGATGTGCTGCGGGCGATGAAAACAACGACCATTAAAGGAAAGCAGCTGAAAGTGCAAAAAGCAAGAAACTGACCTTGAGCCGATCATAACTGAAAGTCTCTGCTGTTTATTCATGGCTATTAGGTCATGATGATGGCGGAAAATCCAAAAGCACACCCGGCAATAAGCCGGGCGTGCTTTTTTTAAATCACCACAAAAACATGTTCTTCGTTTACAAGCACTTCAAATGTTTTCACCTGGCCGGTATCAGGCGCTTCCACTGAACCGGTATCAAGGTTGATTTTTTCATCGTGAAGCGGGCAGAACAAATGATGGCCGCTAACCATACCGGCTGAGAGAGGGCCCTGCTTGGCTGGACACGAATTGGCGACCGCCCGGAATGTACCATCACTCAGTTTAAACACGGCAAGCATGTGGCCGCCGGCTTCGACTTTTTTGCCGAGCTGCAGCGGAAAATCATTAACCTGGCCAATACAAACAGATTCATTCATATTAATGGGCTCCTTCTGATTCAAATAATTGCTTTTTCATTTGTTCATTTTCCACAATGGCCTTCCACGGTTCTGTAAAAGTGGAAAGTGCCGTTTCAAGCCGCCCGGCAAGCTCACGCTGCTGTGTAAATACGCGTTCTTTTACCCACTCCAGGCCGACCCGCTCGATCCAGGCCGATGTGCGTTCTAGGTAGCGAGCATTTTCACGGTACAGCTGTAAGAAAGCAAGAATCAGCTCTTCTGCTTCATCATCACTTGAAACCCGTCCGAGCAGTTCACCCTGGCGAAGATCCACACCGCCGTTGCCGCCGACATAAATGTCCCAGCCGCCTTCAAGCCCGACAAGCCCAACGTCTTTAATCAGTGATTCGGCACAATTGCGCGGGCAGGCAGAAAGTCCGAGCTTTACTTTGTGAGGAGAGGTCATGCCCTCAAACTTTTTCTCGAGCCGGACGCCAAAACCAACGGAATCCTGTGTGCCAAACCGGCAGAATCGTTCTCCGACACACGTTTTCACAGTGCGCAATGTTTTTCCGTATGCATAGCCGGACGGCATATCGAGCTCCTGCCATACGCTCGGCAAGTCTTCCTGGCGGACACCAAACAAGTCGATCCGCTGGCCGCCGGTTACCTTCAGGAGCGGCACGTTGTATTTTTCGGCTACATCGGCAATTTTTCGAAGCTGCTCAACCGTTGTGACACCGCCGTACATACGCGGAACCACTGAAAATGTGCCGTTTTTATTAATGTTTGCATGAAGCCGTTCATTCACAAACCGTGAAGCCGGCTCGTCTTCGTGGTCAAGCGGATGAATCATGCCCAGGTAATAGTTCAGGGCCGGACGGCATTTGGAGCAGCCTTCTTCGTTTTTCCAGCCGAGCACATTCATTACTTCTTTTGTGGTCTGCAGGCCTTTTTCCCGGATTTCTGCTGATACCTGCTCATGGGATAAATCAGTGCAGCCGCAAAGGTTGTCAGCTGTTTTCGCTTCAAAGCCGTCACCGAGTGTATGCGCCAGAAGCGCTTCAATCATCGGTTTACAGCCGCCGCATGACCGGCAGGCATTCGTCGTTTGCTTTACACCATCGAGTGTATCGGCACCTTCCTCGGCAATCGCCCGCACGATCCGGCCTTTTGTCACACCGTTGCATCCGCAGACAACTTCATCAGCCGCCATGGATACGACTGGATGCTCTCCTGGTGTACTGTTTTCCGCCGGCAGAATTTCTACTTTGCTCATCGCCGAAATATCGGTTCCTTTGCGCATTAAATCCAACAGGCGCGGCGCATCGGATGTATCACCAAACAGGACGGCTCCGCGAACCCGGTTTTCTTCAATAACCACTTTTTTATAAACGCGGTCAAATTCATCATGCACACGAATCGATTTTGTGTGGTCTGTTTCATGGAAGTCACCGGCTGAAAAAACATCCACACCTGATACCTTGAGCTGTGTGAAAACAACAGAACCTGTATACGGCGTTACCCCGTCCCGGCTGCCGGTTACAAGACGTGCCGCCAATGTTTTTCCTTGTTCGTAAAGTGGGGCGACAAGACCGTACGCTGTGCCCCGGTGTTCCGCACATTCCCCGACGGCATAAATATCGGGCAGGCTTGTTTCCATGAAATCGTTAACGACGATGGCCCGGTTTGTCTGCAGGCCGATTTTCGCAGCCAGGTCGATATTCGGACGAATACCAACTGCCATCACCACAAGGTCGGCAGCAAGCTCTGAGCCGTCTTTGAAAGTGAGTCCGCTCACATGCCCATAACCGTTCAGCCGGAGAGTCTGCTTGTTCATTAAAAAGGTCATGCCCTGCTGTTCAAGTTCTTCTTTCAGCATCCTGGATGCCTGTGCATCGAGCTGAGCTTCCATTAATGAATCAAGCACGTGTACCACATATACATCCATGTTTAAATTAAGCAGTCCGCGGGCAGCTTCAAGCCCCAGCAAGCCGCCTCCAATGACGACCGCGCGCTTTTTGCGGTTTGCATAATCGATCATTGTTTCACAGTCTTCCATGTTTCGAAAACCGATTACGCCGTTTTGATCAGCGCCGGGAAGAGGGAGGATAAATGGGTTTGAGCCGGTCGCCAGGATCAGATGATCATAGGAAATGAATTTTCCAGACGCGCTCGTGACCGTTTTTTTGGCTGGGTCTACCTGTACAACCGCATCTCCTGTATGAAGGTGAATGCGGTTTTTGGCATACCAGTCAAAATCATTTAACACAATTTCCTCCATTTTTGTGTTGCCCTGCAGCACTTTTGACAGCATAATCCGGTTGTAATTCGGATGCGGTTCATCTCCAAAGACGGTAATATCAAAACGCTCAGGATCAAGCGCAATGATTTCTTCCAAACAGCGAATACCTGCCATGCCATTACCAACTAACACCACTTTTTCTTTCATGGATACCTCTCCTTTTATTCCTGTTGTTTATAAGGATAAAGGAGAAAGCGGAATATAAATGTGAAAAACATCACAATAAAAGCGGAAAACTGTGGCAGCTTTGTGGACAGTGAAAAAGAAAAAAACCGGCAGGCATGACCGGTTTTAGGAATCCATTTTTTTGGCGCCCTGGATCAGCAGCCATTGAAGAGGAAGGCGGGCCCACAGCACCCATGCGGGAAGCTTTTTCTCGCCGAGCGGAATGTTTTTCATGGCCATATACACATTAGCTGGAAAAACAGCGGCTAAAAAAGCCGGCATCGTTTTTGTGACAAAAGACGTGCCACGATTCAACAGCAGGGCGGCTCCATATATCACTTCAATGACGCCAGAGACAGCGACAATCGCTTGGTTAAAGGGAAGAAAAGCCGGCACAATCGCTTTAAAGCCGTTAGGCCGTTTGAAGTGCGCGATGCCTGCGGCTAAAAAACCAGCTCCGTAAAATAAGCGAATTAACGTTTTCATCCTGACACACTCCTTTTTTCTACCGTACGAAAGGCAGGAGGGCCTGTCAAATAAAAAAGCACCGCCCTCGGGCGGTGCTTCAGACTGAAGACAAATGATATGGATGATCGTGCACATGAATAGGATAGATCGGCGGCGTCCAGGCAGCTCCGCTTTCCATGGGGCCAGGCGCTGAGCCCGACTGCGCCTGGCGGCTCCACCGGTCTCAGCTGCCCGCTCGTCCCATAGGAGTCTTCGCCGCCCTCCCGCCGCCAAGTGGTTTGCAACAAGATTGTATAGAGTGAATAAGACCATTTCTTTCTGTTTAGCTCTGTTAAAGAACAATGTTGATTTTCCTATTTAACTAAAGGTGCAGGTTAATTCAATAAGAGAATATAGTAAAATGAAGGTGAAATTATAAAAAATCTAAGCTATATGATTGGTTAGCAACCAGTCGTGATTATTTTGATTATTGAAATTGACGGCTTTTTTCATCAAGTTCTACTTACGGGTAAAAAGTGTTCTAAACACCAATTAAAGCAAATGTATCTTCAAGCAACAGAATTAACTTATGAGATAAGAGACCTTCCTAATGTGTTTTGCAGGCTTCACAACTTTGAACAGGTTCCTTATACTAACGATATTACTGTTGATTTTGTAATTGATACTGATACCGATAGAATTTACTCACCTTCTTATTAAGCTAACGGGGGCTTGAGGTGAAAAATGGGGGTAGCTGCGGCACCTCCTTTTCTTATTGAACAAACGTGCAGGTTAGTTTAACAAGAAATGATAAAATCAGGTTATGTTAATGTAATATCGCATTAATAAGATTATTGGTTTGGAGCGAATATTAAATGGAAAAGTACACTTGTCCTTGTTGTGGCTATAAGACACTTGAAGAAGGAACACGGGATAGTTATGAAATATGTAAAGTTTGCTATTGGGAAGATGATTTCGTACAGAATGAGGACCCAGATTTTGAAGGTGGAGCTAATGAAGTATCTTTGAGACAAGCACAAAGAAATTTCAAGATTTACGGAGCAAGTGAGGAACGGTTTAAAGACAGCGTTGTAGAACCAAGCCTTGGAGGATACGAGAAAGATGAAAATTTTAAACCTCTTTAGAGTTTTTTAGGGGAGATTACCATCATTAATTAATCTTTCTTCCTCAACTACGGGGACTTTTGTTTAATATCTCGGCTGTCATTTCCATAGCCTTTTCTCATTCAGCTAATGGGAAGATTAGTTGAATAAGGAGTGAGGTACCAATACATAAGCAACTAATATTTTGTGATAATCAAAAGGTATTAAAACTTTGAAGGTAAAGGGTAAAAGATGAGGAAATATATTTCGTTAAACTTAATTTTGTTTATTGTATTTTTGGCAGGAACCATACTTACAATGTTTATAATATATAAGGATATTGATACTTCGCTTTCTTTTAAATTTATTATAGGATATGTAATTTATCTTCTCCTATATAGTTTGTTCTCTATCTTACTAGTTATTGTGAATACAAAGAAGTTAAATTGGATTCAAATAAGAAAAAGGCTTTTTACGTTTATTACTTCGTTTATTTTTTTGAGTGCTGCACATTATCTTATTGATTATTTTTTTAGACACTCGGAAATGGATGTTTGGGATTTTGGTATTCCTTTAGGTATATCATTTGGATTGGCGTTTTCTGATTTAATGGCTTGGAAAAAGAAAGACTAAAGCATTAATGTTTTTGCAAAAGAATTCTTTACTGAATTAAGGATTAATGCCGTTTTGTTCTTTCACTAACGGGGGCTTGGATAAAGAGTGGGGGTAGCTGCCGCGCCTCCTTTTCGTATTGAACAGACGGGACAGTTTTGTTTAGGAAAGATGTTTTATGGAGGACAAACGAATGATAGCCAAAGCAGAGTTAATAACTCAACCATATTCAGGAGAATACCTGGAAAAGATTTATGACATTCCGAGTTCATGGAACTCTCAAAATTGGACTTGGATAAAATTTACAAACGATGACTTAACTGAATGGTGTGGAAATTTCAGAGGCTTTCCACGAGAAGTTGCCGTATCAGAAAAATATAATTGTGTCCTTGTTCTTACTTCGGATTATTTATTTAAGCTTGATTGCTCCAGTAGAGAGTTAACTGAATATGAGTCCTAGTCTCTATATCAGAGTTTAACAGTGAGCCCTTCTGGTGATTTTATAATAGCTGATTATTGTAGTATTGAAATTATAAAATCAACCTTAATTAATAAGATACAAGTGGATAGTCCTGTCGAAATGGATATGATTAAGTTTCATGGTTGGTCTAACAATAAATTATTAATAACAGGCGATGGGTTTTTGAACGGAAACCATGTGGAGCTAGAACTTGATGGTGGGACATTTGAAATAACTGTTAAAGACTAAAATAAATTAGTCCCTTTCTTAAACTAACGGGGTGCAAGAGTTTAAGAACCGGCTGCTGTTCCAGCCGGTCTTTTTTCTTCCTCAACTATAGGTGCAGTTTAGTTGAATAAGAAAATGCTAAAATATAGTCAAAAACAATAGCTAAAAGGTGATTATATATGGTGAAAAACTTGGAATTGATAACAGATAAGGTACAAAGTTTTTCGTTTGCAGATATAACATACATTAAAAATTTCAATTTGAGTTTTCTAAAGGAATTTAATGTTCATAGCTCTGTATTAGATATTGATTTTATTGTCGAAGGTAAAGATAATCGGTACCTTGTACAATTTCGTTTCCACAATCCACAGAATATCCACTTCGAAAGTGGTGGTTTTTATCATCAAATATCTTTAAACATTGATGATATTACAGAAAGAGGCTGGGAAAACATGAAATATGAAGTAGAAGATTATGAAGATAATGCCCTCAGCTTTTTTTGCGCTGAAGTTGAAGTGATTTCTATATCAGAAACCATTTATTAGATTTGGCTTATTAAGCTAACGGGGGCTTTTGTTTAATATTTCGGCTGCCATTTCGGTAGCCTTTTCTTATTTTTCTAACGCAGTAGGTTAGTACAAGAAGGGATAAGATGAGAATATGTGTTTAGGAATATTTTTTAAGGAGCTGTTTGTATGCTTCATATGAATGTAATCAAAAAATTTAAAACCTCTTATCAAATTAAATTTTCAAATGATTATCGTTTTTTATGCCATACAACGGGCAGTAAAACAATCATTTATGATACAAGTTCTTGGGAAAAAATAATGGAGCTTAGTAAACCTAATAATCCTGGTTATATTCATTTCTCAGAAAATGATGATTATTTATATATAAAAAACACAATCGGTACTGTATGTGTATATGAAACGGTCGGATTTCAGTTAATCAAAACCATTAAATCGAATAAAAAATATCAACTTGTTGAAGCTGACTTTGCTTTAACTAATACTTCATTCATTATCCTTGATACACTGAAAACAAAAGACGGACATCAACTGGCATTAATCAACATTGAGGAGGGTGAGTATAGAGTATTAACCCAATTTAAAGATTCAATCACTCTTATTTATTTTAATCAGTTTGTCCAGGCTGAAAGTGCCTATTTATTTACTTTAAGTTATGTAAATAACGCGGATTATAAAGTTCATAAAATTGTAAAAATGAAAGAACCAATAAAAAGTGAGTCAGCAGAGGTAATGGAAAATTCAAAAATTTGGTATTGGGATGCCATCATCTTTAACTCTATTCATAATGTATATATTGTGGTTCAAAGTTATGACATAGTTATACTCGATGGACAGTTTAAGGAAATTTTAAAGAAAGTTAACTTGTCAGATAAGGATTATCCTAACTTTGGTTATTTTCAACACATTCACCTGTCAAATAATGGGGATTGTATTATCATTACTTATAGCGAAACAGTTTTAATCCTACGATACTCTGACTTACAAACCATTTTAGTTGAAAAAATCCAATATGCTTGTTTCGCAGAATTTAGCACCGATAACCGATTTATTCTTATAGGAACGTGGGAGAATGGTTACATCCTTGAAAACACGTTACGTTAGTGTCATCGGAAAAATAAAGGTCACCGTTCTTCTAATAAGTATTGTGAATTTTTTCACTTAAAGTATCGGGGGCGTTAGTTGAACTAGAAACATAAAAAGATCGACAATTCTCGGTCTTTTCTTTTGAGTAAAAATCAACAGTGAAGTTTAACAGAGCCTTCTGTTTAAAAAAGAGCAAAGGTCTATTCGATCCTTGCTTATGGATTTTCAACACTACTTATCGGCTCTTTTTAAAAGCGAAAGACTTTGTCTAAACATTGAAGCACCGCCGAGGGGGCGGTGCTTCGCATCTATTAAACAGTAAATTTACGGACAACCTGCTGCAGTTCTTCTGCCATGACAGACAGGGATTTCGCGGCCATATTCACTTCCTCTAAAGAAGCAAGCTGCTCCTGCGTTGCTGCTGCCACTTGTTCAGCGCTAGACGCATTGTTTTGCGCCACATCCGAAACGGAATGAATGGAGGATGTCAGCTGGTTCACAATGGCGGCTACCTGTGCAGCGATCGATGTTACATCCTGCACGTGCGGGGTAATCCGCTCCATGCCGGTTAAAATGCCGCTAAACTTTTCGGAGGTATCATCCGACAGGGAAATGCCGGTTTTGACGCTTTTAGACGCCTGGCTCATCAGCTCAACCGAACGCTGTGTATCTTTTTGAATCACATCAATTAATCCAGCGATTTGTCCGGCAGACGCCTGTGACTGCTCAGCCAGCTTTCTTACTTCACCGGCTACCACAGAAAAGCCTTTGCCATGCTCGCCGGCGCGGGCTGCTTCAATCGCCGCATTAAGAGCAAGCAGGTTCGTTTGATCGGCAATTGAAGAAATCACATCAATGATAGTATTGATTTCGGCTGACCGCCCGCTCAACGATTTAATCATTTCATCAGACGCCTGCACATGCTCTTGAATTTCGTTCATTTGTGCGACTGTGCGGCGGACGGAGTCTTCTCCTTCAGCAGCATGGGACATCGTATCAGCTGCAGATGCAGCCATGATGCCGGCACTGTCGACAATTTTTCCGGCACCCAAACGCAGTTCTTCCATATCATTTACAATGGTCGTGATCGCGCTTGTCTGCTGATCGGCTCCGGCAGCTACTTTTTGAATAGAATCAGCCACATGGCCGGTTGCAGCGGTTGTTTCATCTGCAGAGGCGGTTAACTCTTCAGAAGCCGCTGCCACCTGCTCTGTATTACGGTCTACCTGGCCAATGAGCTCGCGCAAATTCTGTGCCATCAAACCGAAGGAACGTGATAAATCACCAATCTCATCCCTGCGGCTGCCCGCTTCAATCGTTTGGGTCAGATCGCCCTGGCTCAATGTATCAGCGCTTTGTTTTAATGAGTGAAGCGGCCGCGTAATAGACCGGATAATCGCCCAAACAAGCGCAGCACCCGCAAGCAGGGACAGAAGAATGGTAAGGGCCGTTTTCCATAAAATCGGCTTGGTCGCTTCTGTTATTTCACTTGAATACATGGTACCGCCGATTTTCCAGCCAGTCGCTTCATTTGTCAGGAAGGTCATAAACTTGCTGTCATTGTTGAAGATATAATCAAAAGAGCCCGACTCGCCACTATACAGCCGGTCGTAAAGGGAGTCTGTTGCTTCTGCTCCAAATTCTTCGGTTGGATGAACGATAAAGTGGCGTTCACCGTCAAGCAGGATGGCATAGCCTTCCTTGCCGACTTTGATCGGATCTGTCATGGCTGTAATAGAATCTAGTGTTAAATTGATCCCGATTACCCCGCTTTTGTCGGCTGTCTGGCGGGCAATTGTCACGACGTTTGAGCCGGAGGAAGAAACATAAGGAGGTGTAATCACCGTTTCACCGTTTGCTTCAACTGCCTGCTTGTACCAAGGACGGTCTCTCGGATCATAGTCTGCTGCCAGCTCCTGGCGCGGCTCTTGTATCATGATGCCGTTTGTTGTGCCGACATAAATGCTGACTGCTTCCGGATGAAGCTTCGCGTATTGATCAAGGCGAAGACGAAGAGCCGGGCTTTCTTCTCCTTGAATCGATTTGGCAGTTACGAGACTGCTGTAAATTTCTGCGTCATGTGTTTTCTTTCCGATTTGATCGGTAATGAGCCGGTCAAGCGAGGAGATATTTTCATTGGCAGAGGCCATCATCTGCTGCTTGATTTCATTTTTCGCGCTGTTGTATGCGGAAAAGCCGATCAAAAGGGAAGGAATCAGCAGGACGGCTAAAAATGAAAGAATAAGTTTTTTGCGAATAGTCCATTTCATGGTGTTGCTCCTTTTTAGATGATGCTATTATTTTAGCGTTTAAATACAGGGAATCAATCCTTTTTTTGTGAAAAAAACAAGTCTTTTTTGACAAATAAAAAAACGGACCTGTGTCTTAGGTCCGTTCAGGCTGTTGACAAACGCCCGCTTTCGGCGTCACTTGCCAGCTGTGAATGCTCATGACCCCAAAAAGGTCACTCCGCTTCCAAGCCGGCGGCGTTCCTGGAAAGACAGACGTTTTCAATCAGCCTGCTTTCTTACTTTGCCTACACTCTCAACGGACCTGTGTCTTAGGTCCGTTTTTTTTATTTTGTGATTTTTTGGAAGAAAGAATCGTCGTAGACATTCAAATGAACATTGGCTTCGATATCTTCGTTTTGAAAAGCGGCCGTTTTCATGCCGGCTTCCCGCGCAGGAATCAAGTCGAGTGAACGGTCGCCGATCGCCCAGTCGAGCCCGTATTTTTCATGCAGATATTTATAAGCGGCGGCATCTGGCTTGCGCGGGAATCCGTCTTCCTCCGGGCTGATAATTTCGGTGAAGTACTCGAGCAGGCCAAACTTTGTTAACAGGTTTTTCGTTGATTCTTTCGTTCGGTGAGTTACAATCACATTTAATTCTGCAGCAGCAAGCACACGGTCAATTCCTTCGAAAGGAAGGCAGGCCGATTCTGACTGTTTATGATCCAGCTCTGCAAACATGGCACGGAAATCCTCTGAAATGCCATAGTGTGCAAAAGCCAGCTTTGAATTTTTTTTCAGCCAGCGAAGCGCCTCATCCCGGTCAACAGGTGTGCCGTGTGCCGCTTCGTGAACCGCTGCAAAGCTGGCCAAAATAGCCGGGTATGTATCAAAAATTGTTCCATCTAAATCCCAAAGTAGTCTCATGTTGTCATTCTCCTTTTTTCTTTCGTATAAAACTGGTAAGCGCCCTTGCCGTTTTGCTTTACCGCATACATAGCCGTGTCTGCTTTTTGAATCAGCTGCTCCGGTTTTTCGCCGTCTTGCGGATAAAGGGCAATGCCGATGCTTGGTGTAACCAGCATTTTTTGATCATCGGCATAATAAGGCTCACTAAGGGAGCGAAGCAGGCGTTTAGCAATTTGTTCTACTTCTTTCCGCGTCGAAATGCCGCATACAACCGCCGTAAATTCATCGCCGCCCTGCCGCGCAGCCATGTCGCCGGAGCGAAGGGAAGCAGACAGCCGCCGGCTGACAGATACAAGCAGCTCATCTCCAGCATGATGACCGAGCGTGTCATTAATTGCTTTAAAGCCATCTAAATCCATGTACAAAACAGCAAACGGGTGTTTATCTTCTTCGATCAGCTTCATTAGTTTTTGGTCAAAGGATAACCGGTTTGGTAGGCCGGTCAGGGCATCATGATAAGCCATATGAGCGATTTTGCGATGCTGCTTTTTTTGGTCGGTCACGTCTTTGCCGATGCCGTAAATACCAGTCACCTGTCCATCCACGATAATCGGAATATTGGTCATATTCATAATGAATATTTCGCCTGTCCGGCTGCAAAGCGTCACTTCATACTCCTGTGCACTGCCTTTTAACAGGGAGGAGAAATGAGCAAATACTTGCTTTTTGTCCCGTTCTGCAATAAAGGAGGAACAGCGCAGGCCAATCACATCTTCTTCGTTTGAAAAACCAAGAAGGTTTGCAGCCGCCTGGTTAACAGATTGAAAGCGGCCATCCAGTCCCGCTGAAAAAGCGGCCTCCGGATAATAATCAAACAGGGAACGGTAACGCTGCTCGTTGGCTGACAGCTCCTGTGAGCGGTGCAGCAGCTGGTCATACAGCGCCTGGTTTTCCACCAGTGTAACAGCCTGGCGGATCATCAGCAGCATGATCGAAATCGATGCGCCGATGGTAAGCGCATTAAAGCCGGAATAAAACAGCATAAAAGCAAATAGGACCATCACACCGATATAGGGAAGTGAAAAGCGGAGCATGCCGACCTGTTTACTCATAGGATGCGCTTCAGCCGGTGTGCTGCCGTATAAATGACCGGCTAGTGCCATGAGCAAGACGGAAAATACATACATCGGATCGGTGATATTGCCGGATTCATAGCCGTTGTTTAAAATCATCGTTAAGTAAACGGTATCCGCGGTAATTTGCACAAAGAGAGCAAGCAAAATAAGCCCTATTTCTTTTTTAGCGTGTGATTCATTCAAGCCAAAAAAGAAAGTAGCAGCGGCAAGAAGCATGCCAATGTCTGAAATGGGATAGCTCAAGTTAATCAGCAGGTCGAAAAGCGGTAATTCTCCATTATTCAAAATGTTTCGAATGATAAAATGCCAGATAAAGCTGACAGCGACCGTCATGGTAATCAGCATATCGAACAGCATCCGAACGGTCTGGGCTGTTTTGCGCTCCTGCTTAAAGCGGACAACAAGAGCAAGAATATAGCAAAAAGCATGGCCTAAATAAAAAAAGTCTAAAAAACCGGCAATCGGCACTTCCTGTCCTAATAGTGTTTCAAAATAAAACCATAAGCATTCTGAAATAAAATAAAGCGACAAACCGGTGAAAATCAGTTTCCAAAACAGTGGCTGCTTTACAGCTGCTGTAGAAAGAGTTTGAAAAAGCCAGTAAAGGGCAATTCCAGGACCCACAATCGACAAAATATTGCCGCCAAGCGTTTTCGCCCATTCGTCGTTTTCAAACGAAAAAAGCCATACATAATAAATGGCTGTGATAAACAAAATAAAAACAAGGTATCGCTTAATCAACTAGCTGTCCCCCATTTCAAGCAGTGTATTTCATATTTTATCACAAAAAAGAACCGCTCTGATGGGCGGTTCTATAAAATTTAAAATGATTCCGTGACACTGTTTAAAGTGGCAGCCGAGCCTGCTACTTGCTTGGAGGCCCGCTCGATTTCCTGAATCACGTCGAAAAACTGCTGCATTTTGCGGTCGATGTCTACATTTTGTTCTTTCGTATCGCTGATAAGGGAAAGAAGAGTGGAAAAATCCTCATCCGTTTTGGCCATGCCGGAAATACCTTCTTTTACAACCTGGTTGACGGCGCCGACGGATTCGCTCATCTGCCGGATTAAATCATGTGTTTTCGTAATATGAGCAGAGACATTTACCGTGGACTCTTTTGTTTGGTCAGACAGCTTGCGGATTTCTTCGGCGACCACCGCAAACCCTTTTCCATGTTCACCGGCACGGGCTGCTTCAATTGAAGCATTTAAAGCGAGCAGATTTGTCTGGCCGGCAATGTTTCCGACAATCGTAATTACATCTACAATCCGCTGGGAGATATCATTTAATTCATTTGAATAAAGGTGAATATCGTTTATGGCGGACTGAATGGCCATCAGTTTATCATTTTGAGCCTGCAGCTGTTTTTGGCCTTCTTTGGAATGGGCTTCCGACTGATCCGCCTGCACAAGCCCTTTTTTTGTTAAATCGGTGATTGAATCAGATTGCCTGGCAAGTGCCTGCAGGGAGGTGCTTGTTTCTTCAGAAATAGCAGCCAGCTCCTGTGAAACCGCGGAAATATGCCCTGCCAGCTGCGCTTTTTGCTCCGTGTCTTGAAGGCGGATTCGGTCATGTTCCTGCTCGTAGGCTTCAAGCACAATCTGCTGCTCTAAATTTAACATTTTTGTAACGGCTTGAATGGCCGCTGATTGGTCTGACGGCGTCCAGGGCTGCTCCAAAATCAAAGCTGTTAAAGAATTAAGCAGATTTTGAAAAGCAGACATGTACCATTTTGTCTGCAGGCCAATCCGAACATGCACATGAGCGATTCGGTACCGTTTTTGCAAAAACTCGCTGTTAATTTGACCGTGGAACAATTCAGCAATATGAGAACGAAGCGTTCCTTTCAGCCGGTCAACAGTGCTATGGCTCTGGATGATATTTACGAGTCCGGGCTGTTTCATCATTCCTGCGTAAAACGTATCTATAGTCTGGTCAAGATGTTCATCGACGACCGGCTTCATGGCTTTAATATAACGCAAGTCTTGTGGAGTCAATCCAATCATGCTTATTTGATCAGCCAGATCGGAACCAGCTGAAATGTCTATCTTGATTTCACCAGATGCATGCGTAAAAAGCGCATCGGGTTCTTTTTTAGAAGAGCGAGAAAATCCAAACAAAAGTACTACTCCTTTTTCAGTGTTTATTTGATGCAAATAGTGTATATGCTTTTTATTAGAAAAACCATATTTTTTAAAAATAATTTTGCTTATTTTTACACGAAGGACAAAAAAATAAACAAGAAAAAGCGGATTCGAAACACGAAGCATATTTGTCAGAAAATACTTATTTTTATATGTAAACGGTTTATTAAGGAAGAGTGCTTGCTATTTTGTTCGGAACGCGTTATCTCTATATAGAGAGATAAATTGTTCGAAACCTAGGAGGATATAATGTCTAAAGTAATTGCGATTAACGCAGGAAGTTCATCATTAAAATTTCAGCTTTTTGAAATGCCGCATGAAACGGTACTGACAAAAGGCCTTGTGGAAAGAATTGGTTTACAGGATTCTGTTTTCTCTATTACAAAGCCAGACGGTACAACAGACACAGAAGTAACGGATATTCCGGATCATTCTGTTGCCGTACAAATGCTTTTGTCAAAACTTGTATCACACGGCATCGTGTCGTCACTTGACGAAATCGACGGTATCGGCCATCGCGTCGTGCACGGCGGCGAAAAATTCAGCGACTCTGCTGTGATCGATGACGCAACTTTAGCGCAAATCGAAGAATTGTCTGAACTTGCACCGCTTCATAACCCGGCGAACGTAACAGGTATTCGTGCGTTCCAATCGGTATTGCCAAACGTGCCAGCTGTAGCGGTATTTGATACAGCGTTCCACCAAACAATGCCGGAGAAATCATTCCTATACAGCCTGCCGTACGAATATTACAAAGAATACGGCATCCGGAAATACGGCTTCCACGGTACGTCTCACAAATACGTATCTGAGCGTGCTGCAGCTCTGCTTGGCCGTCCAATCGACCAGCTTCGCTTAATTTCCTGCCACCTTGGAAATGGCGCCAGCATCGCTGCCATTGAAGGCGGAAAATCTATTGACACATCTATGGGCTTCACGCCGCTTGCCGGTGTAGCAATGGGAACACGCTCCGGAAACATCGACCCGGCCTTGATTCCATTTATCATGGAGAAAACAGGCCAGACAGCGGACGAAGTACTGGATATCTTAAACAAAAAAAGCGGTATGCTTGGCGTTTCTGGTGTATCAAGCGACCTTCGTGACTTGTCTACAGCGGCAGAAGAAGGCAATGAGCGTGCGATCACAGCACTTGAAGTATTTGCAAGCCGTATTCACAAATACATCGGTTCATATGCAGCCCGTATGTCTGGCGTAGATGCGATTATTTTCACTGCTGGTATCGGTGAAAATGATATTGCTTCTCGTGCCCGTATTTTGAACGGCCTTGAATTTATGGGCGTTTACTGGGATCCAGCACTGAACAATACACGCGGTAAAGAGCAGTTTATCAGCTACCCGCACTCACCAGTTAAAGTCATCGTTATTCCAACAAACGAAGAAGTCATGATCGCGCGTGACGTTTCTCGTTTGGCTGGTGTGTAAGACGCTGCAGCAGCGTTTTTGGCTGGTTGATGGTGAGCGAATTATCCATTTAAATAAAACATTTTGGATCATCAGTAACCATAACTGATTTTGACCCTTTACCCTCTTAGATGTGTGAATTTTAACACGGAAAAGAGGGTTTTTTTATGGCCAGAAGAAAAACAAAAATTCAAAGTGGATTGTCTGTTGAGAAAGCACGGAAAATTGTGATAAGAGTAAAGAAAATGGAGGGACTATCAAAACATACAATTGAGAATTATAACAAGTTATTCAATGACTTGGAGCGGTGTTTTGCTAAAAATAAATATATGGAGAATTTCTCAATCAGCGATGCAAGAAGGTTTTTGGAATGGCAGCTAACTGAAAAACAGCAATTTCATGGAGTAAGATGGGGAAGAGAGAAAAAGATAGGTGCTTCCGGCAGTTCTGCAAATTCATACTTGCGGCTGGCGAAAGGAGCATTTTCAACACTCATTAATGAAGGACACCTTGAAGAAAGTCCTTTTATGGAAATTAAAAATATTAAATTTTAGAAAAAGCAGGTTGAAACTTTGACTGAGGAAGAAATACAGAAAATATTGAAATCACTTGACCATTCTTGGTTCGCTGATTTTAGATCAGCAGTTTTAATTCATGTGCTGCTCGATTCGTTTGGGAGAATAGGAGAAGTTTTAGCATTAAAAAAGCAAGATATTGACTTTCAAAACGGCTCAATAACCTTTAATGAAACAAAAAACAGCTTGTTTAGAATTGTGCCAGTAACAAAAAAGACATTGAACTTTTTAGAAAAGTTAATTGAAGAATGTGATGACTGGGAAAGTGAATACATTTTTCTGACACATGCAGGCAATAAACTAGGTACAGATGCAGCAAGAAAGCATATTCATGAAATTGCAAGGCGGGCAGAAATTAACAGGAGAATACATCCACACATTTTCCGGCATACAAGTAGTATGATGTTTCTCAAAAACGGCGGTTCTATTCGAATTTTACAGAAAATCCTCGGACATGCTGATATAAAAACAACTCTGATTTATTCACATGTACTTGACGACACAATTAAGGAACAACATGAAAAATTCAGTCCTATAAGACATTTAAACGATGGAAGAAAGCAAAAAACACGAACTTCACAAACCGAATTCAAGAGGAGAACGTAAAGGCTTCACATTCTGTGTGAATTCTCCCTGTAATAAGTTTTAGAGTCGTAGTCGCTACCTTTTGCTTATTATATGGCAGCAGGAGAACTAAATGATTATGCAGGGCGGGTTGTATCTGTTTACGAAGATATAGAGGAGTTAAAACAAACAGCGAAAAAAGCCGGGGATCCTGACTTTCATAAACTCCGCTTTCAAAAGCAAGCCGGTTATTTCCCCACAAATCGTTTGCTGGATGATATACTAGATGAATGGTTTTAGAAAGGGGTTCACCGGCTTATGAAATATTTAAAACCACAGATGAAACAGCTTGTTAAAGAAAATGAAGAATTGCAGCTGCGTTTAAAAGAACTGATGAAGGAACACAACCTTGAAAAAAACTTTGCTCTTAAAGCACTGTACCATGCAGAAGTAGCGGACGGCGGAAAGTTTCAGTTTGCTTACCAAGCCCTTGACTTGCCAAAAAGGTAAGTCATTTTTTCATTCAAGGGGCTTGGCTTATCAGCAGTGCTGGTCATAAGGCAGACTGAATCAGTTCAGTTGAGCCAAAAAGGTATGTACTTGATTAAATCATGGTACAATAGCTGTTGAAGCAAGGTTGTTTGTTTTTATCTTGACTAAAAAGATGTTTAATCAAAAGGAGATCGGATCGTTTGAATCATAAAGAAGTAAAAAGTGAGCTGCCCCCAAATTTTAAGGAATTAAAAAAGTCGGCCGACCGGACGTCTAACTGGAGAGAACGTTTAGATGCGGTGGAAGAGCTGGGCCAGTGGAAAAACGACCAAACCATTAAGCTGTTAAAGCGGATTATGGCCGCCGATACAGTATATAAAGTACAAGAAGCGGCGTTCCGACAGCTGAAAAAGCTAGGGGAAGACGTTCAAATGCCACCGCAGAAAAAAAGCGGTGCGATAAAAGATGTAAATAAGATTTTGCTGCGCATTAAGAAAAGTTTGCCGGAAGGCCACACATTTAAAGAATTTGAAGAAAAATTGAAAAAGATGCGGCTTGATGTATACGATACGTATGAAGGCGAAAAAGGAGCAGACTTTGACAAGTGGCTTCAAGAAACATGGATATCGCTGCCGGCTAGGTAAGCTCCATTGAATAAGAGCTGAATAAAACAAAAACATGAGTTTTTTAATTTAGCTAAAGACCATAGAGAATTGAGCTATGGTCTTTTTCCTGATTATCCGGATATTGTTCCCACTCCTGCAAAACCGGTCTGTCTTTTCCCGTTTGCCGGTTTCATCCCTCTTTTTGCACCAGTAGGAATCATAAGGTGTTAAAACCTAGCGTAACCCTTATAGGAGAAGGGTTTCCGGGAAAGAAGATCATCTCTTTGGAGGTGGTCTTTTTTTGTGTTTTAAAAGAATTAGTCACAGATTTGGTCACGAGCCTGTGACCAATTCAATAATATTGATTAAAAAGTTGTGCATTAACCTCCAAAGATTCCTTAGCTCAGCTGGGAGAGCGCTACCTTGACAGGGTAGCGCTCAATGAGGAAACTTATTTAAGTGACTAAGATGAAAATGAAACTCAAAATAGCATGAAACAATAACTGATTTATGCTATTATCAAGATAAACACACATCTAAAGGGCTTTGGATGTGATAATTAGCGAATCGTTATTCCAACAAACGAAGAAGTCATGATCGCGCGTGACGTTTCTCGTTTGGCTGGTGTGTAAGACGCTGCAGCAGCGTTTTATGTGAATGCTTGGTCATGGTTACAGGTCAGGAAATGAGCTTTTAAATAGAACATTTGGTGAAATAAAACCATGGCCAGAATTTCACCTTTAAACCCTCTTATGTGTTGAAAACCATCACACAATAAGGGGGTTTTTTATTGAAGTATGGGTAAAGTTACGCCGTATGGCGGCATTTCAATCGACCAATACACAACAAACTACGGGAAGCCTGGCACAAAATATGAAAAAATGGCGGAGTACCGCATGCTGAACCATGATCTGTATCCGGAGATGGTGGATAACCGGTAAGAGGTGCAGGTATGAACGTGGTTACACAAAATTGGTTGAACTGTGACCGCGTATTACACGTAAAAAAAGAGATGTCTCCATGTGGAGATGTCTTTTTTTATAAACAAATATTTTTGTGAACAAGCTTTTACTAAGATACAGGGTAGTTTATACGGTTTCGGTTTTCGAAAAATCTTCTATTTTAGAAATTGATAAAATGGCACCACAGACTCGTGCCTTCCATTGTGATTTAATTTGACGTTTATTGTTTTAAACCAATAAATATAAAAATAATATAATAAGAAAAAACAAAAATGCTTTTGGAGAGAGATGAAAAGAGTGTCGGAATGGTGCCAAGATCGAATTTATCCAAACAAAGCACAAGTGAAATCCATGTAGTCACTTTACGGAGATGAAAATGAACAAAACAAGATTTGTTTATGTTTAATATTTTTTTCACTCAAAGGGCTTATTTTTCTTCTTTTAAAATACAGAAAAATTTGGAAGCGAGTGAGTGGATTTTATGAAAAATTTGTTCAATAAAGATGTGCAGTCACTCGGAATTTCTGGGATTATCAAAATGTCTGAAATAATCAAAACATATGATGGTGTCGTGGCATTAACAATAGGCGAACCTGATTTTCAAACGCCCTTTTTAATAAAAGAAGCAGGGAAGGCTGCCATAGACAACAATCGCACGTTTTATGCACCAACGGCGGGGGAACCCGCACTACGAAGGGCAGTGTCATCATTTATGGAACGGAGATACCATTTATCGTATAACCCCGACACTGAAATTATTGTCACGAATGGGACAACGGAAGCCGTGTTTCTTACGTTGAAGACCCTTTTGTCGCCAGGGGATGAAGTGATCCTTGCAACACCCGCTTATCCAGGGTATGAGCCTGTTATAAAGTTGTGCGGCGGTGTGCTCGTGCCTATTGATGTTAGCGGTACTCGCTTTAAGTTAACAAAAGAACAACTGGAGCAAGCCATTACACCTAAAACAAAAGCCATCATTCTAACGTTCCCCTCTAATCCAACAGGTGCCATCCTAACAAAAGATGAGTTAATGGATTTGGCGAAAGTCATCGAAAAACATAATGTTTTCGTCATTTCAGATGAATTGTACAGTGAATTGGTTTTTGATCAACCTCATCAATCCATCGCTTCATTTCCTTCTATAAGAGAAAAAGTGATTGTGATTAATGGCGTGTCCAAGTCTCATGCGATGACGGGATGGAGAATCGGATGTACGTTTGCGCCTTCTTATATCACCAATGAACTGTTTAAAGTTCATGAATACCTCAATACAAGTATTTCTTCTATCTCACAGGAAGCCGCTGCCTATGCCCTCAATCACGGAGAAAAAGAAGTGGAACAAATGAAATTCGAATATCAAAAACGGAGAGATTACTTGTGCAAGCGATTAAATGCTCTGGGATTCGATACAATTGTGCCTGATGGAACGTTTTATGCGTTTCCAAGTATAACAAGATTTCATCATGATTCGTATGCATTCAGCATGGAACTGTTAGAGCAAGCGAAAGTAGGTCTTCTGCCCAGTACCATTTTTACAAAAGGAGGATCGGACCGGCTGCGTATCTCCTTTGCTTATTCGATGGAAAAATTGAATGAAGCGATGAATAGAATCGAGCAATACTTAAAAACAAATAAAAAAGGCATTTAACAGGATTCATTCACCCGTACACGAACTACGGGAAGCCTGGCACGAAATACGGGAATGAACCTGACCTGTTTCCAGAGACGTTGGATAGCCGGCAAGGATAAAGGGAAGAGTGCGGGCGCGCGAAAATTGGATGAAATGTGGCCAAATGTGTGACCAGGAAAACGAAAAATATTGCAGGGTGCGATCACAGTAATTTGCGTGAAAGAGGTGTTTAATAAGGCATCTCTTTTTTTCTGGTTGCTATGCGCCTTACAGCCGCAAAAAAAGTTTGACGATGGCTCGATTATATTAAGAAGCAACTATAAAAGCCGGTTGACGTTCATAGACTGCAGTGTGTGCGTGGATATTGTGCTTTGCCATGCCTTTCATTTCACCGCAGATTTAAAAGAATTTGTTCGGGAGGCAGCCAGGCGTTCATCATCCGTTTATTTGGCTTGTTTATGGCTCATATAACTGCCCAGCTGTAGAATTGGAACGAATCTTACAGCTCGTACAATCTATAAGAGAAACGATATGAACGATGCCATAAATAAATTGTCAAAGGCCAAAGGACAAGGTTTCAAAACTATGTTTGTTAAGTATGCGTTTGAGAAGGGAATGCGTGAGGAATACGGCTGGGATCCGGATAAAGACCAGTACGACTGGCCGAATGCATAAAAAAGAGCGGTCTAGTGAGGTGACCGCTTGAATCGCAATTGGAGATACATTTATCGTATGCTTTATATTAAAACCGTTGAGGGCGGCTGCCACAGTGTTCAGCAATCCATTATAAAAAAGGCCGCGGAAAGCTCCGCAGCAAAAAGCAGGTGAGTAATGAAAAGTAGGTGGTTCCGAAACCATGCTTACCATTACCCGCTCCATAGAATAGTAAACAGCAAAGAGGAATTAATTTACATTATGAGAATTTACCAGCTTTATCATATTATGAACGGCGGAAAGCCGTACACTACATATGTCGGTACAGATCGGGAAGAAGCATTCAATAGTGGCGGCAATAACGCTTGTATTCGTGTCTGGGTCAACGGCAAAACGGCAACTATATCGAGGGCTATTCGCATGAAAGCGGTGAAGGGGCGCTGGAATACGATAGAACGAAGAAACGCAAGGAATACGATGAACGTTTGAAAGAAGACGGAGAAAAGACGCAGCAACGACTTGAGAACATTCGGGAAGCAATCGCTAACTATAAGCAAATGTTTGCCGTCTTGGAGGCGGAATAACGCTGCGACGGGCGCTACACATAAAAAAAGCTACGGAAGCTCCGCAGCGACAAAAGCGCCATTTTAAGCGATTGAGAACTCCGGGGAGTCGCTGAAATGGCGTTGGATCATTTAAATTAGCACTCGTAACCGCGTTTGAATGAAGCGCCAATAATGATAAGGAGAATGAACAATACTACAATTAGCGCAAAGCCGCCGCCGTTGCCACCGTTAGAACCGCCACAGCACTCATATCCACCGTAGCCGCCGTAGCCGCCGCCGTAACCGCCGAAGAAACCCATACTATTTCACCTCTTTTACAGAAAAGTAGCGAAGCAATTATATAAATCAATTTCACTGAATTAATCTATAATAATTGAATCTATGTTATAAGGTATGAACAGATATACGTATTGGATTGAGCGGTTGTCTCCTCTGATAATCTTTTTCTATTAGTTTCTCAACATGCTTTATTTATTCAATTTGATTGCTCGACAGGAGATGTTTTACATAATCTTGATGTAAACCGGATAAACATAAGGTTCTTTTGGTTCTTTAATCACTTTCTATGAAATGAACGGGAAGAAGTAGAAGAATTGCTTGAAGAACTATATGAAAAGCTTGATCAGTATGACGAATTTCATTTAAAAATAAGCAGTTTGTGATTTAAACGGAGACCTGTAAATTTCTTGTATTTGCAATTAGGCGGAGTCAAAAGAATGGTCTTTTCCTGAAGGTTCAACAAGGCATCATTAGTACAAACACATGCCTTGTTGGGTTGATAGTCAGCAGCTATTCATTTTATCGGGCACTTACTCACTTCAAGTATAAATTGGTCGGATAAGCCCCGCTGAAACAAGCTATACAACGATTGCTGGTTTCTGCCAGGTTCACATCCACTGCTTTTAACAAACCTTCCGTACTTAAAAAAGCTAAAGTATCCGCTCCAATCGCTTCGCCCATTGCTTCCTCATGCTCTAGTCTATTGGCAAATAACTCCTCTTTTGTCGGCATATCAACTCCATAAAAACAAGGATTGCGAACCATCGGTGAACTAATGCGTACATGAACTTCTTTGGCTCCAGCTTGCCGAATCAACTGGACAATTCGTTTACTGGTTGTTCCTCTTACAATCGAATCATCCACAAGCACCACTCTTTTTCCTTCAAGAATTTCTTGAACGGCACTCAGTTTAAGGCGAACAGCCAATTCCCGCAATTCCTGGGTAGGCTCTATAAATGAACGGCCGACATATGGATTTTTGATCAGACCCATCTCATAAGGGACCCCTAATTCTTGGGCGAAACCAATAGCTGCCGGTATGCTAGAATCGGGAACAGCGACTACCACGTCTGCTTGTATAGGATGTTCCTTTGCTAAAATTTTCCCTAATTCTTTTCGGATTGACAAAATGCTTCTTCCATGTATAACACTATCAGGCCGGGCAAAATAAACAAACTCAAAAGAACAAAGAGATAACTCACTTTTCGGAGCGAATCGTCCGGTTCGAACGCCATTTTCGTCAATAAGAAGCCATTCTCCCGGCTCCACGTCCCGCCAGAACTCAGCATTAACAGCATTTAAAGCACATGTTTCTGAAGCAGCAATGACCGCTTCACCGATCCTTCCAAGGCTGAGAGGGCGCAATCCATGACGATCCAGCGCAATGAGCATCTGTTTTTCTGTCATAATAAGCAAAGCGAAAGACCCATCGATTCGTGTAAGAATATCAGGAGCTGCCTCCTCAAACCCGTTTTTACTGGAACGGGCAATAAGGTGGGCGATGATTTCTGTATCAGTTGTTGTTTGAAAGATGCTTCCCTGCTGCTGCAACACATTTCGTTCTATCCTTGCATTTACCAAATTGCCGTTATGAGCCACAGCCAGATCGCCTCCGCTATATTTAAAAACGAGAGGCTGTGCGTTTTGCAGTAAGCTTTCCCCAGAGGTTGAATAACGAACGTGGCCAATAGCCATATTCCCGCTCATCCCATCGAGAATATCACGCGAAAACACCTGGGTAACCAATCCCATCCCGCGGTGGTGTTTAAAAGTCTTGCCATCGCTAACCACGATTCCTGCACTCTCCTGGCCCCGGTGCTGAAGGGCGTGAAGTCCGTAATATGTTAAATCGGCTGCTTTAGGGTGATTGAACACGCCAAATACCCCGCATTTTTCCTTCATTTCTGAAGCCATTCTTGTCCCCTCCTGTTTATACCATCTCTTCTATTCTCTACTGAAAGACCATTTTTATTCTTGTGTAACCTGCTGTGTATCGCGCTCTGGTTCTGGTTGAACAGCTCGCTTTCTTTATCTCTAACGTTTAGATATGGGTTACTCGGACTGTTTTTATCTCGAGGAGGAGGGGGGGTTTTCATTAGATGCAGGGATAAGGGAACTATGTACCAGTGTCGGCAGCTGGAGTTAAAAGCATCTTTCTCCTGCTGCCATTAAAAAAATAAACGAAGAGGTAGAGAATAGGGAAGGATTGATTTAGAAAGGAAAAGTGAGCTGTTTCAAAGGAATTATTCAAAAAGGACGCCTATAAGTTGAATAAAGAGGCAACTGCTCTAATCATTGAGTTGAGACGATGTCTATTGAGCATACTAAGAAAAACTTTTTAGATGGTGATGGCTTGAAAAAGAAAGTTATTTTGTTTCTAAGTATCACATTTGCTGTCCTAGTAACAGTAGTGGTGATTCGAGACATGTTAAATGGAAATTTCTCTACCTGGCCGGCCGGACTTGGTATGATTTTTTGCAGTGCGCTGCCTATTTTCCTTTTATTTTTAAAAAAGCATCCTTTTAACCTGCCTTTGATTATCAGCTACTATCTTTTCTTATTTTTTACGCTTTTTTTGGGAGCCGTCCTAAAATTTTATGATCGCTTTTTATGGTGGGATACAATGCTTCATTTCTTTGGAGGTTCCTTTTCAGGCTTCATTGGCACAGCGATTTACAATTTTCTTCTGCCAAAGAGGTTACAAAGAGGAGTTTCGCGATGGATGATCTTTTTGTTTGCTTTATCATTTTCAGTAACGATCAGTGTTCTGTGGGAAAGCGCTGAGTTTGCCGGGACTGTTATAGGTTTTTTGCAAGGAGAAAGCAATAAGGATACGATGAAAGATATGATGGCTGCTTTAACGGGAGCACTAATCGTAGCTAGATATGCAGGGCTTAGAAAAAAGTCCAGCTGAAACAAATAAGTTTTGTTTTGCGAAAATGTGAGTTTGACATTATGGATATAAAAACTACTCAGCAGAGAAGGCGTAAGGAGAACCAAAGGTAATGGCAGACTTACCTTAAATCCACAGATAATGATAAGCGTTATCCTAACTTGGCGATTGGATGGCAGTAAGAAGCGAAAAAGTGATGGGGCTTTGTACAAAAAAGCAGCCAGGCTTACACCTGATTGCAGTAGAGTGTGTCATCTGTGAGTGCGGGTTCAGAGCTGACAACGACATTATGAGCTATTTGAAAAGAATTATACAATTTGATTAAAAAAATCCCAGATAGCATACCTGGGCTAAGTTTGAACCTGACGAACAGAAGCGTCTGCTTTAAATCAGCATTAATAAAAATCTATTCCATTCTAAAAGGTAATATATGTGAGAATAAGTCAAAAACAAAAAGCAGCCAGGCTCTCTTACCTGGCTGTAGAAATAGTTGCTAAGGATTGAATTGTGAAGCTAACAGTGTTAGTATGGCCCGTCTGATGAAACTTTAAAAGCCGAAAGGAGATCCCGGCTAAAAATTTACTTGTCTATTTTGAAGTTGATATTGAAGAATCAGCTCATCTAACTGTTCACTATACCGCAATGTTTCAGGGCTATTAAGACCATGTTGCAGCCCAGCAGTAATCATACGTTGTCGAAGGTTATTAATGCGGGCAAGCAAGTCACAAAGTGCTCCTTGGCTGTAGGTCATAACGTCACTCCTATATTGCAATTAACATATAAGGTAAATTATAGAATAATCATCTCAAGATTGAAACAATTTGTCTCCAAAAGAAAAAGCCGAGAAAAAGTCTCCGGCTTTTAAAATATTACCTGCACTTCTATTTAACAGACAGGGGCGTCTGGGGGTAAAAAAACAAACAGGGATTTAAAAATGACATCAGAGATGGACCTTATGGAAAGTGCAGCATATATCGTGAAAGATGGAGTCTTGAAAAAGCTGCTTAATCCGGAAAGTAGACCTGGTAAGCAGATTATCAGTTGGCAAGGGAACAAACCTTTAAAGACCGACATTAAGCTTTAATTTATAGATGACCGAAAAGATGGGCTTAGGAGTTAGTTAATGGGAAAGCCATTTAGTCTACTGAGAAGCCAGTAATATACAATTAAAACAGTAATGACTACAATACCGGCGATGGCATTAAAGAGCTTTTCATTCAACGGTTTCTTTGACATGAAGTTTCCTCCTTATTAATTTCGTATAGTTTTTCCAAATGCTTAGAATTAATGTGAAGAAATGTCATGACGATAACTCCTTTATTTGGAAGTGAACAAACAAGGTTAACTTAGCAAATAGGACACCCAAACTTATGGCTTAAAATCATATCGAGTGATGTAATGATTGAGTATCTGCCACCGATCATTTGTATTTTATCTAGAGATATATCTAATATTTTACGGTTGGAAAGGAGACAGTAAAGCATGTACCTTTACCTGGCCGGATTTTGGCATGCATACTCCTGTTCGATTCCTTTAATTAAGTATAGAAGTGCACTCAGAAGCCCTCCTTTGATGAGGGCTTGAGAGTGTAGACAAAGTAAGAAAGCAGGCTGATTGAAAACGTCTGTCTTTCCAGGAACGCCGCCGGCTGGGAGGCGGAGTGACCTTTTCTCGGGTCATGAGCATTCACAGCCGGCAAGTGACGCCGAAAGCGGGCGTTTGTCAACAGCCTGAAGCCCTCCTTTGATGAGGGCTTCTGAATGCGAGATGTCTTATTTGTAGTGATTTTTAGGCGTCTGGAAATACTCTTCGTACCGCATCACTAAAATTCATCAAAGAATCCTTCGACAAGCTCGCCCGCCTCGATCCGGTCTGCATATTCCTTCATGTGTTTGTTATATATACAGTTGCATTTGCCATAGAAAACCTCCGTAACTTTGGTCTGTACAGCAACAATCGAAAACACGGCAGTCCACCATTCTCTCATCCTGTACTCTTCCGCTTTCTCCTAATAATGGCGACCAGAAGTAAAAATAAAGGAATAATGAACAAAAAGCCAGGATAGACCGAGCTGATGAAGCCGCCAAGCATTTTGATCGACTCGGCATTACTCGTATAAACAGCCATCGGTATGATAAGAAGACTGAGAACATAAACAGCCGTCTTATGATGCTTTGCTTTAGTGATGTTGGCTGCAATCAATGCAGCTAAGTACAAGTTGTTCATAAACGAAGTAATGGAGAAGACGGCCCAAAAAACAAGAAAAATAAGATCCAGCCGTTCTACGATGCCCAGTTCAATTGATTTAATCATGTAAATAACCGGTTCTGGAACGTGCTTCAGCTTAGCTTCGCTAAAATAGGTAAATGTGCAAAGTGCAAGCAATGTATATAGAATGGTTACGGCAATGCTTGCTCCTGCAGCCGCTTTCCATTTTCCTTTGTTGTTCGCCTGAGTAAAGGGAAAAAGCCAGAGCAGCATTTCGCTTCCACCTAATGAAAAAACAGCTTTTTGGGCGCCTGCTGCTATATCCTGGATACCGGAAGACCCGATGGGCAGTAAATAATAAACATTCAAGTGATTCCACATGAAGAGAAAAATCATGAGCACACCCATCAGAAAAAAGGACATCAGCACGTGAAACCGAGCGATTACCCGAATATCCTCTTGAATCAAGTAGATTGTAATCGCTGTAATAATGACTGCGAACACAATGGGTGGTGTATAAGGAAACGCCCAATCTGCGGTAATCGAAAGAAAAACCGCTAAAATCTGGCTGGCGACCATGAAAAAAAAGAGCATATAAAGCGCTATAATCAGCACACTAATCACTCGTCCAACAATGAGCGGCAAAAATTCAGCCAATGTTTTATGAGGAAAGCGTGAAGCCAGCAGCCAAATTACGACAATCGCTGCCTGCATGAAAAAACCCGCCAGCAGGATCGATAACCAGCCGTCTTTCCCCGCAGCTTGATGCACGTCGTATGGAAGAGAGAGAATTCCAACACCAACATGGGTTTGCAGCATAAAGAAAAAAAGCTGCCAGGTTGAAATGCTTGCTTCCCTTTTCATTTTTTCACCTACTGTCTTCCTGCTTCTTTTTTCTGCGTTTGCGGCTTGCTTTCACAGGGCGGCTTTATTAACTCCCATCAATTGCTCCGATCAAATGCGTCTTTTAAATCTGCCCGCCGCAGCACTGAGGGATGTGTCACGCCAAGAAAGGTTATCTTGCATAAATGAATCAATAGAAAGGACTTTCCAAATACACTGTCTTTCTGCTCCTAAAATGACATCACCTATTGTCCCTTTTTCAGTAGGGTGAGGAAAATCCGGTATTTTATGCATAAAAAAGAACCAGCTCATGCTAGTGGGGCTGAACCTTGTCTCACAAAAAGGAGGCAGTGCCGTGAGGTAACCATGAGCCTCTTTCTTATTTGATTATTGTTCAATAGTTGACCAAAACTGTTAATTAATTTAAAGAAATGTTTGGCCAGGCAGGTAGATGTTATATTATTTCATTTTAGGCTTTATTCGTTTTTTAAATTCGTCTTTGGTAATCTCCCAAACGTCATACTCTTCTCCGAACTTTTCTCTAACGTCCATCCCCATTAAGTCAGAAATTATGTTGTAATCATCTAAGATATCTTCGTTAAGAGTTCCTGCTACTGTATTCCACCTAATAAATCTTTCATCATTAGGACTGATAATATAAAAATATCTTGTATCAAACTTTGTTATCATTGTTCCTCCATCCATATTTCAGTGGACAATCGACAAGGGGCAGGGGAAAGAGCATGACCATGTGGAAGTTGATGGAGAGAATCGCATCCATAAGAGTCCGCGACCTTGGCAAACACACACGCTGCCACGAGACCAGATGTCAGACGCTTTATTTTGTTCACTCATTTTTCTCTGTTTCTTTTCTCAAATGGCTGTATAATGAGAAATAGATAATGAGAGAGGCAGGATACTGTGAATTACATCGTACTTGATATTGAATGGAATGCGTCAAAATGGAATCCGCACCACCTGGAAGAAATTATCGAAGTCTCGGCTCTGAAGGTGTCGCCCGCTACATTGGACGTGATCGATGTCTTTTCATCCCTGGTGAAGCCGGCAGAGCGGTTAACATCGTTTACAAAAAAACTAACAGGCATCACGGAGCGGGATGTGTCTTCCGCCCCGGCCTTTCCGCATGTATTAAAGAAATTTAAGGCGTTTCTTGGCACGGAGGAATCTTGTTTTGTGACATGGGGGAAAGAAGATTTTCGGTTCTTGGAAAAGGAATGCAAACGTTACCGGCTTCCTTCCTTGAACCTGTCCACCTATATTGACATATTGCCGATTCTTCAGTTTGGCCTGTATGATACCTTTAACGGCAACACCCCCAGCCTGACTAAAACTATGGAGGTGTTCCAAATCGAAGCAGACGGGCAGGCACATAACAGCTTAGATGATTCGATGAATACCTTAAAAGTGTTTCGCTATCTTCACGGAAAACTGGATGTTCATGCGACGTACAAATCAAACAAAACACCTGAAGAACGGTATCTGCATGAGGATACACTGAAATCCAGCGGAAAAAAGCAATTAATGAAATGCATCTTTGCGTATATGAAAAAGCATGACGTAGATGATGTGGCATTCGATGCCTTCTTTACGAGCCCCATCTGGCTGGATCGGGCCGCTGCACTTGATCTGAATGAACACGTAACGGCTGTTTTTAAAACCGATTTTGATGCGCAAAAACAAAAGGCATCCGAGAAATATGTAGCCCAGAAAGCATTGCTGCTTACCAAAAGATGAAATGTCAAGACGATAGTCTGCTTAAAAAGAGGTGCCCTAATAAGGCATCTCTTTTTGCTGATCACGCTTATGCGCCTTACAGCCGCATTTTTCGAATTCATTTGTAAAAGCCAACTTCTCTATTTCGTGAAATTAATGAATGCTCTAAGGAAAAAGTTTTATTTAGTAACTTTCCAGCCTCTAAACTTTTAACTAATCATTGACCCGATTACATGAAAAGAGGCTGTACAAGCCGGTTAGCGTTTATGGACCTGGATAAAGCCAATCGAAGAAAGTTGCCAAAATGGAGCAACGTAGTGTTACATAACGTAATGTTTCATTGTAATTGGTTGTGGTAATATTCTTAAAAAAGGAGGGACAAAAATGCCCAATTACAAAGTTCAATATTATGAAAAAATACCCTCAGATTTAAAAACCATTGAGGTCACAGAAGAAACCGCAGCTAAAGCCAAAGAAGTAGCAATGGACAAGCTTGATAACCAGCTCGATGTAGGGCACTATATGATCCATAAAGTTGTTGAAACAAAGAGCTGACTCTTTTAAGGAGTTAGCTCTTTTTATATAAAGGCTCTGTTAAACGATAGTATTGATATTTGATCAAAAGAAAAAGGACTGTTCTTTGTTCCCTTTGTTTACCTCTTCTTTAACTAAAGCACCCCGTTAACTTAAGTAGAATCCTTCACAATCTCATCTACACCTTAATGTAACTCCAATCCATTAAATGTATTGCTTTAGAATCTGATGGGATTAAAAAAAGACGCCTTCTTATTAAAGAAAAGCGCCCGATTTTAGAAGAGTGGAAATTTAAAAGAGCTTCAAGATTCACCTTTTAAAGTCTTTTAAAAAGTTAATGTAGATCATATCATAGCTCTGGACTTCTTCATACATAATCAAATATTCTATTCGCTTTCTTATTGCCGAAGTAATAATTCCTTTTAATTTTTTCATTCTGCTTCCAGCTCTTTGATTTTTTTAGCAGGTACTCCTGCCACTACACAATTATCTAGTACATCCTTTGTAATAACAGCACCTGCTGCAACAATAACGTTATTTCCGATTGTTACTCCTGGAAGAATCGTGCAATTCCCTCCAATCCATACATCATCACCTATCGTTACTGGTTTAGATATTGCTTTTTTCTCGCGCCTGCCTTTGGGAGAAAGAGGGTGGCCCACTGTAGTAATCAACGTATTCGGACCAATCATACAATAATCCCCTATGTGGACCGGGGCTATATCCAGAATCGTTACATTGTAATTCGTTAAAAAATCTTCCCCAACATGAATATTCTTGCCATTATCACAGTTAAAATTTGGCTGGATAAAAACCTCCTTCTTAAAGGAACCAAACAATTCTCTGATAATGGCCATCTGGGCTTCATGATTAGCTGGGTCAGTATTATTATATTTTCTGCACAGCTGTAATGCCCTTTCTTTTCGGGCAGCAACTTCCTTGTCAAAGAATACATATTCCAATCCTGCATCTAATTTTTCAATTTCCCTCATCTTATCACCTCATTCATTCAATGGTTTGCTTTGCATGCAAAAATCATTTTGTTACAAAATAATATTATTCTAATACTATAAATAACATTTTGAAGGCACTTTTTTATATCATATAAATATGTTTTATTGTATATTGATATGGTTGTTTGCTTTTGTTTTATTACAAATTTTATAGGAGATGTTTCTATGACTTCAATTGCCAAAACTCTTTCAGAAATCACTTTTAAGCGAAAAGAAGAAAAACAGCGCCATCATACCTACGATGAAGAACTCATGCAATACGAATACATGAAAAACGGTAATATGGATGCCATACCTCTCGGAATTAAGCTTTTCCAAAGTAACACTACCGGAACATTATCGGACCATCCTGTTATGAATTATAAATATCTGTTTGTTGCCTCCATTACTCTAAGCAGTCGATTCTGCATAGAAGGTGGAATGTACTCAGAAGATGCCTATAACCTAAGCGACCTTTATATCCGGTTAGTAGATAAGTGCAAAACGGTGGAGGAAATCTTTGCTTTACACAACAAAATGTTTACTGATTACACCAAACGTATGTCCGAACTGAAGAAGGAAAAAATATACTCAAAACCGGTTCTTCGTTGTATAGATTATATTGATTTACATCTACATGAAACCATTACGGTAAAATCACTGGCGCAATATGTAAGCTTGTCCCCTACCTATCTATCTGCCTTGTTTAGTAAAGAAACAGGTACATCAATCTCTGAATACATTAGAGAGAAACGAATTAATACGGCTATAACACTTTTAAAGTATTCCGAATATACCTGCATGGAAATCGCTAATAACCTGGGTTTTTCTTCCCAGAGCCATTTCAATAAACTGTTTAAACAATACACTGGACTTACACCAAAAGAATACCGCCTAAAGTATTTTCGGCTCAACTGGACTAAATAATACAAAATGCCGGACGAAAGAATTCCTCTCATCCGGCGTGTTTCCTTCTTGTACAAAAACATAGGAGTCCTAAACAATATTTTTATTTATTAAAAGGTTAATTAAAAAAGGTAAAGTGTACCCCTCGTAAAGGACATTTTTTGCAAGGATAATTAATACTAAATCCCATTTTTCGCCCTTAATTTTAACAACCCTTCTTATTCAAGAATATGGCCCGATTATTGAATAAGAGCTAAAGACGCTTCTTCCACTAAACTGCCCTTTAGCTGAATAAGAAAAGGCTGCCGAAATGACAGCCGAGATATTAACAAACGCCCTGTTAGTGAAACAAGACTTATGCTCTCTCTCTAAACAACAGGTCAATTTCTGCACGGTCATAATCTAAAATCCAACCATTATATTCTTCGTAAAAAAATCTTATATCCTCTTTATCAGCCGCCAAAATATCACACCCACGGTCATCATACAAATGATAAATCATCTTCTTAGAGAGATTAATAAAGTAAATATCATATCCGCTTTGATAATTATTTTTCAATATTGTAGATGGGTGAGCAAAGTCTTCATAGCTAATAGCTTTTAAAAGTTGGGAATACTTAATTTCATTTTTTAGACAAGGAAGAACAAAACGATGAGTGATCGATTCGTCCTCGTCGTCTTCTTCATCTTGGTCATTAAAAACACTAGGTAAAAGCTGATATTGCAGCTTATATAATGTTTTTCTGTGTTTCGCGTACTTTAGATAAACATTTAAAGGTTTTCTTTGAAGAAAATTGTCCCCGCTTGTGGAATGCACATCTGTAACAAGCAATATATGGTCGTTTTCCTCAAAAGTCTTATTGAATAAAGTAATAGCTCGTTGGAAAGTTTGTTTAATTCTTTGTTCTTCGTTATCTGGGAAAGGCGGTGAAATTTCAAAACGAATACTATTCTCCCATGAATAGAACAAGCTGGGTGCTAAAACTAAATCATTATAATATTCATTTAAAAATAATTGCAGCACTTTAGTCATTTTATTTCTCCATTTATTTTTATAATTCATTCAAAATAACATATTAACACCTATTTGTTATTAAAGGTATGTTGTTCAACTAACCTGCCTTGTTAGTTGAACAAGAAAATTAACAATATTCTTTAACCAGCCTTTCTTTTAAGTCGGTTATCGAAAAAAGCCTTTTACTTAACAATTTCGGTCAACTACTGACCAATAGCTAAAATAAATAAGAAGAAAAAGGGTCATGATTACCCACGAAGTAATCATGACCCTTTGTCGTTTTTGAGTAGTCATAACTTAACAGTTTTGACTACTGCATAAAAATGTAATGTGATTGTATTTTTCTAGTCTTACTGTTTCTAACGACTTGTAGCAAAGTCAAGACTAAAGAGTAGTCATAACTTGTAGTCAAAAGTGAAATGCTGTTGAAAGCATCCCGATTTGTTTAACACTTATTTTATTTATATATAAGTACACTTTTACGCGATATTGGTGATAATACAATTATTGGGGCTGGAAGTGTCGTTACAAAAGATACACCTTCAAACGTTATTGCAGCAGGGGACCATGTCGAGTTATCAGGTCTATCACTGAAAACGATAAAATCGGGTTAAAAGTAACCGAAAACAATAGTTAAAGCGACAAGGTTCTTAGTAAAAATTTGGAGGCATTGCATGAGCCATAGGAGGTCCCTAAGGTTAAATAAACAGCATCTCTACTAACTAAAACTACATACACAAAAACCCTGTCCTTAAATTGGATAGGGTTTTAAAGTTTAGGTTTTTTTAGTTCATTTATATATTATTCGGTTGCTGTCGTAGCTGGAAGAACATTTGTATGTTCAAAAGTAGACTTAACGTTTGCACTCGATGTTGTTTTAGTAGCGGTAAAATCAAATGGTGCGTTGAATTGTGATTCTATGTCTCCAACAATGACATTACCTTTTTTACCGGTTAAAGGCACGCTAGAATGAGTAACAAACAATGTTTTTCTGTCTTGAGTAATAAAATAAGAAGTAGGCTCGATTTCTTTAAATGTTCCATCGCTGAATTCTACACTGAAAATAAACGCATTTACAACTTCTTCTGCTGTGTACTCTTCTGGAACCGGCTCACTTAAAAATACTTTCGTCCGGTGTTCAGTAGCTACTTGCGCACCTGATGCTGTTGGATAATAGCCGTTTTCCAGAGAGAAAAGGAAAGTGTTCCAAAGCAAAATAGCGAATTCGCCTCGTGTAATATTACTGTTTGTTCCAAATGAAGTCGCTGTTTTACCCGAAGTAATTTCAGTTCCGTATAAAGACTCAATATATGACTTGAATACGCCGCCAACATCAGTAAACGGTGTAGATTTTGCATATTCTTCTAACTCAAATGCGGTTACAATAAACTTTGCCATAGCTCCACGACTTAATGGCAGTTCTGGTTTAAACTCTGTGCTCGTTACCCCAGAAACAACTCCAATTTCAGCAAGTGCATTAACAGAACCACGTATACGAGAATTTAAATCTTTAAATCCTGCATCTTTTGCGTTTGCCGTATCTAATTCAAGCATTTTAGCCAAAATTACGGCAGCATCCCCACGAGTCAGTGTTTGTGTAGTTCCAAATTTTGTTGCTGAAACACCATTAATCATTTCGTTGAGATACAAAAAGCTTACTGCATCATCATAACGACTACCTACATCAGTAAATGGATGCGCAAGTTCAAGTTCTTCTGCATTTGCTGGAACCGAAATACTAGAAATCGCTACGGTAGCGGCTGTTGCTGCCGTAAATAATGTGTATTTATTCAAATAAATATCTCCTATTCTTTTGTTTGATAAAAATATTCTAACATGAAAGATTAACCAACAGTTCGTCCATATAAATGAACAATACTATTCGCGGATGGAATATTAGTTGACAGAGAAACTTGAAATTGACATACAAAGGCTAAAGTTTAGTGTGTGACAAAGCCTTTTCATAGGTATGGAAAAAACACACTTCTGGGATTAATACACAATTATTAGCAAATTCTCATTTTTTGGTGATATGCTGGTCATAAAGGGGGCAGTTACTGTGAAAAAAATCGTGTTGGTATTGATATTGGGTACATTGCTTGTTGGATGTAGAGATGAAGTCTCATCAGTACCAGAAGAGCCTAAAAAGCAGGAGCAAACATCAGAACAGGAGAAAAACGTGTTTGTGGAACTGGAGCAGACAACAGATGATACGACAATTCGCGACGCGGCGTATGAAAAGGTGCTGCACGATAAGACACTGACAGGCGGTTATTTAGGCAAAGTGACGCCGGAACTGAAAGAAGATTATGGCGTGCAGTCCATTGAATTTTACGCGGTAACAGATGCTATTCAAAGTATTTACGGGAATTTTTATGAGTACGGTATTCTATATTTGAAAAATCAGGAATCCGGCGCTAAGGAATCTGGTGTCTGGGTCGGCATAAAAAATCCGGATGATAAAGCGGAGGAACTGGCTCGCCGTCTGCAAAAACAAGTCGATGAAGGCAAAATTTTGGCTAAATACATTCACTTGTTTGAGAGCGAATACAGTGACCAGGACAACCAGGATTTAATGTATGAAGTGTCGAAAGCGATCAAGCCGATGAAAGACGCAATGCCGGAGCCAGAGCGGGTGGCACTGAGTATAAGCGTGGATACGATCACGAGGACCATTGAAATTGGGCATGACTTTTTAACAGACGAGCAGATTGAGAAGCTGAGGGAGAAATTTTCGGATCATGAAATGGACTTTACGCAAGAAGGAAGAATGCTTCCGCTTCCGGAAGAGCCGGATGTTGAATATCCGGAAGAACCCGTCTCGCATAAACAAACAAAGGAAGGAAGCTGGGTAATGGAGGTATCGGAGGACAGCATGTTGATTGTCGGTTCAAAAGCGTATGATTTTTCGGGAACCGGAGAGCAGGAGCATTACGATGCCACATATTACTCCTTTCCAAAAGCAAACGTAAAGCTGAAGGTCGGCCAGCGTGTGATTGTCGAAGCATCCGGGCCAATCGCTGAATCATATCCGGGACAAGGCAGTGCTAAATTTGTTACCGTTTTGCCGGCCTATCAGCCAAAAGGCGCGGATTTAACCGAAGAAGAGGTGGTTCGAAAAGCGATCGAACAGCGAAAGGAAAACTCACACGTAGAAGGTATTCATAAAATTACCTATAACAAAGAAATAGACGAGTGGATCCTTACATTTGTTGGCTCAATGGGACCAGAACCCGTTGTCACAGATATTACAATTGCAGACCAAAAATAAAAGTTTATTTTAGGCCGTTCTCGTAGACTACCTTGTCGATCAAATTTCAACGAAAAGCTTCATTTTCAATTATTGTTCGCAGTAGACCGATAATGTTGATTAAGACAAGAAAAAGAACAACAGCTTCAAAAATGCTAAATAAACACTAATCAACCCTGAAGTTCCTGTGATAAACTAAAATGTATAACTATGGAATTTATTTCAGGAGGACAATTCATTGCAACAGAAACTTGCTTATCTTCTTATCAGCCTTACTGCACTCCTTTTAATCGGCTGCTCCGATAAAGAGCCAAAGAAATTTAATTTAGACCAACTTACCAGAGTAGACATACAGGAAATAACCCCAAAATCAGAGAATGAATTTGTGCTTATGGAGGAAAAAGATTTAAATATCATCAGAGAAGCGTTTAAGGAAGTCGAATGGGAACCAAATACAATGGTGGATATTCAAGGCGAAAGAACGGTGGAAGCCACTTTCTTCTACACGTATGAAGAGAACATGCCTGAACGGTTATTTGTGTATGAAGTTTATCTTATGAAAAATGGAAGTATCTCTCTTCAGAGCGAAAAAGGAGAAGAAGGCTACGGCGAGTTAAGTAAAGAACATGCTGAAAGCTTAAAAACACTATTTTTCAGAAATAAATAACGTATTTAACAGCATGCAAGGCGCGTTATTGCGCGTACATAAGAGGCTTATGGTTATCTCGTTGATAATCATAAGCCTCTTTCTTATTTATTTAATTTAGTTGTTGGTCAACAGTAGGCCGAAACTGTTGATTCAGAAACTTATGAGAGCCTATAGTAATTTTCAGCAGTATGTATAGACCACCACCAAAATTTTTCACCTTGGCTCATGGTAAATCGGTCTAGCCATAGCTCAAAGTTCATCTGTAATGGCTCAGCTTCTGTAAATTGTTCTGTGTGGTCTTTCCATAGAAGATAATTTTTTTGGTTTTCATGCTGGACCATTTTATGTATGAAGATAGTCAGCGTATGCTTGCGGAAGAAGCGTCGTTAATCGCGCAAAAAAAGCTGCGGGGATGAATCCGCAGCAGAAAGAAATAGGGGGTAATTAGTTAATAGGAATACCCGTTTCGGCAATAAAATAAACCGCATACAAAAAAGGCTGCGGACGCGACTCCGCAGCAAAAGACAGATGAGTGATGAAAGGTAGGTGGTAAGAAACCTTGCTTACTGTTACCCGCTCTACAGAACGATAAACAGCAAGTATGAAATTTGTGAAATAAAGCTGCAACGGGCGCTATACATAAAAAAAGACTGCGGAAAATCGGCAGCAAATCGTAACACGTATGTAGAGAAATTAGGAGGTGGCAGGGTTACCAGGTTTACCCTTTTGCCCGTTAAACCAAATACATAAAAAAGCTACGGAAGCTCCGTAGCAAAATCCAGCTAGATATAGTACAACGATTGATGAGGTATCCAAGGCGTTAGCATATCGTTGCATGTTAATCTTTACCCGCTGCGATGAGAAAATAAACCACAAATGACATTTACAGACCATATTGTAAATGTGGATAAAGCGGCCGGAGAGGATCCCTGAGTAGACGGTGCTTCGCTGTGCTGTCCATTTTACGGCAAGTTTAAAGAGATCGTCGCGCCTATATAATTGAAGGTGCTTGTCAGCCATTTGTTCAGCGTGTATAAGGTATATTCTATGCCACTGACATTTGAAAAAACTGACGTCGAAAACATCCCTTTGTCTGCTTTATATATGTCTGTGATGACGACAAAAAAGAAGCGTACTCGCTGCCAGGCTTCTTCAACAGTTTGCTGAATAAGATGATGAACCGTTATGTACTCGGCGAATAGAATTGAGTGCTTGCGGAGGACGAAGAACTAGCTAACTTTAGCGTTAAAGCTCGGATAAATGTAAAGAAGCCGGAAAATATTAACCCGACCTCAGCTTGCTAAGTTAAGAATTAAGCGGTGTTATAAAGATAAATGCACTAATTTCACACAACGAAATATAAATAAATGTAGGAGTAGGTTCATCTATATCTTTCAGTACAAGGATATAGGAATCCACTCTTATTAATCTGCCGGTAAATTCAATGTCGCTTTTAGTGATGACCGAAATAACTTGGCTTTCTAATTTTTTTAATTCACTCTCGAGTCCGGGGATACAGCAACAGTCACACCGTTTTTCTTGGTGCTCAATATTTTGATCGTCTTGTGAAGAGGAAGACATTCTTTAATCACTCCTTTCTTTAATAACTTATGAAGGAGTGTTTAAGTTTGTAACGATAATTACCTAGATTTGAATTGTTTTTTGAAGATATAGATATATCCGTAAAGACGTGAAAATCAAAATGTCGATTGGGTATGCAGTTTGTGACCATTCTATAGGATAAATGGAAATTTTATTTGCTGAAGCTGATAAAAATACGTATGAAGATAAGAAAGCGAAAAAGGAACAACATCAAACTAAATTGGGTTGGTGATGATTGAGACTACACAAATATTATAGGGATAATTTGATCGAAATTATGCACCATAAAACCAAGAAGCCAAAAGAAAATCAAAAGGTAAAGTCCTTTTAAAAAAGCTGTTCTGATTAACGCGAAGGTCGCGGTCACCCGCGGCGTGCTTCAGTTAGCTGGTATCTCGTTCACCTTTACGAACATACTCATTCAGCCCCTTCTATTTGTAAAGCAAATCGCCACACAAAAGGAAGGGGCTTTTTGCGGCGCCAGCATTTTCCGCGTATACATTCGCCCGGCTCATTCAAAATATAAAGAGCGGACTGTAAAGCGAAAGGAGCTGGGCAAGATGAAGAGACATGGACTTCTTAGGATGACGTTATTATCGGTTGTGGTAATGCTGGCTGCCGGCTGTGCAAATCAGGATGAAGAGGCTCACCAACTCGATTATGAAGAAACGAAAAAAATGGTTGTGGATATATTAAAAACCGATGAAGGAAAAAAAGCACTGCAGGAAGCGATAAAAGACAAAGAAGTCCGGCAGGAAGTGATCATGGATGAAAAAGTGATCAAAGAAACGGTTCAAACGACATTAACGTCTGATAAAGGCAAGGAGTTTTGGCAAAAAGCATTTGAAGATCCTAAATTTGCCGCAACGTTCGCCAAAAGCATGAAAAAGGAACATGAAGCACTTCTCAAAGAGCTGATGAAGGACCCGGATTATCAAAAAATGCTGATTGACGTTATGAAAGACCCTGAAATGCAGAAAACGATGCAGACAGCGATGAAAAGCCAGGAATTCAGAAAATACCTCCAAGGGGTCATAGAGGAAACGCTGGCCAGTCCTTTGTATAAAGCAAAAATGGAAGAAGCAATTAAGAAAGCGGCAGAAGAAGCGCAGAAAAAAGAGCAGGGAGGAAGCTAAGAAGTTTTAGCTTCCTGTTTTTTTGCGGTAAAGTCCCTTTTTAAAGGGGCTTTTTTCTTATTTACAAATGTAAGCGATTTAATCTCTTCTTTTTCATTTTGGGCATGTTTATACAAGGAAAAGAAGAGGTAGATGTATTTTTACCTCCTGCACTTCTTTGCACCTAGGTACATATAAACCATAACGATCACGAAAGGGAGAAGGGATAGAATGAAGACGAAGGCAACGAAAGAAAATGGTACAGGAAGGCTTGTATCTGTAGAAGGAGCTTCTGTCGAAACGGAAGTGCCGCGGAAAAAACAGTCATTATCTCAAAAAGCTTACTTAAAGCTCATTACGCTCATTTCAACATTCGGTGGTCTTCTGTACGGATACGATACAGGCGTGGTGAATGGAGCACTTCCTTTTATGTCCAGGGAAGACCAGTTGAATTTAACGCCGTTTACGCAAGGGCTTGTGACCAGCTCACTGCTTCTTGGAGCCGCGTTTGGAGCCGTATTTGGCGGAAGGATGTCTGATAAAAAAGGAAGACGGAAAACCATTTTAAGTGTTGCATTTATTTTTTTACTTGCTACAATCGGCTGCGCCGTTGCACCAAACGTGGAAACGATGGTTTTTTGCCGGATTGTATTGGGTCTCGCTGTTGGAGCCACTTCGGTTACCGTTCCAGCTTTTTTAGCGGAAATGGCACCTGCTGAACGCAGGGGGAGAGTCGTCACCCAAAACGAGTTGATGATTGTCACAGGCCAATTGCTTGCATACATATTTAATGCCGTTTTAGCTAATTCTTTCGGTGAACTTGCTCATGTGTGGAGATATATGCTTGTCATTGCGACTTTACCAGCGGTGGCTCTATGGATCGGGATGCTGATAGTTCCGGAAAGCCCGCGCTGGCTCGCTTCAAAAGGAAGATCAGTCGAGGCATTGAAGGTACTGAAAAAAATTCGGGAAGCGCAGCGGGCGAAAACGGAATTTAATGAAATTGAACATACGATTCAGGAAGAGGGCAAAATCAAAAAAGCGACTTTTAAAGACTTGAAGCTGCCTCACGTCCGCAGAATCGTTTTGATTGGAATCGGTATTGCGATGATTCAGCAGTTAACGGGCGTCAATTCGATTATGTATTATGGAACCGAAATTTTAAAAGATGCAGGATTTTCAACAGAAGCGGCTCTGGTCGGCAATATTGCTAACGGTGTGATTTCTGTATTAGCGACCTTTGTGGGCATTGCGCTACTTGATAAAGTAGGAAGACGCCCGATGCTGTTTACCGGCATGGCGGGCACAAGTACATCCCTGCTGTTAATTGGAATTCTGTCAATGGTGCTGAAAGACAGCAGTATGCTGCCGTACATTATTCTTGGACTCACCGTTGTTTTCCTTGCTTTTCAGCAGGCTGCGGTTTCTCCGGTTACCTGGCTGATGCAGTCGGAAATCTTCCCCCTTCATTTAAGAGGGCTGGCAATGGGGATTACTGTTTTTTGTCTTTTCACGATGAATTTCCTTGTGGGACTGCTGTTCCCGGTTTTGTTTGACGCATTTGGATTATCGAATACGTTCTTCGTTTTTGTTGGACTCGGCGTTTTATCTCTCTTGTTTATTAAGCGGTTTGTACCGGAAACAAAAGGGCGTACACTTGAGGAAATTGAGCATTCCTTCCAGGTATCGGAAGAACGTTATCTGGCTAAAGCAAAAAGAAAATAAACACATCGTTTTCCCCTTAATACCTTTTCAAAAGGTATTAAGGGGTTTTTTCATCTCTCTCTACTTGTAGCCGCGTACATATGTAGATGGGGGCCATAAAGCGGAATGGTATACAAGCAGGCGCTTTGTGCTATTTCGAGCAAAAAGAAATGGAATCATGTGATTTGTCGTTATTTGACGACCGAAAAAGATTGATTATGTAAACGCTTTCTTTTATAGTAGAACTTGGGTTGGATGGCACGCGTGGCCATCACGGTATTTGGCGTAGGCGGGGCTGATACCAGAGGAAGCGATATATGCAAGCTGCATCAATCGTTTTTTAAAATGAAAATGCATAGAAAGGCGGATGAAAAAGAAAGAGAGACTTTTACAATATGTTGAACAAAGCAGCCGCAGGCCGAAATAAAAGAGATGAAGAAACACACGCTTTATTGAGAGAGTAGATGACGGTACTTTTAAGCAGCTTTTTATCCGAAATATGAATGGGATTGGCTGCAGACCAACATAACATATTAATCAAAAGGTTTTATAAATCCTGAGATTGCTATGCAAGAAAATCTCGATCAGCAGCTTTCTGCTTTTTACCACTGCTGCATAAAATATCCTCGTTTTCTTCAAAGAATCATTATCAAGAGATGAAGATTCTTTCGTTTACTTTTTAACCGGCTCATCATCAGGCCCTCATGAATAAAATTCTATCGGAAGGCCGTTGGTGTTTATGCACCAGCGGCCTTCTTTCATTTAGCAAAGCAAACGGAATTAATTCATTTGCTTCGGTCGTTGCTTATCGGCTCTTTTTTAAAAGCGAAAGACTTTGTCTACACACCGAGAACGCCTAAATAGGCGTTCTTTCTCGTTCGCCTTCATTTGTCCATCATATTCGTACTTCACCATCACATAGCCATTGCCCGATTGATTCAATGCGTTTTTCATTAATGTTTTTTTACATCCGTGTTTAATACATCGTCCCTAACTGCCTGACAAGCGGCGATTTGCGTATCATACACGTGTTGAATAGAAGCAGAATCATTACTGTATTCATTGACCGCTTTTTCCATTTGTTTGTACTTCACTTTTGTATGGATCGTGTACGCTAAAAGCGCTTTTTAAAACGCTGGAATCGACCGAACGTGTATACAAAGCACAAATCCGGGGAAACTGTCGATGATTGCTGGCAAGGCGAAAGGAGAGAGAACATGAAGCGGAAAGCCACAAAAGATGCGGTGGAAAAATATGCGAAAACACCAAAGAAAAACGTTGAAGAAACCGATTATTCCGTTGAATTTGCCCGCGGGGAGGACCCAATGAAAGGGGCAAACCGAAATTCAAAATTGGGACGAAAAGGCAGAAGCTAAACATAAGAAAAGAGGAGGAAAAGCGCATTGTCACAAAACAACCAATTTAAGCCGGGACAAAAAGCGCCGAACAACGGTGTTTACATTGAAATCGGTGAAACAGGTTCTTCGGTCAACGATCCTCAAAAAATTGAGCTCAAAGCAGGCGATGATTTTCCGGATACAAAGAATAAAGATCGAATTTGGACACGGCATACAAAATCATAAAGCGAGCAGCCTTCTTAGACTTCTTCTCTAAGAGGGCTTTTTGGCGCGTGAAAAAAGAAGCCTTTATTACTTTGTTTGCATATAAAAGGGACAAGCCGCATACATTTGATCATGAGAAGAAAATGTTTTTTAAGAAGAGAGGGGACGGGAATGGAGATGAAAGAAGACATTCAATTCATAAGAGATATTATGGTAGATAAGATTGAGGAATTAAATGATGTGATTGAAATGGGCGGGACGCTCAGCCCTAAAGTGGAATTAACCTTTGCCATCGGTCTGCAAAGTTTGCTGAGCCAGTCGATTCAAAAAGGAGATAAATCGGGCAGAAACAACCCGCCTCCAGCCAAGAAGTCAGAATATGAAACACTTTCTTCCATTGCGAACAAGTAGCGGGTGGACAAGCCCTTAAAAACGGATCCTTTATGGGATCCGTTTCAGGCTGCCCGCAAACGCCCGCTTTCGGCGTCACTTGCCGACTGTGAATGCTCATGACCCGAAAAAGGTCACTCCGCTTCCCAGCCGGCGGCGTTCCTGGAAAGACAGACGTTTTCACTCAGCCTGCTTTCTTACTTTGTCTACACTCAAAAACGGATCCTTTATAGGATCCGTTTTTGATTAAAGAAATGTTCGCTGTACTTTATGCCAGAATGAATTGTTTTTTAATTTAACCGTTTTAATAATGCTGCCGGTCATTTCCACTTCGATGTTTTGAATATTTTGGATGCTGAGCGCTTCATTGTCCAGGCCGATCACCGGGTAGTTATTGCCGTCTTGTGCGATGCTCAGCGTCAGCTTGCGGTCACTGTGTAAGATAAACGATGAACCGAGCGTACGGAATTGGTTATTGTTTAAAGATGCCATTTCATTCACCTGCATACACGGAATGCGAGGGTCTACAACAGCTCCATTTAAGGACCGGTTGTAAGCTGTGCTTCCAGTTGGTGTAGAAACAACAATGCCGTCACCGCGGAATGTTTCAAAGTGAAGGTCATCAATATGTACGTCCATGACTAACGTTTTAATAATGGAAGAGCGAACGGACAGCTCGTTCAAGCATTTGAAATGAGATTCACCGTCAATATGCACATCTATCACCGGATAGCGGCGCACTTCCACTCCTGCCGATTGAATCGCTTCGATCATTTTCTCCGTATCGCGAATGTGAAAATCACAATACAAGCTTGCTTCCACTTCGTCTGTTATACCGACGTATAAGCAGTCATCACGGAACCCGGATTTGCGGACCGCCTGCAAAAACGCTCCGTCGCCGCCGACCCCCACAATAATATTGGCTTCTTTGTAATCATCCACTACGACAAATCCCTGTTCTTCAGCAAGTGTAATCAGTTTTTGGATGTCAGGCAGTTTTTCAGGATCTTTTTTATACGAAAAAAACATATTTCTTCTTGATTCCATTGGCTAAAACTCCTTTATCGTACAAGATACCTCCATTCTAATGTATAACGGCGGCAATAGTAAAGAAGGACGCCAGGTGAAAAAAGCAATTGTGATTGGTGCAGGAATCAGGAGCCTGGCTGCCACTGTTACATTACAGTCAAGAGGCATACATACAACGGTTTTGACGAAAATCCGCACGCAGGAGGCAAAATGAGGAGTGTCAATGTTCCAAAACCCGTTACTGAGAATCGTGGATCTGGAACGCATAGGCATTCATATGTCAACGAAGAACGGTAAAGTCATCTCTCTTAAAAATGGTTTCACCCATATCCGTAAAGGGGCTGGCAATAAAATGAACGCTCTGGTTTCAGCAGGGGACTTCTATCTTTATTAAAGCTAAGAAGAAATGACTTTGCCTGCCGACCCTGTCATCCCGCCTGTTAATGCGCTGCATACGCGTTTAGAAAAGAATGGAAAGGGAACGTTTCTACTAAACAAGTAAGCGCAGGAGGGAAACAGCTTGGCAAACGAATGGTGGAAAACAGCAGTCATTTATCACATATATCCCCGCAGTTTTCAAGACAGTAACGGAGATGGGATTGGTGATTTACAGGGCATCATTTCAAAGCTGGATTATGTGAAAAAGCTGGGGGTGGATGCGATTTGGCTTTCACCGGTATACAAGTCGCCGAATGTCGACTATGGATATGACGTATCGGATCACCGGGCCATATCAGAAGACTATGGCACGATGACGGATATGGAGGAATTGATTTTTGAAGCAAATCAACGCGGACTAAAAGTGATTTTAGACATTGTGTACAATCATACATCAGATCAGCATCGCTGGTTTTTAGATGCGAAAAAGTCGAAAACGAGCCGGTTTCGGGATTTTTATCATTGGCGCCCCGGCACTCCCGATGGTCCGCCCTCCGACTGGATGTCTACCTATAATACAAGTGCATGGGAATTTGATGAAAAAACGGGTGAGTATTATCTGCATATGAACAGCCGGCGGCAGGTGGATTTAAACTGGGAAAACCCGAATGTCATCCATGAAGTAAAAGAAATGATGATTTTCTGGATCCGAAAAGGCGTTTCGGGATTTCGGATTGACCAGCTTGGCCACATTAACAAAAAGAAATCACTGCCGTCATACGAACAATATGCAGACAAAGAAGCGGATCCCCATTTCGAAATCATTAAAGATGAAGGAGCCCATCCGTACGTCCATCATTTAAACGAAGCCGTTTTTTCAAAATACAGCATGATGACGGTTGGAGAAAGCGGCTCGGCTACACCGGAAGAAGCCCTTTTGTATACTGATCCGGCTCGGCGCGAAGTGAATATGGTGTTTTCCTTTGACCACCTGCAGATTGAAGAAGGAGACTCGGAATCCGATGTAAAAGTAAATGTGGTCCAGTTAAAAAAAGTAATGGAAAAATGGCAGAAAACCCTGGAGGAAAAGGGCTGGAATACGCTGTTTTGGTGCAATCACGATGAGCCGCGCATTGTCACGCGTTTTGGAGACGAAGGCGAGCACTGTGCAGCGTCTGCTAAAATGCTGGCCGCAACACTACATATGATGAAAGGAACACCGTATATTTACCAGGGAGAAGAAATCGGCATGACAAATGCAGATTTTGAAGGAATAGAGGAGTTTCGGGACAGCAAGTCGATTACAGAGTTTCACCAGCGCCATTATGAACAAAATGAGGAAAAAGAAAGCGTGCTGGCCGACTTAAATAAAAGAAGCCGTGATCAGGCAAGAACGCCCATGCAGTGGGATGATGGGAAAAATGCCGGGTTTACGGAGGGAGAACCGTGGATTAAGGTCAATAATAACTATTTAAGTGTGAATGTACAGCAGAACCTCGATGACCCGGAATCAGTTTTTTGGTTTTACCATAAACTGATTCACATTCGGAAAACAGAACCGGTTGTGACCGAAGGAACCTTTGATTTAATGGCGCCGGATCATCCTTCGGTGTTTGCTTATACGCGGACAGGAGGGGGCGAAGTACTGCTTGTTATCAGTCATTTTGGCAAAAAGCCGGTTTCTTTTGCAGTAGACAGGGAGCAGATAAGCGGCCTGTCGGGTCACCTGCTTTTATCCAATTACACAGTGGAGGATGACGCGTCGGCTCTGGAGAAACCTTTTGAGCTGCGTCCGTATGAAACAAGGATTTATCTGTTTAAAGAAACGGAAAAAGAACGATAAAAAGCCGGCTGCTGCTGCAGCCGGCTTTTTTTGGGATTTTAAATTTTCTCAGTTGAATGAGCGTCACGGTAAAAACTCAACGCTTTACTAGTGAAGGAGTATGTGGACGAGGATAATTGGAATTGTTTGTTACGCTTCCATTGCCTGTTCGTTTTCCTGATCGTTACGCATTAAATAAAGCGTGAAGAGATCTTTCGGTACTTCATATAAATCGAATACTGCTTCGTTTTGATTTAATTTAGCATACACATCGGGCCGTGTTTCATTAGCCAAAACAACATAGGGCAGTTTTTCTGCCGCTTTGCGTGAGCGTATATTCACTTTGCGAATGGACATATAAACCGATTCAATATCCATTTCATAAAACAGCTCTCTGAAAAACTCTTCTTTGGCTGGTGCATTGTAGCCTTTGCCGTGATAAGGCTTGCCGAGCCACGTGCCGAGAAAGCCGGCGCCATTTTCAATATCATACAAGTTGATCGTGCCGATTGGGCTGCCCCATTCGTCAAGAATCGTTCGCGAAATCAGTTCACCCCGTTCTTCCGCTTCAATCGTTTGCTTGGTGGCAAACACAAACTCCTCGTATGAGTGGACTTTTTGGCGCACAAAAGGGAACACATCCGGGTGCGTCATCAAATCAAATAAAACATGACTTTCATGAACATCGCGTTTCTTCAACATTTTCTTTCCCTCCTCTGTTTTACACAACGAGGGCATAGCGGTTCATACGTGCCGATCCACCCTCGAAATTTTTTAAAAAACAAACAAGACCGTCACAACTGCAGCCTGTCCATAAAAAAATTCCGGGATGGGAATCGAACCCATTAGAACCGATAGAAGAAACCGGTGGCGCACCATTTGCCTTCCCAATACAACTAGCATTAAAATGTCGTCGTTAATCACATCATATAAAATTTTTACCCATTTGAAAATAGATTTTAACCTCAAATTAAAAATTTTTTCGACATGATTTTAAATTTTAATTGAAAATGAATATCATTATCGTATAATTAAGAGAAAATTCAGTATGCACCGCATAAAAGGAGAAGAAATAGAATGAAAAAATGGATCAAAACAACGACGATTTTGGCAGCGGCGGCTTCACTTGCTGCGTGCAGCCAGGAAAAAGCGGCTGAACCTGCTGAGACGGAAAAAACACCAGATTTATCCAATGTGACAGAAGAGTACCGAGCGTATGCCATTAGTGAAATAGATGCATTTGTAACCGAGACTGAAGGTTTTGCTGAGGCAGTCAAGTCAGGCGATATCGAAGAAGCAAAAGCCGCGTATGCGCCGGCTCGTATGCATTATGAGCGTGCGGAGCCAATTGCCGAAGTATTTGGCGATTTAGATCCGAAAATCGATGCGCGTGAAGGTGATGTTCCCGAAGCGGAGTGGACAGGCTATCACCGGATTGAAAAAGGACTTTGGGTTGACGGCACAACAGAAGGCTACGAACAATATGCGCAGCAGCTCATCGATGACACAAAGCTGCTTCGTGCAAAAGTAGAAACAGTTGAAGTAACACCGGATCTTTTAATTACAGGAGCCGTCGATTTATTGAATGAAGTGTCGACATCGAAAGTAACAGGTGAAGAAGACAGGTATTCACATACGGACTTGTATGATTTTGCAGCAAATGTAGAGGGAGCGGAAAAAATCTTTACCCTGCTGCAGCCGGAACTGAAGAAAAAGGATGAAGCGCTGTCGACTGAAATCGAATCGAAATTCGATGACGTATACACCCTGCTCAACAATCAGAAAAAAGGCGATGCTTATACGCTGTATACAGATTTATCCGAGTCAGAAATTAAAGAACTCAGTCAAGCGATCGATGCGCTTGCAGAACCACTTTCACAGCTGGGCATTGTAACGGAGGCGTCCTAAAGTGGAAAAATTTTTAAAGAAAGAAATATCGCGCCGCAGTGTTTTAAAAGCGGGCGGTATTGGTGCAGCCGGTTTGTTCATTGGCGCGTCTGGCGCCGGCAGCCTGCTGTCGCTTGGCGCTTCTGCCTCTGAAAAAAGTACAGGCACGGTGTCCTTTTACGGAACACACCAGGCGGGCATTACAACGCCTGCTCAAAATCATCTGTACTTTGCGGCATTAACCTTAACCACAACAGAGCGGGCAGAAGTGATCGCTCTTTTCAAAGAATGGACAGCTGCTGCTGCTCAAATGGCCGAAGGAAAATCGATCGGCCGGCCGGCTGAAAATGAACTTATGCCGCCTGAAGATACAGGGGAAGCAGCCGGCCTTGACGCTTCCAATCTGACAATGACCTTTGGGGTAGGCCCGGGCTTTTTTAAAAAATTAAATGTAACGAGCCGCCAGCCGGCAGAGCTGAAAGACCTTCCGTCTTTTTCGTTTGATGCGATTGAAGAACAGTGGTCAGGTGGAGACGTCTGTATTCAGGCATGTGCAGATGATCCACAGGTCGCGTTCCATGCAGTGCGCAATCTCGTTCGCCTTGCCCGTGGGAAAATGCAGCTGAAATGGACACAGGCTGCTTTTCAGCGGACGAAACAAGCGAATACGGAAAATGAGACACCGCGTAATTTATTCGGCTTCAAAGACGGGACTGGAAATCCAGATCATACAAGCAAAAAAGCAATGAGTGAGCATGTCTGGGCAACAGATGGCTGGATGGCCGGAGGCACCTATATGGTTGTGCGCCGCGTACAGATGTTTATCGAAGTGTGGGACCGGACTACATTGAAAGAACAGGAAGCGACATTTGGGCGCCACCGCTCAAGCGGTGCACCGCTGGGAGGGAAAGATGAATTTGAAAAAATTGATCTTTCTAAAAAGGACGAAACAGGCCAAAAACAAATACTGCCGAATTCTCATACAGCGCTTGCGCATGGAGACGGAAGCATCAAGATTTTGCGCCGATCGTATTCCTACGCGGATGGACTGGATCCAAAAACAGGCAGCTTTGATGCAGGACTTTTGTTTATTAGTTTTCAGCGGAGCATTCAAAAGCAATTCGTGCCGATTCAAACACGCCTGGCAAACAGTGATAAGCTGAATGAATATACGATTCATCGAGGAAGTGCCGTGTTTGCCTGCCTGCCCGGTGTGAAAAAAGGAGGCTGGCTCGGTGAAACGTTTCTTTCTTAAGGTGGCTGCTGTTTTCGTTATTATATGCGGAACAGGAATACAAAGTGCCTCAGCAGCAACGGATACGGACGCTTTATTTGTGCCGGTTGGCGATGCGATGATGGATGCGAAAAGGGGTGACTTTGCGGGAGTCGTCGATAATATGGCGGCCTTTCAAACAGAGTGGGACAAGCTCGGTGTAAAGTCTGATGAGGTAGACTCCGCTTTCTCATCTGCCCAAAAAGCAGCCCAACATAAACATCAGGAAGATGTACAGGCGTCATTGAAGCAGCTGTCATCGGCTCTCGTGCGTGTGGACGAACAGCTCAATCCGGTTGACCAGGATGCAGAGCGCAAAAAAGTCGCCGCTCTCCTGCCTGTTCTGGCAGAAATGAAGAAAAGTGAAGTGACGGAGGTGTCTTATCGTTCTTTTGAATCAGAATGGAATGCGGTTGAAAAAATTGTAAATGCAGAGAGTACAGCCGCCTATGGCGATATTGAAACGAATATGGCGCTGCTTCGGATTTCTGTTGTGAAAGAGCCGTCCGACCCGGCCGAAATCAAGCGGGCTGTCGGAACACTTGAAGAAGCGATTAACCGCTACTTGAACGGCACAGAACAAGGTGCTGCAAAGAAAGCGGACCTGACAGAATATGCTGCCCTTCTCAAGCAGGCAGAAAGCGAAGCGGGAGGTGGGCAGAGCAGTGCCGCTGCTGCGACACTTACAGCCGCTATTTCAATGTGGCCTTCTGTTGAAGGAGCCGTTCAAGTAAAGGATGCTTCTCTTTACAGCGATATTGAAGTAAAGATCCCGGAAGCGGCCGGCCTGCTATCTTCCCAGAATCCAGATAACGAAAGGGCAGCAGAAATGATTGCAGGCATTGAAGCCCGCCTGGCACCGCTTGCTGATGCTTCCTCTTACACATGGTGGGATGCCGCGCTTGTTCTTCTTCGGGAAGGACTTGAAGCGGTACTTATACTTTCCGCTCTGCTTGCCTTTTTGTCAAAAACAGGACAGGAGCGGGCGAAAAAATGGATCTGGCTCGGGGCAGGGGGCGGCATTTTGGCCAGTGTGGCTGCCGCTGTTTTATTGAGCCAGGTGTTTACAGGCCTTGCGGGTGCTGCCGGCCGTGAATACATGGAAGGGCTGACGGGTATCGCCGCTGTTGTGATGATGATTGGGGTTGGTACCTGGCTGCATGGAAAGTCAAATATTGCGAAGTGGAACGCTTTTGTGAAGCAGTCGGTGGGAAAAGCCGCGGCGTCAGGAAGCATCCTGTCATTTGCATTTATCAGCTTTTTATCGGTGTTCAGAGAGGGCGCCGAAACGATTATTTTTTATGCCGGCATGGCACCGGATATGAGTGCAGGGGCACTTGCCGCCGGTATTGCCCTTGCTTTTTTCATTGTGTCAGCCGTTGGGCTGATCGTGATCAAGTACAGTGTTCGCGTACCGATGCGCCTTTTTTTCACGGGCGCCGCTCTGTTAATCTATGTATTGGCTTTTAAAATTTTGGGTAAAAGCATTCATTCTCTTCAGGTTGCCGGAGTCATCGATACTCATACAGCTTCAGCTGTGCCGTTTATTGATGTAATTGGCTTATACCCGACGCTTGAAACGATGCTGCCGCAGATTATTCTACTTATTATCATTGTCATTTTGGCACTTTGGTTTAAAAAACAGGAATCAGCTGCTTGACAGTATATCGAAACAAAGTTCATAATGGTAACAACATTCGAATAAACCTTTCCGGGGCAGGGTGCAACTCCCGACCGGCGGTGTTGGGCGTTAAGGCCCTCAGTCCGTGACCCGCATCATGTGCATGCGGTGGATCTGGTGTGATTCCGGAGCCGACAGTGAAAGTCTGGATGGGAGGAAAGGATAGTGTACGTTTTCTGAATTTTTGGAAGGGAAACGTTTATTTCTTGATGCTAAAAGCCCCGTATTGACTGTCAATGCGGGGCTTATTTTTGTCTAGCTCCAGGCGCCATCGGAGGTCCACACGATGTGGATCACAAAAGCATTGCAGCATGATGCTGCGTTTTAGCTTTTGTTCCTTATGAGCCGATAAGCAGGCGCCTTGCGCTTTTCTTGTGTACAGGCGGTATTTTGACTAAGGAGGATGGCTCTTCTCGTGAATAAAGAACAATATATGAATCTTGCTCTTTCGCTCGCCGAAAGCGCGGCTTATCAAACATCACCAAACCCTCCTGTGGGCGCAGTTGTCGTTAAAGACGGCCGAATTCTCGGAATGGGTGCTCATTTAAAAGCAGGAGAAGCTCATGCAGAAGTGAATGCGCTTATGCAGGCGGGTGATGCGGCACAGGGAGCAGATATTTATGTAACACTTGAACCGTGTGCTCATTTCGGCAAAACACCGCCTTGTGCAGATCTTATTATTCAAAAAGGTTTGCGCCGTGTGTTTATTGCTGCGGTTGACCCCAATCCGCTTGTAGGCGGCAAGGGTATTCAAAAGCTTCAGGAAGCTGGTATTGAAGTTGAAACTGGCGTTTGTGAACAACGGGCACTTGAAGTATTAACACCATTTTTTCATTTTATCCAAACAAAACGGCCTTATGTGACGATTAAAACTGCTGTTACCGCCGACGGCAAAACGGCTGCCCATACCGGGCACAGCCGCTGGATCACAAGTGAAGCCGCCAGAGAAGACGTACACCTTCTCAGAAGCCGTCATGATGCCATCCTAACAGGTATCGGCACGGTCCTGCTTGACAACCCGCTCTTGACTTCCCGACTGCCCCAGGGAGGAAAAAACCCGATTCGAATTTTACTGGATACGCATTTGCGCGTTCCGCTTGATTTTCACATTGTTCAAAACAAAGAAGCAAAAACGATTATTTTCTGTGCGTCCGATGCCCAGACAAAAAAACAGCGTGCATTAGAAGATGAAGGGGTTACGGTGATCCGCCTGCCTCATATGTCAATTGATGCGGTGCTGGATGAGCTCGGCAAAATGAACATTATGACACTGTTTGTAGAAGCAGGTGCTGAAATGAACGCCTCCTTTTTAGACATCGGTGCGTTTAACCGGCTCATTATGTATATGGCGCCAAAACTGATCGGCGGCAAATCGGCTCCATCTTCTTTTGGAGGGTTGGGCGGATCGTCGATGGATGAAGCACTCGACCTTGCTTTTGTTTCAATGGAGCAAGTAGGGCCGGACTTGAAAATTGTCATGGAAAAAAGGTGATCCTATGTTTACAGGAATTATAGAAGAACTTGGCACAGTCGAACGAATTGTGCGCGGCGGCCGGTCGCTGCAGCTTACCATTGCCGCCAAAAAAGTGCTGGAGGACGTTCACCTTGGCGACAGTATTTCAGTCAGCGGTGTTTGTTTAACCGTTACGACTTTTACAAAAACTCACTTTACCGCCGATGTAATGCCTGAAACCTTTACATCTACCGCTCTTGCTGCTCTTACGCCGGGAGCGCGTGTGAATTTAGAGAGAGCGATGGCGGCCAATGGCCGGTTTGGCGGACATTTCGTCTCCGGACATGTGGATGGCGTCGGCCATATTGTTTCAAGAAAGCACGAAGAAAATGCCCTGTATGTGACGATCTCATATCCAGAAGAGCTGAGCCGCTACTTTTTGTATAAAGGCTCCGTCGCTCTGGATGGAACTTCTTTAACGCTTTTTGGGGTGACAGATGAAGGGATTACCGTATCTCTTATTCCGCACACACAGGACGAGACCATTTTAGCTTCTAAAAGTGTGGGTGATCCGGTGAATATTGAGTGCGACATGCTCGCGAAATATGTCGGCAGTATGCTGGAGAAAAAAGAAGCGCCGAAACGCGGCGTTACGATGGATTTATTAAAAGAGAGCGGTTATTTGTAAGGAGGAATATCCATGTTTTCGACAATTGAAGAAGCGATTGCGGATTTAAAAGAAGGTAAAGTCATCATTGTAGTGGACGATGAAGACCGTGAAAACGAAGGCGACCTTGTCGGCATCGCCGAACTTGTGGACGGTGCCATGATTAATTTTATGGCAAAAGAGGGCCGCGGCCTTATTTGTGTGCCGATTGAAGAACAACTTGCGAACCGGCTTCAATTCCACTCAATGGTGGAACGCAACACGGACAGCCATGGGACGGCGTTTACAGTCAGTGTTGACCATATCAACACGACAACCGGCATCAGCGCTTTTGAACGGGCGGATACCGTAAAAGCGATGGTGGACGATGCGTCTGTGCCGGCTGACTTTAAACGTCCGGGCCATATTTTCCCGCTGATTGCCAAATCAGGCGGTGTGCTGCGCAGAACCGGCCATACCGAAGCTGCCGTAGACCTTGCCAAGCTTGCCGGACACAAGCCGGCTGGTGTGATATGTGAAGTAATGAATGATGATGGAACGATGGCCCGCCTGCCGGAGCTTGAAGTGATGGCGGAAAAATTCGGCCTGAAAATGATCACGATTGAGCAGCTTGTTGCTTACCGCCGCGGTCGTGAAACGCTTGTCCGCCGCGAAGCGGATATTCAGCTTCCAACGGATTTTGGGCAGTTCCGCGCGGTTGGCTATGAGGAAGATTTAACAGGCCAGGATCATGTAGCTCTTGTAAAAGGAGATATTTCTGGTGATGAGCCGGTGCTTGTCCGTGTTCATTCAGAATGCCTGACAGGCGATATCTTCGGCTCACACCGCTGCGACTGCGGACCGCAGCTTCATGCTGCCCTTGCACAGATCGAAGAAGAAGGCCGCGGCGTGCTGCTTTATATGCGTCAGGAAGGCCGGGGTATCGGGCTGATTAACAAGCTGAAAGCATACGAGCTTCAGGAGCAGGGCTATGACACGGTCGAAGCAAACGTAAAACTCGGATTTAAAGACGATCTGCGTGATTACGGCATCGGCGCCCAGATTTTGCGTGACCTTGGCATTTCCAAAATGCGGCTGTTAACAAACAATCCGCGCAAAGTTACCGGCTTAAACGGATACGGTCTTGATATTGTCGAGCGTGTGCCGATTGAAATGCCGGCCAATGATGCTAACCGCAGTTATTTAAAAACGAAAATCTCAAAGCTTGGCCATTTATTACATGTAGAAGAGGGGAATAAATAATGGGAAAAACATTTGAAGGACATTTAATTGGAGCAGGATTGAAAGTAGGCATCGTTGCCGGCCGTTTTAATGAATTTATTACAAGCAAACTTATCGCAGGAGCAGAAGATGGATTTATCCGCCATGGCGTAGACGCAGACAACATTGATATCGCCTGGGTGCCGGGGGCATTTGAATTGCCGCTCGTTGCAAAAAAAATGGCGGAAAGCGGAAAATATGACGCTGTGATTACACTTGGTGCTGTTATTCGCGGAGCCACTGCTCACTTTGATTATGTCTGCAATGAAGCAGCAAAAGGAACTGCCCAGGCTGGCATGCAAACGGGAGTACCTGTCATCTTTGGACTTTTAACAACAGATACGATTGAGCAGGCGATTGAACGCGCTGGGACAAAAGCAGGCAATAAAGGCTGGGATTCAGCGATGTCTGCTATTGAAATGGCGAACTTGCTCCGCTCATTTGACGCGTGATATAATGGCTCTTGTGGCTGGCTGCCAGGCATTCGTCTGACAGCACAGCGGGTAGGGAGAGGGCGCTTTACAGTAAGCAGGTTTTAACAATGAATGGAGGAATTTTTAAGCTTCGCGAGCACGGAACAACCTTCGCGAAGGAATGGTCTGCGGGTGTAACGGGTTTTTTAACCGTTATTTACATTATCGCAGTGAATGGGCTCATTTTATCTGAAGCGGGCATGCCATTTGAAGCTGCTGCTGCCGCAACAATCGTGTCAGCGGCTGTAGGATGCTTGATTATGGCGCTCTGGGCAAATGCCCCGATCATTATCGTGCCGGGCATGGGGATCAATGCCATGTTCACATATACGTTTGTCCAGGAGATGGGCATGACATGGCAGCAGGCACTTGGCGTTACTGTTACATCGGGTCTTTTATTTGCCGTCGTGACATTTACGCCGCTTGCCGCCAAGTTAAACAGCGTGGTGCCCGCATCTTTAAAAGAAGCAATTACGATTGGCCTCGGTTTATTTCTGATTGTGATCGGCGTCGAGAAAGCCGGATTTTCCTGGGCGGCTCTTCTGACGCTTCTTTTAGCGGTGATTCTTTATTGGCGCAAGGTGCCGGGAACGTTCATCTGGGTGATTGCAGCCGGAACCGGCATTGCCTGGCTGTTCGGCAGTCTCCCGGAGGCATCGGGCAGTGTTGGGATCAAAAGCTATGGGGAAGTATGGGGTGCCTGGGCGATTCAAGGTCTGTCCCCGTTTGTTTTTATACCAGCGGTTTTTTCGTTGACGATGGTGCTGCTGTTTGAAAACATCGGGCTTGTGCACGGGCATTTGAATTTGGCCCGGCAGCCGGAAAAATTCAAGCGTGCCATCCAGGCAAATGCTGCTTCTGTTGTGGCAAGCGGGCTGGCCGGATCAAGCGCGAATGTATCAGCTGTGGAAAGCGCAGCGCCTATTGCATCCGGCGGGCGGACAGGTTTAGTGCCGCTGACGGCTGGACTGCTGTTTCCGCTCGCTTTTATCGCAGCGCCATACTTAAATATGGTACCGGGTTCTGCGGTTGCCCCGATTTTGATCATTATCGGTACGCTGATGACGATGAACATCCGCCGCCTGCCCGTTTCAGACTGGACTGAATGGATTCCAGCCCTGGCGATTATCGCCATCATACCGCTTACCTCAAGCATTGCAGATGGTATTGCGGCTGGCTTCATTTTGTATCCGATTTTAAAAGTGACCCGCGGGCGATTCCGCGAAGTGCCTGTTTCGATGTATATTATCGCGGTGCTTTTCCTAATGAATACAATTGTTCACTAAAAAAACCCGCCTCCTGCAGGCGGGTTTTCAGGCTGCCCGCAAACGCCCGCTTTCGGCGTCACTTGCCGGCTGCGAATGCTCATGACCCGAAAAAGGTCACTCCGCTGCCCAGCCGGCGGCGTTCCTGGAAAGACAAGCGTTTTCAATCAGCCTGCTTTCTTACTTTGTCTACATTCTCAAACCCGCCTTCTGCAGGCGGGTTTTTTCTTTTGTTAAAAATGGCACAAACCCTTTCGAAATGCAACACCAATGGGTTCAAATCTGCTATACTAAACAACAAATCAGCTGTGAAAGAGGGAGTTATGTTGGAGATTTCGTATATTAAAGGCCATGGGTCGGGAAATGATTTTATTTTGATCGATGAGTGGACGAATGCATATACATTTACAGAAGAGAACCGCCGCGATCTCGCTTTAGCGCTTTGCGACCGGGAAAAGGGCATTGGAGCTGACGGAATTGTATTTGTAATGGAAAGCGCGCATGCCGATGCGAAAATGCGTATTTTTAACAGTGACGGTTCGGAAGCGTCCATGTGCGGCAACGGGCTGCGTTTGCATGGACGGTACGTGCTGGATAAACTTGGGGAAAATGAGATTATCGTTGAGACAAACAAAGCCGATCTTTATGTGAAGCGAGACGGCGATATTTATGAAGGCGTGCCGGCATACCGTGTTCAAATTTCACCGGTCCTGTTTAATCTTGCGGATCTGCCAATGACGATCGGAAAAGAACGTTTGTTTGATGAAATGGTGCCTGAACTGTCTGATTCGATCCGGTTCTCTGCGCTCGCCGTACCGAACCCTCATTTAATTGTTGTGGCAGACCGGGAGCTTATTGCTTCAGATGAGCAAAAACGGATTTCAGAAATGCTGAACGGGAAAAACGACATTACGCCAGATGGTGTAAACGTCAGCTTTGTGTATCCAATCCAAAAAGGAGCGCTGTATGTGCGGACGTTTGAGCGCGGCGTTGGCTTCACCAATGCATGCGGTACAGCGATGTCCGCTTCTACGCTGACCACATGCCAGCTCGGTTTAAACGACATGGAAGCGCCTATTGATGTATACAACAATGGGGGGAAAGTCCGCTGCGAAGTGCATGTGCATGAAGACGGACAATATTCTATTGATTTAATCGGAAACGGAACGTATATGTTCGGGGGTACAATCAGCATTGATCTTGATACGCCGGCTCATTTTACCGTTCATAACCAGGAGGCGTTTGCTGAACAAAACGCCTATGAGCAATTGCGCGAGGAAGTAGAAGCGTATCTGGCTTCAACCGTTTTTTAATCCAGGAAGGTTTCCTGGATTTTTTGAACGGGCAAGGCGTTAAAAACCTTTACAGCTAAGAAAGGAAGATTGCGATTGCAGCAAAAAAACTCGCGCGCCTACGCTTATTACGGCTCACTTGTGCTGTTTCTCGTCCTGTTTACGTGGGGATTTTTCGAAGTGGTCGAAGCCCTTCAAACGAATGAAGTGGCGGCGTTTGACACGAAAATCATTAACGAGGTACAGTCATGGATCAACGAAGGCCGGACAGCGCGGATGATCTTTTTCACCAATCTTGGTTCCGTCCTATTTTTCAGTGTGGCAACCGGGGTTATTTCTCTTTTTCTCGTGATCCGCAGACGGTATGGATGGGCGCTGTTTTTTGTACTGGTAAATGGCCTTGGCGGCGCGTTTAATCATTTTTTAAAAGAGCTGTTTCAGCGTCAGCGGCCGGATATTCTGCCGTTAATTGAACAGGGCGGCTACAGCTTTCCAAGCGGTCATTCTATGGGATCTTTTATTTTTTACGGGGCGCTTTCTTTTATGCTGTTCCGGCTTGTACATGGAAAGTGGAAAAAAACCGTATCGGCGCTTGTGGCAGGCTCTATGATTTTTTTAATCGGCTTATCGCGCATTTATCTCGGTGTTCATTATCCAAGTGACGTAGCGGCCGGCTTCTCCATAGGTGCTGCCTGGCTGTTTTTTTGGATTATGCTGTTTCATTTTACTGAATATCGACTGGCCCGCCGGCTTTCTCCTCGTTGAGAAAGCCGTTTTTTCGTTTATAAGAGCCAATCTTTTGGCTGAATGGGCCGAAAAATCGGCTGATACCCAGACAACTCCCTTTTATGTCAGCTTTTTCATTGTTGGCACAGTGCTTGCAATAAAATAAACGAATGACCAATTAAAAGGAGGAATTAACATGAAAACAACAGCCGTAAATGAACCAAACCAGCAGCCTGGAGCAACAACAAATATGAAAGCAGCCGTCGTAAATGAATTTAAGCAGCAGCTCGAAGTAAAAGACGTACCCAAGCCCTCGCCAAAACGCAAAGAGGTGCTGGTTAAAATTGAAGCGTGCGGTGTATGTCATACCGACCTCCACGCAGCCCATGGTGACTGGCCGGTCAAGCCAAAGCTGCCGCTTATTCCAGGCCATGAAGGTGTAGGAATTATCGAAGAAATTGGTGAAGGGGTCACCTCTTTAAGGACAGGAGACCGGGTCGGTATCCCCTGGCTGTTTTCCGCATGCGGCGAATGTGAGTACTGCCTGCAGGGACAAGAAACGCTTTGCCCTCATCAGGAAAATGGCGGCTATTCAGTTGATGGCGGCTATGCTGAATATTGTGTCGCACCAGCTGATTATGTAGCGAAAATTCCAGATGGCCTCGATCCAGTTGAAGTAGCTCCTATCTTGTGTGCGGGCGTAACAACATACAAAGCATTAAAAGTATCAGGAGCAAAGCCAGGCGACTGGGTTGCGATTTACGGAATTGGCGGCCTCGGCCATATTGCGCTTCAATATGCGAAAGCAATGGGCTTTAACGTCATAGCCGTCGATATTGCAGATGAAAAGCTGGAACTCGCCCAAAGTTTAGGAGCGGATGAAGTAGTAAACGGTATGAACGAAGATCCTGCCGATGCCATACAGGAGAAAGTGGGCGGTGTACAGGCGGCCATCAGTGTAGCGGTGACGAAAAAAGCGTTTGAGCAGGCATACCGTTCTGTTAAACGCGGAGGCACACTTGTTGTCGTCGGCCTTCCAAATGATGAATTGCCAATTCCTATTTTCAATACCGTTTTAAACGGCGTATCTGTAAAAGGCTCCATTGTCGGAACACGACTCGATATGAAAGAAGCGCTGGAGTTTGCGGCACGCGGTAAAGTAAAAGCGCAGGTGGAAACAGCGCCGCTTGATGAGATTAACACCGTATTCGATAAAATGACACAAGGAAAAATTAACGGTCGCATTGTGCTGACTTTGTAAGCGTCTCGGTTGACATTCAAGTTGGGAACCGTTATTTTGGAAATGTAAGCGTTTTATATAATGGTTTCCATCATTCAAAGGGGGAAGGGTATATGATTTACGCAAATCCAGGGCAGGAAGGATCAAAGGTTACATTCAAGCAAAGATACGAGAATTATATTAATGGAGAGTGGACAGCGCCGCTCAGCGGCCAGTACTTTGAAAACATCACGCCTGTTACAGGTGAAGTATTTTGTGAAGTCGCCCGCTCTCAGGCTGAGGATATTGAGCTGGCTTTGGATGCCGCCCATGCTGCAAAGGATGCGTGGGGGAAAACATCCGTCGCCGAGCGCGCCAACATTTTAAATAAAATTGCTGATCGTCTTGAAGAAAACTTGGAAACGCTGGCGGTTGCGGAAACGTGGGACAACGGAAAAGCGGTTCGTGAAACATTAAATGCCGATTTGCCGCTGGCCATTGACCACTTCCGTTACTTTGCCGGAGCAATCCGGGCTCAGGAAGGTTCCTTGTCACAAATCGACAATGACACCGTTGCGTATCATTTCCACGAGCCGCTTGGTGTAGTCGGGCAGATTATTCCGTGGAATTTTCCGCTCCTCATGGGGGTGTGGAAGCTTGCACCGGCTCTTGCTGCTGGAAACTGTGTAGTCTTAAAGCCGGCTGAACAGACTCCAGCGTCTATTCTTGTATTTATGGAGCTGATTGAAGATCTGCTCCCGCCTGGAGTCGTAAACATTGTCAACGGCTTTGGACTTGAAGCCGGAAAACCACTGGCCTCGAACAAACGAATTGCTAAAATTGCTTTTACCGGCGAGACCACAACCGGACGCTTGATTATGCAGTATGCATCGCAAAACTTGATTCCAGTTACGCTCGAACTCGGCGGGAAATCACCGAATATTTTCTTTGAAGACATTATGGAAAAAGATGATGCGTTTTTAAACAAAGCGGTTGAAGGGTTTGTTATGTTTGCGCTCAATCAGGGAGAAGTGTGTACATGCCCATCCCGTGCGCTCGTTCATGAAAGCATTTATGATCAGTTTATGGAGCGGGTCATCAAGCGGGTGAATGAAATTAAAACAGGCAACCCGCTTGATACGGATACGATGATGGGGGCACAGGCTTCAAACGAGCAGATGGAAAAAATCCTTTCTTACCTGGATATCGGCAAGCAGGAAGGTGCTGAGTGCCTGGCAGGCGGTGAGCGAAACACGGTCGAAGGATTGGAAAACGGCTATTATATCAAACCGACTGTTTTTAAAGGCAGCAACAAAATGCGCATTTTCCAGGAAGAAATTTTTGGGCCTGTTGTATCGGTGACAACGTTTAAAGATGAAGCAGAGGCGCTTGAAATCGCCAATGATACATTGTACGGACTGGGTGCCGGCGTTTGGTCCCGCCATCAAAACCGGGCATACCGGTTTGGGAGAAACATTCAAGCGGGTCGCGTTTGGACAAACTGTTACCACCAGTACCCGGCACATGCGGCATTCGGCGGCTACAAGATGTCCGGTATCGGCCGTGAAAATCATTTGATGATGCTGAATCATTACCAGCAGACGAAAAACCTGCTTGTCAGCTACTCAGAAGATGCCCTTGGATTCTTTTAAATCAGAAAAGCGCTGCCGCTTTAGCGGCGGCGTTTCTTTCGTAGGAGGGGAACAGGATGGTTGACCGTGTTACCGCAACACCGGCTGCTCTGGCGTTAATTGATCAATTGAGGGCAAAACACGGACCGCTTATGTTTCATCAGTCTGGCGGGTGCTGCGACGGCAGCTCGCCGATGTGCTACCCGGACGGAGAGTTTATAACGGGTGATGCGGATAAAAAGCTTGGTGAAATTGGCGGGGTACCCTTTTATATTAGTGAAGCCCAGTATGAATACTGGAAGCATACCCAGCTTATTATCGATGTTGTAGACGGGCGGGGAGGCATGTTTTCTCTTGAAGGACCGGAAGGAAAAAGATTTCTGACAAGGTCACGCGTATTTACAGAAGAAGAGAGACGTGAACTGAATCAATAATTGAAGAAAAGCCTCCATAGAAAGGAAGCTTCAGGCTGTTGACAAACGCCTGCTTTCGGCGTTACTTGCCGTCTACGAATGCTCATGACCCCGAAAAGGTCACTCCGCTTCCCAGCCGGCGGCGTTCCTGGAAAGACAAGCGTTTTCAATCAGCCTGCTTTCTTACTTTGTCTACACACTGAAGCCTGCCGGACTTCGCGCCCCTTAGGGCAGTGCGGGAGCCCCTCGGCTGCGCCTGCGGGGTCTCCCGACTCACTGTACTTCCCGCAGGAGTCTTCGTCCGGCAGGCTTCACTAAGTGGTGTTGAAGATCCATAAGCAAAGAACGAATAGAAATTTCCCTTTTTTAAACAGAAAGATACAACCTTATTCGCTCTATACCATCTTGTCGCAAGCCACTTGGCGGCGGGAGGGCGGCGCAGACTCCTATGGGACTAGCGGGCAGCTGAGACCAATGAAGCCGCCAGGCGAAGTCGGGCTCAGCGCCTGCCCCATGGAAAGCGGAGCTGCCTGGACGCCGCCGATTATCCCATTCATGTGCACGGTCATCCATATAATTTTCTAAAGTCTGAAGCCTCTATAGAAAGGAGACTTTTCGGGTTTTGGCTGCTGAGCCATTGACGATGTTACGTTTCATTTAAATAATAACGGATTTTCCGTTTGGAGATACCGAGCCGATCAGCGGTCTGTGCCCGGCTTCCGGCCGTCTCCCGGAGCGTTTTTTGAATAAATGCCTCAGCCACTTTTTTTTCCATCCCTTTCATTTCCTGTATCAGTTCATCAAGCGAAATGGGCTCGTTTCCCACATATAAATGGGCTATGTAATCAGAAAACCGGCGCCATTCCTGGTCGAATGACGGCGCAGGTGCCGCAGCCAGTCTTTTCGGAGAAAGCTTTTTTGTCATTTTTTGAGGCAGCATCTCTGGCGTAACAAACGGCTCCTCTGGATAAAGCGCCGCCAAACGCTGCAGAAGATTCACCAGCTCGCGCATATTGCCGGGCCAGTTATACCGCATGCATATCTCCATCGCTTCGGGTGAAAAAGAAAAAGGGAGGCGTTGTTTTTGTTTGTATGCTTCTATAAGAAGCGGAATATCTGACTGCCGTTTACGCAGCGGAGGGATCACTAATTTCACAACGTCAAGCCTGTACAGCAAATCTTCCCGGAAAGCGCCATCTGCCACCGCTTGCTCTAAATTCGTATGGCTCGCGGCAATGATGCGGGCATTTGTACGCTTTGGTGCAGGGTCGCCGATTTTAAAAAATTCGCCTGTTTCCAGTACGCGCAGCAGCTTTACTTGCGTCGCAAGGGAGGCTTCAGCAATTTCATCTAAAAACAGCGTTCCGCTTCCCGCCGTCTCCACGTATCCCGCCCGGTCGGAGGCGGCACCGGTAAAAGCGCCTTTTGTATGGCCAAACAATTCACTTTCAAGCAGCGACTCGGAAATGGCCCCGCAGTTCACACCGATAAAAGGTGCCCCGTCCCGGCTGCCGGATTGATGCAAAAAGCGGGCCAGCACTTCTTTGCCGGTGCCGGTTTCCCCTTCAATTAAAACCGTAATCTGTTTGGCAGCGAGTTTAAAAGCCAGACGGTACAGATCATGCATGTCTGGACTTGTTCCTAAAAAAGCACCGGCGGCCAGTGCTGCCTGTATGTAATCTTCTTCCTCTTTTTGTGCCGTTAACTCATCAAGCAGCTCCTCTATCGCTTCAATATGTTCAAACGGTTTTTCCAAAAAATCTTCCGCGCCAAGCTGGATGGCTTCTACTGCCATCCTGACAGTGCTGTAGCCCGTCATAATAACTGCTTTGCAGCGAGGTGCTTTTCTTTTAAGTTCTTTTAAAAGCTCAAGGCCGTTCCGGTCGGGCAGCCGTACATCTAAAAAAGCCACATCAAATTGGTCAAGGCGGGAAAGCCGGTCAAAAGCAGCGCCGCTTCCTGCATACGTCACCTCCATTCCTTTCATTTGAAAAAGCCTCGTTAGAAAACGGCCGATTTCCTGCTCATCATCGACAATCAAAATATGAGCCATGCTGTTTACCTCCCCTTTCTTCTTGGAATGGCCAGGGTAAATGTGCTGCCTTCATGCAGCCTGCTTGTTACTGTTAATGTTCCGCCGTGTGATTCAGCAATACCAAGGCTTACCGATAACCCGAGCCCGGTTCCTTGATGGGCGGATTTAGTGGTGAAAAACGGGTGAAAAATATCATCCAGTTTTTGGGGCGGGATGCCACAGCCATTGTCTGCCACCCGCATATAAACGGAGTGCTCATCGGACTCAGTCCAGGCAGACACTTGTTTTGCCGTTTCTTTTTCTAAACAGGCGTCCTTCGCGTTTAGGAGCAGATTAACGGCGATTTGGCTGAGCTGCTGAATGCTTCCGTCAATAAGAGGCAGATCTTCATCCAGCTCAACCGTTAATTCAATCCGCTGCTTTTCCATTTGCCGGCCGGTCAGGCGCAATGCTTCATACAGGGCATCGTTTAAGGAGCAGGGAATGAAAGAAGCGGATTCCTGGCGGGAAAAAGCAAGAAGGCTGCGGATAATCGCCCGGCACCGTTTTCCGCATTCCTCAATGTCTGTAAGAAGCGGCTTTGTTTCACTGGTGGAAAGCCGAAGTAAAAGCTGGGTATTGCCAATAATCGCGGTTAACGGATTGTTTAATTCATGGGCTACGCCCGCCGCCATTTCGCCGATTGCCGCCAGCTGGCCGGAATGAATAATTTGCGCCTGCATCAGCTGTTTTTCTGTAATGTTTTTTAAATACACAATCACACCATCTATTTGTCCATCATCAAGCAGCGGATAAAGGGCACATTCAAACATCTGGCTTCCAATCGATACTTCCTCCATATGAGGTTTTACTTCCTGAACGGTTTGTTCAAAAAGCTCCGCTGCTAAAAAAGCGAAGACGCTTTTGGCCTGGGGCCAGTTCGCAGCTGCACTGTCATTTTTCGTTAAAATGGTTCCGTTCAGGTCGGTTATGACAATAGAGTCCGCTACCGCGCGAAATGTCGATTCCCATCTGGACTTGCTGAGCAGCACCTCATGGTAAAGCCGGGCGTTTTCAATACAAACGGCGATTTGTCCGGATAAATGACTGAAAAAAGCCCGGTCTTCCTGGCAGAAAGCTGCCGGTTCGCGCGAGGCAAGCCCGATTACGCCGGTTATCACGCCGCGGCTTCTGAGCGGAAACAGCCAGACAGAGCGAAGCGAGAGCGCTTGAAACGCTTCACATTCAAAAAAGGAATCTGCACCACTCGGGACATAAAGAACATCCTGCCCGGTTAAAAACACTTCTGAATAAAGCGAGCCATCAGCCGGAAAAGCCGTTCCTCCCGGCAAAAAAGCGGCTTGTTCCGGGTATACATCAGCTATTCGAAGTGAGCCATCCTCCCAGACAGCCAGACTGAGCCGGTCAATCCGGTATACCTTCTCCAGCTTTTTCTGCGTATGCTTCAGCATCGTTTGAACGGACATCTCAACATTAAAGCTGCGCATCATCTCATTGATGACTTCAAGCTGGCTGTTTTTCTTTTGCAGCTCGTCAACGGTCCGCTTTAACTCTGTATAATAATTCCGTTTGGATGATTGGACGCCCGTCAGCAGCCGGATCATATCAGGCCGGTTCATGACAGGGCCCTCCTTAACAGAGCGGCGACTTCCTCCGCTGAAATATCGCGTGGATTGGTAATCATGCAGGCGTCCGTCAGGGCAATTTCACTCATTTCTGCGATGGCTTCCTCTTCAAATCCCATCTCTGAAAGAGAAAGCGGAGCCCCGATATCAACGGCAAGCTTTCGAACGGACTGGATGGCCCTTTCGCCGGCGGCGATATCAGAAAGTCCGGTTACGTCTTCTCCCATTAAAACGGCCATCTCCCGAAACTTTTTCGGGCAGGCAATTAAATTAAATTCCATCACGTGCGGGAGCAGAACGGCGTTAATGTCACCATGCAAAAACGGATAGCGGCCGCCGATCGTGTGGCTCATCGCATGGGCGGCTCCGAGGATAGCATTGGAAAAAGCAAGCCCTGCCTGGAGACTGGCCATCGCCATTTTTTCTTTTGCTTCTTTGCTGTATTTTGAAGCAACGGACGGGCGCAAATATTGAGACGCAAGAAACAGGGCATTTTTCGCCTGCACATCTGTCATGGGAGTAGCCGCCATACTCACATAAGATTCAATCGCATGCGTAATCACATCAAGGCCCGTGGTTGCGGTCAGGCGCGCACTTTTGGTGGCCAGAACATCCGGATCGATCAGGGCAATATCAGGAACGAGCGACTTCGAGACAATCGTCATTTTTTTCTGGCGTTCACTGTCCACAATGACGGAAAACTGGGAGACTTCTGATCCGGAACCCGCCGTTGTCGGTATCATTACAAGCGGGGGAAGAGGATGCAGGATGCGGTCCACTCCTTCGTAATCTCGAATATGCCCTCCGTTTGTTACAAGAGCGGCGGCTGCTTTTCCCACATCAATCGGACTTCCGCCGCCTACGCACATAATGGCATCACACCCATGCTCTTTATAAACACGGGCACAGGCAGCCGCTTCGGCATCGGTTGGATTTACAGATACATCATCAAATAAAACAGCTGCAAGTCCTGCATTGCGGCAGCTCGCTATTACAGGCTCTGCCCAGCCGGCATCTACAACGCCGCGGTCTGTTACGACAAGAACGTGACGGGCACCAAGCCGCTGGCAGCTTTCACCTGCCTGTGAAATGGATCCGCTTCCAAAAATCACTTCGGGCATCACAAATTTGTACATGCAGTTCACATCCGTTTCTTTCCTTGTTTGTTCTATTGTAACACTCCTGCGTATAATGAAGAAAAAGGAAATGAGGAAAGTGCATGTGTTTAATTGCCATTGCTCATCAGGTGAACAGGGATAAACCACTGGTTGTAGCAGCAAACCGGGATGAGTTTTGGGGGCGGCCTGCCCTGCCTTCTCATTGGTGGGAAGAAGCGCCCATATTGGCCGGCCGTGATGTAGAAAGGGACGGGACCTGGATGGGAATTTCTAAAACCGGGCGCTTTTGCGCACTCACCAATTACCGCGACCCGGGGGAAGACGGGGGCGAAAAGCGGTCACGCGGCCATATTGTCCGTTCGTTTCTAGAAAGCCATCTGGAAGCAGAGTTGTTTTTGAAAGAACTTGACCGGGAAAGAAATCGTTATCCGGGTTTTAATGTGATTGCCGGTACGGCTGAAGCATTATGGGTGTACAGCAGCCGATCCGGAAGCCGTCCATTTCGGCTGCCTCCGGGGATTCATGCGATCAGCAATGCCTTTTTAAATACGCCGTGGCCGAAAACCGTAAGAATCAAGAAAAAAATGGCCCAATCAATGGACAGTAAAGAGAAGCTGTTTTCGATGCTGCAGGATGGAAGGGCAGCAGCAGACGAAGACCTTCCAAATACCGGCATATCTCTCGAGTGGGAACGGCTGCTGTCTTCTATTTTTATTGAAAGTGCCCACTACGGCACACGCTGCTCTACCGTTCTTGAAGTAAACAGCTGTAAGAGAGCCGTTTGGACAGAACGGACCTTTACACCGGGGCAGCCATTTGAAGAACGAACCTTTACATTTGATTTTTTCTAATAACAAAATGTGCAAAATTCAAATAGGAAGGACAAAAGAAATGCCACTTAAAAGAAACCATGATCCGAGAAAAAATGCCCAGCTTATTGACTCTTATTTTAAAAACGGTGTCCCGCTGTCAGAAGTTGTCCAGGAAACAGATGCGCTTTTTTTCGCTTCAGCGGCAGGGTGGAAGCCGATAGAAGAAAGAAGATCGTTGTTCGACCGGCTCAAACGGTTATGGACCAGAGGTGAAGAGCCGCTGAAGCTGCATCATACGCTCGTTAATGAAACAGGCGCTTACCCGGACTGGAAACCGGTATTAGACCGGGAATACCAGGTGCTTGAAGAACGGGCCGTCCATACCGTTTACGTAAAGCCGGGAGAAGACATTCAAGCAGCGCTTGCCGGAGGGGGCAAAACCGTTAAACTCTCAGAAGGCACATACATTGTGGATGAACTGCATGTGCCGTCCAACACCATCGTCAAGGGAGCAGGAGCAGGCAAAACGATTTTAAAGCTGCGGGATACGGCGCCAAAAAGAAGCTTTGTGATCACAAATGAAAATCATGTCAAAGGCAACCATCACATATTAATAGAAGGCATGACGCTCGATTGGTCGCTTGAACGGCTGCATCCGGATGAAAAATCAGCAAGCGGCAATAACCGCTCAAGCTGTGTGACCTTTGCGAATGTAGCCTACGGCTGGATACGAAATTGTGATGCCATCAATCCTGGCCTTCACTGCTATGATGTGTCTTCAACGTTATATGATTATTCAGGGGACGGACACCGTGCCCGGGGCGGCAGCCGTTTTGTCTGGATTGACGGATGTACGGGTTCTGGCTTTGGGGATGACGGGGTTACGACACACCATAGTGACTATATTTTAATCTCTAATTGCTTTATGTGTGACCCGTCGGGGCGAAGTCATAAAAAAGGCGTTTCCAATTCGAATGGCTTTGAAGTCGACGACGGCTCGCGCACCGTCTGGCTCGTGAATAATGTGTCGGCCCGCTGCTTTGGCGGTGTTGAAATTAAAGCCCATGAAACAAGTTCAGCAGCAGCGAATGTTCATATTATCGGCCACCTGTCCGAGAACGATAACCGGTCATTTAATTTCCGGCATATCGGCCATCACACGGCAGAAGACCCGGATTCTAAAACAGCTCGCTTTATCACTGCGACACGTATCGTTTCCATTCGGCCTGTTTACACAGAGCTGTATGCTGTATCAAAGCCGCGTGTTTTAACTGTGTCCGCTTACCATCATGTTGTGATAAACGGGCTGCGTGCGATCGGTGATCCGGCTTATGATTATAAAAATCTGCCTGTCGCGGGTATTCAATATAAAGCAAAATATGTGTATATTCGGGATATAGAAATGCGTGATTTTGCGACGGCCGGGGCTGCGCTGAAAGTTTTTGGCGGCGACAACAGAGCTGATTATGTAACGATAGAGAATGCCCGCTTTGCGAATTGCGGAGCATGCCCGCTCTCGATTGCAGTAGATATGAAAAGTGCTTCGCCGAAAAACACGACAACCGCTTGAAACGAGCGGTTGTTTTCTATAATATAAGAATAGTATGAAAATATTATTTTATTAAAAAAATAATTCCTCTTAATTTTCCAAAAGAGAGGGTTGTATTCCACTCGAAAGACCGATATAATGTCTACTATACAAAAACAAATGTACATCAGAAAAATACATAGTTGAGGTGACGTTAAGGATGAAGGAGAATGTAAAGGTAGGATTACTCGGTCTTGGAACAGTCGGCACAGGTGTTGTCAAGATGATTCAGGATCATCAGGAGCAGCTTGCTCACCGCGTTGGCTGCTCGGTTGAAGTAACAAAAGTATTGGTTAAAAACGTAGAGAAAAAACGTGAAGTAGAATTGCCAAAAGAGTCCCTCACACTTGATCCATATGAAGTGATTAACGATCCGAACGTAGATGTGATCGTGGAAGTAATGGGCGGCGTAGATGAAACGAGAAAATTGCTGCTTGATGCTTTTCATCAGAAAAAACACGTGGTCACTGCCAACAAAGACCTTGTCGCGCTGTACGGATCAGAGCTGATGAAAGCAGCGGCTGAAAACGGCTGTGACTTTTACTACGAAGCAAGTGTAGCCGGCGGTATTCCAATTATCCGCGGTCTTGCAGACGGACTTGCTTCTGATAAAATTAGAACGATGATGGGAATCGTGAACGGTACAACGAACTTTATCCTGACGAAAATGAACAAAGAAGGCATGTCTTATGAAGCCGCACTTCAAGAAGCACAGGATCTTGGCTTTGCAGAAGCAGATCCGACTTCTGACGTAGAAGGGCTGGATGCCGCACGTAAAATGGCCATTCTGGCACGCCTTGCTTTCTCAATGGATATTGAACTTGAAGACGTAGCTGTGAGCGGCATCTCAAAAGTATCAGACAGCGATTTAAAGCACGGCCAGACACTGGGCTACACAATGAAACTTATTGGATATGCAGATCAGCAAAACGGCGGAGCTGAAGTGAGCGTACAGCCAACGTTCCTATCAAATAATCACCCGCTCGCATCGGTAAATGATGAATATAATGCCGTTTACGTATACGGAGATGCAGTCGGTGAAACGATGTTCTACGGACCAGGGGCCGGCGGACTTCCAACAGCAACATCAATCGTAAGTGACCTGGTTGCCGTTATTACCAACATGAGACTTGGTGTAAACGGAAAAAGCATTACAGTACCGCAATTTGAAAAGCAGCTGAAATCATCAGAAGAAAAGTTTGCGAAATACTTTGTTCGTCTTCATGTACAGGATGAAGTGGGCGCGTTTTCTGAGCTTACAAAGCTGTTTTCAGCTAACGGCATCAGCTTCGAAAAAATTCTTCAGCTGCCGCTTGAAGAAGAAGGTGTAGCTGAAATCGTGATTGTGACACATAAAGCATCAGATGAAAGCTATCAAAAAATGCAAGAACAAATTAAAGATTTGGCGGTTGTTCGTTCAATTGAAAGTTTCTACCGCGTTGAAGGAGAAGGAGCATAATCATGGCAAAATGGGAAGGTTTATTACATCAGTACAAAGAATTCTTACCGGTTACCGAAGATACACCGGCACTTTCATTAATGGAAGGAAACACACCGCTTATTCCGCTTGTGAACATTTCTAAAAAATTAGGTGTGAACATTCATGTTAAAGTAGAAGGTGCCAACCCGACCGGCTCCTTTAAAGACCGCGGTATGGTTATGGCTGTAGCCAAAGCAAAAGAAGAAGGAAGCAACACGGTCATCTGCGCGTCAACAGGGAATACATCAGCGGCAGCAGCTGCTTATGCATCCCGTGCCGGCATGAAAACAATCGTAGTTATTCCAGATGGCAAAATTGCTCTTGGTAAATTAGCGCAGGCGATGATGTACGGAGCAGAAATTGTTGCGATTGAAGGAAACTTCGATGAAGCACTGGCGATGGTCCGCAGTATCAGTGAGAAATCACCAATTACGCTTGTAAACTCGGTAAACCCATACCGGATCGAAGGGCAAAAAACAGCGGCGTTTGAAGTATGCGACCAGCTTGGACAAGCACCGGACGTTTTAGCGATTCCAGTTGGAAATGCCGGCAATATTACGGCATACTGGAAAGGCTTTAAAGAATACAATGAAAAATTCGGCACAGGCCTTCCACGCATGCACGGATTTGAAGCTGAAGGAGCGGCAGCGATCGTTCAAGGTGCACCAATTGCACAGCCGGAAACAGTCGCAACAGCAATCCGTATCGGTAACCCGGCCAGCTGGAAATTTGCAGAAGCAGCGCGTGATGAGTCTGGCGGTAAAATCGATTTTGTAACAGATGCAGAAATTCTAGAAGCGTATGAAATGATGACACGCGAAGAAGGAATCTTTGCTGAGCCGGCTTCAAATGCTTCTATCGCCGGTATCATCAAACATGTAAAATCAGGCGAAATCGAGCAGGGAGCAAACATTGTTGCTGTACTGACTGGAAACGGCTTGAAAGATCCGCAAACAGCGATTTCACAAATCGAGAAAAAACCAACAGTTCTGCCAAACAATGAAGAAGCGGTGTTCAACTTTATCCGTGGAGTGGTCGAAGCATGATGTTTTCCGGCTCTTTGAAAGTGCCGGCATCAACGGCCAATTTAGGGCCTGGATTTGACTCGATCGGCCTGGCTTTTAACCTTTATTTAACGGTGGACGTCAAGCAGGCGGAGGAGTGGGCATTTTCCCACGAATCCGATCTGCTTGCCGGTCTTCCGGAAGATGAGCGCCATTTAATTGCGGTCGTAGCGAAGAAAACAGCCGCCCTGCGCGGCGTCGAGATGACACCGGTAGAAGCTGTGCTGAAAAGTGAAATTCCGCTTGCACGCGGGCTTGGAAGCAGTGCAGCAGCGATTGCGGCAGGTATTGAAATTGCAGACCGTTTTGCAAACCTGGGATTATCAGATGAAGAAAAATTAAACATTGGCGATCAATTTGAAGGGCATCCTGATAATATTGGTGCGTCTTTGTTTGGCGGAATGGTATGCGGCGTGTCTCTTGGCGAGCATGCCGAACTATTAACACTTCCTGCACCAGACGTAGACCTGGTTGCGCTTGTGCCGCCGTATGAGCTGAAAACCGAGGATGCACGTAATGCGCTGCCGGATTCGTTCAGCCGTAAAGATGCGGTTTTGGCGAGCGCGGTTTCAAACATGCTTGTCGCGGCTTTTATGCAGCATGATTACGAAACAGCCGGGCGCATGATGGAACGCGATGTTTTTCATGAGCCGTACCGGGCCGAACTCATTAAAGAATTTTATCCGGCACGTACACTGGCAAAATCATTGGATGCTTATGCAACGGTGATCAGCGGTGCAGGCCCAACCGTACTGACACTTGCTCCGCGCGGCAAAGGTGAAAGCATTGCGGCGGCATTCCGGGAGCAGTTTTCAGACTGTGATGTTTTACAGTTAAATGTAGAAGCAAATGGCCCAGTGTGGCAGTAAAAAAACCGGCGGAGCGTTCCGCCGGTTTTTTGCATGAAAAAGGGCAGACAAAGGAGTTGACATTTTTGCAAAACGCTTTATAATTGAAATTGAGATTCATTCTCATTAACCCCCTCTTATGAGTATGAATTGAACATCCGACTTGTGACGGCTTTCGAGCCGTCTTTTTTTCTTGCAAAAAACGCCCGTTTCTACTACCGTAGAAAAAGACGAAAGGGGCGACGAGCATGAAAATGAGAGTATCAGCCGTGCAGTATCACCTGCACACCATTGATTCATTTGATGAGTTTGCAAAACAATGCGAACACTACATAAAAACAGCGATGGAATTTGAAGCGGAATTTATTCTATTTCCGGAGTTCTTTACAACACAGCTTTTGTCCATCGGCGATGAGAAAACGGGTGAAGCACTTAAAATTACCGATCTGCCGCTGTTTACAGAAAGGTATGAGCGGCTGTTTTCAGGCTTTGCCAAAGAATATGACGTGCATATTATCGGCGGCACGCACGTAACAGAATGGAAAGGCGGCATTCAAAATACGGCGTATTTGTTTTATCCGGACGGTTCGTATCAAATGCAGTCGAAATTGCATATTACACCGGCTGAAGTAGAAGGCTGGAATATGCAGCAGGGTGAAACGTTCCGCATTTTCGAAACGGAAAAAGGAACGATTGCCATCCTGACCTGCTATGATATTGAATTTCCTGAAGTGGTCCGCATGGCAAAAGCGAAGGGTGCAGATGTGATTTTTTGCCCGTCTTGTACAGATGACATGCACGGTTTTCACCGTGTCCGCTATACGAGCCACGCCCGGGCGGTTGAAAACCAAATTTATGTGGTCGGCGCCAGCACGGTCGGCTCACTGCCAACGGTTGACTTAATGCGGTCGAATGTCGGGCAGGCGGTCGTGATTTCACCGAACGACATTCCATTCCCGCCAGGCGGTATTGTGGCAGAAGGGATTATGAATGATGATATGATTATTACAGCTGATCTGGATTTAGCGCTTTTGTACGAAGTACGCAAAAAAGGGTCCGTTACTACATGGCGTGACCGGCGGACAGACTTATATCCAGATTGGTGGGATCAGGATTGACCTACTACCAGGAATATTTTGCGTTTCAGGATAAAAAGCCGATAAAAGCCATCGTCCGTAATTATACGAAGCAGGACTTTAACGGACTGCTTGATGTGCAAAGAGCGGCTTTTCCGCCGCCATTCCCGCCGGAGCTATGGTGGAATACCGAGCAATTGCAAAATCATGTTGACCTGTTTCCAGAAGGAGCACTTTGTGTCGAGATTGAAGGAGAGATAGCCGGTTCGATGACCGCATTGATCATTCAATACGAGCCCGGCGATACACATTCGTGGGAAGAGGTAACGGACAATGGATATATCCGTAATCATAATCCAGACGGCAATACGCTGTATGTTGTCGATATTTGCGTCAAGCCTGCCTTTCGAAAGCTGGGCCTCGCGAAAAAAATGGTCGAGGCCATGTACCAAACTGTTGTTCACTTAAATCTTGAACGGCTCCTTGGCGGCGGACGGATGCCCAGCTATCATCCCTATGCAGATACGCTCACTCCGGAGCAGTATCTCCAAAAAGTCATCTCCGGAGAGATTTATGACACAGTCGTTACGTTTCTAATGCGTGCCGGCCGCGTGCCGGTCGGCGTTCTGCGCGATTACCTGGATGATGAGGAATCCAAAAACTGTGCAGCTCTCATGGAATGGAAAAATCCTTTCCGAAAGGGTTGATATTTTAAATTGATTGTATTATGATAATAATCAGTCAAATAACAAAGCGTTGAAGAAGAAGAGTAGCGCTGTGAAATGCTAAAGAGAGCCGGCGGTTGGTGCAAGCCGGTGCGGGAAACAGTGTGAATGGGCTTCTGAGCTCCGGACCGAACATAATGAGTAGGCTCCGGCGTCCGTCTTACGTTACAAGGAACAGGCAGAAATGAATTCTGCTGTTAAAGTGGGCTGCAGTTTGCGGCCAATAAAGGTGGTACCACGGCTCCCCGTCCTTTTAGTGATGAGGGGGCCTTTTTGTATATAAAAATACGTTGATCGGAAAAAGTAAAGCAGACAAGCGCGTTAAAGAGAGCCGGGATGGTGGAAACCGGTACGAAGCTCCTGCTTGAATGGGTCCGTGAGTGGCAGCTTGAACGAGAAAGTAGAGCGCCCGGCAGCCGGCCGTTAACCGGATTTAAGGGGAAGCATTTGCTTCAACGAGAGGTGGCACCGCGGGAAACCGTCCTCCATAGATGATGATCATCTATGGAGTTTTTTTATGCCTTGAAAGGAGAATGGAAGATGAATTTACAAACAACGCTAGCCTACAAACTAAAAGAAATAGAAGGGGACATGATTACACCGATCTCTATTTATCGTTTGCTTTCCGGCTCCCAAAAAATGCTGTTTGAATCATCAGCTAAACATGAAGAAAGCGGGCGCTACTCTTTTATTGCAGTAGATCCAATCGCCGAGTTCAAAGCGGATGCAGCCGGATACGAATTGAGCAAAAAAGATGGAACAAAAGAAACCGGGTCGGGCAAATTTATGGACAAGCTCAAGTCTATTATGCCTGTTCAGGAGAAGCAGCCGTATCCGTTCCCATTCTTCGGAGGAGCAGCCGGCTACATTGGCTATGATACGGTGTTCTTTGAAGAAAAAATTGGCGAGCCGCTAACAGATGAGCTCGGCATGCCGGATGTGCACATGATGTTTTACGATACGTTTGTCGTCTACGATCACCTGATGCAGCGTGTAACGATTGCTGCAGTTGACTTGTTCGGCGGCCGGACAGAAGAAGAAATGGAAACGGCGATCGAGACGATCTACAACGATATTCATACCGGCCAAAAGCCGGATAGCAGGCAAGAAACACAGGCACTTATGTTCAGCTCGGGCCTTGAGCGGAATACCTTCTGCCAAATGGTTGAGCGGGCGAAGGAGCATATCATTCGCGGAGACATTTTCCAAGTCGTTCTTTCTCAACGCTTATCTTCTCCGTTTGAAGGCGATCCGTTTACGCTTTACCGCCGCCTGCGGACGTCTAATCCGTCGCCGTATATGTTTTATATTGATTTTGAAGGCTATACCGTTCTTGGGACGTCACCGGAAAGCCTTGTAAAGGTAAGCAGCCGGACGGTTACAACCAATCCAATTGCCGGAACACGCCCGCGCGGCAGTTCACCGGAAGAAGATGCGCGCCTGGCAGAAGAGCTGCTCGCAGATGAAAAAGAAATCGCCGAGCACCGTATGCTTGTGGACCTCGGCCGTAACGATGTAGGAAAAATTTCTGAAATTGGTTCTGTTACACTCGATAAATATATGAAGATTGAAAGATATAAGCACGTCATGCATATCGTGTCTGAAGTATCGGGCGAATTAAAAGAAGACTATCATCCGCTTGATGCTTTAACCGCCTGCCTGCCTGCAGGAACTGTAAGTGGTGCACCAAAAATCCGCGCGATGCAGATTATTAACGATTTGGAGCCGGTAAAACGAGGCGTTTACTCGGGTGCAGTCGGCTATTTATCCGCAACTGGCAGCATGGACTTTGCCCTGGCGATCCGTACAATGGTTATTAAAGACGGCAAAGCGCACGTACAGGCTGGCGCAGGGATTGTATATGACTCGGTGCCGGAAACCGAATACGAAGAAACAATGCACAAAGCAAAAGCATTACTGGAGGTGCAAAAATGATTTTATTGATTGATAATTATGACTCTTTTACTTATAACCTATATCAGCAAATCAGCAGGATCGGCAAAAACGTCCGGGTTGTGCGAAACGATGAAATAACGATTGATGAAATTGAAGCTCTTGAGCCAGAAGCGATCGTCATTTCTCCTGGACCGGGCACACCGGAAGAAGCGGGCATCTCAATTGAGGTGGTTCATGCTTTTTACCATCGCATTCCAATACTCGGGATCTGCCTTGGACACCAGGCCATTGCGGCGGCATTTGGAACGGATATTATTCAGGCAAAAACAATTAAACACGGCAAACTCTCGATGGTCCGCCACGAAGGAAAAGGGTTGTTTGCAGCTGTACAGGGCCCGGTTCCGGTCATGCGGTATCATTCTTTAGTCGCGGACCGCAAAACGCTCAGCCCGAAACTTGAAGTGATCGCGGAATCGGTCGATGATAATGAAATTATGGCTCTCCGCCACAAGGAATATCCGGTATTTGGCCTGCAGTTCCATCCAGAATCAATCGGCACAGAAATGGGGGATGAGCTGATTGCTGAATTTTTCCGTTCTTACCGGAAAGAGAAAAATATGAAAAAGTATTTACTCAAGCTTGCAGAAGGCCAGTCTCTTTCATTTGATGAAATGACGGATGCGGTTGAAGAAATTTTACAGGAAGATATTTCTGACAGTGAAATCGCTGCATTTTTAATGGCGCTGAAAGCAAAAGGCGAAACGGTCGACGAAATTGCTGCACTGGTTCATGTGCTTCGCCAAAATGCCGTATCCACCCGGACCGCCTGGAAAAATGTTATGGACAACTGCGGAACGGGGGGCGACGGCTCTCAAAGTTTTAATATTTCGACGACTTCCGCTTTCGTACTGGCTGGTGCGGGCGTCACAGTCGCGAAACACGGCAACCGGAGTGTATCGAGCAAAACTGGAAGTGCCGACGTGCTTGAGCACCTTGGCGTATCACTGGACTTTGTAGCGGGTGAAACTGATAAACTTTTAGATGAAAACGGGATTACGTTCTTGTTTGCCCCGCACGTTCATCCGAAAATGAAACGGATTATGAAAGTACGGCGCGATTTAAAAATTCCGACCATTTTCAACTTGATCGGACCGTTAACGAATCCGGTTCAGCTTGATACACAGCTGCTCGGTATTTACCGTCGTGATATGCTTGAGATGATGGCAGATGTATTAAACCGGCTTGGACGCAAGCGGGCCGTTGTGCTGAACGGTGCCGGCTACATGGACGAAGCGTCTTTAGCAGGGGAAAACCATCTGGTTGTGCTTGAGGACGGCGAGGTGAACAAAATGATTATTACACCGGAATCTGTCGGCCTGCCTGTTTATCCACTCGATGAAATCAAAGGCGGCGAAGCGGTTGAAAATGCACAAATTTTAAAGCGTATTTTAGAAGGAGAAGAACAGGGTGCCTGCCGGGACACGGTTCTCCTCAATGCTGGCATTGGATTGTTTGCCTGCGGAAAAGCGAAAACGGTGAAAGAAGGCGTAGATATGGCGAGAGAAAGCATTGACTCGGGCGCTGCACTCTCAAAGCTGAACTACCTTGTTAACTACTCGAAATCCAGACAGAAAGAAGCGGTGTTCGGATGACAACCATTTTAGATAAAATTATTGATAAAAAAAGAGAAGAAGTGACCCTGCTGAAAACCGCTGGTCTGTCCTACGGGGCGGACCGGAAGCCGGTTTCGTTTTACGAACGAATTGCCGCTTCCAAAACAATGGCATTGATCGCGGAAGTGAAAAGAGCATCGCCTTCAAAGGGGGATATAAATATCGGTGTGGATCCCGTCCAACAAGCATCTATTTATGCCGAAAACGGTGCAGATGCTGTCTCGGTTTTAACGGATACGCCCTTTTTCAAAGGAACGATGAACGATTTAGAAGCGGTAAAAGCAAGTGTTGAAATTCCTGTGCTGAACAAAGACTTTATCATTGACCCTATCCAGATCGACCGTGCTTTTGCATCAGGCGGGGATATTATTTTATTGATTGCAGCGGCGCTTGAAGACGATGATATGAAGCGTCTGTACACACACGCAAAGGAAAAATCGCTTGATGTGCTTGTAGAAGTACACGATGAAGTGGAAATGGAACGGGCGCTCCGCCTTGGCGCAAACTTGATTGGGATTAACAACCGGAATTTAAAAACATTCGATATTGATTTGGCCGTGACAGAGCGGCTGCTTCGTTCATATGGACGGGAAAACGCCTTTTTTGTTTCCGAAAGCGGCATTCAAACAGCGGATGATGCGGTCCGCATGAAAGAAGCGGGAGCGCGTGCCTTGCTTGTAGGGGAAACGTTAATGAGAGCGGGTAATGTTGGGGAAACGGTCCGTTCATTGAAAGTGGGGCTGTAAATGAACGTAAAAATTTGCGGCATTCAATCATTTGAAGCAGCAAGCTGGGCCAGGGAAGCGGGTGCGGACATGATCGGCTTTGTTTTTGCAGAAAGCAGCCGGAAAATTCCTTCCGAATTTGCGCGCCAGCTTGCAGAAGCAGTAGGCTCGGATGTAAAGAAAGTCGGCGTTTTTGTAAATGAATCTGAAGAAACAATTCGCTCGATTGTCGAAGAAGTTGGACTTGATTATGTGCAGCTGCATGGCGATGAGACAGCGGAATTTGCGCGCCGGATGCCGGTGCCCGTCATTAAAGCTTTTTCCGCCAAAGACGATCTTTCCTTTGAAGAGATGTTTGCCTTCCCGGCCGATTATATTTTAGTCGACAGCCCGCCCGCTGCGTTTCGGGGCGGAAGCGGCCGGACGTTTGACTGGTCCATTTTAGAGAATCCAGGTGTAGACAAATCCCGCTTGATTTTGGCAGGCGGTCTGCATCCTGATAATATTGAGGAAGCGGTCCAGTCGGTCGGTCCATTTGCTGTTGATATATCAAGCGGGGTCGAAACCGATGGACGAAAAGATGAAACAAAAATATTTCAATTTGTAGAGCGTGCGAAAGGAGCCCATCAATCATGAGTAAAGTATATAACCAGCCGGATGAAAAAGGGCATTTTGGAGAATATGGAGGCCGGTACGTACCGGAATCTCTTATGCGTGCCGTAAAAGAATTAGAGGAAGCTTATCAGTCAGCGATGAAAGACGAAACGTTTTTATCCGAGCTGAACCGCTATTTAACCGACTATGTCGGGCGCGAAAATCCGCTTTATTTTGCCGAAAACCTAACGAAAGCAGCAGGCGGCGCGAAAATCTATTTAAAGCGGGAAGATTTAAATCATACAGGCGCCCACAAAATCAATAACACCATCGGACAAGCCTTGCTTGCTGTAAGAATGGGCAAGAAAAAAGTCGTAGCCGAAACCGGTGCCGGCCAGCACGGAGTCGCAACAGCAACTGTATGTGCGCTTTTAAACCTCGAGTGCGTCATTTTTATGGGGGAAGAAGACATCCGCCGCCAGGAGCTAAACGTGTTCCGAATGGAGCTTCTTGGGGCGCGCGTTGAAAGTGTTTCCCAGGGAAGCGGCACGCTGAAAGATGCTGTTAATGAAGCGCTTCGCTACTGGGTAACGAACGTTGAAGATACCCATTACATTATGGGATCCGTGCTGGGTCCGCATCCATTCCCGCAGATTGTGCGTGATTTCCAGGCGGTCATTGGGCAGGAAACAAAAAAACAGCTGCAGGAAAAAGAAGGACGTCTTCCGGATGCTGTTGTAGCCTGCATTGGCGGCGGCAGCAACGCGATGGGTATGTTCTATCCATTTATTGAAGATAAAAGCGTGAAAATGTACGGTGTTGAAGCATCCGGCAGCGGAATCGATACAGACAAGCATGCCGCATCTATGACAATGGGCAGCGTCGGCGTCCTGCATGGCAGTAAAATGTATTTGCTGCAGGATGAAGCGGGCCAAATTCAAGAAGCTCATTCGATTTCAGCCGGTCTTGATTATCCGGGTGTTGGACCGGAACACAGCTTTTTAAAAGATTCCGGACGGGTCATCTATGAACATATTACCGATGAAGAAGCACTTGAAGGATTTAAAGCACTGACAAAAACAGAAGGCATTATCCCGGCACTTGAAAGCTCTCATGCGATTGCGTACGCCCTGAAGCTTGCACCGAAAATGAATCAAGACGAGATTATTGCCATTTGTTTATCCGGCCGCGGCGACAAAGACGTGGCGCAAATTAAAGAGCGGTTTGAAAGAGAGGGCAAGCAGGCATGACCAAGTTTAAAATGGCCGAAGCATTTCAAAAAGTAGAGCAAGAAGGGAAAAAAGCATTCACCGCTTACATTATGGCGGGTGATGGCGGGCTTCACACACTAAAGAACACCATTTTGCTTTTAGAGAAGTCCGGCGTAACCGTGATTGAGCTGGGTATACCGTTCTCCGATCCTGTCGCTGACGGCCCTGTTATTCAGGAAGCCGGCAAGCGGGCGCTCAAAGAAAAAGTCACCCTTACTCAAATTTTGGGAGAGCTTGCTTCTTTTAAAGAAGAAATCAGCGTACCGATTGTGATTATGACCTATGCAAATCCAGTGTTTAAAGTAGGGGCAGAGCGTTTTGCCCAATTGTGTGAACAAGCAGGTGTATCCGGCGTGATTATTCCGGACGTGCCAATGGAGGAAGAAGCGGAGTTTCGGGAGCCGCTGGCGAAGCGGGACATCGCGATGATCCGCTTTGTGACACTAACCAGCTCCGACGAGCGCATCGCCCAAACGGTGAAAGATGCAGAAGGGTTTATTTACGCGGTCACCGTTAATGGCATTACCGGCGCACGTGCCGGCTTTGCAGACGATCTCAGTGTTCATCTGTCCCGTATTGCGGAGCAAAGCCCTGTCCCGGTTCTGGCCGGATTTGGTGTATCATCAAAAGAACAAGCAGAAGAGCTGGGCGCAGCATGCGGCGGTGTCATCGTCGGCAGTAAAATTGTCCAGCTGCTTCATGAAGGAAAAGGCGAGGAAATCAAACAGCTTATTCCTTAACCCCCTTTTTTAAAAGCAGGACAGCAAGCAATCAAAAACCGCCCTTTTTCCTCCGAAAAAGGGTGGTTTTTTTAATTGGACAGCACTTTCAGCCAGCATCGCTCGTTCTGCCATTCAAGCTCAACCGGCAGGCCGAATGCTTCAGAAAGGATAGGGCTGGTGAGCACACTTTTTTTCTCGCCTGCTGCGAGCATTCTTCCTTCTTTTAAAACGGCAACGTGTGTAATAGCCGGGAAAATTTCCTCAATATGATGTGTAACGTATAAAAGAGACGTCTTGTGCCGGCCGGCCTGTTGTTCGAGTGCCGTGAGCAGCTCTTCGCGTGCTCTTACATCCAGGCCGGAGCATGGCTCATCTAAAATCATGGCATCAGGTTCAGCCATAAAAGCACGGGCAATAAGCACCCGCCGCTGTTCTCCCTGGGACATAAACCGGTACGGCTTGTCCGCTAAATAAGATAAACGAAGCGATGCCAGCAGTTCATCCGCTTTTTCCCAATCCGCGGCTTCTGTTTTTTCATAAAGGCCAATCGAATTAAAACGGCCGCTTACGACAATCTCCCGGGCACTCTCCGTATTCAGCGTTTCTAAAAAACGGTTTAATGTATTGCCGACAAAGCCAAGGCGCTTTTTCACATACTCCCAGTTATAACGCCCATATTCGTGACCAAAAACCCGAATCGTGCCGCTTGTAGGAAATTCATACCCGCCCATCATATTCAGCATTGTTGACTTGCCTGATCCATTTAACCCTAAAACAGCCCAATGCTCACCCTCTTTTACGGTCCAGTTTACATGGTTTAAAATGACCTTGTCCTGCCGGACGAAGCGCACTTGCTCATATGAAATTAATTCTGTCATTATGTATCACTCCCGCTTTTATTGTAACAGAAAAAAATGGATGCTATAAACGGTAAAAGAAGAAAACCGGTTATCTCATACAGGGATTTTCAAGATACTTTGATATGCTGTTTTGGCATCGAATTAATGCCGAAAATGAAAGGATTTTAGTATAAGATTTCACTAATGAACAGAGGGGATTCTATAACACTTTTTTATCGGTTTGAGGTGAAAAAAACCGCATAACGGCGCCTTTTGGAGCGTTTTCATAAAATATGAAAAATAATTAAGTAAATTTGCAAAAAAGCTTGGTTTTTTGAAAAAACAGTAGTAAGATTGTACTTGAAAAAGGCAGTCTCCAATCAACTGGAACTTGTCAACAAAATCAGCCTTTTTCGTTTAAATTGCATTCAGAGTGGTAAGGATGTTCTGAAAGCGTTTTTAGATTTTTTTGTACATATTTTGGTAAAAGCGAACGTATACACGAAAATCAAATGGGCAACAAGTGGAGGTTTTTCAGTATGAACATGCAGATTAGCCAGGGAAACCCGTGGAAAAACTTTTCGGGTCCAAACCTTGGGTATGTAATGGAAGTGTACGAACAATACTTGGCCGATCCAGATGCAATCGACCAGGAGCTGCGCCAGTTATTTGATCAATGGGGTCCCCCGGAGTCGTTAACTGGAAATACAGCGCAGCATACCACATCAGCGGGTGATCTTGATAAGCTGTTTCGTGCCGTGAAGCTTGCAGACAGCATTCGCATTTATGGTCATTTGGCAGCAGACATTAATCCGCTTGATGACAGCAAAAAAGACACACGTCGTATTGATCTTGAAACATATGAGCTCACAGAAGCAGATCTTCGCCAAATACCGGTAGAGTATATTTGTCCAGGCGCTCCGGCACACGTTCAAAACGGATATGACGCCATTATGCACTTGAAAAAAGTGTACACAGATAAAGTTGCTTTTGAATTTGCACAAGTACATGATCTGGAAGAAAAACAATGGCTTCGCCAGCAAATTGAATCGACAGATTACTATCCGACGTTTACAGACAGTGACAAGAAAAAGCTGTTAAAACGTCTTACACAGGTTGAAGGATTTGAGAAATTCATTCATAAAACATTTGTCGGCCAAAAGCGCTTTTCTATTGAAGGCTTAGATGCCATGGTGCCGCTTTTAGATGAGCTTGTTCACCATTCGGCTGTAAAAGGCGCCCAAACGATTAATATCGGGATGGCTCACCGCGGCCGCTTAAACGTACTTGCCCACATTCTCGGCAAACCATACGAAATGATTTTTGCGGAATTTGCTCACGCACCAAGCAAAAAAATGCTGCCTCTTGGTTCTATGAAAATGAACTATTACGGCTGGACAGGTGACGTAAAGTATCACCTTGGTGCAGACCGCAGCTATAAAGAAGAAGATACACAAACAGCACGTATTACCCTTGCGAACAATCCGAGCCACCTTGAGGTAGTTAGTCCAATTGTCGCCGGTTATACACGCGCCGCACAGGAAGACCGTACACAAAAAGGAAAACCAGCGTTAGATGTTTCTAAAGCGATGTCTATTATCATCCACGGAGACGCAGCATTCCCTGGACAGGGAATTGTCGGCGAAACGTTTAATATGAGCCAGATTAACGGCTATAAAACGGGCGGATCGATTCATATTATTGCGAATAATATGATCGGCTTCACAACGGAAAGCTATGATTCACGTTCTACACGGTATGCGTCCGATGTAGCCAAAGGCTTTGAAGTGCCAATCGTCCACGTGAACGCGGACGACCCGGAAGCATGTGTGGCTGCGGCATTTATGGCGGTCAACTACCGGTCACGCTTCGGCAAAGACTTTGTAATTGACTTGATTGGATATCGTCGTTTCGGCCATAACGAAATGGATGAGCCGATGACAACAAATCCAAACATGTACAATATTATTCATAAACATAAAACAGTTCGTGAACTGTATGCACAAAAACTCGCTGACCGCGGAGTTATTGAAAACGGGTACGCAGATGAAGTGTATAAAGAAAACGAGCAAAAGCTGAAAGACCTGTTTGAAACGGTTCCTAAAAAAGACGATAATCCGGATATTATTATGAATCCGCCGCAAGTCGTGGAGCAGGACCTGCCGTGCCATAAAACAGGTGTAAGTGAAGAAGACTTAAAAGCGATCAATCAAGAGCTCCTTCAATGGCCGGAAGGATTCCAGCCGTTTAAAAAGCTTGAGCGTATTTTAAAACGCCGTGAGCAGCTGTTTGTGGAAGACGGCCAGGTTGACTGGGGTCATGCTGAAACACTGGCATTTGCTTCTATCCTAAAAGAAGGCACACCGATCAGACTAACAGGTCAAGATTCACAGCGCGGAACATTTGCGCACCGTAATCTTGTTTTGCATGATGAAAACGATGGCAAAGAATACAATACGCTGCATGGTTTAAGCAACGTATCCGCTTCATTTGATGTCATTAACTCGCCTTTAACAGAAACAGCTGTTGTCGGATTTGAATATGGCTATAACGTATTTTCTCCGGAAACACTCGTTCTTTGGGAAGCACAGTTTGGAGATTTTGCCAATATGGCCCAGGTAATGTTCGATCAGTTTGTTTCCTCAGGACGGGCGAAATGGGGGCAAAAATCAGGCTTGGTTATGCTTCTGCCGCATGGCTATGAAGGCCAGGGACCTGAGCATTCAAGCGGCCGCATCGAGCGCTTCCTGCAGTCTGCAGCTGAAAACAACTGGACGGTAGCGAATTTGTCATCAACGGCTCAATATTTCCATATTTTGCGCCGTCAGGCTTCCATCCTGCAAAAAGAGGAAGTTCGCCCGCTTGTTATTATGACACCGAAAAGCTTGCTTCGTCATCCGCTGGCTGCATCTAAAGCTTCCGAGTTTTCAAACGGAAACTTCAACATTATTGTGGAAGAGCCGAGAACAGGCAGCAAGCCGAAGAAAGTAGAGCGCATTGTGCTTTGCAGCGGGAAAGTGTCTATTGACCTTGCTGAGCAGATCGAGAAGTCAGAAGAAAATCTTGATTGGCTTCACGTATTACGGGTAGAAGAGTTATATCCGTTCCCGAAAGAAGAAATTACAGCTATTCTCGAACGCTTCCCGAATGTAAAAGAAGTCATCTGGCTTCAAGAAGAACCGCAAAATATGGGTGCGTGGACATATATGGATCCAAGACTGCGTGATACAGTTCCAGAAGGCGCAACTGTCCGTTACGTAGGCCGCCGCCGCCGTTCTAGTCCATCAGAAGGCGATGCGATTGTTCACAAGAAAGAACAAGCTCGTATTCTGCGTACTGTATTAACGAAAGAACAGTAAAAATAACCGGCTCCACTCTGGAGCCGGAAATGTACATAAAACGACATGGAAATTACTGAGGAGGATTTTATCGTGGCTGAAATTAGAGTTCCTGAACTAGCAGAATCAATTACAGAAGGTACAATTGCGCAATGGCTGAAACAACCGGGTGATTACGTTGAAAAAGGCGAATATATTGTTGAGCTTGAAACGGACAAAGTCAATGTAGAAGTTATTTCTGAAGAAGCAGGAACCATCAAAGAATTGCAAGCGGCAGAAGGCGACACGGTCGAAGTAGGCCAGGTAATCGCGATTGTGGAAGCAGGAGCGGGCAGTTCTGCAGGAACGTCTGCACCAGCTGAAACGGAAGCTGCGCCTGTTCAAACAGAGGCGAAAGCAAAAGAAGATATCGTAAAAGAAGAGCCTGCTCAAAAACAGGAGGAAGCAGCAAGCCGTACGGTTGCTTCACCAGCGGCTCGTAAGCTTGCCCGTGAAAAAGGCATTGATTTAAATGCTGTTAAAACGGTTGATCCACTTGGACGTGTACGCGTGCAGGATGTAGAATCACATCAAAACACACCGGCTCCGGCACCAAAGCAGGCTGCTCCACAAAAACAAGCGGCTTCCGCACCGAAAGCACAGGACAACGGCAAACCGGTTGAGCGCGAGCGCATGAGCCGCCGCCGTCAGACGATTGCAAAACGCCTGGTGGAAGTACAGCAGACAGCAGCGATGCTGACAACGTTTAACGAAATCGATATGACGAATATTATGGACCTTCGTAAACGTAAAAAAGACAAATTCTTTGATGATCATGATGTTCGCCTGGGCTTTATGTCGTTCTTTACAAAAGCAGTTGTGGCAGGGCTGAAAAAGTATCCATATGTAAATGCGGAAATTGACGGAGACGAAATTGTCTTGAAGAAGTTTTATGATATCGGCGTTGCCGTATCAACAGACGATGGCTTAGTTGTACCGGTCGTGCGTGACTGTGACCGCAAAAACTTTGCAGAAATCGAAGGCTCTATTATGGATATGGCCTTGAAAGCACGCGATAACAAGCTGGCGCTTGGTGACCTGCAGGGCGGTTCGTTTACAATCACGAACGGCGGTGTATTCGGTTCCCTTCTATCAACACCAATTTTAAACGGCTCGCAAGTGGGTATTCTTGGTATGCATACGATTCAAAGACGCCCGGTTGCGATTGGTGATGCGGTCGAAATCCGTCCGATGATGTATGTGGCTCTTTCATACGATCACCGCATTATTGATGGAAAAGAAGCGGTTGGATTCTTGAAAATGGTTAAAGAGTTAATTGAAAATCCAGAAGACCTTCTTCTTGAAGGATAAGAAAAAACCCGCAGCGCCTGCTGCGGGTTTTTCTTGTTTATTAGCTCTTTGCAAGTTTAGGAGAAAGGCCTCGCTTATTCACTTCTGTTTTTAATGTTTCAATTTCAGATTTGTTTCGGTCTTGCTTCAATGCATCCCTGTAAGCAGCCACCAGCATCTCGTCACTCATAATTTTCATTTTTATGACCTCCTTTGATATGGTGTTTAAATAAAGAGAAAAGAGTTTCTCTTTATTTTCTGATTATTATACTAGCAATAAAATAAAAGGCAAATGATAACAGTCAAAGGACAAAAAACGCTATAATATTCCTAAATAATATACTAGTTTTTGAAAATTTTTAAGTAAAATCATGATAAAGGAGGTAATTTGTTGTATATTTATAAGAGTAGTGATATAAGCAAAACAGACCAGTTGGCTGATAAAAATGGGATGTCTTCTTTTACGTTAATGGAACTTGCTGGAGCTGGTTTATGGAAAAAAATAGCTTCTTCTTATAAAATAAGTGACCATTCATTTCTTATTTTAGCCGGGAAAGGAAACAACGGCGGTGATAGTATTGTGCTCGCACGTTACTTAAAGCGGGCCGGGGCTGCCTGTCATCTTTTCTTTCCAGACGGACTGCCAAAAACGGGTCCAGCAAAGCAGCATTTAATGTATTACGAAACGTGCGGATACTCCTATGAAACGGGTCTGCCAGCTACTTCGGCCTCTATTGTCGTCGATGCGCTTTTAGGCGCTGGCACGCGGCTGCCGCTATCAAAAGCAATCCGGGACTGTGTGGATTGGATAAATGCGCAAAAGAAGCATCTTATCTCAATTGACCTGCCGACGGGTACAGCTTCTGATAATGGGGACTGTGATGAATCCGTCCTTCATGCACACAAAACGTACGTCCTTCATGGGTACAAGCCGTCCCGGTTTTTATACCCTGCGGCGGCTTGTTATGGAGAAACTGAAATTGTCGACATTGGACTCATACACACATCAAATTGGAAGGTGTACGAGCCGGCTCCTCGTTCCCGTTCTTTTTATCATCTTGCGCATAATACCCATAAAGGCACATTTGGCCATGGCCTCCTGGTAGCCGGAACCGGTGAAATGCCTGGGAGTGCAGCGCTTGCTGCATTAGGAGCTGTGTCATGCGGAGCAGGTAAGCTGACCGTGCAGACGGATCAAGAAGCGGTCCCGGTCATTGCTTCTCATGTGCCGGAAGCAATGTATCATTTTAAAAAAGGAATAGACGACAATCATCCATACGAAGCGGTTGCTGCCGGCTGTGGCAGAGCAGCAGACGGAGAAATGGAAGAGATCGTTCAGCATTTATTGCAGCAGGAGAAGCCGGTCATTTTAGATGCAGGTGCACTGGGGCCGCGGAGCTACAAGGAAGCAAGGTGCCCAGTAGTAGTAACGCCGCATCCTGGTGAGTTTGCGCGGATGACCGGAAAACCGGTTGGCTTTATTCAAAAAAATCGGCTGCAGGAAGCCTCGGCATATGCAGTCGAACACGGCGTAACGGTTGTGTTAAAAGGGGAATATACCGTCATAGCATTCGCGGATGGAAGCGGCTTTGTTAATCAAACAGGAAATGAAGGGTTGTCTAAAGGCGGAAGTGGCGATACACTGACAGGTGTGATGCTGGCGCTTATCATGCGTAATCCTGATCTTAAGGCCGCTGTCGCGGATGCTGTTTATCTGCACGGAAAATGTGCGGATCATTGGAAACAGCTTCGTCCGGCCCAAGCGATGCGCCCCCTTGGTATTCACGAGCTGATTCCGGATGCAATAAATGAAATAATAAAGGAGACCAACGAAACATGATTCATTTAAACTGGGACAAAACAAAACCGATTAAACAGGTAAAATGCGTTCATACAGACGCCAAAAAGTATGTTGTTGAAAATGCGCTGACAAAAGGAAACGTTTATGAGGTAAAAAACGAAACCGAGGAATTTTATTTTGTAGTAGATAATAAGGGCCGTGTTTCCGGCTTTTACAAAGATTATTTTGAAGAAGTAACGGGATAAACGAATGTTAGCTGTAAGGGGGCAGAAAAATGTTTAACGAGCGCATGGCCTTAAAGATCAGGCTGGATCAATTAGCGGATGCGGAAGTTCGAGTAATGCAGGAATTTAAAAAAGAACGGGAAGCGATTTTTGCGCGGCTTCAGGAACTGGATGAAACAGAAGAGAATCACAGGCCTGACATAACGGCTGCTGCTGCTGACATAACAGCTGCGGCTGATATAACAGCTGTTACGACAGTTGGAGCACCGCCAAAAATACGCAGAGGACGCCGGAGCGAAGGGTTAACAGAGCTTCGCGATATAACCATCCGCATTTTGAAAAAGCAGAATACGCCTATTCGCGGCATCGAGCTGCAGCGTTATGTAGAGGAGCAGTCCGGCAAGAAAATTGCAAACATGACCACTTTTATGAATAGTCTTGAGCGCGAAAATGCACATGTCCGCAAGCTTGGGCGGGGTCTTTACATTTACGAATATGATTTATAATGCAAAAAAGCGGACGGACAGTTCGCTTTTTTGCGTTGTATGCCTTTTCAGGTGTATGATAAAGCGTGCACAGTTATGAGAAAGGAAGATTTTTTTGAACATTACAACCTTGCCAGAATCGATTCAGTCGATCATTCATGAAAGAAAAAAACAGTTTGGACTCGAAGAAGATACACAGTCCAATTCTTATATAGCCCAAAGTGAAGAGATCGTATCAGATACGGTTATTTCTTTAGCGCTTGGCAAAAACATTTTGCTGAAAGGGCCAACAGGCTCTGGAAAAACAAAACTGTCAGAATCACTTGCTGCATTTTTTGGCCAGCCGGTTCACAGTATTAACTGTTCCATTGATCTGGACGCCGAGGCGATGCTTGGCTTTAAAACGATTGTCGAGGCAGATGGCAAAACACAAATTGATTTTGTGGAAGGTCCTGTTATTCAAGCGATGAAAAAAGGACATCTTTTATATATTGATGAAATTAATATGGCGAAGCCGGAAACGCTGCCGATCTTAAACGGTGTATTGGACTATCGCCGTCAAATCACGAATCCGTTCACAGGAGAAGTCGTGACTGCAAAGCCGACATTCAGTGTGATCGCTGCGGTGAACGAAGGGTACGCAGGTACAGCCCCGATGAATGAAGCGCTGAAAAACCGTTTTATCGTATTTGAGATTCCGTACATTTCAGGAGATATCCTGCTGCAGGTATTAAAGCAGCAGTCTGTTCTCCAGGATCAGGCGATGCTTGAGAAATTCGTTTCTCTGTCCGGTGACTTAACGACACTTGTTGAAAGCGGCCGTCTGCCGGAAGAAGCTTCTTCGATCCGCGCGCTGGTGGATGCATGCGACCTGGCTCTTTACATGCCGCCAATGCGGGCCGTGGAAAGCGCGATTGCCGGTAAGCTTGACGATGAACGCGAAAAAGCCGCAGTCCTAAACGCGGCGGAAACATGGTTCGCCTAACATGGAACGGTTCATACAGTTTAATGACGAAACAGTCAACTCCGCTTTTTGGATGGAACTGTCTGACCTTGCTGCGGCTCTGTCTCAAAATCCGGATTTAAAAGTGGAATTTGGCCCGCTTGCTTATTTGCAAAAAACGCCAGCCGTTCTGTTTGCCAGCCATTTCTGGCACCATCGTTCCAAAGAAGAAGAAACAGCGGGATTAAAAACGGACGTTTACCTGCGTGCACTTGGCACGATTCAGTGGACGGACGAAGCGGTCATCCGGTCTTTTATGGCCCGGTTTAGGGGAGATTTCGCCCGGCAGCTGCTTGCCGCTGCCGAAGATATTCGCTTAGAGCCTATGTGTATGGGGGCGCGCCCAGGAACAAAAAGAGCTTTTCATACCCGCCGCCAGGTGCTGCGGCGTTACCATGAAGTACAGCTGTCGGTGAATCAATCCAAAGGCTTTTACATGGATGCCGTTTTTAACGCTCTGTTTGTTCTATGGCAGGCAGATGCCCCTTTTGAATGGCCGGCTATTCATCCAGCTGTAGACCGTGCCGTGCCGTTTATCGATCGCACTGCCAGAGAGCTGTTTGATGCACGGTCGACAAAAGATGCAGCCAGAGTGGCCGGGGAGATCGCTGAGGTATTAGAAGAGCTTGAGCTGCGCAGCATGGTAAATAAGTACAGCCATCTTCCGGATTACCGGGAGCCGTCGGCGGATGAAGCCGTGGTGGATCCAGGAAAGCGGCAGGATCCGCTTGTAAATGATGATGAGGCAGATGAAAAAGAAAACGAGCAGTTTGACGAACAGTTCTCTACCTGGCACCGCGAATCAGAGGAAACACGCGGTACCTTTATGCAGTTTGATCTTGACCAGGGAACGAAAACACCGATGATGGGCAACACAGCCCGTGAAGGAGACGAAGGGGATGCAGCCCTTGCTTCCGTGCAGGGACGCTCTAAGAAGTCCTCGCGTGAGCAATATAACCGGCTGCTTGCCGAGCGGCGTGACGAAGAAAGCAAGGCAGATGAAGCGCATTACGGAAAAGAAAACATTGGCGCCAAAGCGATTTACGAAAAGCCGCGTACAGCAAGTGATACAGAACGGGAAGAGTACCGCCGGATGAGAGATGAAACGGCACCTGTTGTCCAGACGCTGAAACGGATGATTCAAAAATCGATTGAAAAGAAAAAAACCAGTCCGCGTACGGATTTGTTAACAGGACGCCTGGGACGCAAGCTGACGCGCTTCTTTACCGATGAGAATCCACGTCTGTTTTACAAAAAGCAGGAACCGTCCCGTGAAATTGATGCTGCTTTTTATTTATTGATTGATAGTTCTGCGTCTATGTACGATAAAATGGACGATGTGAAAAAAAGCGCCGTGCTGTTTCATGAAACATTGTCTTCTCTTCGAGTGCCGCATGAGATTACCGGCTTTTGGGAGGATACATCTCCTCTTTCAAAAGAAGTGAAGCCGAATTATTTCTTAACGGCTGTGCCTTTTCAAGCATCCCACCAAAAGGATGCAGGCTATGCCATTATGCAGCTTCGGCCTGAAGAAGACAACCGGGATGGCTTTGCCCTCCGACTGGCCATTGAAAAAATGGAACGCCGGAGTGAAGCGCGAAAATTCCTTATTGTTTTCTCAGACGGAGAGCCGTCCGCTGCTGATTACGATAAAAACGGTGTACTTGATACCCATGAAGCCGTAATGATGGCACGCAAAAAAGGGATGACCGTGTTTAATCTGTTTATTGGAGAAGAGGCGCTTGATGAAGCACGCCGGCAGATAATGAAGACCATTTACGGGCACGGCTCTATCATGGCCCCTGATGTATCAGAGCTTCCTCACGTGTTAACGCCGATTTTAAAAAAGCTGCTGTTTGAAAGTATTTAAGCGATCATTGGATTAAAATCCAACAAAAAAGCTAGTCCATCATGGAACAGCTTTCAGACGGTTGATAAATTATATTGATAACCGTACACATAAATGGGGTGGAGCGGCGGCGTCCAGGCAGCTCCGCTTTCCATGGGGCAGGCGCTGAGCCCGATTTCGCCTGGCGGCTTCTCACCGGTCTCAGCTGCCCGCTCGTCCCATAGGAGTCTTCGCCGCACACCCGCCGCCTGTGCGGTTAGACAAGACTGCACAGCTTAATAAATACACTTGCCCTATCACCAAATCAGTAAAAGCGCATGTAGAAATGCCCCCATTGCTAATTTTTCGAAACAAATGGGAAAGCCGGCCGGACGAAGACTCCTGCGGGAAGTACAGTGAGTCGGGAGACCCCGCAGCGCAGCCGAGGAGGCTTCTGCACTGCCCTAAGGTGCGCGAAGTCCGGCAGGCTTCACTTATCGGTTCTTTTTAAGAAAGAATGTTTCCCGAAAAGTCTCCTGCCTGTTTTCGGCGGTAAAACTTTCATAAAAAAAGACTGACGACTTTGTCGACAGTCTCAAGCTGTTCCCATGTGGAACAGCTTTTTTGTATTGGAATTTATTGTTTTAAACGCAGCAGCTGTTGTTTTAAATCGTCTTCCATCACAAGCAATTCGTCTTCCGCTGCTTTTCGTTTTGCACGCCCGTCCTGCTGAATGCGGATTGTTTCTTCAAGCGTTGTAATTAAGTTTTCCTGTGTTTTCTTTAATGTTTCAATATCAACAAGGCCGCGCTCATTTTCACGGGCAGTCTCGATCGAGTTGACTTTCAGCATTTCAGAGTTTTTCAGCAGCAGGTCATTCGTGGTTTTCGATACTTCTTTTTGTGCCTTTACGGCTTTTTGCTGGCGGACCAGCGTTAAAGCAATAGCGATTTGGTTTTTCCAGAGCGGCACAGCCGTTAAAATGGAAGACTGGATTTTTTCAGCCAGTGCCTGGTTAGTGTTTTGAATCAAACGGATTTGCGGCGCGCTTTGAATTGTAATCTGGCGGCTCAGCTTCAAGTCGTGCAGACGCTTTTCAAGCCGGTCCGCAAAAGCGATCATATCATTGACTTCCTGGAAATCCATTTGATCACCCGTCTGTTCTGCTTTTTGGCGCAGCGCCGGGATCGTTTTCGTTTCGATTTCTTCAAGCTTTAATTCTCCAGCAGCAATGTAAATATTGAGCGCCTGAAAATATTCTTTGTTTTTTTCATAAAGCTGCTCAAGCATCCGGATATCTTCAATGAGTCCGCGCTTGGAATGCTCAAGCTTGACCCCGATGCGGTCGATTTGAGCACCGACTTTTTGGTAGCGCGTCATCACTTCCTGTACCGAATCCGATACTTTGCCAAACATACGGGAAAATACATTTCGCTTTTCCTCCCGCAGTTCATCTGGATTTACATTTTTTAAGTTTTTCATTAAATCATTTAAAATATCGCCAACCGGCCCGATATCCTTGCGCTGTACGTGATCAAGCATATGGTGTGAGAAATCAGACAGCTTTGTTTGGGCAGCAGTCCCGAAGGAAAAAACCGCCTGCTGGTTTCCAGCTTCAATTTGCGCGGCCAGCTGCTCTGCTTTTTGGCGGTGTTCAGCCGGAAGCAGATCAACAAGCCGTTTAGATTGTGGAGAAGGGGCAGCTGCGCTCGGGGCAGAAGGCATGTCCCCAAATGGATCAGCAAGCAGGTTATTTAATAAATCATCGTTTTTTGCGCCCGTAACGGGTGCCGGTTGTGACTGTAGTTCGTTGTTCATCTTCGTTGTCTCCTTTCAAAGCAGGTTGTTCAGGTTCGATTATCTTTTTCGTTTGAGCCGTGCGCTGCCGGGCAACATCGAGTTCGATCGTTAAGTGTTCAATATCACGGGCGAGCACTTGACGAAGATCCGCTTCTAATGTTTGGGACAGATCACCAAGTGTTTCCGTCGTTTCAAGCAAGGATCGTTTCATGTCCGGGCCTTTTACTTTTTTGTTTGAGAGAAGAGCTGATTTTTCGGCCAGCTCTACTACCGAATCCAGATGAGAATAGAAAAAAGGCTCAATCTCGTAAAACCGCTTCGGTTCTTTTTTGACAACCGAATAAATACGCTTTACCAGACTGTTTAATTCAATCATTTGTTTAAGAGAACGAAGGCTCCGTACCTTTAAAAACAAATGCTGCAGCCGGGACAGCTTTGCTTTCGCTTCTTTTAGCTGATCAAGTATATAGTAATATTCTCTACGGCTTAATCCATATTTTTTTTGGATTCGTCTGTTGCCGAAATTGGTATACAGCATAAACACTCCTGCAAAACCGGCTGCGAATGCCGCCCATGACAGCCAGCCATCAAGCGGCATTGTCAGCACGAGAGCTGCTGCGAGTGAAACGGCCAGGCGGCGGGACCAATAAAAAGAATATCGCATCGTTCATCCACTCCATTTTATCATTTTGCTCTTTTACATGAGCGTATTTTGTTTCTTTATACGGACAAGCCGCAGAAAAAGTTTCATCTATAGTCCATTGTTTACGTTTTTTTCTATGAAAAAACCCCTTTTTGAAAAAAGGGGCATTTCTTATTTTGCTGATTCTTCAGCCGGCGGGTGGTTCTGATAATATTTGCGCCCGATCCATGATTGGAAAATAAGGATCAGTCCGCTGACGCTCCAATAAATAGGAAGGGCAGCTGGTGCGTTAAACGAGAAAACCAAAATCATAATCGGCGACAGCAGGCCGATAAATTTCATTTGCTGCTGCTGTTCAGCCGGCATTGTCTGCATGGACAGACGGAATTGAACATAGTACATAATACCCGCAATAACGGCCATGGCAATGTCAGGCTGTCCGAGACGGAACCAAAGGAATTCATGCGTTTTTATATCTTCTGAGACGGTAATGGCGTAATAAAGGCCTGTCCAGACCGGCAGCTGTAAAAGCATCGGCAGGCAACCCATAGCCATTGGATTGATGTCATTTTCTTTGTAAAGAGTCATCATTTCCATTTGAATCTTCCGCTGTTCTTCCTGTGTTTTAGCTGCTTTTAATCGTGCTTGAATATCAGTCATCTGCGGTTTTACTTTTTCCATCTTGTGGCGCATGGCGGCCTGCTTTTTCATCGAATTCAGCATAAGCGGCATTAGAATCAATCGTACCGCAATGGTAATGACGATGATTGCCATTCCATAACTGCCAAACATTTCGCCGAGCCAGTGAATCAGTTCAACGAACGGATTCACGAGGTAATCATGGAAAAAATGGCCTTCTGTTTGTGCGCTTTGACAGCCGGATAACAAAGCGGCCGATAAAGCAGTAAGCGCAATCGTTAATTGTTTTTTCAAATTCGTTCCTCCTGCGCCTGCTAGCAGGCTAGTTGCTTTAGACAAAAAAAGTATACTCCTTTTTTCCTGCAAAAACAATTAATCAATTATAAGGCGAAATGTAAACCTTTAATTTTATTAGGTTGACAAAATAAAGACCAATCCTTTAATCTGGAAAAAAAGGAGGGGTTACCATGTCAACATGGACTCAATTAGCTGTACAGATTTTAGGAGGTTACAAGCTTTCGGAAGAGGAAGCAGAGAATATTTTAACGTGTCCTGATGAAGAGGTTTTGCAGCTGCTCGAGGGCGCTTTTCATCTTCGCCGCCATTATTACGGAAAGAAAGTCAAACTGAATATGATCATCAATACAAAATCCGGCTTATGTCCGGAGGATTGCGGCTATTGTTCTCAATCGTCCCAGTCAACGGCTCCAATCCAAAAATACCGGATGATGAACCGTGAACAAATTGTGGCCGGTGCCGAAAAAGCCCATTCCCTTGGCGCAAATACCTACTGCATCGTGGCGAGCGGAAGAGGACCGTCTAAAAAAGAACTCGATACTGTCACAGATGCGGTAAAAGAGATAAAAAACAAATATGGGATGCGCATTTGTGCATGCCTGGGACTCCTAAAACCGGAGCAGGCTGTACAGCTGAAAGAAGCAGGAGTGAACCGGTACAACCATAATATAAATACATCCAAAAACCATCACGAGTCGATTACGACTACTCATACATATAACGATCGTACAGAAACAGTCGGCCGCGTAAAAGAAAGCGGCATGTCCCCATGCTCCGGCGTCATTATCGGCATGGGTGAAACGAATGAAGACATTATCAATATGGCTTTTAGCCTGAGGGAGCTTGATGCTGACTCAATTCCGGTTAATTTCCTGCATGCTATACCGGGTACAAAGCTTGAGGACGCTAAGCCGCTTACGCCGCTTTTTTGCTTAAAAGTACTTGCGTTGTTCCGTTTTATCAATCCATCAAAAGAAATCCGGATTTCAGGCGGCCGGGAAGTGAATTTACGCTCCGTTCAGCCACTTGGCTTGTACGCTGCCAATTCTATTTTTTTAGGAAGCTATTTGACGACTCCCGGCCAGGAGGTCACAGCAGATCATAAAATGATTGAGGATATGGGATTTGAAATAGAGCAGGCGCACGAGCAGGCTCCTGTTTAATAGACCAGAAAGGTCCATGAATTCTTTTACTGAAATACAAGAAAAGTGAGTTATAAGGCTTAAAATAAAAATAGCTACATGTTGTTTAACAATAAAAAGAAAAAAAGAGGAGTGGGATTCCCACTTCTCTTATCACGACAACTTTTTGTTTTTTTATTTTCAGAAAAAGTAATTATCTTAATCAGAGTCTTATTTTTAAAAGAAATTAGTCATTGTAGTAGGGTGGCTCCTTTCCCTTCTCATCATAAGCAGACAAACTTCCTCGGTCTACTTTATAGGACAAAGACCAAGAATCACTTGCAGCTTCTTTACTCCAATGCTCCGTAAAAGTAACAAGATATACTTCAGGTTCCAGTTCTTTTACGCTTGTTTCTCTAACTACGTTATAACCTTGGATGGTTCCTTCCCATTTGCCAACTTCCTTAGGAAAACTCTTTATAACAGTCTCATTGTCATTGGTCGCAAACTCAACAGCTTCTTCTTTTGTAAAAGGAGGGACGGGAGGCGAAGAAATATAAAAATACAGCCAGCCGATAAAAGCTAGAATAAAAGGAATAAGCCAGATTATCTTTATACTCTTTTGGTTTTCCATTCTCTTCTCTACCCATTTATCTATTAGCGCGTATAACAGAGCAGCTACTAATCCATAAATTGCAAAAATCAAATCTTGAAATAAAATGCCATTTGCTAAACCAAACAAACTAAGAATGACTATATATAACCAATCTTGATTTTTAAACCATTTTTTGTGAAAGTACTCAATGACAAGAGAAACAATATTTCCATAAACAAGAACAATTGCACCGATGTACGTGAAGAACATAGATGACAAAAGAAGAAAGTTAGTTCCCAAATCATATATGAAATTAGTTTCTTCAGCCATATCGTAAAACGCTAAAAATATTGATGCCAAAGTGGTCGTAATAAATGTTGTCAGTAATTTTCATATGGCTAAGTGTGTAAAATTCATTTTTATCCTCCCTGTGTTAGTAGTATAGCAAAAGTGATAAATGTAGTGACAAAACGGTGAAAAAAACGCAAAAAAAGGTGTATCAACAAAATTGTTGATACACCGCTAATTTACATTGTTAAACAGCATGTGTCGTCGTTATTAATACTGTCTAATTTTTAATAATTATAGATTCAGTGTTACATATTCATGGACCTTTTTTACATACAGATATGGTAAAATCATTCCAAGAAAGGGTGAGAGCATGAAAGAAAAACAAGAGCTGTACCGGTATTCCTGCACGGTGGATGAGGAGAAAGTTTTTGCATTTAAACAAGCGGTTTCGGCTGCCGATACGGGGAGTGAGATACCGCCAACGTTTCTCACTGTACTTGATTTTCACGGCGGGTTGTCTTTTCAAAAATTGACGGAGCTTCTCCAGTTTGACCCTGCTTGTGTGCTGCACGGCAGCCAGTCTTATGAATACATAAAACCGATCGTTCCAGGTGACCACATTGAAGCCGTTGTGTATATGACAGGACGGACGTCCAAAAGAGGCATGACGTTTGCAAAGCTTGAAACGGTTTATTTAAAAGAAAACCATCCAGCCGTTATATCGCGTTCGACCTTGATTGAACAGAAGGGAGCAGCCCATGTTTAAACCTCTTTACTGGACAATTACTGCAGAAGAAATTCGTGAGTATGCAGCCGCTTCAGGTGACTTTAACCCGATTCATACGGACCCTGATTATGCACAAAAAGCCGGGCTGAAGGGCTGTATTGCACATGGAATGCTCGTAATGGCGCTTGGAAGCCGTGCGATCCGTGAATGGGAGGCAGGCGATTTAACCTCCTACGAGGCCCGCTTTCAGGCGATGACGTATCCCGACGAGCCGCTTGTGGTCAAAGGCAGCTGGATGGATGAGGCAGCAGGCAAAGGCAGTGTAACAGTCCAAAACGAGAAAGGCGAAATAAAAATGAAAGGCACCTTTACAGTGAAGTGAAGAAAGATGAAAAAAGCGGCCGCTTTTCTTTTTCAGCTTGCGTTTCTGTCCGCTTTGTATTATGGATCTGAGTTTTTTGTTTCCTGGCTGCATATTCCGATTCCAGCCAGTGTTACCGGCATGGTGATCCTGCTTTTTCTTCTATCAAAGAGCTGGGTTCCTGTTCAAATGATCGAAAGTGGAGCTGCTTTTTTAAACAAGCATTTAGCTTTCTTTTTTATTCCAATTGCAGCCGGATTAATCACATACGGGGATCTGATCCGATCAGGCGGCGCTGCCCTTATAGCAGTGATTGCCGGCAGTTCGGTTATGGGTCTTCTTATTACCTCTGGACTTTCTAGTGCATTGGCGAAGAGAAGCAGGGAAAAAGCATGACTGTTATTTACATCATTGTAACCATTGCTGTTTATCGACTGGCGCGATGGGCCGCTTTGCGGTTTCCATCTCCTTTCACAACGCCCGTTTTTACATCAACTGTGGTGATCATCAGCCTGCTGGCGGCCTCGGGCGTATCGTATGAAGAATATACACCAGCAAAAGAAATTATGACCTTTTTGCTCGGTCCGGCAACCGTAGCACTTGCTCTGCCGCTGTATCATAACCGGGCTGTACTGCGTGAGCGCTTTTTTCCAGCCGCCACCAGCTTGATTGTCGGTACATTCGCAACGATTGTATCGGCTGTTTGGATGGCTTCTTCATTTGGCCTCTCCCGAACTATTCAAGCGACCGCTGCTGTAAAGGCCGTGACAACGCCCGTAGCGATGGAAGCGGCTGTGATTATTGGCGGCGATCCGGCACTGGCCGCGGCTTTTGTCATCACAGCTGGTATTTTCGGAGCGGTATTTGGCCCGCCTTTGTTAACGATGTTTAACATACATGATCCTTTTTCAAGAGGCCTCGGTATCGGCACCATTTCCCACGGTATCGGAACAAGCCAGGCTGTACAGGAAGGACCCATTCAAGGAACGGTGTCCAGCGCTGCAATGGGCGTCTCTGCCATTATTACCTCGCTTGTTCTGCCCTGGCTGTTTCCTTTTCTTTAACAAGATGACGAGCTTGACTCGTCATCTTTTTTTGTGGAATAAATGTGGGAACGCTTTAAAAACAGACAAAAAGTTGTGACAACTTTTCTATAGACTTTCCATAAAGAGGGCGTATAATAAAAGTATAAATCAATTGTGAAATATTTCACAAATTAACCTGAATGGTGAGTGAAAACAATGAATAAAGAAGCGTATGAGGAAATAAATGCATGGGCGGTTAAAAAGTCAGCGATTTTGCGCCATAACCCTATCCAATATATTGTAAAGGCTATGCTGGCCAGCTTTTTTATCGGCTTTGGCATTATGCTTTCCTTTAAACTGGCAGAACCTTTTTTTGATGCAGGATCACCAGCCACTGTCTTGATGCTAGGTGCGTTTTTCGGCATTGCTCTTGTATTAATTCTATACGGAGGAGCAGAGCTGTTTACTGGCAATACGATGTATTTCACAATGAGTACAATGAGCGGCAAAACAAATTGGAAAGAAGCACTGGCCGTTCTTGGAGCGTGCTATACAGGGAATCTGCTTGGTGCTTTATGCTTCGCCCTATTTATCAGTGGAGCAGGAATTTATAATGATCCGGCGAATTCTCAATATTTAATGGATGTTGTTTCTCATAAAATGCATTACCCTGCGTCTCAATTGTTTTTTAAAGCGATTTTGTGTAACTGGATCGTCTGTCTCGCTGTCTGGATTCCTATGCAGATGAAAGGGGACATGGCGAAAATCGTGACAATGCTGCTGTTCGTTATGACATTTGTTGTGGCCGGCTTTGAGCACAGTGTGGCTAATATGGTTCTGTTCAGCCTGGCTCTGGCGGTGCCGCATCCTGAAGCGATTTCTGTAGCGAGCGCTATCCATAATTTAATTCCTGTTACTTTAGGAAACATCATTGGCGGCAGCGTGTTTGTCGGCATGGTATACGTGTACCTGGCAAAACCGGTCCAAAAAAGCATACCGAAAGAAGCAAAAGAACGCATTACTGTTAAACTTCTTGAGATGAATAAAAGCCGTCGCTGAGCGACGGCTTTTTTTAGCCAATTAAAATGCGTTCTTTCGGATAATGGTAAGGGTCTTTAATTTCTTTGCCGCGAATGAGGAAAAGAAGGGAAAACAGCCCTACCCGGCCGATAAACATGAGCATAATTAAAATCATTTTAGCAGGTGTGCCAATCACGCTTGTCACGCCAAGGGTTGAACCCGTTGTACCAAACGCGGATGAAACCTCGTAAATAATAGGAAGCAGTGCAAGCTCCGGCTCTAAATAAGAAAGAGCAATAACGGAAACAGCCCAGATAAACGTTCCGGTTACAAGGACGACAAACGACCGGTGCGCGTCAATGGGATGTACTTCCCGGTGAAACACTTTAATGGTGTTTTTTCCGCGTGCAAATGTGAATACACTGAGTGCTGCAATTGCGACGGTCGTGGTTCGCAAACCGCCGCCTACACTTGAAGGTGAGGCGCCGATAAACATCAGCACCGACAAAAGCAGCAGTGACGGCGATGAAAAGTCATTTAAATCCAATGTGGCCAAACCGCCGCTTCTAGAGGCAACAGATTGAAAAAGAGCATAGAAAAACGATTCATGCCATACTTTATCCGCTAAGAAATGGTTTCGCTCAAACAAAAGCAGTCCCGCTGTGCCGATGGCAGCCAGCAGCACATACATGGTAACCGTTAATTTTGTAAACAAGCTGAACGTAAATTTACGCGATCCGCGGTAGGTTAAAAAATCTTTGATTTCAACCAATACGGGAAATCCGATCGCCCCAAGAATAATCAGCACCATATTCACAACTTGAACAAAATAGTCATTTGCGTACGGAATAAGGGAAGCGCCGGTAATATCAAAGCCACCATTGGTTGTGGCACTGACCGAAGCGAACAGGCCGTGCAGAAACGCTTCGCTGATCGTCGGGTAGTACTGAATAAAATGAATGCCGAGTACGAGAGCTCCAACTACTTCAATAGCAAGAATAAGGAGAAAAATTTCCCTCATTAATTTAACGAGGCCGCTTAAATCGGTCCGATTTTGGTCCGCCATAATGAGCTGCCGCTCCCGCATGCCAATCCGTTTACCAAAAAGGAGCCACACCATGGAACTAAACGTCATTATACCGACACCGCCTACCTGTAAGATAAGCAGGATAAAAAAGTACCCGGTCGTGCTGAAGGTGTCAATGGTGCTGACCGGGGTCAAACCCGTTACACTGAGGGCACTAACAGCTACAAAAACTGCATCTATAAACGAAATGTCTACGCCTGGTTTATGAGCGGCCGGCAGCAGCAATAAAATACTGGCAAACACAGCACCGCTTAAATAAAGCAGAAAAATAACCTGAAAAGGAGAAAGCCGCAGCTGTTTTAACTTCATGCCCGGCACCATCCCCATTGTGTGTTTCTCTTCGTCATACAATCACCTTTTTAAGCCTCTCCGCTGCCTGCTTTAATAAGGGAACAGGCTGTACAAGGGCGATACGCACGTAGCCTTTGCCCGCTGTGCCAAATGCGCTTCCCGGCACCATTACAACGCCGGCTTTATCAATCGCTTCGAAAACAAAGGCGCGGTCATCGCTGCCGGACGGAATTTTCGTCCATAAAAACATGCCGCCTCCAGGCTGCTCAACCGGCCATCCGATCTCTTGAAGCCCTGATGAAAGTGCTTCAGCCCGTGCCCGGAACTCTATCCGCAGCTTGTTTGTGATTTCCTCCGCATGATCGAGGGCAAAAATAGCTGCTTTCTGAACGGGAGCAAACACCCCATAATCCAAATTGGATTTGAGCTGCTTCATCACATGAATCATGTCGGCATTTCCGGCAATATACGCAATGCGTGCCCCGGCCAGACTGAAGGTTTTAGAAAGAGAATTGATTTCCATCCCTACTTCCATTGCACCGGAAATGGAAAGAAAACTAAACGGTTCCCCGCCTTCAAAGTAAAACTCTGAATAAGCCGCGTCATGCAGCACAATGATATGATACTTTTTGGCAAAATGGATGACCTGCTCAAAAAATGCGCGATTCGGCATCGCTGGTACAGGATTGCCAGGCAGATTGAGCAGCATCAGCTTTGCTTTTTGAGCTATATCTTCTGGAATAAGAGATAAATCCGGCAGAAATTGATTTTCAGGCAGAAGCGGCATAAAGTACGGCACCGCACCTGCAAGAGAAATGCCGGCTTCATACGCAACATAAGCAGGATTCGTCGTTAAGACGATATCACCGGGATCACAAAAAGCGAGAGGAAGATGCACAAGTCCTTCCTGAGATCCCATCGTTTGAACGATTTCTGTTTGCGGGTTTAAAACGACGCGTGTGCGCCGCTTGTAATAATCGGCTACGGATTGATAAAACTGTGCGGTTCCGCCAAGTGTATAGCCGTAGGCATCCGCTTTCGCACTTTCATCGGCTAGAACGGTCCGAACGCGCTCATCCGGCGGTAAATCCGGGCTGCCAAGGCTTAGATCAATTAAAATATCGCCTTGCTGCTTTTTTTGATCTGTATAAGCTTTTAAGTCACTAAAAATGGATGGGCCAAAGGCCGCCATTCTTTTAGAAGGTTGAATCTTCAAGACAAGCACCTCGTTGCGTGAAAATATGTATGTATGCGCCCTATTTTACCACATCAAATCAAAAAAGTATGCGGCTCGGTTTGTTAACTATATTAAAAATAGGTTGACAATAGAGGGAGCCTCCTTTTACAATAAAAAAAACAATTCACTGGAGGTTACATACATGAAAACAGTTCACTGGATGCAGGCGGCTATGTTTGCTGCTATTATGGCTGTGCTTGGATTCCTGCCGCCTATTCCGCTTTCTTTTACGCCTGTGCCGATTTCCTTTCAAACAATCGGTGTAATGATTGCGGGAGGCATACTCGGTGCCCGGCTGGGTGCACTCAGCCAGGTTATTTTTCTGCTGGCTGTTGCAGCGGGAGCTCCTATTCTTGCCGGAGGGCGGGGCGGTCTCGCTGTTTTTGCAGGACCAAGTGCCGGTTTTCTGATTTCCTGGATTGCGGGCGCATTTGTTGTCGGCTTCCTGGTTGAACGCGCCACAAAATTATCAGCTAAGCGCACATTTGCTGCTAACGTTATCGGAGGCGTTCTTGTTTTATATATCATTGGCATTCCCGTTCAGTCACTTGTGACAGGAGTCGGGCTGAAAGAAGTCACGCTGGCAAGTGCCGCTTTTATTCCGGGTGACCTGCTAAAAGCTGCGGCGGCGGCACTTCTTGTTCCGAGACTGCGTACCGCCCTGCAGGCTGTACCGTCTTTTCGCCGCGCCGCCTAAATTTTGATATAGTACAGTGGGGGGATAAAAGATGAATTTAACGTCCACACAATCGCTCCGGGCACATTCGTGTCCGGAGCATATTTGTTTGCAAACGCCGAATCGAACCTTTACATACCGGGAGTGGGAGGAGATAACAAAGCGCACTACCGCCTGGCTTTTATCGCACGGGCAGCCGGGAGAGACCATTGCGTTAACGGCTCAAAACAGATGGGAAACGCTTGCTTTATTTTGCGGTGCGGTGCGGGCTGGCTTTGTTTTTATGCCGCTTGATCCGCGGATGACAGAAGCAGAACGGGCCGAGCGGCTTCGGTTCGCAAAGCCGGTGCTGTTCATTCCGGCAGAGCAGCTTGAAGAAACCGGTTCTTTGATCCAGCAAACCATTCCTTCTTCGTATTGCCATGAGGATGTTCATTGTATGTTTTACTCTGGCTTCACTTCTGGTTCAAGCGGTACGCCAAAGCAATTTATCCGAAGCCAGCGGTCCTGGCTGAAAAGTTTTGAAGCGGGGATGGCCGATTTTCCACTAACGGGGCAGGAAACAGCTGTGATCGCCGGTCCTATTCACCATTCACTGTTTTTATATGGAGCCGCATTTGCTTTTTTTAGCGGACAGCCGATTCTTTTAATGGATAAGTTTGTGCCGCAGCATACAGCTCAAGCACTAAACCGTCTGGATTCATTTGTTTTTTACGCGGTTCCGACGATGCTTGAAGCGCTGTACAATCGCTTCCACTTTGCTTCGAAAGGAATTGTTTTTTTATCCGGTGCAGGGTGGACAGCGGAGCGGAAGCAGCAATGGATCGATACATATCCCGCGGCACCGCTTTATGAGTTTTACGGTGCCTCCGAGCTCAGCTTTGTCTCTTATATGACACCAGAGGATTACAGAGTCCGGCCTGCTTCTTCCGGAAAACCGAGCACTGGTGTAACGGTCGATATCCGGTCAGGAGGAAAAAGCCTTTCTCCCGGACAAATCGGAACCATTTATGTGAAAAGCCCTATGCTGTTCAGCGGCTATGTGCAAGAAGGCCGGTATGAGCTTGACATCGGTCAAGACGGCTTTTATACGGTCGGAGATGCGGGCTATGTAGATGAAGATGGCTGTTTATATGTGGTAGGCAGAGAGCAGTTTATGATGATTACAGGCGGCGTGAATGTTTATCCAGAAGAAATAGAGCGGGTCGTTGTAAGATGTCCGGATGTACATGCGGCCGCGGTTACGTCTATTGAGGATGTGCACCTTGGCGACCGTATTGTCTGCTTTTATACAGGCGGGGCAGACAAGGGAGCAGTCCGCTTTTTTACAAAACAGTTTCTATCTGTCCAAAAGCTGCCGAGACACTGGATTCAAACAAACAATCTTCCACTCACAACGAATGGGAAAATCGACCGGAAAGCCCTTCAGGAAAAAGCAAAGGAGGTCCTGCAGTGACTGTTTACATTACAAATGCGAAAAGAACGCCGGTTGGAGTAAAGAATGGGATTTTTTCAACAATAGAAGCAGCCCATCTTGCAGCACCTGTTATCAAAACGCTGGCAGACTGCTCCGCTGCTTTGCCCGACGAAGTGATTTTAGGCAATGTCACGGGGCCGGGCGGAAATATTGCGCGCTTGTCGGCTCTGTTGGCCGGACTTTCCCAGTCAGTACCCGGCTTCACAATGGACAGACAGTGTTCATCAGGGCTGGAAGCGATTCGGCTTGGTGCAGCATTGGTTGCTTCGGGCGAAGCACAGCGCGTGATTGCCGGCGGCTGTGAAAGCTCCAGTACCTCACTGCGCCCGGAAAAAGCAGTGTTTTCTCCGCAATCGATTGGAGATCCGGAAATGGGCATAGCGGCAGAATGGCTGGCTGAGCGGGAAGAAATTTCAAGAAAGGATCAGGATGATTACGCTGTATTAAGTTATCGGCGGTTTGCCGAATCAATCGCGGCAGCGCGGTTCACTCATGAAATCGTCCCGGTCGGCGGATACTCAGTAGATGAGGCAGCTTTAAAAAAACGGCCGATTGAAAGAATGGCTCCGCGGGCTAAAGCGGCTTTTCAGCCAGGAGGAACAGTGACCGCATTGAATGCATCTGCTTTTAATGATGCGGCTTGTGCAGTATTTATGACGTCTGTAAAAGCACCAGGCTTAAAAGTGATAGCAAGCGCCGCCAGTGGAGCCGATCCGAACTTTCCAGCCGCTTCGCCTGTGCCAGCGATTGAAAAGCTGCTGATGAAAACAGGGCTCTCTATTTCAGATATTGACGTATGGGAAATCAACGAAGCATTCGCTGTGAAAATCATTTACGCAGCACGAAAGCTCGGTATTCCTTTTGGGAAAATAAATCCGGACGGGGGCGGATTGGCACTTGGCCATCCGTACGGAGCATCCGGCGCCATGCTTGCGCTGCGGCTGTTTTACGGCATGCAGCGGCGGAATGAACAATTCGGCATTGCCGCAGTAGGAAGTGCAGGAGGCATCGGAGTAGCCATGCTTTTTGAACGCGTTTAAAACCTCCAAATCGGTTTTTACCAGTACATGCACGGGTATAAAACGGGAAAGAAGAGAAGGAGGAAAGAAAGATGAAAAAAGAGCTGGATCGGAGAGGGAAATGGCGCTTGTTCGCCATTCTTTTTTTGTCTTTATATGTAGTGATCATGCTGTATAACGTATACCGGCCGCTGCCGGAACATATTTCGTATGCGGGCAAAGAATGGTCCGTTCCAAGTGAAGATGTTGATTTTTTCTACAACCTGTCGGGTGAAAAAAACGGGAAAAAATTTTATAAGGAAGAAATTTTCACAAGGACCCTCGACATTATAGACGAAGCAGAACAATTTATCGTTTTGGACTTCTTTTTATTTAATTCGTACCATGAAAAAGAAAAAGAATATCCAGCTATAACAAAGAAAATAACGGATGCACTGCTGGCAAAAAGAGCGGAAAATCCGGACATGCCGATTATTTTTATTACAGACCAAGTAAATTCATCTTACGGTTCTCATACCGTACCCGAGTTTGAAGCGATGAAAAAAGCAGGGATTGAGGTCGTCGAAACAAACTTGGATGCGTTCCGGGACCCGAATCCGATTTACAGCGGCTTTTACCGCATGCTGTTTACGTGGTGGGGTGAGAGCAAGGAAGGATGGCTGCCGAATGGATTAACCGATATGGCGCCGGATATGACTGTACGTTCTTATTTAAAACTCATGAACGTAAAAGCGAATCATCGAAAAACCATTACAACCGAAAAAACGACCTTGATCAGTTCAGCAAATCCGCATGATGCAAGCTATTATTTCGCGAACACAGCGTTTGAAGTAAAAAAAGCGCTCGTTGGAGATATGCTGCAAAGCGAAAAAGCCGTTGCCGATACAAGCCGGAGCATCTCTTTTCCAAAATGGACGAATGCGGCCGAAAAAGGTGGAGAAGTTCGTGTCCAGCTTTTAACAGAAGGCAAAATACAAGAAGCAATTGAACAAGAATTAGATCGGGCCGAAAAAGGCGACGAAATTTGGCTGGCTATGTTTTACTTAGCCGACCGGAATATGATTGAAGGACTGACAGACGCGGCAGAGCGGGGAGCAGATATCCGCTTAATTTTAGATGCAAATAAAAATTCGTTTGGACGCAAAAAAACAGGTCTGCCCAATATTCCGATGGCAGCTGAACTGCGTGAAGACACACATAACAGGGTAAAAGTGCGCTGGTTCGCCCAGTCACCGGAACAATTTCATTCAAAAATGATCTATATAAAGCATGAAAATGAATCGGTTGTCATCAGCGGGTCCGCCAATCATACGTCCCGCAACTTAAACAACTACAACCCGGAAACAGACGTGAAAATAAGAGCTGCTCACAATCAGCCTATTATAGAAGAAGTAGATGCGTATATGCATATGCTCTGGAAAAACGAAGGCGCCATTTACACAGATCCATACGAAAAACATAACGAAAAAATATCTATTATGAAACGAAGCATTTATTCATTTCAAAAACTGCTTCATTTTACAACCTTTTAAGAAGAAAATAAATTTTTTAATCAATACACTATGTGCAAAATTCAAATTTGACATTTTTAAAAGAAAGAATTAAAATAAAAGAAAAAAGGTCGTGACAAAATGCCAAGAGGTGAAGGAAAGTTTTTAATCAAGCAGCGTGCATTCTTAAAACTGTATATGATTCGTTTTGTGGAAGAACATAAAATGTACGGTATGCAGGCAATGGATGAACTGAAAGCATCGTTTAAAGCATTTGGATACGAGCCAAACCATTCGGAAATTTACCGCTCTCTTCATGAACTGATTGATGATGGCATCTTAAAGCGCCACAAAAAAGTGCAGGAAGGGGCAAAATATAAAGAAATCGTCATCTATCAATTTGCCGACTATGAAAAAGCAAAGTTATATAAGAAACAAGTGAAAACCGACCTCGACCGCAGCATGTCTCTGTTACGGAAAGCGCTGGAGGATGTTTATTAAGCTGAATAACGATCTGTTAAAAAAAACCGCTTCTTTATTATAAGAGAAGCGGTTTTTTTTGTCGTATTTTAGCAGGAAAAGTGATCTGTTTTGGATTTTATGAACACAATTCACTTTAAAAATAAAATGTTTTTATTTTTCTTTTTATATACGTTTCTAGTTAAATTATTTAAATTATTCATTAATAAAGCGTTTTCAAAAAAGTGAATGAAAAAAATGAAAAAAATGAGAAAATGAAAAAAAGGAGTTGGTTTTATGACAATGCTCGCCATTCTCGGATTTTCTATGGTAGCTGTTTTTATGTACCTGATAATGAGCGGAAGATTATCCGCGTTGATCGCACTTATGATTGTCCCGGCTGCATTTGCTCTTTTTGCCGGATTTGGATCTAAGATTGGAGAAATGGCTTTAACGGGTATTACTGATCTTGCACCAACCGGTGTTATGCTGATGTTTGCGATTCTTTACTTTGGCATTATGATCGATGCCGGCTTGTTTGATCCTGTAGTAGGAAAAATTTTAAAAGCGGTTAAAGGAGATCCAATGAAAATTGTGGTCGGTACCGCTGTACTGGCTATGATTGTTTCACTAGACGGAGACGGAACAACAACCTACATGATTACAATCTCCGCTATGCTTCCGCTTTACCAGCGTTTAAAAATGAATCCGCTTATTCTTCCGGCTGTAGCGCTTATGGCTGTAGGGGTAACCAACCTTACGCCTTGGGGCGGGCCGACTGCCCGTGCAGCAAGTGCCCTGAGCCTTGATATGCAGGAGCTGTTTAATCCTCTTATTCCAGTTATGGCTGCCGGCGCCCTTTGGGTGATTGCCGCTGCTTACTGGATGGGGAAAAAAGAACGGAACCGCCTTGGTGTCCTTTCATTGGAAGAGCTCAATCAGCCGGTTGAAGGAAAAAGCTATTTAACGTTTTTCGGAACAGCCGCTGTTTCAGAAGAAGATGCAAAATGGAAGCGTCCAAAGCTTCTTTGGTTTAACTTTGCGCTGACTATTGCACTTATGGTTATGCTCATTCTAGGCGTTATGCCGCTGCCAATCTTGTTTATGCTTGCTTTTGCTGTTGCCATTACGATCAACTACCCAAATGTAGCCAATCAAAAAGAGCGTATTGCAGCACATGCAGGCAATGTGCTGGCCGTTGTATCACTCGTGTTTGCAGCCGGTATTTTCACAGGTATTTTATCTGGAACAGAAATGGTTGATGCGATGGCGAAAAGCCTGATTGCCATTATTCCAGATTCGATGGGGCCGCATCTTCCTGTTATCACAGCGCTTGCGAGCATGCCATTTACATTCTTCATGTCTAATGATGCTTTCTACTTCGGTGTTCTGCCTATTATCGCAGAGGCTGCTTCCAATTACGGTGTAAGTGCTGTTGAAATTGGACGTGCTTCACTTTTAGGCCAGCCGGTTCACTTGCTCAGCCCGCTTGTAGCTTCCACGTATCTGCTTGTCGGGATGGCAAAAGTAGACTTTGGCCAATACCAGCGCTTTACGATTCTATGGACAGTCGGAACAGCCGTTGTCATGACGGTAGCTGCTATTTTGCTTGGTGTTATTTCTCTATAATAAAAAATCCCGGATCAAACCGAATCCGGGATTTTTTCTTTTATTCTGACCTGTTTTTTCGTACAATTTGGTAAAAAGAAGATAGGAGTTCACATGAAAAGAAAAACCGTGCCGCTTCGAACGAAAATTTTTACACTCGTTTTTTGTCTGCTTTTCTTCATCGTAGCCGGCATGTCTGCGGTCTTTTACTGGATTCAGGCAAAAGAAACCGCCGATCAGGTACACCAGCTCTCTTTGCAGACTGCTCAAACGATTTCTTTTATGCCGGAAACGAGTGCTTTCTTAACCGACGAACGCAAATCAGATACGCTGCTTCCCGTCTTAGAGCATATTCAGGAAAGAACCGCTGCGCAGTCTATATCGATTGCAGGCCGAAACGGAACCGCCTTATCTACGTTTCAAAAAGCACAGCCGCTTCATGAATCAGACAGCCGCTCTCTTATTTATGGAGGTTCTTACACAGTAGAGGAAAAGGGAACAGACGGCGAAGCGATTATCGGCAAAGCACCGATTGTTCAAGCAGCAGATGGCCATTCAGAAGTGATTGGCACCGTCTCTGTTGAATTTTCTAAAAAATCGATTGCAGCGCAAATTGCTTCCCAGACGGGAAATATCCTGCTTGCCGCCGCGTTAGCGCTTTTAGTCGGGATTGCTGGCGGTTTATGGCTCACTAGAAGCATTTTATCTGATACACTTGGATTTGAGCCTGTAAAAATTGCATCCTTGTATAAAAAAACGATTGATGAAATACGGCTGTATTCCGACGAGCTCCGGGCTCAGACGCATGAATTTATGAACAAGCTGTATGTTTTATCCGGTCTTTTGCAGCTTGGCCGCCATGAGGCTGCTCTTGATTTTATTCAAAGGGAAGCAGATAGTGTTTCCCTGCAGCAGCATATCGTTTTTAAACAAATTAAAGACGACTTGATTCAAGCTGTGCTGCTCGGCAAAACTGCTAAGGCGTCAGAAAAAAAGATTTCCTTTACGATCGAACAGGAAAGCGTGCTGTCCGGTATTCCTTCCCATATGGACGGTCATGCGCTTTTAACCATTATCAGCAATTTAATTGATAATGCATTTGAAGCCGTCAGGCAAAAAGAAAGCCCCCGTGTTTCTTTTTTGATCACAGATGCGAGTCCAACTTTAATTATCGAAGTGACCGACAATGGGCATGGGATTGACGAACAAATGGTTTCTTCCCTGTTTGAAAAAGGAGCATCGACAAAAGGAGAAAACCGGGGGTTTGGCCTCCATAATGTAAAAGAAGCAGTTGATGCTTATGGAGGCTTTATTGAGGTGCTGCCAAATGACCCTTCTGGCACTATTTTTACGATTTACATACCGAAGAACGCAGTTAAAGGAGATGGACATTTATGATACAAGTTGCGATCGCGGAAGACGATTTTCGCATTGCCAGCATACAAGAAGAGTTTCTTAAACAATTAACCGGGTTTACGCTTGCAGGAAAGGCATTGAATGCAGAAGATACGCTTGCCCTGCTCCAAAAAAAGAGAGTGGATGTTTTGCTGCTTGATATTTATATGCCGGATATGCTTGGTACGGAGCTGCTGCCGATTATAAAGGACCGTTTCCCGAAAACCGACATTATTATGGTTACCGCAGCTTCCGAAAAAGAAATGCTTGAAGAAGCACTTCGTTACGGTGTTTTTCATTATTTAATCAAGCCGGTTTCGCTCGAGAAGTTCACATCGGTGTTAAACGAATATAAAAAGAAAAAACAGCTGCTTAAGGACACAAGCCAGGTTACCCAGGATATAGTTGATGCTTATTTTGCCGGGAACGCCCAAGCATCGCCTCAAGCGGCCCAGCTGCCAACCGGTATCGACAGCGTGACGCTAAACCGGGTGTCGGAAGTATTAGAAAACCTGCGGGACGGCGTATCGATTGAAGAAATGGGCACCCGGATTGGCGCTTCCCGGACGACAGCACGCCGCTATCTTGAATACCTTGTTACAGTGGGGAAATGCCGGGTTGAACACGAATACGGCATCGTCGGGCGACCGGAACGCCGCTATTTCAAGGTTAGGTCATGAAGCAGCTTCTTTTGCTTGTCTTGATTTTTTTTACGGCCGGCTGTGAGGCGTCTTCTCCACCGCTTGAGGAAAAGGACCTGACCTTTATTGTCCCCGGCTCTCCAAACGGCGGCTGGGATGCACTCGCCAAATCGATTAAAACGGTTATTGAAAGGGAGCAGCTTATCAAAAAGCCCATACATATTGTGTACGAAGAAGGCGATGGCGGAAATGACGGCTGGGCCCGTTTAAACGAAGAAGACTCCAGTACAATCGCCATTAACTCAAGCCTGCTGCTCACAAACAAGCTGCTCGGGCACAGCAATCTTCAATACAAAGATTTTACCCCGCTTGCCACGATGGCCAGCGAGTGGCAGGCAGTGATTGTTTCTAACAATTCTTCTATCCAGTCGATTAATGACTTAATGGACAAGCTTAAAAGGGAGCCCGGCCGCTATCCTATCGGTATTGAGCCGCAATTTGGCAACGATGATCAAATTGCTTTCGCTCAGGCAGCACGTACAAAAGGCATATCGGCGGCTTCCCTTCGTTTTTTTCGCTATCCTGATGGAAAAGCGCTCCTTGAAGCGCTTCAAAATGGAAAAATTGCTGCCGCTTCCCTGTCTTCCTCTCAGTCAGAGGATTTTGCGGCAAATGGAAACGTCCGCATTATCGCCATTTCCTCGCCGAAGCGGCTTGGTCATCTCCCTGATGTGCCAACATGGAAGGAACAAGGCATTAATATCGTGTTTCCGCACTGGCGCGGCGTGATGGGGCCTGGCGATTTAACAGAAGCGGAGCAGAAGTGGTGGAGCGAGCTTTTAAACGCGGTTCAATCTTCTCCTTATTGGAAAGAAGAGCTGAAGAAAAACCATTGGACTCATTTTTATCGGAACAGCGAGGATACGGAAGCGCTGCTCCGGTCTGATACAAAAAAATACCGCTATATAATGAACCAAAAATAAAAGCTGTCTCTAATGATTAGAGACAGCTTTTACGCTGTTTGCGGCAAAAGGCCAAGAACCGCGAAAAAGTGAAATACGGTGCCTGCCAGTACAAACAAGTGCCAGATCATGTGATGGTACGGAAAACCGCGCCAGACATAAAAAACGGCGCCTGCTGTGTATAAAAGCCCCCCGGTAACCAGAAAAGAAATCGTCATGGGTGACAGAGCGGCTGTAAGCGGCCCCCAGGCAAAAACGATCAGCCAGCCCATCATCACGTACAAAAGGGTAGACAGCCCGACAAAACGCTTTACAAAAAAACATTTAAACACTGTACCTGCTATGGCCATTCCCCATATTAAACCAAACAATGTCCATCCGAGCGTTCCCTGGACGGCCACAAATAGAAATGGCGTATACGTACCTGCTATAAACAAATAAATAGACGCATGATCAAAAATTTCAAACAAGTCTTTTACTTTTCCTTGAGGAAAACTATGAACAAGCGTAGAAGACACATATAAAAGCAGCATCGTAATGCCAAAAACCATAAATCCTGCTAAATGCCAGCCGGTTCCGTAAATGGCCGAGAAAACAATCAATAAAACAAGAGCGGCTAAGCTGAGCAGGGCGCCAATTCCGTGGGTAATGGAGTTGGCAATTTCCTCACCCCTGGAAAATACATGTGTAGTCGAAGATTCTTTCATATGCGGCAGCTCCTTCCATTGGGTAAATGTCACAGTCGTATTGTAGCATATTCATTTCGAATTATTCTCGTTCCGCCTTTCAAAAAGGTTAGGACATACTGGAAAAACGGGTATACTGATAAAGACAATGGATGAAAGGAGTTTTTTTGAAATGGAACCAATTAAACATGAAAACGGCATTTTTTATATGGAGAAAGACGGCCGGCGTGTTGCGGAAATTACCTACGTCCCGGCTGGGGAAGGAAAAATTAATGCCAACCATACGTATGTCGCACACGAACTGCGCGGCGGCGGTGTAGCCGAACAGCTGCTCGATACGCTTGCCGATTATGCAAGAGAAGAAAACCTGAAAATTATTCCTTCCTGCTCCTATGTCGTCGCAAAGTTTGCAAGAGGCGGCAAATATGACGACGTGAATGCCCTGTCTACATGAAATATGTGGTGATTGGAGGAGATGCGGCCGGCATGAGTGCTGCCATGCAAATCGTGCGTAATGACAGCGAAGCAGAGATTACTGTGCTTGAAAAGGGATCTATTTATTCCTATGGTCAGTGCGGGCTTCCTTATGTGGTCGGCGGTCTTATTCCTTCAACGGATAAAGTGATTGCCCGAAGCATTGAAACATTTCGCACGAAGTATGGGATCGATGCCCGCATTTTGCATGAAGCTACAGCGGTAGATTCGGTAAAACGGACTGTATCCGGCGTGAATCACGAAACGAAAGAAACGTTTACAGTTTCCTATGACCGGCTGTTAATTGCAACCGGGGCCAGCCCGGTTCTGCCGTCCTGGAAAGGAGCAGGCGTAGAAAGGGTGCACGTTGTCAAAACCATTCCGGATACCGAGCGTTTAATGCGCCATCTCAGCCCAAAAGAGGTAAACGAAGTTGTCATTATCGGAGCAGGATATATCGGCCTTGAAATGGCTGAAAACATTCACCGGCTCGGAAAACGGATCCGGATTGTTCAAAGAAGCAGCCAAATTGCCGGCATGCTTGATTCGGATATGACCGAGGCGCTTCATCAGGAAGCCGAGCAGCACGGTGTGATTCTATCGTTGAATGAACACGTTGAGGCCATTGAAGCAGGACAGGTTGTGACGAGCAGTGCTGCTTATCCAGCTAATCTCGTTATTGCTGCTGTCGGTATTCGTCCTAATACCGCTTTTTTAAAGAAAACAGGCATCCATATGTTTGAAAACGGAGCGCTTATCGTCAATGACCGAATGGAAACCTCGGTACCCGGTATATACGCAGCCGGTGACTGTGCCACACATTTTCATCTCGTAAAAGGAAAACCCGATTATATTCCGCTCGGCACAACCGCTAACAAGCAGGGAAGAATTGCCGGACTGAACATGGCCGGCCGGACAAAATCCTTTAAAGGCGTTACCGGCACGTCCGTTTTTAAATTTTTTAACCTGGTAGCTGCATCAACCGGCTTAACGGAGAGGGAAGCGAAGCGGGAAGGGATTTCCTACCAGGTCTCTGCGGTTGATACAAAAAACAGAGCCGGCTATTATCCGGATGCTTCTCCTCTTCGTATGAAAATTTTATATGATCCGGAGTCCAGGCTGCTGCTTGGCGGCCAGGCTGTGGGCGAGCGTGGAGCGGAGAAGCATATAGATGTGCTGTCGGCTGCCCTGTTTAACAAGATGACTATCGAAGAACTGGAAGATTTGGATTTAAGCTATTCTCCGCCGGTTAATAGTGTATGGGATCCTATTCAGCAAGCGGCGCGCCGGGCCAGATAAAGCGGGAGGGAGCGCGTATGTATTCACATATTATTTTGGCAGCGGACGGTTCAGAGCATTCGTATCGTGCTGCCGAGCATGCTGCGGCGATAGCGGGTGCTTCTTCTTCATGTACGGTTACGATTGTGTTTGTTCCAAGGCCTGATAAATCAAAAGGAGCTTCTTTGCAGCAGGAACGCATGAATGCGGTTCAGTGGGAATGGCGGGACAAACTGGCTCGTCACGAAGCCCTTTTTACAGGAAAGGAAATTCCATATTCCGTCTTGGTACGGGAAGGAGATCCGGGTCCCGCTATTGTGAAGTACGCCAATGCCCAAAAGGCGGACCTGATTATTCTCGGCAGCAGGGGACTAAACCATCTTCAGCAGTTCGTTCTTGGCAGCGTAAGCCACAAAGTGATGAAACGGGTCAACTGTCCCGTGATGATCGTAAAATAAAAAATGGCACCTCCCTATGGAGGTGCCATTTTTTATTTAGGAAGCATACATCTCTCTTACGCGTTTTTGAAGCTCTGTATCTTCTAAAAACTCGTCATACGTCATCATCTTATCGATGATTCCCTTCGGTGTAAGATCGATAATACGGTTCGCTGTTGACTGAACAAACTGATGGTCATGAGACGCGAAGATCATGGCGCCTTTAAACGCAATCAAGCCGTTGTTAAGAGCCGTAATAGATTCCAAGTCCAAGTGGTTGGTCGGTTCATCCAATAAAAGAACGTTTGAACTGGACAGCATCATCTTAGACAGCATGCAGCGGACTTTTTCGCCCCCGGACAGCACGCTTGCTTTTTTCAATGCTTCTTCACCAGAGAAAAGCATCCGGCCAAGGAATCCACGCAGGAAGCTTTCGCTTTCATCCGCCGGCGAAAATTGGCGCAGCCATTCTACAAGCGTCATTTCTGACCCCTCAAAGTATTCGGAGTTGTCTTTCGGGAAATAAGCCTGTGATGTCGTTACGCCCCATTTGAATGAGCCTTCGTCCGGCTCCATTTCGCCTGCTAAAATTTTAAACAGCGCCGTTTTGGCTGCTTCATTTGTGCCGACAAGCGCAATTTTATCTTCTCTATTCATAATAAAGCTTACGTTATCAAGCACCTTCACGCCATCAATTGTTTTAGACAATCCATCTACACGCAGGACATCGTTCCCAATTTCACGCTCAGGCGTAAACTGTACATATGGGTAACGACGGGAAGAAGGCTTGATATCATCGAGCGTGATTTTATCCAAAGACTTTTTCCGTGAGGTCGCTTGTTTTGACTTTGAAGCATTGGCGCTGAAGCGAGCGATAAATGCTTGAAGTTCTTTGATTTTCTCTTCTTTTTTCTTGTTCGCATCTGACTGTAATTTTTGTGCAAGCTGGCTTGACTCATACCAGAAATCATAGTTACCGGCATAAATTTGAATTTTTCCAAAGTCAAGATCTGCCGTGTGCGTGCATACCTTGTTTAAGAAATGACGGTCATGGGATACGACAATAACGGTATTTTCAAAGTTAATTAGAAATTCTTCCAGCCAGCGGATCGCTTCAATGTCAAGGTGGTTGGTCGGCTCATCCAGCAAAAGAACGTCCGGCTTGCCGAATAAGGCCTGGGCAAGAAGCACTTTTACTTTGTCTGATCCATCAAGCTCTGACATCTTTTTGTCATGCAGTGCTTCTTGAACACCTAAACCAGAAAGGAGAATCGCGGCTTCGGATTCTGCTTCCCAGCCGTTCATTTCAGCAAACTCACCTTCGAGTTCCGCTGCGCGCATGCCGTCTTCATCCGTAAAATCAGCTTTCATATAGATCGCATCTTTTTCTTTCATTACTTCATAAAGACGGGCATGGCCCATAATAACTGTTTCCATTACGCCGAACTCTTCATATTCGAAGTGGTTCTGCTTTAATACGGCAAGGCGCGCATCTTTTGGCATGGACACATGACCGGTCTGCGGCTCCAGGTCACCGGATAAAATTTTAACAAATGTAGACTTGCCGGCACCATTTGCGCCGATGAGTCCGTAGCAGTTCCCTGGTGTGAACTTTAAGTTAATATCTTCAAACAATTTTTTGTCGCCAAAGCGCAGGCTGACGTCTTGTACTGTAATCAAATGTTTTTTCCTCCCAATATGAATTCATCGCCTCTGATTATATCATTCTTGGGAGAAAAAAAGAATAAACAGTAAATTGAAAAAGCGGGCAAATCTTTTTTAATTCCGAGTAAGCAAATAGGATTGACTTTGCAATATTTTCTGATAAACTAAACTCATTCGTAAAGAACAGACAATAAAGAGGGGGACATCAATGATTACCTTTGAATCGTGGAATGATATGCAGGATCAGATCCCTGACTTTCCGGCTGATTCAGAAACAAAAGGAGCACTTGAAGTGCTTCGGTGGGCATATGATACGTATGGCGATAAGCTTGTTTATGCCTGCAGCTTCGGAATTGAAGGCATTGTTTTAATTGACTTGATTGCTCAAGTGAAGCCGGATGCAGAAATCGTTTTTCTTGATACACATTATCATTTTAAAGAAACATACGAGACCATCGATAAAGTAAAAGCTCGTTATCCTGACTTAAATATTCGTATGCAGCAGCCAGAGATGACGATTGAAGAACAAGCGGCCCAGTTTGGACCAGACTTGTTTGCTACAAACCCAAATAAATGCTGCGAAATCCGGAAGATCATTCCGCTTCAAAAAGCATTGGCTCCGTCAACAGCTTGGATTTCCGGGCTGCGCCGTGAGCAATCGGAATCAAGAGCAAACACAAATTACTTAAATCTTGATAACCGATTCCAAAAAATTAAAGTGTGCCCGCTGATTCACTGGACGTGGAAAGAAGTGTGGCGTTATGTAACAAAGCATGAGCTTGACTATAATGTACTGCATGACCAGGGTTACCCAAGCATTGGCTGCGAACCTTGCACAAAGCCTGCTTTTTCAATAGAGGACATTCGTTCCGGACGCTGGAGCGGATCCGGTAAAACAGAATGCGGTCTTCATACAACCAATCCGTAAGATCTTAAATTTTTTTAAAAGTAATACCAAGTGTTTATCTATGAATTTTAACCTATTCGGAGGGACCTATACATGACGAACATTGCTGCCCATGGAGGCCAACTTATCAACCAATACCAACCGGATTTTGACCTATCCGGCATTTCAAAAGAAGTCGAACTTGATGCGACGGCTTTAAGTGATCTTGAATTAATCGCCACGGGCGCATTCAGCCCGCTTACTGGCTTCCTTACACAAAAAGATTATGACAGCGTCGTAAAAGATATGCGCCTCGCAGACGGCACAGTTTGGAGCATTCCGATTACGCTCCCTGTACAGGATGCATCTGGATATGAAAAAGGGGACACAGTCCTATTGAAACAAAACGGCACAGTATATGGCGTGCTGAACATTGAAGACATTTATGAGCCTGATCAAAAGCTTGAAGCACAAAATGTATATAAAACAACAGAAGAAGCACATCCAGGCGTAAAAAAAGTATACAGCCGCGGTCCGGTTTACCTGGGCGGCCCGATTACACTTGTGAAACGCATTGAGCGCGAGCAATTCGCAGAGTTTTACTTTGATCCATCCGAAACACGCCGTATTTTCCGTGAAAATGGCTGGAACAAAATTGTCGGCTTCCAAACACGCAACCCGGTTCACCGTGCACATGAATACATTCAAAAATCAGCGCTTGAAATTGTAGACGCGCTTCTTTTAAATCCGCTTGTTGGCGAAACAAAATCCGATGATATTCCAGCTGATATCCGTATGGAAAGCTATCAGGTGCTTCTTCGCGATTATTACCCGGCAGACCGTGTGAAGCTTGCTGTATTCCCGGCAGCTATGCGCTATGCAGGACCGCGCGAAGCGATTTTCCATGCGCTTGTCCGCAAAAACTATGGCTGCACACACTTTATCGTTGGCCGTGACCATGCAGGTGTTGGTGATTACTACGGTACGTATGAAGCACAAGAAATATTCTTAAACTTCACTGCTGAAGAAATCGGCATTACGCTTCTGTTCTTTGAACACAGCTTTTTCTGCAAAAAGTGCGGCAACATGGCTTCTTCCAAAACATGCCCGCATACAAAAGAAGACCATGTGATTCTTTCTGGTACGAAAGTGCGTGAAATGCTTCGTGCAGGAGAAATTCCACCGGCAGAATTCAGCCGTAAAGAAGTGGTAGAGGTTCTAATCCGTGGAATGAAAGAAACATCAAACGCATAAGGGAGAGAAAAACATGACGAACAACAATATCGTCTGGCATGAACAGTCACTAACAAAAGAAGAACGGCGCAAGAAAAGCGGACACCACAGCGCGGTATTATGGTTTACCGGGCTGTCCGGTTCCGGCAAGTCAACGGTCGCAAATGCTGCGGCCCGCCGCTTGTTTGACCTTGGCGTCAGCACGTATGTATTAGACGGCGACAATGTGCGCCACGGCTTAAATAAAGATCTTGGTTTCTCAGATGAAGCACGTAAAGAAAATATCCGCCGTATTGGGGAAGTATCTAAACTGTTTGTAGATGCAGGCCAGCTTGTATTCACAGCTTTTATTTCTCCATTCCGTGAAGATCGTGATACCGTTCGCGCACTGCTTGAAAACGACGAGTTTATTGAAGTATTCGTTGAGTGCCCGATTGAAAAATGTGAACAGCGCGATCCAAAAGGCTTGTATAAAAAAGCAAGAGCAGGCGAGATTCCTGAGTTTACTGGCATTTCATCTCCGTATGAAGCACCGGAAAAACCGGAGCTTGTGTTAAATACGGATCAATATTCCGTTGAAGAGTGTGTAGATCAGCTTGTTGAGTACTTAAAGAAAAACAACTGGCTGTAAAGAAGCATCTTGCTTGAGCTCTTCATTCAGGCTATGATAAAAAGCAGCAGATAGAGAGAAATGTATGATGAACGGAGGTGGCACGATGGGCAAAATATGGCTTGTCGGTGCAGGTCCGGGGGATCCGGATTTAATTACGGTAAAAGGGTTACGGGCAATACAGGAGGCAGATGTGATTTTATATGACCGCTTAATCAGCATGGAGCTTCTTGACCATGCGAAAGAAGGAGCCGAGCTTCTTTTTTGCGGAAAGCTGCCAGACCGTCATTTTGTCCAGCAGGAAAACATTAACGAGCTTCTTGTGGAGCATGCCAAGCAGGGCAAGCAGGTCGTCCGGCTAAAAGGCGGCGACCCATACGTATTTGGCCGTGGCGGCGAGGAAGCGGCGTTTGCTGTACAAAACGGCGTTGAATTTGAAGTGATTCCAGGTATCACATCTGGTATCGCAGCGCCTGCGTATGCCGGTATTCCTGTAACTCACCGTGATTACGGCGCATCTTTTGCCATCGTAACCGGCCACCGTAAAGAAGGCGCAGATGAAGAAACAAAATGGGCGTCTCTTGCAAAAGGAATTGACACGATTGCGATTTATATGGGTGTCAAAAACCTTCCTTACATTCAGGAAAAGTTAATTCGCTACGGAAAATCGCCCGAAACACCGGCGGCTCTGATTCATTGGGGAACAACGGAAAAGCAGCAGACGGTAACAGGCACACTCGAAAACATTTATGATGTTGCACAAGAAGAAGGGATTACCAATCCAAGCATGATCATCATTGGTGAAGTGGTGAAAATGCGAGGGGAATTGCAATGGTTTAAAGAAAATGCGGAAAAGGTACAGGGGGGTGCAAAAGGATGAAAGCAGTTCTTTACATTTGCCATGGAACACGCATAAAAGAAGGCGCCAAGCAGGCGGCGGATTTTATCCGTGAAACCATGCCACTTGTTGACATGCCCATCCAGGAGATTTGCTACCTTGAGCTTTCAGCCCCTTCCATTGAGGAAGGGCTTCGCACCTGTGTGGAAAGAGGAGCAACGGATATCATTGCGATTCCGTTTCTCCTCCTGACAGCAGGGCATGCAAAAGAAGATATTCCAGAGGAGCTTGCAAAAGCAGCCAAGCTTTTCCCTGATGTTGCGATTCGTTATGGACGCCCGCTGGGTGTACAGGAACAAATTATCGATGTGCTGATTGACCGGATGAAAGAAGCCGCGCCGATTTCAGCAAATGCGTCGGTTCTGCTTGTAGGACGGGGAAGCAGTGATCCGGCAACAAAGGAAGACTTCAGCCACATTCTCGATCTTTTTCAATCTAAAACCAAGTTAACTGATGTGACTATTGGATATATGGCAGCTTGTGAACCTTCTTTTGAAGACGCTCTTCGCCAGGCGGTAGACAAGCAGCCTCATCAGCTGTTTATCGTGCCTTACCTGCTTTTTACTGGTATATTGACGAAAACGATGGAACGAGCTGTGAAAAAGCTGAATTCAACCAGCGAGATTCATCTTTGCCGCCATCTCGGGTATGACCCGGTTATTGGCCGTATTTTAGCACAGCGTGTAGCAGAAGCTGCCCAATCGGAGCCTGTATGTTTCCCATCATGATTGACTTGAGCGAACAAAAAGTTGTGATTGCGGGCGGCGGTCCGATCGCTTTTCACAAAACAGAGAATTTACTTCGGTTCGGTATACAGCCGCACATTGTCAGCCCCGATTTCCACCCGTCTATTGAACAATTGGCTCTTGAAGGAAAAGCAGTGCTTCATCGTAAGAAAGTCGAGTGGAGCGATCTTGAGGATGCGTTTTTAATTATGCTTGTCACAGACGACAAGGAGGCAAATGCCAAAATGGCTGAGCTTGCTGTCCGTCATGGAAAACTCGTTGTCCATGCAGAGCATAATGATCTTGGCAATGCACAGATTCCTGCTGTCATGATGCGCGGAAAGCTGATGATCAGTGTGTCTACAAGCGGCGCAAGCCCATCTCTCTCTACTCAAATTCGTAATCAGCTGGAAGAAGAATTTGACGAACGTTATGAAGCGTATGTAGATTTTTTGTATGAGGTCCGCCAGTATATTAAACGGCATATTCCTGAACGCTCTGAACGGCGAAAGTGGCTGAAAAGGGCAGCGGAGAATGATTATTTGGAATATCCAGAGAAAAGAAAACAGTACATGGCGGATCTTGAAATGCAGTATCCCGCCTTGTAGACAACAGGAGGAACGGTATGGAACGTTTTATCATTTTTGCACTCGTCGGGCTTGCTGCCCAGCTTGTGGACGGAGCCCTCGGAATGGGCTACGGCCTGACATCAACAACGCTGCTTTTGTCTGCAGGAATTGCTCCGGCGGTTGCATCGGCTTCTGTTCACATGGCAGAGGTCGTGACAACGGCAGCATCGGGCATTAGTCACCGGAAATTTGGAAATGTCGATAAAGTCATGCTGAAAAAACTCATTATCCCTGGCTCTATTGGTGCGTTTGCCGGTGCAACTTTTCTAAGCAACTTGACGGGAGAATATGTACGTCTTTACGTTTCTACGTTCCTGCTTTGTCTCGGGCTGTTTATATTAGGCCGTTTCCTTTTATTGAAGAATGCACAAAAGCAAGCGCCAACAGCGCCAACGAATCGCTTTTTTATCCCTCTAGGCCTTATCGGCGGTTTTTTTGACGCCAGCGGAGGCGGAGGCTGGGGACCTATTGCAACACCAGCTTTACTTTCACAAAAAGGCATGGAGCCCCGAATCGCTATTGGGACAGTAGCGGCTAGTGAATTCGCTGTTGCGTTGTCCGCCACAATTGGATTCATGATTTCACTTGGCCCTGAGAAAATTAACTGGCTGTGGGCAGGAGCGATTATGCTTGGCGGTATTATCGCAGCGCCTATTGCTGCCTATATTGTGAAAAGCCTGCCAACACGTGTGTTAGCGGTTATTGTAAGCGGCATGCTAATTTTTACAAATTTAAATGCCATTTTCAAGTATACGGATATCCCTGGTTCAGCCCAATCTGCAGTATTTATTGCGCTCCTTATTATTTGGGTTCCACTGACGGTTTATATGGTTCGAAAAGAAAAGCAAATCGCCCGCAGTGAACAAAAAAGAGTATCTTAAAAACAAGACCTGTCACAGGTCTTGTTTTTTTATAACCAAATCAGAAAAATGGGGTATACCAAAAGTAAACAAAGGAGGAGCTACATGAAAATTCAGTTTACTGCACTGGAGTCGTTTGTCAATGAAAAACGCCCTTCGGTGAACGCACAGCTGTATGCAGCTCAAAAAAGGGGTCCTTTCCATTAAACGGTCCCGCGTTCGTTCTAAAGGGGAATCAAAGGCGCTTACCGCTCTTGTTTTGCCCAAAAACAACAGGCTGTGCAGGAAGGCACTTTTGTTATTAAAGAAGCGGGAAGGTTTATTTTGATGCCTATTGATGCCTTACGCGGGCGATCCGTTGAGCGCATGTTTGAATTTGCGGGCCTTGTAACGGAATATATGAGTGCATTCGGCATTAAGCCTGTAGTCGTCGGCGGGCTGGCGGTAGAACTATATACGCTAAACCATTACATGACACATGCTATTGATTTTATTTCCAGTGGTTGGGCAGATCGTACAGGTTCTGTATGTACCTTTCCCTTTTCTCAAACTCTAATCGTAAAATACATCCAATTATCCACCCCTGGGAAACGGCTGACACCCGCTAAGAAAGCTTATTTTAACGAGCATTTTTATAAAAAAACAGGAAAGAAATCTGGCATAAACAGTAAAAAGAGATTGCGAGCATAAGGGCGTCCGTTATAAAATAAGTTAACAGTTTATTACCATACAAAAGGTGGTTCGAAAATGGATTACAAAAAAATGTGGGAAGAACTAAAGGACGCTGTGAATGACGAGGTCGCAATGTACGCTGCTTTTAGTACAAGCAGTAAGGAAGAACAGGCAAGAAAGCAGCAGGCAAGCTACATACAGAGTATGATGAACACGCTGGAAAAAGCAAATATCGTAAAATAAAAAGCCGGGTCTTCCCGGCTTTTTTTTTGTGTCCGCCTGGATCACGTCAAAAAGAAACCGCCCGGCCGCTTTACTTCCTTAAATGAGCAGTAAAAGCGCAGTATACGCTGCGATCCCAATGCTGAAAGCGCCGAAGCTGCTTTCTCTTTCCTCCGGCAGCTCTTCTTTCATTACGTTTAAAATCACACCTCCGGCAATAAAGGCAACAAGGAGCGAAATGATTAATTCATTCACTTCTGCTACGGCGCCGATACACCATCCGATCAGGATAGCAGCTGTTAAAAGCAGCCTTCCATATCGATCATACATAGCTTCATGGGCTTCACGAAGGCTGTGGTCATTAATAACGAAGTGAACACCCATGGCTAAAAAGAAAAAGAACATACCCCAAATGCTCTCATAATCTTCACGAATTAAAAGATAGCCAATCACCATGTTATAAAGAAAAAAGGAAGCCATATGAAGCCAAAATACACCGGCAGAAGCTTTATTCGCTTCTCTGCCTGCTCGTTTCCGTTTGGACACTTTCACGAGGCGCTCCAATCCATAAAAAACGACAAGGCCCAGCAGGGAAACGAACAGAATATGGTTATCTATATAGCCGAGAACTCCCTGTTTCATTTCTTCTTCGATTTCATTTTGGTAGCGGTGTAATTCGGGCAGCAGATGAATAAACACATATGCGACGGCAATTCCGCCAGCAATAGAAAGAAATCGGCTGCGCGGTTTCACTGACAGAAACGCCATGTTTTTTGAAAAAAAGTGAAGGAGGGCCAATCCAATGGCCAAAACGAAACTCCACCAAAAAAACATACTATCCCTTCTTTCTTTTCAAAGCTCTTTATTTCTTACCCTATTGCCTTAAAGAACTCCGCTCAAACGCTGTACTTTTTCTTCGGAAGAAAGAGCGGCTTTGTTTTTCATACAGTCTTTGTTTTCATCAAATTTTCATCAAAAGCTTGTATGCTGATGGCAGCTTATGAGAATGGTGGGGATATGAAATGAAAAAAAAGAATACTGGAAAATTTGTTCTCGATTTTGCCATGGCAGTAACCTTTATTCTGCTGTTTAATAAAATGGTGTTCGGCGGCCTGCTGTTTCATGAAACAGCAGGACTTGCCATTGGGGGAGCTTTTATCCTTCATATGCTGTTGAACGGAAAATGGATCAAAACGGTGACCGCTAAGCTGTTTGATCGAAAGCTCCCGTGGAAAACAAGGCTGGGCTACCTGCTGAATGTTCTTTTGCTCCTGTCTATGGTTTTTGTTATTGTAAGTGGACTGATCGTGTCGCACGTTCTTCTTCCGAATTGGAATGTGGGGAATGAGCAATGGTTTAAAATGACTCATATTTCCGTATCCTTTGCCGCTCTCCTTTTAGTGGGAATTCATGTGGGCGTACATTGGCATTGGGTCATGAATGTCTGGAAAAAAATGATCCCGGCTTCTAAAAATAAGTGGATTTTACATGTGGCTGCTAAAATTGCGGTTATGGCCCTTCTCCTTTACGGGGTATACGAAATAAACGAAACCGGCTTTTTATCAAGAGCGGCCAGCGTTACAAATGTGGTGAGCGCAGAGAGTGTACAGGGTATGGGTGAACGGCCTGATTTCTCTCAAGCAGCAGGAGAGAAACCTGACTTTTCTCAAATGGCAGCAGGCGAACGGCCAAAAGGTATGGAAGGCAGAGAGAGCGGCATGAGTGCGAATCCACTCAGTGTGTTAGCTGCTTATGGAAGCATCCTGTCTGTTTTTGTTATAGTCGTTTATTATATAGGCCGGTTATGGTTTAAAAAGAAAAAAACACGGTCAAAAGCGGCTCCTTCACTGTCGTAAATAAAAGGTCTGCCTTAAAGGCAGATCTTTTATTTTTTAAGCGTAAATTCAATTTGATCTGAAAAAACATATTTGTCAGGATGCCAGGAGTAACGAACATGAAAAGGGTGTTGTACCGCTTCTTCGAGAGTAGCAGTCCATGTTATTGGGTATAGATAGGTAAAAAAGGAGGCGGCTTATGGGAATTGGTTCTTTGATGCGAAAAGGAAATACGTCATCGGGGATTGCAGCACTAGGCAATACGGTGTTAGCGGTTTTGAAATTTATTGCCGCTGCTTTCAGCGGAAGCGGAACGATGTTTGCTTCTGCCATGCATTCACTGGCAGATGCCATTAATCAAGGATTTGTTTATTTCGGAAGCGCGCTGGCTGAAATGCGGCCTTCAAAAAGATTTCCAACAGGATTTGGCCGGCTGGTAAATATCTTTTGTATGATTGCCGTAATTGTCGTTTCAATTATGGCGTATGAGACCATTTTAAAAGGCTGGAAGCTCCTTCAGCATCCCGAACAGGCAACAGACTTCTGGCTCAATGTGGTGGTTCTTTTAGCCGCTGTTATCATTGATGGCTTTATTTTGTTTAAAGCCATGAAGGAAATTTTAGAGGAAGCACGCGTAGAGAAAAAAGGAAACGTTTTTGTACAGGCATTTAAAAACGTTGGTAAAGCGTCGCCGGCAACCCGGCTTGTTTTTTATGAAGATCTTGTCGCTACTTCCGGGGCGATTTTAGCGATTATTGGCATTACGCTTGCTCAGTTTTTTGGCATTTTGGCCGCGGATGGCGTGATTACCATTTTGATCGGCTTGTTAATGGTAGGTGTAGCGTTTCGTGTTGGATATGATAATATGATTGGCTTAATTGGCGTAGCCGCACCGGTTGAAATTGAACAAAAAACAGCTAATACCATTTTACAGGATGAAGATACAGTCGATATCCACCACCTGCGTATTATACAGGAAGGCCGCTCTTATCATGTAGATGGGGTGATAGAGCTTCGAAAAGGCCTTTCCCTTGCCCAAGCCGATGACATTAAATTCCGCGTAAAAAATCGGCTTTTAGAAGAAAGCGAAATCAGTGATGTGACGCTCGGCATTATCGAAGACGATAACCAGACAACCTGGCGCCCTGAGTCAGGCTTAACATAAATAAGGACCGGATTGAGTAACTCAATCCGGTTTTTTCGTGTGTTTTCTCATTTCCTCACTTACCACAAAAGCAAGGTCGTCGTTGCCATAAAGCGATAAGACATTCAGAAGGGTTTCATCAGAAATATGGCCGGCTTCTTCTTTCGGCACGGTTAATTCGATCGCCTGGTTTAACACATTGTTCTCCTTCTGGCCTGGATACGCACGCTTATATAAGCCGGCTGGATCAAGGTCATGGTTTACACACCACTGCGCAAACACAAGCACCATCATATGCTCATCCTGTTTGTATTGATTTATAATGTGTTCTTCAAGATCTTTTTTATTCATGAGGCATACTCCTTTAGTTTGGATCTTTTATTTTAATATATACCATTTTTACACGTTCAGGTCGCAAGTGACAACATCAACCATGCTCATTTTTGAATAAATCGGGGTGGATGCCACACACTATTTGGGCATCACACTTTATTCAGGAGGCGATTTGGATGACTTCACCGCAATTTAACCATGGCGCACACGAAATACTTGATGTTCATGAAGTACTCTCTATGGCTGTCAGCACACTAAACAAATATACGATGCTGCGCCCAATGGTAAAGGATTCAGAACTGCTTGATATCCTAAACCGCCAGTATACATTTATCGAGCAGGAATACAACACGACACTTGACTGTTTCCGTTCCGGAAAAGATCCAGCTGTCCCGACACAAAGCTATAAAATGAAGCAGGACAATAACTTCGACTACGGTCTTCAATCAAAACAGCCAATAGCTCCGATTGGCTCCGAAACGGAAATTAATGATCAAGTAATTTCAACCTTCCTGCTCGGTGCCCTTAAATCAGCAGCATCCTTTAAAACAATGGCGGCTCTTGAAGCAACAAACCCGGTTGTCCGCCGCGTTTTAGCGGATTCTCTTCCGAACTGCATTGAGATGGCATATGAAATTTCGATTTATCAAAATAAACACGGCTATTATCAGGTGCCGCAGCTGGCCGAAGCGGACATGAAAATCATCCAGCAGGCATATTCACCAGCGCTGCAGCCTGTAGGCGTTTAAAGAACAAAAAACCGTCCTTGCGTTTCGGGACGGTTTTTTTGTACGATGGAAAAGAAAGGAGGAAAGAAGAGATGCTGCTGCGCGAAGCACTGCCAGATGAACGGCAAAGACTTTATGAGCTTGGGCACCGGGAATGGCCCAAAGGACGGTCGCTTGCCGAGTACATAGAAGACAACCAAAAAGAAGAAGCATCCGGTACCCGTTATGTATTAGAAGGAGTGAATAGGGAGATTACGGCTTCCTTAATGCTGCTTCGGCTGCGCCCTTACTTGTACGGTATTGGCTCTGTTGTCGTTGAACCTGGTTTCAGGGGACAGGGGCTTGGCAGGGCTCTTCTTACACAATGCATGGACAAGCACCCGGCTGCTGCGTTTATGCTTTACAGCGAAATCGGTACAGCTTATTATGAAAAGCTTGGCTTTCAAGCGCTGCCTCCTGCTTATCAGCATCATGCCCATGGCTTATGTATGGTCCGGGCAGATCGGTTTTTATATGAGCGCATACTGCAGGAGCCGATTCCAGATTATTTTTAAGGAGGGAAACATGTGAAAGTTCTATCTGTTAATGTCGGCAAACCGGCTGATTTGCCGTATGGAAAAAAGGTTGTTCAATCGGGCATTCAAAAATCACCTGTACACCAGGCCATTTTTTTATCGAAAACAGGATTTGAAGGAGATGGACAGGCAGATCTTGTTCATCACGGTGGGGAAGACAAAGCAGTTTGCGTATACCCGTATGAGCACTATACATACTGGGCGGAAACACTGGGCAGGCCGATGCCGCAAGCTGCGTTTGGCGAGAATGTTACAGCAGCCGGACTGCTTGAAACAGACGTCCATATCGGGGACATTTTTCAGCTTGGTGAAGCGGTGGTGCAAATCAGCCAGCCGCGGCAGCCGTGTTTTAAACTGGCTGCACGCCATAATGAACCAGCGCTTGTTTCCCTGGTGGACGAAACAGGCTATACAGGCTTTTACTTTCGCGTTTTAACAGAAGGAAAGGTGGGAGCAGGAAGCCGCCTGGAACGTATACACATTCATCCAGCTGCTATAAACGTTGAAGAAGCCAACCAGATTATGAAGAAAAAAGAATCTTCACAAGAAGAAATCAAAAAGCTTGTTGATCTTGAAGAACTGGCCGAGAGCTGGAAAAAACCTTTGCTTAAAAGGCTTCACACATCATAACCCGGCGGGAAGATTTACCTCTTCCTGTTTTTTTGTGTTCACTTTTTGAAATAATTTTGAACATTTTAAGAAAAATATTTGACAATTTTGTGAACCTGCGTAAAATAGATAGTAAGAAGGAGCTGATAAAAAATGACAGAAGAGCAAGTGAAAATACTTTCGTTTATCAAGTATTTCTCAGGCGCGGGCTGTGTTATTGGCGGATTAATCTTTCTTGTGAGTCTTTTTGCAAGCGGTTACAACGAAGGGTACATGATGTCCATTGTGGGTGCAACCATCCTTGTGAGTTCAATGTGGATCTTTGGCATATGGCTGGTATTTATTTTAATAGAGAAAGTAAGTTCAAGGTACGAGAAGATATAAAAAAACCGGAGCAAATCGCTCCGGTTTTTTCTTAATACATATAACCCCAGATCATGGTGAACAATGTTCCAAGGATCGTTACAATACCAACAAACAAAGCGTAAATGATGTTTGTGTAAAGTGTGTTTTTGTCTTCTGATTCCCCGATATGCATAAAGAGAAGAAGCTGAACCAAGGCTTGCGCAATAGCGGTAACAAGCAGGACTGCCATTCCCATCTTGTATGACATATCAAAAGCGAGAACCGCCAAGGCAACAATCGAGAGGACCATTGAAAATACAAAGCCCATCACGTGCTGCTTCGGGAACAATTGCTTCATCATCTTACATCATTCCTTTCAAATAAACGAAGCTGAAGATAAAGATCCAGACAACGTCTAGGAAGTGCCAGTAAAGCGAGAAGATAAACGATTTGTTCGCTGTTTCCGGTGTCAAGCCGCGTTTTGCTACTTGAATAAGGATTGCTGTTCCCCAGAAAAAGCCGAACGTTACGTGCGCACCGTGAGTGCCAAGCAATGTCATCAAGCTTGATGTAAAGGCGCTTGTTTGAATCGTGGCACCTTCATGGATATATTCTACAAACTCATAAATCTCTGTACCAAGGAATCCAAGGCCGAGGACAAGGGTGATAACAAAGAAAGTCATCATCGCTTTTTTCAAGCCAAGACGCATCGCATGGATACCAAGACCAATCGTGAAACTACTTGTTAAAAGCAAAACCGTTTCGATCATAACCGGCGTAATTTTAAACAGTTCCTCTGCGCTCGGTCCGTCTCCGTGACCGTTATGAAGCGTAAAGTAAACCGCGAACAGCGTAGAGAAAAGGGCGATCTCGGCGCCAAGGAAAATCCAGAAGCCGAGAATCTTCAGCCGGTTTTCTTCTGTACTATATTCAAGCGGCAGCGATTCATCAATTTTCATTATTTTTCACCTCCAAGTTCCCGTTCTATCCGTTCAACTTCTTCGACAGAAACGTAGTAGCCGTGATCTTGTTCAAATGAACGAAGGGCCATAAAGACAAAGATCAAGATTGTGAAAATAATGGTCGGGATCCACCAGCTGAATACGAGGCAGAAGCCAGCACCGAAGAACGCGCCACTCATAAGGAACGGCATGCCGCTGTTGTTTGGCATGTGAATCTTTTCAATTGGGCCGCTCCAAAGCGGTTTGTTGTGTTTCTTCGCATACCAGAATGCATCAAGCTCGTTCACTTGTGGAATGCGTGCAAAGTTGTAGAACGGTACAGGACCGTGTGTTGCCCATTCAAGAGAGCGGGCATCCCATGGATCGCCTGTTTCATCGCGCGGGCTATAACGGATACTCCAGTACAAGTTATACACGAGGATGATAAAGCCGATCCCCAAGCCAACCGCACCAAGGAATGAAAGCATGTTCAGCGGGCCGTAGCCAGTGTTTTCAGAATATGTGTACATACGGCGAGTCATACCGTTTAGTCCAAGAATGAACAGCGGGAAGAACGCCACGTTAAAGCTGATTGTAATAAACCAGAAAGCAAGTTTGCCAAGCTTTTCATTTAAACGGAAACCGAAGACTTTCGGGAACCAGAAATGGAAGCCGGCAATAACGGCGAATACCGTACCTGGAATTAATACATAGTGGAAATGCGCCACTAGGAACATTGTGTTGTGGTACTGGTAATCGGCACTTGCCATCGCAAGCATAACCCCAGTAACACCACCGATTGTGAAAATCGGAATAAATGCAAGCGAGTAAAGCATTGGTGTCGTAAAACTAATTTTCCCTTTATGAAGGGTAAGCAGCCAGTTGAATATTTTTACACCGGTTGGAACGGCAATCAGCATCGTTGTGATCGAGAATACGCTGTTGACCATAACGCCGTGGCCCATTGTGTAAAAGTGGTGCGCCCAAACAACGAAAGAAAGAAGGGAAATCGCCACCATACTAATAACCATTGATTTGTAGCCATACAAGTTTTTACGTGCAAACGTTGAAATAATTTCACTGTAAATACCGAAAGCAGGGAGGATAACGATATATACTTCAGGATGTCCCCAAACCCAGAAAAGGTTAGCCCAAAGCATGTCCATTCCGCCGTCCTGCATGGCGAAAAACTTCGTGCCAAATTGACGGTCCATTGTCATCAATGCAAGTGCTACTGTTAAAACAGGGAATGCGAACACGATGATAACGTTTGTGATCAAGATAGACCAAGTAAACATTGGCATTTTCATTAATGTCATGCCTGGTGCACGCATTTTCAAAATCGTTACAAGGAAGTTAATCCCCGTTGCCAATGTACCAAGACCTGCGATTTGCAGGGAAATTGCGTAATAGTTGTTTCCGACTGTCGGGCTGAATTCCAAGCTCGCCAGCGGGAAGTAAGCAGACCAGCCGGCATCCGGTGATCCCCCGATGATAAATGAAATGTTAAACAAGCCTGTCCCAACCGCGAACAGCCAGAAGCTGACGGAGTTCAGGCGCGGGAATGCTACGTCACGCGCACCAATTTGAAGTGGTGTGACAACGTTCATTAATCCAATGATAAATGGCATCGCCATAAACAGGATCATGATAACGCCGTGTGTTGTAAAGATTTCATTGTAATGCTGCGCATCAAGCAAGCCGTTTTCCGGCATCGCTGTTTGTCCGCGCATTAGGAGGGCGTCAACGCCTCCACGGAATAGCATTACAAGGGCGACTAAGATGTACATAACGCCGATTTTTTTATGGTCAACCGTTGTGATCCATTCACGCCATAAGTAGCCCCACTTTTTAAAGTAGGTTATCCCGATAAAAAGGGATAGCGCACCGACCACAATACTGATCATCGCTCCGACGATCATGGGTTCGTTAAGAATGAGAAATTGTTGCTCATGCGACTCCATGTTAAGTGTCTCCTTTCATTGTTGTGTCCATCACTCAGTATGATTCGGATGGGTATGTGGCTCTGAAGAAGGAGCCGTTTTGTCTCCATCTTCTTCTGTGTTAGGTGTTCCTTCATTAGGTGTTCCATGATGCTGGCCTTCTGGCGGCGGGTTAAACTCAAGGTGAGTAGATGAGTACGATTTGCGGCCTACGAAATCTGTTTCAAGCAGCTTATCGTAATCAGCGTCAGTCAGCTTTGGTGCTGTTGTTTTAACGTCATTTACCCATTCGTCATAATCCGCTTGTGTCATGGCCTGTGCTTCAAATTCCATTTGAGCATAACCTTGACCATTAAAGTTTGAGTTACGTCCCATGTATGATCCTGGCACATCTGCAGCCATATGAATCTTTGTAACGTGGGCGCTCATCGCATACTTCTGACCAGCCAGCTGTGGAATCCAGAAGCTCGTGATTGGTCCGTATGAATACAAACGGAACTCTACTGGACGATCTACCGGAAGGTTTACATAGTTAACTGTTTCAATGCCTTCCTCCGGATAGCTGAAATGCCATTTCCAGTTAGATGATGCTGCATAGATAACAAGCGGCTCTTCATTTTCATAGCCAACCGGCTTGCTTTCTACTTTACTTGTTGATTGCACTGTAATAACGGACAAAAACACAACAATTATGATCGGAATAACCGTCCAAATAATTTCTAGTTTTGTGCTCCCATGTTCGTGAGGAGGCTCGTAATCCTCTCCCATTCTGGACGCCCGATACTTGATTAGCATGTACGCATACAACACGTAAACAACAAATAAAATACCGCACATCACAATGATTGACATAATAATGGTGTCAGATAGCGTTTTGGCATTCGGCCCTTTTGGATCAAGTACCATTAGCGGATTTTCGCATCCTGCAAGCACTGTAGCAATAGTGAAAATCGCTGGTAATAACAACCATTTCTTTTTCATGCTGTACCCCTTTCTTATGTAGTTCCGTAGTTCAAAGCGTAAAGAATGTTAACAACTTCACAATTGCTTGTTTTCAGTAGATAAACCTAGTTGTAACGATCTTTTCACCACTCTCTATGCTAATCCTATTAGCCGCAAAAAACAATATTTTCACGACAGTGTCACAAAAAATTCAACAGTTTTCGCCTTTGTTTGTACAAAATGAAAATTCTTAGTAGATTCTTTCGTGAAAATATGTCTATAAAACTGTTTTACAGAGCGCTGCATGTAAAGTATTGCCAAGTTGAAAAAGGGCTTATTACCGGTATTTTGTTTCGGATCGGCTATAATAAAGATCACTCAATTGAAAATGGAGGAATATAAATGGATTCATTCCGGATTGCTGAAGAACGGATCAAGAAAGCAATGGAGGAAGGCGCATTTGATCGCCTGCCAGGTGTTGGAAAACCGCTGCCGAAGGATGAATTTGCATCATTGTCGCCGGAAATGCGAATGGCCGCAAGAATGCTGAAAAATGCTGGTTTTACACAGGAAGACGCTCATTTGCGCCAGGATATCCGCGAGCTTGAACGATTAGTAAGCAATTGTGACGATCCAGACCAGGCACGGTCGTTAAACGAGCAGCTAAATGAAAAAAGGCTTCGTTACAATCAGCTGCTGTCTAAAAGAAGAATTAAAACAAATTCCGCCATGTTTAAGCAATACGAGGACAAAATCGAACGAAAACTGTTTGATAAGTAAAAGCTGGATATGAAGTGAAAGGAAGGAAAAAGGGGAAATATATAAAAGGCTTGCTTCGTTTTTTTATTTTAAAGTTAACATAATATTTATTGAGGGTCTTACAGAATGGAGTTATGAGGTTGTTGACATAATTATAAGGTCGAACCCGCAGCTTATTGCTCATGACCAGGGGGATTATGTTTATGTTTTTAATGAACATAAAATTTTAACTTCTTATTAAAACTATACCAAAAAGTACAGTTTGGAATAACGTTAAAACAACTCAATGATTAACAATTCTTTGGTTTCTCTATGGTTTGTTCTTTTGAAGTAAGAAACAAATTGACTCATGATTTAGCTATATTAAATAAATTAATTTGAGATATAGTCAATAATAAGCTTAATTCATCATCCAATTCTACTTTAGAGTATTATATTGGCTAGACAAAAATTAATTTAAAAAGAGATTTCCTCCTAAAGATTATCAATCCTTGCCTCTTCTTTTCGTGTGCAGTATCGCTTCCATATTCATTTTTAGACATTTTGCTTCCAAACATCCAGGTAATTCGGCTTTCAAAAGGGAAAAAACAAATATCTGAAGAGATTATTTTCTTTGATTAATGAAGAAGAACTACTGTAATTACAGTAACTCTGTTTTGGATCTTAAAAAATGGTATATTCGGGATATGTCAATTTCTATTAGTATTCGCCATTTCAAATCATTAAGTAACCATGACAAACCTGTCAGGGGACAGATACCCCTTTTAAATTACGTCAATTCCCCTATAAACCAAATTTCTCCTGTATGATAGTATTCATCTTCATCGTCAATAACTTCTTCTTTAAAACCCTTTATCTCCATTTCCGTTTGAAATAAATAATCCCCATTCGGTTTCAATATTTCTTTCCTTTGTCAGTGGAGTCCATCTTTGAGAGTCATCGTTTCGATTAAAGAAATTCTTAAAGTGACTATCGCCTTTGAAAACAATAATTTGCGAATCCCATAAATGAGGAAAATCAATACATGCCACAACCCGAAGCTTTTCTTTGCTGTCGGGCTTTACTTCAATAAGATGCTTTGTCCTATCTATTAAAGTTTGAATGCATAGCTGCTTAACATTGTAGGGAGTCTTATTAGAATCTATAAAAGCTTGAGCCACCGGCAAGTGCAAATGCCAGTATCCTTTATAAAATTCTGAAGGAAATTCCATTGTACTCTCTTCAATTCGTTTAATCATATTTTTCGTTTTTCGCTTAATGCCGCGAACTTTCTTTACTCGCATGGCTTTTTCTCCTTATTAACTAATAATAAATTATGTACTTTGAGCTTCTAAATAAACAAGCAGGTTCTTACTTAACAGTACGTCCATACAGATAAGCAGGACTAATTCTAGCTTAAGCGGCAGTTGGCCAATATTGTTGAGTAAGAAATGAGGATGAGCATTTCTTCAAAAGCTACTGTTTATCTTTCTTAATTTTTAAAATTACAAAAAAACAGCTAGCTGTGACGAGGAATGCAATTAAGTCTGAACCAAAAGTTCCCCAATTAAAGCGAGTAATTGCCCTGTAAAGCATCCAGGAAAATTGATAAATAACACCGACCAGTATTAGAACAGGCACAATGCTAAAAGAACGTCTATTCATTCTCGTTGTTTACTCCTTCTGTTCTATTTTATAAACGTACAAACTTTACTTTCAGGCCCAATATCTACTTAGTCAGTATTTGACCAATACTGCTGATTAAATACCTTGTCCAAATTGACTAAAACAAAAAAAGAACCCTCTGTGAAGTGCACCCCAATTGTTAGACACCATCTAACAATTGGGGTGCACTTCACAGAGGGTTCTTTTCTCTTGTACAGCCCTTGTTCCAATGCATGAAACGCAAAATTTTACAAAACACTTACCTTATCTTCACACTAGTTAAATAAAATAATGTTATTTTCAAATAGTTAAGACACTCTGATAATCTCAAAAAATATTGGGTTATACAGAAATAAGGAGGACATCATGAAAAACTTGATAAAAAAGAAACTGGGTATAGCGTTAGCTGTTACTTTGTCTACTGTATCCATTGCAACAGCGTATACAACAACGACAGAGCTAACAAATGCTGCACCATCGGAAAATGTTAATGTAAACTCTATAAGAAATGATGAACCTACAGCTGATAGAATCAATGAATTTAAAGATATCGCCATGTACTATTACTGGCATGGTGGAGATATTCAACAAGCAGAAAAAGAGATATTTAAGGGAATCACACTAAAAGGAAAATATGATGTAGTTGAAAATGCATTTAAAGAAGCAGCACAACTAGATCCTTATGATCTTGATTTGAAACTTTCACTTGCATCAACACAAATCATTCAGAAAAAAACTCCAGAAGCTTTACAAACATATAAGCAGATTTTAAATCTGGATCCAAATCATTTCAATGCAAATCTGCTTCACGGAGTTTACTCAAAAGTGAATGGTGACAATTCTTCATATAAAAGCTCGATTTCAAACTTAAAACAGATAGATTCTAAAAAAGCAAATGAATATCTTCAAAAATTAAAAACGACAGAAACTATTATAAATGGAAAACTAAACACTTCGGCTCCATCAGATTTACCACAAAAAGATCATGCAATTGTAATACTTGGATATGCACTTGCCGATGATGGAACTATGAAGGAAACTCTAATTGAGCGTTTGAAAGCAGGACTTTCCATTGCGAAACAATATCCAAATTCAAAAATTATTGTAACTGGTGGAGTTCCTAAACAAGGAATTACAGAAGCTGATGCAATGAGTAATTGGCTGATCTCTCAAGGAATTGAAAAAGATAGAATTATTCTCGAAAACAAGTCAACAGATACTGTTGAAAATGCTCTTTTTTCAACCGCCATGCTTGATAAAGAGGGATTAAAAGATGTGACGCTTGTTACAAGTGCAAGCCACATGAGAAGAGCATTAACTGTATTTAAAGAAGCCAGCAATTTTTACGATAAAATGAATGGTGAAAACAGCGACAGAAACTTTACTAACGTTGTTTATTTAGATTATCCATCCATAGAGGAAGCACACAAAGTATCTAAAGATGAAATTCTTGTTATCTATCGTGACCTGTTTAGAACTTCTGGAATCTGGCAATATCCTGGGCTTCAAAGATAAACGAAAAGTTCCTGCTAAACATTCTTATTAGAAGTAAGTTTTCTGGAATTTAGAAGATATTATCCCTTTTGTGTAGGCTGTTGAAAAAAACATGTCACACAGGAGGGATTATTTTTCTTTAGTGAACCTCTCCACCTAAATCAAAGATTTTGATGGGGAATGCAGGGCTAATTTTTCGTTCAAAGAGAGGCAGCTTTCAAGAAATATGAAAGCTGTTTTTTAATTTTTAAATCGTCTCAACATATTGCTCAAAATTAACATCTCTTTAAAGAAAATATAGAGCTAATTTTTACAGATTAACTCTGTATTTCTTTAATTAACGTTGCTGATTCATTATTTATCTCGATATGTATAGATCCCATCCATGTAGCCCAAAGTGCCGTCATTTCCCAGCACAATAAAATAGAAGTCCCCTAAACCTTTGCGTATCAGTCTCGCTTCCGGAATGGAAGGAGAAGAAAAACGCTGGTCTTCTCAAATTACCTTAAAAACATTATAGAACAAATAAAATAAAAGCTTTTAAATTTATATCAAATAATTTTTTTATACATTGATTGATTAATTATACCGTAACAATTATAATTAGGGAGGATCAGTATTGAAGATATGAAAAAAGTGTATTAAATCAAAAGTTATGGAACGTTGTAAAACAAGGAGGAAAAAATAATGACAAACATGCCAAAAGACTTTTTATGGGGCGGCGCACTAGCCGCCCACCAATTTGAAGGTGGATGGAATCAAGGCGGTAAAGGGCCAAGTGTGGTAGATGTGATGACAGCGGGGGCGCATGGAGTGCCAAGAAAAATTACGGATACGATTGAAGAAAACGAATTTTATCCAAACCATGAAGCGATTGATTTCTACCACCGCTACAAAGAAGATGTTGCTCTTTTTGCGGAGATGGGATTGAAATGCCTGCGCACATCAATCGGCTGGAGCCGCATTTTCCCAAAAGGCGACGAAGCGGAGCCAAACGAAGAAGGGCTGCAATTTTATGATGATCTATTTGATGAACTTCTAAAGCATGGCATTGAACCGGTGATTACCCTGTCTCACTTTGAAATGCCGCTTCATCTGGCACGGGAGTACGGCGGATTCAGAAGCCGAAAAGTCGTTGAGTTCTTTGCCAAGTTTGCTGAAGTATGCTTTAAGCGTTATAAAAACAAAGTGAAATACTGGATGACGTTTAACGAAATTAACAACAAAATGGACGTCCGCAACCCGTTATTCTTGTGGACAAACTCCGGCGTGGTGGTTAAAGAAGGCGAAAATGCAAAAGAAGTCATGTATCAGGCTGGGCATCATGAGCTGGTTGCCAGTGCACTGGCAGTCGCAAAAGGAAAAGAAATTAACCCGGAGTTCCAAATCGGCGCAATGGTGTCTCACGTACCGATTTATCCTTATTCCTCTAATCCAGAAGATGTGATGCTGGCGGAAGAAGAAATGAGACAGCGTTATTTCTTCGCGGATGTACAAGTGCGCGGCTATTACCCAAGCTATGCGCTCAAAGAATTTGAAAGAGAAGGCTACAGCATTCCGTTTGAAGACGGAGATGAAGAAATCCTGCGCAGCGGTAAAGTCGATTACTTAGGTTTCAGCTATTATATGTCGACAACAGTTAAAAGCGATGTAGAGCAGGACAATACAGGAGATATTGTAAACGGCGGGCTGCCGAATGGCGTGGAAAATCCTTACATCAAATCAAGCGACTGGGGCTGGGCGATCGATCCAACGGGACTGCGCTACACATTGAACCGTTTCTATGACCGTTATCAAGTTCCGCTCTTTATCGTTGAAAATGGATTTGGTGCGATTGATACCGTAGAAGAAGATGGATCCATCCATGACACACAAAGAATCGATTACTTGAAATCACATATCGAAGCATTAGAAAAAGCAGTGACATACGATGGCGTGGACTTGATGGGCTACACACCATGGGGAATTATCGATATTGTGTCTTTCACAACAGGTGAAATGAAGAAGCGCTACGGCATGATTTACGTGGATCGTGACAATGAAGGAAACGGTTCAATGAAGCGTTTCAAGAAAGATTCATTTGAATGGTACAAAAATGTCATTGCGACAAACGGCAAACAGTTAGAACCTGTAAGCCAGGTAAAAAAATAATCGCCAGGAAAAGAGATGAACGATGAGTCTTTTCACAATCATTGGTATTTTAGGCGCCAGCCTGACCACTTTATCCTTTTTGCCCCAAACGATTAAAACGCTCAAAGAAAAAAATACAGAAGGCATTTCCCTGCTGATGTACAGCATGTTTGCAGCGGGACTAGCTCTTTGGGTAGTGTACGGGGTTTTCACGAATGACTTGCCGGTTATACTGGCCAATTCCATTACCTTATTTTTCGCCTTAATTATTCTGGGGCTGAAAGTAAAGTATAATTAAAAAAGAAAAGCTGGACTTTTGTCCAGCTTTCAAACTGTAGACAAAGTGGTTCTTAAATCTCTGATTTGAGATCACCTTGTCTTTTTTTATGCATTCAGGCACCCTATTCAAGCTGGCTGCACTAGTTTCCATGATTAGCAGAGCTATACGTATCACAAACCTCTTTCTTTAAATAATAAAGTGCATTAGTAATACCAGATGTAGAAGAGGCGTGATTAAGAGGACTTTACACATCACAACTCAAGCCAGCTGACTCTAAACAAAACAAACAAACAGCCATTTCAGGAGAAATGGCTGTTTGCCTGGATAAAGAATTGTGACTGCTGATAGTTATAGGTCACTTTTGAGAAGTTAAAGGGCTGTCCGTTCGTTAAATGAAAAACACTTTCCACTAAAAGCTTAGGGTCTCCATTTTTCAAGCCTAAATAATCTGCTTCTTCCTCGTTCAGCTTATCTACATGCAAGTACACATCGGAAAAGCCAACCTTTAATCCCAATCCTTCTTTAATGTAGTTAAAGATCGATTCGGTCACAATTTCATTATTTAAATAAGTAATGATGGATTTATTATAGTAGGATTCTTCTAAACATAGCGTCTGCTCCTGAATATAGCGAACCCGTTTAACATAATACACTTCCTCATCAAGTCCAATATTTAAATTATGGGCTGCTTCTTTTGTCGGTTTCTTTACTTCTAATTCGATTACTTTTGAGGTTATCTGAACACCTTCGAGCTCTTTTTTAAACCCTTGATTAGACAGAAGGCTGATATAGCCTTTTCTTTTATGCCTTCTGGCAAAAATGCCGCTGCCCCGAACCTGGAAGACCACTCCTTTTCTTTCTAACAGGTCTAATGATTTCGTAATCGTGCTTTTGCTTACTTCAAACTGTGCCATTAATGTTTCTAAAACAGGCAGTTTGTCGCCCTGCTGAAGCGCATGATCTTCGATGTATTTTTCAATTTCTGCCGCGATTTGCTGGTATTTTAGCATAGTCCGTCCTCATTTGTGTATTCGTTTTATTCATTATCAGCATTATAGCATAAACTCAAATTGACCCTCTCTTCGAATTATATATAATTAAATTTTTTGTTTAGGTATTGATTAATTGTACCGGTACAATTATAATGAAAGCGTATAAAAAAACAAAACGCAATTAAAGGAGGGTTTCAAATGTCCGGAAAAGTGAGAGATTATTCTCAGCTTGCAAAAGATATTTTAGAAGCAGTTGGCGGAGAAGAAAATGTCATTGGAGCGACACGCTGTGCGACACGGCTAAGACTGGTGCTGAAGCGGTCCAATCCAAAAGCAAAAGATAAAGTAGCATCCATGCCAGGCGTGATCACCGTAGTAGAAAACGGCGGCCAGTTTCAAGTCGTGATTGGCCAGCACGTAGGGGAAGTGTACGAGAAGTTTGCTGGATTAGTAAACCTGCAATCAACCGATGTACAAAATGAAAACAAAGGCACGGTTGTAAACCGTATTATTGCAACGATGTCAGCGGTATTTGCGCCATTTATCTACATTTTGGCTGCAGCGGGTATTTTGCAGGGTGCGCTCATCATCATTAATTTATTGTTTCCCGGCTTTGCTGAAACAGGGACTTATCAAGTATTTAGTTTTATTTCATGGGCACCGTTTACGTTCCTGCCGATTTTTATCGCGATTACAGCAGCGAATCATTTTAAAACCAATTTGTATATCGCAGTTGCCTGCTGTGCGGCACTAGTCAGTCCAACCTGGGCAGAAATCGCAGCTCAAATTACAGAAGGAAACAGCATGAATTTCTTAGGGCTTGCGCTGTCTCCAACGACGTATACATCGTCTGTATTGCCGCCGCTCTTTTTAGTATGGATTTTGTCTTACCTTGAAAGATTTTTAAACAAGAACATGAACGAAGTTGTTAGACCATTGCTTGTTCCATTATTATCCTTGGTCATTATGGTTCCGCTCACAATTCTATTGATCGGCCCTGTTACAACAGCGGGTGCGACTGGAATTGCAAACGGATACAACTTCTTAGCTGAAAATGCACCGGCTGTAGCGGGAGCCATCATCGGCGGATTCTGGCAAGTGATCGTAATCTTCGGCGTTCACTGGGGCATTACGCCAATGGTACTGGCAAACTATGATTTATACGGCCGCGATTCGTTCCAGGCGTATCAAACGATCGCCGTTATTGCACAAGTCGGTGCAGTACTCGGTGTGATCTTAAAAGCAAAAAGCCAGGAAACACGCAAAGTCAGTGTGTCAGCTGGTGTAACCGGACTGTTTGGTATTACAGAGCCAGCCATTTACGGGGTAACATTACGATTTAAAAAGCCATTTATTTTCGGATGCATTTCCGGTGCAATCGGTGCGGTTGCCGCAAGTTTCTTTAATCCATATTACTTTGCTTACGCAGGACTTCCAGGACCGCTTACGATTGTAAACGGAATCAATCCAGAGTACCCAATGTCTATCTGGGGGATTTTACTCGGTGCTGCGATTGCGATCGTACTTCCTATTGTGTTAATCCAGATCTTTGGTTTCGGTGAAGATACAGCCAAAAAAGCAGACGATACACCTGCTGCAGAGGAAGGGCAATCAAGCAGCCTTACAAACAATGAAGAAGCAGTATACGCTCCATTTAACGGCAAAGTGATCCCGCTTTCTGAAGTGCCGGATGAAGTATTCAGCTCAGGTGCTATGGGGCAGGGGCTGGCGATTGAACCGACAGACAACAAGCTGCATGCTCCATTTGACGGAACGGTTGTGATGGTGGCACCAACCAAGCATGCAATCGGTCTTCGTTCAGAATCAGGAGTTGAATTGCTTGTCCACATTGGTCTTGATACAGTTAACTTAAATGGTGAGCCGTTTGCGCTGAAGGTAGCTGATGGTGACAAATTCAAAAAAGGTGATACCCTGATCGAATTTGATAAAGACTTCATTCACAGCAAAGGGCTGACAACAATCACACCGATCATTATTACAAATTCAGGTGCTTATCAAGAAGTGATCGTTGAAAATATCCAAACAAGTACATTAAGTGACAGACTGCTTACAGTTGTAAAATAGGAAAAACTGAAAGCTTTTTGGATACAGAGAAAAAGAAACAAAGACGAGCATCAAAATTAAGAAGCGGCTTAAAGAAGCCGCTTCTTTTTATCATATTTCATATTGCAGGATGAAAATTAAACTCTTTTTCAAGTAATATTTTTTATTCAGTACCACAATCTTCTTTTTCATCCTTGTACATATACTTAAAAAATTGGATTAGCGTAAAGGAGATGCTTATGTATTTATCAATTGACATCGGTGGCACGTTTATTAAATATGCCCTTATGACCAGAGCAGGAGCTATTATTCATAAAAACAAAAAGCCAACACCGAAAACCAATTTAACGAATTTCCTTCATGCTCTGTTTTCTATTATTGAAGAACAAGGCGACAGAAACGAGATAAAAGGAATTGCCATTAGCTGTCCGGGCATTGTAGATGTTGAAACAGGGATTATTTATCACGGTGGGTCTTTCCCTTTTTTACATGAAGTAAATATAATGGAAATGATTCAAAAGAAATACCAAAAAAATGTTTCCATTGAAAATGATGCAAAATGCGCTGCGATGGCAGAAATGTGGCTTGGAAGCGTCAAAGGAATCAACGATGCTGTGGTGCTGGTGCTTGGCAGCGGCGTGGGTGGTGGTATTATTCTAGGAGGGAAAGTCCGCAGGGGGATCACCATGTCTGCCGGCGAAGTCAGCTATATTATTAGGGATATCCACCCTGACACAAAGCAAGCGAGTCTTTTCGGGAATTATTGCTCTGCGGTAGAAATGGTACGCCAAATTGCAGGTGCGAAGCAGCTTGAGAACCTGACTGATGGTGAAGCGGTGTTTGAGTTCATTAACAATCAAGATGAAGAAGCAACCGCAATCTTTGATAAATATTGCCTTCAGCTGGCGGCGCAAATTTTAAATTTACAGTATATCATTGATCCAGAACGGTTTGCCATTGGCGGAGGCATTAGTGCCCAGCCGGTTTTACTTGAGCGTATTAACTGGGCAATCCAAGAATTAAAACAGCACAATCCAATTTTGCATATGGCAAATCCACAAGTGGTCACTTGCCATTTTCAAAACGATGCCAATCTGTACGGCGCCCTGTATCATTTTTTGGTAACAATGAAAAAGCGGTAGTCAGCCGGTGGGACTGATCCCGGTTTTAAGCCAGTAGTGAACCTCTCCACCTAAATTCAAGATTTTGATGGAGAGGTTCACACGAATCTGAAGTGATAATTCCGATAAAGCGGTATTTTAACAGAATAGGATAATAAATTACAGTGTGAAATGAAAATTTTTTGGAATAGAGTTTCTTAATAAATCATAATTATTTGTGGATAAAGGTGTCGGAGCTTTTTTTATTTCTCCTTTGTTAGGAAAAGTGAGGCATTTTCTTATGGCGAAAGTCTTACCAGTCATTGATTCACCGGGTTTTAGTTTAATTTGTTTAAAAATCTCAGGATAAAACAGGCCTTGAGCTGATTTAGCGATCAAACAGTTCTGGTTATTATTGTATAGTTATAAAGACCCTCCACCCGCAGCATCTACGGCAGAAATCGTTTTAATTATAATTGAACAAAAAATTAGCGCCGCATTCCCCTTCAAAATCTTTGGTTTAGTGGGGGTTAGGCGCTAAGGTCTTTACTCTCCCTGTTCTTCTACCTTTTTTCTTACACCGATTCCCGATTCTTACTTATCATCACTCATACTAATTCTCTTTTCGTTTTACAAGTGATTTTCATTTTGATGCGATTCCACAAATTTTTTCGTCCAATTTTCAGGAGGATGAGTATAGTGCTGTATTGTCCAATTCATTATAATGCAGTTATTGGAATATTTAGGAATGCAAGAAACCGTCTTAATTTTAGTGTTTTATTGAATAAATTGAAATAATAACATTCATTAAACAAGTTATCCGATTAAATTAATACTATTTCTCTAATGCAGGATCATTACTTAAATGTTTTAAAAAAGCGAAAAAAGAAAGGACTGAAGATGAATGGATTTTGATTTAACGAAAGAACAAGCTATGATACGTAAGTTGATTCGTGATTTTGCAAAAGCTGAAGTAGCTCCCGGAGCAGATGAGAGGGACCGTACCGGTGAATTTCCAAAGAAGATATTCGAGCAATTAGCGGAACTGGGTATGATGGGTCTTCCTTTTCCTGAACAATATGGGGGCGCTGAGGCAGATACAATCAGCTTTGCCATTGTTGTAGAAGAGTTAAGCCGTGTGTGTGGATCTACAGGTATCACCTACTCTGCACATATTTCTTTAGGGGGAGCACCTATTCATTTATTTGGTACGCATGAGCAAAAGGAGCAATATTTAACTCCACTGTGTACAGGGAAATACCTAGGGGCTTTTGGCTTGACTGAACCAAATGCTGGTTCTGACGCAGGAGGCACACAAACGACTGCAACGCTTGATGGGGATCAATGGATGCTTTCTGGTTCTAAATGTTTTATAACCAATGCAAGCTATGCCCAAAACCTCGCAATCACTGCTGTTACGGACCGAACAAAAGGAACGAATGGAATTAGTGCGTTTATTGTGCCTACTGATACAACTGGCTTTACTGTCATTAACAATTATGAAAAGATGGGTCTTCACGCTTCAAATACAACAGAGTTAGTTTTAGAAAATGTAAGCGTTCCCAAAGAAAATATCCTTGGTGTAGAAGGAAATGGTTTTAAACAATTTTTGGCCACTCTTGATGGCGGGAGAATTGGCATTGGAGCGATGGCTGTTGGAATTGCTCAGGGGGCTTATGAAAAGTCACTTCAATATGCGAAAGAAAGAAAACAATTTGGCAAAAGCTTATCCGCATTCCAAGCTATTCAATTTAAGCTTGCTGATATGGCTATGAATATTGAATTAGCACGCAACATGGTTTACAAAGCGGCGTGGCTGAAAGATCAAGGAAGATCATTTAAAAAGGAAGCGGCCATGGCTAAATTATATGCTTCGGAAATATGCATGAGAGTTTGTGATCAAGCCGTACAGATCCATGGCGGATACGGCTATATGAAAGAGTATCAAGTTGAGCGGTTCTTCCGTGACGCCAAACTTTTAGAGATTGGGGAAGGAACCTCTGAAATACAACGAATGGTTATAGCACGTGAAGTGGGTTGTTAAGAAAAAACATTATTAAATATCAATATTAAAAAGGCGGATCTCCTGAATGGGTGAGGCAATGCAAGTCACGCTAGGAAATCTGCTGGAACAGGTGACGATTGAGCGTCCTGAACATGAGGCAGTTGTTTATCCTGACCGAAACCTTCGTTATACCTATAAGCAGTTTGATCACTTTTGCAGGAAAGTGATCAATGGATATATGAAGTTAGGAATTAAAAAAGGGTGATCATCTGGCCATAGGTACAACGGGATTTCCTAAAGATGTCATGCTCACACATATCAACTTGGTCAACAATGCAATGAATATAGCACCCTGCATGAATTTGACTCATCAGGACCGCATGTGTATACCAGTACTTTTCTTCCACTGTTTCAGTGGTGTACTTGGAACAATGACTTGCGTATGTGTAGGAGCAGCCATGGTTCCGGTCCAAGAATTTGGTGCATTGTCTGTTCTGAAAGCTGTGCAGAGAACTGCACCGCTTTACACGGAATCCCTACCATGTTTATCGCTGAATTAAATCATCCCGTCTTCAATGAATTTGATTTATCATCTTTACGAACAGGGATCATGGCTAGTTCTTCGTGTCCGGCCGAAAATATGAGAACGGTTACAGAGAGGATGGGGATCGGGAAATTACAGGATGCAGGTCGGATTCTGAACTTGCAAAGTGAAATGTTAATTAGAGACATACAGTAAAGGGAGGCAAAGTATGTTTAAAAAGGTTTTGATTGCTAATCGAGGAGAAATCGCAGCTCGGGTTATGCGAACATGTAAGTCGTTAGGTGTTGCTACGGTTGGGGTTTACTCGGAAGCCGATATGGAGGCACCACATGTGAAAATGGCAGATGAGGCTTACTTGCTTGGAGGACCAAAGGTAGCAGAAAGCTATTTAAACATCGATAAAATTTTAGAAATTGCCCGATTTTCTAAAGCAGAGGCTATTCATCCCGGATATGGTCTTCTCTCAGAAAATACGAAATTTGCCCGCCGTTGTGAGGAAGAGGGGCTGGTATTTATCGGTCCTTCCCCTGAAGTAATTTCTCGGATGGGCAGCAAAATTGAATCGAGGAAGGTAATGGAAGAAGCGGGTATCCCAATTGTTCCGGGAATAGCCTATCCGTTAGCAGATGCGGAAGAAGCAGTGCGGGTAGCCGATCGTATCGGGTACCCGATAATGCTCAAAGCCTCAGCCGGTGGAGGCGGTATTGGAATGCAAATTGTTCGCAATGCAGACGAGATTCACAAAGCATTTGCTGGAAACCAAAAACGAGCAACAGATTTTTTTGGTGATGGTGCAATGTATATAGAGAAATATATAGAAAATCCAAGGCATATTGAGATTCAAATCCTGGCTGATGGATTTGGGGATACCGTTTACTTATGGGAACGTGAATGTTCGATACAGCGCCGCAATCAGAAAGTAGTCGAGGAAGCACCATCATCGTTTCTAGATGACATTACTCGCAGCAAAATGGGAGAAGCAGCAGTAAAAGCGGCCCAATCAATCAAGTACCAGAATGCTGGGACGATTGAGTTTTTAGTTGATGAAAACAAGAACTTCTACTTTCTTGAAATGAATACCCGTCTGCAAGTGGAGCATCCGGTCACAGAAGAAATTACTGGATTGGATTTGGTTGCTGAGCAGCTTCGGATTGCAGCGGGAGATTCACTAGGTTTTGCACAGGATGATGTTAAATGTGAGGGACATGCGATTGAGGTAAGAATCTATGCAGAGGATCCTAAAACGTTTTTTCCATCTCCAGGAACCATTACGAAATTATCCTTACCTGAAGGTCCGGGAGTTCGGCATGAATTAGCTGTACATGGTCAATCGGTCGTTACGCCTTTTTATGACCCGATGATTGCAAAGCTTGTGGTAAGAGGCAAAAATCGCGACGAGGCGATTGACTGTTTGCAAGAAGCGCTAGCCCATTATCAAGTTGAGGGGATTAAAACAAATATTTCAATGTTACAAAAAGTTGCCGCGCACCCGGCATTCCGTGCAGGAGATACGACAACCAGCTTTGTGACAAAGTATTTATAAGGAAACTAAGAAACCGCAATGAACCGAGAGAAATAGGGGGAATAAACGTGAATCAATTGTTAGCAAACATGGCAGGGACCGTATGGAAGATTCTTGTGAAAAATGGGGATCAGGTAGAAGAAGGGCAGGATGTGGTTATCTTAGAATCAATGAAGATGGAGATTCCAATTGGAGCCGAATTTGATGGGACTGTCAAAGAAATAAAAGTCAATGAAGGAGATTTTGTTAATGAAGGAGACGTGTTAGTTGAATTTGAATAACATTCCACAAAAAGATTTTGGGTGGGATGAAGTGAGGGATAGCGATGAATTGGCCAGCAAGTGTAATGATAAAAGAGGTAGGGCCGCGGGATGGGTTACAAAATGAGAAGGTTTTTGTTTCGACGGAGGATAAAATTGCTTGGATCAATCAATTGTCTTCCACTGGATTGAAATATATTGAGATTACTTCCTTTGTTCATCCAAAGTGGATCCCTGCCCTGTCTGATGCTGCGGAGGTGGCAAAAGGTATTACGCGAATGCCGGGTGTAGTTTATACAGCTCTTGTTCCGAATCGTAAAGGGCTGGAACGGGCGCTGGAATCCAACATTGATGAGGCAGCTGTATTTATGTCAGCCAGTGAAACACATAATCAAAAAAATATTAACAAATCCATTGAGGATACATTTCCTATTTTAAGAGAAGTGGTACAACAATCACTCTCAGCAGGAAAGTCTACTCGAGGATATATTTCCACAGTATTTGGATGCCCTTATGAGGGCATCGTTCATATAGAGAAGGTCATTAGGGTTTCAGAAACGTTGTTTGAGATGGGAATTGGAGAGTTGTCACTTGGTGATACCATCGGTATAGCAAATCCGAAGCAAGTACAAGAAGTGTTAGAGGTCTTGTTAAAGCGTTTTCCTTCAGATAAATTTGCTCTACACTTTCATGACACTCGTGGTACAGCTTTAGCTAACATCCTAGTATCGTTAGATATGGGAATAGCCTCATTCGATGCCTCCCTTGGTGGACTGGGAGGATGTCCATACGCACCTGGGGCATCTGGCAATGTATCTACAGATGATTTGCTTTATATGCTGAACGGTATGGGGATTCACACAGGAGTGGATCAGGAAAAACTACTTTCTGCCTCGCGTTTTATTCAGGATAAGATAGGAAGGCCTTTACCTAGCCGAAGTCTGCAAGCCCGCGGTATAAATAAATAGGCCACAGGTTAATCAATATTCGTATAGGAGGGAGGAAGAAGATGGATAAAGCTGTATTGGTTTCAACAGTAGCAAATGGAATTACCCTCATTACTTTAAACCGTCCAAAAGCTGCTAACGCCTTATCGATACAAATGTTGAGCGAACTTCGAGAAGCAATTGCTGCATGTAAATTTGATTCATCAGTGCGCTGTGTACTAATCACTGGAGCCGGGGAGAAGATCTTTTGCGCAGGAGCAGATTTAAAAGAACGGGCCGGAATGGATCTCAGTCAGGTACGTAAAACTGTTTCTCTAATTCGTGAAAGCATTAATGAGTTAGAAGCTTTGCCACAACCAGTCATCGCAGTCCTGAACGGAGTCGCTTTGGGAGGCGGAATGGAATTGGCACTGGCTTGTGACATCCGGATTGCTTCAGAAACAGCCAAGTTCGGCCTTACAGAGACCTCGCTTGGAATTATTCCGGGTGCAGGCGGAACACAACGTTTGCCGCGATTGGTTGGAAAAGGGCGAGCCAAAGAGCTCATTTTCACTGCTAGACGGGTTGATGCCAGAGAAGCACGAGAGATTGGGTTAATCGAGTATGTAACACCGGTAGACTCACTTCTGGATAAAGCATTAAGTATAGCCAATCAAATCGTGCTGAATGCTCCCATTGCTATTGCTCAGGCGAAGTTCTCCATAGATAAGGGAATGAACGTGGATTTGAGTACCGGGCTTTCGATTGAACAAAATGCTTATGAATTAACCATTCCTACAAAAGATCGGTTAGAAGGCATACAAGCTTTCAAAGAAAAAAGACCTCCTGTATTTATTGGAAAATAATATGGAAGTTCAAAAGAGGAGGAAAAACAATGTCATCTGATGGGAAACCGATGCAGCAAACATTACAGGAAAGAATGGAACAGATTCAAAAAGGTGGAGCACTTAAATACCATCAGAAAAATCAGGAACGGGGCAAGCTGTTTGTTCGTGACCGCTTAAAGCTATTGTTTGATCAGGGGCTGGAGGTGGAGGATGCCTTATTTGCAAACTGCTTAGCAAAAGATCTGCCTGCTGATGGTGTAGTGACAGCGATGGGGAAGATCAATGGACAGATTGTCTGTGTGATGGCTAATGATTCGACTATAAAAGCGGGCTCTTGGGGAGCGCGGACCGTAGAAAAAATGATAAGGATTCAAGAAACGGCTGAAAAATTGAATGTACCGCTCGTCTATCTTGTAGATTCTGCAGGGGCGCGTATTACGGATCAAGTAGAGATGTTTCCTGGGCGCCGCGGAGCTGGCCGAATTTTTTATAATCAAGTTAAACTTTCAGGTAAAATACCGCAAATCTGCATTTTGTTTGGTCCGTCAGCTGCAGGTGGAGCTTACATCCCTGCATTTTGTGACATTGTTATCATGGTGGACGGAAATGCCTCAATGTATCTCGGATCCCCGAGGATGGCAGAAATGGTTATTGGAGAAAAAGTCACGTTAGAAGAGATGGGCGGTGCCCGCATGCATTGTTCAGTTTCAGGATGCGGAGATGTGCTAGCTAAAACTGAAGAAGAAGCTATTGCGATGGCTCGGGATTATCTCTCTTATTTTCCTGCTAATTTTTCTGAAAAACCGCCTGTTCAGGAAGCTTTAGCACCTAAGCATTTCGAGAAAACGTTAGAAGAGCTCATCCCATCCAACCAGAACACTCCATTTAACATGTACGATCTTATCAATGGAGTAATTGACGAAGGGTCATTCTTCGAGATCAAGAAGCTCTTTGCCAGTGAACTTATTACAGGTTTAGCCCGAATGGATGGAAAGCCGGTCGGCATCATAGCCAATCAGCCGCGAGTTAAGGGCGGAGTATTATTTCATGATACAGCGGATAAGGCAGCTAAATTTATCACCCTTTGTGATGCATTTCATATTCCACTTCTGTTTCTCGTTGATGTACCTGGCTTTATGATCGGTACCAAGGTAGAACGTGCAGGTATCATTCGCCATGGTGCAAAAATGATTTCGGCCATGTCAGAAGCGACTGTACCTAAAATATCAGTTATCGTCCGTAAAGCATACGGAGCAGGACTCTATGCCATGTGCGGACCTGCGTTTGAACCAGATTGTTGTCTTGCTCTGCCTACAGCTCAAATTGCGGTTATGGGACCAGAGGCTGCGGTAAATGCCGTATATGCCAATAAAATTGCCGAGTTACCGGAAAATGAACGGACCTCTTTTATTGAACAGAAACGGGAGGAATATAAGCAGGATATTGATATTTATAGACTAGCCTCTGAAATGGTTATCGATGGGGTTGTTCCGGCTAATTCGTTACGCGAAGAGTTAGTAACTCGGTTTGAAGCATATTCATCGAAGTATGTTATCTTTTCTGAACGAAAGCATCCGGTGTATCCGGTTTGACTTATGTATTACTTATATAAAAATTATTTTTAAAATAACATTTATTAAATGTCGTTCACTTGCGTTAAATCAATGTTGTTTTGTTTCTTCTTCATTATATAAAATAAACCTGATTAAAAGTGAATACATCTAGTGAGAAAAGTTGAAAGCAGCCGTTTGGCTGCTTTCATTGTTGTTGTATCCAATTTATCCAGCTACTTTAATCATGATCGCATCACCCTGGCCGCTTCTAGAACAGATGACTGCGATGCCAATCCCGCCGCCGCGACGTTTCAGTTCATAAGCTAGAGTCAAAATAATCCCGGCTCCGCTCGCACCGCTCGTATTAGGATTGGTACTTGGTCCAATGATCGAAAACAATCTGCGAAGAGCATTAACGCTTTCTAATGGCGATATCATGATTTTCTTTGAAAAGCCTATCTCACTTGTTTTTATTATTGTAGGCTTGCTATGGATTCTAACACCGATCTTACTGAAGTTAAGAGGGAAAAAAATGATCATTAATGAAGAAGGATAAACAGCGAACACATATATAAGAGACCCTGTTCTGAAGAAGAAGCATGTATAAAACTCTATCTAACAACAGGAGGGGTGAAGATGAATATTAGCAACACATTTGCCTAGTTAGTGGTCGAAATTAATAAAACCGCCCAGCAATTTCAGTCAAGTATTGTCATCAAAACAGACCATAAAAGCATTGATGCTAAAAGTATTTTAGGACTGACTTATTCCATCTTGAGCTCTGAAACGTTTGTTCTTGAAATCCACGGACCTGATGAGGAACAAGCGAAGAAAGAAATGATCCAAGTGTTTCATCGTTATAACGTTCATGCAGATATAAATGAATAATATGAAAACATGAACTTCTGAAAATCCATCAGGAGTTTTATATATAAAGGAAAGCGGAGAAATTGAAGAATAAAGGCTTCCATTGATGAACAGATTGGAGCTATTGGCCAGGTCGCTGTAGCAGCTGAACAGCTGACAGACCTCATCAAAAAAATAAATAAAATTGTTGATCAGTGCCTTATGTAAAAAAGTTTAGTGGTATTCAAATATTTGATTGAACATCATTAAAATTTAATATTTTATTAATGCCTGGATTTATAATATATTTAATCCAAAGCAAACATATTTTATACTTATTTCTAACAATTTTAAGTAATGATTACAATAGAGTTATGAAAACGAATTCAAGTTCTGAGTAGAGAGTGAATACGTAAAAAATTATAAAGCTGAATGACTCAAGTCACAATGCATTCAGTTCAGCCAGTAGCAGCAGAGGCTCATTTAACGCGGGCTATCGATCCACTTTTACAAAGAAAAGTTATATCCCGTTTAAGGCATTTTTTAAATGGTTGATGAGGTTATAGATAGTACAGAATGGGAGAGATGAAAGTGGACAATAAAAAAAACGTTATGAATCAGTTTGGTTTAAATGCGGCGAATTATGTTACAAGCAAAATGCATGCGCAAGGCAAGGATCTGGATCTTATGTTGCAGATAGCGGAGGGCAGGAATAATTCAAGTCTTCTTGATATTGCTACTGGTGGCGGCCATGTGGCGAACAAGTTAGCACCTCTTTTCAATGATGTTACAGCGTTAGATTTAACACCAGAGATGTTGGAAAACGCTAAAAACTTTATACAGTCAAACGGCCATAATAACGTTTCATTTGTACAGGGAGATGCAGAAAATTTGCCCTTTCCTGAGAAAAACTTTGATACTGTAACCTGCAGGATTGCTCCACATCACTTCTCAAACATCGATAGATTTATCAGCGAATCCTTTCGGGTTCTGACAGATGATGGCTTGTTCGTATTAGTCGATAATGTTTCCCCGGAATTAAACAAATACGATCAATTTTACAATTATATTGAGAAAAAAAGGGACCCTAGCCATTATCGTGCTTATAAAAAAACAGAATGGATTTCATGGCTGGAGCAAAAAGGGTTTTCAATTGAGATGTTTACTACTTTTAAGAAAAGGTTTGTATTTAATGAGTGGTGCCGTACGATGAACCTTTCGGACAAAGACAAAGAAGAATTAAATAGCTTTATCGTTGCCTCTTCGAAGGACATTCTGGAATTTTTCTCAATAGAAATTGAAAAGGATCAGGTTCGCTCCTTTCAAGGACAAGCAATTTTATTAGCAGCGGTAAAATAGAATAGATAAAATTTAATGGCGATGCCCTTGGTGGAGAAAAAAGTAATTGTTCAGTTGCAAAACGGCCTTCAGGCAAGAGGTGCTGCCCACTTTGTACAGAAAGCATCTAATTTCGAAAGTAATATTACAATCGTTTTGAAGCAGAGGAAATTTATCGCTGCAAAAAGCATAATGGGGGTTATGGCCTCCGCTATTAAAAAGGGAGAAGAAGTTATGTTAGTTGCTGATGGGAGCAATGAACAAAAGAGTGAGGCAGCCTTAGAGGCTTTTCTTTTAAATCAAGAATAACATGGGCATGCATAAACTTAACTGATTTTATTGGCCTAATGAATTCGACTTTAGCGAGTCCTTTGCTCACCGTTCAAGCAAAGGGCTTTTTATGTTCTTAAAAAAGGAAAATAGCTGTTCAGTAATAAAAAGTCCCGGACCCTACAAGAAAGTTATCCTTTGTAAGTCCGGGTTTAATGTTTAATTCACTACTACCTGATTAATCCGCTTCGAGATTGCATCTGCAAAGCCGGATGTTGACGCGCTGCCGCCCAGGTCTTTTGTTTTCACGCCGTCTTCAAGTGACTGATACAAGCCCTGCTCTACAAGCTGGCCCATCTCCTTCAGCTTTGGATCGTTATGGCGTTCTGCCAGCCAGTCCATCAGCATGACCGTGGAGAGCATCATGCCCGTTGGATTGCCGATATTTAAGCCGGCAATATCCGGTGCAGAACCGTGCGCCGCCTGTGCCATCGCAAGGTTATCATTTGAATTGATGGATGGAGCCAAACCCAGGCTGCCCACAAGTTCACCGGCAAGGTCAGAAAGAATGTCCCCATACATATTTTCCGTCACAATCACGTCAAAGTCTCTGGCACGGCGCACTAAATGGGCCGCCATGGCGTCAATATGGTAATCGTCTACGGTTACTTCAGGATACTGCTCCGCTACTTCCCGGCAAACTTTTAAAAACAAGCCGGTACTCAAACGAAGCACATTTGCTTTATGGACAATGGTTACTTTCTTGCGGCGCTGCATGGCCATTTTAAACGCGGCATGGGCAATACGTTCCGCCGCTTTTCGGGTAAAGACGCCGGATGTCACGACTACGTCTTCGGTAATCTGCCATTCACCATGTCCACTGTACATATTGCGGTCTGCATAAAAGCCTTCTGTATTTTCACGGTAGATCACTAGATCTGCTTCACCGACAACACTTTTAATGCCGGGCATTGTTTTGGCTGGACGGATATTGGCATACAAATCAAGGGAGTGGCGCAGGGCACCGCTTGGGTTCAGCTTAATTTTATGCTCAGGGGGATAAGCGGCTGAATCATGAGGGCCGAGAATCCATCCATGTGTATTTTTTAATGTTTCTGTTGTGATCTCCGGAAGAGGGTCGTTATGATGCTTGATTCCTTCCCACCCCATTGGCAGGTCAACCCAGTCAATGTCAACGCCCATTTTGTGGGCGGCTGTTTTGAAAACCTCTACTGTAGCGCTTACAATTTCAGGTCCGATGCCATCTCCATTTAGTACTCCTATACGATAAACAGTCATTATTAATCATTCCTCTCTTGACGATATTTTCAGCCTTGGTTAATGTTTCAAGAAAACTATAGCTATATCAAATAATGTAAATCAAAAAAAGGAATTAATAAAATAGATAAAATTGATAGTTATTGATCAATTTTTTTAATTTCACAGAAAGGAAAACTCTTTCACAATTTATTTTGGCGAAAAGTCCTGATAATATCCTTTTGCAAAATCAACAAATTCTCTTACCATTGCTAATTCTAAAAGTTCTTTACGGTATAACAGGCGGGTTTTCCAGATGATAGGTGAACCGCTGGTATCTTTCAGTATCCCTTTTTCTAAATGGTTATTCTTTTCTAATACAATACTAGGAACTATGCAATAGCCCAGCCCATTAAGAACCATCCTTTTTGCAATCTCGACATTATCAACATTCATATTGCTGATAGGAGGTCTTGAAAAGTTATCTTGCCACCAATTATTTATAACCATTTCCAGTGCAGGATCAGTCTGGTAGCTGATTCTTCGCATAGAAGGAAGGTCGTTTAAGTCAATTTCTTGTGCAGAAAGTATGGAAATGTTTTCTTCTGTTATAATGATGTCTTCGTGCGGTGAATGATGGTCTCCCCGGACAATACCGATGTGAGAATCTTGCTTGTAAACGGATTGGACGACATCAATATTTACGCCAGTGTTGACGTAAAATTCAACTTTAGGAAAGTTTTCATTAAAAGCCTTTAACATTTGAGGCAATTCGTAAAAAGCAAAAGTCCTTGAAATACTTAAGCGTAAAGTACCCCGCACTTCATTTTCTTTATTCCATAAAAGTTCTTCAATGTTTTGCTGTTGTTTTAACATATCTTTTGCGTATTCTACTAATATCTCTCCTTGTTCTGTGAAGTCTACTCCTCTCCTGCCTCTGTAAAAAAGTTTAACATCAAATTCTTTCTCAATCTGTTGGAGCCGATAAGTCAAAGTAGGCTGTGAAATATATAACTGTTCGGCTGCTTTGGTAATATTTTTCTCTTGGAAGACCTTTTCTAAAATAAGCCAATCTTTTTTGTCCATCATTTTCCTCCTTAAGAAATAAAAAAATTCTATCCATTTATATAGAAATTAAATATTTTATTAATTTCTATAATTATAATATATTTACTGTGTAGCAGGTAATCTTTTTTAAAAGGCACTTATAATTTATCGTTATTGAAAACGGATTCAAACAGCCGGGAGGTAAAGGATTTGGCAAAAGAAAATTATCGAATTGGGCTTATTCACGCAACGATGAATTCAGTTCCGCCGATTTTAGAGGCATTTCGTGAACATGCTCCCCATGTTACATTAGTGAACTTTATGGATGAAAGTTTAATCTTTGAATTAAACGAAACGCATACAGTAACGAAAGACATGATTAGGCGATTAATGAATTTAGCTGAAAAAGCTGCCAGCCATGGAGTAGATGGGATATTGCTGACATGCTCTTCTTTTACGCCGGCCGTTGCGGAAATCAGCCACTTGTTTGACGTTCCGATGTTAAGTGCTGATCTAAGCATGCTTGAGCAGGCAGTAGAGATGGGAAGCCGTATTGGGGTAATTGCCACTGTAGAAGCCGCTGGACCTACAACTACAAAATTATTAGAAGGAATTGCGGCTCAACGTCAAAAGAATGTTTTCATTGAAACCGCTGTTATTTATGAAGCGTTTGAAGCATTACAAAATCGACAAGCTGCTAAACATGACGAGCTTATTCACCAGAAAGTAGAAGAGTTATCTTCGGATTGCGACGTTATCCTTTTTGCACAATTTTCTATGGCTCAGGCGCTTAAAACACTAAAAGTTAAATCAAAGCCAATATTGACCAGTCCCGAAATCAGCGTAAAAGCAATTGTTAATGCAGTAACAAAAAAGGAGGCTGTTTTAAATGATTAATGTTGAGGTAATGCATGTAACTTCCCTGATCGAGGGAAATCCTGTTAAACAATCAGAAGAAAAAGTGATGGATGTCATCAGCCCATTTAATGGAGAAGTAGTTGGAAAAGTGAGTTTAGCTTCGAAAGAGGTTGCTGAAAGAGCAATAGAATCAGCTTACCAAACTTTTCACCATACGATGAAGAAAATGCCAGCTTATCAGCGTGCAGATATTTTACGAAAAACAGCAGATTTACTAGAAGAAAAAACAGAAGAATTTGCACAAGTTCTTGTTTTAGAAGCAGGAAAGCCAATTCGAGACGGCCGAGGGGAAGTAGGAAGAGCTGTACAGGTTCTTCGTTTTGCAGCGGATGAAGCCAAAAAAATTGAAGGAGAACTTGTTCCAATGGATGCAGCCATTGGTGGAGAAAACCGAATTGGAATGGTTCGCCGTCTGCCAATAGGTGTTATTTCTGCTATTACACCATTCAATTTCCCTTTAAACTTGGCTTTGCATAAGCTGGCACCAGCGTTTGCTGCAGGGAATACGGTCGTTTTAAAACCAGCAGGCAAAACACCGCTCACAGCTTATATGCTTGTAAAGCTATTTGAAGAAGCGGGGCTGCCTAAAGGTGCACTGAATTTGGTAATCGGTAACGGGTCAGAAATTGGGGATGTTTTAGTCACAGATTCGCGTATCAGCAAAATCACGTTTACTGGAAGCCCTTCTGTTGGAATTGACATTCGTCAAAAAGCTGGATTGAAAAAAGTAACATTAGAACTTGGGTCAAATTCACCAAACATTTTATTTAATGATGGGGACGTTAAGGCAGCTGCAACAGGGTTAGTACGGGGAGCATTTGCTTTCTCCGGACAGGTCTGTATTTCAGCACAGCGTATTTATGTACAAAAAGAGGTTTACCGGGAATTTTTAGATCAATATGTTTCTATGGTAAAGAACTTGGTAATTGGCAATCCAGCAGAAGAATCAACGGATATTGGGCCAATGATTAGTGAAAAAGAAGCCATCCGTGCGCACAACTGGATCCAGGAAGCTGTAAAAGCAGGTGCAAAGCTGGCGACTGGCGGCAACAGGAATGGAACATTGCTGGAGCCAACAATTCTTGTAGATGTTCAGCCAGATATGAAAGTAGTGTGTGAGGAAACATTTGCGCCGATTGTTTCTGTGATTCCATTTGAAACAGAAGAAGAAGTGATTGAAATGGCAAATGATTCTGTATTCGGATTGCAGGCAGGGGTATTCACTAATGATATTAATCGCGCTATGCGGATAGCTGAAGGGCTTGAAACAGGAGGCGTTTGGATTAATGAAACCTCTACATATCGTCAAGATAATTACCCTTATGGTGGAGTTAAATTAAGCGGTGTTGGAAAAGAAGGCGTTAAATATGCAATTGAGGATATGACGGAAATCAAGTTTATTGGTATTAAATTAAGCTAAGTAAAACTCGTCATGTATATCTTGCGTTCACGTATTGTCAGGAAAATATCCCTCATAGAGGAATTAGATTAAAAATTATAAGCGCCGAAGGTACAAAACACGCAGTTAAAGGCATAACCGAAAGTAAATTTATAAATATTAAATTGTCTTAAGGAGGAATTGATCATGGGAATTTCATATTTTCGTACAGCTGGAACGCTCATTACAGGAACAGGATCAATAGCTGAAGTAGGGGAGCAGGCTAAGAAATTAGAAGCAACGAAAGTGATTATTGTAACGGATAAAATTATCCGTGAAACAGGTCTTTTGTCTAAAGTGACAGAACCACTGGCTGCGGCTGGCCTGGAAGCAGATATTATCGATGATGTGGTACCAGAACCGCCATTTGAAAATTTAGAGCAGCTGGCTGCACAGATTGAAGGAAAAGGCTATGACCTGCTTGTAGGTGTAGGAGGCGGCAGTGCATTAGATATCACAAAAGTGCTTTCCGTTATGCTGACAAATAAAGAGGATGTGCGTGATTTTGTCGGCATTGAGAAAGTAAAGAATCCGGGGGTTCCTACAATTCTAGTGCCGACTACAGCCGGTACTGGCTCGGAAGTGACGTATAATGCTATTTTTACCGATACACGAGACAAAGTGAAAAAAGGAATTGTCAGCCCATACCTGCTTCCAAGTGTGGCTATTGTGGATGCTGAACTGACATTGACTGTTCCTCCAGCAGTTACAGCGGCAACTGGAATGGATGCGTTAGTGCATGCTGTAGAATCTTATACGGCTATTCGTGCAGGAGAACTAACAGACGGCATCGCTTTACAGGCGATCAAGCTGATTTCCCGCTCGATCCGTAAAGCGGTTTATAACGGAAAAGATCTAAAAGCACGCGAAGATATGGCAATGGGCAGTCTTCTGGCGGGGATCTCCCTTGGAAATGCAGGGGTCGGAGCCGTCCATGCGTTAGCATATCCTCTTGGTGGAAAATTTAAGGTTCCACACGGTGTAGCGAATTCTCTCCTGCTGCCGTATGTCATGAAATACAATGTAGTAGCGGACTTGGAAAAATTTGCAGAGGTAGCAGAAGCGCTTGGAGAAAACATTGAAGGATTATCGCTTCGTGAAGCTGCAGACCGTGCTGTTACGGCGCTTGCCCAGCTGTCTCAGGATGTTGGCATTCCTTCCAGCTTGAAAGAGGTAGGCGTAACAGCTTCCGATATCCCAGCTTTGGCAGAAGAAGCGAGCAAAGTCGATCGTCTATTAAATAACAATCCAAGATGGCTGACAGTGAAAGAAATCCAGAAGATTTATGAAGAAGCATACGGCGCTGTTGAAGAGCCATCTCTTACTTGATAAGCTCCGTTAAGCAAACACGTCCAGATTCATTGAAATAAATGAATCAGCAGGAGGCAAAATTATGAGTTATTTTTCAGAACTAAAAAGCAAAAAAGTAGTGATTGTCGGCGGAAGCAAGGGAATTGGCAAAGATATGGCCCTTGCCTTCGCTGAGTTAGGATCAGACGTTATCATTACTGGCAGAAACGAACAGGATCTTCAAGAAGCAGCAGCGAAACTGCAACAGCACAATCCTCAATGTTCGTATTTAACAGCTGATATCCAGGATGTCCAGCAAATTTATGAAATGATCGATCATGCTCATGAACGTCTCGGCCGGATTGATGTGCTGGTGAATAATGCAGGCATTAATATTGCGAAGCCGTCTTTAGAAGTGACAGAAGAAGACTGGGACCGGGTGCTCGATACGAACTTAAAAGGAACGTTTTTTTGTACCCAGCGGGCCGGCAAATATATGATTGAGCAGGGACATGCCGGTAAAATCATTAATATTGTGTCCCAGATGGCATTCGTTGGTTACATCAAACGTGCAGCCTACTGCTCCAGCAAAGGCGGAGCGGTGCAGCTGACAAAAGCTTTGGCTGTTGAATGGGCTCCCCATCAGATAAAAGTGAATGCGGTAGCCCCGACATTTATTGAGACGGATTTCACCAAAGCGATGTTTGAGGATCCAGACTTTCATCAGGATGTATTGAATCGGATACCACTTGGTTCATTAGCCAAGCCAAATGATGTGACAGGGGCGGTTCTATTCCTGGCTTCGGATATGGCGAATTTTATTACAGGGGAAACCATTCGGGTAGACGGCGGCTGGACAGCAATATAAGTATAATAGACTTGTACGATTATAATTAATAGTCTCGATATTTCGGGTGCCTCCTTGGTTTATAGAATAAGAATGTTTTCTTATTCTATAAACCAAGGAGGCTTTTTTGTCACAATAAGAAGGAGGCCCTTTTATGAAAGCTGTTGTCGCGACTCAATTCGGAGCTCCAGACGTATTAACCTATACCGACATTGACCAGCCTCAGGCGGGTCCCGGTCAAGTGCTCATCAAAGTGGAAGCCTACAGTGTGAACTTCAGTGATATTAAAACACGGCGGGGATCCAAAGGAAATGGGAAGGTCCCTTACGTGCCAGGAATTGATGCAGCAGGAGTCATTACAGAAGTAGGCGAGAACGTACACGGTCTTACCGTTGGGCAAAGAGTAATAGCCTTTCCCAAAGGCGGAGCTTATGCTGAGTACGCGGTGGCGCCTGCAAATCTTACCTTCCCTATTTCAGAAAAAATTGATTTTTTGACGGCCGCAGCGGCACCCATTGCTTCGTTTACGGCTTACCAGCTTTTGGCGGACGTTGCACGCATTCAGGCAGGGGAAACCGTCTTGGTTCATGCAGCCAGCGGAGGTGTAGGGACAACGGCCATTCAATTTGCAAAGCTGCTAGGTGCCGGCAAAGTGATCGGTACTGTAAGCAGAGATGAAAAAGCAGCCGTTGTTTTAGAAGCTGGAGCGGATCATGTTATTAATAGATCGGCAGAAGACTTTGCCAAAAAAACACTTGAATACACAAACGGTATTGGCGTCAATATTATTTTAGACTCTATTGCAGCGGAAGTGACCGAGAAAAGCCTGGACTTGCCTGGCGATGTTCGGAAGAATTGCACACTTTGGCAATGCCGGGGGAAAAAGCGGGTTGATTCAAACGAAAGACCTTCATGCAAGCTGCCGGTCTATACGCGGCTTCAGCTTTGGGACTGTAAGAAAGCACAAGCCGGAACTTGTACAGCCTGTTGCGTCACAAATTATTCGTTATCTGGAAGAAAAGCGTTTAAACATGATGGTTGGCCATACATATAAACTGGCTGATGCAGCCAAAAGCCATACGTTAATCGAAAAAAGAAAAAGTAAAGGCAAAATTGATTTAATTCCTCCTTATTCTGAATTAAATCAATCCCTGCAGCTGCAACAGTTTTCAAGGTTTAAGAAAATTAATAAAAAAGAGATTTAAAGAAACAGTGAACCGGCAAGATTTGAAAAACAATCAAATAAGCTATGCTTTTATGTTCCAATCATAGAAGAGAAGAATGGGAGAGATCCAAAGATGACGAACCTTAAACAAGCTGCACTACAATGTATGGAGAAAAAAAGGGGGAAATCGAAATTCAATTTTAAGTTACCGTACAAAATATGAATGATTTAAGTTTAGCTTATTCTCCGGGCGTTGCAGAACCTTGTTTGGAAATCAAAAAGGAATCAATAAGATACTATTTTTACAATGAATTATTAAATTTTTCTATACCTTCTATGTTAACCGCGAGATTACGGTCAGTCTGGATAGTAGAAATAAAAATTTTCTATCCTAATGTATCAAAATATCGTATTTTCTTAATGAAAATACCTCACGTATACTAAGTTATATAAACTGAGTAGGAGGTTTTGTGGATGTCTTTAACGTTAGCTCATGCAGTAGTGGAAATTAATGAAATAGCATCAAAGTTTAAATCAAGTATCGTTATTAAAACAGATGAAAAAATGATAGATGCGAAGAGTATGCTGGGTTTGTCATACTCAATCCTACACTCAAAAGAGTTTCATCTTGAGATTCATGGTCCAGATGAAGAAGAAGCAAAAAAAGAGATGATGATAATATTTTGGAAATACAATCTACCGATTGGAATAAACGAATAAACGGGAGGCATTTAAAGCCACCGTTTATTCGTTTAATTTGCTTTTTTTATTTCCTTTAGTTGTCATAATAAGATAGCAGGCAGTTGTTTTATTTACTTTCCGAGCGAGAGATCCCGCGATTCTTTAAGAGTGAGATAGTTCTTAAGAGCCTTGAATGAACAGGCTTAAAGGTTATTCTTATTGTTTCTCTTGTGAATGGAGCAGAAATTTTTATTGCTAGTTTTCGACTGTTTTGTAACCGTTTACATAAAAAATCTGATTGATGCAGCATGCGCTCCTGTATATTTATGATGGGATTTATCTCCGGGTGCTATGTCCATTAGTTCCTGTGAAGACATTTGGTAAATCTATAGCAGGATCTTTTTTACGAAAACGAATAAAATAAAAGTAACTGGGCTGGTATTAGTAAATCAAGTATACATTTTTATAAATAAGATAAATATAAAGGAAATTAGAGGTGGATGTATGGGGGGAATTGCATGTATTTTTTCTGGGGAGGAAGAAAAGGGAAAAAAGCAAAAGAGATGAAATTTGTAATAGCTGACGAGGAAAGGCTAGGCATCATTACAGATACTGAACTAAGGGATATTATCCATTCAACAGAGAAAGACGTCATTTTTCTATGTATTGGATCGGATCGTTATATTGTTGACTCTCTTGGTCCGTTGGTTGGAACCATGCTTCAAGAAAATAAAAGCTTTTCCTATCATGTGTACGGAACACTTGATTGTCCAGTACATGCACTCAATCTGGAAAAGAATTCAAAAGAAATAAACCAACAGTTTCCCAACTCTCTTCTTATCGCGGTAGATGCATGTATCGGTGAAAAAAAGGATGTAGGCAAGGTAATTATAGAAAAAGGGCCACTATTTCCCGGAAAGGCAATGAATAAGCAGCTTGTTGAAGTAGGAGACTATCATATTAAAGCTGTAGTGAGTCATATAGACAAAAGAGACCCTAACCACTTTTTTGAAAGTCTACGATTGCACACAGTTATGACTATGGTACAAAAAGTGTCTTCATTAATTATAAGTTGTACAACTCAACAGAAAGAAAAAATTAACCCCGATAAGGAGCATTCATCATAAAATACAAAGGATTATAAGAAGTATTGCACTTTTTTCATTATGTTTGAAACATTCTATCTTGGTGAGCTGGGGATCCATATAATAGCAATCGTAGATTAACCTTGCGAAAATTATATTTACTATTATAACTATATCCGTATCCCAACCAAATTAGACAATCAGCTGTCGATTGCATACACACCACCGTTGTTCATGTAGCTAATAGTCGTAAAGCTATGTCTAAACTTATGTGGTGACGATCCTGACTAGACCAGCAGGATGAGTGAAAAATGATTAAGACCTTTTCCTTCTTGTTAGGAGAATAGAGTATAAGATTTTAATAACCATCACAACCATTTTGCCTGCAAAGGCTAGTGATTATGATGGTTTAATCCATTTCTACTTCTTGATTATCTTTTTAAAAAAGTTAAGTCTTTTAAATGTTCAGTTGCTTTAATAAGAAAATCGGATGCGCCAAAACTGCCTGACTTTAACACAATGAGCATATCTCGGCCAAAGGCAAGTCCAGAAGGGACACCAGTCGCAATCTCTTCAAGAATAAAATTTCCTTTAATACCTAACTTTCTGCTTATCGTACCGGATGTATCGCCTCCTGCAACAACAAGCCTTTTTAAATTAACGGCATCTACAGCCTGCAATGTAATATCGGCTAAGAGAGAAGAAACCATTTTGCTGATAGTTAGAGGTTCAATGTTTTCCAGATGTCCCATTTCTTTTGTTTGCTGAACAATTTCAGGGTTATTGTCAGCCATTAAAAGGACATCTTCTCCACTTTTCAACTTTTCAATGGTTTGTTGCAATGCGCTGTCCAATTCCTCCTGGCGTTTTGCAGCAGAAAAAATAGTCCGGGAATCAATTACAATGGATGGACATCCATTCTTGATTAGCATAGCTGTTTGTTCGCGGGTTTGCGGTGTCAGACTTCCCGATACAATCAAGACACCATTCTTATCCTTTACGTTTAGCGTCTCTAGAGGGCTTTCCAGCTGTTCTGTCGGCAGGAATTTTGGAAGTTCTTCTCCAAGAGCAGAGCTTCCACACAACACTTTAATGTCTTTCACTGCTTCTGCGATAATGGTCAAATCATCTTGTGTTTCAGCGTCAATAATGCAGTAGTTAAAGTTCTCTTTTTGTTTCCCGATTTCATCCTTTAAAAATGCTGCTCCTTGTCTTACTGTTCCTAGTTGAATCGAGGTTACTTTCCTATTAGTCTGTTCTTGTAAAATGGAAACGAGGTTCGACTGGCGCATTGGATGAACGGGATCATTCGCAAATTCGGAATTTTCTAATCTGTTTCCATGTACTGTGTGGATGCTGTTCACTGTTTTGCGTCCGTTTTTGGGAAAAGCGAGTACTATAACGGCAAATTCTTCATTAAGTGCATCAAGCATCGCATCAAATTCCTTGCCGATATTGCCGCGGAAAACGGAACAAGTTTTATTGAAAAAACGCGTACACGGCAACTTTTTCAATGCTTTAGTAGCTGCGTATACTTTTTGGTAGCTGAGATTAGGTGCATCCAGCCGGCTGTCCGTATCAACAATTACTACATTGGCATCTTTTTTTAATTCCATTTCTTCATTAAAAGCGATAACCTTTACAGTCCAGTTGTTTTTACTAAACATAATACCAATATCATTTGCACCGGTTGTATCGTCGGCTACAACCCCAATAATGTTGTTCATATATATTCCCTCTTTCCCGCTATAGGTTTACTGGATGAAATTTTTCAACTAAACTCTTAATACTTATTTCGCCACCTGTTAAAAGAGGAATAAACAATTGAAAGTCATTCAGTGACCGGATCATTAATAATTTTACGATTACAATCTCACCTCAATTGTCCGATAACTCGTTCATTTTTCTCTGTATTAAAACACCATGTATATAAATTTTTTCAGCTAATAAGCTTTCAAAGCTTTTATATTCATTTCTGTATAAACAGTTATCTTCTCTTTTGGGCTATCTTCTGAATGGGGCGGATGTTATTGGGCCTTCTGCCAAAGTAATAGTGACGCCAATTCTTTCTCTGTTCAACCATCCGTTTTAACACTGTGTCATCGATATTTATAAGGCACTATTGATTTTTTTACGCGGCTTGTAACGAGAATCATCCAGGAAGCTGGTCACTACTTGATCCGGAATCAAGGTTAGTTTCACTCCCGCTTCTTTTGCTTTTAATATCATGCGGCAGGCCATCTCCAAGGTTTCTAACCGCATCAGTGCATCATCAATTGTGTCGTCAAAAACAACAACTCCATGGTTCCGCATCATAATGATATTAGCGGACAGTGCCTGTTCTGCTATGGCCTGGCCCAGCTCGACTGTACCAGGGTGAAAATAATCGGCATACGCAATATGTTCTAAGTAATACATCGTTTCAATAAACAGCTCTGAATGAATTTTTTCATTGCTGCAGGCAAAAAGGGTTGTATAAAAAGGAGAAGAGTGCAGAATGACCTGGGCATCTGGCCGGTTCGCATAAATACCGGAATGCATAGGCGTTTCTTTCGAAGCTTTTCGCGCTCCTAATTTTTCACCTGTTTGGATATTCCATTGAACAAAATCATCTTCCGTCAATTGGGCCATTTTAGTGCCTGAAGCTGTGATCAACATGTGCTCGTTATCCAAACGCATGCTCAGATTACCGGAAGTTCCCCAAGCTAGCTGATGATTTATTAAATACTTTCCTGCTTGAATCAGTTCATTTTTTGGATTCATAAATAAACTCCTTATATATTAAATATCTTTGTGAATTGCTGAATTCTCCTGGATATTTATGTGAGTTTTATGGATTCTTATTTCCTGCTGTACAGCTATATCCCATCCCGTCAAGTTATCAAATTCCGTTTGTAAATAATTTAGAGTAGAAGAGGGCCTGATTCTATTTGGGGATTGAGCATTGCTGTTTAGTCCCCAAACGGTTTTGGAAATGACCATATTTTTTGCAGCTTTAATGACTTCTTTTTTTAGAACCATGAAAATCCCGCATTTTTAAAAAATCCCGGATTTTACAATAGATAGGCACTATTGTAAAATCCGGGACAAGTAATGCCTTAACTCAAAACAGACTGATTAATCCGCTCTGAGATCGCATCTGCAAAGCCAGATGTTGATGCGCTGCCGCCCAGGTCTTTTGTTTTCACGCCGTCTTCAAGTGACTGATACAAGCCTTGCTCTACAAGCTGGCCCATCTCCTTCAGCTTTGGATCGTTATGGCGTTCTGCCAGCCAGTCCATCAGCATGACCGTAGAAAGCATCATGCCCGTTGGATTGCCGATATTTAAGCCGGCAATATCCGGTGCAGAACCGTGCGCCGCCTGCGCCATCGCAAGGTTATCATTTGAATTAATGGATGGAGCCAGGCCCAGGCTGCCCACAAGTTCACCGGCAAGGTCAGAAAGAATATCCCCATACATATTTTCCGTCACAATCACGTCAAAGTCTCTGGCACGGCGTACCAAATGGGCCGCCATGGCGTCAATATGGTAATCGTCTACCGTTACTTCAGGATACTGCTCCGCTACTTCCCGGCAAACTTTTAAAAACAAGCCGGTACTCAAACGAAGCACATTTGCTTTATGGACAATGGTTACTTTCTTGCGGCGCTGCATGGCCATTTTAAACGCTGCATGGGCAATACGTTCCGCCGCTTTTCGGGTAAAGACGCCGGATGTCACGACTACGTCTTCGGTAATCTGCCATTCACCATGTCCGCTGTACATATTGCGGTCTGCATAAAAGCCTTCTGTATTTTCACGGTAGATCACTAGATCTGCTTCACCGACAACACTTTTAATGCCGGGCATTGTTTTGGCTGGACGGATATTGGCATACAAATCAAGGGAGTGGCGCAGGGCACCGCTTGGGTTCAGCTTAATCTTATGCTCAGGAGGATAAGCAGCTGAATCATGAGGGCCGAGAATCCAGCCATGTGTATTTTTTAACGTTTCTGTTGTGATCTCCGGAAGAGGGTCGTTATGATGCTTGATTCCTTCCCACCCCATTGGCAGGTCAACCCAGTCAATGTCAACGCCCGTTTTGCGGGCGGCTGTTTTGAAAACCTCTACTGTAGCGCTTACAATTTCAGGTCCAATGCCGTCTCCAGCGAGTACTCCTAGACGATAAATAGTCATTTCAATAACTTCCTCTCTTGAATAAAGTAGATGCTAAGTTCCGTAAAGCAGTAGTGAACTTTCTATATCTAATGTAAAGGATTTAAAGAAATAAATAAAATATTGTTTTTTGATATTAAACGATTCAATTTTTCAATATCTAAAACTTTATATAAATCCTTCATTTTATGGTTATTTCAGGAACTTTGAAGGTTGTTAAACTTACGATTAGTTTAAAGATAACAAGGGGATTATTGAATACTTTCATAAGAAACAGCAGCGAATTGGAAAGAAAGTAGATAAGGAATTAATAATTTCTATAGGTTTAGATTAGGATTCCCTATTTTATTTATTCCTTAACTTGTACTAAAGTAATAGCCAGAAAGAAGTTATCTGCAGGATGAAAGTGAAGAATAAATACGAAAGGAAAAAAAGGCGGAGAGGGAGGCTATTCAAAATTTAAATATTGGGTTGTAAATGATCGTTAATTTCAATGAAGAGAATTCATGAATTCCCTTCATTTGAGAAATCAGTAAGCACTGTATTTGATTTTTTTTGAAAGCGTTATCTTAAAGCTGGAAGAAGGAAGTCGTCTTTAGGCAGTGAAAGGAGAGAGAAAAATGACAGTTGAAAACCAAGAAAAAATGAGTATTGGGAAGCAATTTGAAGATGTCCCAACGACTTGTATTTCAGATGCGCTGCAGGGGATGAACAATTTGTCATCAGCGATTAAACCGCTTAAAGAAGAATACCGTGTTGCCGGGCGGGCTTTTACAGTGAAAATGCCAGTTGGGGATAATTTGGTCGTGCTGAAAGCCATCAGGGAAGCAAAACCAGGCGATGTTTTGGTCATTGACGCAAAAGGAGATACATACCGGGCAATAGCGGGTGACTTTATTGTTGGAATGGCGCAAACGCTTGGCATCAAAGGAATCATCGTAGATGGCGTGATTCGGGATGTAGTCGGTATTAAAGAATTAAATTATCCCGTTTTCTGTAAAGGAACAACCATTGCAGCAAGCGGCAAGGCGGGAGATGGAGAAGTAAACGTGCCTATTTCCTGTGGCGGTGCTACGGTTCGACCTGGGGATATTGTGGTGGGTGATGCCGATGGTGTTATCGTTATTCCACAGGAAAGGGAAGAAGAAGTGCTGAAAGAATCGTTAGAAAAAGTAGATAAAGATGTAAAGCGAGCTCAGAAAGTCTCAGGAGATACAGAAGAAATCATAGCATATCTGGATCGCCTTTTATCACAATGAAACAGGCTAGAAGCCTGGCCTGTTTCATAAGAGAAATATTTTTCTTTGCCCGGAGTTAAGGATCAAGTTTCTAACTAGGCATCTTATAGAATTGGATATCGTTTGCAAAAGTGCGGCAGTTTAAAGAAGCAGCATAGAGACTACTAATTAAGATTATCTATTAAAGATAAAATGGGAAGTTCTATTTAGAAACTCAAATTCACAAAATACCCCTACGCATTTGCTGTTCAATTACAAAAAAAGCATATTTTGAAAGCGTGCTCAAAGAAAGAGGGAACATATCTATGTTATCAATTTTAGGATTCGCAACCATACTGTTTTTTATGTTTATGGTTATGACAAAACGATTGTCTGCATTTATGGCTATTGTCATTTCACCGATCATATTTGCTGTGATTGGCGGATTTGGAGCAGGGCTCGGCCCGATGATGATGGAAGGGGTAGAGCTGGTTGCTCCAACAGCTGTCCTTCTACTGTTTGCAGTTCTATATTTTGGTATTATGATGGACGCTGGTTTGTTTGACCCTATTTCTCGAAAAATCCTGCAAGTAGCCAAGGGAGACCCAGTAAAAATTATCGTCGGTACTGCTATTCTGGCTCTGATGGTTGCGTTAGACGGAGACGGAACGACCAGCTATATGATCATTGGTTCAGCTATGTTGCCAATTTACAGAAAAATCGGAATAAATCCTCTTATATTAGCAACAATTTCTGTGATGGCGCTTGGAACTATTTCAGGCATGACCCCATGGGGAGGGGCAGCCACTAGAGCAATCAGTGTCTTAGGGCTGGATGCATCAGAATACTTTGTACCGTTAATTCCTGCTATTGTCTGTGGGTCAATCTGGATTTTATTGACGGCCTACGTTATGGGACTAATGGAAAGAAAACGAATTGGAACGGAGCTTATTAACAAGGCAGCTCAAGAACTAGCTATGACTTCTACAGCAGAAGCTCAGTATCAGACACCGAAGCTCATTTGGGTAAACTTCTTATTAACGTTAACATTGATGATCGCTCTTGTTTTAGGATTGGCGCCACTGCCGATTTTATTTATTTTAGGTACTGTAATAGCGTTACTCTTAAACCACCGCCAACTTGATGATCAGAAAAAAATAATTAAAGAGCATGCCAGCAATGCCGTACCAGTTGTCATGTTGGTACTGGGAGCAGGGATTTTTACAGGTATTCTATCATCCACAAAAATGGTAGACTCTATGGCATCTGATCTGTTAAGTATTGTTCCTGACTCATTTGGTCCGATTTTTACTGTTATTGTAGCGCTAATCAGTTTGCCACTAAGCTTTTTAATGTCAAACGACGCATTTTTCTTTGGTGCACTGCCTGTATTGGCACAATCTGCTGCCGAATATGGAATAAGTCCAATGGAGATAGCAAGAGCAGGAGTAATCGGGCAGCCATTACATTCTATGGGACCAACTTCAGCTCCATTATGGGTTTTATTGGAGCTTGTAAGAAGAGATTTAGGATCATTTCAACGGTTTGCTCTGATTCCTGTCACGATACTCTCATTGATGCTGATAATATTTACTATAGTAACTGGTGCAATTTCAATTAATCTTTAAAAATTGATCCATTAATAAACCGCTATACTTAGGGATTTGTCAAAGAACCTATTAAAAAAGACAAAGCAGCCTTAAAATTAAATATTTGAGGCTGCTTTTTCCTACAGTTTGAAATTGCCGCTTACTAGTTGTAATTTTTATATATTCAATAAATTTTTCAGCAGCAAGAGAGTAATGTTAGAGACTTGACTGCAATCCTAATAAGCCGATCCTATTCTGATTGCAGGCTAAGAATATTTATTTTATGCACTGTGCTTTGAAGAATTAATTCAACTGTGGAATTTATGCCTAGTTCATTTCCGACCTCCGACCAATCCAAAGAACAGTTAGCTTCTACTGAGATAACTGCAAATTCTGCTAAAGAGTTAGATGTATTAGCAATGAAGTTAAATGACCAGATTAATAAATTCAAAATAAAATAGGACGGTTTATCCTTATCATTTACAATAAATTTATTGAAAAAGAGGGGGTTTTCCAGCATAAACTGAATGTATCAAAGGTACAATTAGATAATGCTGGAATCGATTAGAGGTGGATATATTGGAGATTAATATTAATCTTATAATTACGATCGTTTTAATTTTGGGTGCCTTTGCTTCGATTGTAGCTTGCATAAATACACTGACCATTCTTAAAGATTTAGCTGAAATTAAGGAAAAATTAGATATCAAAGAAGAAAAGAAGCCTTCTTTCCTCGATAAGGACCTTGATAATCATTAAGTATACTAGATCTCAAACAACCTTGCAAGGGGTATCATCTAATGGAACAAGAAGGGTATGTATCGTTGTGGGTCGGCAATTTCTCATCTAATGAAGAACTTCAAAAGTATCTGCTGAACACTTACGATGAAGATGGGAATGCAGCTGCTTCGGCGTTTGAAGAGGAATACAAAATTGATGATCATGATTCTGATTTTAGGGAAGCTGATTGTTTCAAAACAGGATCAAGACAACTTTCTATATTATTAAGCGGCTGTTCCTATGAAGATGTCGTTATTCCTCTATTTACAGAAATCCAGGGAGAGGAACTGCCTTACTCCGTTAATAGCATTATTCTGCTTTATAATTTTAAATACAGCGAAAAGGGCGGCCGTGAACCGAGCCACGTACACTATTTAGGGAGTGTGCGCTACAAATAGAAGTAAAAGTAATATTAATTAGTGGTGTGATTATACAAAAACATAAAAAAGTGGTGTTGTAGTTGAAAAAGCGTTTATTTATTTTCTTTTTAGCATTTTTAATGATGTCTTTACTCTCTGCCTGTACTTCTACTGAAAATGACGGAGAAGATCTATTATTTAAAGGTCAGGGTGAAAGCTGGGAAGCAGAAGTTTACACAGGTAAAGTAATTGAACCTGAAGTAAAGGGGATAGAGCCTTATGTATATTTCAAACCAAAAGGTGAAAATTCTAAGGGGATAAAAAATATTGAATATAAACTAGAATCAGAACAAGGAAGCATTAGTGGGACAGATGTCTCTTTAAATGAACTAGGAGAAGTCGCACTAGATAACGAAAACATTACTAAAGCAGTGACTTCAGAAACAGAGGAAGTTAGATTAACACTTAGCTGGTTAGAAAATAATGAGCCAAAAACAGAAGAAATTGTTCTAGAAAAAAAGTAAGATGCCAGGGCATAAAAAAGGTAGTAGGGATATTCAATCCTTACTACCTTTACTCTTAATATTTATGTGTCTTTAACATGCTCTCTCTTTATTATATTAATTTAATTTTTTTCTCAGCTTTTTCACTTCTTTGATCATTTGTGCTGGATAATCGATCGGGCTATCTTCACGCTTATTTTCCCCTTCAAATACCTTGTACTCAAGCAGCACTTGCCAAAAATGCTCTGCTTCCATTAACAGAGCTTCCAAAAATTCTTTTTCAGGAAGCACACCTTCAGCATAAACATCTTTCGGTTCCCAATCGCTTTTAATGATAAAGTGCAAGAATGTGTTATCTATTGATTGTAATTTCAGTGTTACGGGATCAATACCATACATAGTTTCAGCATTTCGTGCTTTTAGATATTGTTTAATCGCAGTTAAATAAGTTTGCTCCCATAAATCTAACCCATTTAATCCGTCGATTCCTACTACTATTTTATCTTTGTATTGGATGGTCACGAGCATTTGAATATATTCAGGAGTAAAGTCTTTATAAATAAAGTAATCCTTTAACTTGGATGATTCCTCTAGTCCAATATAATCTTCTCTTGTATTCCCAATACTGCTTAAGTTTGCACGTTCATATGAGTGTTTTTCTAAAAAGGTTTTAATTTTAAACATTAGTTGTTCCTCTTTCTTGTCACCGATTGAATTCAATTCTTTTCTCATTGATAAATTTATTCCAAGATCTCTGCAGCAATATCCTGCATACTCTTGCCTGTCTGTTCACCTTTTTTGCGCAGCCAGTCCTAATGAAACTTCTACAACGTTCATTGTAACAAAGTCAGATGAAGAAGGGAGTGGCAAAAAATCAGCACATGTTAAAATCAGAAGCGATCGTTTTTTGGTAAGGGGGCAACTTTTTCATAGCTTGATGGAGACTTGCGTATGTAGGCACTTCCTCTACTTTTATGCCAAGATTGGTCATGGTTTAAGCAATTTCTGGGCATATTCCAGTTAAGATGGTGCGAATGCCTGTCAGTTTCAGCGCACTGATGATTTTAAAAATCTGATTAGCTACCATCGTATCAATAATTGGTACACCAGACAAATCGATTATGAGGTATTTCAGCTCTAATTGTGTTCCTTGCAATAAAGCATTGTCCATTAATTGCTGGGCCCTCTTTGTGTCGATATCCCAAGAGAATTCAACATAGTTTGCATTCGACGGAGAGCCTATCCTAGAGAACTTGAGTTGAATACTTTTGAAACAGGTTCCTCAGAGAAACAGGAACTAGAGAATTAGAATATTAAATACAAAAATAAGGAGCTGATTTGTCTAAGTCAGCTCTGATTTTGATTGAATGATTGAAAATTATTGGTATTACTTTTACTTCGGCCTTGCTCCTGTTTATACACTTCTTCAAGAATCTCCGCCGCAATATCCTGCATACTTTTGCCTGTTTGTTCTCCTTTTTTACGCAGCCAGTCTTTAATATCGACTGAAAGAGAAACCGACAGCAATTCTTCCTCCAATCCAATGTTGAGTGCCTCATATTCTGGAACATAACGCACACGCCCTTGCTTAGCCAAACGTTTAATAAAGTCAGCTAATTCAACCGAAACACCATTTAGCCGCGTATCTTTCATGTGAATGACCCATCGATCCTTTAATCGTTTCACGTATAGATTGGCCACAGGAACCTGCTGATAAAGCAGATCCATTACTTGATAAGTAAGGGAATAAGCAGCCGGCAGGTTGAGCACCGCATATCAAGGCTTGGTGCTGCGCTTGCCCATTTCAATGGAGTAGTCAGGTTTTAACCTATGTGTATAAATGCCTTCCATATAGCTAAAACCATATAGCTAAAAGTATCATCCGTTCCCGGCACAATAAAGTACCAGTCCCCTAAAACTTTGCGCATAAGTCTTGCTTCTGGAATAGAAGGAGAAGAAAAGCGTTGGTAAACGGCTTCTTTGGCTTTTTTATTGTAATATTGCCGCTGGGAGAGCCACCTTCCTATCGACAGTAGCAAAATAAAGGTTAAAGCGGGATCATAACTCATAGTCTAAAGAGAGGGGTACTGTTAACAGTATTATAATTTATTTCGTATATATATTATTGTTTAACACTATGTGTTAAATTCAAACAAATATACCATAAAATAATATACCAACATGGTTTCCAGACGATGAGAAGGCAGGATATATATTTTCTTAGAAAAGCTGAGTTAAGCGCTTAATTACTAAAAAACAGTGTGGCTTCTTCCACATAGCTTTTATAAAAGGTTTTTCACTTATTTAATAAACAAGTAGGAATCAAATAATTACAATCGTAAGACATAAAAATAGAGTGTTTTTATTTGTCTCACTCTATGGGGTTAGTTCCACGATTCAATGAGCAGTTTTTTATTTTTTAATAATATTTATTTTGCTTAAGAAGATGAACGAGCCATGAAGACGGGGGAAAAGTAAACAGGTGCTTTTGGAAAGCAGAAAGGAAAAAGTCTATAATTTTGTGTTCAGTTTCTATAATACGTTATAATACGTATTATATAAGAGAGCAGGCAAATCATATAAGAAAGGAGAGATAACTTGAAAGCAACAAACACCAGGCGCGAAAAAATGAAAGTCTTCTTAACAATCATGACACCTATTTTATTCACGCAATTAGGAATGTATCTGATGAATTTTATCGATACGATTATGTCCGGAAGAGCAAGTCCCGAAGACCTTGCCGGGGTAGCCGTTGGCACCAGTTTATGGTTTCCGGTTTTTACGTGCTTAAGCGGTATTTTAATGTCTTTAACCCCTGTTATTTCCGAAAATATAGGAGCTAAACGAAACAAAGATATTTCATTTTCGCTTATACAGGGGTTATATTTATCTATTGGATTATCACTAGGTATTTTTGTAATAGGAGTTCTTTTTTTGGATCCGGTTTTGCAAATGATGCCGCTTCAAAACGAAGTGAGGGTCATTTCAAAAGGGTATTTAACAGGTTTATCGAGCGGAATTGTGCCATTATTTATGTATACGGCTTTGAGGAGCTTTATTGATTCACATGGGAAAACCCATATCACGATGACAATTATTTTCCTGGCGGTGCCTATTAATATGCTGCTTAATTATCTTTTTATATACGGCAGGTTCGGTTTTCCTGCACTAGGAGGAGCAGGGACAGGTTATGCGAGCGGCATTACGTACTGGTTTTTGTTTTTATCTGCTTTTTTTTATATAGCAAAAGAAAAGGCTTTTTCAGGCTATCATTTGTTTAAGTCATTTCCAGGCATTTCTTTGAGCAAGTGGAAAGAGCTCCTCGGTTTAGGGGTGCCTATCGGCGTGACTATGTTTTTAGAATCAAGTATTTTTTCCGTAGTAACGATTCTAATGAGCCAGTATGATACCGATATCATCGCCGCTCATCAAGCAGCGGCAAATTTTGCTTATTTATTTTATATGCTGCCGCTGAGTATTGCTTTAACACTGACCATTTGTATCAGCTATGAGCTGGGGGCAGGCCGAAGGGAAGAAGCGAAAAAATACAGCCATTTAGGGATAATGATGGCTTTTGGACTTGGTTTGCTTTCATGTTTATTCATTTTCTATTTGCGTACGCCAGTGTCTTATCTGTATACAAACAGCCCTTCCGTAGCCCTATTAATTCAAAAGTTTTTAGTTTTCTCGATTTTTTTTCAGCTTTCAGACGCTTTGGCTACGCCTATACAAGGAGTGCTGAGAGGATATAAAGATGTAAAGGTAACGTTTATTATTGCGCTTATATCGTTTTGGATGATTGGCATTCCAACAGGCTCTCTTCTGGCCATATTTACAGAGCTGGCAGCTTTCGGTTATTGGATTGGCCTGATTTCCGCGCTTGCATCCATGGCCGCTGCTTTATTTATCAGGCTGCAATGGCTTCAAAGAAAAAACCAGCTCGGTGAAAAACAGTCATGATAACAGCCCCCTGAAACCTATTTCAGGGGGCTGTCCGCGTAAAAGCGAATTATTCTCCGATCAACTGCACGTAGATTTTTCTGCTTTGAGGGCCGTCATATTCAGCTAAATAAATATCCTGGGCAGATCCAAGCAGTATTTCGCCATCTGCTACTGGAAATAAACAGTGATTTCCGGATAAAAGGGATTTTAAATGAGCGGGTGCATTACTGCCGGTTGCCCCGTAGCTTGGCAGAAAATGAGCATGAGCATAAGGAAGGTGAGGAGGAACTAACCGCTCCAGCAATTCTTCCATATCGGTTTCTACACATTCTAAACCTTCATTTACCAATATTCCAGTAGTTGTATGTGCTGTAATAACTGCGACAAGGCCATTGGAAATAGAAGAATCTTTTACTGCGTTCTTTACTTGGGAAGTGATATTTGCCAATTCCGTTTGCGCGCGGGTAAGAACGGTAAGCGTCGTTAATTCAACCATGGTGCTGTTCCTCCAATCCGAGAAAATATTCAGCGTTGCCTCCCAGGATTTTTTGCAATGTTTTCGGGCGAAGATTTAAGCTTTCTAAAGCGGGCTTTAACCTTGAAGCTCTAAAACGGGGGCCATTTGAGCCGAACATGACTTTATGGCCTAAATTTCGTTCAAGCCATAATGGACCCATATCACGCTTAAAAATTTGTTCGTAAAAGTCTTTAGCAGAATCCATATATAGCATGGATGTATCTGTATAAACATTTGGATATTTCAACAGTAGCATAATGGTTTCATTGATCCAGGGCCATCCAAAGTGTGCCAAACAAATCCGCAGAGCTGGATAATCATGAGCGATCTCCTCAAAGTTAAGCGGCTGTGCGTACTTAGCGAGTGCATTCGGCTCCCAGCTCATACCGGAATGAAACATAATTGGCTTATTGTACTCGATACATTTCTCGTAAATCGGCTTTAGCAACGGATCATTCGGATAAAATGTTTGCTTGGACGGATGTAATTTTAATCCCATAAGCTTTAAATCTTTAAAAGCATAGTCCAAAATATCAAGTGCGTCCTGACGGTGTGGGTCTACGCTTGCAAAGCCAATAAAGCGCTCGGGGCATAAATCGATGAGCTTTTTGACTTCCTCATTTGAAACAATATGCCCGCTGGATTGAGTTGTTAAATCTAAAGGCAAAAGAACCGTTTTATCAATACCGCTGTAATCCATTTCAATCAGCAATTCCTCCAGCGGATAAGGAGACTGCTTGAATACGCCGAATTGCTCCATACGATAATGTAAATTTTCTTTATCAGTACAAATATCCTCAAAAAAAATCGGATGTGTGTGCACATCAATGACCATTTTTTCTTCCACCTTTTCGGTTTATTTAATAAGGCTCGAACTGAGTGATTACGCTGGAGGCAAGCGTGGCGCCGCTTTTTAAACAATCCGGAATGCTTTGTCCGCGGATTATGCCATGGATAAAACCAGCAATAAAAGAATCTCCCGCACCGACTGTATTTACTACATCAACAGGAATGCTTTCCCCTTTGTGGAAGGCCTGCCCATCATAAGAAAGGCTTCCATGCTCGCCAAGCGTAACCGTAACAAGTGAAGGGCCGAGGTTTTTTGCCCATTTCATATAATCCCGAATAAAATTGTCCTCTTGTTCATACGAAAAAAAAGCGTAATCAACCGAAGGCAAGATCCGCTCAATTCTTTCATCCTGCAGAAAAGTGGAAAAATCAAAAACGGTTTTCAACCCGCTCGATTGAAAGAAGGGGAGGCGGTTCAAAATTCTTCCGAATAAGTCTGTATGCAGGTAATCGTGAGTTAAAATAAAGTCGATATCTTTTTGTGTGAGTGAAAATTGCTCCATTACACCTTCGTCTTCATCTCCATGAACGCGGTCATTTCCATTCAGTTCTAGCTGAATCACAGCGGTCGAGCCTGCCAGGGTATGAAGGTGGGAGATATCGATTCCTTCTTTTTTCAAGGTTTCTTTCATTAGCTCGCCATACGAATCATTTCCAACGGCACTGATAAGAGAAGAGGCGTAACCGAGTCGGTTCATATGAACGGCAAAATCGACTCCGTTGCCTGTTGGATAATACTTTTTAAGATTGTTATATACATCTATACAGCAAAAGCCAGCGGCAGCTATTCTCAAAATAAAACCTCCTTAAAGAGTATGTAGTTAATAACGTTATAATACATTATATAATAGTTTAAATCTACAGAATATTTTAATAATTATATTGACGCATGGATAGAAAGGGATTATAGTAATAAAAAATAGATACGTTATATAACGTTATGGGAGAGTGGGACAATGAACGCACAACAAGTTGTTGCAGCTATTAGTTCAGAAGAAAACATTACAGAAGTTTATTTAGTTGCATGCGGAGGATCGCTGGTAGATATGTATCCAACTAAATATTTTCTTGAAAGTGAAGCTAAAGAAATCGTTACAGGTCTTTACACAGCCAATGAATTTGTTCATGCTACACCTAAGCGGTTAAATCCAAATTCCCTCGTGATTGTATGTTCACATGGAGGCAACACGCCTGAATCCGTCCATGCTGCAAAACGGGCAAAAGAGCACGGGGCGCATACAATCGGATTAACACATAACAAAGAGGCAGCTCTCATCGAGCATTCTGATCATGTTTTCCTATATGAATGGGGAGCAGACAGTGATGTGAAAAATAATCCAATGGCCATCATTTTGGAAATTGCCTCTGAAGTATTAAAGACTGTAGAAGGATATGAACACTACGAAGACTTCCGCGATGGCATCCAAAAAGCGAATGGCATTATCAAAAAAGCAGAAGAGCTTGTAGCTGAAAGAGCAAGTGTATTTGCCGACCGCTATCAAAAAGAAGAATTGTTTTATATTTTATCAAGCGGCGCTTCTTATGGTCATGCGTACGGCTTTGCCATCTGCTCTTTGATGGAAATGCAGTGGCTGCATGCTGCTTCCATTCATTCAGGTGAGTACTTCCACGGCCCTTTTGAAGTGACAAATAAAGAAACACCTTTTATTTTGCTCGTTAACGAAGGGCGGACACGCGCTTTAGACGAAAGGGCAAAAGAGTTTTTAGCAAAGTATGCGGAAAAAGTAGAGATTGTGGATGCGAAGGAACTGGGTATCAACACAATTTCCGACAATGTTGTAGAATTCTTTAACCCGGTTTTATTTTACAGTGTTATGTGCGTATATCGTGAAGCATTGGCAAACGTACGCAATCATCCTCTCGAAACACGCAGATATATGGGGAAAGTAGCTTATTAATGGAGTGAAGGATATGATAAAGGTATTAGGAATAGGCGACAATGTTGTCGATAAATACGTTCATTTAAAGGTAATGTACCCGGGCGGGAACGCATTGAATTTCGCCGTTTTTGCAAAAAAACTGGGGATTGAAGCAGCGTTTATCGGAACGTTTGGAGACGACAAAGAAGCAGAACATGTTCAAAGCGTTTTAAAAGAACTCGACATTGATTTTTCGAGGAGCCGGTTTTTAAAAGGAGAAAATGGATGTGCACGGGTTACTTTGCAGAAGGGGGATCGTGTTTTCCTAGATAGCAACAATGGAGGGGTAACCGGGGAAAACCCACTTATTCTGACGGAAGAAGATAAAGAGTATATAAAAGGTTTTAACCTGATGCATACCGGTCTTTACAGCCATACAGGCCACTTGTTAAGTGAATTAAGCTCTTTAGGAGTGCCGCTCTCTTTTGATTTTTCTGATGATTTTGAGCAGGAACAAATAGACAAGTATATCTCTCACGTACAGTATGCGTTTTTCTCATGCAGCCACTTGTCTGAAAACGAAACAAGGGAATTTTTAAAGAGAAACTTTCAAATAAGTGGCCAGCTTTTGATCGCCACGCGTGGAAATGCACCTGCCATTGCTTATGATGGAGCCGGATTTTACAGCCAGGCTCCTGAATCTGTTGAAGCGGTAGATACGATGGGCGCAGGGGACTCCTTTATCACGGCTTTCCTGCTTTCCCATATTACGGGCAATGAAGTAAGCGAGTCGTTAAAGTCAGCCGTCTCCTATGCAGCCAAAAGCTGCCTCGTAGAAGGATCGTTTGGCTTTGGTATTTCATACAGTTAAGTGCTGAGACTTACTTGTGCTATAGTAAAACGTTTGGTACTCTTGCTCATAAGAACCAAATTCTATATTGGACAAGTGGGGGCGGAATATGTTAAAGCCGGAAAATCAGGAACCTTTATATATACAATTAAAAAAAGCCATTCAAGCGATGATTTTCAATGGCGATTTTCAGCAGGGAGATAAAATCCCGACTGAAGTTGAATTAAGTGAACAGTATAATATCAGCCGGATTACAGTACGAAAAGCTGTAGAAGAAATGGTGAAAGAAGGCTATTTAATCAAAAAGCAGGGCAAAGGAACTTTCGTCAACAATTTAAAAATTGACCGAAAAGTGGAACATGTAATGAGCTTCAGTGCAGCCTGCGAGTCAAAAGGGCTGACTTCTCACAGTGTTATTACCAAAAAAGAAATAATCGAACCGGACGAGGATTTGAAGAAGGATTTACGCCTGGAAGAGGATGAGAAAGTCATTTATATTCAGAGGAAAAGGTATGCGGGAAACAGTCCGCTTATGTTGGAGAATAATTATTATCCGCAGCATCGTTTTCAATTTTTAATGAACGAATCATTGGAAGGGTCTCTCTACGATTTATTGGAGAAGAAATATGATATTCGTCCTGAAAACCCGGGAGAGACCATTTTGGAAATTACGTTAGCGGATGAAGAAAAAGCACAATTATTAGAGACCTCATTAGGAAAAGCGCTTTTTTACATGAGAACGATTATCTATGACCAGCATAATCAGCCTGTTCATGTCGGAAGACAGTATATCATTGGTGAACGCTATCAATTTACCCTATAAATCTCTTTCTGCTTCTTTACAACAGATGTTTTACCATTCTTCTGCCTTTACCTGTAACGTTTTATGTCGTTATCAAGTTCAGCTTTAAAATCAGTCCAAAGGGAGATAGCAGAATGCCGCAAATCAAGCGCAGCCAAATTGCCGGAATGAATATTCACTATTTATTTTACTCACTTGATTATTTTTTTGCTGCCCAGCAAAAAGCAGGCATTGAAAGCATTGAGTTATGGGGAGGAGCTCCGCACTTTTTAATGGATTCAATGTCTTACGCAGACTGTAAAAAGGTAAAGCAAAAAGCTGCCCAACATGATGTGAAAATTGTGGCTTTTACCCCTGAATCCATCATTTATCCTTATAATATTGCGGCGCCTGATCCGGACCAGTTTGAGAAAAGCAAGCTTTACTTTACCAATGCGGTAAAGGCAGCTGCTGAATTAGGCACTTCTTTAATGACGATTAATTCAGGATATGGATATTTAAATGAAGCTAAGGAAGAAGCATGGAAACGTTCAGCAGAAATGCTTCACCACTTAGCCCTTGTAGCAGAAAAAGAAGGCGTTACCATTACGATGGAAACATTACGGCCAGAAGAATCAAAAATTGTAACCACTCTTGAAGAAGCGATAAGAATGCATAAAGAAATCAATTCGCCTGCTTTTAAAATCATGCTTGATACAGTGGCGATGAGCGTAGCTGGTGAAACGATGGAAGACTGGTTCGCTGCATTTGGAGAAGAGATTGCGCATATCCACTTTGTAGATTGCAAGCCTTACGGACACCTGGCATGGGGAGACGGCAGCCTGGATGTAAGCAAGCAGTTTGAAATCCTCAATCGATATCAATACAAAGGCTTTTTAGGCCAGGAAATTACAGAGATGAAATACTTTGAAAAGCCGGATGAAGTCGATCAGCGGATTATGGATCACTTAACTCCGTTTTTTAACGACTAAATACACCAATAAACATCGTATGCATTTTAAATGGAAGCGCAAAAAGAGCAATTGTCCTGACAGGATAATTACTCTTTTTTGCAAATGTATGCAATTTTAAAGGAACCATTTCGTCTTAACTTTAATATCTTCATTGATTTTTAAAAAATATTAAATGTCAAGAAACATGTCATGAAAAGTCATTGACAGCCTAAATAGAAAGTTGTATAAATAGTTAAATAACGTTATATAACATTACATCGAATGTTCATACTTTATACGACTTTTAACCTGTTAGAAAAAGTATAGCAAAAACCGATTCAGTAAGGTTGGAGGGGGCATTTCGCAAAAAAATTATTTGAAAATTTAAAAAATATGCGAGTGGCATATCACTTATTTTTAACAGCAATGCATTTTGATTTTTTATTAATGAAACCAAGATCGTCATTAAAATTCCCCAAAGAAAGAAGGACGAATGATGAGAAAAGCACGTGTTTTACTTATTTTGTCGGTTTTCCTTTGTCTTATTTTATCAGCCTGCAGCAATCAAAGCGGGGCTGATGGTGTTTCGAGCGAGAAGAAAGTGTTGAGAATGGGAACTTCTGCTGACTTTGCTCCTTTTGAATATGTAGACACGGAAACGAACGAAATTGTAGGGTATGACATCGACTTTGCCAGAGCAATTGCAAAAGAATTAGGATATGAACTGGAAATTGTCGATATTGAATTTTCAGGCTTAATTACAGCTATGCAAAATGGAAAAGTAGATTTTGCTATTTCTGCGATTGAACCAACCGCTGAGCGAAAGAAAAATGCAGACTTTTCAATTCCTTACCACCGAAGTGAGCTTGTACTTCTTACGATGAAAGACAGCGGAATCAACAGTGTAGAGGACCTTAAAGGAAAAACAGTCGGTGTTCAAGCTGGATCCCTTCAAGAAACAATGGCAAAGGACCTTCAGAAAAAAACAGATTTTGAGATTACGACGCGGGACCGGGTAGCTGAAATTGTTCAGGAAATCGCGGTTGACAGAATTGATGCAACAATCATGGAGATGCCTGTGACAAAAGGTTATATGGCTAATAATAAAGAGTTAAAAACGGTTGCGATTCCGGGTGTTGAAACGGGAGGCGCTGCAATCGCCTTCCCTAAAGGAAGCGAGCTGCCGGAGAAGTTCAATCCTGTTATTGAGAAAATGGAAAAAGACGGAGAGCTGGAAGAGTTAACGGTTAAATGGTTTGGCGAAAAAAGTTTAGAAGTAAAGAAATAAAAGATTTTGGCTGAAAGGAATGAGGGGTATGAATTTAGACTTTACCCAAGTCATACCCTCAATCCCCTATATTTTACAGGGGCTTGGGGTTACCATCAAAATCGTATTAACATCAGCCCTCTTTGGTTTTATCATTGGTGTGATCTTGTCGCTTTTGAAAATTAGCCATAATAAAGTGCTTTCTGGATTTGCGGATGTGTACACATCCATTTTCCGGGGGACCCCGTTAGTATTGCAGCTTATGATTTTTTATTACGGGCTTCCGCAATTTATTGGGTTTGATATTGATGCATACTGGGCTGCCGTTTTAGCATTTGGATTAAATTCGGGTGCCTATATTTCTGAAGTCATCCGTGCGGGAATTTTAGCCGTTGATAAAGGACAGCGGGAGGCTGCTCTTGCACTAGGCATTCCTTACAAGCTGACAATGAAAGATATCATTCTTCCACAGGCTATGAAAAATATTCTGCCGGCTTTAATGAATGAATTTATTACCCTCACAAAAGAATCAGCGATTGTCACCGTAATCGGGGCGCTGGATGTGATGCGCCGGGCGTATATTATTGGAGGGCAGACTTACCGATTTTTTGAGCCTCTAATTATAGCTGGTTTGATTTACTATATCATTATTATTGGATTAACATTCTTAGGGAAACTCGTGGAAAGGAGGATGCGGAGAAGTGATTAAGATAAAAGATCTTCACAAAAAGTTTGGTACAAACGAAGTGTTAAAAGGCATATCAACTGACATTAAAGAAGGCGAAGTGGTCGCTATTATCGGCCCGTCCGGTTCTGGAAAATCTACTTTTCTAAGATGTCTTAATTTATTAGAAGTCCCGACCAGCGGGCAGATTTTTATTGAAAACATCGAAATTACAAAACCGAAAGCGGATATTCGGAAAATCCGGCAAAATGTAGGAATGGTGTTTCAGCATTTTAATTTGTTTCCCCATAAGACGGTATTGGAAAATTTAACGTATGCGCCTGTAAAAGTGAAAGGAGTAGGACAAGCAGAAGCGGAAGCAAAAGGAAGAGAGCTTTTAAAGAAAGTGGGCCTGGCCCAGAAAGAAAATGAGTATCCAATCCGTTTATCCGGGGGACAGAAGCAGCGCGTCGCCATTGCAAGAGCACTTGCTATGAGCCCTGACATTATGCTGTTTGATGAACCAACTTCAGCGCTGGATCCGGAAATGGTCAAAGAAGTGCTGGAAGTGGTAAAATCTCTTGCCACAACAGGCATGACCATGGCCATTGTAACGCACGAAATGGGATTTGCTCGGGAAGTGGCAGACCGCATCCTGTTTTTAGATGGAGGCGCTCTCGTAGAAGATGCTCATCCTCGTGAGTTTTTCTCTTCCCCTAAAAGCAAACGTGCTCAGGAATTTTTAGAAAAGATGCTATAGAAAGTTTGAATAAGGTTGGAAAAGTAATAAAAATTGCCCGTGGCAGTTTCGTGTAAAATGTAAGTTCCTACATCAACATTCACGGTGGGCTGTCACGAGCTGCCATTTGAACGCGTACGCATAGAAATACTAAAAGAATCCGGCTGTTCCCTGAGGGACATTGCCAAAAGAATCGGCCGGTCGGCATTTTGTTGTACGCAGAGTATAGCAACATTTATATAAAACCAATTAACTATACTCTTTTTTCTATTCCATACGGGGACAGAAAGTGATTTATCTTCACCCTGATAAGTTTTCTTTCTCTTTATGTTAACTTTACATGTTTCAAAACTCATTATTTTCGAATAATTAATAAATGAATGGTCTTGAAGGTTTTTAACGATATAAACAAAGTAGGAAAAAAATGAAGCTTTCCCATTTATCAGACAAACTACTTATCCGAGCGTATAAGCAGGCGAAAAAAATTAATCTGGATAAGGAATTCGTCTACATGCTTGAGAAGGAAATCTATAAAAGAAATCTTTCAACAAAAGACGAAGCTCGCTGATGTTTCAAATAAGGAACTGATCATTTTAGATCAGTTCCTTATTTATTTAAGATTATATTGTTAATTAGATTTACATCTAATTCAATTTCTTTCTCGCTGATATATTTCTTCAAGGATTTCCGCAGCAATATCCTGCATACTCTTGCCTGTCTGTTCTCCTTTTTTACGTAACCAATCTTTAATATCTACCGAAAGCGAAACTGACAGCAGCTCTTCTTCCGAGAATCGATTCAACAACGGAAAAAAAGCCGGCAGAATTCTGGATCAAGGAAAGGCTGGCACCTTTCACGCTGCAAATGATGTATAGGTCGCTGTCCGCCCGTTAAGCTTATACGACCAATTCATTCAGGAAGGTAGTGAAAGGCGATGAACCAGCTCATTGATACATACTGTAAATCACTTAGACTGCCGGCCATTCAGTCAGAATAGCGCGCCCTCACTGAAGAAGCTTCCAAAAATAATATAGCATACCACACTTTTTTTAGAGTGACTATTAGAAATGGCCGAGTATTCTCTCTGAATGACCTCAGTTACCGAATGAGCAACAAAGGCTTCGAAAAAGGTACGGAAATTGTATAAATTTAACCCGGCGATTTTGTGTTAAAATTCCAATACTTTACAGTTTTATCAACCATTTCTTAATTGATACTTTCAAGTGTGCGGATTTTTCATGTTTATTTCATTAATAAATCCTTAAGTTGATAGTACTAAAAAGATTTTTTTAAAAATTAAATAAAAATTTATAAGCAAAGTATATAGGTATAGAAATATGGATTTAATTTATATAAAAATCTTTAATCAATTATCATGTGTCAAACCATTGATATATAGATTCTGATTTGTTAACACCTATCATAAAAAAAATTAGTTTACTATACATAAATAATATTGGTATATTTAGAAAACATTGACAATAATAATCTGACATAATACAATCATAAAAAGTCATAAACAATCAAAAATAATCATGAGTGAAAACAGTATATTTAAATTAATTTTACTGGCATTTCACAATTAACAACTGTGAAAACGCTATCATTTTTATTTTTTTAAAATCCTAATCGATCAAAAATGATCATAAAGATTTCTGAGGAAATGAATGATCTTTAAAGGGGGTGATGCAAATATATTTGTAAGCGGAAACAAGGGATAACATATTCTGTAATTCATTATTTTAATACTTAATTTAAGGAGGAATTATTATGACAAAAAATTTCAGGGCATTATTAATATTAGTATTAGCGCTTGCCATGTCCGTCATGGCTGCATGCAGCGGAGCGGAAAGCGGTGCCGATGCTGGTTCATCTTCTGACGGCGGGAAAGAGAGTGGCGATGAAAAGTTAAAGATCGGTTTAACAGTAGGAACATTAGCGAATCCTTTCTTTGTAGCAATGGGAAAAGGTGCTACCGAAGCAGGCGAAGCATTAGGAGCGGAAGTTCTTGTTGAAAGTGCCGAATATGATTTAGCGAAACAAACGTCTCAAATTGAAAACTTTATTACAAAAAATGTAGATGTTATTTTACTGAATGCAGTTGACACTAAAGGCATTGCTGCAGCGGTTCAACAAGCTAAAGCAGCAGGTATTCCGGTTATCGCAGTGGATACTGAAGCAGAAGGCGGCGTTGACGCTACTGTTACATCTGATAACTATCAAGCTGGAAAACTTGCCGGCGAATATGTCATTGAACAGTTAGGTGGCAAAGGAAATATTGCTATTATAGACGGTCCTCCTGTTTCGGCTGTTACGGACCGGATTCAAGGATTTGAAGATACCATTAAAAAGTCGGATATCAAAGTAGTGGCTAAACAAAACGGCGAAGGCAGCCGCGAAAAAGCATTGACAGTCATGGAAGGCATTTTACAAGCGAACCCGTCAGGATCTATTGATGCTGTATTTGCTATAAACGATCCAGAAGCAATCGGCGTTGAGATTGCCCAACAACAAGCAGATCGTCAAAATGAATTCTTTGTCGTCGGCGTAGATGGCGCTCCGGAAGCAACAGAAGCAATGGCGAAAGAAGGTAGTACATTTGTGGCAACATCGGCTCAATCTCCGGGAAATATGATAAAAAAAGCAGTTGAAGTTGGAATGAAAGTGAAGGACGGAGAAAAGGTAGAGGAGCTTATTAAAGTTCCAGTAAAACTTGTTACACAAGAATCGTTGGATTCTTATCAAGGCTGGTAAACCTTTTGTTATAAATAAGCTGACAAGGACAAAGCTTTTGTCAGCTTTCTTTTAAACTTTACCTCAACAAAATAAGGGAGGGAGAAAGATATGATTGTAAAGGAGCAGGTAAAAGAAACAGCAAAAGAGCCTGTCTTGCATATGGAGGGAATAAGCAAAACCTTTTCAAATGTAACGGTTTTAAAGAATGTAAGAATTGAACTTTATCCTGGTGAAGTACACGCACTGATGGGGGAGAATGGTGCGGGGAAATCAACCTTTATGAAAGTATTGGCAGGTATTCATAACCCGGATAACAACGGCGGCCAAATTTATATGAAAGGACAGCCTATTTCGTGGAAAGACCCGGTTGAAGCTAGAAATAAAGGAATTAGTGTCATTCATCAAGAATTAAACCTCTCACCCAATTTAACCATTAGTGAAAATATTTTAATGGGATCAACCTTTCCTAAGAATCGGTTCGGTGGGGTCAAATGGGACGAAGTTCATGAACGCGCACAAGAAGTGCTCGATTCAATGGGATCCCATCTTAACCCCCGCCAGTTAGTCTCTACATTAAGTGTTGCCCAGCAGCAAATGGTGGAGATTGCCCGTGCATTGTCTTTCAAGGCAGAAGTTCTCATTATGGATGAGCCAACGGCCTCATTAACAGACAAGGAAATCACGAAACTATTCGAAATTATTGAAGACTTGAAAAGCAAGGGCGTTTCTATCGTCTATATCTCACACAGAATGGAGGAGATTTTTCAGATTTCCAACAGGTTCACCGTTCTCCGTGATGGTGAATGGATTACAAGTGGACCTATTGAAGAAACAAATCCTGAACACCTAGTAAAGCTTATGGTTGGGCGTGATTTAAAAGATTTGTTTAATCGAAAAAAAGCTTCGAATCATACTTTTTCCCATGCAACTGCCCCTGTTCTTGAATTAAAAAACGTTTCTGACAACGCACTCGTAAAAGACGTATCGTTTAAAGTTTATCCAGGTGAAATTGTCGGTCTGGCGGGACTTGTGGGAGCAGGAAGAACAGAATTAGTGAGAGCCCTTTTCGGTATTTCTGATATAAAAAGCGGTGAAGTGTTAATCAATGGCCAGCCAGTGAACATTAAATCTCCGGTAGATGCTATTGCAAATGGCATTGCCCATGTACCAGAAAGTAGAAAAGAACAGGGCTTATTTTTATCGATGTCTGTGAAAGAAAACATTTTAATGGCAGAAATGAAAAAACATTCGAAGGCAGGAGTCGTGAACTGGAAGCAAATAGATGCCAGTGCAGATAAATACATCAAGGACCTCAATATAAAAATTGCCTCGCCAAATCAGAAGGTATCAAATTTAAGTGGCGGAAATCAGCAAAAAGTAGTAATTGCCAAATGGCTCTCTATTGCGCCTAAGGTATTACTTTTAGATGAACCAACACGGGGTGTTGATATTGGAGCCAAGACTGAAATACACAAAATAGTCTCAGAACTTGCGGATGCAGGGTTAGCTGTTTTAATGATATCGTCTGAACTTCCTGAAGTATTGGGAGTAAGTGATCGGATTCTTGTCATGAGTGAGGGCAGGCTTAGAGGCGAATTATCAAAAGAAGAAGCGACACAGGAAAAAATAATGTATTTAGCCACCAGAGGGGAGCAAAAGAAATGAAGGGAAACACTCAAACTGCCGTGCCATCTGCCAATTTAAACATAGGTCATGTACTGCATAGCCTATGGAACCGTCTAGGAATGGTTATGATTTTGATCTTATTGTGTGTGGTGCTTACATTTACAGCGCCCAATTTTTTAGATGCAAACAATATGTTAAATGTGTTAAAACAAACTTCTATTATAGCGGTATTAGCAGCAGGGATGACCATTGTCATTTTAACAGGCGGCATTGACTTATCCGTTGGTTCAACGGTTGCTCTATCGGGGGTTGTTTCGGTAATGGCTTCCGCTGCAGGGATTAACCCGTTACTCGCCATGTTATCGGGAGTAGCAGTAGGCTATGGGGTAGGATTTATTAATGGGTTCCTCACAGCTAAAGCAAAATTACCAGCATTTATTGTTACGCTAGGGAGCTTTACTTATGTTCGTGGTTTAGCCTACGTTATTAGTGGCGGCTATCCAATTGTTTTGCAGAATGAAACCTTTAAATTTATTGGTGGAGGAAGTATTTTAGGCATTCCAACTCCGATTTATATTATGACATTCGTCTACGTGGTTATGTTTTTTGTTCTTAAATATACCATGTTTGGCCGCCATATTTATGCGATTGGCGGCAATGAAGAAGCAGCACGCTTAACCGGAATTAAGGTCGAAAAATCATTAATTAATGTTTATTCAATCAGCGGGTTATTAGCTGGTTTGGGCGGTGTAGTGCTAGCAGGAAGACTATACTCTGGACAGCCGACTGCTGGACAAATGTACGAGCTTGATGCCATTGCAGCTGTTATTTTAGGTGGAACAAGCTTAACAGGCGGTCGAGGAAGAATTCAAGGAACTATCATTGGGGTCTTAATTATGGCTGTAATCAGTAATGGATTAACATTAATGAATGTAGACTATTACTGGCAGCTTGTTGTTAAAGGCGGGGTGATTGTCGCGGCTGTTTTATTAGATCGCCTAAGAGGGAGCAATGCGGCTTAAGTGACTAGTCAATTTTGATAAAGAAATTAAAAGTCCAGTTCTTAATAAGAACTCTGTTTTCTTTCATTCAGGTTGTCTATTGATCGATAGCCTGAATGTTTGTTTTACAGATCGAAAAGGAAGACAAGAAAATTTCCGTCTAAATAACAAAAAAAAGAAACTGGATAAAACAAATTCTAGTGACACAGATTGATCGAACTCTCAATAACAGCCTAGGCTATCTATTATTTACTGCATCATGATTTGTTTCATCTATATGCACTCATATTTTAGACACTTTTTTTACATTATGTGCTAAATTCAAATATAAATTCATTCAAAAAAAGTTACCAACAAAGAACTTTTCTAGAGAAAACTTAAATTAAATATGCAGCGGTTCATAAGCTATGTGAAAGGGTCCACGTAGCTTATGAAACAGGTTCTCCACTTAACTAAAGCAGGAATTCGGCAATTACAATCATTGGATATTAAATAAAAGAACTAACTTAGTTAAGTCAGTTCCGGTTTTGATTGAATTCCTGAAAATGATTGATATGATCCCCACTTTGATCTTGCTCGCGTTTATACATTTCTTCAAGAATCTCTGCCGCAATATCCTGCATACTCTTGCCTGTCTGCTCACCTTTTTTTCGCAGCCAACCCTTGATATCAACGGACAATGAAACCGACAGCAATTCCTCCTCCGATTCAATGCTGAGTGCCTCATATTCCGGTACATACCGTACACGCCCTTGTTTGGCTGAACGTTTAATAAAGTCGGCTAACTCAACCGAAACACTGTTTAATCGGGCATCTTTCATATGAATGACCCATCGATCCTTTAACCGCTCCATATACATATTGGCCACCGGCAACTGCTGATAAAGCAGATCCATTACTTGATAGGTGAGGGAATAGACTGCCGGCAGATTGAGCACCGCGTATCCAGGCTTCGTGCTGCGCTTGCCCATTTCAATTGAGTAGTCCGGTGTTAACCTGTGTGTGTAGATCCCTTCTATGTAGCTGAATGTATCGTCGGTTCCCGGCACAATAAAGTACCAGTCGCCTAAACCTTTGCGCATAAGTCTTGCTTCCGGAATGGAGGGAGAAGAAAAGCGCTGATATACGGCTTCTTTTGCTTTTTTATTGTAGTATTGCCGCTGGGAAAGCCGATCTTCCCAAATTTTCTTTTCATGCAGCTCGCTGAATTCTTTCAGATCGCTTTCTTGGATCAGTGGGATTATTCGCCCTCTTATTTGTCCTTCAGAAGCGGGAAGAAGACCTTCTTTAATATAAGTCGCAATAAAGTTTCGGTTCGTCTGCAGGTATTCTGCCGCTTGGTTTAAGGTTAAACCTTCCGGCGTTTTAGGCATGATTTCCATCAGCTGTTCAATTTCGTTTTTAGAAAAAAGAATTCCTTGATGACCTCCCCACGGATCCTCCACAGCTTTTAGCTTCCCTTCTTGTACATAAGCATGGACCGTAGAAACAGAGCGGCCAATCATCTCTGCGACTTCCTTGGTTGAATAGTATTTCTCTTGGTTTGTTTGCATGGGTTTGACACGTCCTTTAAAAAATATCTGCTTCCTTATATGGAATACGCTTGTCTGATGATCTCTATATTCATTCATTCTAGTACTTTTCTACATGGAGGTATAAATTAACTATGTGTTAATTTAATCCACCTTGCTTATAGACAAAGATAGAAGTAAACTTACAAAAGCATTAATATGTATTTGAAAGAAGGCATTATCAGCTAATGAAAAAGAAAAAAGTTTTACTTCGATGGGTTATTGTTCTGTCAGCATTGTATACTTTAGGGCATTTTCTATTTGGTTTTGATGAAACCCAATCCATAAGATCCCTTACCAGTTTAATTGGAGCAGCCTTCTTTGCAGGTATGCTTCTCTATCTGAATTTAAATGATCAAGAAACAACAGAACAAAAGGATGCTCCTTTAACTTTAGGGATGAGCAAACATTTATTTATAGTTGTAAGCATCTTCATCCTCCTCGGTATTTCTAAACAATTTTACTTTTTGCTTCACGGAGCAATCACCCACTTTACTTGGGAGAGTTTTAGTACTGATTTTTTCGCATTCTTGATCTCTGTTGTTTGTTTTTTAGTATTTTTAAAAATTAAGTAGTCGAACATTACCTTTTAAAGTGGGCCTCATTCGGATAGTTTCGATTACCTGTCATCTAAGCTAGGGTTAATGCTGCCTATCTGTATGGACGTACTGTTGATTAACTTTTTTTCTTGTTACTTATATATTAGTGAGATAAAATTAGAAAAAAGTTACAATAGTGGAAAACTGGAAATGAGGAGAAAGTTTTGAGAAAAATATTTGTTATCTCACTGTTCGTGTTTTTATTAGTCTCTCTAGCTGGTTGGTCAGTGTTTGAAGCAAAGCAGGATAGTTCTGAGAAGTCAATTTTAATGGTAGCTTACAATAGCTTAACCAAAGCGGAAGAGTCTTTAATTCCTGTAAGCCCAAAAGATTCACGAGTAGAGAAGGTAGTTGTTAATGATGAGATTAAGTCCTTGATTGATAAAAACTACAACAAAGATAAAGTATATAAAATCACATTTAATCAAACAGCGACTGAAACACAAGAGAATCTGATTGTGTTCGTAGGTGTCGACAAAAAAACAGTGGTTGGAAAAGGGTTTATGAAAATTAAATAATATAATGTTGTTTTTAGTAAAGACCGGGTAATCAACAGTATCGGTCAACTACAGACTAGCTCGTTTATAGCCAATCATTTTAGTAGCATGATACATCATCGCATACAGGTTTCTTACTGAATCTCTATATTCACTCTTACAATCGATCCATTATTTTTCATCAGCTTAAGTTTACACTTAGGTTTTAGCTTTCTTTTTTTCGGGTAGGGTAAAAACACATCTCATCATTTGTCCGAAGAGCGCTGTTTCTTCGGCTTTTTTTATTTTTTGGAGATTGCATAATACATTCTTCATGGGTTCATACTGTTATTGTTTCGTACTTACTACTTAAAATTCCAACTCCTGCAACGAAACCATTTCTACAGTCAGGTCTCCTCCTGGCTGTTTTTTTCTTTTCCTCGAAGGATCATTTCCTCAACCTGTTTTTTGGTAGATAGGCTGTGATCCTGTGTGCCAATTAGAAAAGAATTTCCATGTAAAATGACCTCTGTGAGGGTGTCTCCCGGACCTAGCTCAAACAAAGGTTTTTCTCCCATTACCTTTCTTAACCACCTTTGCGACAATGTTGGGTGATGAGATTGAGAAGGTGCCGATCCTATCCATCCAGGCGCGGAAAAAGCGAATTACACCACATGAGTTCAGACATAGCTTTGCGATTATCAGCTACATGAACAACAGTGATGTGTATGCCATCATGCGTGCTCTTGGCCATGAAAAAATAGAAACGACGATAATATACCTTCAAAAAATCATGGAGCGGGAACAGCATGTCGTTCATCAGTGGAAAGACAATGCACTGGGAAGGTATATATAATAGAAGAAACTCGGAAAATAATCGGCGTTCTCTAACTTAAAAATGAAACTTTTGGAAGTGTTTTGGAGTATATATCCTTATAAATAAAAGGAGGATGTTTGCCTTTCGGCATGGTTCTCCTCTATATGAAGGAGTAAAAAAATGAGAAAAGGATTCATTTATGCGGTCATTTTGGCTTTTACCTTAGTAAGCCTTCCCGGGTTAGGAGAAGCAAAGTTTGGCGGCAGTTCCAGCGGTGGTGCAAGAACGTCACCAAGCATCAGTACAACACCTAAATCCAGCAGTTCAAGCAACTCATCATCCAGTTATTCAGGAAGTACAAGCGGAAGTTCATCTTCTGCCGGTAGTACCAGCCGTAGTGGTTCAACGTCTAATACAACAAAACCAACGAGTCCTTCGAATAATTCAAATACGGTTAATAAGGGCACATCTACAAGCCAAAATAAGGCTACAAGCAGTAAAAACGGGATCTCATCTTTATCATTCCCTTCAAAGTTATTAACGGCTGCCGGTGTTTATTTAATCTTGGATAGCATTAATGAAGCTGGAGAGCCAGTTTATGTGAATGCAGATACAGGTGAGAGCGTGGAATACACAGAGGAAGTAGCAGATATGGTCGAAACCGCTTCTTCAGACAGTGAGGTTTCAACATACGAAGAAGAGGGTCTATCCGATCCATTATCGCTTTTATTCAGTGTATTGATGAATGTATTGCCGTTCGCAGCAGTAATTCTAGTAGCTGGTTTCCTATTATATAAATATAAAAAACCTCGCAGTTAAGATAAATGAGAAAGAAAAGAAAGGACTATTTAGATTATGGCAATTACCTACCCTCATATCGAAGATTCAACTTTGACAAATTATATTCCGCTACAAGGGGAATACCAGCTCTTTGAAAGCGAAGAAGACTACGCAAAAAAAGTGAGGCAATGGGGCCTTTCTTCTGCAAAAGAAGCCAAAAAAGAATTTTGGTACAAAGGAAAAACCTATAAGCGGCTCGTTACGATAAAAGGATACGAGGAATACGGGGCAGACATTTGCAGGTGACATTGATGAGTATCGACGTGGAAGAAGATATTGGTTTAGAAGTCCACCCTACAGTTGACCAATTTTTACGCATTGAAGAAGGGCAAGGGTTAGTTCAAATGGGTGATCAAAAGGATCAGTTGGATTTTAAACAAAACGTTTATGAAGATTACGCCCTTATGGTGCCTGCTGGCAAATGGCATAACCTGACCAATACAGGGACAAAACCGCTTAAACTTTATACGATTTATGCGTCGCCAGAGCATCCATTTGGTACGGTTCATAACACAAAAGCTGACGCAATTGCAGCTGAAGAAAGGCACATCAATGACTGATTAAAAAATAAGATCGTAAACAGATTCAAACATGTGCAGCCCATTCAAAATAGAATGGGCTGCACATGTTTGAATCGTTAAGCCGGAAAAATGACAGTAGTTCTTAGAAAAACTCTACGCTTGACATTATACCTACAGAGGTATAATGTGTATCCATACACTACTGATAACAAGGAGGATGAGTCATTATTTCTCTGTTGATTAGTTTGTTTCTTTTTTCAATGGCCCTTATACTATATAGACGTCTTTGGCCTGTCAGAGGGATTTCTTTTATACAAGAAAGTCATTTTGTTAAAGATGACTTGATGGTAATAGATATTACGGATTACCGTGACGCCAAAAACGAAGGGTACAAGCAATATATAAATATTCCGTATGCCTATCTCAAGCGGAACTATCAGGAAATTCCGCCTGTCAATATTCACGTGATAGCCACAGATCGGCTCGAGTTAAATTTAGGTTTACGGTATTTGAAAGCAAAAGGCTTCGAGGTGGCGAGTTACTCACTTACAAAACGCCAACGGAGCCAAAAACAGAAAGGAGATATTTGTTGTGGTATACGATAAAAAAATCGAAAACCGCTTAAAACGAATCGAAGGCCAAATTCGAGGAATCATGCACATGATGGAGGAAGGAAAAGACTGCCGTGATGTCGTGATGCAGCTCTCAGCAGTACGAAGCGCCGTTGACCGTACAATGGGGGTCATTGTCAGCACAAACCTGGAACAGTGTATCAGAGAAAATATTGAAACAGGCGAAGAAACGGATAGCATTGTAAAAGAAGCTGTCGAGCTGCTTGTAAAAAGCAGATAAGTAAAAAAATAAAATTGAAGAGTTGACGAAGCCAGTTTTTTATATTAATATACCCCTATAGGTATGAACAGTTAAACGAAATATCATTTTTAAAATGGAAGAAGAACTAATAATTTGTTTCTGCAATCAAAACAAAAATTTTTTACATTTAATAATACCCATACGGGTAACGGTAAAGGAGAACAAAATGACTGAGCAAAAGAAAACAACAAATATTATTTTATTTAGCGGTGATTATGACAAGGCAATGGCTGCTTACATTATTGCAAACGGAGCAGCCGCTTACGATCATGAGGTAACGATTTTTCACACTTTCTGGGGATTAAACGCCTTGCGTAAAGATGAACCATTGGCCTTGAAAAAAGGATTTCTTGAAAAAATGTTTGCCAAAATGATGCCGCGCGGTGCAGACAAAATGGGCTTGTCAAATATGAATTTTGCTGGAATGGGTCCAAAAATGATTAAGCACGTAATGAAGAAACATAATGCGATGACCCTTCCACAATTGATTGAAATGGCGCAAGAACAGGATGTAAAACTGGTTGCCTGCACAATGACGATGGATTTGCTTGGATTGCAGCAGGAAGAACTGCTGAAGAACATTGAATATGCAGGAGTAGCAGCCTATTTAGCAGATGCCGAAAATGGAAACGTGAATTTGTTTATCTAACTGAGGTGACAAAAGCAAACGAATAAAAGAAAGGGGGAAAACGGATAAGATGCTTGAAACAGGATCGATCATGAATATTTTATTGATTGCTGTCGTTTTAGTATTTGCCTACCGAAGTTTTGTTCCAGTAAGAGGTATTAAAGCGATTACAACAGGCGAACTAAAATCAGAGTTAAAGAAGGACGGTATACAGTTTATCGATGTACGGACACCAAATGAAGTTCAAGCGAACCAGATTAAAGGTTTTAAAAACATACCCCTATTTGAGCTCCAAAAGCGGGCAAATGAACTGTCAAAAGAAAAAGAAGTGTTTGTGATCTGTCAAAGTGGCATGAGAAGCAGTAAGGCGAGCAAAATCTTGAAAAAGCTTGGCTTTAAGCACATTACTAATGTTAAAGGCGGAATGAGTGCCTGGTGATCAGGATATGAGGAGGAATTGTAATGAAACAAATGCTGGCAAATGAAGTGGAAACTTTAAGAAATCAAGGAAAAGAGCTTTCTATCATTGACGTTCGTGAAACAGATGAAGTCGCCGCAGGCAAGATTCCGGGAGCAGTCAATATTCCTTTAGGACTTCTGGAATTTCGGTTACAGGACCTTGATAAATCGGAAGAACATATTGTTGTCTGCCGTTCAGGTGGCCGCAGTTCCATGGCTGCTAATCTGTTGGAGGAACGTGGATACAAGGTTATTAATATGGCAGGCGGTATGAATGAGTGGCAAGGACCTACCGAATAATTTTTTTGTTCTTAAATATACCCCTGGTGGTTTAAAAATAGGAGGAAAAAGAATGATTACACCAAACCATGTATTAGACGCAAAAGGACTTGCTTGTCCAATGCCGATTGTAAAAACGAAAAAAATAATGAAGGATGTAGAAGCGGGCCAGGTATTAGAAATCCAGGCAACGGATAAAGGCTCAACGGCTGACCTGCAGGCGTGGGCAAAAAGCACAGGGCACGAATACTTGGGAACCGAAACAGAAGGAGATGTTCTTCGGCACTTCCTTCGCAAGGGCGGCGCAGATACGGCATCAGAAACTATTGTCATTCCTGAAATTTCATTAGAGGACTTTAAAGAAAAAGTTGAAAATGGCGAACATATTACGATTTTAGACGTGCGTGAAGCAGATGAATACCAAGAAGGACATATTGACAATGCGATCCATATTCCACTTGGTGAAGTGGAACAGCGTTCAAATGAGCTGGAAAAAGATGAACTCATTTATGTCATCTGCCACTCAGGACGAAGAAGCGAACTGGCTGCTCAAACAATGAGCAAACAAGGCTTTAAAAAATTAATGAATGTGGTACCTGGCATGTGTCACTGGACAGGAAAAACCGTTAAATAAGGGAGGAAAAAACATGACTAAAAAAACAGCCATTATTGCCGCAAACGGTGGATTATTTGATGCCTATAAAGTGTATAACATTGCAACAGCAGCTGCTGCAAGTGATCAGGAAGTATCGATTTTCTTTACATTCAAAGGGCTTAACCTCATTCACAAAGAAGCATACCAGCAGCTTCCTATGCCGGAAGGAAAAGAACATTTTGCCCAAAGCTTTAAAAATTCAAATGTGCCTTCTATCCCGGAATTGGTAGAGGTGGCGAAGGAAATGGGTGTTACCTTTATCGGCTGCCAGATGACGATGGATGTTATGGGACTTGAGAAAGACGCTTTTATTGACGGAATTAAAGTAGGCGGAGCGGTGACCTTTTTGGAATTTGCAAAAGATGCGGATGTAGCGTTAACGTCTAAATAGTGAAAATAAAAATGAAAAATTTTTAAAGTAAATTATACCCTAGGAGGTAATTGGAAATGACAGTAAAACCAATGTCTGCGAAAGAAGTCGCGAGAAAAGTAATTCAAAAAGAGTCTTTCTTTATTTTAGATGTCCGGAACGAAGATGCCTTTCAAGATTGGAAAGTGGAAGGGGACAATATTCAGCACTTAAATGTCCCTTACTTTGACCTCTTGGACGGAGTAGAAGAGATTCTGCCGCAGCTTCCACAGAACAAAGAAATTGTGGTGATCTGTGCCAAGGAAGGTTCATCCATTATGGTAGCCGATATGCTTTCCGAAGCAGGATTAACGGTTTCTTATCTTAAAGGCGGCATGAAAGCTTGGAGTGAATACTTAGAGCCAGTGAAAGCAGGCGATTTAAAAGATGGCGGCGAACTGTACCAGTTTGTCCGTATCGGAAAAGGCTGCCTCTCTTACATGGTGGTGTCAAACGGAGAAGCAGCATTAATTGATGCGACTCGGATAACAGATGTGTACCTAGATTTTGCGAGAGAAAAGGGTCTCAAGATTACACACGTGTTTGATACACACCTTCACGCCGACCATATTTCAGGCGGCCGGGTAATCGTCGGAGCCACAGGAGCTGTATACTGGCTTCCGCCAAAAGATGCCGAAGAAGTTACATTTAGTTATGAACCATTAGAAGAAGGAAAAAATGTAACGATTGGAAGCACGACTATTGCGATTCAGCCGTTATATTCTCCAGGCCATACGATTGGATCTACATCCTTTATTGTGGATGAAGCTTACTTATTGTCCGGAGACATCCTATTTATTGACTCCATTGGACGTCCTGATTTAGCAGGACTGGCACAGGACTGGGTAGGGGATCTGCGTGAGACGCTTTATAAACGCTACAAAGAACTATCTAATGAACTAATCGTACTGCCTGCCCATTTTATGATAATCGAAGAATTAAATGAAGATGGCAGTGTATCTCAGAAACTTGGCACCCTATTTGAGAAAAACCACGGTTTGAATATTGAGGACGAAGCGGAATTTAGAGAGCTGGTTACAGGCAACCTGCCGCCACAGCCAAACGCTTACCAGGAGATCCGCCAGACAAACATGGGGAAAATCACGCCGGACGAGGAACAGCAGCGTGAAATGGAAATCGGGCCAAACCGCTGTGCGGTTCGATAAAACACAAATCAACTATATAAAAACAGAAATGGAGAGATTGACATGAATGCAAATAAAGTATTAGACGCCAAAGGACTTGCCTGCCCAATGCCGATTGTGAAAACGAAAAAAGCGATGAATGAACTGGAATCTGGACAAGTGCTCGAAATCCATGCGACCGATAAAGGAGCAAAAGCGGACCTTGCAGCCTGGGCGAAATCAGGCGGCCATGAATTGCTGGACCAGGCAGAAGAGGGCAATGTGTTAAAGTTCTGGATTAAAAAAGGCTGATAAGAAAGGGAAAAGGTATCGTTCTGATACCTTTTCTTCTTTTGAAAGGAGAAGAAACAAATGGATCTTACGTTTATTGTAACGATTTTTTTAATCGGTTTTGTCGGTTCCTTTATATCTGGAATGGTCGGAATCGGCGGCTCAATTATTAAATACCCAATGCTTTTATATATCCCTCCTTTAGTAGGTCTTACAGCGTTTAGTGCCCATGAAGTATCTGGAATCAGTGCCATTCAAGTCTTTTTTGCCACAATCGCCGGGGTGTGGGCATACCGGAAAGGCGGATACTTAAATAAAACGCTGATTCTATATATGGGAATCAGCATTCTGATCGGAAGCTTTATCGGCGGCTACGGCTCTGGCTTGATGTCCGAAGGCGACATCAATGTTGTATATGGCATACTCGCAGCCATTGCGGTCATTCTGATGTTTCTTCCGAAGAAAGGGATCGATGATATTCCGCTTGGCCAGGTGTCTTTTAATAAGTGGCTGGCTGCAGGGCTCGCTTTTATCGTCGGAGTTGGCGCAGGTATCGTTGGCGCAGCTGGAGCTTTCGTTCTTGTACCGATTATGCTCGTTGTTTTAAAGATTCCAACCCGGATGACGATTGCTACTTCCCTTGCGATTACGTTTATTTCATCGATTGGTGCAACAGTGGGTAAAATGACAACCGGGCAGATTTTATATGAGCCGGCAGCAATCATGATTATCGCTAGTTTACTGGCTTCACCGCTAGGAGCCAAAGCTGGCCAAAAAGTAAACACAAAAACACTCCAGGTGGTATTAGCGTTACTGATTTTGGGCACATCGATTAAAATATGGATGGACATTCTGTAACCTAAACAAGAAAAGAAGGTGGGCCTCTGATGAAAGTCAGATGTTTATTTGACCGCAGAAATCAAAGGTGAATGGATTATATAAAGAAAAAGCGCAAAAGCCTTCTTAGGTCGGGATTTTTAAGCCTAAAACTGCTATAAATAAATTTTTATATTAATATATATTTATGTAAAAATTTATAGTGAAAAGGCGCTCTCATCAATACTCTTCCTCACTTATTTGATTCCCTTTCTATAATTAATCGAAGTGATTCATGATTAAGTGAATGCCAATTCTACTTTTTGGGAGCTAGAAAGTAAAAAGAAGGAGCAATAATAGACTTTATGCTGTTATTGCTCCTTCTTTGTGTTAAGCATTTAATTTCATTGGGAGTATGGGGCTTCTTTTCACCACATTCAATATCCGCGGCTTTGTCACGTATCCGGACGCCTTTAAACGATCAAGATGCCACTTTGCTGGGCTTTTCCTGCTGCTAAAATGTTGGACCGCTTAAATTTTCGAATTTGTTTTCTTTTAAAGCAGTAAGCGTGAATGTAAATTTCCTCTATTTTTCTTACAATATTTGCTCTCTACATACTTTGTACATAGGTACACTTTTACGCAAGCATCACTCTAAATAGAAGCCAAGAACTTTACTGCCAGACTAATAAAGCTCTAAAGAATGGAGCCTTTTTGTTTCGGTGTCATAATTGTCCATAGCCGTCTCAGATTTTCCTACCCTTACGTAAAACATGATAGATAAATTGAGTGGAGGTAGAGAAATGTGTTCAAATTGTTGTTGCCGGACTAGAATTCAAACAAGAGAAGGCAGAAATTTATTTACATCAGAAGAAATAAAAATCGTTAGGGCATTTAATGAAGAGTTTCTAAGATGCTTTGGGCGGTTGCCTGCAGTAGAAGAGAGAAGGTTTTTGGAAGAAGTACTGCAAGTGAGCAGGCTATTTAAAGATGAGGCTTTGTATTAAAGATGTAATTCTTCAATGTGGCGTAAATATAAGTGTTTAGTGATAGCAGAAAACACAAAGCGAGCCCCACAACTTGGAAAGAGGATTGGGGGCTTGTTTTATTCAGACAGTGTGATGAAGATGTAACAACAGTAGATAGGTTAGCCAACAGAAAAAAGCCTATACAAAATAAATTCTCTCTTTAGCAGCAGCAATAGAAATCACGGAGAGGCAAGTATAAGCAGTAAAAAAACAAAGTAGGTATATCTAAATAAAACATAAAGGCAATTATGTAGCAGAAAAACTTCCTAAGCTTAAAAAACTAGGTTTTTTTTTCTTTGTCAGAAAGCTTTCTCAGTTTTATTTCTTTTTCAAGCATATTAATGAATTCTTTATCTAATTTCATTTTTTTTGCCTGGTTATATGCTTTCACTAATTGCTCATCTGATAGGTGTAATTTTCTCACGCTCTCCCTCCCATTTCTGAGATAGTTTACCCTTAAAGTTAATTGGGAAACAGCTCTTGAAATTACTTTTCTGACATGCCTCTAAACGCAACATAAATGCAATTAGGCTGCATTGGAAACGCGCAGAATCTTTTAGTTTTTTTATACGGTTATTTTATGTATTGTAATTCCTCACGTTCGGTTAATGGCAGTGTATCAGTAATTGAAAAATATTGAACTACAAGGTATTATTTAACATATACACATTATTGTTTTGCTGCGGAGCACCCACCGTGGCTTTTTTTTGTTTATAAATTTAAAAATATGATGCTTCTGTTTAGGTGATGAAGATGATAATAATTAAAGATCTTTTTACAAACTTAGCTATTCTTGCTTCGCTTTTATTATTGTACTCACAAGTTACAAAAGGCTCCCCTTTGCATTTAAGTTCCTCCATTAAGAGAAAAATAGTGGTCGGATTGGCAGGGGGACTGATGGGTAATCTACTCATGCAATATGCGATGCATATTGGCAATACGATTATTGATTTAAGGCATATACCCTTGGTTCTGCTGGCTTCTGCCGGTGGAGCATTACCTACTGCTGTTGCTGCGATATTGATCATAGCAGGGCGTTTATTTATTGGGGTTAACCTTTCCGCTTTTATTTCGATCACATTTATTGTTGCCTTAACCGTTTTTGCAAGTTTTGTATCAAAAATTCAGATTTCCAGAAGGTCAAAAGCTTTGGTCATGTTAACTTTCTCAAATATCTATTTTATGGGCATGGTGGTATACCTAATACAAGATACGGCTTTTCTTTTTCACCTAATTCCCTTGTATTGGGTTGTTTCTTATCTAGGCGGCTATGTATCCTTTCATACGATAGATCTTATTAGAGAGAGTCAAATGTTGTTTGAAAGATACAAGGATGAATCTGCTACAGATGGACTAACCGGATTGAACAATGTTAGACGTTTTAATGAACTATTTAACCAGCTGGTGAATGAAGCTGAAAGCAAAAAACAGCCATTGTCCCTTCTTTATGTGGATATTGATTTCTTTAAAGAAGTAAATGATACGTACGGACATAAAGAAGGAGATGCTGTATTAAAGCAGCTTAGTTGGATCTTGCAGAAATCTGTGAGAAGCACGGATTTAGTCAGCCGAAATGGTGGAGAGGAATTTACAGTTCTATTAGTAGACTGCCCATTAAAAATAGCGTCTGAAATTGCAGAGAACATTAGGAAAAGGGTAGAAGAAAATATATTTATGCTTAATAACGGTGAAAAAATTAAGGTAACCGTTTCAGTAGGTGTAGCCAGCTGTCAGGATGATTTTGAAAACATGAGTACATTGATTGAGGATGCTGATAAAGCATTGTATCAGGCTAAAAAATCAGGCCGTAACAAAGTTTGTGTAGCTTGAATGAAGCAGTTAATAATAATGCAACATAAATGATATTTTGTTGTATTTGCTTATTGGCTGCAGGACGTCGAATTGAAAAAGAATAAATTATATTTCTTTGCTTAGCTCTAATAACAGTTTGTTATCAATTCCCAACTTTTTTGAATAAGATGTAATTAATTGTAAGTAAAAACTTTTTCAAAAGTATACTTATGAGAGATAAGGATATAAATTGCAATTGATTTAAATGTATAGCTGTCATAGCTTTCTAACAAACATTTATCGGTTTAATTAATATTACTAGATGGTAATATATTCATAAACGGAATGAACTAGGTGGGTCTACTCTTCAAGTTAGAAAGGGAGATCTCTGTGGACTGTGAAATTATTTTAAATCCTGTCTTATCGGAGCATGAAATTCTGAATTTATGGGAAGCTGCTGGATGGAAAAAAGAGAATAGTAAGTGTAAGATTGATTGTCTTTTCTGGGCAGGTGTGCGGGACAGTGAGGGACATTTGATTGCTTTCGGAGGTTTAGTCCCAATAGGTTTAACACATGGATATATAAGCAAGTTGCTTGTTCATCCTCGGTACCAGGATCAAACTGTTCATGAGGATCTGCATGAGTTTTTATTGAGCATAGCAAAACGGTCGGGAACCGATATTGTGTCTGTTACTCCAGAGTGCGAATAAAAAGCCCTGCACGTTATGTACAGGACTTCGATTATTGTATTTTCGACAAATCTTTATCCATTTGCTCTTCGTTGGCTTGAACAGGCTGGCTGTCCGGTGCATCTACGTCACGATAAACATACTTAGTGTTTTGCCAAAAATCAAAAGCAAACGCATCGATCGGCTCTGATTGAAAATTCTCGTAATAATTTTCAACCACTTCGGTCTTAAAGGTATTCCCAAGCAATATATTATTCAGCGTTCATAATCTTCATTATCCTTCCAAGATAAGTTTCCACATATGTTCCTGATAAAAAGCTTAATGCAAAACTATTTTAAAGGTATGTGGTAACTTTCCATAAGGTTTTCAAGTATGTTTTTCGCTTATTGAGTGTTTTAAAAGTTCACCATTGGAGGTACAGTTTAGTTCCGTTTAAAAGCGATTCTTTTATTGTTTCAATTGAGAAGTTTAATGTTCATATTCTGAATTAAAGCATCTGCAAATTCAGAACATTTTACTTCTGTTGCCCCGTCCATTAAGCGGGCAAAGTCATATGTAACAACCTTCGAAGAAATTGTTTTTTCAACTGATTTTGTAATCGCATTTGCTGCTTCATTCCAGCCAAGATGCTCAAGAAGCAAAACGCCTGACAACAAAACAGATGATGGATTTACTTTATCAAGACCTGCATATTTCGGCGCAGTACCGTGTGTTGCTTCGAAAATCGCGTGGCCCGTTTCATAGTTGATATTGGCACCTGGTGCGATTCCAATTCCGCCTACTTGAGCTGCAAGCGCATCAGAAATATAGTCTCCGTTCAAGTTCATTGTCGCTACAACATCGAACTCTTTCGGACGAGTTAAAATTTGTTGTAAGAAGATATCGGCAATAGAATCTTTTACGATAATTTTGCCTGCAGCTTCCGCTTCAGATTGCGCTTTGTTGGCGGCTTCTGTGCCTTCAGCTTCTTTGATTTTGTCGTATTGTGCCCAAGTGAACACTTTATCGCCAAATTCTTTTTCAGCAAGCTCATAGCCCCAGTTTTTAAATGCACCTTCTGTGAATTTCATGATGTTGCCTTTATGAACAAGCGTTAGAGATTTACGGCCTTCTTTGATTGCATAATTGATCGCCGCACGTACTAGACGCTCTGTTCCTTCTTTTGAAACGGGCTTAATACCAATACCAGATGTTTCAGGGAAACGGATTTTGTTAACGCCCATTTCGTTTTTCAAGAACTCGATCACTTTTTTCACTTCATCTGAGCCTTCAGCATACTCAATACCTGCATAAATATCTTCTGTGTTTTCACGGAAGATGACCATATCAGTATCTTCAGGACGTTTTACTGGTGAAGGTACGCCATCAAAATAACGAACAGGACGAAGGCATGTGAAAAGATCCAATTCCTGGCGAAGCGCTACGTTCAATGAACGGATTCCGCCGCCAACCGGCGTTGTAAGTGGACCTTTAATTGCGATCAAATACTCGTCAATTTGCTCAAGCGTTTCTTTTGGAAGCCATTCGCCTATTTGGTTAAAGGCTTTTTCACCCGCAAGAACTTCTTTCCAAACGATTTTCTTTTCGCCGCTGTAGGCGCTTTCAACTGCTGCGTCTAAAACGCGTGAAGCAGCTGCCCAAATATCAGGACCAATTCCATCACCCTCAATATAGGGAATAATAGGGTTGTTTGGGACGTTCAACACACCGTTTGTTACAGTAATTTTCTCACCTTGTGTCATGACTAATTTCTCCTTCATACTATATATTTTTTTTGTAAATTAATTATAATGGGAAAAAATAAGGTTTCATTCGTTCACATTCACAGGTATGTATTGGAAATTTTCGGATAGATAATCTTTTAACCTAAAACTAAATGCAAATAAGCAGTTTCATTTTGATAATCTGTTACAACATAGCTCGGGGGTGTATATCCTTGGTTTTCGATAATCAGAAAATCAAAATCAATAATATGAAAGTGCATCAAAAATTCTCCTTATAATCCCCCTTTCTTTTCTATAACATATCAAATACGGTACATAAGGGGAAATATGAATTATTAATGAAAATTCATAAGTATATCTTATTAATTTAAACTGCTCCGATAGTTCAATAAGGATTACGCATTAAATTTTGATAAGCACAAGCTATTTCATCCACCTTATGAGTTGTGAACGGTGCTTAATATTTAATTCTTGCATGACTTCCTTGGCCGGAATCCCGGCTAATCGCATTTCCACTGCCTTCATTTTTACTTCTACTGGATAACTCACTCTCGTACCCATAAATAAAAACACCTCCAAGTTGGCTTTTTAGGTACTTACATACCCGTTTTTCAACTTAAAGGTGTTTTTATTTGTCTCACTCTATGGGGTCAGTTCCGAATTTCTTTCCGGCTTTTTTGATTAAATTGTCGTTCATATAGTTACATCCAACCAAACCCACGAACGGCTTGTGCAATTGTGAATGTGACGCCGATAGCAATCAAGGTTGGAATTGCAAATGCTACAAAGGTCCATTTCCAGCTTTTTGTTTCCTTAAAGATATTGACTAATGTCGTTCCGCACGGAAAGTGGAGAAGAGAAAACAGCATCATATTTAATGCCGTCAGCCAGGTCCATCCGTTATCTAAAAAGATTTGCTTTAGGGCGGCCATGTCCTCTACTTCGGTTAAGGCACCTGTTGAAAGGTAGCCCATCAAGAGAATAGGCAGGACAATTTCGTTAGCAGGCATCCCGATTATAAAGGCCATTAAAATAAATCCGTCTAATCCAAGTAATTGCCCAAACGGATCAAGAAATTGGACAAAATGAAGCAGTACACTGGTATCCCCAATATAGACATTGGCAAGCACCCATGTTAAAATCCCCGCTGGTGCCGCTACTTTTACAGCCCTTCTTAGTACATAAATCGTTTTGTCTAAGGAAGCGCGAAGGATAGTATTCAACATTTTAGGCTTCCGGTAAGGCGGCAGCTCCAATGTATAATGTGATGGAGTGCCTTTGAGCGCGGTTTTAGACAATCCCCATGATACAAGCAGTGTAATCACTACACCGAATAATACCATTCCCATGACAACAAAAGCAGTCACGAGTGTATGCATTCCACCGGCAAAGCCAACTGCCATAAAGAGAGAAGCAAGTAAAATAAGTGTCGGCCAGCGCCCGTTACACGGAACAAAATTATTCGTTAAAATGGCGAGCATACGCTCCCGTGGGGATTCGATGATACGTGTTGACATAATGGCAGCAGCGTTACAGCCAAATCCCATGGCCATTGTTAACGACTGTTTTCCATGGGCGCCAGATTTTTTAAACAGCCTATCTAGATTAAAGGCAACTCGTGGTAAATATCCGTAATTCTCTAAGAGGGCGAACACCGGGAAAAAGATCGCCATTGGTGGCAGCATCACACTGACAACCCAGGATGTTCCCCGATATAAACCTAATACTAAGAGACCATGCAGCCATTCAGGGGCATTTATAGCCGTGAATGCAAGGGTAATATAGCCTTCCAGCCAGCCGAAAAAATTAGCCAGCATGGATGAAGGGATATTGGCACCGGCTATTGTCAGGTAAAAGACCATTCCCAGTAAGCCGAGCATAATCGGGAAGCCCCAAATTTTCGACGTGAAAATCCGATCCAGCTTTTCCGATTTGTACAGCTGGCTTTTATCCTGGATGACGACCGATTTATTGCAGAGTTCCCGCGATTTTTGAAACAAGTTGCTGACAATACTTTCGCGTATATGCTCTAATTCTTCAGCAGGAGTGACCGCCGCCAGAGCGTCCAAGCGTTCTTGTTGACTCATGTGTTCCTCCTCCATTTCCTTTGGACGTCAGCCTATTTTTCAGTGCAGCAATCAATTTTGAATCTCCATCTAAAAATCGTATTGCGAGCCAGCGGGCAGGATGAGCAGGGCCCAAAATCTCGATCAATTCCTTTTCGAGCTTTGTTATTTTCACTTCCATTTCTTCTCCATACTTCATTTTGTAAGGCTTCGTTTTTATTGTTCCTGAACACATTTTTAGCAACGTATCCGATAAGAGTTCAAGACCTTCCCGATTTCTTGCTGAAATCGGGATAACGGGGACACCAAGATTTTTTGATAACTGTTTTGCATTGATTTTTAAGCCTTTCTTTTTCGCTTCATCCATCAAATTTAAGCAGATTAGCACCTGATCTGTCATTTCTAACACCTGCAGCGCCAGGTTGAGACTTCTTTCTAAAGAAGTAGCATCCAACACAAGTAAAGTGACATCAGGCTTCTCAAATACAATGTAATCTCTTGCGACTTCTTCATCCTCTGAATTTGAGAATAAAGAATACGTACCGGGAAGATCGACAATTTTAAACGGAATGTTTTTATAGCGGTAATAGCCAGAAGCAAGGGTTACCGTTTTTCCGGCCCAATTTCCGGTATGCTGCTTCAGACCGGTCAGTGCATTGAATAGTGTGCTTTTACCTGTATTCGGATTGCCTGCCAGTGCAATGGTGTATTCTTTCATGATTCGATCACCTCGCCGAATAGTAATTGACTCTCTTCTTTTCGTAAAGCAATGACTGTTCCGGCCACTCTGTAAGATATGGGGTCACCTAATGGACTTGCTTTTAACACTTCTACGACAGAGCCGGGTACAAAGCCGAGATCGAGTAAACGCCTTTTTAAATTCCCTTTAATCTCCACTTTCTGTATCAAGAACTTTTTATTCATCTGGACCATGTGTAAGCTGGTCATTTGATTTTTGTCTGTCATTAAGAGACCCTCCAGCCCGATTTTGTATAAAGCATACTTTTTTGCACTAGAGCAACTTTAATCTTATAATATTCTCGTGTTGTTATCTTGTCAACGTTATTTAGTACGGGACAAACGTTAAAGGAACATAAATTTACTTAATGTGGCGTTGCCAACATAATGTTAAGTTATGGGGAATAATAATTTATTTTCCGGCTTTTATTTGTCTCAAAAACGATCTGTTATGTATAGAAACTCGTCCTTTTCTGAACACGGCCGTTCGGTTCTCAAAAGGGCGCTTTTTTATTGCTTTTTCTGTAACAAACATCTCTCGTGCATCTAAGTACGCTTTTACGCAAAAAGCAGTAAAGAAAGCATTTGAAAAATATTATTCGTTGCTTAATAAAATGATATTGACTTAAAAAAATAAGCAGAGTAGAATAAATTCCATCAACAACTACATATCTCGGCCTAATCCCGTCAGCGGGAACGGAGGAACCAATCTATTGGGGCTAATTTTACACTTTAGTAGAAGGGATGAGAGCAACTCTTTCGCCATCCTGCCCGTCAGCTAACTTCGTCGGCTAAAGCGAAGGAGGTCTGAAGACCACCTTTATTCAGGGGGCTTTTTTTGTGGTATTAATCATCGCGGAAAAGAGCAGCTTGAGCAACAATAGGTCTTTTTATTATGCCTATTTTTAGGGAAAGCAGCTTGGGAGACAGAACGCAAAGAGAGCAGTGATGCTTGCTGGGCGTTACGTAGACCAATGATGTCTTTTACTCTAACAAAACAGGAAGCATTTTTTCCTTTGTTTTTGTGCGGAGAAAAACGTCATTGGTCTTTTTTATTTTAAAAAGAAAGGGTTTTGATTATACAGCAGGCAAAATAATGATTGAATAAGTACTCAGCATTTAATTTAGGGGGATTTGTACGTAGTGATTAGAAAAATTATAAGTCAATTACGTTTGCGTATTGGTTCTGCAAGTATTGATCTTATATTAGACAAAGATGAATTTATGCCCGGAGAAAAAGTGACCGGATACTTTTCTCTTAAAGGTGGACGGTTTGAGCAAAAAATCAATAGGCTCGAATGTGATTTGGTGGTAACAGATGAACAAAAAAAGGAAGAGAAATTCACTGAAAGTGCTTTAACTAGATTGATGTCAAAACCAATTAGCTCAAAAGAATCGAGCCGAATTCCATTTACTTTCCAATTGCCAAGCACATTAGATACTTCATCTAATAAGTTTTCGTATCGGTTTCGTACCAAACTAGTTTTTAGTGATGGAACTAAGCGTGTTGATCATGATCAAATTAAAATCCTAACAAAAAAAAATCTAGTCAATAGTTGATCAAAACAGTAGTTGGGGCCGAAGATTATTGATTTTCAGATTGGTTGTTATTATCTTTTGATTCAGGCGCATTGAGTTTGCTATTAGGGCTAAATCCTTGGTACAAAAGCCAAGCTATTGCAATAAAGGCTCCAATAAAAAATAAGAGAAAAAATGTGTTTTGAGTAAAGATGATAATCCCTCCTAAAACGTTCTTTATTATAAGGGTGACCATTTTTAGGCTGATTATTCATAAGATGTTTTTAAATGCGTGCTGATTATTTTAGGTTTATAAACATTTAATGATAGGCATATAATAATGCTCGTAAATCACAATTTGATATCGGCCAAATCTCAAGCAATTGAGAACGGAGGACCCACTATTTTGGGGTTAATTCTGCACTTGCAGAAGGGATGAGATACTCTTTCGCCATCCTACCCGTCAGCTAACTTCGTCGGCTAAAGCGAAGGAGGTCATAAGACCGCCTTAATTCAGGGGGCTTATTTTGTTTTGTTCGAAGCAAAATAGCAGCCTGGTATTTCGATAGGTCTTTTTATTATGCCTATAAATGAAAAAGTTTCTTGGGAGACAGACCGCAAAGGGAGCTGTACGGCTTGCTGGGCGCTAGGTAGATCAATGAGTACTTTTTCTCCATTTTTCATGTTTGCTTCTGTAAATCATTCTTTGTTTCGATGTGTGAATCGTAATGTTCACTGCAGGAACTTGGATAGACTTTGCATGGCTGCATATCGGGGAAAGAGTAATCATTGGTCTATTTTTATGTTTTTAATAGATCAGATACCAAAAGACTAGGGGGTGATTGTATGAAAGTACTGGTTATTTAGAAAGGAAAACAATTAAAGTTTGGCTCTTGTAAAGAGTCGTAGAAATCTATAGGCAACCTGCCAGTCTAACGTTTAGCAATTTTAGTTAAGCGGCGGGCTGTTACCGAACGGGACAAAGGAATGGAGTTGAAAATAAAGGAAACACTAAAATGATTAATGTAAATATCACAGCCGCAATGGGATCATTTGTATACATAGCTATATGGCCGGCTAAAAAAGTAAAGGAATATGAAAAACTAATTCAGTGGGGAGGTCATTATGAAAAAGAGATATCTTGATCCGCCAAAAATTCTGGTGTTGGGCTTTGCAACGGTCATTCTTATGGGGGCATTGTTATTAACCCTTCCCATTGCCACAGAAGATGGCAAAGGCCTCTCGTTTTTGAATGCTTTGTTTACCTCCACATCCGCTACATGTGTAACAGGACTTGTCGTTGTGGATACCGGAGATACATTTACTATGTTTGGTGAACTGGTCATATTATCGCTCATTCAAATCGGCGGACTAGGGTTTATGACTTTTGCCACTTTTTTATTTGTCTTATTGGGCAAAAGAATTTCTTTGAGGGAAAGACTGCTGCTTCAGGAAGCCTTAAACAATCTTTCGATTGAAGGCGTTGTAAGGTTAGTAAAAAGAGTATTGCTCTTTACTGCGGTGATTGAGCTTGTCGGGGGAATTATCTTATCTATCCGTTTTGCGTTTGATATGCCAATTGGGAAAGCCATCTATTATGGTTTTTTTCATGCCATCTCAAATTTCAATAATGCAGGGTTTGATTTAATGGGAGAATTCCGCAGTTTAACTCCTTATGTAGACGATCCTGTTGTGGTTCTAACTGTGTGCCTCCTAATCACACTCGGCGGAATTGGTTTTATTGTTATGAGTGAACTGTATGAATACTCCACTACCCGCCGTCTATCTATGCATACAAAGGTGGTACTGGTAACAAGCTTAATTTTAACGATTGGCGCAGCCATTTTAATCTTCGCATTTGAATATGGAAATGATAAAACGATAGGCTCTTTGTCCAATACGGGGAAAGTGCTGGGGTCATTATATCAAGCAGTTACCCCGAGGACAGCAGGTTCCAATACACTGCCTATTGCGGAGTTGACACAGCCTACCTTGTTCCTGACGATCCTTCTTATGTTTATTGGGGGAAGTTCAGGCTCAACTGCAGGAGGTATCAAAGTGACTACCTTAGCTGTTTTGATGGCAGCAGTATGGTCGCAGGTAAAAGGAAAAGAAGATGTTGTGTTATTCAAACACAGAATTGTGGCTGAAACTATATTCAAAGCACTTACCCTCACACTAGTTGGCATGTTTATTGTGATTACTCTCACCATGCTTTTAAGCATTACAGAAAAAGGTTTTGATTTTATCTTTTATTTATTTGAAGCAGCTTCGGCTTTTGGAACAGTGGGTCTTTCTATGGGATTGACGCCAGAATTATCTCCTATTGGCCGGGTACTCATTATTTTCACGATGTTTGCCGGAAGGTTAGGGCCTTTAACCATTGCTTTTGCCCTTGCGATGAGACGTAAACCGGATCCTTTCCGTCGTCCAAAAGGAAAAATAATGATCGGATAATCAGAATATAGGGAGAGGTGACAGTGATGGAAAAACAACAATATGCAGTGATTGGGCTGGGGAGGTTTGGCACTGCGGTAGCCAGAAGGCTGCATGAGGCTGGTCATGATGTTTTAGGGATTGATGCAAATGAAGAACGAGTCGAAGATGCTGAATTATACGTGACTCACGCGGCCGTAGGGGACAGCACAGAAGAGAAAACACTTACCGCTATTGAAATCCGCAATTTTGATTGTGCGATTGTAGCCATTGGAAATGACATACAATCCAGCATTTTAACCGCTCAGCTGCTAAAGGAGCTCGGGGTGAAAAAAGTCATTGCGAAAGCTCTGGGTAAGCAGCACGGAAAGGTTCTAGAGAAAGTAGGAGTCGACTGGGTTATATATCCGGAAAGGGATATGGGAGAACGCGTTGCAAACCAGCTTTTATCACCAAATATATTGAATTACATTGAGTTATCAAAAGGGTACAATATACAAGAAATATTAATCCCCCGGGGAATGGCTGAAAAGAGTCTGCAGGAACTTGATATCCGTGCTAAATATGGCATTAGCGTCATTGCCATCGTAAGCGGCACAGATATCACCGTATCTCCATCTCCAGATCAAATTATTCATAAAGAAGATTTATTAGTGGTGATTGGGGACAGAGAAAGTCTATCCAAATTTTCAAGTATAAAATGACAGTTGTCCAGACAGAGTGGCTTACTATTTGTAGCCGCTCTTTTTTTATAGGTTAAACTAGTATTCATAACTTATGAGTTGTGGAGAGGTTCCTTGCTAAACTAAAGGAGCAGAATAGCTCAATACGGAAACTGTATTAAAATCATTAAATTAATCCTCCCAATAAAAAATAGCATCCATGATTAAATAATCTCCCGGTTCACGATAAAGCGTTGGGATTTTCACTTGAAAGGGCAAAAGTTTATTAATTCTCTCTGCTTCTAAGAGTTCATAATCAAACTCTTTTAATGCTTGTTTCAATTTTTCCGCAATTGTTTGGAATTTCTCGCTTATATACAATCGTTTTGGACCATGAAGTAAGGAACCATAAGCCCCACCAACTTCTTCATTTGTTTCGATACGAATCGTTTTATATCTGTCATCTTCGCCCATTATCGCTACAGGTGCTAAACGACAAATGTTAATAATAATACCTTCCGTCTTTTCCTCTCGACGACCGTACTTTTCTTCAACGACTGTAACTTCCCTGCAATTAAGTCTCGTAATTGTAGATTAGAAAACATACACAATCCTCCCGACCTTTTCTCACTTGTTCTTATTTCATTATAGACTATTATTTTATAAAGACCCTGAAACCCAGTTAGGCTGTCACTTTTCTTAATGGAATCGTTACGTTTGTTGCATTCAGTGTAAAGAGTTGCACTTAAACTAATGGGGGCAAGAGTTTAAGAACCGGCTGCTGTTCCAGCCGGTCTTTTTTCTTTCTCAACTAAGAAGCAGTTTAGTTTAATAACAATAAATAAAAATTACCAAATGCAACATAATGATATTTTGTTGCATCAATAAAAAGCAGCCAGAAAGAATTCTGGCTACTCTCGTCGTGGTAAAATATTGTAAAGTTCCTTTTCCAAGAAGGAGGATGGTTATGAACAAGATGATTATAAGTGTTTTATATGTCTTATTTTTCATTGCTGGCTGTTCGAATAATCAAGATGATACGAATGCTATAAACAAAGACGGTTATGATGATGTAAGGGAAGCTGCTTGGGATTTCGTAAAAGAAAAAGGTTGGGACGATAGGGCTGAAGAGAACTGGAAAAGTGCAAACGTTACGAAAACCATTGCTGACAATCACTATGAATTACTTGATAACGCTTATAAAGAAAAAGAACTTCTATTAATTTCATTTAAAGATAAAGAATACGTTGTACTTGGTACGCCGCCCATACTCATCGCTCCTGATACCAATAAAGTAATTGGCTATATGCCCAGTGAATAAGAAATCATTATTAGATTGATTCCAAATACAACATAAAGGAAATTATGTTGTATTAACAAAAAATAGATAATTACGAATACAATTAAATCTTTTTTTGGAATTTTAATGGTAATATTATAGTTAAAAAGCGGAAAAGGAAGAATCTATTATGGAATCGGATTTATACTTTTATACAAATATGGTCAGAAACATATTAATTAGTTTCTTTGAGCATGGAGTCTGGGCTGTAGGCTTTTTTTATTTGTTAAACAAAACATTTGAGAATAAACAGCTGATGAAAATTTCGAAAATAACTACTGTAGTGGTTTTATTTTTATTTCTTTTTTATTCAATAATCACAAGTGTTTGATAATCAGAATGCAACATAAATGTAATTTTGTTGCATTAAGAAAGAACCTGGCGATTTTTGGGACTGACCCCCATTTTTGAGACAGGGATCAAAACACCTTTAAGCAGCCAGCTGCCGGTACTTGACCGGCGTCTGGTTGTTTAGTTTCGCTTGAATACGGATATGGTTATAATAGTGAATATAGTTTTCGACAGTTTGCTCTACGATGGCGGTCGTAGTGCTCCGAAGCTCGTCGAGATAGAACGTTTCAGACTTTAGCGAGGAATGAAACGATTCGATGGAGGCATTATCAGTGGGTGTCCCTTTCCGGGACATACTCATGGTAATGCCTCTTTCTTTAACTGCCTGCTGATAAGCATACGATGTGTAAACAGATCCCTGGTCGCTGTGCAGAATGCACCCTTCTGGGAGGGATGGTAGCTGGGCCAGTGTATGCAGCACGAAATCTGTATTTTGGCAGCTGCCTATAGAATAGGCAATGATTTCGCCGTTAAATAAATCCTGGATACTTGAAAGATACAGCTGTTTCTGGCCAAAAGGCAAGTACGTAATATCTGTGACGAGCTTTTGAAGAGGCTGATCTGCCTGGAAATCGCCTTTCAACAGGTTATCGGAAATATGACAGGGCTGTCCTGTCCGTCTGCGCTTCTTCACTTTCACCCGGCACTGCCAGCTATACTTCTGCATCACACGCTGTACCGCTTTATGATTAATAAGCATCTCCCGCTTTAATAAGGCTGTGATTTTACGATAGCCATATCGAAACTTATGATCCCGGCACAACGTGCCGATTTTTCGTTCAATGGCCTGCCTGGATGTTTCTTCCCTGATCTTGTTCTTCCAGCGATAATAAGTGGATCTAGCAATGCCAAGATGCCGGCATATTTCCCTGACGGGCATGCTGATTTTGAGTTCTTTCACTAATTCTACGGCTGTTTCCGGGACCACTTCCTCTCCAATTCTTCGTACTTTTTTAAGACTTCAATCTGCTGTTTCAGATACCGGTTTTCTGCCTTCAGCTTCTCCGTTTCACTTTCATATTCAGGCCCTTTTCCGAAGGAATATTGCTTGCCCACTGGCTGTTCAAACCGGTGAAGTTCGCCTGCTTTATACCATTTCACCCATGTTTTAAGCTGGGTCCTGTTTTGGATATTTAATTCCTTCAAGACTTCTTTGACCGGCACCCCAGCTAATCTCATTTTTACAGCCTTCATTTTTACTTCCGCTGGATAACTGATTCTTGTACCCATAGAAAAAAACACCTCCAAGTTGGCTTTTTAGGTATTTACATACCCGTTTTTCAACTTAAAGGTGTTTTTATTTGTCTCACTCTATGGGGTCAGTCCCTTTTAGCTCTTGGTTCTTTTTTAATTTATAGAAGGTTGTTTATCGTATAATATGGATTATAAGGAAAAAGGAGTATTGTCTAATGAAAAATAAAGGAATGGTTTCTGTTTTGTCTGTCGGTTTGGTAGCAGGGGCATTGTATTATAGCAACACGGGCAATCATGTAGAAGCAAATCAGCAAACAGATACACAGGTGAAAATCGAAACGGCAGCAGATCAGTCCCCTATTGAAAATACAGCTGAAGAAAAAGAAAAGCTCCAGCGATTGATGCTCAATTCTATTGACCATTTTAAAACGGTAAAAGGATCGTTTGAATATTTTGCAGGGGCGCCCGCCAATTTTCATTATTTGGTCACGTACCAAGCAGATCTATCAGATCAGCCTAAATCATATGAGAAAGTGCAAACGATAAAGGGAGATGCTCCCTATGCTTCTTCTTTAATGATAAAAGACAAGCTGGTGCTAGATTATGAATCATCTCTATATGATGGTGAATTCCATGTAACCATTAGTGATCAAGGAAACGGTAAACCAAAGATCCACACGGAGAAAGCTGTTCCGGTCAATGAACAGGAGTATAACCAGTGGAAAAATACGGGTATGAAAGAGCGGACGGGTATTTTTGAAGATGATGGAGAACCATTTTCTATACATAGGGCCGATCCAGCTTACATGGGTGTAGCAAAAACAGCCGTACTGCCAGAAGACGCTGCTATGGTTTACATGAAGAACATAAACGAGTGGGAGATTACAGGAGAAGGAAGCCATCTTGGCAGAAATACAGTGATTGTAAAAGGACAAGCAGAGAACAGGGACTTTGAAGCAGAGGTAGACCGTGAAACAGGAATCTTGTTAAAATTGCAAGTTAAAAATTCAGAGGGAACAGTAAAAGACACAATTAATATGCTTGAAATCCAGGTGGATAAAAAGCTGAACGATGAGCTATTTATGATACAACATTAATGTTAAATGGAATAAATCTAACCGTTTCCTTAAGAAACGGTTAGAAATACGAGAGAAAGTTTATTCACTCGTATTTCCTTAAAACAATTGCCGCATTATGACCTCCAAATCCGAATGAGTTAGACAGACCTGTATTTATTTTCACTTGGCGAGCAACATATGGTACATAATCAAGATCGCATAATGGATCAGGATTTTCTAAGTTAATTGTTGGAGGAACTATTCCTTCCTTTATGCTCATCGCCAAAGCAATGGCTTCAACACCACCAGCTGCCCCTAACATGTGACCAAACATAGATTTATTAGCTGTTACTGGAATTTGATAAGCCTGTTTTCCAAACAGCTGCTTAATAGCCATCGTTTCGGAGATGTCTCCCACTTTTGTACTTGTTGCATGGGCGCTAATAACATCAATTTCTTCAGGCGATATATTGGCATTTTTTAAAGCTGATTTCATTGCAAGATATGCCCCTTTACCTTCTGGATGTGTGGCTACGATATGGTGTGCGTCTGAACTTGCACCATATCCAATAACTTCTGCATAAATCTTTGCCTCTCTACGTAAAGCATGAGATAAAGATTCTAAGATTAGAATTCCAGCTCCTTCTGACATCACAAATCCATCCCGATTTTCATCAAATGGACGACTAGCTTTAGTGGGATTATCGTTTCTGGTTGATAATGCTGTAGCATTACCAAAGCTTGCTATTGATAAGTCTGTTATAGCTGCCTCTGTTCCGCCCGCAAACACAACATCAACTTCTCCAGAACGAATTAGTCTAAAGGCCTCTCCGATAGCTGTATTTCCGATTGCACATGCAGAAACAGGCGACATAGAAGGTCCCATCGCGTTCCACTTGATACTAATTTGTGCTGCAGCAGCATTAGAAATCATGGCTGGTACCAGAGTTGGGCTGACTCTTCTTGGCCCCTTCTGCCTAAGCGCATCAATATTTTCAATTAAGGTTTCAATTCCCCCTATACCTGAACCTACGTATACGCCTAACCTTTCTACATCAATATGATCAAGGTCTAACTCAGAATCTGCCCATGCTTGTTCAGCTGCAGCCAAAGCAAATTGAGAAAAGCGATCTAAACGTCTTGCTTCGTTTTTTCCTAAAATTTCATCTGCGTTAAAATCTTGGACGATACCTGCAATTTTTGACTTATGATTAGTAATATCAAATGTATCAATAAGAGATATACCAGACTTGCCGTTAACTAGATTGTTCCAAAATGTTTTGAGATTGTTCCCTATAGGAGACACTACCCCCATACCGGTAATCACAACTCTTTCCACTTTTCATCACTCCAAATCAATAATATAATTGTATTTTATAGCCTTTTTATCCTATTACAAGTGGTTATTTATCCTGGTATAAATTCCACTAGGGAAAATTAGTTTGATGAGGAGTTTTAAAAATGAATGATAAAACTAGGCTTGAGGCTTTGTCGACATTCTTAAAAGCTAAGCGTGCCCAAATCAAGCCAGAGTCAATTGGTTTGCCTGCCGGAACCCGGAGAAGGACACCTGGGCTACGAAGAGAAGAGGTTGCACATTTAGCAGGTGTAAGTACCACTTGGTACACATGGCTAGAGCAAGGAAGAGATATAAAAGTTTCTTCTATCGTACTTGATTGTATTTCTACAGCGTTGCAATTAAATAATGATGAAAGAGACTATTTATATGACCTGGCATTAGAAACAAAAACGGAAATTGATAATCCAAAAAAGGATCAAGCAGAGCTTAGCCCTTCTTTAAAACGAATACTAGCTGAATTAACATATTGTCCTACCATCATTACGGACCGACATTGCCATATTGTAGGCTGGAATCCTGCAGCTGCTCATATTTTTTTAGATTTTGACCAAATACCGAATGATCAAAGAAATTTGATTCGTTTAGTTTTCACCAGAAAAGAATTAAAAGCTTTAGCCGCCAATTGGGAACACTTTGTGAAAGGTTTTCTTGCCATTTTCCGTACCTATTATGGTCACTATTTAGGCGATGAGTGGTACAACCAATTTATAAAAGAAATGAGTCATTCACATCCAGAATTTCAAGATTTATGGCAAGAAAGTCAAGTAAGTAAGGCTCCAGAAATGATAATTGAATTTAGACATGCTAAAGCAGGTAAAATGCTGTTTAATTTAACTTCTCTTCAAGTTCAAGGTGATATGGATTTACGATGCAGTATCTATACACCAGTAGAGGAAACAGATACAGAAAATAAATTAAAGCGATTAATGAAGAGGGTTTCGGTTGAAAATTAATAAAGTAATTTCGTCATTCCATTTTATGGAGCTTCTCTTTAGTAGGAAGGCGTCTTTTTGATATTCCCCTTCACATTAAGGGATTAGATTTTTTTAAGATAAAAAAGATTGTAAAGATTATCACTTAAACTAACGGAGGCTTATGTTTAAGAACGGAAGGTGCTGCGGCATCTCTTTTTTTATTGAATTAAAGGAGCAGATTAACTGAATAAAGATCCTGACATCTGAATATTACAATACAATGATAATCCAGAAAACAGGGGTGTTGTAATTGAGGATATTAGTTACAGGTGCAACAGGACAACTGGGTTCAGCTTTGCTAAATCAACTTAAGGATTCTGATTATAAAGTTAAAATAACTTCGAGAAGAAAACCTGAAGAAACAGGACATTTCGAGTGGGTTTATAGCGATTTATTGTCTTGTGAAGGTATAGAAGAAGCAGTAAATGATGTAGATGTCATTATTCACGCAGCAACAAGCCCGATTAAAAATTCAAAAAACGTTGAGGTTTCAGGTTTTGAGGAATTTTTAAGAAAGAGTCCACACATAAAACATTTTATTTACCCATCAATTGTTGGCATAGATGAAATACCATTCAATTATTATAAGCTAAAATATGAAGCAGAAGGTTTATTAAAGAATAGTTCTATCCCTTATACAATTGTACGTGCGACTCAGTTCCATCACTTTGTTGAAAATTTATTTTTATCAAAACCTTTCTTTAAAAGATATATTGTCCCTGGAAACATTAAATGTCAAAGTGTCGATGTAAGTGAATTTGCCAGTCATTTAATAAGTTTAGTCGATAAAGGTCCACAAGGAAGAGCGAATGATTTTGGCGGCCCGGATATAATGACATTAAGAGAAATGGCTGAACTCAAAATCAAAGTAAATAATGAAACAAATAAAATTTTAAGCATTTCCTTACCAGGAAAACTATATAGATCTTTCTTCGATGGAAAAAATACCAATACTATTCAAAAAGCAGGAAAAATTACATTTGAAGAATATTTAAGTAATAAGATAGAGTGAGGATATTTTATGTGTGAGATTGTTGAGGCTTTCTTAAAAATTGTGAAGAAATGTACATAAATAAACCAGCTAATAGTTTGTCAACATTTTTCAATAAAAACTTGAAATTGTTCATGCTATACTAAAAATAGCCATGCCAAATAACCTTCCTAATTCAAACAATTGGAAGGTTTTGTATGGTTTTGTTTTATTTCTTATTTAAGCTATATCTTGGAATGTGGAATAGCTTTTTAAAAGGGCATATATCCACTGTAAGAGCTTATTGGCACATGCGATTACAGCTACTTTATAAGGCTTTCCTTCTTCCCGTTTTTTATCATAGAACTCACGCAGTTTCTTATTTCTCGGGATGATTTCATTCGTTGTTTTCTTTTTACGACAATCACGGATGGCACATCGAACGGCCATATACAAGGCATGACGTAATCTACTTGAACCTCTTTTCGTAATCCGGTTTACAGTGCCTTTAAATCGACCAGACTCATAGATACTGGGATCGATTCCAGCGAATGCTACAAGCTTTTTAGGGTGATTAAACCGATCAATCTCACCAATTTCAGAAATAATCGTTGCCGCGATTTTTTCTCCGATACCAGGGATTGATTGGATAATCTTATATTCTTCCATTTCTTTTGCCAAAGCATCTATCTCATCTTCAAGCTTAGATAGATGCTTTTGGTACTCTATAAGCATTTTGATGTACATTTCGATGCTGAGGATATGGCTTTGATACAGGTTTTTCTGAAAGGGATTTCTAGTTGCTGCTTCTATCAGCTTCTTTGCCTGAGTATTTGCCCAATTCTTAGAACGGCTTTTACATAATTCATCGATTTTATTGGTTAACACTGCTTCATCAGCTGCCAAAACATCTTCCGATGTAGGATATTCCAATAGAGTTAGTAAAGAAACACCTGAATATAAATCCCCAAAAACGCCTCGATACTCGGGGAATACCTGGTCGAGCACTGCTTGAAATTGAAGTTTTGTTTGTACATAAATGCCTGTTATATTTGCGTGTTGTCTTGTAAGATTACGAAGATTTAAGAGTTGGATTCCTCGTTTTTTATGAGGCTCCAAATCCTCTTTATAATACAGCTCACAAAGATGATAAGCATCAAGTACATCCGTCTTTACTTTGCGTAAAGAAGAGCTCTTTGCTCGATAAGAGATGAGTGGGTTAATGATAATTAATAAATAACCTTTTTCCTCGAAATACTGAACAACGGGTGTATGATAATGCCCAGTAGACTCTAAAACGACCGGAGGTCGAATTCCTGTTAAGTCTTCGATTTCTCTTAGGTATTGGTGTAAGCTCTCTAGTCCTTCAAGGGTATGTGCCACTTTAAAACTGCCTTTGTAAGGCTTCTTTTTTTCCAAGAACGCTTGAACTTGACTTTCACCTTTGGCTATATCCAGACCAACCACTGGATCCATTCTTTATCTCCTCCAATACGAATATTGCCGGTAACCCCTAATCCTTCTTGCAGTGTCATAGCTTCGCTTGTTATACGAGATCTTGGTCCCAACCAGCCAAAACATGTTTAAGCAAGTAGGGGGCGAACTGTTTACTTGACGGGATCTCAAGTCCCACGGGGGCTTACGTTCTACCCCGGCTACCGTTATCATAAAACCATATAAAAAATGGTCAACCAGAAATATTTTCTTTTCTGGCTGACCTTATAATACGAACGGGGGCTTTAGTTTAACAAAGGAGGTAGCTGCGGCACCTCCTTTTCTAATTGAACAAATGAAGCAGTTTAGTAAAAAAAGAGATGTTAATTTTACAACATCTCCTTTACTTATTAATCCTTGTGATTTTTAGACTCTAATTCATATATAGATATTCTAGAAAGGGAGCTTTAGTTAAAGAGTGGGGATTGTTGCCGCATCCATTTTCTTTTTCAACAAAACGGGTTAATCCAATATGAAAGTAGTATAAGAATATTATTAGTAGGCGATACCTACCCGTGATTTTATATAATCGCTTGCTTTTATCTGTTTAAATGTAAATTCTGCTGTATCCGGTACGGATATTTCAGCTCCACCCTCCGGCAAAAAATTTCGGTCTATTCGATATTTGCCTACCCTTTCTCCATCCGGCAAGTACGTAGGGCAGACAATCGTCCATTCGAGGGTTGATTGTTTGAGCATATCGTAAACTTTATGATGTTCTTTCGCTGCACGGGTTGACTTCTGCTTTGATTCACTTGATTGATAACGCAGAGAATTTGGCGTGGTTCTACTTTGCAGAATACCCGCAGTTCCTATTGTTATTATTCGTTTTATACCTTCGTTTTCCATTGCTTCGATAATAAGTGGCATACTTTCTGATAGAGTGGTTGTGCCATCAGTATTCAGTGCACTAATAACTACATCAATCCCATGTATTGCACGTACTATATCATCTTTATTTAAAACATTCCCTTGAATAATGGTTAAATCTTCATTATTTATTTGAAACTTCTCTGGAGTGCGAACTAATACAGTAACATGATGTCTGTCATGAAGAGCATAAGTCACTATTTGACTTCCAACTCGTCCAGTTGCACCTAAAATTAAAATATTCATAAGAATGAGGCTCCTTTTGTAAATACTAATATTTTACTATGAAAATTATTTTATTGTCTTGTTCAACTAACGTGGTGCTTTTGTTTAATATCTCCGTTGTCATTTCGGCACCCTTTTCTTATTCAGCTAACAAGGCAATTTAAATCAATAAGATACAGTTATGACTTTTTATCAATAATTCATAATTCCTCTTATGTATCATGTTTGATATGTTAAAGAAAAGAAAGGGGAATGATAATGAGAATTTTTGATGCACATTTCCACATTATTGATTTTGATTTTCCAATTATCGAAAACCAGGGGTATACACCACCGAGCTATGTTGTAACAGATTATCAAAATGAAACTGCTAATTTGAATGTATTAGGTGGAGCGATTGTGTCTGGGTCTTTTCAAGGATTTGACCAAGAATACTTATTGAAGGCGCTTAAACAAATGGGTCCATCATTTTGCGGCGTTACACAATTGCCCTTTACTATGACGGATGATGAAATTGTAAGCTTACATAACAATGGGGTAAGAGCATTACGATTTAATATAAAACGAGGCGGTTCAGAAGATTTATCAAAGCTCGATTACTTTGCAAGAAGAGTTTATGATTTGGCTGGGTGGCATAGTGAACTTTATATTGATGCAAAAGAGTTACCTGAAATTGCATCGACTATTGAAAAATTACCTGCTATTTCAATTGACCACTTAGGTTTGTCTGAAGAAGGCCTAATGCATTTGTTAAAATTAGTTGATAAAGGTATACACGTAAAAGCAACAGGTTTTGGGCGTGTGGAACTAAATGTTGAAAACGCTTTAAAATCCATATATGAAACAAATCCTGATGCACTTATGTTTGGCACAGATTTGCCATCAACAAGAGCGAAAAGACCTTTTGAATACGAAGATATTGAATTGATTCAGCATCTATTTGATGAAAAAGCTGCTGATAAAATCTTATATACAAACGCTTTAAAATGGTATTTCAAGTAATTCGGTCCCCATTAGATTAAGAATGAAATACTGCAGTGTTTGAGTGTGCACACTTAGACTAACGGGGCTTTTGTTTAATATCTCGGCCGTCATCTAATGGAACAAAAACTTATTATGGTTACATTGGAGGGGGAATTTTATTGAATACAAATCAAGTTACATTTAGAGAAGCAACAATACAAGACCTCGACAGGATTGTGTATATGCTTTCAGATGACGTTTTAGGAAACAAAAGAGAGCTTTATAAACAACCTTTGCCAGAAAGTTATATAAAAGCATTTCAATCTATTAACTCTGACCCAAACAATGAATTGATTGTGGCTTGTTGTGGTGAAGAGATAGTAGGTGTTCAACAGATTACATTTACTCCATACATTACTCATCAAGGAGGATGGAGAGCCACAATTGAAGGTGTTCGTACTGCATCTTTAGAACGTGGGAAAGGTATAGGGTCTATGTTAATTCGATGGGCAATTCAACGTGCCAAAGAGCGCGGGTGTCATATGGTTCAACTAACAACAGATAAAAAGAGACCCGAAGCACTTCATTTCTATGAAAAGTTAGGTTTTAAGGTATCGCATGAGGGATTGAAATTACACCTTTAGAAGGAATGGTTATTGAGCTAACGGGGTGCTTTTGTTTAATATCTCGGCTGTCATTTCGGCAGCCTGTTCTTATTCAGCTAACGAAGCAGGATAGTTGAAGAAGATAGAAGATTATTATTCGGAAAATTCCTAATACTCTAATAAAGGTTATTGTCTATTACTAATAACGCATGTATGATTAAGATAGAGATATAATGGAAGGGGAATTAAGATTCTACATGTGGCAAACCCTATGATGAATAATTAATAAAAATAAATAGTTACTTTTTCCATAATTTTTTATGGGAGTAGTATGTCTATTTATTTGAATTAAAATCATTTAGGGGATGCGTGGTGTGGATAATTAATTTCCCATTGTCAAGCAGATACTATTGTATATCTGCTTTTATTTATGGGTAAAAACACATCTCTATTGACACAATCATAGCGTCCCTAAATTGGGGGGGATTTAATGAAAAGTCAGAACGAAAACGAAGAAATGCTAACAGGAGGGAATGTCTCAAACGTATATCGATCGGGAGATACTGTTCGACGAGACTTAAAGGAAGACAGTCCCAAAATTCATAAATTATTAAAGCATTTGGAGAACAAAGGTTTCAATTGTTCACCTAAGTTTTTAGGTATTGATTCAAAAGGAAGAGAGATATTATCATTTATTGAAGGAGAAGCAGGTAATTATCCTTTAAAAAGATATATGTTGTCAAATGATGTTTTAAAAGAAATAGCGAAGATGCTCCGTCTTTATCATGAGGCTGTAAGTGATTTTCCATTATTAGATGAGTTTAAACCAATCGATAATACTCCGCAAAAAGCAGAGGTATTATGCCATAATGACTTTGCTATATACAACATTATTTTTAACCATGAAAAACCGGTGGGCATCATTGACTTTGATGTTGCTGGACCTGGTCCGAAAATATGGGATATAGCCTATACGCTGTATACATGCTTGCCATTAAGCAGGTTTTATCCTGCTGAAACAGAGCAGGAGGTCCACTATGTCCCCTATGATCCTTCACTACATTCCAGTCTCATAAAAAAGAGATTAACATTGTTTTTTGAATCCTACGGTGAGGAAATACCACAGAATTTTTTAGAAATAGTACTGTTGCGATTAGAAGGGATGTGTAAGACGATAATAAGGAAAGCGAATGAAGGGGATTCGGCTTTTCAGAAAATGATAGATGAAGGACATCCTGAACATTACCAGAACGAAATTAAATTCATTCGTGAACATGGAAAAGAGTGGATTTAAGGATAGGTTTTGTTGAACAAATGGGGCTTTAGCTTAACAATGGAGGTAGCTGCAGCACCTCCTTTTCTTATTGAACAAACGGGGAAGGATAGTTGAAGAAGAAAGGCGAATTTTTAATAATAAAACGTTAAAAGAGAGGGCTTCTATTATTGATTCTTGGACAGATGAATGGGAAAATGAGACCGTATTGCGTCATGTGAGAGAGGGAAGTACCCAGCTTAAAGCATTTGAAGAAGTGGGAAATACTCTTAATAGAACAGGAGCAGCATGCGGGTTCGGCTGGAATGCTGTGATTAGGCAGCAGTACGAAAAAGCATTAAGTCTGGCACGCAAACAAAGAAAACAACATTTTCGTAATGTCCAAAAGAAAGAAAAGGTTTCGGGGCTTCATGTTGTTTCAGACAATAATCCTGCAGGCCAAGATACAGTAGAAATTCCAGACTCTAATACTCTTACGATGGGACAAATCATTAATTTTCTACAAAATATAAATGCTTCTGAGGCAGATTACGAAAGCCTTCGAAGAGAACTTGAAACGGCAAAATAAGAGAAAGCAGCTATAGAAACAAGATATGAGAAGCTTGAGAAAAGGGCACTCACCATGCAGCAAGACTATGAGGATTTAGTAAATATTATGGACAGGGCCAGAAAGATGGTCGTATTTGGAGATGGAGCGGCTCAAAAGCCTTCCATGCAGCTAGAGAGCGATAAGGATTTAGAAAAAATAGCAGAGTAAAAAGCACAGCGTATCAGCTGTGCTTTTTTGTATTACTTATACCTCTGATATATAAAACAGACAAACTCAGAGAATTGCTAATGGTCACCAAAAACTTTTACCAATATAAAGACGCCCCTTAAGCAGGTTATTTACCTTCTTCTCTTCTAAACAAAATAGGATAGAGGCGTAATGTTTACAAGTCCCCGCTTAAGTGAATTATCTTTTCTAAATAACATTTCTATATATAAAAATACAAAAGTATTTCACTTTAAAGTCTTTATATAAAGACCTTTATTGTTTATTAATAGTGTTAATTAAGTGAATGAATCTAAAGGTATTTACCAATTTAGCAGCAGCAAGATGTTGTTGAATTTTGATTTCTTATTGACAGAATTATCTAAACGGGATAACATTTTAATTGTTAACTATTTATATAAATTAGTTAACAATGAGCCAGCATTACTTTCAAAGTAATAGTCATGATTCGACTGGCTACGTTAAATCTTGATATGGAGGCTTGGTAAAAAGCATGCAAGAAAAAAAGTATTATAGCGTCAGAATGAGAGCGTCCAAGAATCAATCTCATGAAAAAGGTGGCCAGCACATATCGGGTGGTGAACAGCTGGTTACATACAGCGATATTAAACAAGCAGTTGACGCTCTGCTGGCTAAAAGCTTATCCCACTCCAGAGGAAAACCGGATTTTATGCAGATTCAATTTGAGCGCGTAGACGATCTGGTTCAACATCTTAACCCTCTGCCGGTTACCACTAACACGGTTCATTCTACTGAACAAGGGCAGCAGTTGGCCCGGCAGCTGCTAGAAAAAGCAGGTATTCCACCGCAAACTATTCAAAAAGCTTACCAGCTTCTCACGAAATATTCTGGACTTAGTGGCGCAATGCTGGTGGATATTCATTCAGGAAACCGACTGGATGAAGCAACCGAAAAAGGCATTCGGGTGTCTAGAATGGATTGGCCCGAGGAAAATTTCAAGAAATGGACTCAATTTAGCCAAATGGCTCCAAGCGCTCGAGTAAAAGAAGCCATGACACTTGCCGTAAAAGTAAGCGGGCACCCGGCTGCAGTAGCAGAACTATGCTGGTCCGACGATCCTGATTACGTCACCGGATATGTAGCCGGCAAACAAATCGGCTATCAGCGCATTACAAATTTAAAAGAATACGGTGATGAACGGGGCTGCCGCATTTTTTTTGTAAATAGCTTGGAAGATATAACAGATTACATAGGTTACTTGAAAACACAGCCTGTTTTGGTGCAGTGGGAGGAACACAATGACGCATGAACTAATTGAAAAAAGCAAAAAGTATCTTTGGCTTCCTTTTACACAAATGAAAGATTATGATGAACAGCCCTTTATTGTTGAAAGAGGGGAAGGCATTAAAGTAAAAGATATTCATGGAAAAGAATATTACGATGGATTTTCTTCCGTCTGGCTCAATGTCCACGGACACCGCAAAAAAGAATTGGATAACGCTATTAAACAACAGCTTGATAAAATTGCCCACTCTACATTGCTTGGCATGACCAATGTTCCGGCAACAGAGCTTGCTGAAAAGCTTGTTGGCATCAGTCCGGAAAAGCTAACGCGTGTTTTTTATTCAGACAGCGGGGCAGAAGCTATGGAAATTGCGCTGAAGATGGCGTTTCAATACTGGCAAAACATCGGCAAGCCAGGAAAACAAAAATTTGTATCTATGAGAAATGGCTATCATGGCGATACCATTGGCGCTGTCAGTGTCGGTTCGATAGAGCTGTTTCACCATGTATACGGACCACTAATGTTTGACAGTTTTAAGGCACCGATTCCGTACGTGTACCGTTCGAAAAGCAGTGATCCAGCCACCTGCCGTGATGAATGCCTCAGGGAGCTCGAACAGCTGCTGGCAGAACACCACAATGAGATTGCTGCTCTTTCCATTGAATCAATGGTTCAAGGTGCGGCAGGCATGATTGTAATGCCGGAAGGATTTTTGTCAGGCGTACGCCGTCTCTGCACACAGTATGATGTATTAATGATTGTAGATGAAGTAGCAACCGGCTTTGGACGCACTGGGAAAATGTTTGCCTGTGAACATGAAGGCGTACAGCCGGACTTGATGGCGGCCGGTAAAGGTATTACGGGAGGATATTTGCCCATCGCAGTAACATTTGCGACAGAACAAATTTACGAAGCATTTTATGATGATTACACAAAATTGAAAACTTTTTTTCATGGTCATTCCTATACTGGAAACCAGCTTGGCTGCGCAGTGGCGATTGAAAACCTGCGTTTGTTTGAACTGGAAAACATTGTACATACAGTTTCAGAAAAAAGTTCGGAACTAAACCAGCTTCTCAGCGAGCTAAATGAACTGCCATGCGTGGGAGACATCCGGCAGCTCGGGTTTATGTGTGGCATCGAGCTTGTTCAATCCAAACAAACAAAACAGCCATTCCCGGCAAATGGGCGAATCGGTTATCATGTTTCTTTGAAAATGAGGGAGCTTGGCATGCTGACGCGGCCGCTTGGTGATGTCATTGTATTTATGCCGCCGCTTGTGAGCACCAAAGAAGATCTGCAGGCGATGATTGCGATTATGAAACAAGCCATTATGGAGGTAACTAACGTTGCAATTCGATGACTGGCTCAGCGGGCGTCTTTTGCAAACAAGAAAAGCGGGTCTGTATCGGACATTACGGACCATGCAGGGGGCTCCGCACACCGAGATGGTCATTGACGGTGAAGAACAGATTGTTTGTTCGTCCAATAATTATTTGGGACTGGCTGCTGACGAACGGCTTATCGTTGCTGCTCAATCAGCCCTGACGACATTTGGTTCAGGAAGCAGCGGATCACGGTTAACCACAGGCAATACGGAATGGCATGAAAAACTGGAAAAAAAGCTGGCCCATTTTAAGTACACCGAAGCAGCTCTGCTGTTTTCAAGCGGCTATTTAGCAAACATTGGTGTGCTGTCATCACTTCCTGAGAAAGGAGACGTTATTTTAAGTGACCGCTTCAACCATGCCAGCATTATTGATGGGTGCCGGCTGTCAAAAGCAAAAACGGTCATTTACGAGCACGTTAATATGCACGACCTGGAAAGCAGGCTTCAAGAAACACAGCAGCATGCACGTCGGTTTATTGTAACAGATGGGGTGTTTAGCATGGACGGAACCATCACGCCATTGCCAGAGCTTATGCGCTTGGCTAAGCGCTATCATGCTTACGTCATTGTAGATGACGCCCATGCAACAGGTGTGTTAGGGAAATACGGGCGGGGAACGAGTGAACATTTCGGCGTGCACCCTGATGTTGTGATTGGCACATTAAGCAAGGCAGCGGGGACAGAAGGAGGATTTGCTGCCGGTTCTCAAATGCTCATTGATTTTTTACGCAATCATGCCCGGACGTTTATTTTCCAAACGGCCATGGCACCTGCCAGCTGTGCCGCTTCGTTTGCTGCTCTTGAAATCATTGAACAAAGTGAAAAGAAACGAATACGATTATCTGCATATATAACCAAAATAAAAACGGGATTAACCAAAATGGGCTACTTTGTCAAAGGAGATTTCACGCCCATTATTCCTGTTATGATCGGCCAGGCAGAAAAAGCCGTGCTGTTTTCCCAAAAACTACAGGAACAAGGCATTTATGCGCCTGCCATTCGGCCGCCGACTGTGCCAGAAGGCGAAAGCAGAATTCGGCTGACGGTTACAGCGGATCACACGGAAAAAGAAATTCAATATATATTGGCGTCCTTTAATTTAATTGGAAAAGAGCTGAAGATCATTTGAAAAATGGATTTTTTATAACCGGTACGGATACGGAGGTAGGAAAGACGGTTGTTTCCTGCAGCTTAGCAGCGCTTTTAAGAAAAGAAGTCGGAGATGTAGGAGTATTTAAGCCGTTTTTAAGCGGAATAGAGCGTGAGCATCCGGACAGCGATACAAGCTGGCTGAAGAAAATGTCTGAAACGCCTTTATCCCATGAAGAGATTACGCCTTTTGCATTTAAAGAGCCGCTTGCCCCATATACAGCCAGCAAGCTGGAAGGCGAAACAGTGGAATTAGACGACATGCTCAGCCACTGGTCACGAATCAAGCAAAAACATACCTCTTTTATTGTTGAAGGAGCCGGCGGTATTTCAGTACAGCTCGGCGAAGATTTTCTGGTCAGCGATATGATTAAAGCACTTGACCTTCCCATCATCATCGTAGCCCGGCCTAATCTCGGTACACTGAATCACACATTTCTAACCGTTCATTATGCCAAAAGCAAAGGGCTGAAAATTGCCGGCATTATTATTAACGGAATCAGTGAAAATCCAGGCTTAGATGAACAAACCAATCCCGAATCCATGAAGCAGCTTTGCGGGGTGCCGATTTTAGGCATGACACCTAAGCTTCACGAAATCTCAAAAGAAAGTATTGAAGATATGGCACAAAAATATTTAAATACAGAACTGATTTTACATCAAATGGAGGGCGTAAAATAAAGAAGTAGATCAAGTAGTTGAAGCAGTGAAAGAAATCAAAAATACATACGGGCTAAAGGTTTGCGCGTGCCTTGGATTGTTAAAGCCGGAGCAGGCTGTGCGTTTAAAGGAAGCCGGCGTAGACCGGTATAATCATAACATCAATACATCGAAAAGCAACCATGCCAATATCACGACATCCCATACATATGATGACCGGGTAAATACCGTTGAAATGGCTAAAGAATCCGGAATGTCCCCTTGCTCAGGCGTTATTATCGGCATGAAAGAAACCAAACAAGATGTAGTCGATATGCAAACAAGATGTAGTCGATATGGCTAACAGATTAAAAGCACTAGATGCTTGTTTAAAAGTACTGGCATTGTTCCGATTTATCAATCCGACGAAAGAGATCCATATTTCCGGCAGACGTGAAGTGAATCTTCGTTCTTTACAGCCGTTGGGATTGTATGCCGCTAATTCTATTTTTGTCGATGATTACTTAATAACGGCTGGGCAGGAAGAAACCGAAGATCATAAATGCGGTCGGATCTGGAATTTGAAGTAGAATCTGTACAAGAAATGAAAGACAGCCTGGCAGCCGGAAAATAAAAGCAGAAAAAGCAATCGGTACACCAACGGTTGCTTTTTCTCCCGCTATTACTTTTTCATTCAATTAAAGCTATGAAAATTTCCTGTATAAAAGAATTATATTTGGAGGAATAACATGACAACCAACTTGCACGATATACCGCCATTGTACGTTGCTTCCCAGGAATTCTTACAAAACCCATATCCTTTTTATGAAACGCTTCGTTCCATTCATCCTGTTTATAAAGGAAGCTTATTAAAATATCACGGCTGGTTTGTAACCGGTTATGAAGAAGTATTGGCAGTGTTAAAAGACACCCGGTTCCAAAGCCGTATCCCGCTTCCAGAAGCATCTAAAAAATATGAACAGCTTAAAAATATCCAAAGCGGTATGATGCTGTTTAAAAACCAGCCGGATCACAAGCGTCTGCGCCTGCTTGTCAGCCAAGTATTTACGCCAAACACGGTGGAATGCAGCCGGCCGTTTATACAAGAAACGGTGAACGATTTGCTTGCCCAGGTTTATGAAAATAAAAAGATGGATGTTGTATCGGATTTTGCGTTTCCATTAGCAAGCCTCGTGATTGCTAAAATCCTGGGAGTACCAGCAGAAGATCGGAATAAATTCAAAGAATGGACAGCTGCCTTTATCCAAACGATCGACTTTACCCGGTCTCGAAAAGCATTAGCAAATGGCACCGAGATAACCAGAAAAGTAATCATATATTTTAAAGAGTTAATCGAAAAGCGGAGAGAAGAGCCACAGGATGATTTGATCAGCCGCCTTATCCAGGAAGAACAGCAGGGAGATAAACTAAGCTATGATGAACTGCTGGCAGCCTGCATACTACTTATGATTGCCGGACACGAAACAACGGTGAACCTGATTAGCAATTCGATCCTTTCCTTGCTGCAGAATCCGGAACAGCTGAAAAAATTACGAAGCCATCCATACTTAATCGACACAGCGGTAGAGGAATTCCTGCGCTTTGAAAGTCCCGCGCAGCTGATAGCTCGCACTGCCTCAGAAAATATTGCGGTAGGGGGAACTACCATTCAAAAAGGAGAACAGGTTTATCTTCTTTTAGGAGCGGCTAATCGAGACTCTAAAAAATTTATGAATGCCCACATGCTCGATATTACAAGAAGCCCCAACCCGCACCTTGCATTTGGCTATGGTGTTCATTTTTGTTTAGGTTCTTCACTAGCACGGACAGAAGCACAAATTGCGATTCAGGCCCTTGTGCAAAACACTACAAACTTGCAATTGTCATCATCTAACCTACACTATCGACAGTTAATTGGCTTTAGGTCTCTAGCAGAATTGCCGGTGACTTTTGATTAAAAATCGACTTTTCGGCAAAGACATAAACAATAGTAAAGAATAGAAAACGGTCAAACTCTTTAAAGTCCTTCGTTATTAAATAGAAGAAGACCCTGTTTTAATAAATGCTGATTAAAATAGGGTCTTCTTCCTTTACATTAATATATAATTGGTATCAACACACTTTTTTTATAAGAAGTTAAAAAACAGACCCATTTAGAGTCTGTTTTGATTGGCGGCTAATTATAATTTATGAACATTAACGGCTTGAGGCCCTCTTTGACCTTGTTCAACCTCAAATTCCACTTCTTGTCCTTCATCAAGATTCTTGAAACCTTCACCTTGTATTGCTGAGAAATGTACAAATACATCTTCTCCGCCGTTACGTTCAATAAATCCAAATCCCTTTTCGCCATTAAACCACTTAACTTTTCCACGTTCCATTATTTGTGTGCCTCCTTACATTGAAATCCGTTTTATTATACCCAAATTGAATTGTTTTAAACTTTTACAAATTAAAAAAGACTCCCATAAAGGAACCGATCCTCTAAAATCTCCCGTACAGTAAGTGACTGATTTTAGTGTTGACAATCCAAAATCCCCACATAAGGAAGCCGATAAACACTATATATTATAAAAAATTTTGGACAGTTAAAAGGGAGAACTTATAATGGATTTATTTGCAGCTTTAGCTTTGGGAGTACTTATTTTATACTTTTCCTAAAATTTCAGTTTTAGGAAAATTTAATAACAAAAAAGCAGGCGCTTAAATGGCAGACCGCTTAACTTACTTTTTTTATAATCGGCTTATAGTAATTTGCGAAATCTTTGTTTCCGATAAGCGTTTCTTGAATGATTCGATGGATAGCGCCTTTGACGAAAGTTTCAATATTTGAGTGATCAATCATCTTTAGAACAGCCAGTACTTTCTTATGACCGCCACGATCTGAAACAGCTTGAATATAATCGACTACCGTAAGATAGTATCCATTGAATTCAAATTTTTTATCGGCTTCGATTCCATGTTCAATGACAATAATCTTATATAACTCGTTATAAGGTTCCATATGTGAAGCCTCCTAAAGTTTTAAATAAGATTAGTTTACTCAGACTCTTATGTTAATATACATATTATTTATTGCTTCGTTAGCTTTCAAAGAATAACAGGGAAAAACACGAAGGGTTAATGTAAATTAGTTTTTAATTTTAGTTTGGATAAGCTGTATTACCGGCAGTAAAAGTGTTTCGCCTCAAGATGGAGCGACTCTTATCATATTAAGATACAATAGAATAAATGAAGCTTTTTTATAATTAACGAGACTACACTTTGCAAATACTGAATATTTTCTCTATAATGAAGATATAATAACAAACAGGGATGCTGGACACATCCCCGTCTTTACAGCTCATGACAGAATGTCGGCGGCTAATTGAATAGGTCAAAAAAATAACCCAGTATAGAGCCGCGAACTCTGTACACAGGACGGGTTATTTTTTTGTTGCAACAATAATCGAAACAACAAGAGATGCAAACATAATCATAAGTGAGAGTGTTTGAAACGTCGTCATTGGCTGCACCCCCCTTCTACCGGGGATTGCCGCCACCCATCCTGTATGTAGCTGTTACTAGTATTATATCATATAACCTACCCAACAAGAGAGTATGAGATTAGCAGGATTTTTACCGAATGATCTCAATTTTGCGTATCAATCGTGTTTTACACATAGTTTGACTATTTTCGACCATTAAAAACAGTAATTCGGTCAACTATTGTATAAGTTTAACACTAGTCCGAACATATACTGGAGTGTAAAAATGAAAAGAGCGGCAATAAAAGAACTCAAAAAAGTGTACGAATCTACATTAACTTAGGGTTTTCCTTATGAAGATTTATCTACAACCAGCGGATATATTCAAAGTAAAAAACCCACGTCTATCTGGATTTCTTCAGAGCTAGATGATAAGAAGAATGGCACAATATTTGATATAACGGCAATTGATAAAAACAAAACCTCCGCATTAAAAACGGGTCAAAAAATACAAGTTACCCATCATTCTGATTTAATGTATTCTAATCCTGCGCAGGGAACAGCAGTTGAAATTGAACTTTTGGAAGAAGGAAATGCTGTGGTGCAAGGTTATATCGTTAGGGAAGATGAAGATACAATAAGGGTTATGGACAAAATTACAAAAGAAGAAGTCGTAGGGAAAAACCATGAAGGGCTAGAAGCATATTTAAGAAAACATTATGACAGCGAAGGGTATAGTATTAGCCTGGTTAAAATCGATGAAAAAACAAAATCATTACTCCACATTGGACAAAAAGTGACGGTAACAACGGACTGGATATTTCTTACGTCGCCGTTAAGTGGAACTGCCTTAGAGATAAAAATTGAAGAAGAGTAACTGAATATAAAAAGAGGATGTCATTTTGAATATCTTTAGACGATACTTAATGACGTGGTTATATTTTACGTTTTTATTCACGCTTGCAGCTTTTTTTCTGGAGTTATTCGAGGGAAATAAAATAACCACCACAGAATACTATGGGCTGCGTAATTTAGGATTTGCTTTTGTCATTTCTACCGTATTATTTGTCTTTATTCTTTATCCTGTCTCATTTTTGCTTTTAACTATTTTTCTTAACAGTTTTCTAAGCTCCTTCATAACGAGAATCATTATTTATGCTGCTGCAGGGGGATTAAGTGGAATCTGGGCATTTAACAAATTGTACGATTACCAAAATGATTATTTTATAAAAGGATATGATTTGAACATAAGCACCTCAATCATTTTGTTTGCGTTGGCAGGATTAATATATGGCTTTTTTGATAGCTATTTAAAAAAGAAATCTCTCTCATAACTGAATTCTTTTTTGTCTTTAGTTATCTAAATTCATTTAATTGATATGGTTGTTAAGCCTCAGATGAGAAAGGGAGAAATACAATACCATGAAAAGATTGAGGCTGTACTTAGCAGCAATAGTATTTTTTCTATTACCTTTAGCCAGTTGTTCTGATAATCACGCTATGGAAAAGGATGTTGAAGCAGACAGTTATACTAAAGTTAGGGAAAGTGCTTGGAGGTTCCTTAAAGATAAAGGATGGAATAATACCACAAAAGAGAACTGGCAGAGTGCTAAAGTAGAAAAGGTCGTTATCGACAATGGCTATGAGTTGTTAGATAAAGCTTATAAAGGAAAAGAAGCATTGTCTGTTTCCTTTGAAGATAACGAAAATGTAGTTGTTGGTATACCAAAAATTTTAGTCGATGCTAATACAAACAAAGTAATTGGCTATATGCCAAGTGAATAGTGAAGATGTGACCTTCACATGTACTATTAAGGAGTAAACCGGTAAGGTATTAGATAAAACCTCATGCCTTTGTTGTGCATGAAGTTCTTTTGTTTTTGTATGTTATCATCCTTCAAACGAATGGAGGGTAATGTCTTTAAGACCCTTTAGCTTAAAAAGTCCTCGTTCTTTTAAATATTCCGCAAAATAAAGGTCTGCTTCTTTCTTTTCATCGTATGGTTTCTTAGATAGCACAAACCCTATTTTATCTTGAGAAGATATTTCTACACCGGATATATACGCTTTGATGTTATGGGAAATAAAAAGTTCCTTCGCTGGAATAAGAAAGGATTTTATCAAATTGAGAAGCAGCTTCATTTCAAACTCATATGTAAATCGTTCAATATTAGACAAATCAATGAACACAGCACCTAAAAACCCCGTGTTATATACGTCTCGAAAACCGCCAATCCCATCATATAGGTTTCTTTCAAGTAGGTAGTTATGAAAGTAAGCTTCTCCTTCTTTTTCTGTGAATTTCTGTTTGGAAAGAACAAGACCCAGCTTCTTTTGTCTTTTTAAATATACGCAAGCTAGATGTGCCGATATCCCATGTTCATTAAAGATGCTTGTCGATGCCTGCAACAATCCATTTAAGACATGATGAACGATTTGTAACGACGCTCTTGGGAAATGATAGGCATTCTCTTCTATTTCAATTGTATCGACAAAAGTGGCTCCCAAGAAACCAGTATTGGAGATAATAGGACTTCTCTTTCTTGGTTGTCCTGCACTTTTTCTAATGGACATCCACTCATTCCCTTCCATCAATAATCATATCCAGTGATAGCAAACACTTGTTCTTATTCTATTATATCGTGACTCACTTTCCATGTAAATAGATAAACGGAAAAGAATTCTTCACTTTTTAGAAGGAAGGCTGCCTCGGCTAAAATTATTGAAAACACAAAAAAGGAACGCCTTTAAGAAAGGCATCCCTTTTAAATCTCTTATGTCATTATCGTGCTTCTGTTAGCATCATTAATTCTTCATCATTATCCATTTCAATAACACAATCCATTGTGTGAATATCTTTATCTTCGTGGTTCCCATAATAAATCGTTATATTCATGATTCTCTCTCCTTATTGTAGGAATCCTAGAAAGTCCTTGTTGGATTTATTTATACCCTATTATAGCTTATTTTAAAAGCGACCACAATATTCTAGAAAATGAAATCGAATACTTATTTTGCTGATTTAATTAATACAGGTATAATACCCTCAAAAGAAGAGGTAGGGAAAAGACACATTCTATTTCAGTTGGACGATAGAAACACTTATATAGAAACAATGTTGAGCAAAAATAATGAAGGGAAAACCGTTTCGGCGGCAGTCCAGCTTTTAGTAAGATATCCTTGAATATGACGTGCAAGCCGTGAGGAGTCATTTTTTCTTCATTTTTATTTAAAAACACGGGTTCTGTATCATGTAATTGATGTTCTGCCAAATGTTCTTTGTAGTGATGAAATAAAGGCACTACAATCATATGCATAGGGAGGAGGCGTTCTTTTTTTCCTTTTCCAAACACTCTAATGGTCTGATTGTCCAAATTCACTTGTTCCCAGGTTAAATCCACAAGCTCCTGTCTGCGCATTCCTGACGTAGCCAGCAGCTTAAATAATACATTATTTCGATAGGCAAGCGGTCGCTCATCCTTTTCTAAAAAGCGGAAAAGCTTTTGTAGTTCTTCCAAAGACATATAAACAGGAAGATTTTTATCGGATTTCAGAGCTTGAATGCCCGCCATAAAGTCTGATTCCATATAACGTTCTTTTAAACAAAATGAACTCAATGACTTTAAACAGGAAATGCGGCGCTGCAAGGTTCGGGGTTTGGCGTTATGATTCAATACCTGGTCCTGAATAAATCTCCGGTATGGGCACGTAAAAAGTCTTCATAACACTTTAAGTCATTTGCATATCCAGTATCGGTAGCTTGTGTGAAGTTCATACTTAACGACCTCCAAAAAAGTTAGTTATCAGTACGTACCCGGAAATTATGGGATGTACCTGAATGTTATGGGGACGACCGCAAAGCTTATTGGGATAGACCTAATAATTATAGTTAACTTGAAGAGGGGAAGTTTCTAATAACGAATATTATAAAAACTTGAGGGAATGACTTATTGTTCTATTTGAATTTTTTCAAAGTTAACATAATATTTATTATAGAAAGTTGAATATCTTTTTTTCTCATTTAAGAAGTAAACTTTTAATAATGAGAAAAAAGACAAATTTTACGTTTCAGTTTTTATCCAGTCCTGGATCCATTTATTTGTTTTTGTTTTAAGCGATTCTTGTTTTACGTACTCGTGATCGATTAAATCATCCCTGTGCAGCAAAAACATTTGGTATGGTCATTGATAATCTTCATGGTCTTCAGGAAACTGGACATTGTATAATAATATCTTCTACAGCAATCACAAAAATGCTGCGGCCGCTTTTTAATTCCATTTCAACCACTTTCTCAGCGCTGCCTTCCAAATCACTGGAAGGGATTTCAATGGCAATTTCAAGCTCTCCATGGTACCATTCGCGCGCTGTCCGCTTAAACGCCAATTCATCTGTCAGCAGCTTGTTGAATTGCTCCCATTATCTTTACGTCATAAAGCTGCTTTCCTTTCTAGGAAAGCAGCTTTATTGGGTTCAGCCTCTGCCCGCTTGAAAACCGGGATACTTCGTCATGCCTCCGTCGGCAAAAAGCGTGATACCTGTTACGTAGCTTGATTCTGAAGAAGCAAGCCAGGCGGCAGCAGCCGCGATTTCTTCCGGCTTTCCGATATAACCCATTGGAATGAGAGATTCGACGTCTGCTTTTGCCTTCGGGTCCGAAAATTTTTCGGCATTAATCGGCGTATCAATCGCTCCAGGCCCGATACTGTTTACACGGATGCCTTTCGGGGCATATTCAAGCGCCAATGTCTGCGTCAGCATGTTCACGCCGCCTTTACTAGCCGCATAATGCACAAAATGTGGCCATGGAATCACTTCATGAACACTGGACATATTAATGACATTTCCTTTAATCCCGTGATCAAGCATGTAAGAGATCGCTTCGCGGCAGCCGAGAAACATGCCTGTTAAGTTCGTATCAATTACTTTGTTCCAATCATCGAGGCTCAGCTTTTCGGATGGAACCTCATTTTCAATGCCGGCGTTGTTAATCATGATATCAATAGAGCCGAACGCTTCTGCTGTTTTTGCGATCAAAGCTTTTACATCCTGCTCCTTTGATACATCTCCCTGCAGCCAAATCGCTTCCCCGCCCGCTTGCTGCACTTCCTGGGCTACTTTTTTTCCGTCCTCTTCATTTTGATAATAATTTACTGCCACCTTCGCGCCTTCACGTCCAAAGCGGACAGCCATCGCCCGGCCCAGTCCTGAAGAAGCGCCGGTAATCACCACTGATTTTCCTTTTAAGTCAGGATACATGCTTCTTCCTCCTTTAGTCATATTATATTTTTGTAAAACCGACGAGCACGCCGCCGGCTGCAATAAGCAGGCAGCCTGCCAGCACAAGGACAAGCTGTTTTTTCGTTTTCTTTTCTCCTAATAAAAAAATGCCGCCCAGTGTTGAAATAATGACACCTGTTTGAGACAAGGAGAAGCTGGTGGCCACGCCGATCCTAGGTACAGACAAAAGCAGTCCGAGATTGCCAATGCCCCAAAGGATGCCAGACAAAGTATTGCGTAGAGCATATTTGTTAAAAGGCTTATGTTTAAGCGTCAGCAGCACGGCACCGATAAACATCCCGATTGCTTGAGGCAGAATAGCGGCCCAGCTGTCGATGTTAAACCAGCGGATGATCACAACGTAGAGCAGGTAGCCCGCTGTTGAGATGAGCAGCAGAAGCAGCCCTTTTCGCCGGCTGCCCGATTCTTTACTCGGGTCTTCTCCGCCTCCTGTAATCGATGTCAGCACGACCCCTGTGATAATCAATACGATCGATATAATCCCCAGTAAAACCGCTGTAGCGGTCGTCCACTCTTTAAAGACAATAACGCCAAAAAGAGTCGTGGCGGCCAGCTGCATACCAGTAGAAATCGGCACTGCTTTTGAAACGCCAAGATGCGGTACACTGCCGAGCTGGTTTTTCTGGCCAACCGCCCAGAAAAGGCCGGAGACAACACCCGCCATCCAAGCGGTTGTATTCACGGAAGGCTGGGCCCACAAATACATACCGAAAGCAAAAACAAGCGCTCCAATGGTAATGCCGAGAGTCTGGCTATGAGAATCGCCGCCTAATTTTACGCTCACCAGTACGATACTTCCCCATGTCAAAGCAGGAAGAAGTGCAATTAAAATCGTTATCATTCTAAGTCCCTCAGTTCTTCTGTTGTTGGACATCTACGGTTATGAGCGTTCTATCTATACAGAAGATAGCTTTTGTCCAATGGAAAACGATTATACGCAAAAAAACGCTTAGTCTTAAACTAAGCGTAATCGGCAGACCCATATCATTATGAAAGCGTATACAAAACCCTGTAAAGAAGGAGATCCTTGCTATGCACCAGCGGTTTAGGCGTGCCGTTGATCTGATGTTTCATCATTCATAACCTGCTCAGCCCGGCCAATATAGTGCACGCCTTCCATCAGCTGTGAAGCATCACAAATTAAATGAACAAGCGTTTCTTTTTTCGTCCAGGCAATTAAGTCATTCGCCAGAATAGGCTTTTGGCATTTGCTGCAGCACCAGTTTATGTTTCGATTCATTTTTTCCACGCACCCTTTTTTTCTTTTTATCATACCGTTCTGCGAAAGAAAAGCGTGTCAAACGACAACCGATTTTTTTGGCATGTTTTGTCGATTGCTTTTCTTTGTTCTACACGGTCGCACGGACACATTACCCTGCTGGTACATATGATGAAGAGCAGGATTCAATTTTAATGAGCGGAGGAGAAACGATATGTATTGGCATCCTTATTACGGTTTTTATGGCATGATGCCTTATGAAGATGTTCCAGCTGACGTGATCAGCGCGCAGGGGCAGCCAGACAGATTAGGGCGGCGCTGGATTGTTCAAGAAGGTGCCTGGCGGGCCGTCTGGACGCGGCGTGGAAACAGTAATGTATTTGATGGGCGCTGGTCTCAGGCGGGCCAGGCTGATATTACAGCAGTACTGACGATTTATACACAGGGTTCCTTTGTTTTTATTTTGCGGCGCAACAGCAGTGATGGAAACAACTGTAACTACACGGGAACTTTCGGTGCTGGCGGGCGGACAGCCAGCGGACAATTTATTTGTAACCGCGGCGGCGGCACGTGGAGTGCAGTGATTGAACGGCAGCCCGATCGGGACCGTCTCGGCCGGAGATGGGATGAGCAGGAAGGCGCCTGGCGCGGGGTATGGACACGGCGCGGAAACAGCAACATCTTTGATGCAAGATGGACACAGCCCGGTCAAACGCCTGTTACCGCTGTTTTAACGATTACGCTGCAAGGAAACAACGTCCGCATTCAAAGACGAAACAGCAGCGACGGAAACAACTGTGATTACAGAGGTACAATGTCTGCAGACGGCAGAACGGCTTCCGGACAATTCACCTGTGACCGCGGCGGCGGCAGCTGGAGTGCTACAATTACCCGTTAATACAAAAAGGCTTCCGGACAACCGGAAGCCTTTTGATTATTCGCCTGCTTTTTCTGCTAAGTATTCCCATCTTTCCAGCATGTGGTCAAGCTTTTCTTTGAGTTCTGTTTCTTCGGCCATTAACAGATTTAATTTTTCAAAATCACTGCCCGCAGTCGCCATTTCCTCCGAGATGGCCGCCAGCCGCTGCTCCGCAGCTTCCATGTCATCCTCAATCGTTTCCCACTCGCGTGTTTCCGAATACGACATTTTCTTTTTTCGTTCCGGGCGCGGCGGTGCAGCTGCCACTTTTGGCTTCGCTTCTTCAGCAGGTGTCTCCTGCTTTTCCTCAAGAAACTCAGAATAGCTTCCATAGTAAAAATCAACCGTACCCTGTCCTTTGAAAACAAGCAGCTGGTGACACACTTTATCAAGGAAATAGCGGTCATGGGATACCGTTACAACAACACCCGAAAAGTGTTCCAGATAGTCTTCTAAAATTGTCAGGGTCTGCGTGTCGAGATCATTCGTCGGTTCGTCTAATAAAAGAACGTTTGGTGCGGACATTAAAATATTTAATAAATAAAGGCGCCGCTTTTCCCCGCCTGAAAGCTTTCGGATCAATGTGCCATGCGTATGCATAGGGAACAAAAACTTTTCCAGCATCTGTGCGGCCGAAACGAAGCTGCCGTCTTTAAGCTGAATTGATTCGGCTGTTTCCCGGATGTACTCAATCATCCGCATGCTTTCGTCCATGTCTTCATTTTCCTGCGTATAGTAGCCGATTTTCACGGTCTGCCCCTGGTCCAGACTGCCGGCATCTACCGTCTCCCGCCCTGCGATAATATTAAGCAGTGTGGATTTCCCGCTGCCGTTGCGTCCGACAATTCCAATCCGGTCCCCCCGCTTAAACAAAAAGGAAAAATCGGTTAAAATCGCCTGGCTGCCAAAAGATTTTTGAATGTTTTGAAGCTCGAGCACTTTTTTGCCAAGACGGGCGCCGCCAAGGTCCATTTGAAGGGCTTCGCTGCTGTGCTTCTGTTTCACTTCCGCATCCAGGACTTCAAAGCGCTGAATACGGGCTTTTTGTTTGGTTGTGCGTGCTTTGGCCCCTTTGCGCATCCAGGCAAGCTCTTTTTTAAACAAGCTTTCTTTTTTCCCCTGCTCAAGCGTCTCGTTTTCTTCCCGAATGGCTTTTGCTTCGAGGAAGTCTGCATAATTGCCTTTGTACTCATACAACTTTCCGCGCTCAAGCTCCCAAATTTTATCCGCGACCGCATCGAGAAAATACCGGTCATGCGTGACAAACAGCACCGCTTTCTGCGATTTCTTCAAGTATTCCTGAAGCCATTTAATACTGTCATAGTCCAAGTGGTTCGTCGGCTCATCCAAAATAAGCAAATCCGGTGTTTCAATGAGCGTTTTAGCAAGAGCAGCCCGCTTTTTCTGGCCGCCAGACAGTTCAGACAGCTTTTGCCCAAAATTCGGCAGGCCCAGCTTTGTTAAGATTGTTTTGGCTTCCGCGCTTGTATCCCATGCGCCCAGATCATCCATTCGCTGCTGCTGCTTCATAAGCTCCTGCTGCACCGATTCGTCTTCGGCATTTTCCTGCAGCCGAAGAAGCGCCCGCTCATACTCTTTAATCGCCGAAAAAACCGGTGATTGGCTGGCATATAAATAATCCATAATGGTCATATTCTCATCAAAATCCGGATTTTGAGACAAATATGAAATTGAATAGTCATTCGGATGATCCTTTTTCCCTTCGTCCCAGTCATCCAGGCCGGCAATCACGTTTAAAAGTGTTGTTTTACCAGTTCCATTGATACCGAGAATACCAATTTTATCTCCTTCTGTGATCGAAAAAGAAATATGCTGAAACAGCTCTTTTTCCCCTACTGTTTTTGTTACGCCTTCCATTGTAAAAACGTTCATGGTTTTCCCCTTTTCATGCTGGTCTTTTTTCATTTTACCATTCTTCCCTGTATAATGGACCCGAGGTGGTTGAATTGGTTAAAACGATTTTGCTCTCCGGCTACAAAAGCCATGAGCTTGGCATATGGGATCAAAAACACCCCGGCATTTCCGTGATCAAACTTGCGCTTGAGGGGCGGCTGCGTACGCTTCTTGACGAGGGGCTCCAGTGGGTGATTATCGGCGGACAGCCCGGCGTGGAGCTGTGGGGAGCGGAAGTGGTTTTTTCCTTGAAAGAAGAGTTTCCGGACTTAAAGCTCGGTGTTCTAACCCCTTTTTTAGAGCAGGAGAAAAATTGGAAGGAAGAACGGCAGGATTACTATAACAGCATTATCGAACAGGCCGATTTTGTAGATGCCGTATCTAAAAAGCCGTACATAGGGCCCTGGCAATTCAAAGCGAGAGATGAGTTTTCACTCGACAATACGGACGCGCTTCTGCTCGTTTACGATGAAGAAAAAGAAGGGTCGCCCAAGTTTTTAAAAGCAGCAGCGGATAAACGAACGGAACGAGGCGATTATGCTGTTTTCATGATCACGATGTATGACCTGCAGACAGCAGCGGAAGAGCTGCAGGAGCGGGATCGTACTGACTTTTATTAAATCGGCAGCATGCTTCATAAAAAAGGAACCTGGTTTAGGTTCCTTTTTTGAATGCATCGTTTTATTCGTATTCCACTGTAATATGAGCGGCAGCGGCCTCTGCCTGTTCACGCGCTTGCTCGACCGTTTCAGCACTGTTTAGCACAACAGCCATGCGGCGGCCTTTTTTTGTTTCTGGCTTTCCAAACACACGCACCTGCGTGTCGGGCGCTGCCAGTGCTTTTTCAACCCCTTTAATTTCATAAGAAGACTGCTCTTCCCAAGCTTTAATCGTACGACTGGCACCAGGTGAAAGAAGACGGATACCCGGAATTGGAAAACCAAGGACAGCCCGGATGTGGATGGCGAATTCAGATAAATCCTGGGTTACCATGGTCACCATTCCTGTATCGTGCGGACGCGGTGATACCTCGCTAAAGTAAATGCCGTTTTCGGTAATAAACAGCTCCACACCAAATAAGCCGTAACCGCCAAGCGCATCTGTTATTTTTTGAGCAATCGCTTCTGCTTCTGCAATCTGGCTCTCCGTCATGTTATGCGGCTGCCATGATTCGATATAATCGCCGTCTTCTTGAATATGGCCGATTGGCGCACAGAAGGTTGTACCGGAAACGGAACGGACGGTTAACAGTGTAATTTCAGATTCAAACGTAATAAACTCTTCTACAATGACCCGTGTTTTTTTTGCCCGCCCTCCTTCAAGCGCGATATTCCAGGAAGACTCTATCTCTTCTTTTGAGCGGCAGACGCTCTGGCCCTTGCCGGATGAACTCATAATTGGCTTGATCACACATGGTGTACCGATCTCCTCTGCCGCTTCTTGCAACTCTTCAAGCGTATTGGCAAACGCATATTTTGCGGTAGGCAGTTCCAGTGTTTCGCTGGCAAGACGGCGAATTCCTTCGCGGTCCATCGTTAAATTGGCCGCTTTGGCTGTTGGCACCACATGATATCCTTCTTCCTCCAGCTCGATCAGTGTCTCAGTTGCAATGGCTTCGATTTCTGGAATAATAAAGTCGGGTTTTTCCTGTTCAATCAACGCACGCAGCGCTGCCCCGTCCAGCATATTGATTACATGGGAGGAATGAGCGACCTGCATGGCGGGCGCCTGCGCATAACGGTCTACCGCAATCGTTTTTACGCCAAGCCGCTGTGCTTCAATTACCACTTCTTTACCCAATTCTCCCGATCCGAGCATCATAATCGTTTTTGTTTTTAATACAGTCATTTTCATTTTCTCCTTAACATCCGCCATTTGTGGCTTTTTCTCTTCTTTTTCTGTTTTCAAATCCATTATAACATGCAAATAACGAACATATTAATCTGAATGACAATAAATTATTCGCCTGATGGAACGCGTTAACTTTTTGAAAAAGAGGGAAAACAGAAAACAGAATAAGAAAGCGGGTGACGGAATGATACAGAGTGATACAAATACATGCCTGTTATGTGAAAACGAGCAGTCTTTAATACCGATCAAACAGCACTTTATGTGCAGCGAATGCCTGGATGAAGGAAACGACTGGCGGCTGGCGCAATGGGAATCATGGTTTCAAAAGCGGGTCAGCCGGTATTTGCATTTATGCCATAAATGCTTAAAAACGGGTGATATCGAAGCGGCTCATCAAGCTCGGGTAATGGGAAGAAAAATCATGGCTTTGCTTCAATTTTTAAACGTACCTAAAAATCATTCTGTTATAAAAGTGTTAAAAAACATCCATTCTTTGCTTAACCCGGTGCGTGAAGCCGATGTGTTTTTAGAGGCATTTAAGAGCCGAAACGATAAGGTTCACCAGCAGCTTTTTAAAAAGGTGCGTAAAAAACGAAAAAAGCTGCAAAAAAAGCTGCAGCAAAGCCTGCCCCCATTAATCGAAAAAGCGAGCCGCCGGCTGTCAGCTTTTGCTGCAGAGGAACTGCCTTTTTACGCATTATCGATTGACCCGGAGGCGCAGATTCTTTTGTTTGAAAACCAATTTAACGAAAAAGTGGAGCAATACGAGCAGTCTGTGGATGCTTATGGGAAACGAGCACCTGAATCCATTAAAGCGCTTCATAAAGTGCGGATTCAATCTAAAGCGCTCCGCTATATGTACGCAGAGCTCGGCGGCCTGATGGGACAGGACTTTTCAAAAAAAGAAAAACATTATAAAGACATTCAAAGCCAGTTTGGCGAGATTAACGATGTGCAGGACTGGCTGAATAAGCTGGACCGTTATAAAAACAAGCTGGATGCATCCGAAGAAGAAATGGCTTCTGTTGAAAAAAGATGGCAAAACCGACTAAAAGTGCTTCTAGAGGAAGTAGAGCTGGCACCTCACAAAAACCGGACAGGCTGACTGTCCGGGTTTTGGATTATTCTTTCAATAAGCCTTCCTGCTGCAAAAACGCACGTGCCGTTTGTTCTGCAGATTGGTTTTTCACATTGACTTCCACATTCATTGTCCGCATTTCTTGATCACTGATCCGGCCGGCCAGCTTGTTCAGCGACTCAACAAGCTCTGGATATTTCTTTGCTGTTTCTTTTCTTAACAGTGGGGCTCCCTGATAAGGGGGGAAAAGGTTTTGATCATCTTCCAAAACGGTTAGGTTATACACTTGCAGCTCGCTATCTGTTGAATACGCATCAATTAAATTGATTTCTCCGTTTTGGAGCGCCTGGTAACGAAGCTTCGGCTCCATGGTCACAACGGACGGAAAATCGATGTCGTATAATTTTTGAATACCCAGATAACCATCTTCCCTGTCTGAAAACTCGAGTGTAAAGCCGGCCTTGATCTGGTTTTCGATTTGTTTTAAATCGGAAATAATTTTAATGTTATGTTGTTCTGCCAATGAAGAAGGGATCGCCAGTGCATACGTATTGTTATACTGCATCGGCTCCAGCATCTCCATATCAAACTGTTTATTCATGCCTTCTTTCGCCTGCTCATACACTTCGCGTGAATCTGTACTTTCGGCTGTTTCCTTTAAAAACTCGGAAATAGCGGTGCCCGTGAACTCTGGATACAAGTCAATGCTTCCGGATTTGAGCGCATTAAAGACAAAAGATGTTTTGCCCAGTCCCGGTTTTAATTCGACTGTTAGATCAGTTTCCTGCTCAATTAATAGCTTATACATATTGATTAAGATTTCAGGTTCCGCCCCGAGCTTTGCCCCAATTACAATTTCTTTGTCCTGGCGTCCAAAAAGCGGGATGAGCATGATGACCAGTGCTGTCGCCAGGAATAAACCGAGTAAAATCCCCGCTTTTCGAAAAGACAGCCTTTCTAACCGGCGCAGGAGAACATCGAATAAAATAGCAAGCAGCGCAGCCGGTACTGCACCGAGTACAATAAGAGAAGGATTGTTTCGGTCAATGCCGAGCAGGATGATATCTCCCAGGCCGCCGGCACCAATCAATGCGGCAAGCGTCGCCGTTCCGATAATCAGCACCATTGCCGTTCGAATCCCCGCCATGATAACCGGCATGGCCAGGGGCAGTTCAACTTTTAAAAGCCGGCGTTTTTGATTCATGCCCATACCCCGTGCTGCTTCAATCAAAGATGGGTCTACTTCTTTGATTCCCGTGTATGTATTTCTTAAAATGGGCAGCAGTGCATAAACAACGAGAGCTATAATGGCCGGCACTTTACCAATTCCAAAAAGAGGAATAAGCAAACCAAGCAGGGCAAGAGAGGGGACGGTCTGCAGTACAGCGGTAACCCCAATAATACTCTCAGCCACCCGCTGTTTTCTTGTTAAATAAATGCCGAGCGGAATGGCAATCAGTACGGCGATAAAAAGAGCTATAAAAGAAATATGGATATGTTCAAACAGGGCTGCGAGCAATTCATCGCGCCGCTCTCCAAAAACATCTCTCAGCCGATTCATGACTGCACCTCACTGCCAAGAAATTGAACGATAGTCCGATGGGTAATCGTGCCGATTGGCCGGCCGGCTTCGTATACCGTCAGGGCATCAGATTCGGCCAGCAGACGAAGGGCTTTTGAAACCGTTTCGCTGCTTTCAATTCTTGCGCCGGCTGCTGGTCCGGCTGGAAAAGCGGCTATGATGTCTCGAACCGGCCGGCTTTCGCCACCGCGGTGTAATCCAACAAAGCTTTCCACAAATTCATTGGCCGGCCGGCTCATAATGTGTTCCGGCGTCCCTGTTTGGACAATACGCCCGTCTTTCATCAAACAAATCCGGTCGCCAAGCTTTACGGCTTCTTTCATATCATGCGTGACAAATACAATCGTTTTTTGAATGCCGCGCTGAAGAGTGAGAAGGTCATCCTGTAATTTTTCACGGCTGATCGGGTCCAGTGCACTGAACGGTTCATCCATTAATACGATTTCAGGATCAGCTGCGAGAGCCCGAACGACACCGATACGCTGCTGCTGCCCGCCTGAAAGCTCAGCTGGTTTCCGGTTCCGGTATACAGCGGGTTCAAGCCCGACCATCTGGAGAAGCTCGTCCACACGGCGGCTGATTTTGCCCCGGTCCCATTTACGCATTTCCGGCACGACTGCAATGTTTTCTGCAATCGTCATATGGGGAAACAGGGCAATCTGCTGAAGGACATAACCGATATTCCAGCGCAGTTCATGAATATTAAACTCACTGATTTTCCGCCCGTCTATCCGCAGTGTTCCGCCTGAAATCGGAATCAGCCGGTTGATCATTTTAAGCGTGGTCGTTTTTCCGCATCCACTTGGGCCGATTAAAACAAAAAATTCTCCTTTTTCGATCGTTAAGTCTAGCTTTCGGACAGCGTAGGTGCCGTCCGGATATTTCTTTTCCACTTGCTCAAATTGAATCATATTCTCACTCTCCATTCCCCTTCCTTTTACCCATTCCTGTTTTGAGCTATTCCCTGCTTATTAAAATAAAAAGAAAAAGCCGCCCGAGGGCGGCTTCTTTATGATCGCTTATTTCGTATACGGGCAACTTCATCCGCTACAAACTGTACATTCGTGCCGACAATGACTTGAATGCTGTTTGGGCCTACAATATGGGTGCCCGGCACACCGGTTGATTTGATTTTTGCTTCATCTACCGCCTTCATATCTCTGACTTCAACGCGCAGACGGGTCACACAGTTATCAACAGAAACAACATTGGCGTCACCGCCAAGCCCTTCGTAAATGACAGCAGCCATTTTCTCAAAGCGGCTGCCCGGATTATTATCTTCAGTTTGTGCTGTTTCTTCTTCTCGCCCCGGTGTTTTCAAATTGAACTTTTGAATTAAAAATCGGAACATCACGTAATAAATCAGGCCAAAGACAAGACCCTGCAAAAGCAGCATATATGGCATATTGGCGAGCGGAAGCCTTGAACTGAGCACAAAATCAACAAGCCCGGCACTAAATCCGAAGCCTGCGGTCCAGTGGAAAAACGCGGCTGCAGCAAGAGACAGCCCGGTCAATGCCGCATGCACGACATATAGTGCCGGTGCTAAAAACATAAATGAAAATTCCAGCGGTTCTGTCACACCGGTGAAAAAGGATGCGAAGCCAGCCGCAAGCAATAGAGACGCAGCCTGCTTTTTCCGTTTTGTTTTGGCTGTATGGTACATCGCCAGCGCGGCAGCCGGAAGGCCGAACATCATTACCGGGAAAAAGCCCGCCTGGTACATGCCGGTCACGCCTTTCTCACCCGTTCCTGACCAAAAATTGCCGATGTCATTAATGCCGGCCACATCAAACCAGAAAACAGAGTTTAGCGCATGATGAAGGCCGGTTGGAATTAGGAGGCGGTTGAAAAAGCCATACAAGCCGGCACCGACAAAATCAAGCTTGCTGATCGCTGTTCCGAATGAGACGAGCGCTGTAAAGATAACAGGCCAGACAAAAAACAATATACCGGAGATAACAAGCATCGCTACCGCCGTCATAATCGGGACGAGACGTTTGCCGCTGAAAAAAGCAAGCGCATCATGAAGCTGCACATGACTAAACCGGTTATACATCATAGAAGCCACAATACCAGACAAAATACCGATAAACTGATTGCCGATTTTGCCAAATGCCGCATTGACGTTTTCAGGGTCCGTCCCTTGCAGCATGGCCACCGAATCGGTTGACAGGAGTGTGGTGACTACGAGATAAGCAACCAGCCCGCTTAGCGCTGCCGACCCGTCTTTGTCTTTTGACATGCCAAGGGCAACCCCGACCGCAAACAAAATCGCCATATTATCAATAATGGACGATCCCGCTTTAATTAAGAAAGCGGCGGCCGCATTATCTGCTCCCCACCCGGCCGGATCAATCCAGTAGCCGATTCCCATCAAAATCGCGGCAGCCGGAAGTACAGCTACCGGCAGCATTAACGAACGGCCGATATTTTGCAGATATTTCATCATGAATATCCATCCCCCTTAAAAAGTAAATTAGAAAACGGTTTCGTTAACAGCACTTTATCATGCTTAAAGTATAGTTGTCTATACCAATAAATGAAATTTCAAAAGTATAACCCCGTAAATTTTGAGACTACATCTGCCAATTGGTATAGACAACTAGTTTTCACTCGGTTACACTAAAACTAAACATATACAAAATGAGGTGCTGTAAAATGAAGGAATATGTGATAAAAGGCGGCTCCGTTTATGCAGAAAACGAAGTATTTTCTCCCGGGTTTGTTCATATAACAGATGGGAAAATTGCTGCTGCAGGCCCCTTGTCAGCGTGTCCATCTGACATGCCGTCTGTTTCCACTTCTGCTGAGTCCATGATTCTGCCTGGAGCAGTTGATATTCATATTCACGGTGCAGCCGGTGCCGATACAATGGATGCCACACAGGCTTCGCTGCATAAAATGGCGGCGTATCTTCCGTCTGAAGGCACAACCACTTTTTTGGCGACGACTATGACACAAGCAAAAGAAGCGATTGAACAAGCGCTGGACTGCTTTTCACATTACGAACAGAAGCCGGGTGAAGCGGAAATAGCCGGTATTCATTTAGAAGGTCCTTTTATTTCTCCAAAACACCCTGGCGCCCAGCCGCGTGAAGCGATTCAACAGCCGGATGTAGAGCAATTTCAAAAATGGAATACCCTCTCCGGTGAAAAGATCCGCCTCGTTACACTGGCACCGGAAGAAAAATACGGAATGGACCTTGTCGCTTATTTAACAAAATCAGGCGTTACCGCATCCGCCGGCCATACCGATGCTGCATTTGATGAGCTTTGCAGAGCGGCCGAAGCCGGACTGACCCATATTACCCATCTTTATAACGGAATGCGGGGCATGCACCACCGTGAACCCGGTACTGCCGGCGGCGCCTTGCTTCACAGCGGCCTTTATGTGGAAATGATCGTAGACGGCATTCATATCCATCCGCAGATGGTGCGTCTTGCTTTTGAACAAAAAACAGCCGACCGGACCATATTGATTACGGATTCTATGCGTGCTAAAGGCGTACCGGACGGAGAGTATGATCTTGGCGGACAGGCGGTCACCGTTCAAAACGGAAGAGCTGTTCTTGGGGACGGTACCCTCGCCGGCAGCACGTTATCTATGCAGGCAGCCATTCAAAACATGCGGAAGTTTACGGACTGCACGATACGGGACATTGTTAAAATGACCGCTGAAAATCCAGCAAAGCAGGTACGGCTGTTTGAGCGAAAAGGAAGTATTGCACCAGGAAAAGACGCTGACCTTGTCGTGTACGATGGACAGTTTTGTGTACAAAAAACGATTTGCCGCGGCGTTGTGGCATTTGAAAAGGAGAGGGAAAAATGAAGATCATCCGTGTTCCCGATTATGAAGCGATGAGCAAACAAGCCGCAGATATTTTAATAAAAAAGATCAAAGAGCTTCCCGCTCCTGTTATCGGCTTGGCAACAGGATCTACCCCAAAAGGGATGTATGAGCAGTTAATTTCCGCGCATCAAAATGAAGGCATTTCCTTTCAGCACGTGACGACCTTTAATTTAGATGAATATATCGGGCTGCCGCCGTCCGATCCGAACAGCTATCATTCTTTTATGCAGGAAACCTTTTTTCGGCACGTTGATATCCCGTTGGAAAATATCCATATACCTAATGGAGAAGCGGCTCTTTTAGAAAATGAGTGTACCCGGTATGAAGCGCTCATTAACAAAAAAGAAATCGGTGTGCAGGTGCTCGGCATCGGCGAAAATGGGCATATCGGTTTTAACGAGCCAGGCACATCCTTCGATCAAATCACCCATGTGACGACATTAGCCGAGTCCACCCGGCAGGCAAACGCCCGGTTTTTCCAGTCGGCAGAAGCAGTGCCGAAGCAGGCGATTACAATGGGGATTGCGTCTATTATGAAAAGCCGTGAGATTCTTTTGCTTGCCTCCGGCTTGCGAAAAGCAGAAGCAGTCGCACACTTGTTTTCAGGAAATATCTCAGAGGATTTCCCTGCGTCTGTACTGCACCAGCACCCATGTGTTACAATAATAGCAGACAGTGAAGCGCTTTCATTGTCGAATATGGAAGGAAGAACGATATGATTGACAAACGCTCGCCTGTACCGATCTACTATCAGCTTGAACATGTGATTCGTCAGCAAATCGATACGGGTGAATTACAGCCTGGTGACCTTATTCCTTCTGAACGGGAGTATGCCGAACAGCTTGATGTCAGCCGGATGACCGTACGGCAGGCCATTACAAATCTCGTGAACGAGGGGCTGCTGTACCGGCAAAAAGGCCGCGGCACGTTTGTGGCAGAACAAAAATTAGAACAAAACCTTTCTGGACTCACGAGTTTTACCGAAGATATGAAAGCACGGGGAATGGTCCCTGGCAGTACACTGCTTACATTTGAAATTGTGCCGGCGGACAAAAAAGTGGCAGACCGGCTGTCGCTCGCTGAACATGCGCCTGTGTATGAAATCAAACGAATCCGGCTGGCCGATGAAGTGCCAATGGCTTTGGAGACCGTATACATGTCCGCCAACTTAATCAAAGGCTTAAGCGAAGCCATTATTACGGCTTCTCTTTACCACCATATAGAAGAAGAACTCGGACTTGAAATTGGGCGCGCCGTTCAATCAATGGAGTCTGCGATCGTCAGCGAAGCAGAGCGGCCGCATCTGCTTGTGCCAAAAGGAGCGCCTGTTTTGCTGATTGAACGGCATACCTTCTTAAAAGACGGTACACCCCTTGAATATGTGAAGTCATCCTACCGCGCGGACCGCTACAAGTTCACGATCGACATAAACCGGTAAAGGAGCGGGATACGATGATGTACTTAAAATATGTTCACAGAGTCGCGGATATGCTTGTTGATGCAGCGCACAAACAAACAAGCCAGGCGGATATTGCCGCTGAATGGATTGTAAAAAGTGTCCGGCGCGGCGGAATTGTTCACGTATTCGGCTGCGGGCATTCGCATATGCTGGCAGAAGAGCTGTTTTACCGGGCTGGAGGACTCGCCTGCATTCAGCCGATTTTTTTAGAAGACGTCATGCTCCATAAAGGAGCCGTACGCTCTTCGACATTTGAACGCCAAAATGGCTATATCGCTTCTTTGGAGGATAAACTCGATATTCGGCCGGAAGATGTGCTGATTGTCGTATCTACATCGGGCATTAATCCAGTTCCGATCGACATTCTGCTTCGCGGTCAAAAAGCAGGCGTGAAAACAATTGCCATTACTTCCTTAGAATATTCCCGAAGAGCCCAGACCCGGCACGAGGAAGGAACGACCCTGCGTGATGCCGCGGATCTTGTCATTGATAACAGCGCTCCTTATGGAGATGCGCTGTTATCAGACAAAAAAGCGCCAGCACCGTTCGGGCCGGCGTCCACCCTGCTCAGTGCCGCTCTGTTAAATGGCATTATGGCTTCCGTGATTGCCAAAATGATTGAACGCGGATTGGAGCCGCCGATTTTTTTAAGCGGCAATCTGCCGGATGCCGATGAACATAACCGCATGCTTGTTGAACAATATAAAGAACGGATTCCTCTGCTTCGTTAAAACGCCCTTCCCTGCGGAAGAGCGTTTTTTTAACGGTACTGTTCCCGTATTTGGAGCACGGCGAGCTCCTTCATTTTTGCTTCCACCATCACATCAATGGATGAATCCGGCAAATGCTCGATAAAATAGCGCCAGTCATCTTCTAAAATATAATTATGATGGGCACGATCTGTTTTTCCGTCCCGTCCGGAGCTGATATGCATTTTCGGCGGGATTTCTTTATGCTGCCACGTGTCGATGGCACGCTGGATTACTTCGTCAATTTTCGCGTCTTCTTCATGGTTACATGCATGATGATGAATATCAAAACAAGCCGCTGCACCGGTTTCGCCGCACACATCCAGCACATCATGGATCGTAAAAATTTTATCATCATTTTCAATCCGCATCGTTTGTTTGATCGCTTCTGGAAGCTGCTTAAACGTTTCGGCAAAACGTTCCTTTGCTGATTCCTTATCTCCATATGCACCGCCGACATGCAAAATCATATCGCGTCCGCCGGTAAGATCTAAGAGTTCCTGATGGTGAATCAAGTCTAAAATCGACTTTTGCACCACTTCCTCGTTAGGAGAATTGATCAACGTATACTGGCCTGGATGAACCGACAAACGAACATCGTATTCAGCTGCCAGTTCCTTGATTTCATCAGTAATTTTTAAAACATCTTCATCTTTCCCCCACTCCCATGTCATTACTGGATGGGTGGCAAGCGGTATGAGGTTGCTGCTCATCCGGTAAAAATAAATCCGGTTAGCCACATTCCATTTAATGATTTCCAATGTTTCATTTAAGTTATGAAGCGCCAGTTCTTTTATTTTGGCCATTCCTTCTGTTTCGGCTGTTTTCAGCCGGCACGTTTTAAATTTGGATGGCATCGACATATTGATACAAGCATATCCGATTCGCATAGATGAACTCCTTTTTTGGTTTCGTTTCTTTATCTTTTCCCTAACCGCCCGGGGATGAACCGCTTCACTATACATGAATTCAGGCTTTTCCTGCAAGAAAGAATCGGCTATACTAGAAGTAAAGATAACTATAGATTATATGGAGTATACATAATTATTTTACGGTAAAGGACTGAAAAACATGAATCTGCCGGCGATTTTGACGTCACACGAAGCGTTTTTGCAGCTGCTTCAATCCAAAGAGCATATGCTTGATGAAGAGCGCAACTTGTCTCTTGCCCACTGTACAGACGAAGAATTTTTAGAGTATTTTTTTGCGATCGGCCTTTTAAAAGAAAATCGGACGTTTTCTCCGCACACGATCAAGGCGTATCGAAGTGATGCGAAAACACTTCTTTCTTATCTTTCTCACCATAATCTTGAGTTCCGTGCGATTGGCTTCCCGGAAGTAAAAGCCTTTAATCGGTTTATTATTAGTACATATAAGCCAAAAAGCGCCCTGAGAAAACTAGAATTTTTCCGCCGTTTTCTTGAATTCGGCTTTCATACGCATTTTTATACTGCCCAGCTGTCGGTTTGGATTCAAAAACCGCGCATTCAAAAAGGACATACAGCGGAAACAGGCGAAAACCGGACCGTCATGCGCGAGCTGTCTTCACAGGAAGCACGCTATATTATCGATTGTTTTGCCAAAACGATTAAAACAACAAAAAATGCAGAAGCGATGGAAGCCCGCAACCGGCTGATCGGAATGATGCTGTTGACACTCGGCATCCGCGCTTCCGAATTGATCGGGTTAAATTGGGGGAGTTTCCGGCGCAGCCGGCAGGGTGATTTGTTGGTGGATGTGATAGGAAAAGGCGGAAAAGAACGGACTCTTCCGATTATGAGAGAAACCGAGTCTCTTCTTTTTCATTATCGAAGTGTATGCGGCGAAACAACCGAACTTCAGTCCCATTCAGCCGAGCCGCTTTTTTATGCTCTGTACAATAAAACCAATATACATGCGGATAAAAAAAGACTTTCCTACGCCGCTTTGTACAAGCTTGTAAAAAAAGCCGTCGAAGCTGCCGGAAGCCGGCCTGATGTCAGCCCTCACTGGTTCCGGCACACATTTGTCACAAATTTGCTTGAACAGGATGTTCCACTCGCCGTTGTAAAAGATCTGGCAGGCCATTCAGATATTTCCATTACCAATCTTTATTTAGAACGAATTCAAGAAGATCGCATGCATCATCACCTCCAAAATATCCGTTTTTAAGCATGCTTGAGATTCGATTTCTCGTGCATCGAGAAACAGTTAGATGAATAACTACCCGTCTCGATGCAAATAAAAACAGCACTCATTTCGAGTGCTGTTTTTCCTTATAATGGATCATTCCTTGAGCGCTGACATTGAGATCAATAGCAAGCAGTTCATAAACTGGATGATCATTTTCAACTCCGTCCCGTTCGAGCTGTTCGCGAACTTTTTGCATGAGTACTGTTTCGATCTCTTCGACTGTGCTGCTTTTTTTCAAAATCTGCATATACACATCAAGCCAGTCCAAGACCATGTTTGCAGCTTGCTTCGGCTGATCGTTCATTCCATAATGACTGAAGAAAAATCGTTGCGGATGAAAGGCCATCATTTTATCGATAGACTGCTTCATCAAATGCGGGTCAAATTGATTCGGTGAGGTAGTCGGCATAAAAAGCTCGGTTTCTTTGTTTTTAAGCTGGGCATATTGAATACCTGCTGTGTCGCCAGTAAACATTCCAGCCGATTTTTCATCCCAGATGGAAAAGTGATGGTTCGCATGCCCTGGTGTATGAAGAAATCGAAGAATGCGGCCGCCAAGATCCAGCTCGCCTCCGTCTTCCATTTGGATGATTCGTTCTTTTGGTACCGGCACGATCGGATCGAATAATTCATCGAACGCTTCTCCATATACCATTTTTGCACTGGCAATCAGCCGGCTCGGGTCTGCCAGGTGGCGGGCGCCTTTCGGATGCACAACCAATTTTGCATTCGGGCAGGATTGCAAAAACAAGCCGGCGCCGCCTGTATGATCAAGATGAATATGCGTGACGATCACATAGTCGATTTCTTCAGGCTGAATGTGTAGTTCCTTTAATCCCTCGAGTAAAAACGGAATAGAAGGGCTGGCACTTGTTTCAATAATTGCTTTTTTCGGCTCATGAAAGACATAGCAGCTCGTCCGCTCTTCAAACCCGGAATCGTGTAAATCAATTAACGATAAGTCAAATCCCAATGAAACCGCCATCATTTTTTTTGCCTCCTTTTGAAACGAAACGAACTGCCCCAGGGAGCAGTTCGTTCCATCCGTACAAGTATAGGAATTATTTTGAAACGGGAACTTCCGTTACCCATCCAAACTCGTCTTTGATCTTGCCTTTTTGAATGCCTGTAATTGTATCGTAAATACGTTTTGACAATTCACCTGTCTGGCCGCCGTTCAGCACCATTTTTTCTTCTCCCCATAAAAATTCACCAATTGGAGAAATAACAGCAGCGGTGCCTGTTCCAAAGGCTTCTTCCAATTTCCCATCACGGTAAGCCTGTGCGACTTCATCGATTGAGATACGTCGTTCTGAAACCGGGACATTCCAGTGTTTTAAAAGCTGAATGACTGAGTCGCGAGTTACCCCGTGCAAAATGCTGCCGTTTAGCGCAGGTGTCACCACTTCCCCGTCAATTTTCAAGAATACGTTCATGCTGCCCACTTCTTCGATGTATTTTTTCTCTACACCATCAAGCCAGAGCACTTGTGAGTATTCTTTTCCGGTTGCTGCTTCCTGCGCTTTTAAGCTGGATGCATAGTTTCCGCCTGTTTTCGCTTCACCTGTTCCGCCCTTTACCGCGCGGACAAATTCATTTTCCACGAGAATTTTAACCGGCGCAATTCCTTCTTTGTAATACGAGCCAACCGGCGACATGATAATCATGAAAATATAGTTTTTCGATGGAGCAACACCTAAAAACGGTTCTGTGGCCACAATAAATGGACGAACATATAAAGATGTACCTTCCGTTGTCGGAATCCATTCCTGGTCTACCTCAATCAGCTTTTTTAACCCGTCAATCACAAAGTCACCATCGATTTGCGGAATGCAAAGGCGTTCATTGGAGCGGTTTAAGCGTTCCATGTTTTTCTCCGGGCGGAATAAAAAGACTTTTCCTTCATCCGTCAAATACGCCTTCATTCCTTCGAATACCGTTTGTCCATAATGGAACACCATAGCCGACGGGTCAAGGGTAATCGGCTGATATGGAACGATGCGCGCATCATGCCATCCTCTGCCTTCCGTATAATCCATCATAAACATATGGTCGGTAAAAAAACGGCCGAATCCAAGGTTGGATTGATCCGGTTTTTCTCTTTTTGTGTCAGCTAATTGTACGGTTAATTCTTGTGTCATCTTCAAGGACTCCTCATGTGTAAAAATTCGTCAGCACAGGGGCTGATGTATGTACTTCTTCTATCATACAATTTTTTAGAATATTTTCACACTATAAAATCAAATTTTTTCAATATGCGCTGCTTTCTACTATAATAGATAAGAAAGAAAAGGTGAACTGATGTGCCTGTGGGCATCATGGCCGGCTCATCAGGGTCTTGAAAGAAAAATGGAGCTGGTTAAATGAATATAAAGAAACTAAGAGCCTTGTTCGGAGAAAGAATTCCGGATATATTGGGCGGAGAAAATCTAGTCAAGTTTTCGGTCTTGCTGCCGCTTATTCAAAAAAACGGCGAACTGCATGTGCTTTTTGAAGTCCGTTCCCTTTTTATGCGGCGGCAGCCAGGTGAAATTTGCTTTCCAGGCGGCAAAATCGATCAAAGTGATGAAAGCCCCGCTCATGCAGCCATTCGTGAAACCCAGGAAGAGCTGGGAATTCCGGCAGAACATATAGAAATCCTGTTTCCTCTTGATTACATGATTTCGCCATTTGGGACAGTCATTTACAGTTATGCCGGCCTCATTGACGTATCTCGTATGCAGCTGAACGAAGCGGAGGTCGGTGAAATATTTACTGTACCGCTTTCCTTTTTGCTGCAAACGGAGCCGGAGCTTCATTATGTGGCACTTAAGCCGGAGCCTGAGGAAAATTTTCCCTATCATTTAATTGCACAGGGAGAGAACTATGACTGGCAGACGAAAAGAATGGAAGAATATTTTTATCTTTACGAGGACCGGATTATATGGGGGCTGACCGCACGAATTTTAAAGCATTTCCTTGATATCTTGCGTTCTCACCCACATATGCTTGACAAATAGTTAGAATATACGATAATAAAAACAAATATATCAAAATGATGGGATTAGTATACAGACAGTTGCCGGATTAGAGAGGGAGTTCATCGGCTGAAAAGCTCCTGCGGAAAAGCACTGTAGAACCTGCCCTAGCCAACATTGCTTATGAAAACATAAGCCGGTCTTCCCCGTTATGGATGCAGAGTGGGCGCAGTTTTGCGTCAAAAAAGGTGGTACCACGGAAAGCATACCCGTCCTTTATGGACGATTCGGTATGCTTTTTTTTATGGAAAAGGATGAGATAATCGATGAAAAAGCAACGTATTGTCGTAAAAATTGGCAGCAGTTCTTTAACAGATGACAGCGGGAACATTATGGAAGAAAAAATCGCAGATCACACATCTGCGATTGCGGCGATGAAGCAAGCAGGACACGAAGTCATTGTTGTGTCCTCTGGTGCTGTAGCAGCTGGCTTTCGGGCGCTTGGCTACCCCGCGCGGCCGAAAGTAATGGCCGCACGCCAGGCCTCGGCGGCTGTCGGACAAAGCTTATTGATTCAGCGGTATATTGCCCACTTGTCGCCAAAAGGCATTACAACCGCCCAGATGCTGCTTACAAAAGGCGATTTTTATTCAAAAGGACGGTTTCAAAATTTCTACACGTCGATGAGTGAACTGTTAAGCCGCGGGGCTGTGCCGATCATCAACGAAAACGACTCTATTTCGATTGAGGAGTTAACGTACGGAGACAATGATATGCTTTCGGCACTTGTCAGCGGCTTCCTGCAGGCGGACGGCCTGGTGATTTTAACGGATATTGATGGCTTATATGACAGCAATCCGAAAACAAATCCAAATGCAAAACGGTTTAACTTTGTTCCGTCTATTACGGAAGAAATGCTTCAGGCAGCGGGCGGAAGCGGCTCGTCTGTCGGTACCGGCGGCATGAAATCAAAATTGCTCGCTGCAGACAAAGCCCAGTCTCTTGGCGTTTCTGTTTTTATTGGCAACGGAACCGGCGAACGAAAGCTGCTTGATATTATTGAAGGAAAAGGGGCCGGCACCTATATCGGCTCACCAATGCAGCCGCATATGCAGCGAAAAAAACAGTGGCTCGCTCTTCATGCCAAGCCGGCCGGAACGGTTACGGTAGATGCAGGAGCCGAAAAAGCAGTGTTAAAAGGCGGCAAAAGTCTTCTTCCTGTCGGCATTCTGGCTGTAGAAGGCTTGTTTGACGCATTGGATGTAGTAGATATACGCAGCCAAAGCGGTGAATTACTCGGCCGCGGCCAGGTCTTTTACTCATCGGTTGATTTAGAAAAAGTAAAAGGCCTGCCCGGTCCTGAAGCAAAAGCCTATTCCATTAACGAACGGGCTGAGGTGATCCACCGCGATAACTGGGTAACATTAAAAAATGAGAGCTAGGAGTGGAAAACATGAGTGAACTATTACAAAAAGCAGCACTGTTGAAAGAAGCATCTTTTGATATGGCAATGAAATCAACAGCCGAAAAAGACGAGGCACTTCTGCTGATTGCGGATGCTTTAATTGAACAGACCCCTTACATTTTAGCGGCAAATGAGCAGGATATGGCTGCTGGACGCGAAGCCGGCTTTACCGATTCTCTGCTGGATCGGCTTCAGCTGACGGAAGAGCGTTTAACTGCTATTGCTGAAGCGGTGCGCCAGCTGACGAAGCTAAATGACCCAATTGGTGAAACAGTCGAATCGTGGACGACTGAGCATGGCCTTGAGATCCAAACAGTCCGAGTGCCGCTCGGCGTGGTCGGCATGGTATATGAAGCACGTCCAAATGTAACGGTTGACGCAGCTACTCTTTGCTTAAAAGCAGGCAATGCCGTTCTGCTCCGCGGCAGCACTTCTGCACTCGAATCCAATAAAGCGCTCGTTTCAGTGATGAAAAAAGCGCTCGAGCAGTCTGCTCTTTCCGCAGATGCGATTCAGCTTTTAGAAGATACAAGCCGCTCCACTGCAGCTCAAATGTTTAAGCTGAATGAATATCTAGATGTATTAATCCCGCGGGGCGGCGCCGGCCTCATTCAATCGGTGATTGAACAGGCAACCGTTCCTGTTCTTGAGACAGGGGTTGGCAACTGCCACATTTTCATTGATGAGTCGGCTCAGAAGAACATGGCTATCGATATCGCGTTAAATGCGAAAACACACCGTCCTTCTGTTTGTAACGCAGCGGAAAGTCTGCTTGTTCATCGAAACTGGCCTTATCAGCGCGAATTGTTTGCGGCTCTTCAGGGAGCCGGCGTAGAAGTGCGGGGCGATGATAACCTGACCCATTCCTATGAGTATATAAAAGAAGCATCCGAAGAAGATTGGGGCCAGGAATACTTGGCTATGACACTGTCCGCAAAGCTCGTTGACAGTACAAAAGAAGCGGTGTCCCATATTAACCGTTACGGCACAAAGCATTCAGAAGCGATTGTGACGGACAATGAAGAAAGTGCGGATTTATTTTTCCGTGGAATCGATGCAGCGGTTTTATACCGAAATGCGTCTACCCGTTTTACGGACGGAGAACAATTCGGTTATGGAGCGGAGATTGGCATCAGCACCCAAAAACTGCACGCGCGTGGTCCGATGGGGCTGACGGCCATTACAACCGTAAAATCCCTTGTTCGCGGATCCGGGCAAATACGTCAATAAAAAAGCGGCGAGAGATTTCTCTCGCCGCTTTAGGCTGCCCGCAAACGCCCGCTTTCTTACTTTGTCTACGCTCTTGAGCGGCGGAAAAATCCGCCGCTTTTCACATAAATGCTTTGTCAATATAGTTGCTTTGTTTTAAAATCAATCCATCTTCTACAAGCGCTTCCCATATTACGCAATCAAGTGCATAAGGTGCTTCTGCCTGAAGCTCCTTCAGCATTTGCTTTGTTACCGTAAAAGAGTGGGAGAAGCCGTCTATAATAAACAAACCAGAAACATAATCCTCCCGTTTGTCCCAATTGAATAAAAGAAGCGTATCATAATCCCAGTCTGCCAGCTGCTTTTCCATGCAGTTGATCACGTGAAAAAAGAAGCTTTCCTGATCCATTACTTTAGCCAAATACCCGCGAAGCATTCCAGATGTATTCATATCTCCCATCCCCCTATAGTCCTTGCTTTCTTATAGTTTTTTCTTCCCTTTGCCTGCCCCTTTTAAACGAGAAAAGCGCATCATGTTTTGATGCGCTTTCCACTTTATTTTACCTCATTAATAACAAGCTGTTCACCGTTTTTTTCATAAACAAATGTCACACTTTGGCCAGGTTCCATTGATTCAAATTTTTTCATCGTTTCACTTTCAGCTTCTACTTGATAAGCGTTTGGTACGCCGTCTACTTCAATTTCTACTGTATGCGGATCGGCTACGCCGTTAAATGTCCCCGTTGCTTCTTTTCCCTGCACCGTTTCGGTCACTTCTTCCGTCGCATTTTCTGTAGCTGTTTCGGCTTGTTCTTTCGCGTCGCTTGCGCCCTGTTCAACGGCTGCGCCGGCATCAGCTGCTTTTTCTTTTACCGTATCGGCAGCTTTGCTTGCTTCATCCTGTACACCCTGTGTAGCTTGATCCGCTTCCTCAACGGCTTTTTCAGTTGACTGGGCTGCATTATCAGCTGCCGTTTTGGCATCGCTGGCCGCTTCATCTGCTGCTTGCTCTGAGTCTGTTGTTGTTTCTGTTTCTGTTTCTGTTGTTGTTTCCGTTTCTTGCTGCTCGGTCTGCTGCTCAGTTTGCTCTGCTTCTTCCTGAGGCGCCGTTGTTGTTTCTTCGGCTGTGTTTTCGTTTTCCTCTGGTGATGCATTCTCCGAATCAGCTGAACAGCCGGCAAGAAGTCCTCCAGCCAGTAAAGCGGCTCCCATGAAACCTGTTGCTTTCTTCATTATGTAGCTCCTCCTCATATGTTGTTACCTCACACTATACTTGTTTTTTGTTTTGAAGAAAAGTAATACGATAATAATAGAGGGGAAATGGATGATTTTTACTATTCCGATGGTCCTGCCAGTCAAGGCGGATTCGGCCGGTAACCTTTTTTTAATGGTACAAAAATGGAGTTCATCTGTCTTTGAAGGTTGAACGGATGCAGCTTTCTTTGGTTTTTCCTGTTTCGGTTCATGCTGTTGCGTTCAGTTTGTTCAATCAAGACAATGCCTCTTCTTTTGCCCATTCAAGCACCTCTTTCAATTTAGGAAATAGTCATGCCGCTTCTCTTACTATCATACGGTACAAGTATGAAGAATATGTAAATATGTTATTAAAGATTGTAAATTTATCAATCACCTATCCTGCTTAGCCGAGCAGTGATGTACCTCTCAACTTTCTTTTTCATTTCTATGAAAAAGCGGTATAATTATGTGTTGAAAGATTAAAGAGGTGTTTTTAAAATGAAAAAAACCATTTCACCCGCGTTTGATCCGTGGGAAAGCTATATGGATATTGACCAGTCCGGCTCTGCCCGGCTGTCTAATATTGAGTTTACAACGACGACACTCTGCAATATGCGCTGCGAGCATTGTGCAGTCGGCTATACGCTTCAAACAAAGGATCCTGAGGCTCTGCCTCTTTCGCTGCTGCTGTCACGCCTGGAGGAAATTCCACATTTGCGCGCGATCAGCATCACAGGAGGCGAACCGATGCTTTCCAAAAAATCAGTTGAACAGTATGTAAAACCATTGCTCAAATATGCCCACGAGCGCGGTATTTATACCCAAATGAATTCTAATTTGACGATTGATGCCGAGCGTTACGAAGCGATTGCGCCTTTTCTTGATGTTCTGCATATTTCCCATAACTGGGGCACTGTAGACGATTTTGTGGAAGCCGGGTTTGCCAATATGGAGCGCAAACCTTCCTATAGCCAGCGGGAAAAGCTATTTGACCGAATGATCGAAAACAGCCGGATTTTATCCGAGGCAAATGTGATGGTATCGGCCGAGACTATGCTGAATAAACGGACTCTTCCCCATCTTGAACACATTCATAAACAAATTGTCGGGGAAATGAAATGTGCCCGACATGAGGTTCATCCGATGTATCCAAGTGATTTTGCCAGCGCGCTTGAATCTTTGACGCTTGACGAAACCCGCAGTGCGATCCATCACTTGCTTGATGTTCGTGACCCGGATGTATGGATGCTGTTTGGAACACTTCCGTTTTTTGCGTGCAGTTCGGATGAGCGCGATCGTGAACTTCTGACCCGCCTGCACCAGGAACCGCTGGTGACCGTGCGCAATGATCCAGATGGACGCTCACGATTAAATGTGAATATTTTTTCCGGCGATGTGATCGTAACCGATTTTGCAGATGCACCGTCGCTTGGCAATATTGCAGACAACTCTCTTCAATCTTCTTTTGAAACGTGGAATCGTTCTGCATTGGCAAATGAAATTGCCTGCCATTGCTCGTCCGTCCGGTGTTTAGGCCCGAATTTACTTGTTAAAAAAGCTTATTATCCGGATACAGATTTTACAACACAAACAGCTTGGACAGAAAGAAAGGAAGTACAGCAATGAAAAAAGAAAAAGCGATTTTTGCTGGTGGGTGTTTTTGGTGCATGGTCAAGCCATTTGACCAATGGGACGGTGTTGAATCCGTTATTTCCGGTTACACAGGCGGGCACACGGAAAACCCAACGTATGAGGAAGTAAAAGCCGGCGGCACCGGCCATAAAGAAGCAGTTGAAATCATCTACGATGCCGATATTATTTCATATGAGCAAATCCTTGAGGTATACTGGCAGCAAATCGATCCAACCGATGACGAAGGACAGTTCCAGGACCGGGGTGAATCTTACCGGGCCGTTATCTTTTATTTGTCTCCTGAGCAGCAAAAAGCGGCCGAGGATTCTAAACGAAAACTGGCAGAGAGCGGTATGTTTAAAAAGCCGGTTGTGACGCCTATTTTACCGGCTGGTCCGTTTTATCCGGCAGAAGACTACCATCAGAATTTTTATCAAACACACGAGGAAGAATATAAAGCGGACCGGGCACAGTCCGGCCGCGATGAATTTTTAAATGAGCATTGGACAGATCATGAAACGAAGCATTAAGTCAGATGCTGTTGCCGGCTGGATTAAAGATCAGATCGTACGCGGCAAATGGGCGATTGGCACGAAGATTCCAAGCCAGCGTGTTTTGGCAGAAGAACTGTCTGTAAACCGCAGCACGGTTGTAGCTGCGCTTGAACAGCTGAAAGCGGCCGGAATTATCGAGGGCGTAATGGGAAAAGGAACGATTGTAGCGAGCAATACGTGGTCGCTTCTCGCTGCCCTGCCTGCAGAAGACAAAGTACAATCTTTACCAGCAGATACCGGGATTATTGACTTAAGCAAAGGTGAGCTTGCCGAAGATGTTTTTCCGGAAAATTATTTAAACGATGTGCTCAGCCGGCTGTCTGGAAAAATCCATTCACTAGGATATGAAGACCGGGGCGGTTATGAGCCGCTTCGCGAGGCCATTGCCGGGTATATGACCCGGCAGGGAACCAAGGTAGCGCCGTCTTCTGTTTTAATTGTGTCTGGTGCTATGCAGGGATTTGGCTTGATTGCATCCGGCCTGCTTGAGCGGGGATCTTCTGTTTTACTCGAAGAGCCTTCTTATCTGTACTCCATCCGTACTTTTCAGTCGCTTGGCATGTCACTCAAAGGCATTGAGATGGATGGTGATGGAGTAAAACTGGATTCACTGCAGAAGACTTGGACGTCCGGCCAAAAAGGAGCGCTTTATACCATTCCCTGCTTTCATAACCCGACCGGTATTTTAATGAGCGAAACAAGAAGAAAAGAAGTGCTGTCTTTTTGCAGCACAAACCGCCTGCCTGTAATTGAAGATGATATTTACCGGGATTTATGGCTCGATGAACCGCCGCCGCCTTCTTTAAAATCAATGGATGAGACCGGTAACGTGCTTTATATTGGCAGCTTGTCAAAAACGTTGAGTCCCGGCCTGCGGATCGGCTGGATCGCCGGCTCTGATTCCGTTATTGAACGGCTGGCAGACTTGAAAATGCAGGCTGATTACGGAACGAGTTCCCTCTCGCAGCGTGTAGCAGCTGAGTGGCTTGGTGAAGGGCTCTATGAACATCATCTTGAATATGTCCGTAAAGAGCTGAAAAAGCGGCGGCAGGCGGCTTCTGAGTCGCTTCAAAGGCACCTATCAGATGTCGCGCAATGGACAATGCCAAACGGCGGATTTTTTGTCTGGCTTCGTTTGAATCAGCCTATTTCTTTAAGAGAGTTATATACAGAAGCATTAAATGAAGGGATTTTATTTCATCCGGGAAGTATTTACACAGAGGGTACGTCACGGGCGATTCGGCTCTCATACGGCTATGCCCGTCCCGATCAGTTTGAAGAAGGCATCAAACGGATGAAAAAATGGATTGTTGCTTTATCAAAATAACTAAAGGAGTATCACACATGGTCATTACAGAACATACAGTTGAAAAAATAGAAGATCCATTTGGCATTTTAGAGGGAGATCGATATGAATATCGCCTTTTTGCTTCCGTAGATGAAGAGGATGAGTTGTATTCACCAGAAGGCTTTTATATCCGCGTTTTGTACGCAGTAACGGAATCTGGACAGCACATAGCCGGTTTATTTTTGCATAACCGCATAGATGACAGCGTATTGGATTTTGAACTAGAAGAAGATGAAGTGGAAATGGTTCGCGAATACTGCGCTTCTCAACTTTCCTAAACAGTAAAAACCCCGTCTGCTATCAATGCTGACGGGGTTTTTACATGGCTTCACTGACGGCTGTTTCCGTAACGACCAATCCCTTCTTCCTTATTGGGCTTTTTGAATATATAACTTCATCTGCTCTTCTGTTAAGTTGTGCATAAAGCGATAAAACGGAATTTTTTTAATTCCAAACGCCTTGCACATTTCCAAATAATATTCATATGCTTCCCGGTACATCTCCATATTTGCCACCCTTTCTGTTATATAACAATTTATTTTTGTTTTAATTAATATATAACAGAGTGAAAAGGTTGTCAATTTCTTTCGATAAAAAAAAGCAGAAAGATTTCTGCTTTTTAATGAATAATCACTTCATCTTCATCTTCTGGATCTACGGCCTGATCAATAAATACTTTTGTGCGGATGAACCATTTATGTGTTTCATCGGTTTTATGACTCTGCAAAGGAATCTTGATAGAAAATGGAACCTTATGTGCCTCACTTGCTTTTATATTCCGTTTAAATGGCAGGATAACTTCTTGGAAATGTTTTTCGTGCCATGAAAAATCACTGTCTTCCTTTACTTCTTCATACTGAAGATAAAGCAATATTTGAATTTTATCAATCGGCTCTTCTACTTTTCCTCCCTTTATGTGGACATAACCGTTTATCGTTTCTCCCGGCGATACCGTTTTTTGATCTATCATCGTATCTACTTTAACGCTTCCTATGCCAATGCTCGAAAAAAAATCTTTCCACATGTACTGTTCCTCCTGTTTTTAGTTTTCTTTTCCCTGAACAGGTTGTTTTTATAACGTTTTTTTGGTTATTTTATTTGAATTTTGCACATAATGCATTATTAACAAAATAACAGTAATTGGTTAAAATTCTTTTTTCCATACTGGATAAAAAAACTTGGTGCCTTTTTTATTGTATGGAAGCAGCTTCATGTCGGCGATCAAATGAGATAAGTATGCAAGCATTAAAACGGTTTGAAGCCCTTGAATCGGGAACTTTTGGGCAATTTCAGCGGCAACAAAATAAAAAAGAACCATCCCAATAAAAGAGTGTGTCCATGTCCGATGGGAAACGACAGAAGCAAATATAATAAACAGTCCTAAGTAAACAATCCATATTTCCTGTATGTACCACCCTGCATATGCGGCGATCGCTCCGGTTAAAAACAGTGATGTTCTTTGCTTAATAAACAGTCTTGGCAGAAGCAGCATCCCAAGGCTGACAAGAAAGCCGGTTACTTGTTTTACACCGAACAGCATAAAATAACTGTATAAAGCCAGCAGCACACCGGCTGCCGCAAAAAACAACACAAGCCATTTCTTTTCTACCGTAATTTTATTTGCCAGTTTTCCGTTCACATCCAGATCGGGAACTAATGCGGTAACGGCTCCGGCAAAACCGAAAAGAGCCGTTTCAACGATTGAAGACTGCGACCAGACAGCTATGCCCACCCCTGTAACAGCCCCAATCGCCATATGGGAAGATCCTTTCACGATTCCTCATCCTTTCATCATATAAAAAGCCGCCCTTTTACCGGACGGCTTTTTACTTTTATAAATTGTCCATAATTTGAAGCATCCAGTCTTGTACTGCTTCAATATGCTCTGTAGAAATTTCCATTTCACATAGTACAGTGCCCTTGCCGATAATTTTCAGCACTGGAACAATAGCCGGCTTTTTAGGATTGTAAGAATAAACAACTGTATCAATATGTTTGATCGGTATCCGCGTATTCGTTAACATCCCTATGCTTTTTAAGTATCCATTTTCTACTTTTACGCAGTTTTTCTTCCAGCTGTAGGATGATTCGGTTACAACTGCCTGCGCTTGCTCGTCTGTAAAAATTACCATCTTTATTGATAACTCCTTTTTGTTCACCGCGACTACTTAAAAATAACAGCTTCCATTCCATTTGTAAATACTATTCTAAACCCTTAAGTTTACATAATATTATTATGGTTCTTTTCGACACAAAAAAATAAAACGGAACTTATTCCGTTTTACATCACTTTTGCTTTAATAAACACTTGTGGATTTTGCGCTTTTATCGCTTTCACAAAGCGGTTTGGGTTGCGCAGAATAAAAAAGTAAGAAACATTTGAACGGGTATAAACAGCGATCCGTTCCTTTTTGACGTAAGGACGGATAATATATTTCTCAAAAAAGGATGCATCCTTTGATATTTCACCCATTTCAAACACTTCCACAATCTCATTCGTTGGAATAGATGTTTCCTGGGTGCCATTTTTAACAACAAGCACTCCCTCTTCTACTTTATGTCCAGAGAATACACGGCTTGCCCATACTATTCCGGCAATCATTGCAACGACAGCTGCTGCCATATAGATCATACTCATCCTCCTGATCGTTCATCATTCATTTATTTGCCATCCTTATTTTACTCGTTTTTTCTAAAAAAACACCTATTTCCTTCAGAAAAATGTAGCATTTTTGTGACAAATAGCCAGAATGATATTGACAGCGCTTGCAATTTATGCTTTTTAAAAAAGACTTTAAAAATGTAAAACAGGTGAAGCATTTGCTTCACCTGTTATGGTTTCATTCAGAATTATTGTTTTTCAACGTTAGCAGCTTGTGGGCCACGTGGTCCTTCAACCACTTCAAATGTCACGTTTTGACCTTCTTCAAGTGATTTGTAGCCTTCACCTTGAATAGCTGAGAAATGAACGAATACATCGTCCTGTCCTTCAACTTCGATAAAACCGAAGCCTTTTTCTGCGTTAAACCATTTTACTTTACCTTCTAGCATGTTATGTCCTCCTCGCGCTTAATACGCAAATCTTTTCTTGCTGTTTGCTGCTATTTCAAGATGAAGCACGTAATGTGATATCATTTGAAACGAACGAACAACTGTCTTTACTATATCATCTTTTTTTAGGCGGTGCAACCGCAATCTTTCCATTTTTCTCAATTTCAAGCATCCTTGCTATCTGTAAAAGATGAGCTGGAATATCCCATTTTATCGTACGGTCCGGGTAGACCCACATGCGGATGATATCAAGCTTATCAAGACCGGTCTCAAGCTTTGACACAACCCATTTCATTCGGTCAAGCCCTGGGTTTGCCATAATAAACAAGCTTGGATTTTCAGCTTCCCCCTGGGCACGAATGAGCTTTTCAATCTGGTCTCCTGTATTGCCCCGCAGCTGGTTGTTGTCATAAACCATGCCTTCCTGCTGGCGTTTTCCGCGTGAACCTTTACACTTTATGTAAGCGTACCAGTCCTGTTTAGCGGCGATTAGATCATGGCTCCCGGCTGCAGCTTCAAGCTGGAGCGTCCATCCTTGAGCCATTAAATGCTCCGTTACAGCTTCAAGTACTTCTTCCTGTGTTAGAACAAATTCATCCGGCACTTTTAATCGTTCAAGACTAATCGGCACACGTCTTCCCTCCTTTTCTTTTCATATTACATTCCACCCGCATGCCTGGTTTCCCTTCTCAGCGCAGAATTTTCCGCATAATCTGCACGCGATTTTCATAAGGAGGATACAAAAACGGCATGGAAAGCGACGTTTTTTTGCGCAGAATGCTTTTTTTATGGGAAAAAAGATCGAAGCTTGCTTTTCCATGATAGGCATTCATGCCGGAAGGCCCGACGCCGCCAAACGGAAGATGCGGACTTGATACGTGAAGAAGCGTATCATTGATCGTAGCACCGCCAAACGGAATGGAAGAAACAAGCTTTTCTTCAATTGCTGCCTCTTTTGTAAACGCGTAAAGCGCCAGCGGTTTAGGAAGCTGTTTGACTTTCTTAATGGCCTCATCGAGCTCCGTATAAGTAAGAACAGGCAAAATTGGACCAAATATCTCTTCTTCCATTAATGCATCGCCCCACTCTGCTTCAACCACAGCAGGCGCAATAAACAAGTCTTCCCTGTCTGCCGCGCCGCCCATAAGAAGGCGCCCGTTCGTCCGCTCGAGCATAGCGTGCAGCCGGTTAAACTGCCGTTCGTTGACAATACGCGCAAAATCAGGACTTTCCTGCGGCGCTGCTCCGTAAAAATCATGCACAGCAAGCTGCAGTTCTTCCAAAAAAGCACCCTTTGCATTTTGATGTACGAGCACATAATCCGGTGCTACACATGTCTGGCCGGCGTTTGTAAATTTCCCCCATGCAATCCGGCGGGCGGCTTGTTTTAAATCAGCTGAATAGTCTACGAAAGCCGGGCTTTTGCCGCCGAGCTCCAGGGTAACGGGAATCAGCTGCTTAGCTTCTGCACCCATTACTACTTTTGCCGTTGAGGCACTTCCGGTGAAAAATATATAATTAAAAGGAGCTTCTAGCAAAGCGGTAACCGTTTCTTTTCCGCCTTCCTGGACACCGATAAACCCGGGCTCAAAAAGTTCTTCTAAAAGGCTTTTAATCACAGCAGAGGTGTGAGGGGTGCTTTCGGAAGGCTTGACCACAACGGTATTTCCGGCTGCAACGGCGCCGATTAGCGGTTCAAGAACCAATTGAAATGGATAATTAAACGGGCCGATAATGAGAACACTCCCGTACGGCTCCGGAATAATATAGCTTTCCGCCGGCTGCTGGTACAAAGGAGTATCGACTTTTTCCGCCGCTGCCCATTCCTTTAGATGATTCTGCATGTATCGAATGCTTTCATATAAGAAGCCGATTTCTGTTGTATACGCTTCAAAGGCACTTTTGCGTAGATCTCGGTGCAGTGCTGCTGAAATCTCGTTTTCATACTTTTTTATTGCTTGCTTTAACTCTGTCAGGCGCTCGATTCGCCAATCGATACTTCGGGTGACGCCTGAATCAAAAAAATCCTTCTGAGCCCGCATCATATCGGCCACATTCATGCTTATCAACCCCTGTATGTATTATTTCTTTTAGTTTAACAGTCTCCTATAGGAGCGTCAAAAAACACCTTCAAATTTGGGGTAAAGTGCGTTATGATGACACAGAGAGGTGAAGGTTGTGAACATATTGCTTTGGACAGCTGGTGCCGCCATTCAAGCAGCAGCAATGTCGATTTTTTTATTTCCGCACGCCATTTCTTCCGGCGGTGCAGCAGGTATCAGCATTATGATGAATCATGTGCTACATACTCCTTATGCGGCAACAATCTGGGGAGTGAACGCCATCATGATCGTCCTGGCCTTTAAATGGCTTGGCCTGAAAACAGCAGCCGGCACCATGTATTGTGTGTCGGTTACAGCGACCGTTATTCATTTTTTAACACCGGTTTTTATTGTTCCACCCGCAACAATTTGGCTTGATCTTCCGGCCGGCGCCCTTTTGTTTGGAATTGGGCTTGGCATCCTGTTTAAAGCCGGTGCTTCTTCCGGCGGTATGGATATCGCGGCGCTTATTCTGTCAAAATGGCGGAACTGGGCACCGGGACGAACGTTATTTTACATAAACACGCTGATTTTAATTGCAACGGGAATCGTGGTGGATGTTAAAACCATCCTCTATGCGATTGCCTGTCAATGGATCGCATCACGGATGATTGATTTTATTCAATCAGCTGCGGTTTATCCTGTGCAAAAAAAGGCGCTTCCGAAGCAGTAGCTTCAGGAAGCGCCTTTTTTTATTTGTCGTTCATCGCTGTTTTTAACGTTTCAATATTTTGTTTCATAATCGACATATAATCCTGTTTCTGTTCAATATCTTCTTCTGTCAGTGTAGCGAGGTTGTGAAGGCGGAGAGAATCTGCTCCAATTTCGTCTTGAATCACCTTAGCAATTTTAGGCGTTACGTTTTGCTCGAAAATCATGTAGTGAATATTATGCTCTTTCGCTGTATCGGCCAAATCTTTCAGCTCTTTTTGTGACGGCTCATCCGTAGACGATAAACCGGCCACACTCAGCTGTTCAATGCCGTATGATTTTTCCCAGTAGCCGTACGCTGCATGAGACACGAGAATTTCCTTATGTGCTGCTGTATCGGCCATTGTATGGAAGTCTTCATCCAGCTGCTCAAGCTCGGCTGCCAGCGCCTCATAGTTTTTTGTATAAAGCGCTTCTTCATTCGGGTTTAGTTCAACCAGTTCTTCTTTTACAATTTCAGCTATTTGTTCTGCCAACAGCGGATCCAGCCAGATGTGCGGATCCACTCCACCATGGTCATGCCCATCTTCTGATTCAGAGCTGTGCTCTTCTGCGGCTTCTTCTGATTCGTGATTATGCTCTTCCACTGCTTCTTCTGATTCAGCGCTATGTTCTTCTGTCCCGTGGTCATGTGCCGAATCAAGCTCCACCTGCTCACCTACATTTACCACATGCACATCTTCAGAAGAAAGGGTCTCGGTTACTTTATCTGCAAACGGCTCCAACTGAAGGCCATTATATAAGAATAAATCAGCTCCAGCGATATCTAATATCGTTTTAGATGTTGGCTCATACGTATGCTCATCTGCTCCTGCAGGCAGCATGCTTTCTACTTTTACCGTATCACCGCCGATACGCTGGGTAAAATATTGAAGCGGATAAATCGTTGTATAAACTGTCAATGTGTCATCCGCTGCTTTTTTTGTATCCGCTGCTTCGTTTTTTTCATTTCCGCAAGCTGCCAGCATTAAAAGCAAGCCAGCTGCCGCTGCTGTCCATTTTTTCACGTGTATATCCTCCAGAATCGAATGTTTCTTTAATAATATAGTAATCATTCCGATTTGTAAACAGTAATTGTTACGATTTAAAAAAGCACCCACCTTTTGGTGGGTGCCTGCTCGTTATTTCGTTAAAATAATCGGCTCGCCTCTCGTGACAATAACCGTATGTTCAATTTGCGCTACCCGGCTTCCGTCTGGTGTTACAAACGTCCATCCATCTCCTGACTCTTTAATCATATCGGCTTTTTCTGAAACGAACGGTTCAAACGCAATCACCATTCCTTCTTTTAAAAGCGCATTATCCCACGGATCAAAATAGTTTAAAATATGATCCGGTGCTTCATGGAGTGATTTGCCGATTCCATGCCCGGTTAAATTTTTAATGACCTCAAATCCATTGCGGCGCGCTTCATTTGCGACTGCTTTTCCAATTTGGTTTTGCTTTGCGCCTGCTTTGATTTTCATTAAGCCGCGCTCAAAAGCCTGCTCTGCCGTTTGGCATAATTTCGTTAAAACAGGATCGCCCTCGCCTACCACAAAGGAAATACCTGTGTCTGCAAAGTAGCCGTCGAGTGACCCGGAAACGTCAATATTTACAAGGTCGCCTTCTTGAATCACACGGCTTCCGGGGATACCGTGGGCCACTTCGTCATTTACACTAATACACGTAAAGCCCGGAAAATCGTATTCCCCTTTTGGCCCCGAAATCGCACCATGCTGCGCAAACAGGCGGCCGCCCAGTTCATCTATTTCTTTTGTAGTCACGCCTGGCTTTGTAAAAGCGCGCATTTCATCGCGAATCGACGCGACGATTTTTCCGATTTTTTGGAGTGCTTGAATATCTTCATCTGTTTTTACAATCATTAAGTCCATTCCTTCACTTTTAATTTTCCATTACTTATTATAGCAGAATGTTAAGAATCTGTTGAAAATATGTATGGATCATGTTTGATGCACCCATGCAATGTTAAACTAATACTATAAGCCGATACCATCCCGACCGAAGGAGTGATTTCGATGACGAAATGCATCATTTTTGATTTTGACGGTACCCTTTCTGATTCTATTCAAATATTTATAAAGGCATACAATGATTTTGCCGAAAAAGAGGGCTATAATCAAGTTTCAATTGAAGAACTTGATGATTTAAAAAAAATGAGCATTCCTGAGCGCTGCCGCCATTTAAATTTCCCAATGCGCAGCATCCCATTTGCGGCTCCGAAGCTATACCGCTTTATACGTGAATCAAAGGCCTCTCTTCCGCTGTTCCCAGGCATTAAACAAATGCTTGATGAATTAAGCAGCCGCGGCATTCACATTGCGATCATTTCATCAAATGCATCAGATATTATTAACCACTGCTTAAAATCAAATGGAATTCATTACATTCATGATATCTTTTCTTCTAAGTACATCTTCAGTAAAGATAAAATGATCAAAAAATTATTGAAGCAGTACAATTATTCACGGGAAGAGGTTTTTTATGTAGGCGATGAGCAGCGTGATATTGATGCCTGCATGAAAAGCGGACTGCGGGCCGTCTGGGCGTCGTGGGGATACGACCATGAATCTCTCATTTCCGGCGAAGCGTCCAAAGCGGCTGTTCCAGACGACATTGTTGATTTTGCGCTGCGGACATAAAAAAAGTGCGGATCTTTAGTCCGCACTTTTTTAATGAACTGAACTTGCGGTGCTCTGCTTTCTCCCTCTTGCCCAGTGGATGCAGATCAGAAGCGTAACACCGATAATGACAGCTCCAAAAATATAAGGAAGCCCCATATTTACGTCAAAAAGGGTACCTGCAAGAGCCGGCCCAATCATATTGCCAATGCTCATGTAGGCGTTGTTCATACCGGCTGCAAACCCCTGCTCGCTTCCTGCCATTTTTGAAATGGTTGTGTTAATGGATGGACGCAGCAGGGAAGCAGCGGTAAAAAACACCGCTGAAATAAGTAAAATGGACGAGAAGCCGGTTGCAAATAAAATACCAAGCATTGAAACCGCTGCAACTACAAGCATCGTATTCATAACGCGAACTTCCCCAAATCGTTCCAGCACACGGTCAAGCACAAACGCCTGGACAACCACACCAATCAAGCCGCCGATTACCATTAAAATTGAAATGTCTGACGGGCTAAAGCCGAACTTTTCGTCGGTAAATAAGCTGATGGTAGATTGATAATTAGCCAGTCCAAAGGAGAGTGTAAACATCATAACAAGCAAAATAAAATAAGGCTTTTTCAAAGAAAGCGCAAGCTGTTTCACAAGCGGATCCCGTTTTTTTACAATAGCTTGTACATGTTCTTTCGCTGGTTCACTCAAGAAAAAAGTGGAGATCAGCGCTGCCAGTGCCGCTACCGTACCGGCAATCATAAAAGGCGCCCGGAGCCCGAATGCTGCCAGGAAGCCGCCGACACCCGGTCCCACTACAAATCCAAATGACATGGCCGCTCCAAGGCGCCCCATCCCTTTTGCCCGCGTTTCAACTGTTGTAATATCCGCCACAAATGCCATCATCGACGGAATCATAAAAGCGCCTCCGATACCGCCAATCACACGGGATGCATATAAAAGAGCAAGGTGATTAGAAAACGCGAATAAGAATTGGGCGGCAGAAAACAGCAGAAGACCAAAAATAATAGATTTCTTCCGTCCGTATCGGTCTGATAAGTCTCCAGCCAGCGGTGAAAATAAAAACTGGGCAAACGCAAACGTTGCAATTAAAAATCCAAACGTTTTTCCGCCGGCCCCAAATTCATGAATAATAGTTGGCATGATCGGAATCACCAGGCCAATTCCTGTCATGACGATAAACATATTCATCATTAAAATCAGCAGTGGAAACTGCTGAATATCTTGTCTTGACATGTACATCCTTCTTTCTTGTCTTAATAAATCGTTTTAGGCATTCTGCTGACTGCCTGTTCAAGCTCTTCAGCCATCGCTTTCATATGCGGCAGGCTTTTTAAATTAAAAAGCATCCCTGTTAGAACGGCGGCACGCGGGTTTACTTCAAGTAATTCTTTTTCTAAAAGCGCGATCGAGTCGAGTGCAAAAGAAGCATCCTGTTCCCCTTCAGCCAGGGCTTTCAGTTTTTTTATAAAATAAAGGGGATGAACACTTTCTGAATACAAACCGTCTTCCTTATCAGACCCGGAGGCTTTAAAAAACGGCTCCTGTTTGTTCTGAAGCATCCACAAGGCTGAGGCGTTCAACTGCTGAAATAAATGCCGGGCAAGGCGGTCAAAATCGTGCTGGACGTCTTGTTCAATAATTTCTCCTAAGTACGATATCATCATTCCCTTTATGGAAGTGTTCAAATCTGGTGCATATGGAATGATTTCTTCTCCGTAGATAGCAGCTATCTGTCCCTCTGTCCGCTTTCTCAGCTGAATACTTTCCTGGCGGACAAAATCGTGTAAAGATGAATCTTCAAGGCCGCGTATTTCTTTTAGCTGCATCATAAAAAATTCCTGAAAGGCATAATAATGCCGCGCTCGAATGGCCATCTCCCGGATAAAATGTTCTTCATGGCTGTCTGACTCGTTTTTCGCCGCTGCAATTTGATCGTGCAGCACCTGATAGTAATACTCGAATATATCGGATAACAGCTCTTCTTTTGATTTAAAGTACGTGTATAAACTTCCCTTTGACAGCCCGCATACATCCGCAATCTGCTGCATGGACGTTTGATGAAAGCTCGTTGTTGAAAAGAGCCTCATCGCCGTCAGCAGGATTTTTCTTTTTTTTCCATTCATTTTCTACACCAACCGAACAGTTTTTTAATTGACCGCGAAGTCAATCTTAACATAGGATGTCCCAAAACACACGAAAAATGTTTCGTAAAACGAAATAAATATCAAAAAGATACCCGGACGGTTTGTCCGGGTATCGGGTCACTGCCTGCCTGACTTCAGCAAGTCACGTATTTCCGTTAAAAGCTCTTCTTCTTTTGTTAAAGAAGGCAGTGCTTCTTCTTCTTTTTTTTCTTTTGTGTAAAGCTTATTAAATAATTTAACAAACAAAAAAATGGAAAATGAAATAATAACAAAATCCACAACAGTTTGAATGAAAATACCGTATTTCACCTCAGCCTTGCCAAATGTAAAAGACAAGCCTGAAAAGTCGATTCCGCCAACTAAAAGTCCAACAAGCGGCATGATCACATCAGCCACAAGCGAAGAAACAATTTTACCAAAAGCGGCTCCGAGGATCACCCCGACGGCTAAATCCATCACGTTGCCCCGCATCGCAAATGATTTAAATTCCTTCAGCATGGTCCTCCCTCCTTTCTGCTTCACTGTTTTATATCCTGCAAACAGGCATAAAAAACATTTTAGCAGAAAAGAAGCTTATTTTTCAGCAAGATCGTCTTTTTTCATTTTTTCCCTTCTATTCCATCTTTGCTCGGACTTGAAAAGCTTAATAAATAATGTAATAAAAAAAACTGGGACTGCATAAACCAATACATACAGAAAACCGGCCAGCCATTGCATATTCCCGCCCCCTCTGTTGATTGACTTTCAGTTTTTATATTATATAAGGTTTTTCTGTTTTATTGCAATCTGATTTGAATTTTGCACATAGTTAAATAAACATATTACGAAACTTAAAAAGCTTCACGCTGTGAAGGCGTGAAGCTTTTTAGTTAGGCTTCTTCTTTTTCCGTTACAAGAAGCTGTTCTACAGCGCCTTGTTCCTTTTCGTCTACAACAAAGGAACCATTTGAATAACGGTCCACTTTTTTCAAGCCATGGACAGCCACTTTTACATCCGGTCCTTTTTTCGTCCGTACATAATAGTCCCGGTCTTCATCAAGCTTTGCTGCACCGACAATACGGTGTGGATTTGTTTTCAACTCACGAAGCAGCACGACGCCGCGCTTGGCACGCGTTGTCTGCTCGAATTGATCGAGCCCGCCCCGTTTTGCCGATCCGCGGTTTGTAACGGCGATAAACGAAGTTTCGTCTCCGCTGTCCGATACAATAACCGCAACGGTATAATCTTCGTCTTTTAAGCTGATTCCTTTTACGCCGGCTGCACGCGGTCCAACCACAGGTACTTCTTCTTCTGGAAACCGCAGGCCATAGCCGTAATGCGTAATCATTAAAATGTCACCGCTGCCGTCTGTAAGTGCCGCTGCACACACTTCATCGTCACCCTTGACATTCATAGCCGTCAACGCCCGTGAATAGCGCTGTACGCTCAGCTGCGAAAGCTCTGTACGCTTAATCATGCCATCTTTTGTGGCCAGCAGCACATATCGCTCGGCAGCAAAATCGCGTACAGGAAAAGCCGCCACAATCGATTCATCCTTAAAGCCGCTGACCATACCCGATGCATGCTGGCCGGCGTCTTTCCAGCGAATATCCGGCAGCTCGTGTACCGGTAAATACAAGTAGCTGCCTTTATTTGTGAAAACGAGCAGCACATCTGTTGTATTCATTTCGCGCTTAAATAACAGCCCGTCCGATTCTTTCATGGCCGGAAGCCCGCCAGAAGCGGAATATGAGCGCGTACCGGTCCGTTTAATGTATCCTTCCCGCGTAACAGAAACGATTACATCCTCACTTGGGATCATCGCTTTTTGATCGATTTTAATTTCCTGGATCTCTGCTTCGATCACCGTGCGGCGCTCGGTCGCATAGATTTTCTTCATGTCTTTCAATTCACGCTTAATAACCGATTCAAGCTTTTTCGCACTTCCTAAAATGGCTTCCAGCTGCTTGATCGTTTTTTCAAGCTCAACCGACTCTTTTTGAAGCGCCGTAATGTCTGTGTTGGTTAAGCGGTAAAGCTGTAATGTCACAATTGCTTCAGCCTGCGGCTCCGTAAATTCAAATTGATCCATCAAGCGGTGTTTAGCATCCTGTTTATCTTTTGAAGAACGAATGCAGGCAATTACTTCGTCCAAAATAGACAGTGCTTTGATCAGCCCCGCTACGATATGGTGGCGGGCTTTTGCTCTCTCTAAATCATAAGCTGACCGGTTGGTTACCACTTCTTTTCTATGTTCAATATAAGCATCCAGCAGGCGGTGCAGCCCCATCAAAACAGGACGCTTATTCGCGATTGCAACCATGTTAAAGTTATACGAAATCTGCAGGTCCGTCGCTTTAAATAAATAATTTAGAATCAGCTCTGCATCGGCTTCTTTTTTCAAATCAATCACGACCCGCAGTCCGGTCCGGTCAGTCTCATCCCGAACCTCGGCGATACTGTCGAGCTTTCGATCGATACGTAAATCATCCATTTTCTTTACAAGTGATGCTTTGTTTACTTCATATGGTATTTCTGTAATGACAATCCGCTGACGTCCTCCACGCATATCTTCAATTTCCGTTTTGGCGCGGACAATCATTTTTCCTTTTCCGGTTTTATACGCTTTTTCAATGCCGTCTACCCCTTGAATGATACCGCCGGTTGGAAAATCCGGACCCGGAAGAACAGTCATTAACTCCTCCACTGTGCAATCCGGTTTTTCCATTCGCATAATCACAGCGTCAATCACTTCATCAAGGCGGTGAGGAGGAATTTCCGTGGCATATCCTGCTGAGATCCCTGTTGATCCATTCACAAGCAGATTTGGAAATCTTGCCGGCAGCACAACCGGCTCACTGGTTGTTTCATCGAAGTTTGGAATAAAATCAACGGTTCTTTTCTCAATGTCTGTCAGCAATTCACCGGCAATCGCTGACAGTCTTGTTTCCGTATATCGCATCGCCGCAGGCGGATCTCCATCGACTGATCCGTTGTTGCCATGCATTTCAATGAGCGGTGTCCGCATTTTCCAGCTTTGGCTCAAGCGGACCATTGCATCATACACCGATGTATCACCATGAGGGTGATAATTACCGATTACGTTCCCGACCGTTTTGGCGGCTTTCCGGAACGGCTTTTGGTGTGTATTCCCCTCTGTATGCATAGAAAACAAAATACGGCGCTGTACCGGTTTGAGTCCATCCCGTGCATCCGGAAGCGCCCGTTCTTGAATAATGTATTTACTATACCGCCCGAATCGGTCGCCAATGACGTCCTCAAGCGGCAAATCTTGAATGTGTTCACTTTCCAATTCGTTATTCCTCCCTGTTGCCAGCCAGCTGCTCATTTTCTAAAAGCGCGGCTTCCTCTTCCAATCCGAACGCCACGTTGGATTCGATCCATTTTCTGCGCGGCTCTACTTTATCCCCCATCAGGACGGTTACACGACGCTCCGCCCGTGCGGCATCATCAATGGTTACCCGGATCAGCGTTCTTGTTTCAGGGTTCATCGTTGTTTCCCATAGCTGGTCGGCATTCATCTCACCAAGACCCTTGTAACGCTGAATGGTGGTTCCTTTGCCCATTTTTTTGAGCAGCGCATCAAGTTCACGCTCAGTCCACACATATTCTGTTACTTCTTTTTTTCCGGTTCCTTTTGATACTTTAAAAAGCGGGGGCATAGCAATATACACCTTACCGCTGTCAATGAGCGGCTTCATATACCGGTAGAAAAACGTAAGCAGCAGCACTTGGATATGAGCGCCGTCTGTATCGGCGTCTGTCATTATCACAACTTTATCATAATTGGCATCATCTACGGCAAAGTCCGGGCCAACACCGGCGCCGATTGCATGGATAATAGTATTGATTTCCTCGTTTTTAAAAATATCTGCGAGCTTTGCTTTTTCTGTGTTAATGACTTTTCCGCGAAGCGGCAGCACTGCTTGAAACTTGCGGTCGCGTCCTTGCTTTGCAGAGCCGCCGGCCGAGTCTCCTTCAACCAGGTACAGCTCATTACGCTCTGGATTGCGCGACTGGGCCGGCGTCAGCTTTCCGGACAGCACCGATTCCCCTTTTTTGCGCTTTTTGCCGTTCCGGGCATCTTCCCGGGCTTTACGGGCAGCTTCTCTCGCTTGAGCCGCTTTGATCGCTTTTTTGATCAGAAGTGCACTTACATCCTGGTTTTCTTCAAGAAAATACAGCATTTTCTCAGATACGACTTGATCGACTGCTGAGCGGGCTTCTCCGGTTCCAAGCTTTCCTTTTGTCTGCCCTTCAAACTGGAGAAGATGCTCAGGGACACGCACTGATACGATGGCCGTCAGCCCTTCTCGAATATCCGTTCCTTCAAGGTTTTTATCTTTTTCCTTCAGCAGCCCGTTCTTACGCGCATATTCATTAAATGTACGCGTCATAGCTGCCCGCGCACCCGCTTCATGCGTACCGCCGTCTTTCGTGCGCACGTTGTTGACAAACGACAGCACATTCTCAGAAAAACCATCGTTAAACTGAAAAGCGAATTCTGCTTCGATCTCGTTCTGTGTTCCTTCAAACGACACAACTGGATGAAGCGCGTCTTTTTCTTCATTTAAGTATTTGACAAACTCTTCAATGCCGTTCTCAAAAAAGTATTCTTCTTTTTGTTCACGGTCTTTTCGCTTGTCTTCTAACGTAATTTTCAAGCCTTTCAACAAAAATGCTGACTCTCTTAACCGTTCGCTCAGCGTGTCAAATTGAAAAACGGTCGTTGAAAAAATCGTTTCATCCGGCTTGAAATGAATTTGTGTACCGGTTGATTTTGTTTTCCCTTTTTTCTCAAGTGTTGTGACTGGACGGCCGCCTTTTTCAAAACGCTGCTCGAATTGAAAGCCATCCCGCCAAATTGTAACCGTGAGCGACTCAGACAGGGCGTTGACAACCGAAGCCCCTACCCCATGCAGGCCGCCGCTTGTTTTATAGCCGCCTTGTCCAAATTTTCCGCCTGCGTGAAGCACGGTTAAAATCACTTCCGTTGTCGGCTTGCCCGTGCGGTGCATGCCTGTTGGCATTCCACGCCCGTAGTCACGCACACTGATTGAATTGTCTTTATGGATCGTAACGTTAATCTCGGTTCCATGTCCGCCAAGCGCTTCATCAACCGAGTTGTCAACGATTTCATACACCAAATGGTGAAGCCCACGGCTGTCTGTCGACCCTATATACATTCCAGGGCGCTTTCGAACCGCTTCAAGTCCCTCAAGAACCTGGATGGAGTCTTCATTGTAAGTTGATTGTTTTGTTGCATCCGCCATGAACTAAATCTCCTCTCTTTCCAACACCCGTACATAAAACGTATGTTCTTAACTATCATATCATAAAAAGCGGCGGTTCACCAATCTCTTTGCTGATTCCGTTTTAAAGAGTACGTTACTTTTCCTTGAGAATCAACCGAAATAATTTTACCGCCGCCCTAACCCTCGTGGTAAAATGAATGAGAATGTCATGCACATGATTATACAACACAAAAAGGGAGAATGAGAAATTGATTCCAGCACTTGTACTTATTATCGCCTACTTACTGGGCTCGATTCCTTCCGGTTTAATTGCAGGAAAAGCGTTTTTCGGCATAGATATACGGGAGCATGGAAGCGGGAATTTGGGCGCAACCAATTCGTTTCGCGTTCTCGGAAAAAAAGCCGGCGCTTTTGTGACAGCAGCAGATATTTTAAAAGGAACAGCCGCTGCCTCTATTCCGATTATTTTTGATGATACAGGGGTTCATGCCCTTTTGGCCGGCCTTGCCGCAGTGATCGGACACATCCTTCCCGTATTTGCCGGATTTCGCGGCGGCAAAGCAGTCGCCACATCAGCTGGTGTGCTCCTTGCATACGAACCGCTTTTTTTTCTGCTTTTAATTGCGATCTTTTTAGTTGTTCTGCTGACCACAAAGTACGTGTCTGTCGCATCCGTAACCGCTGCTGTAGCTGCCTTTATTTATGCGGTCATCCATACTTTTTATACGCAGGACATTCCGTTTTTAGCGGTTGTGACCGCTCTGGCTTTTTTTGTTGTTTACCGGCACCGGGCAAACATGACACGCCTTCGCAACGGGACAGAGCCTAAAATTCCATTAGGCGGGCGCAAATAAAAAACGGCTTGACTGTTGAGGTCAAGCCGTTTTTTGCAGAAATAATTCAAAAACAGCGAACTATTTTGAGTCCTTCTCTTTCCATGCTACACTATGAAAAAAGAATGGAGTGGTAACAGTGAACATCGATATAACAAATAAAGCCTTAAAATGGTTTAAAGAAGAAATGCAGGCGGCAGAGGGAGATACCGTCCGCTTTTATGTAAGGTACGGCGGCTCAAGCCCTCTTCATGAAGGTTTCTCACTTGGCATGACAAAAGACGAGCCACTTGAACCAGCCGTAACCGTTTCCCATGAAGGTGTGACCTATTTTGTTGAAGAAAAAGATGTCTGGTACTTTGACGGCCATCATTTAAAAGTCACTTATGATGAGAAGCTGCAGGAGCCTGCTTTTGAGTACATAAATGATTCAGCTAAAGATTAAACCGTTTAATATGATCAAACAGTTTTTCATTTCTTAAGATAACCAGCTGCTTTTCGCCAAGCAGATCGAAATGAGGCCGGGATGGATTTCGCATATCGATCCATTCCGGTTTTAATCCGTACTGCCTCCCCCATTCCGCCAATTTCTCAGCATCTGCACAGCCTGCTTTTGTTACGGTCCGGCAATCCGGGAACCGCTCATCCTTCCAATAATGGGTTAAAAAGGCCACTTTGCCCCGTTCAATTTCCTCTTTCCACTTTTTCACTTCTTCCCGTTTTACTCCAAATGCCATTATTTTTCCTTCTTTTCTTTTTCATACACTTCATGCCACTCGGGAAAAGCTTTTTTAAATTTGACCGGGCGGAATGTTTCCTTGTCTACGACGGTATGTACGCTTGAGCCGATTACACAAACATCGCCTGCTTCGTTCACAATTTCGTAGCCGTATGTAGTGCGAATGCCTGTATGTGATTGGATCCATGTTCGAACAAGCGCCCTCTCTCCGTAACGAAACGGCCGCTTATAGGAAAGCTGGATATCGGTTACCGGGGAAACAAATCCGGCTCTTTCCATATCGGCGTAATGAAAGCCTAAATCTTTAATGAGCTGGGTTCGTCCAATTTCAAACCAAACAACATACTGGCCATGATACACAACCTGCATGGCATCGGTTTCCGCATATCGAACTTCTACTTGCGCTTCTGAAATAAACAAAATCAAAACTCCTTTAATAAAATCAAATTCTTTACCTATTTTACCATGTTTTGAACGGACGTTTATTCATTTTGCTTTTACGGGTACAGACAAAGAACGGATGAAAGAGGATGATTGGTTAATTGCATTTTTAAAGCAGAAAGAGAAAAACATGATATCCCTTTAAAAAAAACCCACAAGTACAGGTAGCAATCCTTACGATAAAGAAGCATAGATCAAGTGGGTGCCCTGCTTTAACATGAATTTGAGTAGATCAGCCTGACCTTCGTCGGTCACTGTATCCATTTGAGCAATACTTCTCCAGCCGAGAAGCATCGAAGCATTTTAATGATTGCCCATATGAACACTATTTTCCAAAAAGATGAAGCAGACAGGCGGCTCTTTAAAGTGATCGCCTCTCCTTCCTCTAAAGCTTTGATTAAAGACACGGCGGAAGGGAAAAATACATCCTGGCAGCAGAATGCGAGTACCCTTGCGAAGCATCGGCTGTATGTTTCCAGTAAAAGTGCCTATGCCGGCGTCGGGCCTGAGCTTGCCCGGAGTTGAAGAAATCGCTCGTAAAGTGATTAAGCCCCAGCAGTTAAGCGATCATTCAAACGGGCTGTCTGTCGATAGCGGATTAATTGAAGGCAGAACGTCCGCCAATGAAAAAACGGTGGTTTCCGCCCGGCTTTTAAAAGAAGTAAAAGAAACCGGCAAGCACATTTGTACTGGATATTGACGATGAGTATACAGGCGGCGCCTCAGACGCTTCTTTCGCTGCCGATAAGGACATTCCAGCAGCCAATAAAATGGCGCCTGTCGGTGAATTTTCACACGGTGAAACTGTTGAATATACCTTGACCGATTCACTGGTAGAGCAGACTGCTTTACTTGTATAAACGATTGAACGATTATTTTAAACTGACGGAGGATACCCATATGACAATAGATCACATTTGGAAAAATCAAAAAAACCATCTGCACAAGCAGCGCGCTCACGGATCAAAAGGAATGACAGCGAGCGCTACCGAAGAATCGTCCCTTATTGGCGTAGATGTGTTAGCGAAAGGCGGGAACGCCATGGATGCCCTGGTGGCTATGCAGTTCGCTTTGGCCGTATCTGAACCGTTTAACACAGGGCTTGCAGCCAGCGGCTTTATTCTTTATTACGATGCCGAAACGAAAAAAACGTCCGTTGTAAACGGACACTCGATTTCGCCGAAAGAAGCGCATAAAAATGTTTTCGTAGATGAGCATCAGGATGTGATTCCATTTTTAAAGCGCTCCACCCCTGGTACGGCTGTAGCGGTTCCCGGCATTTTAAGAGGAATAGAAAAAGCGTTAAATGAATTTGGAACCATGTCCTGGCAGGATGTAATTGCCCCAGCCGTTGATTTGTCCGAAAAAGGAGTCCGTGTGAATTCAACCTGGAATACAGGGCTGCAGCGCTTCAGCGACCGGCTTGGAGAGAAAGCGAAAGACTTTTTTTATCCAAACGGCGTGCCGCTTACTGAAGGGGAAATTGTCGTGAACGAAGACTTAACGAAAACACTTAAAATTCTGCAAGAGCACGGAGCAGATGCTTTTTACCAAGGGGAAATTGCCGATAAAATTGTCCAAACCGTTCAAGAGTTTGACGGTTTTATGGAAAAAGACGACTTGGCCGCTTATGAAGCAACTGTGTCTGAAGCGATCACCGGTACTTATAAGGGTTATACGGTTACGGTTCCTGCTCCGCCAAATGGCGGCGGCTTTGCTCTTCTTTATATGCTTAAACTGCTTGAAAAGCTGGATATCGGCCAATATGGCCTTCGTTCGTGGGAAAAATATTATCTTCTTGCTGAAGTGATGCGCATTATGACGGCTGATAAGCTTGCGTTCATGGGTGATCCTGCTTTTTACGATATCCCATTAAACGGCCTGTTAACAGAGGAATATTTAGAGGAGCGGTTGAAGCTGGTAAACTTTAAATTCCGGAATGAAGATGTAACGGAGGGCAATCCGTGGCCGTATGATGACAAAGAACCCCATCATAAAAACGCCAGCACGACAGATCCCGGACCGGATACCACTCATTTTATTGCTGTAGATGAAAAAGGCAACATCGCTGCCTGTACTTCTTCGTTAGAGCACTTCTTCGGCTCTGGTATTATGGTGCCCGGCTGCGGATTTTTATTAAATAATGATATGACTGATTTTGATCCGGATCCAGCCGGTTTAAATTCCGTTGAACCTGGCAAATATCCGGTCAGCATGAAGACGCCGACGATTGTTTTTAAGGACGGCGAACCGATTTTAACACTTGGCTCACCCGGCGGGCCAACCATTCCAGCATCCGTTTTACAGACGATGATCCATGTGCTTGATTTTGGCCTTGATTTAAAAGAAGCGATTGAAGAACCCCGCATTTATAACGGTACAGGACCGCTTATTTGGCAGGAAGAAGGCATCCCGGAAGAAGCAAAACAGACGCTTGAGAGCATGAACTATCAGTTTGATTCCATTGCACTGTCCATAGGAAACGTTCAAGCAATTTTACTAAACCCCAAGACCGGTGAACGCATTGGCAGCAGTGATTCCTCTCGTCCAGGAATTCCCGCTTCCCAGGACCCTGAATAAAAGAATTTCCGGCGTATCAGCCGGAAATTTTTTTTGTGGCAAGAAAACAGCCCAAATGCCTAGCGCAGCCGGTTTGCACCATACTTTTTCTTATCTATACTTGTCCGGCTACCTGGGCAGATTCAAATGTAGCCATTTCCTTAAGCATTAAAACCGCTGATTGAAGAATCGGAAAAGCTACAGCGGCACCTGACCCTTCTCCCAGTCTCATTTGAAAGTCAAGAAGCGGTTCTTTTCCTAACAATTCAAGAATAGCGGAATGGCCGGGTTCAACCGAGCGGTGAGCCATGATCATATAATCCTTTACACTGTTTGATATTTTCGATGCAGCAAGTGCTGCCGTCGATGCAATAAAACCATCTACAAGAATCGGCGTTCTATTCGCTGCGGAAGCAAGCATTGCCCCTGTCATACCGCAGATCTCCAATCCCCCTACTTTCGCTAATACGTCAATTGGATCTTCTGCATTCGGCTTCCTTCTTTCAAGTGCCAGGCGGATCACCTGTTTCTTATGCTCTCTTTTGTTTTCTTCAATTCCGGTACCTGCACCTGTCAGCTTTTCGATGCTGATCCCGCTGAGAGCGGCGGTAACCGCACTGCTTGCTGTTGTATTACCGATCCCCATTTCTCCAAGGATCAGACATTTAACGCCGCTGTGGATCATTGCTTCTGCCTGCTGATAGCCTGTTTCGATTGCTTTGACCGCTTCATCCCGGCTCATCGCGCTTTCATTTAAAAAGTTAGCCGTGCCGCATTTGATCTTCTTGTTTATCAGCTTCTCCTCTTCTATATCTCCTGCCATCCCGATATCTACTACACACATTTTGGCTCCAATGGATTTACTGAAAACATTGATAGCCGCTCCTCCATTTAAAAAATTGCGTACCATTTGCATCGTCACTTCCTGTGGAAAAGCAGAAACCCCTTCAGATACGACTCCATGATCGGCCGCAAATACAATCACACCCGGCGGTGAAACAACAGGAAACGTTTCTCCCATCATTTTAGCCAGCTCAACAGCCAGTTCTTCCAGCCTGCCGAGGCTGTTTTTCGGTTTGGTCAGCGTATCTACATGCTGCTGAGCCAATTCTCCCGCTCTTTCGTCCAAGCTTGGTATATGTACAGTCATTGCCTTGCTTTCCATCGATTCAAAAACATCCTTTCTCCTTTTTATCTGTATGCTGCTCCAACAAAAATCCTCTAAGAGCCGGAAACAGCATTGCAATATTTATTTTACAGTTTATGGTGGAGATCAATAAAAAAGCCGGTTCCTGATTGGAACCGGCCGCATTCAAATATTAGTTGCCTGCTTTAACACTTTGCAATTTGCCGCGAAGGACCATCTGCAAAATACCGCCATGACGGTAGTAGTCAACATCTACTTCAGAATCAAAACGAACAAGCGCTTCAAATTCTGTTTTCTTGCCTTCTTTATTTGTAGCTGTTACTTTAACGATTTCGCGTGGTTTTACACTGTCTGTAATCGCCACTTCGAATGTTTCTTCTCCTGTTAAGCCAAGAGTATCGGCATTCTCGCCTTTTTTGAATTGAAGCGGAAGCACACCCATCATGACAAGGTTGGAACGGTGAATACGCTCATAGCTTTCTGCGATAACTGTTTTTACGCCAAGAAGGTTTGTACCTTTTGCTGCCCAGTCACGTGAAGAGCCCATGCCGTAGTCTTTGCCTGCCAATACAACAAGCCCTGTTCCCTGCTCCTGATACTTCATGCAAGCATCATAAATCGGCATTACTTCGCCTGTCGGCCAGAATGTTGTGTATCCGCCTTCTGTGCCTGGAGCAATCTGGTTGCGAATACGGATGTTCGCAAATGTACCGCGCATCATGACTTCATGGTTTCCACGGCGTGAACCGTAAGAGTTGAAGTTGCGAGGCTCTACGCCTTTTTCACGCAAGTATTTGCCTGCTGGTGTATCTTTACCGATTGCACCCGCTGGTGAAATGTGATCCGTTGTAACGGAGTCACCGAATTTACCCATCACGCGAAGGCCGGCAAGTGCCTGGATCGGCTCTGGATTTGGTGAAAGATTTTCAAAGAATGTTGGGTTCGCAATGTATGTGGATTCAGAATCCCAGCTGTAAAGAGCATCATCGTTCGTTTGGATTTGATTCCATTTTGCATTGCTGTTAAATACTTGATCGTATTCTTTGCGGAACAATTCAGGTGTTACAGTGCGTTGTACCGCTTCTTTTACTTCTGCTGTACCCGGCCAAATGTCTTTAAAGAATACATCTTGTCCGTCTTTTCCTTGGCCAATCGGATCTTTTTGAAGATCGATGTTTACGTTGCCTGCAAGCGCATAAGCCACAACAAGCGGCGGAGACGCAAGGTAGTTTCCTTTTACAAGCGGGTGAATACGTCCTTCAAAGTTACGGTTTCCTGAAAGAACAGACGTGACAAGAAGGTCGGAATCAATAATCGCTTTTTCAATTTCTTCTTTCATTGGACCTGAGTTTCCGATACATGTTGTGCAGCCATAGCCGACAACGTTGAAGCCTATTTTCTCCATGTATGGAAGAAGGCCGGAATCACGCAGGTAGCCTGTTACAACTTTTGAACCTGGCGCCAATGAAGTTTTTACATACTTCGGCACTTCAAGACCAAGTTCAACCGCTTTTTTCGCAACTAGACCTGCTGCCAGAAGAACATATGGGTTTGATGTATTTGTACAAGATGTGATCGCTGCAATACCGATCGCCCCTGTTTTCATTTCTGCTGTTGTGCCATCTGCAAATGTAACGGCTGCTGTACGGTCAAGCTCTTCTTTTGTTAAGCCAAAACCATGGTTGCCTTGCGGCGCACTTACAGCTTCCTGGAATGATTTTTGCATTTGAGAAAGCGGAATTAAGTCCTGCGGACGTTTTGGTCCAGACAAGTTTGGCTCAATTTGGGCCAAGTCCAGCTCTACTACTTGTGTGTAAACAGGATCTTCGCTCGCTGGCGTAAAGAACATGTCGTTTTCTTTCAAGTACTGCTCAACGACTTGAATGTGTGCTTCATCACGTCCAGTTAAACGCATGTAATCAAGCGCTTCTGAATCCACTGGGAAGAATCCGCATGTTGCACCGTATTCTGGCGCCATGTTTGCAATCGTTGCACGATCCGCAAGCGGAAGCGTAGCAACACCTGCACCGAAGAATTCAACGAACTTACCAACTACGCCTGTTTGACGAAGCACTTGTGTTACTTTTAGTGCAAGGTCTGTCGCTGTAGCGCCGTCTGGAAGCTCACCTGTTAGTTTCACACCCACAACTTCAGGAATTGGGAAGTAAGATGGCTGTCCAAGCATGCCTGCTTCGGCTTCAATTCCCCCAACACCCCAGCCAAGTACACCGATACCGTTGATCATCGTTGTATGCGAGTCAGTTCCAACCAATGAATCAGGGTATGTTTCAAATTCACCGTTTGCTCCTTCTACCGCATGAACAACGCTTGCGAGATACTCAAGGTTTACCTGGTGGACGATACCAGTTGCCGGCGGAACCGCACGGTAGTTATCAAATGCTTTTTGAGCCCAGCTTAAAAACTCATAACGTTCTGCGTTACGATCAAACTCAAGCTCCATATTGCGCTCAAGTGCTTCTTGTGTACCGTAAGCATCTACTTGAACAGAGTGGTCGATAACAAGGTCAACTGGAATTTCTGGATTGATCACTTGTGGATCGCCGCCGATATCTGCCATTGCTTTACGAAGGGATGCCAGGTCAACAACAACCGGTACACCTGTAAAGTCCTGCAGGATAACGCGGGATGGCTTAAATGGAACTTCCGCTTCTGCATCCGCATCTGCGCCCCATTTAGCCAGGTTTTCAACGTGTTCTTTTGTAATGACATAACCATCAAATTGACGAAGAACAGATTCAAGTAATACTTTAATTGAGTAAGGAAGACGGGATACGTTTCCGATACCTGCTTCCTGAAGTGCTGCCAGACGGTAGTAGTTATAGCGCTTACCGTTCAAGTCAAAGCTCGCACGGGCGTTAAAAACATCAGTAGTCGCCATTTTGGTTCCCCCTCTTAACTAGTTGAATATGTACTAAAACGATTGGAAAATAATTTTTTTATTTTTTCTAATTTTCCACCCCTTTTATCTTAGTACATTCATTAACATAAGTAAATAAAAAGAAATTTATCGCTTCCGATAAGAAAAACAAATCACTTAAAAAATAACTTTTGTCTAGTCCTTTTAAAGTATCCCCTATCCAGCCGCGTTTTTTCAAGAAACAAATAGTCATATTTCCAGTCGAGCTCAGGCATATACATATTCATTCCCTAAATGGTGCTCATTACCCAACGCTGATGGTCTGCATTCGCTGTCCGGTCGAGTGTTTTCACATTGTTTTGCTTTTTTATTTTCCAGAATAATTCCCGGAGTTTTATTTCGAACTTATCAATCTCATACAGTTTGCATGTATAATGAGGCCGGGCAAGCTCTTCTGCCAGCTTTTCACCTTCTACTTTAATCCTTCTTCATACTCACTGGGAAGAACGAAAAAACATGTGTCATCATCCCTGTTTCTCCCGGTTCACTTAACATATCACTATTACCCCATTTTTGTTTGGTTAAACTGGCAGCTGTTTCTGAATACCGCGTTTTGAAAAAAGGGCCTGCGGGTAAAATTAGTTATACGCAGGCGCCCAAGCGGCAGCTTCTGTAAGAAGGAGGATTTTCGTATGTATACTAGCAATGTAAATAAAAAACAAAAAAGCGGCGGACTTGGCTATCTTTTAATGGGGGCAGGAGCCGCAGCATGGTGGCTGTCCAAAGAAGAAAATCGTTCCAAAGTGGACAGCTTGATTTCCCAGGCGAAGCGAAAGTTAAGCAGCTCTCCGTCTTCTAACGAATCATCTCCGATTCAAAAAGCAGGCGATTCACACTCAATTGACGTCCCTGATCATAAAATGGTTGGAGAAGGATCCCAATTTGCTGTTGATTACTACAACAAAAAACAAAAATGAGCAGTTTAATTTGTTTCATTTCAATGAAAAGAGCTGATTTGCCGACGTTCCTGCGAGGGTAGATTATTTTTTGCTTTCTAGTCTCCCCCACTGTTCCCCCAGTACTTCGGGGGAACAGTGGGGGAGACTTTAAATTTAGGACAGACGTTCTAAAAAGGTTCTTATCTAACACCTTTTTATTTTTCTTCTATGGATTTCTTGACCAATCTTCGCGGCTTTTTAATGTACCCAGTTTCAGATCATGCTTTTCCGCTAATGCCGCAAACGTGATTTGATTGTTTTCCATTCTGATCTGATATTATCCCAGTTCGTCACTGCACATCACCACTTGTTTTTAGGCAAAGAAAAAAGCATCCCGCAGGCTGCTTCCTTCCACTCTGTATCAGCTAATTACATCCTCGAACACTACTTTTAGATAGTCATCAAACTTATGGTCATTAAAGAATCCACCTTCGTGACATACCCAATTACCTTCGGATACTAAGGGAGATATAATATCAATTCGCTGTCGGTCTTCCCCAATAATCTTAAAAACCTCAATAGAGTTTTTATCTCTTTTGAACCCAAGAACATGCCCCTGGATTCTTATTTCCGAGAAAAGTTCATCTTCTGGATAATCACTATATACTTGGATATCTCCATAAGTTGCTGGTATAAAGTCCTCTACACTTTCACCAAACTTCTCGACGCGATCATTGATAAAAGCTACAGCACGATCTGTTAACTCTTTTCTTTTTACATCATTTGCATACTGCTCTCTTAAACTCGCTACGAATCGACTTTCAAAACTCATACAGACACCTCCCTTAGTTTATTATCTATTTCGACAAAAGGAGATATTTTCCTGCATCAAACATATCTAATTCGGTGAAATAGTTGCTCAGGCGAGGTGATCTCTTGGAAACAAAACAGGAGATCGATTTAAGCGTGGTTTACAACATTAGCGTATCCTGGTATTAAACGCGGCCGTTGCGACAACGCTTACTTTAAGAGTTCCATCAAAATATGGCCTTTCTTTGAATCCCCTAACTGTAGCATGAAGAAACTAATTAAACCCGGCCAACTGGCAGGGTTTAATAATAGCTGCAATTTAATTGAGGCATTTTATAGCTTTTTAAAAAGGCATTTTACACTTATCTCTCACAAAATTCTCTTTCCATCATTTTCAGCTTTCTTTTCATCTCTCGAATATCTTCTTTCATCTCTCGAAGATCATCTTCCATCCGTTTAAGCTCGTCTTCCATCCGTTCACGCCGGCTTCTCCGGTCGCGGTTACTGCAATTAGAGCACATATCATACTCTCCTTTCATTTTTTATTGTCTTACACCATTAGAATATGAAAAAATGCTAGACATGCTTGGGAGATTATCCACAATTTAAGTTATAAGTAAAAGAAAAAAGAGGACTGACTAAAAACTTGCAAAAATCGCATTTAAGCACAAAAAAGATTTAGTCCTAAAATCAAATCCCGAAAAGCAAACTGGGTTGCCCTTCACTTCTGCATGCCGGCTTTTATGCTTGAAAACGGTTGGCCGCCAGTAAAACTGTAGCGCTATTTAATGTTGATTATGCTTTTGCGGAAGGGCGTCTTGCACTACGGGAGATTCCTCAATCAATTCGTCTTCAGACTACAGTAACTTTGCCTGATCTATATCTTTATAATCAATAGTGACATTTAAACATAATGGTGCTTGGCACCCTATCCCCCTTCAAAAATGAAAACTTTGAAGATAGAGGTATGTTGCTTCAGACAAATAATTCATCATAATTTATACAAAATAATTAAGTATACCTCCGAATAATAAAGTGTTGTTTTTAAACCGGAAAGATACCTAACAAAGATTAAACTTGCAAACAGTGGTAAGATTAAGATTGAGGATTTATCCTATGGACAAAATTTCTAAAAGTGGCTTGGAGGAAAGGTGTCACCTTTTGTCTAAAAATAGATTTAAAAGGAGCGTTTGTAAATGAAAACAATGACTAGACTCACTTTCGCCAATAACCAAAAAGAGCTGGATCATAAAATTGAACAAATTACACAAAACCATGAACAACGAAATCCTGAATGCAAAGTTGAGATTTCTTACTTAGACCCGGAATTAGAGGATATCCGTTTTCTAAAGGACCACACCACACAATTATTAATTGGAATACGAATAGTTGAAAAAGCAAATGGCGATAAATAAGCAGTATTAAACATGTTTATTTATTTTGAAAAAAAGAGGTGTAAAAGTATGGCAGGCAAAAACAAGTATAATACTGGAGAAATCGTAAAAATAAAAACAACGGATGAATTAGTAACCATAAATAAATGGCATTATGTACAAAATATGAAGCAATACTCTTATACCGTAAAAGAGTATCCATTAACTTTTTATTTCGAAAATGAATTTTATAGCCATAACTAAATTAATCAGTGCGGTTGACCAAACCGCAGCTAAGTCGACTCTAGAAGAAAAATATTCATGAACATGCATTGAGCCTCAAAAAAAGCACCCAGACGGTATAAAAAAGCCACCTAGCTTATGATGATAAATATAAACGTAATAAAGGTGGCTGCTTTTGTGATAGAAGTTAAAAATTTCTTTCTCAACCAGCCTGTCCCTTTCTGAGACAGGTTTTTTATTTTACAATACAAAGGAACGTATATTCTTAAAAAACTTTATTTGTCTGCAAACCTAATCAACTTCAGACAATTTGAGGACGTGACAGAGAACCTCCTTACCCCTCAGAATTGCGTCTATTTCTGGCCGGAGCTTAGAGACCATGAGAGAACATTCTAATCCTTCTTCTAGGTTATACGAGGATCCGTAAAGGCCAGGATCTAGGTCTTACATGGAATAACGTTGATGTAAAGAACAAAACAGTCCGTATAAAAGGACAAGAGAGACGTACGGGTCTCGCCCACCTAAAACCAAAAATAATTGTCGTAACGTTTTGGTAGATGATATTGTTTTTCAGCAGCTGGAAAAGTATAAAAGATGGTGTAAAGAAACAAAGCTAAAAAATGGAGCACGATTAACGGACGATGATATATTTTTATCTCTACTAAGGTGGTACCCCAACCGGACCTGTGACCGTTCTATACTCTTTTGAACAGCTGCATCCTTAATTAGCCAGAAAGTGCCGGTAAACGTCATAGCTGCTCGTTTAGGGGATACCCCCGAGATGGTCCTCTCTACTTACACTGTTCATCATACCTGCAGCTCTGTTTTCATGATGGATGCTCCTTATGGGTAAATCAAAAAAGGTCATAAACAGGACACCATTTCGCATCTGTTTAGTGCCCTCTGTTTTTACAAGGCGGCAACTAAAAACGTGTTTAATGTTCTTCAAGCTTAAACCGTTCATCCTTTGCTTCATTGTGCCCTTCCTTAAATAACCGCGGTGTGCTTGAAGAAGATTTTGAGGATTTTATCCCATTTTCAAATAAGGTGTCTAATATTTTTTGAATATCTTCTTTCGTGGCAGGAGCCTTGCCTGGTTTTAAAATAATTGAAAACAAGCAGTTCCCTGAATTTAGGAAACCACCTTTGAATTTTTATAAGCAAAACCATCCCTATAATAAATAACGTGCCGCCATAAAGCGCCTGCTATTCTGTTTTTAATGCTAACGGACCAATGATGATCGTACCAACTGCAATCCTCATAACAGCTTTTGCAACGATCATGGGCGATGATTTTGAGATTTACTGCTTGTTCAGCCCTATCAAACAAAGTATTGATCGCCAAAACAAGCAAATAAGAACAGCAAAAAAGCCGCCGGAAATCCGGCGGCTTTTACTGTTCTCTTTTTGTGTATTCGCCAACATAATATAAGATGTCAGATACATACTGGTCACTTTGATTATAAGCGAAGATCGCCCGTTTCATATCACCATCGGCAGCACCGTTTTCACTTAAATAATGGGCAGCACTGTAGATCGCATCTTCCACATTGAAAGGATCTGCTTTTCCATCTCCATTGGCATCCACCCCGTATCCGCCATATTTTGCAATGACAGCCGGGTCTGTTTTTTCCTCTTCCGGGATATTACCTTTACCGAGGCCGCTGCAAGTCGGGTGCTCCCATCCTACAAACGTGCACGGCATAAACTGCATCGGGCCTTCCGCGCCTGCTGGAGAAACCATTGGATCCATCGTTGAAAATTTTGTTTCTACACGGTGGTGAGCAGCAAGAAGCTCCCACGGAATTCCATACTCTTCAGCTGCCGCTTTATAGATCGGCATGTACTCTTCTGGAATCGACTTAGACTGCAGAAATTTCGGCGCTTTGTCTGTTATTGAAAAAATGGCCATTAAGAGAAAAGCGGCCAGCAAGAATGGAATCGCCAAACAGCCATACGCCCGTTTTTTCAATCTTCTTCTTTTTTTTGCCATGATCGTTAAACTCCTTAAATGCTCTTGCTTAACTCATCATAGAAAAGACCGAACAAAACTTCAAGCAAAAACAAATCTCTTTTCTTCTTAGAAAAGAGATTTGTTTTTCTTTATAAGTTCAGAAGACACCCATCTATTTTCCTTACTCCTGCAGCCTTTCTTCCACCAAACGGAAATGATCATTTCGTTTCTTCGCTGCATTGCCATGAGCGAGCGGCCAGGAGAACGTTCTATCAAGTAATGGAACTTCCTGAAAGCATGTCGCCTGCATCAAGCTGTTTAAGCCCCGGCGTTTTAGCTGCGGCTTCTGCTGCTTTTTCCCGAAGCTTCAATTCTTCGTTTTTCAAGTCCGCCAGCGATTTTGAAGCTTCTGCTTCCGCTTTTCGAAGACGGCTGCTTTCAAACTGCCAACCGTTTGCCGTTGCGCGTGCTGTTGTCAGCTCCGCAATCAAATCTGCTTCATAGTATGGATACTTTTCCATCACTTCGTCTGCCATTTTCTCATAGGATGCTTGCAGCTTTTTCTCAAGCGTGTTTTTTTCGGTCTGCCAGTACGTGTTTGACAGCCAGGCGCCGGCAGCAGATAAAACGCCTTTTTTCTCCCTATTTGTATCTATTTTTTCTGTTATCCGAATCAACTTTTCTCTAAGCCGTGTATTCGATACGCTCACATCTCCAAGAAAAGGGCGGGCGGCATCGGTTTTCAACAGTACAATAAGCCGCTCTCTTAAGTTTTGGTAAACGGCTTCAGCTCTTTTTTCTGAGCTTTCAGCCAAAGCCAGCTCCTGCTGAATGTGCAAAATATGCTTTTCTTCTTTTTGCTGCTCAAGCTTCAACTCATTAATCTGCCTGAACAGCAGCAAATAAGCAGACTCTCTTGTAACCCATTCTGATGACAGAACCGATTCATCATTTGCTTGAGCGCTTTCATCTGATGTATACAAAATCAGCATCGCCGCAGGCAGCAGCCAGCTTCCCGAAAATAATGTTTTCAGCGCTGCTTCCGTCGTAAATATGGCATCCGGGTGAAGAATCCACATTTCTTTTGGAAAGCCCGGCGGCACTTCCTTTTGAATCGGAGAAAGGATCTCACCATACATGAATAAACCAGAGCGAATGCCCATTTCGAATACAAGCGTTCCTAGACCGATCCCCTGCTTGATCTCTTCAAAAGAAGCACTTCGGTGTATATGTAAATGCTCGAAAATCTGCACTTTTTTAAAATCCGGCAGCTCTTCCCAGTAACGGCGGATATTTGCTTGAAGAGACTCTTTCCCTTCTTCCGCTTTTTCATTTTTTAAAAAGCGCTCAAACAACTGGACATATTCATAATGAAGCATAAATTCAAGCTTGCTGGAAATAAAAGAAGCTTCAAATTGTGCTTCCACCGCTTTATTTTTTTTCGCTCTTCTTTCAAACCATTTATTCTCAATTTCCGCACTGCGCGCGGTTACTTTTTCTCTTTCATTTAAGCGTGCAGCCGGCAGTTTCAGCAGCTTGGCTAATGCTAGAAACACATCAAGCTGAAGTACTTGATCCGGAATCTCATTTCTTTTTTTTATTTCAGCTGCAATGGCTCCAAAATAAGGAGCAGTTTCTTCTTTAGAAAAACGGCTTTTTGCTTTTAATGCCAGCAGTTCTTTTGCCTGCATGGAATGCAAAATCGCGTGAATCATCCGAAGCTTCGGACCTGTCACATTTGCTACCGCTTTGCCGATCGGCTTTAATTCTGTCATGTTGATCCGCTCCATTTACTCCTTTTTTTCTGATTTTACACGAAAAAAGTATGGAAAGAAAATGAAACCTTTCTTTCTTATCTGGCTCTTTGTTTTAAAAGTACATCTTTTTTCCTTTTTATAGTTGCTAATTGTCTTCCATTTTTTTAAAATAAAGATACAATTCTGATTTGTAAGCGATTTCAGAATTGAAACGGCCTAGGGGAGGGTTTTTATGGAACAGAAAGTGGATCGCGCTTTACAGCGGCAGAAAGAGTACGATTATGAAAAAATTGCGGCCAGTCCGGAGTTCAAGTCACTGATCCGCAAGAAAAACAAGTTTTTACTGCCCATTACCATCTTTTTCTTACTATTTTATTTTTCATTGCCCCTTTTAACTTCTTTTTCAACCGTACTGAACAAACCGGCGGTTGGCGACATCTCATGGGTATGGGTGCTGGCTCTGGCACAGTTTATTATGACCTGGACGCTTTGTATGGTGTATGTTAAAAAAGCGAATGGATTTGATGCCGATGCAGAGAGCATTGTAAACCGCCACAACGATACGAAAGGAAGTGACCGCCCGTGAGTATGGTAGGGCTTTTTTTCTTCGTTGCCATTGTGGGGCTGACTCTGTATGTGACGTATCTGGCTTCCAAGCGGACAAACTCCGCCAGTGAGTTTTACACGGCTGGGGGCGGGCTGACCGGCTGGCAGAATGGCATTGCCATTGCAGGTGATTACTTATCGGCCGCTTCATTTCTTGGCATTGCCGGTGCCATTGCCTTAAATGGATTTGATGGCTTTTTTTACAGTATCGGCTATCTGGTCGCGTATCTCGTTGTCCTGTATATTGTAGCTGAACCGCTTCGCAACTTAGGCAAATACACCCTTGCCGATATGATTACAGCCCGTTTTAATCAGCAGAAAATTCGCGGAACTGCGGCCATTTCTACTTTAACCATTGTTCTCTTTTATATGATTGCCCAGCTTGTTGGAGCAGGTGCATTAATTCAGCTTTTGCTTGGCATTGATTACTGGGTGGCTGTTTTGCTTGTCGGCATTATGATGACCACATACGTGCTTTGGGGCGGTATGGCGGCTACCAGCTGGGTGCAAATCATCAAAGCGGTTCTTCTCATGATCGGTACGGTTTTGATTTCGTTTCTTGTTTTACTAAAGTTTGATTTTAATATTATGAAAATGTTTACCGATATGAAATCCCTTACGCCCGCGGGTGAAGCGTACTTGAATCCAGGCGTAAAATACACAAACGGGCTGGATACGATGTCTATGATGATTGCCCTTGTGTTTGGAACGGCTGGCCTGCCGCACATCTTAATGCGCTTTTTCACCGTGAAAGATGCCCAAACAGCGCGCAGTTCCGTTGTTTATGCTACCTGGATTGTTGGAATCTTTTATATTTTAACGATTTTCCTTGGCTTTGGCGCCGCTGCTTTTGTAGGCTCTGAAAAAATTGTGGCAGCGAATGCAGCCGGTAATATGGCCGCGCCTCTTCTCGCCCAGGCGCTGGGCGGCGATCTGTTAATGTCCTTTGTATCTGCGGTTGCTTTTGCAACGATTTTAGCTGTTGTAGCCGGCCTTGTACTATCCGGTGCATCTGCTTTTGCCCACGATATTTACGGACAGATTATTAAAAAAGGAAATGTTACCGAAAAAGAGCAAATGAATGCAGCCCGTTTTGCTTCAATCGGCGTTTCCGTTTTTTCAATTATTTTAGCTCTTGGTGCCCAGACGATGAACGTAGCGTTTCTTGTCTCGCTCGCCTTTTGTATTGCCGCAAGCGCAAACCTTCCTGTTATTATTTACACCATTTACTGGAAGAGATTTAATACAACCGGTGCGCTGAGCGCTATGATTACGGGTCTTGTGACCGCCCTTGTACTGGTTGCGTTAAGCCCGAATATTTGGAGTCCTGAAGGCACAGCCATTTTAACAGGAACTGCTCTATTCCCGTTAACGAATCCAGCGATCATTTCTGTGCCGGCTGGCTTTATCGCAGGCTATATTGGATCAATCGTTTCAGCTAAAGCAGATGCACGCAAATATGCGGAAGTAGCCGTTAAAGCCAATACTGGATTAAAATAAAAGCACGGAGCAGACGGAACGGTCCGTCTGCTCCGTTTTTTCATACAATAAAAAAAACAAGGAGGTTATCGAGTTGCGTAAGATTCTCACAGCCGGTTTATGTATGCTTCTGGCTGCTGTGATCGTTCCCCTGCCTTCAAAGGCGGCTTCAGATCCTTATTTATCTGCACTGGCTCATGTGAAAAACAGCAAACAGGTCATCATTGCAGAAGGAAGTACAAAATCGATCACAGCAACGATCCGCCTTTACGAGAAAACAGGGCGCCACTGGCAGTTAAAACGGATTTCTCCGGCAGTTACCGGGAAAAATGGCTTATCCTTCTCGAAACAAGAAGGAAACGGCGCCACCCCTACCGGCTTTTATGACATTGGCCGAATGTTCGGCTATGCCCAAAAACCAGCAGGTGTCCGGAGCAGCTACACCGTCACAAACCGGTTTCATTATTGGATTGATGACCCCCATTCACCAGACTATAACAAATGGATTTATTACCGTGGTGATCCTGCTGCCCGCTGGAAATCATTTGAGCGCTTAAACCATGAATTATACAAACACGCTATCGTCATTCGCTACAATGAAAACCCGATCGTCAAAAACGCAGGCAGCGCCATTTTTATTCACCGCTGGCGGACAGGATCGACGCCAACAGCCGGATGCCTGGCGCTGAGCGAATCGCATTTACTGGTTTTAATGAAATGGCTGGATCCTGCCAAATCACCGAAAATTGTCATCGGCACACCTGATTCGATCCGTTCTGACCTCGTTCAGGCCTCTGCCAATTAATTGAGAGAATGATTCATCTGTCGGATAAGCAAATCAATATAAAGCAGCGTTTTTCCGCTCATATCTTTGCTGTTAAACCCGGTAATTTCACTGATGCGCTTCATCCGGTAAGCAAGCGTATTGGGATGCACATGCATCACACTCGCCGCTTCGTTTATGTTGCCGTCATGAGCTAAAAACATATAAAGCGATTCAATCATATTCGCATTATGTGTTTTGTCGTATTCTTCAAGCGCTTCAATGACCGCATTTTTTTTGCCAAGGCGGATGGAACGAAACTGTTCAATTGATTGAAAAATACCGAGCTGGTCAAAACAATGGGGCAGTGTAATAGTTGAAAAAATCTGTTTCATTTTTAATACACGAAGCGCTTCCTGATAGCTTTCCTGTACATGCAGCGGGTTTTGTACAGCTGTTCCTGCTGCCCCGACCGGCGAAAGGCCAAGCCGTTCCACTGATTTAGACGTAAAATCAGTAATATAGGAGCTGACCGTTTCTAAGTCAGCGGGTTCTTTAAACCGGATCAGCAGAACCAGCTGCTCCCCGTCATAGGTTCTGGCAATACTGGCCAGCTGTTGCAGGGTTTCGGTCAGGTAATCGATTTGCCGCTCCAGGGTACGGTCAATGGTACGTCCGAAATCAAAAAGAATCACCAGTAAACTGCCGGTCAGGGAAAGTCCATATGCTTTGTTGGCCTGTTCCATTTCATTGCGTGTGGCGAAATGCCCGGTCAAAAGCTTCCAAAAAAACTCCTGATGGCTTTCTTCCGCTGCACGCTTTCTTTTTTCATGCTGCAAAAGCTGATTTCTTACCGCTTTCGCCGCTTCCTTTAAAATCGCCATCTGTTCATCTGAAAAATGTGCACCTGACTGGGCCCAGATAAAGCCGATCACTTTATCCTGTTTTCGTACCGAAATGGCCACCCGCTCGCCGAGAGAAACTTGTCCAATTGCAGGAATCACAACAGGTTCCTCTGTTTCAAAAAGAGTTGGGATCGCTCCACTTTTCCATAAGCTGTTTATCACGTGCTCGGGTACTCTTCGTCTCATAATGGTAGCAATCCGAACGGGATCAATTTCTCCTTCGTGGCGGCTGTAAGCAATAATCTGGTGGTTGGCATCTTCAATCGTAATCGGGCAAAGAAGCGCTTCACTGATTCGGTCTGCCAGCATTTCAATTGATTCATATTCGTGGGCAAAATAATGTGGTTTATCGTTTGACATATCCATCCTCCGGTGCAATAGGCTATACTTATTATAATCGCCGCCTGATTAATTGTAAAAAAAACCGGAAAAAGCAGGCTATGATGCCTGATGGATGTATATACTTCAACGTGAATGATTTGAATTGAATGATATCCAGTCTTAATGATGAATCGGGCTTCTTCTACTGACATAGAAAATGGGCGAGTTCTGTTCGCAACTGTCATTCATTCCATTACTTTTAACTTTTTAAGATAAAGATAAAACCAATAGATAAGAGCAAAAGCAGATAAGTAAGCCACATAAGTCCAAAAAATATTCCAGCCGTTCCTATAGATAATGAGCCCTGTAAAAACTAATATATATTCAAGCAGGGTCATACATAATGCAGTGAAAAAAATAAGTAAATACGGATGTTCCTTTTTCATTATAAAAAAAATCAAATAGCACCCTATTACAGGGTATATACCTATATTAAACGGAAGTCCAGGCAAGGTTTTCTGTACGGCAAAAGGATATATCTCACCAAAACTAAAATAAATCCAAAACTCATTGATAAGATAGGAAATAACTGACGTAAAAGATCCGATCAATGGAATTATTTTTTTGTTTTTTGAATGAAGGTGTATGATTCCAATAATCCAAGGAACTATAAATACCATTAAAGAAAAGTACATCTTGTTTGAACCTCCATTGCGTTACCTTTCTTCATCAATGAGCTGCTTTGAGCGAATTTTACATATAGATAGCTTAACCATTTTACGGTAATGCGATACTCAGTTAAAAATAATCCTTTGTACCAATGCCCAGCCCCAAATACACTTTGCATACGACTGGGCTGGCAGTTTTGGCCGACACGACAACGCAGCTTATGGAAAAGCCCCCTTGAAGCTATACAGCTTAAGGGGTTGTCAATATATGAGTATATGGATCTGCACGATTCACACTCCTGGTGATGTACTAGTGTGATGAGCATAGGCTATCTTCTTCTTAACCTCGAAATGTCTTTGTATCAACCCTCGATGAACACTTTTCTTCATTTTCTTCCTGTCCAATTTACCAGCTCAAATGTATGGTTAATAAGTGATATAAAAAAGCACTTATTCAGAAAACACCAGCTAAATATGATTGAATAAAATCGGGTAATAGCTGAAAGAATAATCCCTCATATTTAATATCGAGTAAGCCAGCAATAAACAGTAATATAATCATTAAAATTAAAATAGGTTTCTTATTCTTTTTAGATATCGGCTTCAAAAGGTTCCCTCCACTAAAATACTATAATAGGAAGCTTGTTCTTGTGCGAGATCGCAAGCTTGTCCTTTTCTTTTGTCCACTTTTCAACTCTAGACAGCAGACTCTATTTGACACAGCTTACCTATCTGTCATTCCAGGTCTACTCATAATACATACTGCCGTATCAAGGTTTCATTTCCAATGCAACTGGACAATGATCGCTCCCCATAACACCAGCATGGATTTCTGCTTTTAACAGAGATTCGGCCATTCGTTCGGAGACAATAAAATAATCGATTCTCCAGCCGATGTTTCTCTCTCTTACCTTACTCATATAAGACCACCATGTATAGGCGCCTTCTCTGTCAGGGTAAAAATACCTGAAACTGTCGATAAAGCCCGCTTCCAGCAATGTGGTCATCTTCCCCCGCTCCTCTTCCGTAAAGCCTGAGTTTCCCCTGTTAGACTTAGCATTTTTCAAGTCAATCTCCCGGTGCGCGACATTCAAGTCTCCACAATAAATGACCGGTTTTACACGATCCAGTTGGATTAAGTAATCGAGCACTTCCTCTTCCCAGATTAAGCGATAATCGAGACGGGAAAGATCCCTTTTGGAATTAGGTGTGTAAACATTGACTAGAAAAAATTTATCAAACTCGAGGGTAATGGCCCTTCCTTCCGATTCTTGTTTATTCGGACCAATCCCATACTTCACCGAAAGAGGCGGAACTTTAGTAAAAACGGCTGTGCCGGAATACCCTTTTTTCTCTGCGTAATTCCAATATTGATGATAGCCTTCCAGGTCAAGACTGATTTGACCTTCCTGCAGCTTCGTTTCTTGAAGGCAAAATATATCAGCGCTTACTTCATTGAAATAGTCCAAAAATCCCTTTCTCACACAAGCTCTTATGCCATTCACGTTCCATGAAACCAGTTTTACCATGTATGTTTGTCTCCTCGCTGTTCCTTTTAGTAAACTCCATGGTTACTATACTAGTTAATAGAAAGAAAAGCATCCAGTGACAAGTTTTTTGGTAAAACAGTTTGTTAATAGCGTTAAATAAAGAAGAAATGCAATTGGCCATGTATGAATAAAAGAGGAACGTCACAGAAACTCTTATAACACTAATTTTTTTTAACACGTATATACACCTTACTATCGTTACATTTTATGGCTTATCATTGATGTTTTCTTTTTTAGTTAAAACATCTTATACGTTAACGGCAAACGAATAAAATCTGTAAGCAAACTACTTGCCCTATCCGCTTTGTTGTAAAGTGACTGTCTCAAACATAAAAAAAGCCACTTTAAAAAAAGCAGCTGGTTGTTGCTACCGTGCAAGAGTTTTTTCACTTTTTTCTCATTCAGCCCATTGACGACATTTTTCATCGACAAGGCAGTCTAGTTTCTCTTCACTAATTTCTAAAGCATATGACCGAACAGATCCAACAAAAATTTGTTCATTTGCACTAACCAAACCACTTCCTACATCCCACAATTTGGTTGATTCAGTTTATACTTTTGTTTTTCATACATTCTTTAGACTCTCATTTGCATTGCGTAAAATAGTATCAAATGCCATTTTAGATTTAATATCTGAATAAATGTAGAAATGTAGAACAGCTTTTTTGTGGGAAAAGTTGTAACAAAACTAAAAGCATTATTCAATGAAACGACTTCTTTTTAATATACGTATAGATCCTATAAGAATGCCTTACTAAATCTAAAACAAATAATGGAATCTTAACCGGGAATTTATATAAAGTCTTCCGGTAAAACTTATAATAAGCTTTGACGATATCGTTCCATTTTTCATCTTCCTTCTCTTTGTAGAAATCAGATATATCTACAATATATCCCTTTCCGTCATTCATCATCACATTTTTCCCATGTACATCTACAGGTGTCAGCCCTTGACTTCGAGCATAATCCAATGCTTGATTGATGTCTATGATCACTTGTTCCGGTATCCTGACTCCTTTTGCAACTGCATTGTATAAGGTAATTCCTTTTAGCCGCTTTAACACAAGGAAGTTCTCTCCCTTATAGACTAATTGAGAATAAGCAGGATGGTGCCCCATTCTTTGATAAACTTCCGCTTCTTTTTCTAATCCTTCCAAGTTTCTGGCGTAGATTTTTACGACCCAATCTTTATTTGAATGATGCAGAAAAACAGCAGCATAGTTACCGACACCAAGGCACTCCCACTCTCTTGGTGTGTGAAGAACCTTAATGGGTTCAAAAGGATTTTTACTTTTCATTTTCACGTTATGTATAAGCGTTTTTTCAATTAGTGCAACGTAACTTTTCATTCTCCCATACAACTCCGTCCATAACATCACAATACTTTCTTTAAATAACCACAAAACCTTTATATTATATTAATCCTCACCGCTTTAATTAAACAGGCTTTTTTTACCTATAATGAAATACATCCCCTTATTTATCCAGGAACATAACACCGATAATACCAAGAGCAAAAAAAAACGCCTCAAAATGAAAACGAGGATATAAGAGGGGAATAGTACATGTACAATCATTAAACCACGTGTTCCTGAAATAGCCGCCAAAGGAACCGGCTATTCCCGCCGGCCCTCTCCTTTTTCCAGGGAGGAAACAAGCGGCAGGAGCTGCTTGTAAATACTAACGATTTCCTCTATTTTCATCCTTACCAGGCCACTGGAAGAAGGCGCCACGAAGTCCAGCGTGCCAGGAACGACAGAAACATGCTGGGGACCCCATGCAACCTGCTTCCTGCCGCTATATTCCTGATAAACCCCTTTGCCGACAAAACAAACAATTGTAGGCCGATAATGTTCTATCTTTTTCTTTAACAAAACCCTGCCCTCCTGATACTCTTCTTTTGTAATTTTATCAGCCGTTTTCGTTGGTCTCGCCACAATATTTGTCAATCCGTACCCTAACTCTACTAATAGACGGTCCTCGATTGCTGTAAATTTTCTAGAGGTTAATCCCGCTTCAAAAAGAATTTTCCAAAAGCGGTTATTCGGATTCGCAAAATGATGTCCCGTTTCTCCGGAACGGACACTGGGATTGAAACCGACAAAAAGAATATCAAGATTTTCTTTTAAATGGTCCTTAATTGGCTTCACCCTTCAGACCTCCCTCACTTTTAATCGACTCGTTTACTTCTCTTTACTATTCCCTATTTTTTGATGTGGTAAAAAAAACAGAACACTAATTCTCACTTACCGGAACAGTTTTTCAGTTTTGCTTTATTGTTTCAGATAACTTAAGCAGCGGTAAAATTTACAAAAGCTAGTTTATAAGACCGATATCGTATTCATTTAGGTGAAATTGAAAAGGTACACCGGCCAAATTAAGGAAAGCATGTCCTATAACGGGTGGTCAAAACAGACACAGACCTCCACACAGTTATATATGAATGGACCTCAGCAGATACATCGTTTGGCAATGCAAACTTCATATTTCAAGGTGGTGTGACCAAAGCACAACCCGGCCTCGGAGAAGGTGCTCATTCTGATGTACAGATCACTGCAGAAAAATGCAACACGATTCAAACTAGCAGGTGCTAAGAAGCACAAAAGATCACTGGCAGTGAAGGTGAATGAACTTCTGAAACGGGTACAGCTGGTGAACAGTTCATACGTTTATCATCACTTACTACGGCGAATCACCTGGCTCAAACGCTGCCCTGACATTCATGAAAGATAAACTGGAATCTAAATCCTAAATTGGATTAAAGCAAGCTCTGCTTAAGCAGGGTCGTTTGTTCGGCTTTAAAAATGGCGGGCTCAGGCTTTTGCTTTCCGGCCGGCTGTTTTATCAAGCTGCACCTCAAATAAAGTAGTTATATTCCTTTTCGATTAAATTCTTCCCAATTTTTCCGTATATTATCGTATGATGAAAAATGAAAAAAACCCTTGATGATCAAGGGTTTTTACAAGTGTTGTCTAAGGTGTGCCCAGCGGGGAGCGTGCCCCAGTGCCTGGAACCTGCTGAAGTATGTGACTATTGTTGATAAAGGAGAGCAATAAAAACAGGCTGGAAATCGAAGAGGATCTGGACAATAAGAGGAACTTAATACTTTCTTGCGCCGCATTTCGGGCAAATATATACATCTTCGGCATCAAAAATGGACCCGCACTTTGTTTTTTCAAGTACAACCATAGCGCTGCGAAGCTCCGCCCGTTGTCCTTCCCAACCACATTCACACTTGACGTTGTTTGTTGAGCCAAATTTGTACAATCCATAATTCATACTGATTCACCCCTTAATTAGCGTATTCAGATATTATCTGTATGTTCATTTTACCGAGATAGACATTACATTTCAATATCACAAAAATTAAATTTTTGTAAATCTTAGAAAATACTTTTTTTAAACATCAAAAACTCCAGGCTCAAGTCCGGAGTTTTTGATGTTTGTTTACTGTTTGGAGAGCGATTTTACATCCTGGACCATTTCGTCAAACGGCACTTCTTCCCCGTCCTGTTTATTTCCTGGATAGCTTTTTACAACGGTTCCTTTTTCATCGACCAAGTAAAAGCTTGTTCCATGAATGAACTGGTCTGATTTCGGATCTGGCAGCGCAATAGCTTGAAAGCTTTTCTCTGCAAATGCGCTTATTTCTTCCTCTTCATACCCTGTTAAAAGGTTCCAGTTCGATTCATCCGCTTCGTAATGTGAAATATAGCTCTTCAACGCCTGCGGTGTATCCCGAGCCGGGTCAATGCTGAACGACACAATTTCATAGTTTTGAACATCTTCCTCGTTCAAGCGGTCCTGCAGCTCGCTCATATTTCTTGTCATGGGCGGGCAAACCGTCGTACAGTTTGTGAAAATAAAATTGGCGAGCCACACTTTCCCTTTTAAATCAGCCAAACCAACTTGTTCACCATTTTGATTGGTATAGGTAAAGTCTTGGACTTCCACATCCATGTTGCCTTCAAACTGACGGCCGCATGCACCAAGCAATAAAACAGCAGCGGCCATAATAAAAATGGACTGAACTATTTTCACATAACTCCCTCCAAGCATCTTTTATCCTTTTATCGTAGAGGAAACCTTCTTATTTCTCAATGCGCTGCTGCGGCCTGATCTTGAATACTTTATGAACGTTTTCAGCTTTCTCCTGTAAAAACAAATGCAGCTTTGCTTCCGGTATCGGACTGGCCTACCTCCAGACGAGCATCAATCCGCTCTTTCAGCTCTGGCACGTGGGAGATAATACCGACCAGGCGGCCGTCCGCTTGTATATCCATTAACGTTTCAATGGCCTGGTCCAGCGATTCCGGATCAAGCGTGCCGAATCCTTCGTCCACAAACATCGTTTCAAGCGATACGCCGCCTGCATGATTTTGGACCACTTCTGCCAGTCCGAGCGCAAGGGCAAGCGCCGCTTTAAAGCTTTCTCCCCCGGACAGTGTTTTCACATGCCGGCTGGCACCTGTATATTGGTCAAAAACGAGAAGATCCAAGCCGCTTTGCGCATTTCCTTTTGACCGCTCGGTTAAACGCTCCAGTAAAAAACGGCCATTTGTCATCGCCGAAAGCCTCGTGTTGGCTGCGGTTAAGATATCTTCCAAAAACGATGCCAGTACATATCGTTCAAACGTTACCTTCAGGTCATTTTTCCCGTGCGTTACTTCAAACAAATGGCCAGAAAGTCGGTACGCTTCTTCAGCCTTCGCCATCCGTGCCGCTATCTCTTCAACCGACTGGCGGATGCGCCGCGATTCTTTTGCACAAGCAGCAACGGAAGAAGCCTCATTTGCCCATTGAACAGCTTCTTCATTTAACGCTCCAATCTCTTCTTCAAGCTTGCTGATGTCTGCCCGTTCATGTCCTTGAAGAGTGGTTTGCAGCTCCTCAATCAGTAAAGTAAGCTCGCGTTCTTTTTGTTCGAACTGCCGGACCGTTTCTTTCATTTCTGCAAGGGATTCGAGCCATTTCTTCGCTTCCTCATATTGTTCGGCGGACCCAAAACCAGCCTGCTGTCGCTTTTGCTCAAAAGCCGCTCTTACTTCACGATAGTCCCTTTCTGCTTCCTGAAGCGTTTGCTGGCGTTCCTCTAAAACAGACAGGGCTGCCTGCATTGCTGTACGGGCGCGCTGAACATCTTCTACTGCCTGTTCATAGCGGCGCTCTAAAACGGCTGCCCTTTGCTCTATACGTTCAAGCTCTCTGGCAAAGTAACCGCTGTTGCGCATCGCCTCAGGAACCGATTGCTCAAGCTGCTGTCGCGTACTCTGTGCTTGAATAAAAGCCGTATGATCCATCATTTCCTGCTGTCTCGTTTGGTCTAATTCGGCTTCAAGCTGTTGTTTTTGTTTTTTCAGCTCATCCAGCTGCCCTTCCAGTTTCTGCTTTTGCTGAAGATCCTGGGCAGCTTGTCTGCGTGTTTGTTCGGCTTCTTTCAATCGCTCTATCGCTTCTTCTACTCCAAAGTCAGATGGAAGCTTTGCTTTTAGCTTGTCCACGTTTTCTGCTGCATGCCCTAATGCAAAACGGGATTCCATCCACTTCTGCTCCGCCTGCCGGTTTTCCTGGCTGAGACGGTCTACTTGCTGCTCCGCTTTCTTCAATGCCTGCTCTCCAAGCGGCGCTTCTCCTCCTGCAGCCGGGTTAGGATGATGAATGGAGCCGCACACGGAGCATGGTTCGCCCTCCTTTAGTTCACGGGCCAGCATCGCTGCCTGGCTTCTGTGCCACTCTTCTCTTTTATGCTCCAGTTCTTTAATGGCTTTAGCCGCGGCTGAGGCTGCTTTCTGCGCTTCGATTTGGGCTGCTTCTTCCCTTTTTTGAAGGTCGCCCATTTCTTTTTCGGCATCGGCTAACTCTTGAAATTGTTCAATCAACGCGGTTAATCTCTCAATCTGATAGCCCGATTCCAAGTATATTTCTTTTGAAGAATCGAAAGCTTGCAGAGACGCCTCCGTCTTTTTCCTAGCTGCATCCAGCTCTTCGTTTTTCCGGATGAATTCGGCGGCGGCTTGTTTTGTTTCCTTCAGGCGCCCCTCTGTCTCTTCAGCTTTTTCTATGGCATCTTGATAAGCATAAACCGCTTCTTTTATCGACTGAAGATGCTGAAGCTCTTTTGTACATTCATCCCGTTCAGGACGGCGGCTTTCTTCTGCTTTCAGCCGTTCTTCCGCTTCTTCCAGCAGCTGCCGTGTGTTTTGCATCTCCGCTTCCGCTTCACTTTTTCTTCCTTCGGCAGTGTGCACAGCCTGGCGGGCCCGCTTTTCCATCATTTCATAGGATTGCAGCTTGTCTGCCCGCTCGGCTCCGTCTATTTTCCGGCAGCATCTCTCCATACCTTCTTTTTGTTCATCAAGCTCTTTTTGTTCCAGCCGGGCCTGCTCCAAACGATCAAATTGGGCATTTCGAGACAGCCCCCGCTCTCGTTCTCCCAGCAAAAAATCACGGCGTTCGCTTAAATGCTGCACTTTTTCCTGAAAGCTTTTAAACTGCTTGTCCATTTCTAGAAGATCGAGCTCAAGCTGATCAAACACTGCTTTTCTTTGAATCAGCTCAGCTTCGAGCAGCGCGCGCATCGTGCTTGAGTATGCAGGCAGACTTTTTAAAAGGGCCATTTGCTGGTCAGCAGCCCGGCCTGCTTCTTTTTTTAATGCATCGGACTTTTCTTTTAAAATATCCTCTACCCGTTTATAAAAAGAAGTTTGAAACAACTTCTGCAAAATTTTCTCTTTTTCCTGGCTGCCAGCCATTAACAGCTTTTGAAATTCTCCCTGGGGAATCATTAAAATCTGCCTGAACTGATTGGCTTCAAGGCCGACTAGCTCATTTATTTTTTCATCCGTATCCCGTACATTCGAAGCAAGGAGCACTTCTGTACCGTTCGCTTTTTTTTCATACAGCTCAGCGGTAGCTCCCGCTGTTGTCATACCGCCTCCACGCGCTTTTGGCTTTTCCTGCTGAGGGGTCCGGCGGATCAAAAACGTCCGTCCTTTTAACTCAAATAAAAGCGATACTTCTGTCAGCTGTTTTGGATCTGCAAATTGGCTTCGCATTTCTGAAGCGCTTCGGTGATCTCCGCTTGGCTTGCCGTACATCGCAAAGCTGATGGCGTCAAATATCGTTGTTTTTCCTGATCCCGTTTTGCCGGAAATCACAAACATTTTTCGGTTTTCGAGCGCCGAAAAATCAATCACCTGCCGGCCTGCATACGGACCAAAAGCAGTCATTGTCAGTGTCACAGGCTTCATAATCCGTTTTCCTCCTGTTTCGCTTCTTCTAATATAGAAGTCATATACGTTTTTTTCTCTTCTGAAAAACCTAGCCCCGTCATCGCTTCGTAAAATTCCGCAAACAAATCGAGCTCGCTTTGCTTTTCCCTCATAGAAACAGAAGATTCAAATGACAGAGGGGAAACAGCTGCTTTTTCAAGGTGGAGAATATGGGGGAATTTATGCTTTAGCTTGGCCATCGGATCAATAAGCGCTCCTTCATCCCTTAACCGTACCTTGATATAGTCCTCTGAAGCCTCTCCTTCCATCAATTCATCAAAAAAACCAGTGACGATTTTCATATCGCGCATAGGTGCCAATGCTTTTTTGGTAATCGAAAGCTTCTTTTCTTCGTTTATTTCCACGATGGAGACACTTTTCGTATGAGATGCTTCTGAAAACGAATATTTCAGCAGTGACCCTGCATATTGAACTGTCTGGTGGTGAATGGCCGCCGGATTGTGCAGATGTCCAAGCGCCGTATAGTGAAAAGGAGCAAACAGCTCAGCACCGACATTTCCTGTTCCGCCGACTGATAAAATCCGCTCGGAATCACTTGTTTCTCCTCCTGTGACAAACGCATGGCCCACCGCCACATGAATGCCGTCCCGATCCATTGTTTCGCTTAAACGCCCGGTTAAGACTTTCATCGCATCATGGTGAGTGCGAATCGTATCGTCTTCGTATAAATACCGAACTACACCCGGCTCCGCATAGGGAAGGCAATGGAAATGAACGCCTTCAATAACCGGGCAGAACATGTTTTTCTCCATTTTTCCAGCCAGATAAAAACGGTTTTGCCGAAACCATGTTGAACCGAATGCCAGCCGGTCTGCACTATCATGATTGCCCGAAATGGCGACGATCGGTATATTCATTTCTACGTTAATCGTAAAAAGCGTTTCATTCAGCAAATTAACCGCCGAAGCCGGCGGAACCGACCGGTCATATAAATCTCCCGCGATTACCAGGGCATCCGGCTGCTCCTGCTCCAGCAGCCGAATCAGCTCCTGCAGCATAAAACGCTGATCCTCGATCATCGATACGCCGTGCACCATTTTTCCGAGATGCCAGTCAGCGGTATGAATAAATTTCATTTCGGTTTCCTCCTACTACGTATGTATGTTCCGATCATAGCAGATGAACAAGTTCTTGAAAAGAATGAACAAGCGGTTTCTTGTTTGCTATAATAGAGTAAAAGAAAATCATATAATGGGGGTTGCGGCATGCTGGAAGGCTGGTTTTCTTACTTTATCGTTGCCTGGACAGTGATCCTTGTCGGCTTGTTTGCCATCGGCGGCTTTTTTATGTTTCGCAAGTTTTTAAAACGAATGCCGAAGCAGGATGGCCGTTCTGACATGGACTGGGAAGAGTATTACGTTGATAAAACACGGAAACTATGGGGAACAGCGGAAAAAAACATGCTCGAAGAATTGGTTTCTCCTGTACCTGAGCTGTTTCGGGATGTTGCCCGCCACAAAATTGCCGGTAAAATCGGAGAACTCGCTTTAAAAGAACGGGCCCGCCATGTTTCGGCCGACTTAATTATCCGCGGCTACATTATGGCTACACCGAAAAGAGACCATAAGTTTTTACGCAAGAAACTTCATGAAATGAATATCGATATTGCTCCCTATCAGCATTTGTTTGAATAAAAAAAAACAGCCTTGTCAAGGCTGTTTTTTTAGGTTATGGGTATAGGCTGATCGGGCAGCTGCCGCTTCAGCGTGATATATTTTTTGTACATCGCCATGCGCCACGGTAAAATCATCGCAAACGCCAAAATAAAAAACATGCCGCCCAGCTGGCCTATATCAATCGTTGTCGACAGTACAAGCTTTCCAATAATCCGGATCACAAGCAGTGACATTAAAATAATCGGAAAAGCTTTAGAACGTTTTAAGTAAATGTCATGACCGCGTATTTCAAAATTGGATGTTTTAATGAGCAATAAAGAAAACAAACACCCTACCGCGGCTGCTTCCAGCAATTCAAGAGGTGTAACCCGAAACATTGGAAATACGAACATCAAAGCGCCGGTACTCATAAAAAGCGGAGGCATAATAATTTTTCGGGCTGAAGTCGGTTTCTTCGCTGCTTTCATACGAACAAATAAAGCACCCAGCCCCATCATGACAGCTGCTAAAGACGATATGGCAACCATCCAATCCATCTTGATCATCCCTTTAATACAAATTAAAAACCGGTAAATCCGCCAAACAGCGGCGTGAGGATCATAATGATCTGTGTCATCCAGTCAAAAAAGAGAATAATCCCCATTCCTATCATAACATAACCGCCGATTTTTACAATCTTAGCACTGTGTAAACGGATCCATTTCATTCGTCCGATAAAAAAAGAAAGAACAAAAAAAGGAATGGCAAAACCAAGCGCATAAGATACCATATACAACATAGCAGAGTCCGGGTTTGTTCCTGCCATATAAATAACCGCAAGCAGAATGGGGCCCGTGCACGGCGTCCAGCCCGCTCCAAACGCAAGGCCAATAAGAGAAGAGCCAGCATATCCAACAGGCCGGTTTTTAAAAGTCACTTTCTTCTCAGACATCATAAACCCTGGCTGCAAAAACCCAGTAACCACCAAGCCAAAAAAGATAATAAAAATGGCGCCAAGCTGACGAATGAGGTCATCCCATTCTTTTAAGAATTGACCAATAAAAGAAGAGCCAAAGCCGATTAAAACAAACACAAGAGAAAAGCCGAGCAAAAAAAAGAGGGTATGCAGCATACTTCTCCTTTGCAGCATGGCATTATCGTTTTTTAATTCATTTACACTCATACCGGTAATATACGATAAAAAGGCAGGATACAGCGGCAGGCAGCACGGCGAGATAAAGCTTAGAAACCCGGCGCCGAAGGCTAAAAACACGTTCAGCTCACTCATGAATCGATCACCCTTTCCTTTTCATTGTAACAGAAACGGTATGGGACGGAGCGGCAACATGGGCAGGAGGAGAAAAAAGTTCAAAAACGACAAATTTTTTTGAAAATAAGTAAATGATTGGGTATACTAGAAAGTGTAAAACCTTAGATAATAATGGAAAGGGTTGTCCGCCGTGAACAAAGAAATACTGCTCGACGCCATAGAAGCGAAGCGGACTGAACTACTAAATGTGGCTTTTGAAAACGGACTAACCTCTCCTTTAGCGATTGAATACAGCCAGGAATTAGACCGTCTTTTAAATTTATACGATGAACTGCATATTCAGCACACTAAAAAAACGCGCGCAAAATAAAAAAACCGTCCATACGGACCGTTTTTTTATTTTTTCTTATAAACACCGATTAAGCCGTTATCGATAAACATTTGGTCAAATTCAGCCACCACTTTGTCTCCAGGCACGATTTCGCTGCCATATACATTTTCATCTGTGAAAAGAATATCCCCTGACTGAGCGCTTGTACCTTCATAATTCATTTCTCCGTTTTTGTACCATACCCGTTTAACGGTATACACTACTTTTTCGGGTTTTACATACTCTGCGATGTTAAAGCCGCCGTCTTCCCAGTATGTACGGATACGGTCACCCACTTTTAATTCAATTTCTACATCTGACTGTTTAAAACGAATGGTTTCACCGTTGCTGGAAGTGGCGCGATAATAGCCTTTTTCAATGTTGGGGGATTTGAATGTAACAATATAATGTTTTAACGAAATGCCTTCTTTTTCGAGCATTTCATAAGGAGTACCTGTTAATTCGTCCTCAGAGGCAAGAGCCGGGATGCTAACACCAAACAGCAGGAACGGAAGAATAATTAAAGATAAAAACCGTTTTTTCATTTCGCATCTCCTCCTTTTCTCTCATACCTTTCTATACCCCATCCCCTTTGAAGTTAAGCCTTTTCACAGAAAAAATTTGTGGGTTTTATAGTTTGTTTATCCCACTATTTATAGTATATTCACGTATTTAGGTGAATATGTCCCACAACAAACATCCCTTTTTTCTTTTGAAAATAAAAAATACAAACAGAAACTGGTTATTGATACGAGCAAACAGCCCATTTTTTGCTTTTATTATATGTTTCCAAGTCTGCTGCCCCATACAGTGAAAAGCGCCGATTACAAACCGCTCCAGCAACAAGGCTCATTTCACAGCACACATACACATTTACCCACGCAAAAAACACCTTCTCCCGTTAATGGCTTAACAAGCACTAGTTCAAAAGAAATGAACCGAAACAAAGCAAAAAGGGCGTTTTCCCCGGTATGAACAATAGACGAAAATAAGATCCGGCGAAATACACAATGACGCACACGATTTATTACGTAATTGGAAGCCAAGAAGCCTGTTATTTCCATGCTTAAAAAGTTTCCGGTGACCTTATATGCATGCCGGTAAAAATCGAACTAAACTGCATCGTAAAAATATTTAAAAGACTGTCCGTCAGAGACCAGAATCCTACCGTACAGATGAAACAAAGCAACTTATTATTCTCTTTTCCGTAAAAAGATTATCAATCGGGACAAATGCTTGGTCCAGTGCGTTTCTCTGTTCATATCTTATAATAATTTCTTTGCTATTTTTCTGTAAAAGAGGTGTAATGATATTAAATGGTTACAGTTACGGTTACGACGATGGCAATGGCAGTTGAGGCTTTTGCGACGGCGGTTACGCATTCATTTTGCAGTGTTTTTAGTTTTGTTGATTACTTTGTTACTATTGATAATTGTCTTAGCATCTTTTAACTCCGCATAGTTCGCAAGATTCTTCTGACAGTATGTTGAAAATAATAGAATCTCGGTTTATATTTTTGCGGCGGCGGCGGGTAAAAAAACGAATGTATGGCTCAAAAGCTTCATATCTGTACATTTTTGTTTTGCCGCGGCTCCCTCTGCGGCTTTTTGTAAGCGGTTTATTTTCACTCCGCAGCAGGCAGTAAATTTTCATACTTGCAGCCATTATTGCTGCGGCATACTCCTGCAGCTTTTATGCGCCTTTTCTCCGCGTAAGAAACTTTTCCGCTGACGTATACGCGCATATACTTGTAGCTTGAAGCAGCGAATTTTCGAAAGCTGTCTTTTTATTTCCATCTGACATTAGATAATTTACGCTTCTTCCGCAAATATACGTGGACTGTTTCGTAAATGTAAATAAAGTGTTCCACGAGCGTATCCTTATAACGTCCAGCTAAATTCCGAATTCGCTTCATATCCGGCATACTCACCTGCCTGTTCAAAGGCCTCTTCTTAGTCAGCGGCGTAGAATGCGTCTTGTACACACTATGGTAGACACCAACCGGCTCGCGCAGTTCCTTTTTATATAATCAAGTCACTTATTCGTAAAAGTTTTTTCCTGAAATCACAGCCGTAGTGAACTCATGCAAAAAAAGCACAATGTTACACCGCTCAGGCTTGTCACTAGCTGGATAGCCATTTCCTGCTGTATGCCAACGCCAATCCAGGAAAGCAAAAAGGCCGCTAACAAAGCAACAAGCGGAATACCCAGCAGCAGAGCACCGAGCCAGACTTTTTTGATCAGCTTCAAATGAGGAGTGTTCCGCTCAAAAACGCCGATTTTCCCTGCATACAGCCCAAGCAGGAACATCGCTAGTACAGTCATTTAGAAATTACACCCATGCAGACGTAAAAAAAGCACCAGCTGTGATAAATGCTGGTGCTTTCCTAGTTTAGCGGAAGTTCTAAACGGCTGAAAGTTTCACTTTACGAAACGTTCTGATCTTTATTTTTTTTGGGTTTTTTATATCCATTTTTCCAGAAATCAGCATTCTTAATTTCATACTTAGATGAATTGAATTCTGGGTCTTTCCCTTGCTTTAACTGTTCTTCATAATCTTTTAAAGCAATACTTGCTGGTTTAAATAATAATAAAATCGCAATTAAGTTTAGCCAAACCATAATTCCAAGTCCGATATCACCCATTGCCCATGCTGTTGTTGCCGTTTTTACTGCTCCATAGAAAGTAGCACCTATAAGGATGAGTTTTAACGCAACAAAAGCCTTTGCTCTGTGTTTGCCACGTACTAGATAAGCTAGATTTGTCTCTGCAATATAGTAATAAGCATAAATCGTAGTGAAGGCAAAGAAGAAAAGTGCAATAGCAATAAATCCTGGTCCGAATCCTGGAAGTACTGTATCAACGGCAGCTTGAGTGAAACCAGGTCCTGGTTCAACTCCTTTAAGGTTTTCCGTTATAAATTCCCCGGTTTTTTCATTTATTACATTGTATTGATTTGTAAATAAAATCATCATTGCGGTCGATGTAACAACTAAAAATACATCTAAATAAATGGAAAATGCCTGTACAAGTCCTTGTTTCGCTGGGTGGGATACCTCAGCTGCTGCCGCCGGGTGAGCACCAGTACCCTGGCCGGCTTCATTGGCATAAAGACCCCGTTTTACTCCCCACATAACTGCTGATCCAATAATACCGCCATATACTTGTTCAGCTCCAAAAGCGCTGTTAAAAATAAGTCCAAATACTTCTGGAATTTTTTCGAAATTAACCACTACGATTGCAATTGCAATTAACAGATAACCGATTGCCATAAAAGGAACGATAAATTCTGCCACTCTAGCAATACGCTTAACACCGCCAAAAATAGTAAAACCAATAAGCGCGACAACGACTAGACCAGTAATTGTTTTGTCAATACCAAAAGCGTTATGAACGCCTTCTGCAATTGCATTTGCTTGTATTCCTGGCATTAAAACAGCCATAGCGAGTAGTGTTGCTACTGCAAAAATGACGGCAAACCACTTCCAGCCAAGTCCCTTTTCTATGTAGTATGCCGGACCTCCTCGATACTCTCCATCCTGCTTTTCTTTATAGATTTGAGCAAGAGTTGACTCCACAAAAGCTGAAGCTGCACCGACAAATGTGATGACCCACATCCAAAATACGGAACCAGGCCCTCCAAAAGCAATACCAGTTGCGGTTCCAGCGATATTTCCAACACCGATACGACCTGATAAAGACATCGCTAATGCTTGAAACGAAGAAACACCCTCATCAGAACTCTTCCCTGAAGCAAGCAGTTTAACCATTTCTTTTATGTGACGAATTTGCAGGAATCTGGTGCGAAAACTAAAATACAAACCGCATAAAACAATGAAAGCAATTAATACTGGACTCCACAACCATCCGTTAATGGTATTTACAATTTGATCAAACATGAAAATCCCCCCTATTAATTTTTTATTTTTGTTATATACAACGTATGTTTGATTATAAATTATGACAGAAAGATATAACAATGTTTTTTTGTAATAAAATGAATTTTTGTAATATTTATATAAACAAAAGCCTATGCAGCTCAACAACTGACAGAGTGGTCCCCGCCTAGCACAATTGGCACTGCCCCTTTTTGTGTCCATGCTATTACATAATTTGTAATGTTTTGCTGGTAGAGGTATCAAACGGAGTGCCCCGTATAACAAAATCTCGTTTTTGAACTTCTGGTTCATACGGCAGTCTCATAAAAGTTCGAATACTACTAAACCTAGGCATTGAGTTTACTTCAGGCAAGTTAAAAAAGTTTTGATTGCTCATTTTTTTCCTTCCTCCCGTGGAACAAATATGAATTTTCAAGCCAGTTTCCCTGTATTTCTCTTACGCCTATCCTATTAGTAAGTACATTTCTAAACAACTTGTTTGTAAGATGCCCTGACATCTTTTTTCAATTATGCCGCTTCTATTTATTTTGGGGCATGGATAAAAATACCGTGCTTATCCTTTCTGTATAGCTGATGCTTTCTTGTATCCTGCAGGTGAACACATGAATCATTGCCATTCTTTCATCTTGCTTCCCGCTGAAAGGGTCTTCTGCACGGCTCTCTTTTTAGTGACGTCGCCTTCAAATAACATATAAAATGAAAAGAAACGAATATAATGAACGAAATGCATGCTGCACCTCCGTAACTGGCTGGCATTTATTTTGACGTTGAAAGGAAGAGCTTAGTGAAAAAATTTTTACTCGGGTTTCTTATTTTTTATCTTTTGTATGCGGCAGGTATCAGCGTGTATTTGCTCAATCTTGAGCCGGGTTACGTTCCGGCTGAGTATGCCGGAACAAGCGCAGACCCGAAACAGTTTATGACGGAAAAAGAGATAGCGGAAGCACATCATTTAGATTTAATCGATTATTTTACGTTCTTTTTACAAACGCCGCTTGATGTAGTGGTTGTGCTGTTTTTCATGGTGATTTCAGTGAAACTGCGTGACCGGGCAGCTGCATGCTTTCGCAAATCCTTTTGGCAGACCGGCTATTATTATTTCTTTTTCAGTGCCCTCTTGACGCTCTTATATTTGCCGCTTGATTTCTTTTTTTATCAGCTGTCGCGAAATTATGGTTTGTCGAGCCAGTCTGCTGCTTCCTGGCTTGGTGATCTCGGAATCAGCTTCGGCTTGGACCTTGTCATGGGCATTCCGCTCGTCTGGCTGCTTTTTTTCGCAATCAGAAAATTCCCGAAAAAATGGTGGATTGCTGCCTGGGCGGCGTCCCTGCCGCTGACAATCCTCTTGATGTTTATTGCGCCCGTATTTATTACGCCTCTGTTCAATGACTATAAACCGCTGGAAAACCAAAAACTCAAAGCGGAAATCCAGCAATTGGCCGATGAAGCCGGTATTGCGGACGCGAAAATTTTAGAAATGAATATGTCCAAGCAAACCAATACGATTAACGCCTTTGTCAATGGCTTCGGCAGCAATATGCAGATTGTACTCGGCGATACGGCGATTAACGAGCTGACTATCGAGGAAATCAAATTTGTGATGGCACATGAGATCGCTCATTATAAAATGAACCATATTTATAAAGGACTCGTGCTGCAAATCATCGTCGGTTTCTTTACCGCCCTGGCCACCTTCTTTTTATTTAACTGGCTGCGCAAAAAGTGGGGGCATCGATGGGGAATTAAAGATCCGCATGATATCGCCGTTCTGCCGCTTCTTATGGTCTCATTCAGCCTCATATCCTTTCTTGCTTCTCCGATCGGCAACTTTCAAAGCCGCCTTTATGAAATCGAATCGGACCGCTATGCGATGGAGACAACGGAAGACAAAGAAGCAGCCATTAGTGCTTTTCAAAAACTGACGAAAAATGCGAAATCAACCGGCTATGAACCGGCCATCATCCACTTTATTACCGGATCGCATCCACGCATTACAGAACGGATTAATTTTTTCGACAAATATGACAATAAAGATTCTGACCAAAGCAATTCTCCTTCTTGAATGGAAGAAAAACCTTCTGGGCAGCAAAACTTAAAAACATATTTGTACAGTGTTTTCTGCCGTTCATGGTAAACATTTAGCGCCATATATACAACCTACCTGCTGCAGCCTCCATTGTGAAGAGGCTGTTTGCTAGACCCTAGGATGCTTACCCTTACCACTTAATGAGTGAAGCAAGCAACTGCGCAGAATGGCTCAACGTAAGATTAATCGACCGCAGCGACTTGATAAATTTAAGTGCGGAAAGCAAGGCGATCACCCAGGCGCAAGAAAAGCCCCGTCCGGCTTAGTCCGGCGGGGTTATTTTATTTAACACTTTTCAAAAACAGCGTCACACCGCGGCTCATTGGCGCTCAGGCAAGGCAACGTTATCCTGGAAACAACCGAGTCAGTTGGGGCGGCAGTAAGTACGGTAATAAGACCGGATAAAAAAATAGTGCACACAAAAAAGCCACCGACTGGTAAAACGATCGCTGCCCTGTCATTACTGATCCGTTGACAAAAGCGAATCGCTAAATGTATAACCAAGATTTTTACCGTCACTCCCGTAGACATGAACGTCATTCAAGTCGGTAAAAGCACGATATTCCGCATAATAGTAATAATGATTGACTACCATCGAGCCAAGTTTATTAACGGCCAATTGGCGCACTGCATCATTGTCTGTTGACGCTATAGTCGAATATATCTTTGCGACATGCTGGTCCGGCACGATTTCAACTCGGTCAAACAACGCAATGCCATCGCTGCTTGCAAAATTTGCCCGGAATGTTTCAGTAAATTTCTCCGACAAAGCTTCGTCTACCGTACCAGGATATTCTTGCGCTGGCTCTTTCGCGGATACAAACACGATTAATGCTGTTATCAAACTGAATACAATAAGCGCACCGATCATTTTAACTTTTACTGCTTTAATCACATTTATCGTCTCCCTATTCTGTTTAGATAAGTGTAGACAAGCAATATTAAATTCATACATAAGAAGGGCGCTTTACTTCGTTATTCCATGTTATATCACACTCATTGTAAAAAATGGTTAAAAAGTTTTTTGTAGAGCGTAAATTCCGGGCAAAAGATGCGGCATATTTAGAAGGGTACTCTGGGGGTCAGCACTAATAAAAAAGCAACGGTCACTCTGCCGCTGCTTATCTTTATTCGTATCGTCTTACAAGCGATCGCGTTTTTGGTCATAATATGGCTTTCTCATAAGTTCTATCGCAAGGTAATGTCGGTCATCTAGTGGCGGCACCCGCGAAGGCGGTTTGCTGCGCTTTTTTTTACGTTTTGTCATTCGTTTAATGCTCTCATCTGACTCTTGTTTTAATACTTATATGGCAGTTTGAACTACCACCCACTTACCTGACGGTTGAAGTGGGGGATTCCTGGGCAAGGGGATCTTCGACCCCCAGTAATCAGGCTAACCCCGTATTCCAACGGTTTTATGACCAAGCTTAACTAGACTGAAGTGAAAGAAGCCGAAGGGCTTCTTTTTCAATATTCAGGCTCGCATTCAGGTCCCGGTCGTGACGTACGCCGCAGGAAGGACACTCCCACACCCGTACAGCGAGATTTTTTACATCCTTATGCTGATGCCCGCACCTTGAGCAGAGCTGGCTTGATGGGAAGAACGGATCGACTTTTATGATCGTCCGTCCGTACCACTTCGCTTTGTAAGCGAGCATTTCGTTGAACCTCGACCATGACGCATCATGAATCCCCTTGCTTAGTTTTTTGTTTTGGACGAGATTCTTCACTGACAAATTCTCCACTGCGATCACTTGGTTTTCATGAACGAGCCTGGTCGTCAGCTTGTGAAGAAAATCTTCTCTTGTGTGTTTGATTTTTTCGTGCAGTTTAGCAATCTGGGCTTTATTTTTTTCCCACGATTTCGACCCTTCTTTTTTACGTGCAAACGCACGCTGAAGAAAGGCTAATCGCTTTTCGTATTTTTGATAGTATTTCGGGTTGGCAATGGATTCACCGTTGGAGAGCACGGCAAACTCTTTTAATCCCAAATCAATGCCAACGGCGTCGTTGGTGCTTGGTTTGTACGGAGAATAAGGCATTTCGCAAATGACCGAAATAGAATACCGGCCGGTACTGCTGCGGCGCACGGTGACACGCTTAATGTCGCCTTCGATGTTTCGGGACTTGGAAAAACGAATCCAGCCGAGTTTCGGCAGCTGAATGTGGTTGTCTATCATTTTAATATTGTTGTTTGTCATTTTGGTCGTATAGCTCTGAATCGGGTTTTTCTTACTTTTGAATGTTGGGTGGCCCTTGAAATCATACGCCGTTGGCGTATAGCCTTCTGCACATTTTTTTCCGGCTCGTTTTTTTAATTCTTTTTTTGGCTGATCCTTATATTTTTTGAATCCTTCGTACTGATATTCGATGCTTGCCTGAAGAGCAATACTATCAGGACCAGACAGCCATTTGAATGTTTCTTTTAGCCCAGGGAGAAGCTTTTTGGCAGCTGTTTCTGTATACCGTTTTTTTGTTTTTTCGAAACTCTTGATGTTTTCATTTAATATATAATTGTAAACAAACCGGCAGCAGCCGATCGTTTGGTTAATCAGTTGTTTTTGCTCGTCACTTGGATGGATTTTAAACCGAAAGGCTTTAAAATGAAGGTTCTTTGTTTCATCTGTTTTGGTTCTCATCATTTTCCCCACCCCCTGAACGTTTGTTCTGTACCTAATTATACCATTTTAGCAATAGAGCGTTCAAGGAAAAAGAATGACTGAAAGAGCAGCGATTCATCCCCCACTTAGCAAGCTTGAAGTGGGAGTGTTCTCGCCGAAAATGATAAATTTTTTCTTTGTAGTTTGTCTTCTCGGCACAGCTGGTAAAGGATTAATCGTGGTAACCAATAACATCTTCTAATTTCTCTACGTACGCGACACTGTTTGCTGCGGAACTCCCTCCGCAGCCTTTTTTATACGCAGCGCCCGTCGCGGCGTGATTTCGCGAATTTTCGCTTTGTTGTTTAAATTTCTTCATAGCGGGTAAGTAATCCGAGACAAGGTTTCACTTTAAACCCCCTGCCCTATGTCTTGTCTTTTGCTGCGGCGCTGTTCCCGCAGCTTTTTTTATTTATTTGGTTTATTTTCGCTTTGGAGCGGGTAAACTAATAGCCGTGGTAGTTCCCTGCCATCTCCAAAGCGTTTCAGCCCATTATTACATACTTTATTGCTGCGGATCTTTCCGCGGCCTTTTTTGTGCGTTTAGCTATGCTTCTTCTGTAAGCACACGTACCCAATTTTCAAATATGAAAAAGTCAAGAATCTTATTAAAACGTGCCATTATAGAATCCGACCAGATTGCTGATTTTCTTCGTTTTCGTACGCATAACTGCTGTGTGTAATGAAGTTATAGCGACATTCTCAACGTCTTACTTATTGAAAGCTCTGCGCTTAACTAAATAAGAAGACTTAATTTTAGGATCCTAAAACAGGAAATAGTAATCCAAATACAAAAACACCGCCTGAATTTTATTCAAGCGGTGTTTATCTATATAAGAGGAGGTGTCTGTGCAGCACCCTGCCTTTTCTTTATAGGCTTTCCAAAAATCAAGTTCCTTCTCATGGAAGATGATTCCGAAATAAAAAGAACAGCTTCCGCTGTTCTCCTGTACTGCCTGGCGGCGTCCTGCTCTCACAGGGGGAAACCCCCAACTACCATCGGCGCTGAAGAGCTTAACGGCCGTGTTCGGGATGGGAACGGGTGTGACCTCTTCGCTATTGCCACCAGACTATATGGAACAAAATTGTTCCTTCAAAACTGGATAATCTCTGTAAAGTAACGGCATACCGTGCCATGTGTTGTCCAGCCTCGGGTGCGATCAGCTCGCGTCGCTTCGGCTTGTCTGATTAGGCCAAAAGCGCCTCATGCAGCCATTCCTCCAGCGCGTCTCGCTGATGGACACGCACCCTCGGCATTTCAGTTGATTAAGTCCTCGATCGATTAGTATTCGTCAGCTCCATGCGTCACCGCACTTCCACCTCGAACCTATCTACCTCGTCATCTTCAAGGGATCTTACTTACTTGCGTAATGGGAAATCTCATCTTGAGGGGGGCTTCATGCTTAGATGCTTTCAGCACTTATCCCGTCCACACATAGCTACCCAGCGATGCCTCTGGCGAGACAACTGGTACACCAGCGGTGTGTCCATCCCGGTCCTCTCGTACTAAGGACAGCTCCTCTCAAATTTCCTGCGCCCGCGACGGATAGGGACCGAACTGTCTCACGACGTTCTGAACCCAGCTCGCGTACCGCTTTAATGGGCGAACAGCCCAACCCTTGGGACCGACTACAGCCCCAGGATGCGATGAGCCGACATCGAGGTGCCAAACCTCCCCGTCGATGTGGACTCTTGGGGGAGATAAGCCTGTTATCCCCGGGGTAGCTTTTATCCGTTGAGCGATGGCCCTTCCATGCGGAACCACCGGATCACTAAGCCCGACTTTCGTCCCTGCTCGACTTGTAGGTCTCGCAGTCAAGCTCCCTTGTGCCTTTACACTCTGCGAATGATTTCCAACCATTCTGAGGGAACCTTTGGGCGCCTCCGTTACATTTTAGGAGGCGACCGCCCCAGTCAAACTGCCCGCCTGACACTGTCTCCCACCCGGATCACGGGTGCGGGTTAGAATTTCAACACAGTCAGGGCAGTATCCCACCAGCGCCTCCACCGAAGCTGGCGCTCCGGCTTCCAAGGCTCCTGCCTATCCTGTGCAGACTGTGCCAAAATTCAATATCAGGCTGCAGTAAAGCTCCACGGGGTCTTTCCGTCCTGTCGCGGGTAACCTGCATCTTCACAGGTACTATAATTTCACCGAGTCTCTCGTTGAGACAGTGCCCAGATCGTTGCGCCTTTCGTGCGGGTCGGAACTTACCCGACAAGGAATTTCGCTACCTTAGGACCGTTATAGTTACGGCCGCCGTTTACTGGGGCTTCAATTCAGACCTTCGCTTGCGCTAAGCCCTCCTCTTAACCTTCCAGCACCGGGCAGGCGTCAGCCCCTATACGTCGCCTTGCGGCTTTGCAGAGACCTGTGTTTTTGCTAAACAGTCGCCTGGGCCTATTCACTGCGGCTCTCTCGGGCTTGCACCCTACCAGAGCACCCCTTCTCCCGAAGTTACGGGGTCATTTTGCCGAGTTCCTTAACGAGAGTTCACTCGCTCACCTTAGGATTCTCTCCTCGCCTACCTGTGTCGGTTTGCGGTACGGGCACCTTACATCTCGCTAGAGGCTTTTCTTGGCAGTGTGGAATCGAAGACTTCGGTACTAAAATTCCCTCGTCATCACAGCTCAGCTTTAATGGAAACGGGATTTGCCTCATTTCCAGCCTGACTGCTTAAACACGCGTATCCAGCTGCGTGATCTCCTATCCTCCTGCGTCCCCCCATCACTCAAACGATGCTTGGTGGTACAGGAATATCAACCTGTTATCCATCGCCTACGCCTTTCGGCCTCGGCTTAGGTCCCGACTAACCCTGAGAGGACGAGCCTTCCTCAGGAAACCTTAGGCATTCGGTGGAAGGGATTCTCACCCTTCTTTCGCTACTCATACCGGCATTCTCACTTCCAGGCGCTCCACCAGTCCTTTCGGTCTGGCTTCACAGCCCCTGGAACGCTCTCCTACCACTGACACCGAAAGGTGTCAATCCACAGCTTCGGTGATACGTTTAGCCCCGGTACATTTTCGGCGCAGAGTCACTCGACCAGTGAGCTATTACGCACTCTTTAAATGGTGGCTGCTTCTAAGCCAACATCCTGGTTGTCTGGGCAACTCCACATCCTTTTCCACTTAACGTATACTTGGGGACCTTAGCTGGTGGTCTGGGCTGTTTCCCTCTTGACTACGGATCTTATCACTCGCAGTCTGACTCCCAAACATAAGTATCTGGCATTCGGAGTTTGTCTGAATTCGGTAACCCGGGATGGGCCCCTAGTCCAAACAGTGCTCTACCTCCAGTACTCTTCGTTTGAGGCTAGCCCTAAAGCTATTTCGGAGAGAACCAGCTATCTCCAGGTTCGATTGGAATTTCACCGCTACCCACACCTCATCCCCGCACTTTTCAACGTGCGTGGGTTCGGACCTCCAGTGAGTGTTACCTCACCTTCATCCTGGACATGGGTAGATCACCTGGTTTCGGGTCTACGACCTCATACTCATGCGCCCTATTCAGACTCGCTTTCGCTGCGGCTCCGCCTTATCAGCTTAACCTTGCATGAAATCGTAACTCGCCGGTTCATTCTACAAAAGGCACGCTATCACCCGTTAAAGGGCTCTAACTACTTGTAGGCACACGGTTTCAGGATCTCTTTCACTCCCCTTCCGGGGTGCTTTTCACCTTTCCCTCACGGTACTGGTTCACTATCGGTCACTAGGGAGTATTTAGCCTTGGGAGATGGTCCTCCCGGATTCCGACGGAATTCCTCGTGTTCCGCCGTACTCAGGATACACTCAAGAGAGAAGAGAATTTCAGCTACAGGGCTGTTACCTTGTACCGCGGATCTTTCCAGATCTCTTCACCTATCCTCTTCCTTTGTAACTCCGTATAGAGTGTCCTACAACCCCAAGAAGCAAGCTTCTTGGTTTGGGCTATATCCCGTTTCGCTCGCCGCTACTCAGGGAATCGCGTTTGCTTTCTCTTCCTCCGGGTACTTAGATGTTTCAGTTCCCCGGGTATGCCTCCTCCTGCCCTATGTATTCAGGCAGGGGTACCATCCCATTACGGATGGTGGGTTTCCCCATTCGGAAATCTCCGGATCAAAGCTTACTTACAGCTCCCCGGAGCATATCGGTGTTAGTCCCGTCCTTCGTCGGCTCCTAGTGCCAAGGCATCCACCGTGCGCCCTTTCTAACTTAACCTAAAATGGCGATTACTCGGTATTGCTTGGTGTTACTTTACGATATTATCCAGTTTTCAAAGAACAATCATGTTTAAAAGATCAAAAGCTAAGTGCGCGGCATCCTGCCGCAACGCTTTTGTGACCTGCTCAGCAGGCCCGAAGGAATTCATCCTTCAAAACTGAACAAAATAACGCGTCAACGTGCCAGGAACGAAGTTCCTGTTTCCGTAAATATCCTTAGAAAGGAGGTGATCCAGCCGCACCTTCCGATACGGCTACCTTGTTACGACTTCACCCCAATCATCTGCCCCACCTTCGGCGGCTGGCTCCCGTAAGGGTTACCCCACCGACTTCGGGTGTTGCAAACTCTCGTGGTGTGACGGGCGGTGTGTACAAGGCCCGGGAACGTATTCACCGCGGCATGCTGATCCGCGATTACTAGCGATTCCAGCTTCATGCAGGCGAGTTGCAGCCTGCAATCCGAACTGAGAATGGTTTTATGGGATTGGCTAAACCTCGCGGTCTTGCAGCCCTTTGTACCATCCATTGTAGCACGTGTGTAGCCCAGGTCATAAGGGGCATGATGATTTGACGTCATCCCCACCTTCCTCCGGTTTGTCACCGGCAGTCACCTTAGAGTGCCCAACTAAATGCTGGCAACTAAGATCAAGGGTTGCGCTCGTTGCGGGACTTAACCCAACATCTCACGACACGAGCTGACGACAACCATGCACCACCTGTCACCGCTGTCCCCGAAGGGAAAGCCCTGTCTCCAGGGAGGTCAGCGGGATGTCAAGACCTGGTAAGGTTCTTCGCGTTGCTTCGAATTAAACCACATGCTCCACCGCTTGTGCGGGCCCCCGTCAATTCCTTTGAGTTTCAGCCTTGCGGCCGTACTCCCCAGGCGGAGTGCTTAATGCGTTAGCTGCAGCACTGAGGGGCGGAAACCCCCCAACACTTAGCACTCATCGTTTACGGCGTGGACTACCAGGGTATCTAATCCTGTTCGCTCCCCACGCTTTCGCGCCTCAGCGTCAGTTACAGACCAAAGAGCCGCCTTCGCCACTGGTGTTCCTCCACATCTCTACGCATTTCACCGCTACACGTGGAATTCCGCTCTTCTCTTCTGCACTCAAGCCTTCCAGTTTCCAATGACCCTCCACGGTTGAGCCGTGGGCTTTCACATCAGACTTAAAAGGCCGCCTGCGCGCGCTTTACGCCCAATAATTCCGGACAACGCTTGCCACCTACGTATTACCGCGGCTGCTGGCACGTAGTTAGCCGTGGCTTTCTGGCCAGGTACCGTCAAGGTACGGGCAGTTACTCCCGTACTTGTTCTTCCCTGACAACAGAGTTTTACGATCCGAAAACCTTCTTCACTCACGCGGCGTTGCTCCGTCAGACTTTCGTCCATTGCGGAAGATTCCCTACTGCTGCCTCCCGTAGGAGTCTGGGCCGTGTCTCAGTCCCAGTGTGGCCGATCACCCTCTCAGGTCGGCTACGCATCGTCGCCTTGGTGAGCCGTTACCTCACCAACTAGCTAATGCGCCGCGGGTCCATCTGTAAGTGACAGCCGAAGCCGCCTTTCAATCAAGATCCATGCAGCTCTTGATATTATCTGGTATTAGCCCCGGTTTCCCGGAGTTATCCCAGTCTTACAGGCAGGTTACCCACGTGTTACTCACCCGTCCGCCGCTGACTTCCGGGAGCAAGCTCCCTTCTGTCCGCTCGACTTGCATGTATTAGGCACGCCGCCAGCGTTCGTCCTGAGCCAGGATCAAACTCTCCAAAAAAGTTTGAATTGCTCATTTGTTTCTATATAGATGACGGGCATCTTCTATAGAAGTTTAATTCTTAAAACGTTGACGTTTATTTTGTTCAGTTTTCAAAGATCAATTCTCTTTACTGTCATCTCAGACAGCTAGATAATCATATCATATCCTCATTCACACGTCAACAAATTTAAAAGAAAAAATATTATTCCTTCAAAATGATGAAGATGTAAATCAGTTTGTTCGAGCCGCCTTATTTACTGGCGGATTCATAATATAATATAAGCTCTCTTGCAAAATCAATAGGAATTTACAAAAAATATTTTTTCGAAATAATAATTTGCACATTTCTAAATTTCTCGAATTCTTCATTCATTAAGCAAAATGATGAATGACGTCAAAGCACATACTTTTGGAGCGGGTGATGGGAATCGAACCCACGACATCAGCTTGGAAGGCTGAGGTTTTACCATTAAACTACACCCGCATTTTATAAAAATGGCGGTCCGGACGGGACTCGAACCCGCGACCTCCTGCGTGACAGGCAGGCATTCTAACCAACTGAACTACCGGACCAACGATTGCGGGGGCAGGATTTGAACCTGCGACCTTCGGGTTATGAGCCCGACGAGCTACCGGGCTGCTCCACCCCGCGACGATAAAATAATGGAGGAGGAAAGGGGATTCGAACCCCTGCGCGGTTTGACCCGCCTGTCGGTTTTCAAGACCGATCCCTTCAGCCGGACTTGGGTATTCCTCCAACATAGCATATAAAAATAATTGGTGGAGCCTAGCGGGATCGAACCGCTGACCTCCTGCGTGCAAAGCAGGCGCTCTACCACCGAGCTACTGCAGAATAATCTGCACTAACGACAGATATCAAATCTTATCACCCTTAAAGTTTAAAATCAATACTTTTTTAAAAATATTTATTGCTAACTTTTTTCAGCATTTCCATATAGAAGCTAAGTCAAGCTCAGGTTTTAATGGTATAACTTCTTTTACTTTTAAAGAAATATAATAACAGCCGCTGCTGTGACAAGACACAGTGGCTCTTTTGATTTTTCCATTAAAGCCATTCTTTTGAAACACTTGACGATGTTTCTTCGATAAACGGACTTTAACCTTGCCGATTTTCGACAGCTGAACAGTTTCTTTTTCTATATTGAATTTAATATTGTTGTTGGTTTCTTTTGTTGAATAACTCTGTTTAGAAGCGTGTTTTTTTGAACTCAGGAAATTTATTCTGACCTTTGAAAAAACAGTCATACCCATCCTGCACTTCCTCACAGGCACATTCCACGCAAATTTATCAACTTCTTTGAGCCGGTTAAAAGCGGAATGCTCTTTGAGAGCGTTAAATGCTTTTTGAATTCAGCAACCGACGGGGTTTCCCCTGTTTCCCTGTAACCTTCCATCCGTTCAGCAAAATAAAAGTTTTTTGTGAAACGTGTGTATCCTAGAGTTTTTTTAATCTTTTTTGAACAGAAGCAGGCATGGCACGTTATTTTAAGCCATAAATATGCAGCTTTAGCCCTTGTAAAGCCAGCTCTTTATTATGTTCTTTTATGGTTTTACGTTTTGCCATGTTTAACAGCTCCTGCTCTTTTAATAATAAGAATATTTCAATAAAAGTAACGTGAGTTTTTCCTTGGAAACTTTTTTATCCTGCAGAGAATAAGATCTATAGCGGTTTTCGAGAGCTTTCTCACCGTATTTTTCATATGGTTTGATCCAATTATGAATAATGGAATATTACTTTGCTCTGCGGGAAAAATACACCGTAAATTCATTGATCTTTAGAGCTTACTGAACCATCTAGCAATAAGTGTACAAAACCTATAACGATACTGGAGGCTATAGCATGAAAAAATTAGCATTATCTATCATTACTTTTGTTTTGGTTCTTGCACTTGCTGCATGCGGCGGAAATAATACAAACGAGGGTAAGAAGGAGGAAGAAAATAAACAGGGAGCACAAAGCTCTTATGAGCAAATAAAAGAAAAAGGCGTTATCACAATTGGCACTGAAGGTACATATTCTCCATTTACCTTCCATGATAAGTCCGGAAAGCTAACTGGGTTTGATATCGAAGTCGCTACAGAAGTGTTTAAACGTTTAGATATTAAGCCGCAGTTTGTTGAAACAAAATGGGATGGCATGATTGCCGGGCTTGATGCGAAACGCTATGACATGATTGCAAATCAGGTTGGAATCAACGATGAGCGCAAAGAAAAATATGACTTTTCTGATCCTTATACAATTTCAAAAGCTGTTCTAATTGTAAGAGAAGACAACAATGAGATTAAATCGCTTGATGATTTGCAAGGCAAAACAGTTGCCCAGTCTTTAACAAGCAATTACCGCCAAACAACAGAAGAGCATGGAGCAAAAATTACCGGAGTAGAGAGCTTTAATCAGGCAATAGATTTAGTCACCTCTAAGCGCGCTGATGCTACTTTAAACGATAGCCTTTCTTATTTAGATTTAAAAAAGCAGCGTCCCGAGCTTCCAATCAAGATCGCCTATACGGAAAACAATGCTGCTGAGAGTGCTTTTCTTTTCCGTAAAGACAATAAGGAATTAATTGATGCTGTTAATGGTGCTCTTAACGACATGAAAAAAGATGGTACGTTCGAAAAAATATCTAATAAATGGTTCGGTGCAGACGTATCGAAATAAAGGAAGAGATCGCATATGTTTGGGGAGGAACGTACAGAACGAATTATAGGAATCCTTAGTGAATCCTTTTTTCCTATCTTAATGGCTGGTTTGCAGTACACCATTCCTTTAACACTAATCACTTTTACCCTTGGCCTAATTTTAGCTTTCTTTACAGCTGTAGCAAGGATTTCCGGATTTATGCCGCTTGTTCTTTTAACACGTTTTTATGTATGGATTTTTAGGGGAACGCCATTACTGGTTCAGCTGTTTATCATTTTCTACGGGCTTCCAAGCGTAGGAGTTACCTTTTCTCCATTTGCGGCTGCTGTTATTGTTTTCACCCTGAATAAAGGGGCATACAGTTCGGAGATCATACGTGCCGCCATATTATCGATTAACAAAGGCCAGTGGGAAGCCGCCTATAGTATTGGCATGACAAAATCTCAGGCTCTTAAAAGAATTGTGCTTCCGCAGGCGGTTCGTGTTTCCCTTCCACCGCTTGGAAATTCTTTTATCAGTCTTGTTAAAGATACTTCTCTTGCCGCCACTATTACGGTTACTGAATTATTTCAAAAGGGACAGCAGATTGCAGCTGTTACGTATGAGCCCCTCTGGCTTTATATCGAAGTAGCCTTCTTCTACTTAATATTCAGTACTGTGCTTTCTTATTTTCAGGGCAGGCTTGAAATACGGTATGGCCGCGGCGTAGCGAAATAGTGGAGGGTAAGCGATGATCATAATTGATAATTTATACAAACGGTTTGATAAACTCGAAGTATTAAAAGGAGTAAGTCTTTCTATTGAAAAAGGAAAAACAGCAGTCATTATCGGACCTTCAGGATCTGGAAAGACAACGCTCCTCCGCTGTTTGAACCTGCTGGAGATGCCTGACAAAGGAACTATCACGCTGGGAAACAAAACGTTAAATATCACGGCAGGCACCAGGCTTAAACAAGCGGAAATGGTTTCTTTTAGAAAGCAGACTGGAATGGTTTTTCAAACCTATAACTTATTCCCTCATCTGACGGCTGTTGAAAATGTCATGGAGGGACAAGTGATCGTTTTAAAACGTTCTAAAGACGATGCCAGAAAAAAAGCTTTATCTTTATTAGAAAAAGTCGGGCTGCGTGACCGCGCGGATATGTATCCGTTCCAATTATCCGGAGGCCAGCAGCAGCGTGTTGGGATCGCACGCGCGATGGCTATTGATCCGGAGGTTCTTCTTTTTGATGAGCCAACATCCGCTCTTGATCCTGAGCTGGTCGGTGAAGTACTAAAGGTAATGAAAGACCTGGCAAACGAAGGGAGGACAATGCTAGTCGTAACCCACGAAATGAAGTTTGCGAACGAAGCTGCCGACCAAATCATTTTTATGGACGGCGGTGTTGTAGTTGAACAAGGTACGCCTAATGAAGTGTTTAATGCGACTAGAAACCCGAGAACTCTTCAATTCTTGAACAAAGTATCTGAACGATAACTCCTTGTCCTGTACCATATGCAGGGATTCCCCTGCTTTCGCAGATACAAACAACATTAACGCCATTACCAAACTGAATACAATAATCGTACCAATCATTTTAACTTTTACTGATTTAATCACGTTTAACGTCTCCCTATTCTGTTTAGACAAGTGTAGACGCGCACTAAATAAAGTTTATTCATGTAAAATCATTCCTTATGAGTAATAAAAAAATAGACTTGCATCTGCAAGTCTCCTGTTTTATTTACATACATAAGTTTGTATTAATTTATGTACACTTATCCCTTGCCCTGATGACAACCAAAGCATGCATATAAACTGCTTATTCCTGACCAAAATCTACTGGAGGCTTTCTAATGCCTGCTTCACTGTAGCAAAAGCTTCAATTTTAGACGGATCAACACTCTGACTGCTAACCACTGCTTGTACGACTTCGGGACGTAAGCCTGTTGTAAGGACACGGATTCCCATTAGCTGAAGCGTTGCCCCTATCTGATCAAAGTATTTTGCAATTTCTTTGTTGAGGTTAAAAATTCCTGAAAGGTCAGCGATAACATAGTCAACATCCATTTCCGAGATTTTTGGGATAACATGGTCTGCTATATATTTCAATCGGTATTCGCTGAATTCTCCAATCAGAGGAATAACGACTACATCATCTTTAACAGGTACAATAGGTGCTGATAGTCTTGCCAGTTCTTTTTGGTTTTCCTCTTGCAGCTGATCGGAAAGGCGTTCAAATGCGAAAATGGTTTCGTTTAAGCTGATATCTAATAAGGTATTGATCTGTTTTATGATAAAAACATTTTCGTTTAGAGATAAACCAAGCTGTGAGCTGATTTTTGTAAACAGTTCAAGGAAAACCTGCCGGGTTGGAGGGTACCGAACGGCAATTTCCGAAATAGTTCCTCCTGATGATACTTGCATAGCTGCATTTTGCTTACTCCATTTTATAAGAGCTTCTGGAGCTGTATCTTTCCTTTCGTCCAGCACTAATTCGCTTAAAAATCCCAAAAGTTCAACATACATAATGACAGCTTGTTCTTTCTCCCATTCAGGAATTTCTAAATTCATTTTATGAAGAACAGCTTCAACAATTTCACGAGCTAGGGAATTTGTATTTTTTCTAAGGTATTCAGAAAAGCCAAAAAGTAATGTCAAAAAGTCTCCCACCTTCGTCTATTCTATCTTAATGACTTCATTATATAACTTAAATGAAGAATAACAATATAGTACCAAGTACCATTTGAAACGCTGGTGCTGACTGATCAGCTGGCTTTATGAAGAAAAACAGCTTTTGATTAGCGGCTTTATCTATATAGGATACGTATGTAATCGTTGCGTTTATTCGTTCTCTAGCCATTATTCCCCATCTCCTTTCAGTGCACTTCGAAGCCTCTTATATTCCTCATATATACAGCGCATTTACTTTCTCCTATCTAAGCTTAAATTCATTATCAAAGCTCAGCCCCAGCTGAACGGCAGTTTGTGCTATTTCTGGACGAAGCCCTGATAAAATCGTTTTTACTCCAATTAAACCAAGCGCATCGATTAATTGAAAGATCTGATGGGCCGCCATCTTATCAATCATAACTACACCCTGGTCAACTGCTGGTTCCCTTTGATTCAATCAAAACGCATTATTGAGCAAAAAGACTAACTTGTGTTATGTTAAATGAAATACATCAAATGGATTCTTCCAGACTTTTCTTAGTCACTTTCCTCTGGTGGGAAAGGAGGCCTTGAAATGTCTCTTAATAGTATAAAGATGATGCTAGAATTCATGCGACATTATAAGCATACTGAAATCACTTATACTTTTAGGAAGAACAAGCAGCCTGTAGCTTTAGTTTGTTTGAAAAATGCTGAGGTAATACAAATTGTATTTTCTCAAATGCCACACGAAATTAGTTATTACGAAGGTATTGATGAAGCCGCTTTTGTCATTGATAAACTAATAAATTGAAAGCTTTTTATAATTGAACCCTCTAAAATTTGGAGGGTTTTTATCATTTAGTCTCTGCTTACTACTAAGGGGGAGCCCCCTTCTCCCATTGTTTAAGCAGCTCCTCTCTGCAAATCTTATCAGGATACTCCCCCCATTTTATTCATTTTTTTGAAACAAACTTTTTGAGCAAAACAATCTAATCCGTGCTATACTCACATCAATTACATTAAGAGGAAACTTCTGACTTTTCTTAGTCACTTCCTTTAGAGGAAAGGGGCTATTAAATGTCTTTTGATCATATAAAAGAGATGTTAGAAACGTTGTGTTACTATAAAGACGTTGATATCATTCATACATTTAACAAGGATGAGGAGCCTTTACTAAAAGTTAGCTGTGTGAAAAATACCAAAACACTACAACTAGCATTTATCCAAAATCAAACCATTGAATATTATGAAGATGTAGAAGAAGCTGCATTTATCATTGGGGAAATAATAGATCAATAACTGTTTTTATTAAACCTCTAGAAATTTTAGGGCTTTTTTTTTGCGCTATTTCTATCTACTGCTAAAGTAAAACCGCCTCTTCCCAATCAATTAAGCAACATCTTTTCGCTTTTCTGCCTTTTTAACGAACAATTCTTTTTACCAATTCCCAACTATTATCTAGGCTTCTGCCCTTTTATTCAGTTTTCGGACACCATGCGTAAAAGCTTTTTGTATATTTCGGATGTATTTCTACAAATATTTGCTATATTAGTGTGAACTTCAATAGATGCTTCACAACTAGTATTGGAGAGCTTGGTCTTGGAAAACAGCACTCTTGTCGCAATTTTAGTACCAAATATAGGAGCTACACCTACTCGGATAGCCTTATCTATGAAAAAGAAAAATCAACATCCCTAAAATGCGTTTCCTTTCTGAAGACTCATTTTTTTATTATGCTTTTCCGTTCAGCTGTCGGTTTAAATAGCAACATCTTGCGAACATGATAGGCCTTCTTATCAATGAGAATAAGCCGGAGCGTTTGTGACTTATCTTTCCACTCTCTCCGAATCGCTTTAACCGCATTGATTCCCGCATAGCCTCCGCCAATGACCAAACATAATAATACATTCATCACCTTCACTCCCTCTCTCGTTTGGTAATAAAACGAGGGGAGAATTCATTTTGTGACATCTTTTCTCTATCCTTGATAAAAAACTTTGTGATTAGCTTCAAAGCAAAGAGGTTCTGTTGGTGTTTAATCAATTCAATACCAGCATAAAAAAAGCAGCCTTTATAAGGGCTGCTTTTTTGCATTTTCATCTGCTTCACAAAAGTGTCACACGGTTTCTTCCTTGGTTTTTAGAGAGGTACAGCGCACGGGCAGCCCTGTCTATGACGGACATGTCTGTGTCATTATGCATAAAGAGCGTAACACCAATGCTAATCGTCACACCATAGCTGTTCCAGCCTGCCTGTTCAATAGTATGCTGTATTCTCTCAGCTGTTTTCTTTGACTCATTTTCGTTCGTATTGAACACTTGCTAGTCAACTACTTAGTTTGAACCAAGCCAATTTCGTTAATTATCGGAATTTCTTTTTTTAGTAAAGATAGAAAAGTTTCTTCGATTTTGTTGTCGATTTCACAAATCGTTATGGCCTCACCATTAATTTTCGAACGTTCATTAGCCATACGGGCGATGTTATATCCATTTTGATAAAGAATTCCGGATAAATCGGCAATGACTCCTTTTTTATCGGTATGGCGGATGACAAGTGTTGGCCGTTCTCCTGAAAACTTTAATGGATAATCATTGAATTCCTGAACCTCCACTTTACCACCACCTAAAGAACTGGCCAATACCTTTACAGTACGAGAAGGGCCTGTCAGTTCAACGAGAACGGTATTTGGATGATAACTTCCAAGCACCCGTTTTGTGAATTCGTATTGTAATCCTTTTTCATTAGCGAGTTCTTTGGCGTTTGGAATGCCCTCATCCATTGTCGTTAACCCAAGAACACCTGCTAATAGAGCTAGATCTGTCCCATGGCCCTGATAGGTTTTGGCAAAGGAGCCCATTAGCGAGAAATTCACATATAAAGGATTCTCATTTAATAGCTGGCGGGCAATGTTCCCGATTCGGACAGCTCCGGCTGTATGCGAACTTGAAGGGCCAACCATTACAGGACCGATGATTTCATATGCACTTTCGTATTTCGCTGGCCCGCCACTACTCGTTTTTTCACCGAGAATCTGTTCTTTTAATTTTTGCCCTGTCGGAGTTCCAGCCAGACCCCCTATCCCAGTTTCTCTCAATGATTCAGGCATTTGCTGCCCAACTTCATGCATAACATGGATCACTTCATCTGGAAGAATGATGCTTGTTACCCCAGCTAGAGCCATATCTGCTGCAGCTTGCGCGGTAATAGCATGTAAACCGTTGCGAATGATGCAAGGTATTTCCACAAGACCAGCAACTGGATCACAAACCAATCCGAGTGAATTTTTCAAAGCAATTCCGACGGCATTTCCTACCTGTGCCGGTGTTCCGCCAGCAAGCTCAACTAATGTCCCAGCTGCCATTCCGGTTGCTGATCCGACTTCAGCCTGGCAGCCGCCGGCAGCCCCTGATATCGAAGCTTTATTGGCAATGACTAAACCGAGAGCAGAAGCAGTAAATATCGATTGTACAATCTGCTCACGGGTGAAGTTTCCGCTGTCAAGGGCGTGAACAAGTACGGCTGGCAAGATTCCCGCTGAACCGGCTGTTGGTGTCGCTACAATCCTCCCCATTGCCGCATTTACTTCTGATACCGCCAGCGCATTTGCGGCAGCATTTAATGTTGTAGGATTGACAAATGAGTTCCCGTTTTTTGCATACTGATAAAGACGGTTTCCATCTCCACCCGTCAAACCAGTTCGAGACATAACAGCACTCATTGTCCCTCTCCGGACAGCCTCTTCCATTACCGTAAATTGTTCCGACATTTTTGCGATGATCGTTTCTCTAGAATAACCTTTCTGTTCCATCTCAGTTTTGATCATCAATTCCGAAATTGTTGTTTTTTCCTGCTCTGCTTGTTCAATTAATTCTTTTAGGCTTGTAAAAGACATGTGATCACTCCTTTAAATAAAACGGCTCCCACGCTCGAAGCATGAAGAACGTCCATTTGTTTACTTTATTCTTGCCGGAAATATTCCGTAACAACAGCTGCCCTTGCTTTTGCTGCCATAATCAAGCTATCTTCATTAATGGTGAATGTAGGATGATAAGGATAAACTGGACCTCCACCGGCTTTGCTCCAATAAAACATACTACCAGGGATCTTCCCCAAATAGTAAGCAAAATCTTCAGATCCAGATATTGGCAGTGTCTCTACTACCGCTTTGACTTCATTCATTTATCCATACATATTTCAGCTTTTACTCATATAATTTTGGAGCAATTTGAAGGAATCTTCTGGCCGCTAATACGATAAATTTCAATAAAACATGGATTCAATTAATAATGAAAGTAGAAGAAGCAGAGCAATATCTAAAAAAAACAAAATTGATGAAAGCTCTACAGGTATTGTACAGGTGTGGGAAGGATTTAAAGCTGTTGGAAAAGAAAAAGTAAATGGAGAAGAGGAAATAGCACCGCTGGTTCAATGTGGTGTTTCCAATTTCACAGGAGAAAAACGGTTTTATTATGACTTTGTTAGACAGTTTACAAATGAAGATGGTGAGGCGGAGCAGCTATATTGTGAATTTGTCTTTGAGCCAACTAAAGAGCTGAAAAAGTTAAAAGCTGAAAAGTGGTACTTTGAATTTCTTTATAGGGGTAACGTTAGGAAAGTGCGGATTTACAACGATCAGAATTTTGATACAAGTCTTATGAGATATCACAAAACTTAATTTAAAGTTGACTTGATTATGTGCCAATAGGTTTTCCCCTGTTAAGATTGTGAAAGTTTCTATTTATACTAACGGAGTAGTTTAGTTTAACAAGAAGTAAACTAAAATTTATAGAGGGGAACTAACATGACAAAGAAGAATAAGAGAATGAATTCTAAGGTTGATGAATATTTAAGTAAAGCTAAAGATTGGAAGGAAGAATATGAGAAGTTGAGAAATATCGTTCTTGACTGTGAGTTGACTGAAGAATTTAAGTGGATGCATCCTTGCTACACGTTTGAGAATAAAAACATAGTTTTAATACATGGATTTAAAGAATATTGTGCGCTTCTGTTTCACAAAGGTGCCTTGTTACAGGATGCCCAGGGGATTTTAGTTCAACAAACGGAGAATGTACAGTCGGGGCGCCAGATTCGGTTCACCAATGTTCGAGAAATAGTTGAGATGGAACCCATTTTGAAAACCTATATCTATGAAGCCGTTGAAATTGAAAAAGCCGGTTTGGAAGTGAATTTAAAAAAGACTTCAGAATTTATAATTCCTGAAGAATTACAAAATAAATTCGATGAAATCCCTGCCTTGAAAACTGCTTTTGAAGCATTGACGCCGGGACGGCAAAGAGCATACATTCTTTATTTTTCTAAAGCCAAACAATCCAAAACTCGAGAGTCAAGGGTTGAAAAGTATACGCCGCAAATTCTCAATGGAAAGGGACTAAATGATTGCACTTGTGGATTATCTCAAAAGCAGCCCAACTGTGACGGCTCGCACAAGTACATTTGATAAGAAAATATATAAAACAAACTTTAAGATATTACCTCACTTTGCGTTCATTCGAACTCCTTTTTAGATCGCAGGTAACACTCCATCAAATAATTTAAAACGGAACTTCTGACGAATGTTGGGATGTTTTGCTTGCAGCCAGATTGTTAAGAAGGCATCATCATACTTAGCAACTATCAAAGGAGGCAAAAACAGTATGAAAATCATTGTTACCAGTATATTCGTACAAGATCAAGACAAGGCGCTTGAGTTTTATACAGAAACACTGGGCTTTGTAAAAAAGCACGACGTTCCCACCGGCGAATTTAGGTGGATAACGCTTGTTTCTCCCGGTGATCAAGACAGTACCGAGCTTTTACTTGAACCGAATGTCCATCCAGCTGCGCAGGAGTATCAAAAGAAGATATTTGCCGAAGGTATCCCAGCAACAATGTTTGGCGTTGCAGATATTCGTAAAGAGTACGAACGATTATTGGAAAACGGCGTGAAGTTTACTATAGAGCCAACAAAAATAGGCGAAGTCACAATAGCTGTCTTCGACGATACATGCGGCAACCTTATTCAGATAGTGCAGAATTAACTTTATGTCGAAATAGTTGTTCAGTGAAGTGTTTTTATCAACAATTAAACAACAACTTTATGTAACCCTGTTCTAACTTTAGAACGGGGTTACACATTTTTAAGGTTTAAAAATAAATGACATTGTTGTCATTCTCCCCTTGATCCAGATAATTCTAAATGGGCAAATGAGAAAAATAGATTTTGCTGCTGGCATGAAATTGCGGTTAAGATTTTGTCCATAAATGAAATTAAATAAAAAAGCTCTGGCACAAACCAAAGCTCCTTCTCTTTCACCATTATTTTCTATCATTTTTATAATATCCAGTTCCGTTACAATGATGGCATCCGTTGCCATTGCAAGGCGTGCAGATATATTGTTTCATTATTTTCCCTCCTTTTTTACAGCAGTGATACAATCTTTTTTCTCGTTTCAATTGAGGTGCTTCCATTCTTTTAAATCTAAAAATTCTTTACCTAAAAATCTAATTTTTAAATAGTAAATATTTTCTGTCTTTTCATTATTTCCAGTCCGTCGTATATTAAAACATTTATCGACAAAAATAGATAGATTTACACAAATAAGTAGGTTTTTTTGGATTCCTATAGTAATTTGTCAGAACTTTACCATGAAAAATCTCTTGGGTGCGGATACCTCAGCAACAACAAAAGTGCACTTAAGCGAATGTATACATTTGCTTAAGTGCACTTTTGTATAGGTATACCTATGCTTACTAACTATTTCGACTATCTTTTCGTATAGATTTACTACAAACGTTTCTTGGATATTAGTTGACTGGTAACCACAGATATGTTCAACAGAAAATCTTATAAACATGTCATAAGAGAACGTGATCATCATAGAATAAATATCGTTGTAAAATTTATTTTCTAAGGAGCGGGTAAGATGAGCGTATTATCAACTTCTTCAATTAGAGCAGTAGTGAATCAATGTATTGAAGCATGCTTGAAATGTGCCAGAGCTTGTGAAGAGTGTACAACTAACTGCTTAAAGGAATTGGATATTCAAACAAGAATCGAATGTATCCAGACTTTGCAGGATTGTGCTCAAGTCTGTTTGCAGGCATCCTCCCTTATGGCTCGCAGCAGTACATTCGCTCAACAATACTGTGAGCTTTGTGCAGCTATTTGTGAAGCATGTGCGGAACATTGCGAAGCATTCAATGACACTTATTGCCAGGAATGTGCTCAAATCTGCCGTGAATGCGCACGAGCTTGTAGAAATGCAGCTTCCTAACTGCCAAAGACTTTCTTCACTTTGTTCAATTTAATCATTCTTAAAATGGAAACAAGCTATCGTCCAACTGTACGTAACAGTTTAATCATCCGTTCACTTTCAATTGGGTTTTGATCATAAATTGGGTCAAAAACAGTCAAAAGAATCTATCGATTAAAATGTTAGTTTAGTTAATTATTTGTAAATGAGTAAAAAACATGTTTAAATTCAAAAATACCCCTTATATAATCAGTCTTGTGAAAAAAAAGAAAAAAGCTGACTTGATAACAAGAAGCGCTAAAAAGTTCCTTTAAATATTAAAGGACCTTTTTATGCGCTTTTTCTTTTTTATCACATAAATTTTCATAACTGGAGGGATGAAAAATGGAAAAATGTGTATGAACATGATGATGATGAACTGCCTGGAAAAAATGATGTGTGAAATGAACTGCCTAAAAATGATGATGGATTAAATGATGGCTAAAATGCAAGAATGCAACGAAATGATGACATCAATGATGAATATGATGGATGGCATGAAAGCAGCAACACGCTAATAAAATAATCAGATTTATGCAACATAAATGTTAGTATATAAATCTGCCGTTTACACTTTAGCTGACATGTTCATATACAGCAAAAGCCATTTTTTTTGGACAATTTCTATAAATGTGTCATAAAAGAAAGAATTTCATAGAACAACTATCGTGACAAAAATATTTTTCTAAGGAGCGGATAACATGAGCGTATGGTCAACTTCTTCAATGAAAGTAATGATGGAGCAATGTATGGAGGCATGCTTAAAGTGTGCTAGAGCGTGCGAAGAATGTACAAGCATTTGCATGCAGGCAACAGATGTTCAAGCAAAAATCAACTATATCCAAACATTGCAGGACTGCGCTCAAGTTTGCTGGCAGGCAGCTTCTTTTATGGCGCGCAGCAGCCAGTTCGCTCAACAATACTGCGAGCTTTGCGCCGCTATTTGTGAAGCTTGTGCAGAAGAATGTGCAAAGTTCAACGATGCTTGCTGCCAGGAATGTGCTCAAATCTGCCGTGAATGCGCACAAGCCTGCAGAAACATGACTTCTTCTTAAAAACTGATATTAAGATGCTCAGAAAGGAAGGTCTCCATACCTTCCTTTCTGAACAATACTTTTTAATACTGAGGCGATTAATTGTTGTTAGTCGAGCAACTATTATATTACCTCAAGAATAACCTTGGTTGGAAAGTTCTTAATCTTGGAGCGGCGTATGCTCGTACTTGCTCATTCTATAAAGCATTAAAGCCAATTGACCTCTTGTTAAATTATCCTTTGACTGGGCTGTGTTATTTACAGAAATATTATCAAGCTCATATCCAAATGACTTAATAAAGCTGATAGCCGCTTCGCCTCACGTAGTATTATCCGCAGCTCCAAAGTACACATCCGACTTACCCAATATAATTCCATTATATTTAAGAGCTGCCACTGATTCAGCTACACGAGGCCTCTTCGTAGACTGTCCTATTTACATCAAGGAATGGTGTTGATCCTTCCCGCACTGTTGGCGGATCAATAATTATATCCTGTACTGGACTTGTAGTCTTCTTCTGCAATCGCTGGTGAACGACGTAAAAATGGTGCTTGCTACAAATGATGCAGCTAGAACATCTAACGGCTTTTTTTATACCTCTCTCCTTATGTCAGTCTTCATTCTAAATTCCACTATAAGTGAACAGTAAGTGAATGAATATACAAAACCAGTATTAGCACCTGTTTTATCCTTAAGCTCAATATTCTTACTTTTCCCTTTGTTACTTTTCAATTATTAAAATAAAAGCAAAACTAAGGGGTTTTATAAGTGAATCATTCAGCTTTGTATCTGGTAATGGATCCAGCGGTTAAACAAACGAATCCAGACGAAAATGTTTTTATGGAATTTGATCGGCTTTATTATGTAATGAATCCTATCAATCGCCATGTATACTTAATTGGAGAAAAAGACCTTCGAGAACCATCTGATGAGCTGAATTTTATTTTCGGTGTTCCAACTATCAAAGATGTTGCTAAATTGGTAAAGCATGATCGTGCCTTTCGTCAGGCTGTAATTGAGGTGTCTGATGAAATAGACAGCGAAGATGCGATAAGAATGAATGTGATTTTTCGCTTGGTTTGTCTTGACGAGCTGCTGGGATTTTTGAACGGTGTCTCTAGATTATTTGCCTATATAGATGATTTATCCGAGTGGTTCATCCCCCCCCCTACCCTAAGCAGATACTGATACAAGAAGGCCCATATAAGTGGGATGATGAGGGCCGCTGTTATAAAGAAGTCTTACCCTATCCAACAATAGATTGAGCTCTTCTGCTTAGTTTTACAACGACAACAAAATGAGGGCCTCAATTTAAGACTGCCGCTCCCTTATTTATTAAAGCGCACCTATCAGAAATGTAACCATCACAAACAAGTTAACGCATAAAGCCCTCATTACAGGCGGAAAATTTCTTTCCGCTCTTTTTGTCAGATGCAATAGAAGTCCCTAAATGAAAAGGAATTCCCCTTCTTCCTCCAGCTGTTTTGCCTCTCCTATTTTCTCGGGCATCCCAAAAGCCTAATTCTCCTCTTCTTGCTGTTGAAGCTTCTTTATGCTGCCAGGCCAGAAACGATAAACGAAAAATACAAATACATGATTAGAAAGATGCGAAAAATGGATTCAATACAGACATTTTGAACTACCGCCCGTTTATTAAAAAATACAATCAAGCGTATCAAATTTTTGAATTAAATTATCTATAAAATTCATAGTAATATAACGTAAAACAGCATATTTCGATGAGTATGATTAAAATTGAGAGAATACAGTTTTTTTATTTCTTAATCCCCCTAAGTTTAGGCGAGTTAATTAAAGAAGCCAAAACAGATGAATTTTTAGCAATCGGCTGCATCGTATACAAAAGTACTATGAGCGCAGTTCCTCGCATAACATCCGGGCATAGAAAAGGAAGCGTTATTTTAAAAGGTGAGTCCCTCCACCATCCGCCAACGGGCAGTAAGTTTCATAAACTCTATTCATTGGTAATGGGACTCTGCAAGGACACCATCTTGACTTGAAAAGAAGTAAGAGACAACGATTTTATTTCCTGTCATCTTTACAATTAAAAACGATTGAAAAGGAGTCGATGATTGATGGTACGTACTTTAGGTGAAATGGAAGAAACATTGGTGCAGCTAAAAGAAGACATTGTTTCTAACCGGCGTTATTTACACCAACATCCTGAACTCTCGTTTGAAGAACAAGAAACATCTCGCTTTATTGAAAACAAATTAAAAGAATACGGCATTGACCAAATTGAACATTATGGAAAATACGGCTTAATTGGCCGCGTTAAAGGTGCCCTGCCTGGCCCGACTGTAGCTTTACGGGCAGATTTCGATGCACTCCCCATTCAAGATCAAAAAGATGTGCCGTATAAATCAACGGCAGCTGGCAAAATGCATGCATGCGGGCATGATGGACATACATCAGCGTTATTGGGTATTGGGCGTGTATTAAAACAATATGAAGACCAACTAAAAGGGGAAGTCATTTTATTATTCCAGCCTGCAGAAGAAAAGCCTCCGGGCGGTGCACAATTTATGATTGAAGATGGCGTATTGAAAGAGGTCGATGTCATCTTTGGTGCTCATTTAGACACATCAAGACCAGTAGGTACGGTTTCTATTGGCAGTGGCTATCAATCAGCTGCTGTAGACTATTTTAAAATTGAAATTAACGGACATGGCGGGCATGGCGCTTATCCACATCAAACAATCGACAGCCTTGTCATCGGTACAACGGTCGTGAACAGCTTACAGCAAATTGTCAGCCGAAAAGTCAATCCACAACAATCAGCTGTCGTAACCGTTGGACAGTTCCATGCAGGACAAGCGTTTAATATCATTCCTGATTCTGCTCTAATCGAAGGAACGGTCCGCACTTTTAAAGAAGATGTGCGAAATACAGCGGAATATGAAATTCAAGCCATTTCAAAAGGCATCGCCGCAAGCTTTGGTGCATCCGCAAATGTGATATACGAACGCGGATACCCTTCTTTATACAATCACGTTACTGAAACGGACATTGCCAAAAATGCTTTTATTGAATCCTTTGGAGAGGATCATGTACTAGCTGCACAGCCAGGAATGGGTGCTGAAGATTTTGCATTCTATCTAGAACATAAGCCAGGCAGCTTTTTTAAAGTTGGTGCACGAAATGAACACCCGAATACTCATTTCCCACACCACCATCCATTGTTTGATTTTGATGAAGAAGCGCTTATTCATACTGGAAAAGCCTTTTTAGCGATTTTAAAACAATACGTTATTTAATAGGAACCTTGGAACACATTAGTTAGCGCTGCTTTGTGTGCTGGTATATAGCAAAAGCGATCTTTCACTTGGTGAAAGATCGCTTTATGTTATTCGACATCAGCAGCCAAAGGACACATACAGTTTCAGTTTTTGAGAAGCTAGTTCCTGCGGGGCTATGCACATTCATGGCAGCAAGTATCGTTGAACTCTTTCACGCAAGCTTCGCAAATGGCGACGCAAAGCTTGTAGTTTTGTTGAACGAACTGGCTGCTGTGGACCAAAAAAAGGACGGCCCGCCAGCAAACTTGAGCGCATCCCTGCAGTGTTTGGATGCCGTTTTTTCACTTGAACATCTATCTCTGCAGGCAAGTCATTGTGTATTCTTCGCACGCTTAAGCACATTTTAAACACTCCTCTATCACTCTGTTTTCATTCGCAGTCGATGACTCTATAAGGAACAGGATTCATGTAATTAGGCACGATCCCTTTTACATTTGATGACGACAAGGTAAATTCTTTTTCTCATAATCATCTTTCAGGGATTATATTTCCTGTCCCGGCTGAAGTGTTTCTACACCTTTAATTTCAACTGTTTCCGGATATTTGAGGCCTGAGCCCGTGTTAAGGCATACAACATGCTCGTCTGCCTGGATCCATCCTTGTTCACGCAGGATTCTAGCTGCCGCAAAGGTTGCTGCTCCCTCTGGGCAAACAAAGTTTCCTTCTAATGAAGCTACTTGTTTTTGCGCTTTCAATAATTCCTCATCTGAAATGGCAATCGCACAACCTTCTGTTTCATAAAGCCCTTCAAGAACTAAGAAATCCCCCAATGCTTTAGGGACATTAATGCCAAATGCACAAGTTGCTGAGTCTTTAAAGAATGTGGATTCTTTTTCGCCTTTTTTCCATGCTTCTACAATTGGCGCACAGCCTTTTGCTTGAACAGCTACTAAACGCGGAAGTTTCCCGTCTTTGATCCAGCCCAATTGCTGCAGTTCAAATATGGCTTTATAAATTCCAATGATGCCTACTCCCCCGCCTGTTGGGTACAAAATAACATCTGGAACCTTCCATCCAAATTGTTCGACGATCTCATAGCCCATTGTCTTTTTACCTTCAATACGATATGGCTCTTTCAGTGTAGAAGCATCGTATACGCCATGGTTCTGTACTAAATGGCCAACAACCTTTCCTGCATCACTGATCAAACCGTTGATAAGATGTAAGTCTCCACCCGCAATATAAACCTCTTTACGTGTAATTGCCGGCGCATCTAAAGGCATGACAATTGTGGCTTTGATATTTGCTTTTGCCGCATACAGCGCCCAAGCCGCACCTGCATTACCGTTTGTTGGCATAGCTAAATGGTTTACACCCAGTTCTTTTGCCTTTGAAATACCAACACTTGCACCCCGTGTTTTAAAAGAACCCGTTGGAATTACGCCTTCATCTTTTATGTATAAATGATTTAATCCGTATTCTGCTCCTAATGTTGGGAGCTTTTCAAACGGCGTCATTCCTTCACCAAGTGTTACAACATTTTCCTTTTCATGAACAGGCAGTAACTCATGATATCTCCATAAGCTATTTGGACGATTTGCAATCTCTTCACGTGATACGTTTGCTTTCACTTTCTCTAAATCATAGCGCACCAATAATGGTGAACCGCACTTACATAATTGTTGTACCTTTTTTTCCTCATATACTTCACCGCATTTTGGGCACTCTAAATGTGAAATGTAGCTATAGTTTTTCATTTTTCCCCTCCTAAAAATAAAAGACTACAATCTGTGTCTTCTTCAGGTCTCCCCTGCAACTGTGGAAGCAATTTTTTCACGCTTTCCGATAATTTTTCACTATATGCCTCTGCTTAATTAAGTAAAAGCAATATATGAATGATTAGCGTTGCTTTATGAATCAGCCTATAACAAAAGCGGCCTTCCTTTCTGAGAAAAGACCGCGTATTGTGTTAGCCGGAGTAATAATGTTATTTGATACGGACGTACCGTTAGCAACAGGCTGTTTCCTGCCTTTTAAATCTCTATTAGGTAACGATTAGACATTAGGATACGACATTATAACGCTTCAAGAATTTTTTTCCGGCCCAGACAAACAGTCTATCCATGAAAAATCCCATCAGCCCCAAGACCACTAATCCTACAAAAATCCAGTCTGTTTGGAAGTACAGTCTGGCATTCCAGATCATGAAGCCGACTCCTTCATTTGCGGCAACCATCTCCGCACCAACAATCGCCATAAAAGAGGATCCCATCGCAAGCTTGGCGCCCGTAAAAATATATGGAATGGACGCCGGGATGATCACATAGCGCAGCACTTGAAAACTGGATGCGCCCATGCTTTTCGCTGAACGGATTTTATCTTCTGAAATCGAAAGTACCCCTGTTAAGGTATTGATAGTAACAACAAAGAAAGTCGCATACATAATCAAAAATATTTTTGATTGTTCGCCAATTCCGAACCACAGCATAAACAGCGTGATAAATGCCAAAGGAGGAATAAAGCGTACAAAGTTAATTAACGGTTCTACAAGTGAACGGATGAACTGGTTACTGCCAATCAGCAGGCCTAACGGGATCGCAACCAAATTTCCTAAAAACCAGCCGGCCAATACACGGGCAAAACTGTATCCCATATAGATGAACAGCGACCCGTCTTTACTAAGTTCTATCGCCCCTTCTAAAGTGGCAAGAGGACTGGGTAGAAACTGCGGATCTGAAAAAAAAGCGGCAATGCTCCAGATAACTAATAATCCAGCCCATCCCAAGATACCTGTTTTTGCAATAGTACCCCAATGATTTTTAGAACTTTTTCTTTTTTTAACCGTTTTATCTCTAATTTGATGACGGGCAATGGTTTCCATTTTCATGACCTCCTCAGTCAAAATGCGACTGGACGATTTGATAGTAATGATTGAAATCCGGGCTTGTAATTTCACGTGGATACGGCAGGTTAATATCATACGTATCAATGATTTTCGATGAAGGGCCGACTGACATAATGCCAATGCGCTGGCCGAGCATTAATGCTTCCTGAATATCATGCGTTACGAAAATGACCGTCTTATTCGTTTCCTGCCAAATCCTGATCAGTTCCTTCTGCATGGTCCGTCTTGTCATCGCATCCAATGCACCGAATGGTTCATCCATCAATAAGATATCCGGGTTATTTGCCAGGACGCGTGCCAGCTGTACACGCTGTTTCATTCCTCCCGAAATTTCACTTGGGAACTTACAATGGTGTCCCGAAAGGCCGGCAAGCTCAATATAGGATTGAGCCATCTGCTTTCGTTCTTTTAAAGGAACCTTTTTTATTTTCAGTCCAAATTCCACATTTTCTTCTACAGTCAGCCATGGAAACAATGCAGAATCCGCCGATTGAAAGACAAATCCCCGGTTTGCAGCGTAGCTGGAGTCCGCCCCATGTACATCAAGCTGGCCATCAGTTTGATCCAAAAAACCGGCAATCAAATTGAGAAGTGTGGATTTTCCGCACCCGCTTGGGCCCAGCAGAATATAAAACTCCCCTTGCTTTATTGTCAGGTCAACATCTTTTAATACGTAAACAGATTCCGATGTGTCCTCTGCAAATGTTTTAGACAGCCCTCTAATCACAATAGAGGGACTTTCTTCTTGTATCACTGTCATAGGGCGATTCCTCCAATCTTTACTTTTCGTACGTTACAGACTCTGGGAATGCTTCGCGCAAAGGTTCCAGGTACAACTTCTCTTGCAGGCTGTAATCTTGCTTTAGCAGCTTTCGATCAAGAAGCCATTGCTTCATGTCAGATAGATGGTCAAAATCTTCCTGCTTGAATTCAAGCGTATAATTGGACCGCTCCAAATCCCGTAAAGTGTCTTCCTTTTTCACTTTTAATTCTTTATAGGCGATTTCCGCTGTTCCGTCTGGATTTTCTTTGACATACGCGATGCCTTCCTTGATCGCTTTTAACAGATTCACGATCGCCTGCTGATTTTCTTCCGCAAACTTTTTGTTCGCCACTAAGTAGCTGCTCACTGCAATATCAATGGAAGAAAGATCATCAATTTTATGAACTCCATCAATGGCTTTGAATTTTTCAAGCAGTGCACCGCTTGCCAATACAGCGTCAATGTCGCCTTTTTTCACACCGACCAGTGCTTCGTCCGGTGTACTGTACGGTACATACTCGATATCCTCTTCTTTAATTTCTAAATGTTCCAAATATTTGGCCCAGTGGTATTCAAAAACAGTTCCTTTGGCGACGCCAATTTTCTTCCCTTTTAACTGTGACGGCTCATCAATGCCTTTTACAGCTAAAATTTCCGATTGTTTGATCGTTTCCGGTGTGCTGTGCGTTAATGATGAAAGCACGACTAAGTCGCCGCGGTTTAATGAATTCAGCAAGGCATAATCAGCTGCCAGGCCCGTATCTGTTTGTTCTGTTAATAATGCATTGATTGTATCTATTCCGTATGCAAAGTTGGAAATGGACGGATTAATTTGATGATCTTTAAAATATCCTTCTGCATTTGCAGCGCGGATCTGCAAGGATCCGCCTGCTGCTGTATCAATCCCGATACGTATTTTTGCCGTCTCTTCATCTTCTGCGCCCGTTGCACTGTTGTTTGAGCAGCCCGCTAAAAACAGGGATAACACTAAACTAAAAACCAGCAGTCCGTTTAATCGCTTCATTACTGTTCCTCCAGTATCAGTTATTCTGCTTTTCCAGCGTTTCATCGTACCGTGCCACGCATAGTGCTCCCTCACCAACCGATTGCGCCCCTTTTATTTCAACGACTGAATCCGTCCCTCCCGGTGCAGCATTCGGTACACGGAATGTTTCAATATTTAAAGGCTCAATCGCTACTTCTTCCGGTTTTTCAAGCTGCGGCACCCAATTATAAGGAACTCGGTAAGCACGATAAACCATGTTTGAATTACGAGGATTTTTGTAAGGCGAGACATACTCCCATACAATTTCATGCTCGGCATTTACTTCAAAAATACGGCCATTTGCTCCTTCTGTAATGAGGGTGTTTCCATTTTCTAAACGCTGGGCAGAGCTGATATATGGACTGTAGAAACGGAAAGAGTCCGTCGGTACCTGGAAGTTTGCTTCAAGCCCCGTATACTGCCATACAATCTCAAGAGTAACTGGGTCGATTTCCAAAACGCGGGAATGATCACGCACTGCATTTTTGTTGCCATTTGGTGATGCCGGATTTGGTGCGCCGTAACCGCCCCATCCGCCATTGTCAAACACTAATACATTGCCTTCGCCTGGCAGGCCTTGCGGAATGATATGGGCGTGATGCTGTCCGATAATCCATCCCAAATGCTCAAGTTCAGTTGTTGAATAGTCAGGTCCAATCTGCCATACAATTTTGCCGGTACGCTTATCCGTGATGCCGATAATATTAGCTTCCCGTGCATCCCAGATAATATTGTCAGGATGGAACCTTTCATCTCCTGCATCATAATGACGGTTTGGCCCTACTGCTGAGATCGAATTGATATGCAGCCAGTCGCCCGACTCATTCCCGAAAAAGCGGCGATTTGGCTCTTCATAAATCACTTTTTTTGCTTCATCATCAAACTGGAGTTCATCAAAGTGATCGCTGAATGACCATTCCCATACGATGTTTCCTTCCCAGTCCACTTCCAAAATAACATCGTCCAGCAGCTCATACTTCGAAATCTGAGGCTTATGGACATTACGGTGAGCCAAGATAAGCGTATTTCCTGCATCAGTTTTTGGACTTTGTCCTGGTGCATAGTAACCGACTGGATTTCCTTCACGCTGATAGTCATGGTGTGCACGTGCAAGCCATCTTCCTTCATGCCCCGGGTCTGTAATGAATTCATGCTTATCAAATTTCCAGACGATATTCCCTTCAAAATCTACTTGTACGAGATCCCCTTCATCCTGAAAACCATGCTCCGGATCCCGGTTAAATGTATGACCCAGTACATATCCGCCTGGAAAAATTTTATTCGGAAAACCACGAAGCCCTTTCCATAAGTGAACTTCTTTTCCATTCATATCAATTAATAAAGCACCGAGGCCAGGAGCTTGAAAAATGGTATAACCGCTCCATGCTTTTTCTGGTGAATAAATAGTTGCTCCTGTCGGGTGAATTGTTGGAAGTCCCATACGTTCCCTCTCCTTTTCATATCAATAATAGATGATTTAATAAGTTAAAAAACGGCTGTTTTGAATAGGTGAAGCTTTTTTGCTTTCTTTTTCTAACGACATGATTTCACCTGACAGTCCTTCTAAATTATTGATTAAGCGCGAATACAATTTGATTTGCAGGCGGATTTCTTCGGGTGAAAATCCATCGAATAAAATGGAAATGAGGTTTGCCCCAATATCACTATTTCGGTTTAAAAATGCTTTCCCCTCATCCGTCACATCCAGCAGGACAATTCGCCTGTCTTCTTTATGGCGTTTGCGGGCGGCAAACCCCCTGCTTTCCAATTTGTCGCAAATAGCGGTAATGGCTCCCGAGGTAAGGTCTAGCTCTACAGCTAAATCCGTTAACCGCTGCTCACCATCTTGGATAATCTTTTTTAAAATCAAAAACCCGGGAAGCATCACACCTTCGATCGTGATTTTGTCGCGTTCTTTGATAAACTTGCGAACCATTTTGCGAAATAGCCAATCCGCTTCTTCGAGTAATTCCATATCAATGTTTTCCATGCTCCCCCCTCTCCAGGCTGAATGGGTATGAAAAAAGGCACCTTATACAGTTCAACATTCAAGATTGAAGAATGTTTTGAACTGTATAAGGTGCCTTTGGATGCCCAATCAGCACTTGAATTTATTTTAACGCTAAAAGAATGAATGCTAAACAATTTGATGTTCATATCTTAATCCCTTAATTCCCATAAGTCAAGTAAGAATTATAAGAAATATTTTTTTATTTAAGAACATAGCCGCTTTTTGATTCAAACAACATACCCTTTTAACAAATAAGATCTGTTCACAGAAGAATCCATATAGCCTCAAGGGCTTCTTCAATGTACTAATGAGCATGACTGACTATAAGCTTAAACGGTGCTTCTTATTCCTGCGGCTAAATAATTTGCTGCTTCAAAGATCGTTTATTTTGAGCTAGTTAGACAGCTATTTTCCCTGGTGTTAGAACCTTAGCTACCACCCTTTGTATTAAAGAAATATTAAGAGTTGAGAAAAATATGAAAAATGAGAAGTGTGAATGGTACGATTCGGATGTTGATACGCATTGGAAAAGCCTGTTTCTTTAAAGAGATCAAGGGAGGGTTTTCATGTTTAATAAACATGCAGATTGGAATTCCGGCAGTATATAGAAGAAGTACCTGGATAAAGAATATTTTGATCATGGATACAGACAATCTGTTGTTGTATTTGTGTCTGAATACCAACAGCATAACCTGTCTGAAAATACGGCAGGTGCGATTGAGGAATTTTCAAAAGAAATGGCAAAAACGCATGAAGTGTCCGAATACTTTCAGAAGCGTTTTTTCAATGATGCTTTAAGAGAGTTCAACCGTGTCACATGGAAAAAAATTTGTTCAGGAAATGTTTGTGCTGCCATTTACTGGAGAACCTCAAGACTTTAAGAGCAGACTGGACATATTGTACAAGCCCTTTACCAAGTATATAGCAGAAGCAGCCGCTCAGCTTAGCGATTATGGAGTGTGTTTCAGCAGTATTTGATGAGGCTAAGGACATGCAGTTATAAAGAACATACACAAAGCATTAATTGCTACTGATAAAAATGATGATTTGGATCAAGATTATGAGCAGGCGGCAGAAGAATATAAGTTTAATGAACCAGATATTATTGCAGTCGAGCTTTCTTATTATATTGAATTATTGAATGGGACAGCAGCAAGCAGGATAAGCAAACAAAAACAGCGAAAATTCTTAAATAAATTCACCGATCATTTATATGAAGCCCGTGCTTTATTAGAAGTCTTTGAGGACTGATCACCTTTTAGTCCAATATGCTATTCAACTATATCCTAATAAAAAAGCGCTGCCCGGTTTGAGGGCAGTGCTTTTTTATTATCGTTAGACACATAACATTCTATTTGTGAATCTGGTCCTCACCCGTGTGTTGGGCCCAAGTTGGTGAAAACTGTCGATCTGTATTTGGAAAAGAGTTGATTCCTACCTGGTGGTGGGCATACGAAACCTTATTTTAAATATTTTTCTAAAAAGACTGTCCGATTTTTTAGAGAATGGGTTATAAGAGTATTTTAGCTAATTGAAATTAACTTTATGTATTCAGAGGCAGTATACTGCTAGGTACGAATAATCGGTTATGATGATTAAAACCCAAACCGTCAAAGCGCTTTAAACAGCCCAGCTTTTAGCAGCGTTTTCGATAAAAGGATCACTTAAGCCCTCAGACAAAGATAGAAGCAGGCTGCTTCATGCAGAATTATAAACACAATCCATTCATCTTTTAAAGGTAATCTGAGTAGATGAATGGATTCAGTTGTAATAGGTCATCGCGTTCATTTCACTTTTTCCCAATGGTTTGTGTCAATGAATGTTGTTTCTTTTTCAAACAGCTCATTTATTTTATCTGTAATAATGGTACATTCATTCAAATCCATGGCCTTACATAATGTGTTCTTGTTAAATTTAGAACTGTCGGCCAGGACATAACATTCTTTTGAGTTTGTTTTAACTATTGCTTTTTTACTTGCTTCTCTGAAATCAGGAGTATTAATACCTCCCTCAAGACTAATACCACTAGCACCAAGAAAAGCTTTATCAAAAAACAGATTTTTTAAATTTGAGTCAGTGAGAGGTCCTGCAATTGAATCAGTTGCTTTATTCACTTCTCCCCCAACTATAATACAGTGCACGTTATCCCCATCTAATTCATTCAATACTTGAGTTCCTGATGTTATAACTGTAATTTGTTTGTTGTTTAAATATTTAACCATCTGCAAGCATGTTGTACCTGAATCCAGATAAATAACGTCACCATCTTCCACCAATGAAGCTGCAAGTTGTCCAATTTGATCTTTTTCATTAATGTTAAGAAATTTTTTGGTCTCTACAGGAATATCAAAAGAATTGTCTCTTAACTTAACAGCTCCACCTCTGAGCATGACTATTCTTCCTTCTTCTTCAAGGATTTTTAGATCTCTCCTGATTGTAGACGATGAAACGTTTTCAAAAATGGAGAGAAAATCATCGATGTAAATAATATCTTTGTTTTCCAGCTCTTCAATTATTTTATTTCTTCGAATATAAGGTATCATTGATCTCCCCCCAATCCTTCTTTAATAGTAGCAATCACACGAAAAAACAAATATTGCCGGGTAACTCGTTATCTTAGCTAATCACCCTTGTTCCTCGTTTAAAAACAATACAATTATTAGTATTCCAATATTTTATCTTAATTTTAACACTGAAAACTGGATCATACAAAAAAGAGGAAGTCAATAAAAGGGGTAGAACACTCAATTTTAATACCATTTTTTTCTTATGCTCTATCGTTTTATAAGACTTCCTTAACCTTCAAGGCACTATGTGAAGAACCCAGTTATAGACTATATCAAGGCTAATTCTGTAATTGTTTCACCATACTAAGTGTAGGCATTGCTTCCTGCGACCCGATTTTCATAACTGTCATGGAACTAACTTGTGAAGCAAAAGAACCCGATTGCTGATAAGTCATTTTATTTAAAATCCCGTAAGCAAGTGCTCCAATGTATGAATCCCCTGCTCCAGTTGTTTCTATTGCCTCAACCTTATGGGGTTCTATAAAATATTTCTGTTCTCCATCATAAATAAGGCTTCCCTGTTTCCCAAGTGTAATCACCAGAACGTCTGAAATTTTATTATATATTTTTTCACAATATTTCATTGCATCACTAAGATTGTCGATCTTCTCTCCTGCAAAAAAACTTGCCTCAGATTCATTTACGACTAAGCAGTTGACTAATTTTAAACATTCTTCTGAAATGTTATTAGAAGGTGCTGCATTTAAAATGATGAAACAATTGTGCTTTTTTGCCATTTTTATTGAGTATTCAACAACCTCCAGAGGAATTTCTAGTTGCAATATAACAATGCTGCTTTTTGCGATTACATTTTCAGCATTTTTAATATCCTCCACTGTGAGAGCGTAGTTAGCACCCGTTGAAATGGTTGCAACCACACTTCCGTCTTCCAGAGAATTTACTACACCTAAGCCAGTGTTTGTGTTAGATGTAGTAATAAAAGTCGTATCTACATGATATTTTTGGAGAGATTTTAATAACATTTCTCCGTGGTTATCATCACCAATTTTTCCGACCATATACGTTTTCAAACATAGTTTCGAGCATTGAACTGCCTGGTTTGCTCCTTTTCCGCCGCTGCAGAATGTAACACTGTCAGCCATATAGGTTTCGCCTATTTCCGGGAACTTTTTTTGTTTGAAAATAATATCGTAATTCAGACTTCCAATAACTGCTACAGATTTATTTTCCATACTTTATTTATTCCTCTCTGGAAATCTTAATTTATCTTTCTAACTTCACTATTTTTTGCAATATTATTTTTGTTCCGCTTTAGATTTAAATTTTGCAGCTTATCTTGGATAACCTCGAAATAAGCAGCAACTGCGATGATTGCTCCTGTAGCTATATACTGCCAAAATGTATCGACTCCTACTACAACGAGACCAACTTTTAGTGCAGATAAAAGGATGGCGCCAAGAAGCGTTCCGATAACTGTTCCTCTTCCGCCGGCTAAACTAGCGCCTCCAATAGCTGCAGCAGCAATCGCATTTAATTCATAAGACTGGCCGGCAGTAGGCTCTCCAGTTCCTAATCTCGCCAATAAAATCAACCCAGCAAGAGCAGCTCCTACACCACAAAGAGCGTAAGCAAGAATTTTACTTCTATCTACATTAACGCCTGATAAGCGAGTAGCTTCTTCATTGCCTCCTAGAGAATATACGTATACCCCGAATTTTGTATACTTTAAAATCACAAAACTTAATACTGTGAACCCTAGCAAGATAAAAACTGATACTGAAATACCACTGAACACATCTCTGTCAAGAAGCTGTCTAAATCCTGTTGGTATGTCTACAATCGGCCATCCGCCAGTGTAAATATACGCAAGACCTCTATAAGCACTCATGGTAGCAAGAGTTGCGATAAATGGCTGAAGCTTTAATTTTGTGATTAAGATTCCATTGAATACTCCAAGTACAAAGCCCAGAATAATCCCAACGACGATTGCTAAAAAAGGATTCATGCCCCGAACGAGTAAATCGCCAACTACTACAATAACAATGGCAAAAATAGAACCGATTGATAAATCAATACCGGCTGTTATGATTGCGAATGTAATTCCTAATGCTAACAGTCCATTGATGATACTTTGGTCAACAATATCAACCATATTGTCATAGCTTGCGTATATAGGGTCGATAATGGTAAAAACAGCGATCATTGCAATTAAAGCCCCGACGATACTTAACTCACGACTAAACCCTTTCGATATAAACATCTGTATTTACCCCCATTGCATATTGAAGAATGTTTTCCTCATTTAGTTCTTCTTTGTTAAGTTCAACCACTTGCTTACCTTCTTTCATTACAATCACCCGGTCACACATCCCAATGACTTCTGGTAACTCCGATGAAACGATAATGATAGACTTCCCTTTATCGATCAGGTCCTCTAGGATGCGGTAAATCTCCGCTTTCGCGCCCACATCTACTCCCTTAGTTGGCTCGTCCAAAATTAAAATATCAATATCTGCTGAGAGCCATTTTGAAATGACTACTTTCTGTTGATTGCCGCCGCTTAAATTTGCTGTCATGTATGATGGATCTTTTGGATTTAAATTAATTTCATTTATATAATGATGACAATTCTTTCTCTTATTTTTGTGGTTAATAAAACCCAACTTGCTGAATTTACCTAAGCTGGCTAAACCAATATTGTCAGCATTGCTGAAATACTTGGTGAATCCCTGCGTTTTTCTGTTCTCTGGTATTAAGCCAATCCCTGCCTGTAAGCCTTGCTGCGGTGTTTTGATTTCTGCTATTTTTCCTTTTACTTTGACAGTTCCGCTAGTCTTTTTATCCGCACCAAACAATGCTCTAACCACGTCTGTTCTTTTTGCCCCAACTAATCCAGCAAACCCTAAAATTTCTCCTTTTCTTAAGTTAAAAGAGATATTCTCAAAGATTCCGCTGCGGGATAAATTGCTGACTTCTAAAACAATGTCTTCGGTGAATTTATGTTTCTTAGAACGGACAGCAAATGCAGATACATCTCTTCCTACCATGTTTCGTATTAATTCATTTTGCGACACCTTAGACATTTCAACGGTTTTAATAAATCCTCCATCCCTTAGGATTGTTGCTCTATCACAAACCTCAAAAACTTCATCTAAGTGATGGCTTACATAAAGAATGGTGATTCCTTCTTTTTTTAATTCGTTTAAAATTTCAAATAAAGCAGCAACCTCATTTTTTGTCAAAGAAGCAGTAGGCTCATCAAATGATATGATTTCCGCTTTATGATATAACGCTTTTGCGATGGCCACCATTTGCATTTCGCCCGTACTTAATTGAGAAGCAAGATCTTCACTTTTAAACCGGCAGTTTAATTTCTTTAATAATTCATTTGCTTTCTTATGAACTTCTTTAAAATTTACAAACATCGATTTTGTTGGTTCATAGCCTAATACAATATTTTGACCCACTGTCAAATTTGGAATTAAACTTACTTCCTGATGGACTTTAGAAATACCAAATTGGATAGCATCATTAGGATTTTTAAAAGAGACCTTCTTATCTTTAATTTTTACGGTCCCATCATATTCTGAATACACTCCATGAAGAATATTTAATAAAGTGGATTTCCCCGCCCCATTTTCCCCCAAGAGCGCATGGATTTCTCCCCTTTTAACAGAGAAGTTTACATTGTCTAACGCTTTAACGCCTGGAAAGATTTTTGATACTCCTTCAAAACGAATAATTTCATCAGGTCGTTGTAACACTTCTATCTCTCCTTTTTGAAAGAATGATAGTGAAAGCAATAACCGCTTTCACTATCATTCTCGCTCTTTTTACTTAATCTCTGGCTCGCTCCATTTGATAATTTCTTCCGCTGGAGTATCAACATTTGTTGAATCGATTAACGCCTGAGGAGTCCAAATGACACGAGGTACTTCCTGTCCGGCTAATTTCCGCAGAGTTGCCTCCACTGCAATTTGACCCTTATAGAGTGGGAAGGAATCAACTGTTGCGTCTAATTCACCCTTGCGGATAGAATCATATGCTTCTTGGATTCCGTCAACACCAACAACCAATATATCTTTACCGGATGCATTTACTGCCTCCTGTACACCAAGTGCCATTGTATCGTTATTTGCGAAAATCGCTTTTAAATCCGGATGTTTCTTAATCCATGTTTCAGTTAAGTCTTTGGCTTTCAGCCGATCCCAATCCGCATTTTGTTTTTCAACCACCTCTACACCGGGAGCATTTTCTTTCATCCAATTTTCAAATCCTAATGTACGTTGTTTAGCTGCAAATGCTTTAGGCATCCCTACTACAATGGCTACTTTACCTTCCCCATTTAATTTGCCTGAAACCCACTCGGCTAACAATTCACCATTTTCAACCGCTCTAGGCCCTACAAAGTTTGGAGCTTCTTTTATGATCCCATCATTAACGTTAATAACTGGAATATCTTCATTCAGTGCATCTTCCACACCTGGAACAAGATTGCTGTCAGAGATTGGAGATAAAAGTAATCCTGTATATTTTTTATTGACCATATCCTGTACAATTGCCAGCTGACCTTGCTCATCACCCTCACCTTGAGCAGCTTTTACATCAATTGAGACGTCATAACCGTTCTCTGTGAATTTCTTGGCACCGAGTTCCATACCTTCTTTTAATGTCCGCCAATACTCATTTTCAAAAGCTTTGGATACCGCACCTAACTTAACTTCTTCGTCTAGTTTTGGTACTGGACCCAGATCATTTCTTACTTCTTCGATTGTTTTTCCATCAGCAGAATCCGGGTTAAATCCGTCTTCTTCTTTTGAACTTGTGCTTCCCCCTTGGCCTGTAGACTGTGCCGAACACCCGACAAGACTAAAACTCATAAGACATGCAGCAAATGCAGTAGCATATTTTTTTGAAGTGTTTTTCATTTTGGTTACCCTCCCGCAAGCGTTTTCATTTTTATTTTGTTCTTTGTATAAACGAGTGAGTTACTTTAATCTTCTTATAAATCCTAATTGAAAAAGTGAATACTCTTTTGATAGGTAGAGGTCAACTAGCTTTTTCAATTAGGAAATAATTTTTGTCTGAATTTTCAATCTTTTATAGTTTTAAGAAAGCTTATTTTAAACATTCGAATAGAATATCAGTGGCACTCACGGCATCATTCTTTTGAACAATTTCTTCTATTCTTTCTAAGCCAATCGCATCTACCAATTCATCCAGTTTTTTAATCATCCGTACATTTTGTTTACATTCTTCAATTGGATTTTCCCGGACAGGGAAAGTATCAAAGTAAATTGCTTCATTATAGTTAAACTTTTTAGCGTAATAAATAAATTCTAACGTCTGCAAGAATGAAGCGGAGCCAACCATTAAACCATCATCGTTAAGTCCATATCCGTCATTAATGTGTATCCCGTAAAGCTTTCCTTTATCGGCAACCAAGTTTAAACCAAATGCGGGATTTTCATGTTTCATTAACATGTGGCAATAATCAAGGGTCACCCCTACATTGTCTCGATCGATTTCATTCACCATTAGTAATGACAAACCAACACTATCAATTAAAGAGTATGATCTTGGCTGAAATGGCTTATATTCAATACTGATTTTTAAATCCGGAGCAAAGTCTGCAATTTTGATAAAATAGTTTTTCACTTGGTGCCATGCTTTTAAATAATCCGTCTGGAATGCATAATCAAATCCATCATACCCTAGCCAGACCGTGATAGTTTTTCCGCCTAGTTCTCGGCAAATCTTTGTTGCCTGGCAGCATAATTCAAACGCTTCCTCTGAAATATTTCCATCAATGTTTCCTAGTTCACCGTTCTTAAAATCGCTTCGAAAACGGAGCGCTAACCCATTTACTTCTAGGCCGACCCTTTTCAAAGTTTCTGCTATTTCCTCAACCGAGTGGTTTTCAAAATGTTCAGGATAATTTAAATCTACACTCGTAATTCCTTCAATTTTAGATAATTCTTCTAATGCATTAATTACATTGTTGTCTACTGCTGGTAATAATGAGTTAAGTCTCGTAGCAAGTTTCATATTTCCTCCTGAAATGTTTCATTTTTTTCATTCATTTGTTTAACTAATCAGAATATATCACCGATTGAAAAGGTTTTCAATATATTTTTTCACCAAATTTCATAAAATATCATTTTTTTTAAACCATTTTCATTTTTTTCAATATTCATTAATACTCAAGTTTTTATCTATATACTAGATATACGGTATATCCAAGATGGCTTTCACCGATATTCACAAAGCTATATTTTCAGGAAAAATACTATCGATTCAAAACTGTACAACATGAAGAGTTACTATATCACTTAAATTTAAAGAAAGACGTGCTTTTATTTCTTATAGCGTCTGTAGCAAACTGTCAGGGCTTTACCATAAGAAATCTTTTGGATGTGGATACCTTATCAACAGTAAAAGTGTACCTTTGATTAATAACTTTTTAATTATCTTTCTATTAGGCAACTTTTAAAAAAAATGGTCATTTGTGCAGTATATATTTCTCTCTCAATAAGAGATAGAATGCATCTTAGTGTTGCAGAATACCTTATATGAATATAGACAGCAAATGGTTAGTTACAAGTTCGATCTCAGTGTTGCTTAAAAATTCCACTCATCGGAAAAGATGAAGCAGCAACATTAGAAGGCCAGCTAGAAGGAAGAGTCATTCCCCCTTATTAATAAAAATAATCTAAAAAATTCAGCAAGCTTTATGAAAAGAAAATTTGGGAAGACCGGCACTCCAGCTAACCTCCCCTTTACAGCCTTTATTTTTACTGCCGCTGGATAATTGACTCTTGTACCTATAGAAAAAACACCTCCAAGTTGAATTTTTAGGTAATTTACATACCCGTTTTCAACTTAAAGGTGTTTTTATTTGTCTCACCTTATGAGGTCAGTTCCGTCCCTTGTCGCACGGGCTTTTTCTTCCATTCAAGGTGATCTGCGGGACATCCAGCTGTTTTATACCGACCGTGGGAGCGAGTTTAAAAACCAGCTCATTGATAAGATGTTAGCAGCCTTCCAGGTTGGCCGCTCTTTAAGCATGAAAGGCTGTCCATATGATAATGCCATGGCGGAAGCCACGTTTAAAATCATCAAAATAGAGTTTATCAGCCAAATGAAATTTGATAGCCTCGAGCATCTTACGCTTGAATTCAGTGATTATGTTAACTGGTTTAATAAGCTGCGAATTCATAGAACACTAGGCTACGTAAGCTCAATTGAATATAAACGATCTTCCCTTAAAGAAGTTGTCTGATTTAGTGTTGACAATCCAATTAGGTCACAATTGAGATAAAGGGCTTTAGGTCAGGAATAGATATTCCGCAAAACATTTCTATGCTATAGTAACGATTTACTAATAAATAAAAATTGAGAATTACATTAAATCTTTGTAAAGATTTCTCTAATTTAAATTTATTCTGGCAACCTGAACAATTCTCATACATGTTTATCTTCCGTAAAACAAGTTGACTTATCATACCGCACGATTTTCTCATATAAAATATATGGCATTAACTTTTTAATCACGTGCATCTGACTTCTATAGATAGAGAGAAGATTTAATTTTTTCTGAAGCAGGCGGAAGGGAATGACTTCGTTTGAGGTATCAAAGACATAGAGATTATCATGTCCTTGATCATGTAAAATTTTTGAGAGTGATTTGTGTTGGGTATGTCCATACTCCCCACAAAGATTATGTGTAACGATGCGACTAGATCTATACTTGCTAATGACCTTCCTTAAATCCTTTCCGACTAGCTGCACATCAAAGCTACCGCCATATATATCAGGATAGTCCCATATTTCATATGAAGCTCCAACCTGTTTCATTGTCTGATGAAATTCTTTTGAACGGATACTGTCTTTGCCATTGGTTAGGCATATGACCTTCCAACCTTGTTCTCTTAATAAAGCCGCTCCCCCGAAAATCGATTCATCATCGGGATGGGCGACAAACATGAGTTTATCAATCAAAATGTGACACCTCATTTTTAAATTTTCCTATTAGAAATTGCAGTCTCAAATAGTGTATGTAGAGATCATGAAGGATGACCCAGTGCATGGATAGGACAAATTGAACAAAAAATTAGTGCCGCATTCCCCTTCAAAATCCTCGATTTAGTGGGGGTTAGGCTCTAATTTTTTGTTCAAATGTCTTTAAGGAAAATCATTTATAATCTAAAAACAGCAAAAAATTGACCCCCTTCCTATGATTCATCCAGGAAGGCTTTTTCACGCTTGCAACGTTAGAATAAGTCCAAATAATTTATATACAAAAAGAGCTGCCCAATTAGAACACCTCTTTTTAAACAGACTATCATGGCCACAACCTGCAATATTTTTTGTTTTTATGGTCACACATTTGGTTATAGTCTTTACAAAAAAGCTGTTTTCGTAGCCACAAATGGTCACATTACCAGCGAACTTCCTGCTCCTTACCGGTTATCCACTGTCTCTCAATATAAGTGATGATTCATCATATAAAGGTGATTACAGATGCTGCCGGGACTTGAATTATCCATTATCATCCGCTTTATTTTCCAAAGCAACAGCGCCAAACTCTCTTAAATATGCATAGACCAAAGAGAAGAGAAACAAGGAAGCCGAGTATTGCAATAATGATAGTGAAAGTAGCACCAATGGTTTCTAGTCCAAGGAGCGAGAAGAAACCAGGGATTGCAGGTGTTGTCCCCCACACCGTTAGCAGCAGCAGCACTACACCCACTAAAAACCCTAGGAACATCTCAAAAATACTACACATAGGATGTTTCGTAAGCACAGAAATCCACCTCCTTTCATAGGAATAACTGTCCTACCATATAATACGTGGCTGCTTGAGAGCCCGTTAAAGAGAAACGCACAGAGAAGCTAAAAAAGTATCAATGAAAGTATCAATGAAAGATCCCTGATATCCGTAAAATTTTTTCATTCTACTGCTGCGCAAGGAAAAGGGGACCATCGCTTTCCAAGCAAAGCGATATAAAAGCGCTATCGTAGTGAAAGCTGTCCAGGAAGCAAGCCGGCGCTAAAGGATTATTATCAAACAAACGAGGCATGGGTAATAACGAATAATACGTTCACCAAAAACGACTGTAACTGCGCAGAACGGCTTAACAGGATAGTTACTTAATTTTGAAAATGGGTATAGAATACCTAATAACAATTTGAAGGTGGAGACAAGAGTCTGTTATCCAGCTGAGGTAAAGATGAAAGCCGTAGAAATGAGGCTGGCAGGGATACCAGCCAAAGAAGTAATGAACGAATTAAATATTCGAGAGGCCAAAACATCGATAAAATAGTACAGAGCAGGTAAACTTCACCGGCTTGAACAGCCAGTAGGCACGTCATATTCCTTTAGAAAAGGGCCTAAGAATGAAAGTGAAACGGAGCAGTAAACCGGTATTTGAAACAGCAGATTGCAGTCCTAAAAATACGAAGAATTGGATGAAAAGATGGGATAGATTATCAATATCGCTGGCCTTTTCATGCAATATTAAGTAAAAAACCGCCAAAAAGTTCTCTTAAAGCAACTTCCCCAAAAATAGGCTATTCGATTGCTTTCAGCACGGCACGCACCGGACTTCCATCTGCTTCCACAAGCGGCAGCGGAAGAGCGGCCAGTTCATAATCTCCCTCAGCGATATGATCGAGTACAATTCCCTCTAAAATATGTAATCCGTAATGAGTGAGTTCGTGATGGGCTGATAACTCCTTACTGTCCAGCGGATCGACCGATGGTAAGTCTAAACCAATCAGCCGTACACCGCATTGTGACAAGTAAGCGGCTACTTCCGGTTCAAGATATGGGATGGATTTCGGAAAGACAGTTCGGTTTTTCCATGCCCCTGTGTAAATCAGCAGACGAGTCACCCCATCCAAATCAAAATCACGCAAGTCATTTACACCAATGCTCGCCTTGTCTAATAGGTGGATGACACGGGTCAGGCCGATATATAAATTGAAATCCAATTCCAACACTCGTTTGCCTTCATTATCAAAATGGAAAGGTGCATCAATATGTGTTCCCGTATGAGTGCTCATGGTTATTTGCCCAACATTGACCGATCCGCTTTCTTCTTTACTCCAATTCACTTTATATGTAAAAGGTGTATCCCCCGGCCAGACAGCTACGTTTCCGTCTAATCTTTGCGAAATATCAATCCACTTATTCATATAGCACCCCTTCAATTTATATTTATAATCTTCTCGTGAATTCCTAACACTACTCTGCTAGAGCGTATATGTAAAAATGCTCAGGGGCAATCAGGCAGCCGCATATCTCGCGTGTCCGCTAGATTACCCCCGATGTAGATTAAAGTTTCGTTCTTAAACTCCATAGCTCCGGAAAAAAGTGGTGATCAAGTGCTCTCTTTAAATACGTAACGCCCGATGAACCACCAGTTCCTTGTTTGTTTCCAATGATTCGCTCAACTGTACTCATATGGTTAAAACGCCATAGTTGTTGCTGATTTCCGATATCTACAAGTTTTTCTGCCAATTCATATAAGTCCCAATACTGGTCGACATTTCGGTAAACTGTCAGCCAAGCCTCTTCTACACTGGCATTGGCCTCATAATTCTGTGACCAATCTCTCTCAAGCGCTCCTTGATCAACCGGCAATCCCCTTTGTGCTAAGGCCTGGATAGCAGCATCATAAATACTCGGTTGATCTAACGCTTCAGTCAATTTTTCATAAAGCTCTGTTTGATGCTGGTAAACTAATAAGGTATGAGCATTTTTGTTTCCAAGACCAAATTCAATCAAACGGTTTTGATAAGATTGGAAGCCAGATGAATGTCCAAGTTTATCTCGAAACTCCATGTACTCCGCCGGGGTCAATGTGGATAGTACACTCCATGACTGGATTAATTGCTGCTGAATTCTTGATACTCGTGACAGCATTTTAAAAGACGGCTCTAAATCATTACGGCGAATGCATGCAGTTGCTGCTGAAAGCTCGTGTAAAATAAGTTTCATCCACAGCTCACTTGCTTGATGAATGATTATAAACAACATTTCATCATGATGGCCTGATAATCGGTGCTGACTTGATAAAACCTTATCAAGCTGAAGATAATCCCCATAAGACATATCTTTTTGAAAGTCTGTCCGGATCTCTTTTTCTAGGACGGGTTTTACAGCAGGCTCTTTATCGTTTGGATTTATCATTGTATACTCCCCCTTTTCTTCTTTTACACATCCATGTTCTTTGATCTAATTAACTTTCACATCATTGTCAGGTATACTTGGAGCTTTTTGTAACGCTGTGTGATTCGTGTTTTTCTTTTTCCACACCATGTAAGCAACGGTCAAGAATATTAACCATGGTACTCCAAACAAAAGCATGATTTTAAACGGTGTAACCCAAGTCGTCAACATAAGGCTTAATAAAAGCAAGGCTCCTACAATCGTTAAATACGGAAAACCTATCATTTTAACCGGTAACTTGCGCCCGCCGTTTCTCTCCCACTGCTTGCGGAAAAACAAGTGAGAGATAAATACCATAAACCAAGTGAAAAGAGCACCGAACATCGAAATCCCCATCATGAATCCATAAGAGGAGTTGGGCACGAGCGCATTTACTGCTGCTGCCAGAAAGATACCGCCTGTCGAAACAGCAAGGGCTTTTGAAGGAATCCCTTTTTTGCTTATCTTTCCAAAGAAGGCAGGCGCATAGCCTCCTTGTGACAGAGAATACATCATGCGGGTAGAAGCATAGAGCTGACTGTTCATCGCGGATAAAGCCGCTGTTAAAATGATAAAGTTCATAATCCCGGAAGCTCCTGGAATATTTAAAATTTCCATAACTTTTACGAACGGACTCTTGTCTACCCCGGCGGACTGCCACGGAACAATCATTAACATAATGGCAATGGTGAGTACATAAAATGTGGATAAACGGAACACGGTCGCTTTCAACGCTTTAGGTACTGCAATATCCGGTTCTTTTGCTTCACCAGCTGTCACGGCTATCATTTCAGTACCTAAGAAGCTAAATAAGGAAATAAAAATCGCAACCCACATTCCCCACCAGCCGAACGGCATGAAGCCTCCATCATTTACAAGGTTTTGAGGGCCGAGGCTCGATTGATTTGAACCTCCGAATAAAATGTAAGAACCAAGAAGAATGAAAAGCACGATTGCGCTTACTTTAATCATAGAGAACCAGTATTCAAATGTAGCGAATGTATTGACGCTTGTTGCATTTACATAGATGAGGACGAGAGCAAAAAACAAAATCCATATGAAGCCTGGAACGTCGGGGAACCAATATTTCATATAAACGGCAATGGCACTTACTTCTACTCCAACAGCCAAAACATTTCCCACCCAATACGAGTACCGTACAATAAAGCCAGCCCAAGGGTTAATATATTTTTCAGCAATCGTCCCGAACGAACCGGAAGTAGGATGAGCCACTGTCATTTCCGCCAGACATCCCATTAAAAGCAAAACGATAAACGCCCCTATTGCGTAACTAAGCAATACGCTTGGTCCTGCAGTTCCGATAGCCATGCCGCTGCCAAGGAATAATCCTGTTCCAATTGCGCAGCCCATCGCAATCATCGTAATCTGACCTGTTTTTAGATCACGCTTTAATCCTGGCTCCCCATTATGATTCCCCATCTTTCATCCCCCTTGTTCTCCCGAAACTTTCGGCGTTATGCTACCACTTCGCGCTCATTTGCAAACTTTTCATATTGCTTTTCAGCCATGATATTTTTGAGGGTTTGAACAGCTTTCCATACTTCTTCATAGGAAGAATATAAGGCCACCGGTGCTAAACGAATAATATTAGGTGCACGGAAATCTGGAACAATTCCATTTTCCTTCAATGATTTGCAAATCCGTGCCGCTTCCTTATGCTCAAGACTAATATGTCCTCCGCGGCGTACATCGTCTCTGGGGTTTCCGATTGTAAAGCCCATATCCTTTAACTCATATTCGATTAAATCCATTAAATAACGATTGATCAAGAGAGACTTTTCCCGAATATTTTCAATCCCCGCTTCTTTAAAGATTTCAAGAGAACCAATCAAAGGCGCGAGGCTTAATACATGAGGCGTTCCAATCTGGAAAGCTCCTGCTGTTTCTGCCGGAGTCAATGTATGCTCCATATCGAATTGTTTGTCTTTTCTTGATCCAAACCAGCCGGCCAACCCTGGATGTGTACCAAAATGCTTTCGATTAACATATATTCCTCCGACAGACCCTGGCCCCCCGTTCAAATGTTTATAATTGCACCAGTATGCAAAGTCAACCCCCCACTCGCTAAATGAATGAGGAATGGCGCCTACAGAATGGCAGCCATCAAAACCGATCAAGATCCCTCTTTTATGAGCTTCTTCTGTTAACCGCTTCATGTTCAAAATTTGTCCGCTTCGATATAAAACAGTCGGTAAGATGATTAAGGCAATATCATCAGTCATCGCCGCAATGATATCGTCTTCTTCCAAAAAGCGGCCATCCTTGCTTTTCACACAAATAAGATGGGTCTCCGGATCGTACCCGTGAAGACGAAGTTGGCTTTGAAGCGCATAAATGTCAGAGGGGAACGTTAACTCATCAGCTAAAATTTTCGTACGTCTCCCTTCTGGTTTATAGAATGATGCGACAAGCTGATGCAAATTCACCGTCGTGGAACCAGTCGCAATCACTTCTTCAGGTGAAGCTCCTACGAGTGGCGCACACATTTCTCCCACTCTTTCGGACATTAAAAACCATGGATGATTCCCCTGTGTCCAGCCGTCAATTCCAAGTTCTTTCCAATCGGCCAAAGACTCTAAAATTGTCTTTTCTGCTCTTTTAGAGAGAAGTCCCAATGAGTTTCCATCCATATAGATGGAATTCGGTTTTAAATAAAATTCCTGGCGGAAGTGCGAAAGCTTATCATCTTGATCAAGACTTTGAGCGAACTCTACTGTTGGTTGAAAAGAATATGAAAGCATCCTAATCCTCCCTGTTTCTATTTTTATTATTGTACTAGCGCAATCGTACCAAAGAATATGACATGATGTCAATAACAAATCTGAATATTCTAATAACATCTAAAGGCTTTAAGTGTTCTTCATAAATCACCCTTTAGTTTTGAAGATAATCCATATATGCTAGAATTAACAAAATACATTTAAGAGAGGATTAACGAGCAGTGAAAAAAGACGAAGTCGTTGATAAGCGCCATTTGCGTTCGATCCTGACAAGAGAAAAACTATTAGAAGCTGCAAAACAAGTATTTCTTGAAGAGGGGTTTCAAAAAGCGACTATTTCTCAAATCATTAAGAAAGCAAATGTCGGATATGGAACTGCATATGTTCATTTTGAAGGAAAAGATGATCTTTTAATCGTCTTAATGGAAGGTGTTATGGCACAATTTTATCAGATTGCCGAGATTCCTTTTTCTCCAAAATCTAAAACAGAGGCTGAACAAATTATTCAAGAACAGGCTACTTCTTTTTTAAAATTAGCAGAAAAAGAGCGGGCAATGATGCAGGTTTTTGAACAAGCAATCGGCTCTTCCCCTATTGCGTCTCATAAATGGAAAGAAATTAGGGAGAAGTTTATCCAAAGAATTTCTCAAGACGTTTTCTATTCTCAGAATAATAATTTGGCAAGGCCTGGATTGAACCATGAACTTGTGGCACGAGGCTGGTTTTTTGCAAACGAAATGTATTTATGGGAAATCGTTCGCGAAGAACATAAAGCACCTGTTGAGGAAATTGCCAAAACAATTACAGCCGTTTATGCAGCAGGGCTTTATTTATAAAATCCAAGGTATTCATTCAGTTCTAAGGGGTGACGCTTTGGTTTTAAAAATTTAACATGGCTATCCTTTCATCATGTCAAATTTGCGAGAAACCAAGTTAAAGTTAGTTACTAGCTTAAAAAAGCCGATCAGCTGGTCGCAGACACCTGTGCAGTCATGCAAACGTACAAAAAAGATAAAACGGCCCCGAATGGGAGGTTTGAAAACCACGTTGTCTACAGTCTGTGAATTCTTACGCAGAACTCTTGTCTTTATATTAAACAATTTTAATAAAACAGAGTAGCCCTTAAAGGCTGTTGGTTATTTCATAATGAATCGCTCTTTATTTTTACTCTGTGCCGTATAAAATCTGTAAGGCGTAGTAAGCCATCACTGCCTGATAACGTACAGTTTGATCTTCCTCTTCTATAGCTGCGGATAAAAGCAAAAGCTTCGGAGAGAAGAATCACCTAACTCTAGAAAAGCTTAATTCGCCAATATAAAAAACCAGCAATTCGAATACAAAAACACCACCTGAAATTTATTCAGGTGGTGTTTATCTATATAAAAGGAGGTGACTGTTGCAACACCTACCTTTTCTTTATAGCTTTTCCTTAAATCATATTCTGTTTCGTGGAATATAATTCCAAAGTAAAAGAACAGCTTCCGCTGTTCTCCTGTACGTGCCTGGCGGCGTCCTGCTCTCACAGGGGGAAACCCCCAACTACCATCGGCGCTGAAGAGCTTAACGGCCGTGTTCGGGATGGGAACGGGTGTGACCTCTTCGCTATTGCCACCAGACTATGTATGGAACAAAATTGTTCCTTCAAAACTGGATAATCTCTGTAAAGTAACGGCATACCGTGCCATTGTTAATCTTTTTTTTTTTTTTTTTATGGACACACCCTCGGCATTTCTTGATTAAGTCCTCGATCGATTAGTATTCGTCAGCTCCATGCGTCACCGCACTTCCACCTCGAACCTATCTACCTCGTCATCTTCAAGGGATCTTACTTACTTGCGTAATGGGAAATCTCATCTTGAGGGGGGCTTCATGCTTAGATGCTTTCAGCACTTATCCCGTCCACACATAGCTACCCAGCGATGCCTCTGGCGAGACAACTGGTACACCAGCGGTGTGTCCATCCCGGTCCTCTCGTACTAAGGACAGCTCCTCTCAAATTTCCTGCGCCCGCGACGGATAGGGACCGAACTGTCTCACGACGTTCTGAACCCAGCTCGCGTACCGCTTTAATGGGCGAACAGCCCAACCCTTGGGACCGACTACAGCCCCAGGATGCGATGAGCCGACATCGAGGTGCCAAACCTCCCCGTCGATGTGGACTCTTGGGGGAGATAAGCCTGTTATCCCCGGGGTAGCTTTTATCCGTTGAGCGATGGCCCTTCCATGCGGAACCACCGGATCACTAAGCCCGACTTTCGTCCCTGCTCGACTTGTAGGTCTCGCAGTCAAGCTCCCTTGTGCCTTTACACTCTGCGAATGATTTCCAACCATTCTGAGGGAACCTTTGGGCGCCTCCGTTACATTTTAGGAGGCGACCGCCCCAGTCAAACTGCCCGCCTGACACTGTCTCCCACCCGGATCACGGGTGCGGGTTAGAATTTCAACACAGTCAGGGCAGTATCCCACCAGCGCCTCCACCGAAGCTGGCGCTCCGGCTTCCAAGGCTCCTGCCTATCCTGTGCAGACTGTGCCAAAATTCAATATCAGGCTGCAGTAAAGCTCCACGGGGTCTTTCCGTCCTGTCGCGGGTAACCTGCATCTTCACAGGTACTATAATTTCACCGAGTCTCTCGTTGAGACAGTGCCCAGATCGTTGCGCCTTTCGTGCGGGTCGGAACTTACCCGACAAGGAATTTCGCTACCTTAGGACCGTTATAGTTACGGCCGCCGTTTACTGGGGCTTCAATTCAGACCTTCGCTTGCGCTAAGCCCTCCTCTTAACCTTCCAGCACCGGGCAGGCGTCAGCCCCTATACGTCGCCTTGCGGCTTTGCAGAGACCTGTGTTTTTGCTAAACAGTCGCCTGGGCCTATTCACTGCGGCTCTCTCGGGCTTGCACCCTACCAGAGCACCCCTTCTCCCGAAGTTACGGGGTCATTTTGCCGAGTTCCTTAACGAGAGTTCACTCGCTCACCTTAGGATTCTCTCCTCGCCTACCTGTGTCGGTTTGCGGTACGGGCACCTTACATCTCGCTAGAGGCTTTTCTTGGCAGTGTGGAATCGAAGACTTCGGTACTAAAATTCCCTCGTCATCACAGCTCAGCCTTAACGGAAACGGGATTTGCCTCATTTCCAGCCTGACTGCTTAAACACGCGTATCCAGCTGCGTGATCTCCTATCCTCCTGCGTCCCCCCATCACTCAAACGATGCTTGGTGGTACAGGAATATCAACCTGTTATCCATCGCCTACGCCTTTCGGCCTCGGCTTAGGTCCCGACTAACCCTGAGAGGACGAGCCTTCCTCAGGAAACCTTAGGCATTCGGTGGAAGGGATTCTCACCCTTCTTTCGCTACTCATACCGGCATTCTCACTTCCAGACGCTCCACCAGTCCTTCCGGTCTGACTTCACAGCCTCTGGAACGCTCTCCTACCACTGACACCATAAGGTGTCAATCCACAGCTTCGGTGATACGTTTAGCCCCGGTACATTTTCGGCGCAGAGTCACTCGACCAGTGAGCTATTACGCACTCTTTAAATGGTGGCTGCTTCTAAGCCAACATCCTGGTTGTCTGGGCAACTCCACATCCTTTTCCACTTAACGTATACTTTGGGACCTTAGCTGGTGGTCTGGGCTGTTTCCCTCTTGACTACGGATCTTATCACTCGCAGTCTGACTCCCAAACATAAGTATCTGGCATTCGGAGTTTGTCTGAATTCGGTAACCCGGGATGGGCCCCTAGTCCAAACAGTGCTCTACCTCCAGTACTCTTCGTTTGAGGCTAGCCCTAAAGCTATTTCGGAGAGAACCAGCTATCTCCAGGTTCGATTGGAATTTCACCGCTACCCACACCTCATCCCCGCACTTTTCAACGTGCGTGGGTTCGGACCTCCAGTGAGTGTTACCTCACCTTCATCCTGGACATGGGTAGATCACCTGGTTTCGGGTCTACGACCTCATACTCATGCGCCCTATTCAGACTCGCTTTCGCTGCGGCTCCGCTTTATCAGCTTAACCTTGCATGAAATCGTAACTCGCCGGTTCATTCTACAAAAGGCACGCTATCACCCGTTAAAGGGCTCTAACTACTTGTAGGCACACGGTTTCAGGATCTCTTTCACTCCCCTTCCGGGGTGCTTTTCACCTTTCCCTCACGGTACTGGTTCACTATCGGTCACTAGGGAGTATTTAGCCTTGGGAGATGGTCCTCCCGGATTCCGACGGAATTCCTCGTGTTCCGCCGTACTCAGGATACACTCAAGAGAGAAGAAGATTTCAGCTACAGGGCTGTTACCTTGTTCCGCGGACCTTTCCAGGTCGCTTCACCTATCCTCTTCCTTTGTAACTCCGTATAGAGTGTCCTACAACCCCAGAAGGCAAGCCTTCTGGTTTGGGCTATATCCCGTTTCGCTCGCCGCTACTCAGGGAATCGCGTTTGCTTTCTCTTCCTCCGGGTACTTAGATGTTTCAGTTCCCCGGGTATGCCTCCTCCTGCCCTATGTATTCAGGCAGGGGTACCATCCCATTACGGATGGTGGGTTTCCCCATTCGGAAATCTCCGGATCAAAGCTTACTTACAGCTCCCCGGAGCATATCGGTGTTAGTCCCGTCCTTCGTCGGCTCCTAGTGCCAAGGCATCCACCGTGCGCCCTTTCTAACTTAACCTAAAATGGCGATTACTCGGTATTGCTTGGTGTTACTTTACGATATTATCCAGTTTTCAAAGAACAATCATGTTTGTTATAGAAGGAATTCATCCTTCAAAACTGAACAAAATAACGCGTCAACGTGTGTGAGAACCAAGTTCTCACTTCCGTAAATATCCTTAGAAAGGAGGTGATCCAGCCGCACCTTCCGATACGGCTACCTTGTTACGACTTCACCCCAATCATCTGCCCCACCTTCGGCGGCTGGCTCCCGTAAGGGTTACCCCACCGACTTCGGGTGTTGCAAACTCTCGTGGTGTGACGGGCGGTGTGTACAAGGCCCGGGAACGTATTCACCGCGGCATGCTGATCCGCGATTACTAGCGATTCCAGCTTCATGCAGGCGAGTTGCAGCCTGCAATCCGAACTGAGAATGGTTTTATGGGATTGGCTAAACCTCGCGGTCTTGCAGCCCTTTGTACCATCCATTGTAGCACGTGTGTAGCCCAGGTCATAAGGGGCATGATGATTTGACGTCATCCCCACCTTCCTCCGGTTTGTCACCGGCAGTCACCTTAGAGTGCCCAACTAAATGCTGGCAACTAAGATCAAGGGTTGCGCTCGTTGCGGGACTTAACCCAACATCTCACGACACGAGCTGACGACAACCATGCACCACCTGTCACCGCTGTCCCCGAAGGGAAAGCCCTGTCTCCAGGGAGGTCAGCGGGATGTCAAGACCTGGTAAGGTTCTTCGCGTTGCTTCGAATTAAACCACATGCTCCACCGCTTGTGCGGGCCCCCGTCAATTCCTTTGAGTTTCAGCCTTGCGGCCGTACTCCCCAGGCGGAGTGCTTAATGCGTTAGCTGCAGCACTGAGGGGCGGAAACCCCCCAACACTTAGCACTCATCGTTTACGGCGTGGACTACCAGGGTATCTAATCCTGTTCGCTCCCCACGCTTTCGCGCCTCAGCGTCAGTTACAGACCAAAGAGCCGCCTTCGCCACTGGTGTTCCTCCACATCTCTACGCATTTCACCGCTACACGTGGAATTCCGCTCTTCTCTTCTGCACTCAAGCCTTCCAGTTTCCAATGACCCTCCACGGTTGAGCCGTGGGCTTTCACATCAGACTTAAAAGGCCGCCTGCGCGCGCTTTACGCCCAATAATTCCGGACAACGCTTGCCACCTACGTATTACCGCGGCTGCTGGCACGTAGTTAGCCGTGGCTTTCTGGCCAGGTACCGTCAAGGTACGGGCAGTTACTCCCGTACTTGTTCTTCCCTGACAACAGAGTTTTACGATCCGAAAACCTTCTTCACTCACGCGGCGTTGCTCCGTCAGACTTTCGTCCATTGCGGAAGATTCCCTACTGCTGCCTCCCGTAGGAGTCTGGGCCGTGTCTCAGTCCCAGTGTGGCCGATCACCCTCTCAGGTCGGCTACGCATCGTCGCCTTGGTGAGCCGTTACCTCACCAACTAGCTAATGCGCCGCGGGCCCATCCTGCAGTGACAGCCGAAGCCGCCTTTTAAAAGGAAACCATGAGGTTTCCAATGTTATTCGGTATTAGCCCCGGTTTCCCGGAGTTATCCCAATCTGCAGGGCAGGTTGCCCACGTGTTACTCACCCGTCCGCCGCTGACTTCCGGGAGCAAGCTCCCTTCTGTCCGCTCGACTTGCATGTATTAGGCACGCCGCCAGCGTTCGTCCTGAGCCAGGATCAAACTCTCCAAAAAAGTTTGACTTGCTCATTTGTTTCCATTAAAACACGGGGTGTTTTTAATGGAAGATAAAAATTTAAAACGTTGACGTTTATTTTGTTCAGTTTTCAAAGATCAATTTCATCTAATGCCTCAAGAGGCAACTAATCAATCATACCATACACAGAAGCTTAGGTCAACAACTTTTTTCGAAAGTGTTTTTTCGATAAATTGTCATAAAAACAAAAGCTTATATCATCATGCCGCATTTCATTACGACAGGATAAATATCATATCATATAATCACTTTATTAGTCAACAACATTTTTTGATTAATAATTATTAAAGAAGAAATGTTGCTGTTTTTCATCGCTGTATTAGCGACGGATAATAATATACCATGTATGAATTTCTATTTCAATAACTTTATTGATGTTTTTATTACCTAAATTACCTTTTTGTTCTCAATGCGATCCATCATTAAAGATAATGAATCGATGAATGAACTGTACTTCTCCTGGAACACTATAGATCGAGGAGTGGTGGTTTAAAGCTTTCTTCTATCTATCCACCGATAAGGATATTAAAATCACTATATCGAAAATAAATAATAAATCATACTCTTATTCGCCATCGAGCTTTCTTCAAAAAAAGCTAGATAATCAATGGGTTACAGTGGAGTACAGTGATGAAATAGCTTTCCGGCTATCGTTGAGACTTTAATGCCTAATACAACGTGCTACAGCAGGTAGCTCTCTTGATGCACGTTCATTTAAAAAGCCTCTTACAGCAGGAGTTTATCGAGTTGCGCGTCTTCTAGGGAATTCAACTGATTTTAAAATTGTTGAATAGGCGGCCAATAGGCCGCTCTTTTTCTGCAGATAGAGAGCTTATGTGAACTTCTCCAACTAATTGCTGCGCAATTTGAAGGAGTCTTCTGGCCGGTAATGCAATAAAAAAAGAACGACTGATAATGAATCAGCCGCTCCATGTATATTATTTATTTGAACCTCATTGTTGTTACGGTCTAAAAGCCAAATTCGGCTGTTCTCCATCATCCACTCTATCTTGATCAAAAATTCCTTGATATGATTCCTGCTCATAAATCCTACTCAACAACATTGCATTCAAAAAGTTACGAACTACCTCAATATTACGCTGCTCTTTCGGGAAAACATCCATGCGGACCCTCAGCAGCCTGCCGATCTCGTCTAAAACAGAAAGACATCCTTTTTGGCTAGCTTCTGGGTCACTGTTGTATTCAGCTTCGAAATCTATATTCCCCAGTAACATCTTGATCGCACTAAGTTGAGCGTCGGTTCCATCAATTACATCCTTATCGCCCGTCATTGATAAATGAATATTGATGAATGGATCAACAAAAAGGCGTGTGCTTCTGTTTAAGGCTTTGTCTTCTGCTGACATGAATGCTCTCCCCTTTCTATTATCGGTTTTATTGTAACAAGGAACGAATGTTAAGATTGTAAAAGTTTGGTTAAAAAGTGTTTAAGTCCTTCTCATTGACCTCCAGATTTCATCATGTTCCATACACTAACGACATGTAGCTGTATGTACTTCATATTTATTCCTAAATCAAAGGATGTTCAATTTCCTAAAACACATCCCCAGATCTCCATAGAAAAAAAGCGGCAGCGGCAGCTACAACCAAACCGTTCTATATATATCATGTATATATCAACAGAAACCGCTACTTCTTTTCCCGGATAATCTACGGGAAACTAGCAGCAGGTAATTGATCCTCTGTTATTGTTAATTTTTCCTTTAACGGTTTCTTGCCTCCTGGAAACGAAGCATGCCTCATATTAATTCGAGAACAACAGCAGGATGACTACTGGGTTCGAACCAGCGACTTCTACCCTGTCAAGGAAACGCTCTCCCAGTCCGTTATTTCTTTCGTTTCCTCCAGCATCAACTCATCGGTATGTCACGCGTTTTTCCATTATCTTTTGTAATGAAGAAAAAGGCCGGGAGCTGATGACGTAAAACGAACCTAGAAAATGTTTTGCCTGAAGTGCCAGCGTTATATTAGATATACGGACTATGTAGTGATCGATAACTTATTCAACATCCATCATTTCGCCTGTGGATCGGCTGCTTTTCCATCTGAACCGTTCATGGATACGGGAACTTATGCGATTATTTATCGGCGATCCCTGGCGTAAGCAGGCCGCATAACTTTTATACAAACACAAAAAGACGCCCCTCGATGAGCAGGCGTTTTTATTTTTGGAATAAAGCTGTATAAAAGCGCAAATAATATGGGTTAAACATCATTTAGGGAGCTGAGATAGTGGTATTAAGGCACAGCAACAGACTTAGATATGACAAAATGTCGATTTACATGCTTTACGCCATAATTCTTTTCTTCATCCTGCGAAACATTAAAGTATTTATCGGCTATGCCCTGCTTGCCGTTCTTTTAGCGATACCGTATTTTTTTCTGCGCTGGTATGTAAAGAATGAGGAGAAACGAAAACTACTGCAGGCAGGATTAGATGAAATCGACCGCATGGATGGTATCCAGTTCGAGAAATACTTAGGCGCTTTGTTTACGGGTAAGGGTTATACAGTGCAATATACTCCCGCAACCGGCGACTATGGTGCCGATTTGTTGCTGTGTAAGGAAAACCGGACCATTGCAGTCCAAGCAAAGCGATATAATAGTGCTGTCGGAGTTAAAGCTGTCCAGGAAGTGAGCGGTGCTAAAGGGTATTATCGAACAAACGAGGCATGGGTTATAACGAATAATACGTTCACCAAAAACGCCTGCAACTGCGCAGAACGGCTTACCGTGAGACTAATCGACCGAAGTGACCTAATAAATTTAATTGTGGAAAGCAAGGTAATCGATCAAGCGCAAGAAAAGCCCCGTCCGGTTTAGTCCGGCGGGGTTATTCTATTTAACACTTTTCGAAAACAGCGCTGCACCGCAGCTCATTGACGATTGAACAAGGCAGCGTTAGCCCGGCAATAACCAAGTCAGATGGGACGGCAGTACGATAGTAACACCGGATTATAAAATATTATGCACCAAAAAGCCACCGACTGTTAAGCCGATGGCTACTCTGTCATTATTGATCCGCCGACAAAAGCGAATCGCTGAATATATAACCAGGATCTTTACCGTCATTCCCGTAGACACGAACGTCATTCAAGTCGGTAAAAGCACGATATTCCGCATAATAGTTTTAATGATTGACTGCCATCGAGCCAAGTTTATCAACGTCCAATTGGCACACTGCACTATCATCTGTTGATGCTATAGTCGAATATATCTTTTCGACATGCTGGTTCGGCACGATTTCAACCCGGTCAAACAACGCAATGCCATCGTTGCTTGCAAAGTTTGACCGGAATGTTTGAGTAAATTTCTCCCACAAAGCTTCGTCTACCGTACCAGGATATTCTTGCGCCGGCTCTTTCACAGATACAAACACAATTAATGCTGTTATCAAACTGAATACAATAAGCGCACCGATCATTTAATTGAGCTTACAAGGGTTTGGCTGTATTCATACTAAGGTGATTGTCGGCCCATAGGTCTTTTCCCTTGTTTTGAAGTCGATTGGCGCAATTTACGCAAAACTTTAATTTACTTTGTTTGTAGCAGTTTGTTACTATTCTTGGTCCACTTCCTCCTCTGGCGGTAAAACAGGCTTTTTATTCGGATCGAGGAAAAGAAGTTGAATGCGGCTTTTATAAACCCGGTGCTCTTTTGCCAGTCGAGCCCTTTCAGTCCACAATTCTTTTTCCTTCTCAAAATGCTTAATGGCTAAAATGACGGTTTTATCTTCAAATGTTACCTCCAGCTCTTCTTCAGAAAGCCCAGGATCTAGAATTTCTCCATCAAGATTCCGGACCAAAGTGCCATCTTCTTTAAAATCCGCGATATATACTGGCCGGACAACATTCAGCAAAAAGGCAACTCGAATCATGCAGCAACTTCCGCCTTTACTTGTTCAAACTGCTCAATTTCAAATGTAAGCATTGTTTTATCCTCCCTTAACTGGCTTGACCCGCCAATAATACAGCACGAACTGTATGAGTTAATGCGTTAAAAGTTAGTGTAATGATGATAGAGTCTCCGGTCTGCTAAGATCTGATTCAAATAACTTATCGTCATTAAAGCCGCAAGCTGATTGTGTTGTATTACCCTTGCTATTCCTACACTTAAGCTTAAAAGCCTTCACATTACCTTTTCCAGCCTTTGCAGACCTTGGTGAGAAACCGGAAAGTGTCCAAATCGATTCATGATACAGGATGGGAAATGTTCCGCCAGTTTCTGGCGTATAAGTGCGAGCTCAATGGCGGCCAGCTGGTCAAATGGAAGCCGCATTTCACAAGCCAGGACTGTTCGGAATGTGGAAAAAGGGTAAAAAAATCTCTTCCGTCCGAATGCATACCTGCCCGAATTGCGGTCTTGTGCTGGACCGCGACCATAATGCCGCCTTAAACATTGAAAAGCCGGACTGGCTCAGACAGGGTTCATTATGGCAAAATAATTCTTTTATACCTGTAACCTGTAGGTCGAGTTCCCGCCCGAACCGTATAAAAAACGCATGTAGAGATGATGTAAGTCCCTTGCTGCCTATGGTTTTTACGACATTATCAACAGCACCGGACAGCGCCTTTAATTTCCCGATTTCATCGTTCATTTTATCGCCACCCTTTCCGTATAAAATAAAAATGAGCCGCCCGGAGGCCGCTCGCTATTTCTTTTCTTCATTGATTCCTGATGGGTTGTTGATGATGCCCGCCAGTACTGCGATCGTAAGTAAGATATCTACGTAAGCATCGTACCTTTCCGATGGGATCACTACACCAAAATCCTGCAGCACCATACCGACAAGCGCCGCAACTGCGATCCACAATCCATAGCTCTTCCAACGTTGTTTCATGCCCCAGCCCTCCTTCCGTACTTTCGGATTCCGGCTGAACATATCCCACTTCCGATGCTGTGTTTGAGCTGGACATGCCGGTCTATTACAAGATATTCACCTGGTGCTGAGGCTAGGACTGTTTACGTTTGTTATTTTTCATACAACCGCCTTTCAACCGCGCAGGTGAATTACTCTGCTTTTGCTGTTAATTCCACGTAATAATGCGACTTGTTTGCGTGCTCTATAAACTCTGAGCCGATTGATCGCTCTAACGACTGCAGAGCGACCGAATTTTGCAGAAACAAGTCGCCGGGCTTTTTTTGTGTATCACCAATACTCAGAATAAAAGTTAGTATCCATAGTTATATCTTCATCTGGATTAATAGTTATTTTATTGTTAATTACTAATGTGAAACCTGGTGCAGGGTCTTTAGAAATCACCTTGTTCATTGCTACAACCTCGGCTACCTCTTTTTCTCGATGGTTTAGATTTATAATCTCACTGATAACCCCCGCAAAATCATAGTTATTTCCCAGATCTCCAGTACCTTCACCGTGTACCGCTTGGTAGAAACAGAGTTGTTTTAGTCCTTCGGGATTCGATCTTTCCATAAACCAATTCAATACTCTTCCGCTAAAAGTAATGGATTCGTCATTATAAGGGTTAGAAATCTCCAACGAGATATTAATTTCTTCAAAAAAATTAACCATTTATCTACCTCCTCTCCTTATACTATGGCAAAGAAGGCAAGCAGCTTAATTGGATCAACTATTTTCAAGGATTTTTTAAATAATTGATAGAAACCTGCCAAAATCGCTCCGAACGGACTTTTCTATGTTTACACCACTCCCTCTCCAATTCTCCGTACTTTTTTAAGACTTCAATCTGCTGTTTTAGATACCAACTTTCTCTCTGTAATTTCTCTGTTTCACTTTTATATTCAGGCCCTTTTCCAAAGAAATACTGCTTACCCACCGGCTGTTCAAACCGATGAAGTTCACTTGCTTTGTACCATTTCATCCATGTTTTAAGCTGTGTATATTTTCGAATATTTAATTCTTTCATCACTTCTTTAACAGCCACTCCAGCTAGTCTCATCTGTACAGCTTTCATTTTTATTTCTGCCGGATAACTTACTCTCGTCCCCATAAAGAAAAACACCTCCAAGTTGGCTTTTTAGATACTTACATACCCATTTTTCAACTTAAAGGTGTTTTTATTTGTCTCACTCTATGGGGTCAGTCCCTTTAAAGAGCCAGGGACTTTTCTCGGCTTTTTATTTGGCTTAAAAAAGCATATTTTTAGAACGTTTGTCGAATGTATTGTTATCATTGCTGAATTATTTTATGCTCTTTCCGTTCTGTTTTTAATAAAAAATGAGTCAGGGGATACAGTATGATAAACAATCAATCTAGCTTGATGTTAGCTGTTCAAATTAACAAACTTCATCGACTAATGATTTTAAATGCTAAGATATATGGCCTTGGCAGCCAAGAAACATTATATTACAGTGAACAATTAGATGAGCTGATTCTTCAATATCAATTTCAAAATAGATGTTCTTCTTAAACCGAGGGGGCTCTTCGGCTTTTTTTCATATTTTTCTTCAAACGTGGAAAATAACTAATATCAATGTATTAAGGAGATCCCCTCTAATTAGCGTTCTTGCTGCTCCTATTTTGGCCTTGGAGCCTGGTAAGCTCCTTGGCTTTTTATTTTTCGGATAAAATTTCATCTTACGGAACATAATGATATTGTTATAACCCAGCCCCAACTCCTATAACTCGTAACCTTGTCTACAGCCAGACCTCAACCTGGCTGTCTTTTTTATGCAAATCCCCACCGCTTCTTCCCTCCTGTAACCATACAATTGTCAGCTGAGGATACTGATTAATAATGTTCTCTTCCGTAAGACCTTGTTTCAGATACCTCTCGTATTGCTGCTTATTTGGCCTTGTCAGACACAAATCATTTCTTTTGCGTTCATCATTTTTAGAAAAACGAAGAGCATCTTCCTCCTCTGCCTTCTTTACATGTGTCGGACGCTTTGATCCGAACTTTTTATCACAATAAGTTTTACTTTCTCAGGTGTCCATTGTTGCACTCTTACTACTCCTTGGTATGCCGTTTTTTAATCCTCCCGTCAATTCTTCAAACCATTTCCTGTCCTTTGTCATAAGTGCTAGATCAATGAGTGCTGTTTTATCCTGAATATCATCCAGCAGTGTGCCAAGGGGTTCTAGACGATGCTCCCTAAATAGCAACCTTGTTGGCGTTCCCCATTTCATTATGCCGTTTTTGATTCTGCCCACTATCGCTATCTCAATTTGACTTTCGTAATAATCAATTCGACTGACGTATCCGATGACTGTAACCTCCCCAATTTTGGCTTTTTTCCACTCTCCGATCTCCAAGGCTGTTTCCCCCTTTTTTAATAAGCAAAAATACGAGCTATATTAGGGAGGAAAAAGGCGATAAACTCATGGATTCTCCTACAATACACGCAAAATTTTTGGACTCTATTATATCTGTCTTACCTGAAAAAAGTGGGACGTGAATAATATATGAAAGTTCACTATTCAGCAAGTTGTATTTCACTTTCTTTATTACTGCTACACATACTAAATTTACCCAGATACCTTTTTGCCCATATTTAGGAATTTTTGAAGTAATTATTCTTGGTTGGAATAGTTACTTCTTTCATCTAGCAATGCCCCTCAAGTTTCTACTGTTTCACCTTTCAAATTTTCACTCCTATTTCTTTAAACTTAAGGTCAACGCTTCCGCCTCCACTCCCCTTTTTATATTTTATTACCACTGCTTCCTGCCCGATCCCCTGTTATAGAAGCTTTCTTCGAAGTCAGAAATCCTGGGAAGTTGGCTTACCTTCAACATCAAAAATAACCTAATCTCTCTGAAAAATCTCAAGACTGCCACCCCTTTTATTCAATTTTTTGGCCGTACTGCACATCAAACTTCTTCGCTTTTGACTTCGATTTTTTCAGTGTTTACCTTTAAAGAATTTTTTATCATTCTCCGACATATATATTTATTTAACTAAAGTTAGGAGCTAATAAAATGGGTATCATTTTATGGATTACTATTTTTTCAGGTACCTTTATCCAATATTCGCCACTAATAACAAAAGCAAAGGGAAAAAATGAAATTCCTTTGTTTCACCTTACTGTTCTACTATTAAGGAGGGGAAGCTGACCATAGTGATTAAACAGCGCCGTTCTGCTCATCTTACTCATTTTGTGTAATAATCCCTTCGAACACTCTTATTCTTATCAAGGCTCCCACCCCTTCACTCAAACTTTTTCTTTTACCTAAAGATAGAAAATAGTGATTCATTTTCTTTTTACTGGGTAAATGAATAATTCAATCAACAACTTTCTTAAAGCACTTCACGTATTTTTTATTTTCGCTACTGTCACTTCTTATCCACTCTTCAATCTTTAATAAAGCTGCCACGCCTTCTATTTAATTTAGACGAACTATTTTATCTATCAATCAATCTGCTAGTTTGAAGTTTTCGCTTAGCCAGACATAAGAATACCCAAATACTTGCAAGGAGCTGATACTATGAGCTATCCCTTGTTTTTATGGATTTTTATGTTCCTCCTTTTTTCAACTGTTATCACTTTCAGCTACTATTGGGAGAAAAGAGACTAAGCTGTTTGCAGTAACCTGAAAGAGGAAAAGCCCCTCCCGTATTAATCAAGCAACTCCCTCCGGCTCGTTTTCCTCTTTCTGAAAGATAACCTCTTTGTACTATTCTTTGCTTTTTATCAAGGTTACCAAGCCTTTAGCTACACTTTTTTATGTAAAATAAACTAACAAACTAATATTTAATTTTTTTCGCATCCGTTATACTACAATTCAACAATTCGAATAAAAAAGGAGGTGTGCACGTATGGTACCAATTAAACTTTTCGGACGGATTTTGTCCCTGCTTTTGTTGGTCGGCTTTATTGGTTCACTATTATTCATATCAAGAAAGCCCTTGTTATTATCAAGATCCGACCATAATTATTTAAAAGATAATCATCAAAGTTCCAGTGAAAGAAGGAGACAATTTTATTAAAGCGCGATGTTTCATACCGACCGTGGCAGCGAGTTTAAAAATCGCTAATCGATGAGCCATTAGCCGCCTTCCAGATTAGCCGCTCTTTAGCATGAAGGGCTGTCCATATGATAATGCCGTGGCGGAAGCCACATTTAAAATCATCAAAACAGAATTTATCAGCCAAATGAAGTTGGATAGCCTGGAGCATCTTACACTTGAATTTAGTGATTATATTAACTGGTTTAACAAAGTGCGAATTCATGGAACACTAGGCTATGTAAGCCCGATTGAATACAAACGATCGTCCCTTAAAAAACATACTAAGATTAGTAGTGTAGCCAAGGCATTGGTTTACACTACTATTTTTTATATAGTGGAAGTGAAGAGTAGGCCGGAGACAGCTTGGGATCATGAATCCGATTAAAAAACTGACCTACTTCACTTACCTTATTTGAATCAGGTTTGAGTATGTTGGATCCTTCGAGATCGTGTATAAGAAATGGGAATCAATAAGTGTAAGGTGAAGACTTCCATGCAAAGTTAGGAGGATAAGTATGAAGCACGTAATCGCATTTGATGTCAGTATGGGGAAAAGTTACATGGTTATTTATAATGAATTAAAACATTGTATGTTCGAAGGAGAAATCAACCATTTTCGGACAGAGTTTGAGGAGTTAAAGAAAAAGATTGACGAATTAACCGAAGGTTATGGAGAACAGCCCGAGATCGTATTTGAAGCAACCGGTGTTTATTCCAGGCCACTAGAGCGTTTTATGAATGAGAATTATTATACTTACTGTCTTTTGAACCCCTTGGAAGCGAAATTACAATGTGATTCCTTGCGGATTCATAAAACGGATAAGAGTGATGCACATCGGTTAGCGCTTACCCACTTTACGACAGATAGAAGGAAAAAGGAAGGTTCAGATGAGCTTCTCCACCAGTTAAAATCGCTCTCCAGATATTATAGTGAACTGGACGATGAGTTATCCGTTATTCGCAGCCGTATGCATAAAGTTATTCAATTAACATTCCCAGAACTAGAGAAAATTTTCACTAGTAAATCGGAACTGTTTTTAAATATGGTCCAGCTGTTTCCCCATCCGGAACTTATCCAAGGCCTTTCAAAAACGGTGATTAAGAATAAGGTTCGCAACAACACAAATAAAAATATATCGCCAGTAATTGCGGAAAGAAAAGCCCTTGAACTGCTTGAAGCAGCTAAACAATCTTATCCATCGGTCTCTTCGACGGATGTCTTATGTGAACAGCTCAGGTCCTACGCGAAGCGGTACCAGGAACTACTTTACGAGAAGGAACAGTGTATAAAAAGAATGATTCCGTTGGCTGAAAGTCGCGAAGAGTACCGAATCATTCTTAGCTTTCCTGGGATTGGTCCTAATACAGCGGTGCGTCTTATGGCAGAAATCGGAGATATTCATCGGTTCGATAATCATAAACAGCTTAATGCTTTTGCGGGCATTGATATCCGGCGCTTTCAATCAGGGAAGACACTTTACAGGGACAAAATCAATAAACGCGGAAACAAGCACTTGCGAAAGCTGCTATTCCTCATTATCCAGAACATGATCAAACAACGGCGTTTCGGAAAGAATCATATAGTCGACTACTATGACAAATTAAAAACGCAACCTTATAACAAGTGTCATAAAGTCGCGTCTATCGCTTGTGTGAATAAGCTGTTGAAGAATCTCTTCTTCCTTATCGCCCACAATAGAAGCTATGACTACCGGTCAGCCACCACGTCATAACTTTACCTATATAGTAGCATACCTAGACGAACCTAGTAAAAAAATTACAGCCTTACTCGGTTTATTTGGCATGACCAGAGTGACCATCAACCCGTATTTGCCAATTCATACACGCCCGCTTTTGAGACAAAAACACCCATCAAAATAAAAAAAGCTGTTGACTAAGCGTAAGAAAGCTGTCTGATTTAGTGTTGAAAATCCATTCCATCCCTACCTCAGTTAAAATTCCCACCCATCTTACTAAAAGCTGACTCCCAAAGCTTTCGCTAGTCAAACTCAAAAGGCAGCATAATCCCTATTCTTTTTGTCTCCAACTGATTGACTCAAATCCCTATTCTCTTTATATGTTATAGATGTTAGAAACTTATAATACATTGGAGACAACACATCTTCGACCTTTATTCCGCTATTCTTAACCTTTTATTTATACTGTACTTTTTATTAACAAGTCTTTAAAATCCATGGTAGCGATAACATGCCATATTATTATAAATTTGGAGGATATATGAAAGTTAGAAAAGGATTGAATTCAGACATTCGGGAGGTGCTCCAACTGGAGTATCGTCTCTATCCAGAGCAGTGGCATATCCCTGAAGAAATTATAAGGAAGGTTTTGGCTCGTAATGGGGAAGTGATTCGAGTCCTTGAAACGAACGGTGTTTTAAAAGGACACTATGCATTTTTACCTTTAGAAAAGGACGTCTATGAAAAAGTTCTGCACGGTACATTGGATGAAAAAGAACTTGCTGATTATATAGTAGATTACAAAGAACCAAAAGACATATACTTGTATTGGACAACTGTAATGGTCGATACTGAAGACACAAATCGTTCGCAATTCTCCAAATGCTTATTGAATGACATCCCCCTCTATTTAAAGAGTTTACAAAAAAGGGGAATGAACATAATGGAAATTGGCGGCATCTTTATTTCTGACAATGGCGTTCGCGTGGCCCAACGTTTTGGAATGTTACAGACCGGTACAATCTACTATACGGGTAAAAGCTATCCTGTTTATCGCACTGATGCTATCCACTGATGGATCAGCGGTTCACACAATAAATTGAGCAGCTATTGACGCGACTTCTCCTATTTGATTGTCGGACCTTGTAACAACTTTTTTTGACGTCGGTAAAATGGCCAGGTTTAAGTTTGTATCTTTTAAGTAAATTCTATGAAACTGGGTATAGCAATTTCATTTGAGGCGAGCAGAGCAAGGAGTTTACTTTAAAAAAGACCGGATCAGTATAGAAGCTGATCTGGCCTTTTGTAATAAAGAAAGCTGTACTGCTGTTACGTATTTTGCATTTGTTTTGTTGTCCAGGATTCCACATTCCAAATGTCTGTAGCGATGTCCTGATAAAACTCAGGCTCATGGGAAATCAAGAGGATGCTTCCTTTGTACTCTTTAAGCGCCCGCTTTAATTCATTTTTGGCATCAACATCCAAATGGTTGGTCGGTTCGTCAAAAACGAGAACATTGCTTTCCCGGTTCATCAGTTTACAAAGCCGCACTTTTGCTTTTTCGCCGCCGCTCAGTACGGATATTTTACTTTCAATGTGTTTTCTTGTTAATCCGCATCTTGCTAATGCCGCCCGGACTTCGCCTTGCGTTAAACTCGGAAATTCATTCAGCACTTCTTCAATGCATGTGTTATTGTTTTCTTTTTTTACTTCTTGCTCAAAATAACCGATATACTGATAGTCTCCCCGCTCTACGCTTCCGGAAAGAGGGTTGATTTCACCGAGTATGCTTTTTAACAAAGTGGTTTTTCCGATTCCGTTTGCCCCGACCAAAGCAATTTTTTGGCCACGGTCCATCGAAAGGTCAAGCGGCTTGGAAAGTGGGTTATCGTAGCCGATCACTAACTTTTCCGTTTGGAAAATTAGCTTTCCAGATGTTCTTGCTTCTTTAAAACGGAAATCAGGCTTCGGCCGGTCTCCTGCCACTTCAATAATATCCATTTTATCCAGCTTTTTTTGCCGGGACATCGCCAGGCTGCTTGTTGAAGCACGTGCTTTGTTTCTCGCTACAAAATCTTTTAAGTTGGCGATTTCCTGTTGCTGCTTTTTAGCGGCTGCCTCTACTTGAAGTTTTTTTGCTTCATAAACTTTTAAAAAGTTATGGTAATCTCCGACATAGCGGGTTAATTCTTTGTTTTCCAAATGATAAATAATATTCACAACGCTGTTTAAAAAAGGAATATCATGGGAGATTAGAAGGAACGCATTTTCATAGTCTAACAAATAGCGTTTTAACCATTCAATATGCACTTCGTCCAAATAGTTGGTTGGCTCATCGAGGAGTAAAATATCAGGTTTTTCAAGAAGAAGCTTAGCCAGAAGAACTTTTGTCCGCTGCCCTCCGCTTAAATCATATACATCTTTTTCAAGCCCTATCCCATCTAAGCCGAGTCCTCTCGCGACTTCTTCCACTTTTGCATCAATGGTGTAAAAATCATTGGTTGTCAGTGTATCTTGAAGCGTTCCAACTTCATCAAGCATTTTTTCCATTTCTTCTGGACTTACATCGGCCATTTGGCCGTAAATATGATTAATAGTTGCTTCCATGTCAAATAAATATTGAAAAGCTGTTTTCAGGACATTACGAATCGTTTTTCCTTTTTCTAAAACGGCATGCTGGTCAAGATAACCGACCCGCTGATTTTTGGACCATTCAATTTTTCCATCATCCGCCTGAATTTGTCCGGTAATAATATTCATAAACGTCGATTTGCCTTCGCCATTAGCGCCAACTAACCCAATATGTTCCCCTTTTAACAAACGAAAAGATACGTTTTGAAAAATAACGCGATCGCCAAAATCATGACTTAAATCTGTTACGGTTAGGATGCTCAATTATCGTTTCCTCATTTCGCTTCAAAATTTCTATTAAACTTTAATAATACCATATCATCGTACATTTAAACAAGGGAGTGTTCTGATCTTCATTGCCCTAAGCCAGCATAGCAATAATAGTTTTATTTCTCGCCTTTTGTTTTGGTAAAAAAAGTAACCAAACACCTAAATCATACCGAAAACTTCATCAGCGCTGAACTCTTCCATTATTTTCTTCGTTACTTTTGGCAGCTCCATTTTCCGTATTGGATCTTCATTTTAATACCCTTATTAATGTACCAATTAAAAAAAGCCGTAATCATCTTAGCCATTGATTCCACATAGTGTCCTATTTTTTACTGTTATAGAAGAGCGGGGATAGAGAGAGCAGAGTAGATAGAAATTAACATGGGCGGCGGCAAAGCGCTTTTTGCCTCCAAGAGATTGGGTATTAAAAAATCCCCATCCAAAAGCATTCACTCTTAAGCAGGATGGGTGATTCTTTGCCACTTCAATCAGCAGCTGATATCCCTGTTACTCTTGCCTCTAATTATTGCTTTGAAAGTGCTTGTTTAACAGCTTCAGCAACAATGTCATTTGCTTTTGGTGTCATGTGAATACCTGTTACATCATCCAGTAATCCACTCTTGATTAGGGCTGTGTCAGTCGCACCGCCTGCTTTAGCGACTAAGATATTGTTTACATCTACAAGCGGAACATAGCGATCTTCGGCAACTTTACGAATAACATCATTGTAGCTGTTAATCCAGCTGCGTAAGCCACCTTTGTTTGCATATAAAGGCGCAACAGTTCTACCATTTTTCAACTCTAGGTCATAGTAAGTCTTGTCAACGACTGGTGTATTAGTCATTAAGACAACTTTAATACCTCTTACGCTGAGTTGTTCAAGCATATAGGTAAGGTTCTGTTTAAACTCCTCTTTGCTCACCTGTGGCTCACCATTAGGCTTCAGCAAAGCATCGTTAATACCAAACATGATTGTTACGTATTCTGGCTTTGCATCAAGAACATCCTCTTTGAAGCGAAGAAGCCCTTCTTCTGTTTCATCTCCGCTATTCCCTTTGTTATAAAAAGTGTAATCCATTCCATTTCCATAGACAGTTGCTACTTGATCTGTCCACTTCTTGTTAATGTATGTTTTATACTGGCTTTCAAAGTATGAACCAGATGTATTGCTGTCGCCAAATGCAACGAAGCCAGACTTCTCTTCATTTCTCAGCTTTCGCTCCTGCTCAAAAATTCGATACATTAACATGGCAAATTGACCACGAGTAATTTTGTCGTTCGTTCCAAACTTAGTGCTATTGATACCTTTGATGATTCCAGCTCCATGCAATACACGAACAGGTTCTGCATAACGATCCGTAGCATCTGTAAATGGATTCTTGAATGTCGTAGAATCATCGAAGTAATCCTTGAAGGCATTGTATAACATGACTACCACTTCACCACGAGTGATGTTATCTGCCGCTCCGAATGATGTAGCAGTCTTACCACTGGTGATTCCCCTCGCTTTAAGTGCTGATACAATGCCCACTGCACGAGTTGGAAGGTCTCTGAATCCTGCCTTTGGAACATTCGTGTCAATCGCCATATATGTACCAAGAATCACAGCAAAATCCACACGTTTAATTGGATCGTTTACTCCAAACACTGTCTGGTAGCCTTTTGTGTAGCCTTTTGCAATCCCGTTCTCGTCAAGAAACTGTACAGCATAAGCCAGTTCTGTTTTAGGGGGTACATCTGTAAATCTTGTAACCCCTCTCCCTGTATCTATTGGTGGCAATTCATCTGATACTGGCTCTTTTACTGAGTCAGTGGCTGGGTCTACTAAATCTGAAGGATCTTCCGCAAATACCGGTGTAATCGTTGAGGCAAACGTCGTTCCTGCAAGTAATGCAGTTGCTAATACTTTGTAAGGCTTTTTCATTGGTTTCAATCTCCTCTTATGTAATTTCCTAGGTTTCAATTATATCAAATAAACCAAGAAGAACTTTGATTTCTTGAAAATTTTAGAAATCCCTTACTGTTGCATTCAAATTGATAAAACAAAAAAGAGATGCCTAATTAAGACACCTCTTAAACTATTTATAATTCTTTTTTAACCTTTGAATTTTCCACATAACACAAAAAGAAATCTTCTTCTATTTTAACATTGCATTTGACTTTGTGCCTTGCGCCCTTCACTATTGGTTGAGCGTCATGGACAACGGCTTGGCAGCAGAGTTGTTGCCTACTGTCAAATGAATAAAAAATAATCAAATGACAATGGGCAACGACACTATTGTATATCGGTCTATGGAATCCGTATTGTATAGCCCTTGTTTGTCGGGGAATATTCTTCCCACCAATTCTACTGTTTTCAGATAGCCCTGAACAGTGGTATGTGAATTGGCTTGCGAGTACATTTACTCCTATCCTTCCTTCGATCAGCACTTAGTGGCAGCCCTCTCCATTGGGATACTGGACTAAACAAGGAAAGTCCGTCTGTATCCTATCCCCTCTTAATTGCGTTGGCAGGGTCATTACCTGACGATGTTTATTAACGTGTGTTTATCGGCATCCCACACGGAAATTCCGGTACCTAAAAAAGACATTACTTAAGAAACCTTGTATCACCAGAATTTTTTTGATAATATAAGGACACGGTATTTCACTATTTAGTTGTATTGGTTTGTGACTAAATGACATTCGGAAGGGTAAGGTGCTACCAACACCTGCCCTTCTTTTTTATGGTCATTTTTTGTTCATGTTCATCAAGGGACTGTTTATCTTTGCTTGTTCGCCTAGTTTTTCGTCTGTAAGCGACTGCAAATACGTTTGGGTTGTCTGGATATTGGCATGGCCTAAAAGCCGTGATAAAGAGTAAATATCGCACCCATTCAGTAACGTAGTCAGAGCAAAATAATGACGGAACATGTGCGGGCTTATCCTCTTTTTATTCACGCCCGCCCTCTTGCCTGCTTCCTTCACAATGTTGTCTAGTGAGAGATGAGATAACCCTTGTAAATGATACGAAAGGAAATACATGTCTTCTTTCAACAGTTTGTTTTCTACATATTCCTTTCTCATTCGTTCGTATTTGATGAGGATTTTCTTCAATGCCGGACTAATAAAGGCGGTACGTTCTTTATTTCCTTTTCCATGAACCAAAATCGTTGTTTCCATTACGTTCTTGAAGGGTAATGTCCTGATTTCCATTGCTCTAAGTCCGCAATCTGCAAGCATGGCAATAATGGCTTTGTTCCTTACTTCATGGTAAGAAGAATAATCAAACGCATTTATCATCTTGTAAACCTCATGCTCATTAAACCCCTCTAAAACCTTTTTAGACACTTTCGGCAGTTCCACTTTCTTCATTGGACTTTCTTTTAAATATTCTTCATTCACACACCAGTTAAAGAAAGCAATTATCATTTTAGCCATTGACTGAATTGATTGGGGTGTTAGTCCCCTCTGTTGTTTGTAGCGTATATACGCCCTCAAATCATCTGTATGAACACTTTCTAGTTGGTCAATACCACGCTTTGTTTTCAGAAACAAAAGCACCTGTTTATACTCTTGCCGTTTGTTTATCATCGTTTTATTTGTGTATCCTTTAGCAACGCAATGGAAGTCATACTCTTTTAACGCATCCTCTATAAACACAAAAAACCACCTTCCTCTACTGAATTTTTCAATAGAAAAAGGCGGTTTTCTTGTTTTTATGAAAAATTAACCAAACAACACTCAGTTTTGAAAGAGAAAATTCATATTTCCTGTATCTTCAATTTCAAAATAAGGATGTTGAAAGTGACTTGAACCCTTATCCAGCAAGGATTTATTTATCCTGCTGCTTGTTCATTTGTGCCATCATTTGGTTGATTTTCTTTTGTGATGGTTTCATACCCATTTGCATCATCATCATACGCAGCATTTGTTCGTTAATCGGTGGATTTTTCTTTAAGTAATCCATCATGTAACGGCGTGCGATGAAAAATCCGAGGGCTACACCAGCAGCAAGCGCCAGGACAGCCGTAAGCACATACCCAAACATAAACGTGTTCCTCCTTCAAGTTATCTATTCAAAGTGTACTAAACCAGCGCCCATTATACAACTAGAGGCTGTAAATTTTTGCAGAACCGTGACAAAAAAAGTCCGGAACCGAGGTTCCGGACAGCTTTTTTATTTATTTTTCTAAAAGAGCTTTTACGCGGGCCACAACGTTTTCCACTGTAAAGCCGAATTCTTTCATCACAAGATCACCAGGTCCAGAAGCGCCAAATTGATCGATTGCCAAAATGTCTCCTTCATCGCCTGTGTATTTGTGCCAGCCAAATGAAGAACCAACTTCAATGGCAAGACGTTTTTTCACTGATTTCGGAATAACAGATTCTTTGTACGCAGCATCCTGCTGTTCAAAACGGTCAAACGACGGCATGCTGATAACATTCGCGTGAATACCTTCGCCTTGAAGGACTTTTTGTGCTTCTACAGCAAGACCGACTTCTGAGCCAGTTGCCAAAAGAAGAACATCTGGTGTTTTTTCAGCTTTTACGACCGTGTAAGCACCTTTTTGGACACCTTCATGCGCCTGCTCTTTTGAACCCGGAAGAACTGAAAGATTTTGACGGGTCAACACAAGAGCTGTTGGTGTTGATTTGCTTTGAAGCGCCAGCTTCCAAGCTGCTGCTGTTTCATTGCCGTCTGCTGGACGAATCACAGACAGGTTTGGCATGCTGCGGAATGAAGAAAGATGTTCGACCGGCTCATGTGTAGGACCGTCTTCACCGACTGCGATACTGTCATGTGTAAACACGTATGTGACAGGAAGACCCATCAGCGCTGCAAGACGAATTGCTGGACGCAGGTAGTCAGAGAATACGAAGAATGTTCCGCCAAACACTTGCAGACCGCCGTGAAGGGCCATTCCGTTCATCGCAGCACCCATCGCAAATTCGCGGACACCAAACCAGATGTTGCGGCCTTCATAGCTGCCTGGCAAAAAGTCGGCTGTGTTTTTGATCGTTGTTTTGTTTGATCCAGCCAGGTCGGCAGAACCGCCGATAAATGTCGGCACAGCTTGAGCAATCGCATTTAACGCTTCACCAGATGTGTTACGCGTTGCGTTTGATGTTCCTTCTTCATAAACAGGAAGAGCATCTTCCCAGCCTTCTGGCAGCTCGCCGTTGATCGCTTTTTCAAGCTGTGCTGCCAATTCGGGATAACTTTCTTTATATGAAGCAAATAATTTGTCCCACTCAGCTTGCGCATGGGCACCACGCTGAACAGCTTCCTGCTCAAAACGCTCTTTTACTTCATCAGGAACATAGAAATCTTCTTCAAATGTCCACTTGTAGTATTCTTTCGTCAGCTTCATTTCATCTTCACCAAGCGGTGCACCGTGAGAAGCTGATTTACCGGATTTGTTTGGAGAACCATAGCCGATCACTGTTTTTACTTCAATCATGGTTGGCGCGTTCTCGTTTTGTTTCGCTGATTCAAGCGCTTTTGTAACAGCTTCAAGATCATTGCCGTCCTCAACGCGAATGTAGTTCCAGCCGTATGCTTTAAAGCGGCCTTCCACACTTTCAGAGAATGACTTATTAAGGTCTCCATCCAGTGAAATATCATTCGAATCATAAAGAACAACAAGACGGCTTAACTTCAAGTGCGCCGCAAGTGATGCTGCTTCTGATGCTACACCTTCCATTAAGTCACCATCACCACATAGCGCATATGTATGGTGGCCAATCACTTCATGTCCCTCTTTGTTGTACACAGATGCCAGGTGGCGTTCAGCCATTGCCATACCTACTGCCATCGCAATACCCTGTCCAAGCGGCCCAGTTGTCGCTTCTACACCAGGTGTATGTTTGTATTCAGGGTGTCCTGGAGTTTTACTTCCCCATTGACGGAAATTTTTGATTTCATCAAGCGAAAGACCGTAGCCCGCAAGATGAAGCAAGCTGTATAACAACATGGAACCGTGACCTGCTGAAAGTACGAACCGATCCCGGTTGAACCATTCTGGATTTTTCGGATTGTGATTCATTACTTTTGTCCAAAGCGCGTACGCCATTGGCGCTGCACCCATTGGCAAACCCGGGTGGCCGGAATTTGCTTTTTCAATTGCGTCGATTGACAGCGTACGGATCGTTGTGACCGCAAGCTGATCTGTTTTATCAAACATCAGATTCATCCTTTCAAAAGGGGATTTACCCTTATATATTAAATGTCTTTGCCACAATATACAACAAAAACACAGAACAATGTGAAAAAAGAGACAGCTCTCACTGTCTCTTTTTTCCATTAATTCATTTTTCTGCGTTTTTGAATATCTCGCACTTTTTTCGGTGTTACTTCATCGCCGTTTGGATCAAACACCCGGACGTGTTCGACTGTGTCCCGCATTGACGTACGGAAAACACGTAAATATTCCTGCCGAAGCGCAGTTTGTTCCTGCAGCTCTTCGTCTGTCAACGCCGTTCTTTTTGCTTTTTGGGCCAGTTCATTTATACGTGCAATCTTGTCAGATGATAACATCGTTTCCCGCTCCTTTCCGATACTTCCAATACCGTTATCGTACAGAAATGCAGAAGGGTTGACAAGAAAAAAGCTTATTAGTCAACAGCCTGGCTCTCTGCATGCTCCATATAACGGCGATGGACAGTCGCACGGGAAATTTCATAGCCGAATCCTCGGAGTGTTGCCGCAATTTCTTCATATGTAAGTCCGTTTTCACGAAGGCGGACAATTTCAGAAAGCGGCACTTCCTTCCGGACACGTCCCATTTCGTTGCCCCTGTTTTTCAAATTTTTCTCGGGACGGTATCCTTTTTGAACTGCCCGCTTCATGCCGCGTTTAATTTTTAAATTATGGATTTTACGCTGGTACTCTTCCACCATACTGACAATTTGAAGAACCATTGAATCCGACTCGGACAATTGCAGCTCGCCATCATCAGCGATGCTTAAAACCGAGACACCTTCTTTCCACAAACAGTGAATCAGTGCGATTTTCGCATTGCCCCGTCCAATTCTTGTTTCATCCTGAATGAGTACCGCATCAATTTCTTCCTGTTTTACAAGGTCAAGCAGATCAAGCATACCCGGCCGGTTCAGCTCGTATCCGCTTGCCCGGTCCCGGATCACGCTAACCGCTTCGAATCCCTTTTCATGCGCAAGCGTCAGAAGTTCTTCCTCCTGACGTTCCAGGGATGTTTCCTGTGCTTCTTTTTCTGTGCTCACCCGGCAGTAAATAGCCGCTTTCTTCATCATGATCATTTCCCGTCTGCCAGTTGAAGCCCGCTGTTCTTTTCATCCGCTGGGACTGGAATCGTTAACTCTTCTCCTGGCACTATTTTTGTTGTAATTAAATCGTTTTTATCCTGAACCCATTTTATAAACTCGATTTGGTCCATGTTATGTAGGTTTTTATAATCTTCTGCTAAGCTCCAAAGTGAGTCTCCCTTTGCTACTTTTATCGCTTGATAATTGGGTTCACCGGATCCTGAAAAGCTAAAGTATAACGCCGCTGAGGCCATCATCACCGCTAATAATAACATAAATGAATAGTTTTTTGCTTTTCCCACTAAGAACACCCTTTCCTCGAATACTCGTTCGTGATATAATCCATTCTAAGGCGAACGATTGTTTCAGTCAAGCGGTAATTCGAACTTACGTTTGTGAAAATTCAGAACACATGTTATACTATACGTAAATATTTCCTAAGTGAGGTGCAAACATTGACTAAGTTATCAAAACGCCAGCAGGATATTCTTGATTTCATTAAAGATGAGGTTCGTCAAAAGGGCTATCCGCCATCTGTTCGTGAAATTGGAGAAGCTGTTGGACTCGCATCAAGTTCAACGGTTCACGGACACCTTGCCCGCCTTGAAGCAAAAAATTATATTCGGCGGGACCCGACAAAGCCTCGTGCAATCGAGATTTTAGATACAGACAGCTCAGTGCCTAAACAGCACCCTGTTAATGTACCAGTTGTCGGAAAAGTAACGGCTGGTCTTCCTATCACAGCGATCGAAAATGTAGAAGAGTACTTTCCTCTCCCGGAACGTCTTGCTCCACCGGATGAGCAGGTATTTATGCTGGAAATCGTGGGTGAAAGTATGCGTGAAGCTGGTATTTTAGACGGCGACTATGTAGTGGTCAGACAGCAGCAAACGGCGAAAAACGGTGATATTGTTGTGGCTATGACTGAAGACGACGAAGCAACCGTGAAGCGTTTTTACAAAGAAGCTGACCATATTCGCCTGCAGCCGGAAAACTCTTCAATGGAGCCTATTTTACTGCCGAATGTGACCGTTCTAGGAAAAGTCATTGGTGTATATCGCCAAGTTCATTAAGCTTGTTCATCCTATGTAACAAAAATGCGCGGCATGAAAAAATCCCCTAAAAAATTTTAGGGGATTTTTTGGTATATAAAAACACCCTGTTCGAAAACAGGGTGTTTCTCGAAAATTTGCGGCGTTCAAGCCATGCTCCACAACATGCTCCTATAAAGGAATGCTTGATCGTCTTACGCAAACGAGCTCATCGCATAAACTATATTACACGCTATTGGGTAATATGTCAACTTTATTTTTATTTATGGCCACCTGATTCCGCCCATTTTCTTTTGCCTGATACAGCGCATCATCTGCCAGAGCCAGCAGGCTGTCTATCCCTTCCTCAACATGCCCTGTTTGAATGCCCATGCTGATCGTTACCCAATCGGCAGCCGTTGAACGAACATGCTCGATTCGCAGTTCTCGAACCTTGCGGCAAATCGTATTGCCCAGCCCTCTCACCCATTCTTCTGTTTGATCAAACAACACAACGACAAATTCTTCACCTCCATAGCGCGCTGCAAAGCCAGCGTGAGGAGGAACATGCTGATGAATGGTTTGGGCAGCGGACCGGATTACGACATCTCCTTTCATATGGCCATAAAAATCGTTGTATTGCTTAAAGCAGTCAATATCAATCATCATAAAAGCAACAGGGCGCGTTCCGGCTGAACGTTTTTGTTCTTCTATTAAACGATCCCTGAAGCCTCTCCGATTTGGAATGCCTGTCAGTTCATCTGTCAGCATAAGCGCCTGCAGCTGTTTATTGGCTTCTTCGAGCTGAACATTCATCTCGATATTTTTTTGGATTTGCTCTTCTAAATCTTTATTTGCGTTATGCAGCAGCCAGTTTTGATAAAAATCTTTATAGTAATGGGCATAAAGCATTCGTGAAGTAAGCCAGCAAAAAAATAAAAAGACCGTTAAATTAATATAATGGCCGGCTAAAACATCGGCAGATGACTGAAAAAAAGGCAGGCCGCCATATACAACCAAAACAGGCAGGCTGTAGATCCAGAGCATCGCCCGATTTGTGGCATGAAATAAAATCGACACACACATAACATTCACGGCAAATGCCATCACATGGCCGTAATGCCGCTGGTCTTCAAGTGTCACAACGCCTCCCCATGTAAGAAAAAGAATAACGACAGCCAGCATCCCTTTTCGGTACCAGCGAGTGTGGGTTGAATCGGCACTGTCACCTTTTTCAAAGAACCGGACCATAGTTAAGTGCGCGATACTTAAACCAGTCAGCACAAGATACATGGTTAAATAAAAGTCAAATGAAAAAATGTCTCTTCCCTCTGACACAGCAGTTGAAAGATTAAACACAATCAAAAGCATTTCGAAAAAAATGACCAGTTTGGCGAACAGCTTTGTCCGCTGCATGTTTTCTTTAAACAGTTTATGTTCCAGCTTTTTTTTCTCTTCCGCGGGCATTCCTGCAGGAAGACGCAACAATGTCATAAGCATTCTCTTTTCTTTATATCGTTCTTTTTTCCTATTCCCAATGATATTCATTGTACAAAATTCTCTTTCATTTATCAAAATGAAAAAAGAGACAGGCTTGTTTTTGCAAAATGCCTTTTCTTCTCTTATTGTTAAAGTAGCAGAGAAAAGGAGCTGAAGAGAATGAATAAAACAGCTTTGATCACAGGCGCCTCAGGCGGCCTGGGGCTGGAATTTGCCAAAATATTTGCGGAGGGTGAATATAATCTTGTTCTTGTAGCCCGCAGCCGGGAAAAGCTGGAGGCTTTCGCCGATGCATACCCAGATACAGAAATGAAATTGATCGTAAAAGATCTCGGCCGGCCGGGAGCCGCTAAGGAAGTAGCGGATGAAGTGCATCGATCCGGCATTCATACTGATGTACTCATTAATAACGCTGGATTTGGCCTGTTTGGTCCTTTTGACGAGCTCAGTTTAGAAAAGCAGACAGAAATGATGCAGCTGAACGTGATTACACTTACCGAACTTACCCACTGTTTTTTGCCGGGCATGCGCGAACGAAATTCCGGCCGCATACTAAACGTAGCCAGCACAGCGGCATTTCAGCCTGGACCGCTGATGGCTGTTTATTTTGCAACAAAAGCATTTGTTTTGTCTTTTTCAGAAGCACTCGCCGAGGAATTAAGCACCACCAACATTACGGTAACTGCGCTTTGTCCAGGCCCGACAAAAACAAACTTCGGGACAGTGGCAAGCGTGGAAGAAACGAAGATGTTCAGCCAGCCTATGTCCGCTGCACAGGTGGCCAGAGAAGGTGTGGAAGGTCTTTTGAAAAATAAACGAGTAGTCATTACAGGCAGCAAAAACAAAGCCGGCGCTTTTGCAGCCAAGTTTCTGCCGCGGAGTACCACTGCCAAAGTGGCCAAGTCTATTACACAAGGATAAAGAAAACGCCAGCCCGATAACGGCTGGCGTTTTTTAGTTTCCGGCTCCCCGGTATTTTGTCACTCCTACATTCCACATAAAAATAGAAAACAGAAAGAACACTAGGCCGATAACCGGTGTTAAAAATGCATACGTGTACCATTCTTCCCGCCCTAAAAAATAAGCGGCCGGGTATACACCTACAAATGCAAACGGCAAAATCCAGGTGAGAACGAACCGGATAATATTGTTATAAATATTGACCGGATAACGGCCATAATTCCCAATATTGTACATCATCGGCATAATACTCGTCGGGCTGTCCGACCAAAAACTGATACTGGCGATCAAAACAAAAATAGATGCGTACACGAGCGTTCCGCCAAGTACAAGCAGGACCATCACAAAAGGATCGTACCAGGCAAATGACAAGTCAAGCCGGCTTCCCGCATAAATCATAACAGCGGTTCCGGTGATGACGCCAAACAGCGATTCAAGCTCCATCCGCTCGAGCACAATTTGAAAAAGACTGTGAATCGGGCGGGTTAAAATACGATCCATTTCTCCTTTTACGATATATCGATCATTAAAATCCCAAATATTAAAGAAAGCACCGAATATCGCAAAAGGCACAAGGAAAAAGCCGTAAATAAAAATAATTTCATCCCGGCTCCAGCCGCTAATCATTGTTGTATGGCCGAAAACAAGCAAAATAAAAATAAAATTAACTGCCTGGGACATTAAATCTGATCCAATTTCAACAATCATATCTGTCCGGTAGGTAAGCCGCGTTTTCATGTATTGGGCGGCATATTGAAAAAAGAGCCCTATATATTTCATTCTTTATCCCCCCTGTACAACAAGCTGTTTTCTGGCGATCAGCCAAATCATTTGGATAGGGAGAATTAAAATAAGCACCCAGATAATCTGAAACAGAACAGCATGAATAATTTGGGGCTGCGTAAAGCTTTCTGTAAAAATCATGCTCGGCACATAACTGATCCCTTGAAACGGCAAATAATTCATCACCTGCTGAGCCCAGGCAGGAAAAAAGCTGATGGGCAGCAGCAGGCCGGAAAACAAGTCAATTACCACGCGTTTTGCCCGAATAAGCCCGGTATTGTTATAAAAGAAAAATGTTAAAATGCCGGTGAGCAGATTGATTTGCATGTTAATCAAAAAGCTGAAGACGAGCGAAACGGCAAAAAGCAGCCATGTTGCCGGGTTGGAGGAAAAAGCAATCGGAAAAATAAGCGCGACAATGATCATGCCCGGCAATGAAAAAAATGACAGGCGAAAAATCCCTTCTCCAAGTCCCTGCATCGTTTTCATCAGCAGGTAGTTATAGGGACGTATAAGCTCGACCGCGACTTTTCCTTCTTTAATTTCCTGTGCAATTTCCCGGTCGATATTGTTAAAATAAAACGCCCGCGCCATCCAGGCAATGGCCACATACGACGTCATCTGCAGCGCACTCATGCCTTCAATCGACCCTTTTTCACCGTAAATGGCATTCCAAAGAAAGTAATAGGCGCCAATATTAATGCTGTAAATCAAAATGCCGCTGTAATAATTGGTCCGGTATGCCAGCATCATTAAAAAGCGAATCCGGATCATTTCGATGTATTTACCCATTTGTCACGCCTTCTTCGTAAATATTACGAATAATATCTTCAATCGAAATCTCGTGCACTTTTAAATCAGTAATTTTATGGGCAGCCGCCACGCGTCCGATCACTTCAGAAATCACATGCTCTTCATTGAGTACATTGGCAATCCAGACGTTTTGACGGTCTCCCGGTGTCCATGCTCCGTCCAGTTCGGCCAAAAGCGGCTGAAGTTCTTCCCTTGTAACACCGGCATTGGCAAACTGAAATTCAATTTGCTTGCCTTCTCCCCAGTTAGAACGCAGGCTTTCGAGCTGGCCATCATAAATAATTTTGCCTTCATCAAGCATGACAACCCGCTCACACAGTGCTTCAATATCACTTAAATCATGTGTAGTCAGCAGCACGGTTGTGTTGTATGTGGCATTCATCTCTTTTAAAAATTCGCGAATCTTCAGTTTCACCAATACATCAAGCCCAATTGTCGGCTCGTCCAAAAACAACAGCGGCGGGTTATGCAGCAGTGCTGCCGCCAGCTCACACCGCATTCGCTGGCCAAGTGACAGCTTGCGGACCGGCTTGTCTAAAAGCGGGCCAATATCAAGAGATTCGATCACATGACCCATATGCTTCTTATATATATCATCCGGCACATTGTATACTTTTTTCAGCAGGCGGAATGATTCCTGCACGGCAATATCCCACCAAAGCTGTGACCGCTGGCCGAAAACAACACCAATCGAACGAACAAATTGTTCCCGCTCTTTATGCGGGTCCATTCCGTTCACGCGGACAATGCCGGATGTCGGTGTTAAAATGCCAGTCAGCATTTTGATGCTTGTTGATTTTCCCGCCCCATTTTCACCGATATAGCCGACCATTTCCCCCCGTTTTACGGTAAAGGAAATATCGTTTACAGCCGGAATCACTTTGTACTGGCGTGTGAATAAATCACGAAAAGCTCCTTTTAATCCGGAGCGGCTCGAATGCGATTTAAACTCTTTACGCAAATCTTTTACTTCAATCATATTTTCCACGATACACGTCTCCTCTTCTTTTACACCTTCAATAGTTTACCGGAGAGCACAGAGAGACACAAATAATTTTTCTTGAACACCAAAACTCTGCCTCCAAATAAAAAAGCCATTTTCTCCATAGAAAATGGCAGATTGTATTTATTTTTTGATGTTCAGGCAATCGGCAAGAACCGTGCGTCCTTTTTGAATGTATGCGTCCATATTTTCATCTGGGACCATGCTGCCGCCGGTCGCCCATACAAGATGAATCGGCTGGCCGCTTATCTTTTTTTCTCCAGCCAAGAGCACAGGTCCGATCATGCCGGCTAAAGCGGACGGTTCAAGCTTGATTTCTTCCCTTTCGGCAAGCCCGTTCAGCATGGCAAACAATTGGTCATCATGCACCGTGCAGCTGCCTGCTATAAAGGGTTCAACAAGCTTTCCGACAAATCCAGACGGACGGCCGACGGCAAGGCCATCTGCTTCCGTTTGATTCGTTAAGCCAATATCCTGTACCGAAATATGATCATGCAGTCCAGTGGCAAGCCCGAGCAGCATACAGGCACTTTCTGCCGGCTCGGCAAAAAAACAGTGAACGTTCGGGCCAAAAGCAAGATGGAGGCCGAATGCCACACCGCCCGGCCCTCCCCCAATGCCGCATGGCAAATAAACATAAAGAGGCTGCTGTTCGTTCACAAGGATTCCTTTTTCATCAAACTGGCGCTTCAGCCGAAGTCCTGCCACTGCGTAGCCTAAAAACAGCCGATGCGAATGTTCATCGTCTATAAAGTATGCACGCGAATCCTGTGCAGCTTCTTCTCTTCCTTCGGCAACGGCTTTTTCATAATCCGCTTTATGTTCCACCACAAGGGCGCCTTTTTGACGAAGCAGCTCTTTTTTCCATTTCTTTGCGTCTGCCGACATATGCACGGTTACTTGAAATCCCATCTTGGCGCCCATTATGCCAATGCTGAGTCCAAGATTCCCCGTGGAGCCGACGATGATTCGATGCGATGAGAAAAGGGTTTTAAAAGCCGGACCATTAAAAGCACGGTAATCATCTTCTTCTGTGACCAGGCCTTTTTTCAGTGCCAGCTCTTCGGCATATGCTAATACTTCATAAATCCCGCCGCGCGCCTTGATCGAACCGGAAATCGGAAGCTTGTGATCTTCTTTTAGCCATAAACCGCCTTCGATCTGCCGGTCTGCTGCCGTCTCCAGCCATGCTTTCATCTCCGGAATTGGCACGACGGGCGATTCAATAAATCCTTTTTCTTTCTCCAGCTCAGGAAAAAGGACTTCCAGATAAGGGGCAAACCGCTGGAGCCTTTTTTCTGCTTCCTCTACGTCCTGGAGCGAAAACAAGGGCGGAACCCGGTTATGCCGATTTCGGTTTACCCATAGGACATTTTGACGCTGTTGCAGGCTTTCAATCACAGCCGCCGCAGGTTCGCTAAATGACATTTGTTTGTCTCTTTTCATTGTACCCACCCCTTTTTAATAATGCCCTCTCCAAATTTCCGTTTTAATGCTTCTACTGTCGTTACAAGCGGTTCAAGCTTGTCCGCTTCTTCCTGAAAAGAAAACAAATCCATTTGGGTTTCCAGCGTCCGCTTATGTACAGCATTTTGTGCGGTAATGCCCAGCAGCCGGACCGGCTCTCCTGTCCAGTGCTTGAAAAAGATCGCTTCCGCTGCTGAGAGGAGCTCTTCTTCTTCCTGAATATCAGCCGGCAGCGTCTGGCTTCTGGTGACGGTTTTAAAGTCACTGTAACGGATCATCACTTGAATGGTGCGCGAAACGGCCCCCTTCGCTTTCATTCTTTCACTGACCGAGCGGGCGAGCAGACGAAGCTTAGCATAAATAATGGCCGGCTCGGTAAGATTCTCGGGGAAAGTCGTGGAGTTTCCAATGCTCTTATACGACGTATTTGCTTCCGGGTCCACCGGCCGGTCATCTATTCCGTTGACCCGCTCCCGCATCCGTATCCCTCGTACACCCATGATAGACTGAAGTTGTTTCACGTCTGCTTTTGCCAGATCGCCCATCGTGGCTATTCCATGTTCCATCAGCTTTGCGGCTGTTTTGGCTCCGATCCCGTGTGCTTCTACTACCGGCCTGCTCCAAAGCACACGCTCAACATCCCGTTTTCTTAATACGGTAATGCCAAGCGGCTTTTTCATGTCGCTTGCCATTTTAGCTAAAAATTTATTCGGGGCAATACCAATAGAAAGCGGAATGGAAAAATCATCCACTATTTTCTTTTGAATGCCTGTCGCTATATCAATTGGTGAGCCCAGGTGTTCACAAGCTGTAATATCAAGATACGCTTCATCAATAGAGGCATACTCAATCAAAGGAGAGATCTCGGCTATTTGCGCAAAAATACGCTTTGAGTACAATTTATATAACGCATGATTCGGTTTGATCACAACCGCTTCCGGTACAAGCTTCAGCGCTTCCCGCAGCGCCATCGTTGTATAAACCCCTTTATGTTTACATAAATAGTTGGCTGCCACAACAATGCCTTTCCGCTCCTGCGGGTTTCCGGCGATGATGACCGGCTTATCTTTTAATGCCGGATTTTCAGCCATCTCTACGCTGGCAAAAAACGCATTCGCATCGATATGAAAAATCACACGGCCATTTTCCGGATAAAAGCCCGCCATGTGCTCACCTCCCTCTCCAACCGCTGTTGTTTTTTGATTACACATGGATTACATAACGTTCAATTTTTTCTATTCTTATTTTAGCATTTTTTTCGCTCTGCCGCTTTGCTGCTGGCCTAAAGGAAAGGAGTTTACCCCCATGATGGGCTTCATGAGGGTGTTAATCAAATTCCTTATATACTTTTCCAAATTTAAGCACATCGTAAATCGCTTTTCCATCACTCGGTCTTTCCCGTCCATAATCGATCGGAAGAATAGAAAAAAACACAAGATAAATCGAAAAATAAACAAACTGATAAAAAAAGAGATGCGGCGGCAAAATGCCATGATAAATCAAGCCGTTCACAACAAAAATTGATAAAAGATTAAAAATCGGGCCTCCTGCATAAATAAGTGCATGCTTCCAGCGGCGGTCACGTTTCAGGTCATCGTAATGGCATGCAGAATCGATAAAATAAAATCTTCGGATTTCCAGGTTTTTTACCCGGCACAGTTTGGCTCCCCGGCCAATCACAAGGGAGGTTTTGCTGCCAAACAAGCGGGCAAAAAATGCATGGCCTGCTGTATGAATGAGCAGCGTCAGCGGAAGCGTAATGAAAAATGCCCATATAAACGCACCCATATCGTCTAAACTAAACATGCAAAAACCCCTTTTAAATAAACATTCGTAAGGAGTTTACCTCTTTTAACCCTATTAAAACGCCTCATCCTGATATATCCGATTTTTAATAATTGTTATGGCATTGATATAAAAAAACTCCTTGATCGCTCAAGGAGTCAAAGCTGTTAAATTTCAATATCAACGACAATACTGTCGAGACGGCCAACTTCACGAATAAAAGCAGCGACAGCTTGATGCTCCGGGTGAGGACCGTATGCTTCAAGAGCTGCTTTGTTTTCAAAACGCGTGGTAAGGACAACCTGGTAGCCTTGATTTTTTTCTGAAAAGTTAATTCCAGCTTGAATATCAATGACACCCTCAAGGTGCTGTTCAAGGGCTTTAAAGCGTTTGACTACTTCCTCAAGCTGTTCGACAGTCGTCGTTTCCGCAAATTTAACAAGTACAATATGGTCAATCATGTTTTATCCTCTTTTCATCATCCATTTACTGTGAATATATCATTTTTAAGCCTGGCGGTAAATATGTGTTTTTATCCCGGTTTTCTTTTGGATAATTGTCGAAACCATTGCTCATCATCGGTCATGATGGCCAGATCAATCATTGCGTCCCAATCTTCTTTTGCAAGGGTTAAGCCGACAGCCATAATTTTTTTGCTTTCCACTACTTCAAGGACTGGTTTCATAGGTGTAATTCGTTTATCCATATACGTTGATACCTGCACAATATATACTTCATTCCGCAGCCTGGAAAAATCACGTATGAAGCCAATAATTCGTTCCTGCCCATTCGCAATAATAACCCAATCACCCGGTTTAAGCATATGTCCCCCTCCTTGCCGCCACTGCTATTTATATTAGATGCATACACGCACATGAATGCGCTCCTTTTTACGATTTAAATTCTTTGTTTATTTGGCATAAAAAAGAAGCTGCTTTTACCGGCTGTTACCGGCCTTCAGCAGCTTCTCCATGTGTTTATTCTGTTCGTCCCGCATTTTTTTCAAGAAATTCATATCCCGATTCTGTAACGGAGCATTCATCTTCAATCGTGCAGCCGACAATGTCTCCTTCATCGGACCGGTTCACTGTAATGCCTGTTGCAAGGTTATTGGAATCAAGAAAATGCAGCGCTTCTCCGAATGACTGAAGGCTTGTTTCTCCCTGTCCTGGCTTTTCACCGTTTTTCATGATATTTAGCAAATCTAATGCGCGTTTTTCAATTTGCATGGCTGGTCACTTCCTTTTTTCTTTGTCGATAACATTCTTTTCCCTTTCCTGCTTTATTATAAGCCTTTTTTTATAATTTATTTGAATTTAGCACATAATGTAATAAGTAAGAATATTTTTAAAAGGACCATCCATACTAAGAGTGAGCAACTTATGAAAAAGGAGCGTTTTGTTATGAAGCAAACAGACCAGCATGATTTTATTTATCTGTGTGTGTATGGATTGATTGTTTTGGCGGTTGCGTTCACCCTTTCGCCTGATAAGTCCGGAACCATTTGAAACATCGGGTACACATTAGGATCTGCCGCAATATGTTCGGGGTAAATAAAACCTTCTTTTGTCCGCGGAAACTCAACGCCTATTTGTTTAAAACATAAATCTACAAACTCCGAACAAATATATTCTTCATTTTCTTTATGCCGTCCAATGCCCAGTTTAATTCTCGTTAAAATCCGGACCAGCTCTGCCTGGTCATAATTTTGATGAAGCAAATCAAGCGCTTTTCCAATCATATAGTGCAGCTTTCTTCTATCAAATGAAGAATCAATGAGGGTTTTGTGGCGCGCTATGTACAGCGCCCCTTTATACTTTTCACCTGTCTGCCGATTTCCCTTTACGTATTGAGCCAGCGGAATCACACGCACCCCGGCGCTTTCTATACTTTCAAATACGAGAATCCGGCCGTGCCAGCGCACTAAAAAAGCGACATGGCTCATAAGAGAGTTGGATGCTTTTTTAATAAATTCAGAGATCAAAGAAGTTCCACTGCAAAATAAAAGATCGCCGGTTTGAATTTTCGAAACGGCCTGCGAATAGGGAATTTGAATGATACCATTAAACTTTTGAGAGCTCATTTTCCCCCTCCTTCAAAAATCAGTTTCATTCTTTATACGGTATGCTTCCAATTTGAAGCTGTCCCTAAGAAATACCCTTGTCTGCCGTTTTGTCCAGGAATGTTTTTTTCTGCCGCATACACTACTATGTGGAGGTGGAAAAAATGGGTGCTAAACAGGAAGGAAACAGCTGGGGGTATGGATCAGGTTTCGCGCTTGTTGTCGTTTTGTTTATTCTCCTCATTATTATCGGTATAGCGTTTGTTTAATGTATGGACAAACAAAAAAGCCTGAGCCGGCGGCTCTGGCTTTTTCTCATTTAAAATATTTTTTTCTGGCCGCGGTCTTCCTTCACGATTTCAACAGCTTCTCGGAAACGCTGAGAATGTACAACTTCCCTTTCCCGCAGGAAACGGAGGGAATCATTTAAGTCCGGGTCATCAGATATATCAATAAGCCACTGATAGGTGGCCCGGGCTTTTTCTTCAGCGGCGATATCTTCGTACAAATCCGCAATCGGATCCCCTTTTGCTTGAATGTACGCAGCGGTAAATGGCACACCAGCCGCATTATTATAGAAAAGAGCACTGTCATGGCTGACATAATGCTCAGCGAGCCCGGCTTCACGGAGCTGCTCGGGCGTGGCATCTTTTGTCAGCTTGTAAATCATGGTGGCAATCATTTCAAGATGAGAAAATTCCTCTGTGGCAATATCATTTAAAAGCCCAACTACCTTATCCGGAATTGTATAGCGCTGGTTCATATAGCGGAGTGCAGCGGCAAGCTCTCCATCTGCTCCTCCGTACTGTTCCATTAAATATTTGGCAAGCGTTGGGTTGCATGTACTGACTTTTACAGGATATTGCAGCTTTTTTTCATAAATCCACATTCGATAGCCACCTTTTCATTTTTTAGACCTGCCACGGCCAGGGAGAAGTGCTCCACGTCCATTCAGCCGCAGATGTATTCGGACTGTTCTGCTGGAGCGGACCAAACTGCGCTTCAAAAGCCTGCTTCAGCTGTTTACTGTACTGAGCAAACTGTTTATACTGCACAAGAGCCTGCGGATCATGGGGGTGCGTGTCTAAATAAAGAATTAATTCAAGCACAACAAAGTCAGCCGCTTGAATTTCTTCGAGCTGCTGGTAATATTCCTTTGGCAGAGGATTAGCCACGGCTTCGTCCTCCTTTTCGGTACGGATTATCATAGTAATCGTAAAATACTTTCCAAAGAGTCCCTTTTTTCAGCGCCTCTCTAGGAGAAAACTGTGGAAGGCCCGGCGGCTGAAAGCCCACGTACAGATTCGGAGGCGTACTGTAATACTTGCATCCGATCGGCGGACAAGGATCAAACGGCCCATGTCGTGGTACATACGACTTCAAAGATGAAAAAGATTGCGGCTGGCTGCTCATACTTTGTCCCCCTATCTCTTGTTCTTTTCCTATGTGTATGTACAGGCATCAAGATTATGCGCAAGTAGAGAAACCGAAAAAGAAAAGGTTTTTCCTTTTCCCTTTTTTGGGTAGAGCATGTAAAAAGGAGCGATGCAGCATGCACATTGATTATCAGCGTCTTTATGAAGATTATTTGATTGCAAAAGAAGAAAGAACAAGACAGCTTGAGCTTGATGAATTCCAAAGCGAACAAGAACATATGTCCAATTGGCTGCAAAAAGTGCGCGGCATGACGGCCGAGCAGGCGCAGGCAGTTATCGATCATTCACCCATCCGCAGCCAAATCGAACAAGAACATAAAAGAAAAAAAGAATGAGTCAAACGAGTAATGGTTAAAAAAGAAATGTGTTTTATTTCTGCTGCATAAACCAGTTTAACAGAATAGTAGTATCACCGAGCGGTAAGACAAAGGTCTGCAAAACTTTTATTCCCAGTTCGATTCCGAGTACCACCTTTTTTGACCAGTACTCGCCTGTTCTATTTTCAGCAGACGGATATCTTCAAATGCCTGATAAAGACGGGCTTTTACTTAAAGCCCATCCATATTTAACCCGATGAACGGCTTCCGCTCTGCTCTTTCTTTTGTTTATAATAGCTCCGCCTAATAGACGCCATTCATCGTTTACACGATTTCCTCCTTTATCGTTTGAACATATCCATATGTTTTAATTCATGCCGCGCAGCCTATGACCGTTCTGAGCTCTCCGCTTTTGGATTTTTCACAAACAAAAAAGCACAGAAATGCCGCCCGGCGGCGATATTTCTGCGCTTGGTATCCTGCCCTTTAAAAGGTACTTATAGAGCAGTTTTAAACTGGTTGTATTTCTTTTTTCGAAACGGCTTAGAGGCCGCCAAAATATTGTCACGCTTAAACGTACGTAATGTTCCACGTTTAAAGCAGTAAGCCCGAATATAGTCAGGATGAATTTTCCTTACAATAATGCTGCGGTCGGTAATAACCCGATCGTCCGTCATGTACATAATCACAATTGGCTTTTTTTCTTCAAGGGACATTTGAAACAATCCATTCATTTTTTAACCTCCCTTTCTTCTTCTATTATACCGAACAAACGTTCAAAAAGCAACTAAAATCCGAACGTTTGTCCGCAAATAGCGGGAGTTAAAAAATCTCCACTGTTAATTCCTCAAACCATTCTTTGTCCCTGGTCAGCAATGCCAAATCAATCAGCGCTGTTTTATCCTGATAAAAGTCAAGTAGCTGTGCAGCAGAGTGGAAACGGCTCGATTCATAAATTCCCTGAGTCGGTTTGCGCCACTGGATCGTATTGTTTGTGATCCATCCTACTTTTGTAAATTCAACGCATTCTCTATGCCAGCTGTGATTTTTAATACTGCTCACATAGCCGATGGCTGTTGAACCTCCAATTTCGATCATTTTCCACTCCCCTATATTCATTTTAAACGCCTCCCTTTGTTTTTTGTTTAGAAATCCTTTTTCACGCACTTGAGGGAAATAAACCATCCATATATCATGTTCAGTTTCACTGCCTGCCGATTTGTTTGTCCGCCTTTTATGGTTTCGTTTGATTTGAATGTATGCGCTATACTATGTTAATAGACTTCTTTTTTTGTTTTATTTATATGATAAAAGAGGAGAACCATGCTAAAAAATTCACCATACAAAAAAAGCACTTTTTCAAGCGCTCTCCTTTTAATCGGATTCTTTTTTACTTTCTATTGCATATTGTTGAGAAAAGTTGGATAAGCTGTAGGTGTTGGGAACTTCATCCCTCCAACTCCTATTTCAGCTGGTTATTCGTTTGCCGAGGAAACCCCTCGGCTTTTTTTGTGAGCTCTTTTCTTTAGGATTTAATCAGCTGAATACAAGCCAACATCAGAAACGAAATACCAATCATACTGCCCACCCACATCCAGGCCATTCCCATATTTCCCGAATCAATCGCCATGTAAATAGCTGTCGAAGCCGTTTGTGTTTTTCCGGGAATGTTCCCGGCAAACATAAGCGTTGCGCCAAATTCGCCCAATGCCCGTGCAAAGCTTAATAAAAATCCCGAAACAATGGATTTGATTGCGAGCGGTGCGGTTACAAATAAAAACAGGGCGAATTCACCCGCTCCATCCACACGTGCCGCATGTTCAATGTCCCGATCAACAGATTGGAAGCCGGTTTTGCATGATTGATACATAAGGGGGAAAGCCACCACCGTTGACGCAATGACGGCAGCCCACCACGTAAACATAATGCTCTGGCCCAATACTAATTGAATGAATCTGCCGACCGGGCTGTTTTGGCCAAACAGCACAATTAATAGAAACCCGACGACCGTCGGCGGCAGGACGAGCGGCAGTAAAAAAAGAGTTTCTATAGCCGCTTTTCCCCTAAACGACACATTTGCCATCACTCTGCCGAAAAAAAGACCGGTGATTAAGACGATGAAGCTGGACACAAAAGCAATCTCAACCGAAAGACGGAGCGGCGGCCAAAATAAATACTCCATCGTGTCAGCGCAATCCTTTGAATCCGTACTTCTCAAAAATGTTCATCGCTTCTTCACTCTGCAGATATTGATAAAAAAGCGCTGCTTCCTTTTGCTGCTTGCTGCTTTCAATAATGCCTGCCGGATAAATGATCGGTGCATGGCTTTTTTCCTCGGCTGTCGCCGCTATCTTTACTTTCGAAGAAATGAGTGCATCGGTTTTGTAGACCATTCCCGCATCGACATTTCCTGTTTCTACGTATGTAAGCACCTGCCGTACGTCTTTTGCGTAAATTAATTTTTCGCTCACTTTATCCCAAATATGGAGATGCTGCAGTGTTTCTTTTGCATATTGACCCGCTGGAACCGATTCCGGCGTCCCGATAGCGACCTTCTGTGCTGCTGGCAGCTCTTCAAACGATTGGACAGCGGCATCCCCTTCTTTCGGTACAACGAGAACAAGATCATTGCCTACAAGGTCAGCACTGTTTTCCTGCTTAATGGATCCGTCTTTTATTAAAGTATCAAATTTGTCCTCTGCTGCTGAAAAAAACACATCAACCGGCGCTCCCTGCGAAATTTGCTGTGCCAGTGTTCCGGAAGAACCAAAATTGTATGTAACGTCTACATCGGAATACTTTTTTTCGAATGATTTCTTAATTTCACCGAGTGCATCCTGAAGACTGGCCGCGGCTGACACCGTAATGGTTACGTTTTCCTTTTCCTGCCCGTTGTTCTTCGCCTGTTTGCTTTGCTCTGCTGATGAGCAGGCCGCACAGCCAATAATCAATACAAGCAGCAGGCAAGCAAACATTCTTTTTTTCTTCATACTTCCCCCTCCTAGTTATAATTAGTTATAACTCATTATAACTAATTATAATTTATCCTTGACCAGGAAGGAATATTTCCTTTGAAGAAAGGCTCGAGTAAAATAAAAGGTGGAGGGATGAAAATGACGATAGAACACTCATATACGATCGAAGAAGTCGCTAATTTATTAAAAGTATCGAAATTAACCATATATGATCTTGTGAAAAAAGGAGAGCTTCCGGTTTTTCGAGTCGGCCGGCAGATGCGCATGTCTGCAGCAGATTTAGACCGTTATGTAAAAAAGCAGACCACTACTGCCCCGACGGCGGTCCTTTCCCACAGTGATTCAGAACACAAAGCCAGTATTGTGATTAGTGGACAGGATATTGCCCTTGATATCCTTGCCCAGCATATTGAAAAAGAGTTCTCTTACAAAGCACTGCGTTCACATGCTGGAAGTTTGAACAGCCTCATTTCGATGTATCAGGGTAAGTGTGATATTGTCAGCCTTCATATGTATGATGGAGATACCGGTGACTATAATCTGCCTTATGTGAAAAGAATTTTGAGCGGGTACTCGTATACTGTTATTCACCTTTTAGCAAGGCAAGCCGGGCTGTACGTTCAAAAAGGGAATCCGCTGCACATCCGCTCATGGACAGATTTAGGGCAGGAGCATGTAACCATTATCAATCGTGAAAAAGGATCTGGAGCCAGAATTCTGCTTGATGAGCAGCTACGAATTCATAACCTCTCTCCCCGATTTATAAACGGCTATGAGCGGGAAGAAAACAGCCACCTGCGCGTTGCAGCGGCGGTTTTAAACGGAACAGCCGATGCAGGCGTCGGCATTGAAAAAGCCGCACAAATGGTGGGTGTTGATTTTATTCCGCTTATTACAGAACGCTATGACCTTGTTCTATTAAAAATGCCCGAAACAGAACAGCTCGTTCAAACGGTTCAAAAAATCGTATCTTCTCCGTTGTTCCAGGCTGAAATCGGATCTCTCGGGAATTACGACTGTTCACAAACAGGCCGTATTTTATTTGAAACCGACTAAAAAGAAAACCAGTTAAAGAATGGCCCCTTTGATGGGCATCTCTTTAACTGGTTTTCTGTGCTAATATTCTATTACATTTCACCGGCGGCCATCGCATGTGACAGCGTGGAAGCAATGGACAGCTTGTCAAAGTTAAGACCCAGCTGCACGGCTGTTTGCGCAAGCTCCGGACGGATGCCTGACAGCGTGGTTTTGACGCCGATTAAGCCTAGCGCTTCTACAAGATGGAACAGCTGCTGGGCCACCATTGTATCAATCATAATCACACCTGACAAATCAATGAACAGACAATCCACTCGTTTTTCCGCGCACTGCTCGAGCGTTTTTTCGAGAATCAGCTTGGCGCGTGCAGTATCAATATCCCCTACCAGCGGCAGAAGTCCCGTTCCGCGAGTTAATGTAATAACAGGAGAACTCAGCTCGTTAATCATTTCCTGCTGGCATTGAAGCCGTTTCACAGAGAATTTATGGTGCTCTTCCATAAACCAGATCACGACGCTGTCAATGCCCCGGCTGACACGCTGATTCCATAGGTCAACGGTCTCCTGTGGAAAAGCGGACCGATGTGCAGGGAAAAACTCTCCCAAAAACTGGAGGTACTGGTCGCGTGTTCTAAAAAATTCCCTCACAATAAAATGCATCGGTGTATTTAAGTGCTGCTCATCTTTTGCGACTTGAATAATCCATTGTTCCAGGTCCTTTAAAAAAACACTTTCTTCTTTTACGAACAACTCGCAGAATTGCAGATGGAATTCGTAATTTTGCTTTTTAAGCAGTTCAATAGCATGGGGATCTGTTGTGGAATAAACGCCGCTTGGATCATTTTTATCCAAAGAAGCGTACCACTCTTCAGTGATCTGCTTTGCTTTATCTAATAAAAACTCACGGATTTCTTGAGCTGGCTTCATATTTTTTCCTCCTGCGGCTAAATAAATGAACATTCGTTATTTTAAACGATTTTTATAAAATAAGCTATCCTTGCATGACCTCTCTGCATAAGCAGCCTTTTTCTTTTAAAAAACATTATAGACAATCAAAAACAGGCAGCAGCTGCAATATTTTTTATTTTTGGACTGAATATGTTTTATTTTTCTTAAGATGGGTAAAGAAGTAATTCATTACGATAAAACAAGGAGGTTTTCTACAAGATGACACCAATTGAACTTTTCGGATGGTCTTTATCTACTTTGCTGACAGCCGGCTTCGCTGGTTCACTTTTTTTCATGTCGAGAAAACCAAAATTGTTTTCCGAATCCGAGTATAGCTCCTCACGAAAGCATGATCGTGAAAACAGACAAAACCACAGCCGATAACTGTTGAATGTTTTTGTTGAGCAAACCGGAAAATCGACAACTGGGGAGTTTAAGCAAGCTCCTTTTTGCTTTATGACCATGGATGCCATACACTTGAAACCTGAAAAAGCTCCAAAGCCGCCCCTTAGCGGCTGGGGCTTTTTTGTCATTTATCCCCGGTTATTTTATTCACAAATGAAACAGCGAGATCGATTATACTCTCCGCTTTTGTTTTCGTTACGGCTTCAGACGGGCTGTTAAGAAACCATTCCAATGAATTTGTTCCAGTTAATCGATTTAAATCAACTGGCCCCTGGATTCCTTCAATTTTCCCCCTGTCTGTATACTGCCATATGTCACACGGAAAGTCCGGCTGTTTCTGGCTGTACCGCGGAATCCAGACAAAATCAGCCCTTACTTTTTCTGCTTCAAATGCCTTGTATGTATGGTGGCCGACATACAAGCCAACTTTTTTGGCCCCTAAACGCCGAAGCTCATCAATAAACGCTTGCGTACCGGCACGCATATCATTCATCGTTTTCACTTCCACATCTGCCGCCCAAAAAGCGGCTCTTTGATCACCCCGTTTCCAAAAGTCGCGCGCTTCGATGACCGCATCATTAACTGAAACAAACCGGCAGAACGCATAATTGCCAAATGGAATACCATACTCGTTACATGCTGCAGCATTAGCTGCATAACAGCGGTCCCTTGTTGTGCTGCCATCCTGCACCCGCAGAATAGCCAGCTCTATATGGCGATGAGCTGTTTTCCAGTCAATGACGCCCTGGTGATGGGAAATATCTATAATCTGTTTCATCCGTCTGCCTTTCACTTCCATATCAAATAATGTTTTATTCCCTGTTTTTCTTTTTTTAAAACCTCTATTTATTTTTTATCAAAAATATGGGACAGCTTACATCTCTTTTGCATATTTATAGTGCTAAGTGTCCAAACTAGCGCATATCTTATTTATAATATCGTGTTGTTTTCAACAAAGGAGGTTTTGCAAATGGCTCCCATTGATATGTTCGGATGGCTGTTATGTGTATTGTTAACCATTAGCTTTATTGCTTCAATTATTTTCCTTCCAAAAAACATAGACTCCGAAGAGGAATCGGATGAGGTCTTTTCAAAGAGTATTCCCATCAAAAAAGAAATAAAAAAGGAACATTAAGCGCTTAAGGCGCTTTTTTTTATGTGCCAAAATATACAACTGCACGCTGCAGGAGTCAAAACGGCTGCTTTGGGAATCATACTTTAAAAGAGCTTGCCCTTTTCAAAATGAATATGCTGAAAGACGTTAAAAATGGAATGTAAAGGACTGAACCTTATGCTGAACAAAACCCAATTAGCCGATTTTCAAACAGAGTTAACGAACAGAAAAAAGGAATTGGAAGCCCGTTTTGAGGGTACTGATCATTTCCAATTGCAAAGAAGCTTGTCTGACTCGACGAGGGAATTGTCCGTTTACGATAATCATCCGGGTGATGTGGGGACAGAGTTATATGAGCGGGAAAAAGATATAGCGTTGAATGAACATAGCCGGTTTGAATTGGAAGGAATCAATACAGCACTAGAAGCGATTCAAAATGAAACGTATGGTATTTGTAAAACCTGTAAAGAAGAAATTCCTGTAGAGCGTTTAGAAGCCGTGCCAACTACTTTATTTTGTCTGAAGCATTCACAGGACCAAAACATTTCAAACGACCGGCCCGTTGAAGAAGCTGTTCTTGCGCCGCCATTTGGACAGTTTGATTTTGATGATAAATCAGAAAATGTTGCCTACGATGCAGAAGACGCCTGGCAGGATGTTGCCCAGTACGGTACTTCTGAAACACCGGCGGACTTTATGAATTCGCCAGAGGAATACGGAGACATGTACGTGGAATCACAGGAAAATAAAGGTTATGTAGAGGATTATGAAAACTTTGCGGCCGTTGATATTCATGGAAACAGAGTGGACGTTTATCCAAGCAGAGAGCATAAATTGTATGAAGAAGTGCTTGATGATGAAGACTTAATGTCTTCTTTAGGCGATCTTCCTCCGGCCGAAAAAGACCCGTACACAGAACGAAAATAAACTTCTTGTTTGCCAGCTGTTCATGAGACAGCTGGTTTTTATTTCCACAATTATTTTTACACGTTATAATAAAAGAAGATTATATTGCAAAGGAGCTGGACAATGCACAGAGAAACCAACGCTTTTATTCAATAACTCATCTTGCATGTCGAGGGGGAAAAAGATTGCTGATCGATTTCTTTGAAACGAAGCGGCTCATACTCCGCAAAGTAACAGAAGCGGATGCTGCTTCCCTATTTTCAGTTTGGTCTGATCCAGCCGTTACAAGGTTTATGAACATTGATACTTTTACCCATGTGGAACAGGCGGAGCAAATGATTCGTTTTTTAAACCAACTGGCAGACGAAAACAGAGCTGTCCGGTATACTTTAACCGAGAAAAAAACGGACCAAGTCATCGGCTCATGCGGATTTAACAGCCTTGATTTCGAAAATGCAAAAGCTGAAATTGGATATGATCTTGGCCGGCTTCATTGGGGAAACGGATATGCGGGAGAAGCGGTATTATGTTTGATTGATTACGCATTTCATCATTTACAATTGATGAGAATGGAAGCAAAAGCAGAGCCTGAAAACCTTTCTTCTATTAGAGTGCTGCAAAAAACAGGTTTTTCATTTGAAGGCATCCTTCGAAAAAGCGAAAAATCAAAAGGAACATTTATTGACCTTGCTCTTTATTCACGTTTAAAAACAGATTGATTACTGCTAATCGCTGTCCTCATCTCCTGATGAGGCGGCGATTGATAATCCGCCATAAAACACCCGTGTACTACTGTTATCCTTCATCCCCCTTTATCACTTTTTTAGTTGAGACGCCTCCTTAAATTTACCGAATGTACTTTCCTCCTCGAAATCCTTCCATTACATGACTCGTTTTCTTCGAAAGAAATCCTGCCCTATGAATAAAACGAACAGGTCTCTGCCATGATAACGACTGAACAACCAATACGAAGAAATGAGGCACGGATATATGTATTATTACAAGGAAGAATTAATCAATATTGTAGCACCAGACCAGCCCGATCCCGCTGCTGCAAAAGTGCTGCAGGAAATATTAGGCGGACATTTTGGGGAAATGCGGACAATGATGCAGTTTTTCTTTCAAAGCTCCAATTTCAGAGGCAAGGCCGTTCAATACCGGGATCTTCTTCGCGGTATTTTTCTTGAAGAAATTGCCCATGTAGAGCTTGTACAAAACACCATTAACCAGCTGCTCAATGGTTCCGGTGAGTCCCCTATGCCAGGCAATTCCGGAGCAGATGGAGCGCCGCTCGGTGACGTAGTCAAGCATGCGAATCCGCATCATTATATTATAGGCGCCCAGGCTTCTCTTCCAGTAGACGCAGCAGGAAATCCGTGGAATGGCTCCTGGGTGTACAGCCATGGAAACCTGATTGGGGATTTGCTTGATAACCTCGTTCTCGAATCAACGGGTGTTCTGCAAAAAACACGTATTTACGAGATGAGCAGCAACCAAACATTTCGTGAAACGCTGGCTTTCCTGATTGTCCGGGATAATGCCCATCAAAATGCATTTGCCAAAGCACTTGAAACACTGGGAGTTGATTGGGGCAAGCTGTTCCCGGTTCCAAATTACGATATCAATAAATACCCAGAATGCCGGAAATACGTAGAAATGGGCTACCATAATGCGCTGTTTAACTTCAGAATGGACGAAACAAAAATAGCCCAAATTTTCCAAGGCGAGTCTCCAAGCCGAAATGATGGTACGCTTTCGGTTGTCGATCCTCCGGCCGGCTTCCCTGTTCCCCTTATGCCGGAGATGCCAAATGAACATAGTCCAGGAACAAACGACTTGAACGCTTAGTCTACCATACACCTACACCCCGGGTTCAAACAGACTCGGGGTTTTTGGTGCTTTTTTACTTCGTTCGGTCACTGTACGTATTGAATACAGATTTACCGTCAAAACTGTAAACGAACTTTCGGAACAGGAGTGAAGAAATATGTTAAAGCTGCAAACAGAGCTGGAAGGAAAAACGGCCCGCTTTGGTGATATAAGAGACAAAATGAATGAGCTTGGATACGACTTGGGCGGAAATTGGGAGTATGACGCTGGCAGCTTTGATCACACATTATGGAACAGTAAAAATGAAACCATTTATATTCGCCTTCCGTTTAGAGTACTCGACGGTATGCTTGATGAGTATGATGCTTTTATTTCGTTTCAATCTCCTTTTATTATTAAACATGTGATCAATATTGGCTTAGAAAAAGACGAGCATTCTTTACTGACAGCATCCGGCTGGAACCAATTTCAAGATCCCGTTTCTTCTGACGCGCCCATCAATCAAAAAAACAAATGGGAAGAAGCAGGAGAACAAGCAGTCAGCCGGCTGATTCAACATTTGGAAAAAGGGCTGAGCGCCAGCTGATGTTCATACTGTTACTTATATTAGTATGAATGTTAGTACGATTTCTCCCGTTTTGCAGGGACCTTGAATAAACTAAAGGGTCAAAGCAAAAAAGGAGGAATCACGTGATTCATACTGTAAAACGCGGGGAAACACTTTCCTCAATTGCAGGAGACTACCGGATTTCATTAGCTTCTCTCATTGCCAGCAATCCGGGTATTACGCCCAATTTGCTTTATGTGGGACAGCGCATTACCATTCCAGGCTTCCCTTCTCCTGCAAGCCTTCCTTTTTCCATTGTGGTCTCTCTTTCGAATCGAACTTTAACACTATTTTACCGGGGCCAAATCAGAAAAGTATACCCGGTTGGCGTTGGCAGAATGCTGCATGAAACGCCTGTAGGAGATTTTATCATTATTAATAAAGCACCCAACCCGGGGGGTCCGTACGGAACGATGTGGATGAGTTTATCGAAGAAAAGTTATGGTATTCACGGCACAAATGATCCTTCCTCTATCGGAAAGTATGTATCTAAAGGCTGTGTTCGAATGCACAATAAGGATGTGGAAGAGCTTTCCCGGACGATTCCTATCGGGACTCCTGTATCCATTCGGCCTTAGTATACTGAACTGAAAAAGCCTGGCTTGTAAGCCCGGCTTTTTCAGTTGATGTTCATTTGTTATTTATGAACGGTCGGAAGCTCGATTACAAAACACGTTCCTTTATTGACTTTGCTTGTAACCTGGATTCTTCCGCCTAAACTTTGAATAATGCTAAAAGAAACCATCGTGCCGAGACCGGTTCCATTTTCTTTCGTTGTAAAGTATGGTTCACCAAGACGATCTATTTGCTTTTGTGTCATTCCTTTTCCCTGATCGCAAATACGGATTTTAGCAAGATGGTGTTCATATGTTGTTTTGATCCTTATTTTACCGCCATTCGACATGGCTTCGATTGCATTTTTAATGATATTGATGAAAGCCTGCTCAAGCTTTTTTCGCTCGCCAAGAATATAACAGTGCTCTTTTTTTTCTACAGACACGTCGAGCTCTATACTGTTCATATTGGCCAGCGGTATTAACACGTTCACAGCATGATTTATTGTTTCGTGAAGAATAATGGCTTCTGCCTCATCAGGAGCGGGTTTTGCAAATGTTAAATAATCATTAATAATACCAGTAGCCCTATCCAGTTCCTGAATGGAAATCAGAATTTGCTCTTTTGTTTCCGGTGGTATGTCACTTTCATAGGAAAGCTGCATAAATTCCCGGCTGGCCGTCAGCGGATTTCGCACTTCATGTGAAATACTGGCGGCAAGGTTGCTGACAATCTCTAATTTCTCTGCTTTCATCAGCTTTTGCAATACATCAAAATTGGTTTTAATCACCTCTAACAAAACGGTAGCAATCAGGATACAAACAATATTAAGCATGTAAAAGATCACCCACATACTTACCGTCATATGCATATCATATATTTGCCCGGCCACGTACGTTGTAAGCAGCAAAGAAAAAAGGGTAAGCACGCCCACCGAAGGGAGTTTTTGTTTTAATGGCATCTTTAAATAGTACTTTGAGAAAAACATCGCCAGCACGGCAATAGGCGTAAAGGTAAAAAGGGTTATAAAAAAGCCGGATCCTCCTATAAAAAAGCGGGCAGCAAGCAAAGCCGGAAGCAGCCATGCAGCGAATCCCGGCCCTCCATATAAAATCCCCAGCAGAAAAGGAACCCGGCGCAAGTCAAAGTTAAACCCGTCTCCAAATGAAAAAGGAAACAGCATACATAAAACAAAAGATATAACCGGAAACACAACAAACCATGATGCCTTTATCCTTTCAAAACGGTATAAGTAGGAGGCGAGGTAAAGCATTTGCATAAAAAAGATCGGAAGAAGAACAAATAAAAAATTAATGAGTAAATCTTTTACGATAAGCTCCATCAAGGCACCGACCATTCTTGAATGTATAAAATCGGCTCATTCATGTTATTTCTTTAAGAATAATCGATCCTTCGATGGAACTGCAACTGATTTTTAAAAGCGTTTTCTACTTCTCAACAATCACTGCATTGATAGCCGGTGTCCCATCTTTCGCTTTTTCCACTGCCACTGTTCCATACACCGTAACGCTCTCATTTATTTCGACTTCCGTCTGTGTGGCATTCATAATCACATATGTGCCATCCGGTGCCTGAAGGGAAAATGAGCCCGTTAAGCCGGGTTCGATCACTTCCGTAACGCGTCCTGTCGCAGCCACTTTTTTACCGACTGGCGGCTCGTCAGCATTTAACTCCGTAAATTTCGCCGGCACAGCTTCCTCTTTCATCTGTTCGGCCAGCTCTTCCTCTGACGGCTCTTCAATAATTGATTCCGTCCCTTCTGAAAACGTGCTTTGAACCATTTCTTCTTCTGCCGAACAGGCACTTAATACGATAGCCGCTGCAGCCGCTGCGATCCATTTTTTCATTACAGCACCCTCCTTTTTTCTGCTTGTCCTAACATTATGAGCGAGCTAAGCCGGAAAGTACACGAAGGCAAAGTGTCACTCCGCCATTGAACGCATACTGTAGCTATATAAAGGAGTGAAATCGATGGTACAGGAATATCCAAAGCCGCCTCAACACTCGCTGCTGCCGCCAGGACATTATTTGTATTCTCCCCAATTTCCAGCCATTATGCAGCAATTATCGCCGGTTTATACCGTAACAGCAGAACCCGTCTTTCTCGATCACCTTCTAATGCATAGCGGTAAAACGATTCAAGTAGCCACAACCGGCGGGTTATTGACAGGAAAGCTGACTGGAGTGGCCATTGATCACCTTCAGTTAACCATCAATGATGTTCATCATCACATTCGGTATCCGCACATTATTTCTTTCAGTATGGCACAACCGAACCAAAAAACCTGAAAGCGTCCACTTTCAGGTTTTTTGGTTCGGTTGTGTATAAACTTCTTTTAAAAGGTCATCCTGCATGTATAACTGCGTTTGTTTATTTTGCGGCCGCTATCACCGTGATCGGCTCGCTTTTTTATGAAGGCTTCAGCCCAAACAGCAAATTAAATGCACCAGAGGAACAAAACCAGAAAGCAGACCATCTGCCCAACTGACGGCCGATGCCTTCTTCCAATTAAATCGTTTGCGTCTTTTAAAAAACGGGTACGCTGGATATACATTCTCTTATCTGCTTTTTCCAACACATTTCTCCACTTTTTTCAGATAGCAGAGAATAAAGAGTGGGAGGTGATCATATGAGGAGAGTTCAAGGTATTCCCAGCTTACTTACATATCTTAATGCCAATCATTATTCGCTCACACATGAAGAGATTGAGGAGTTAATCCGAAAAAGACAATTTCCTCATAGAAAACTGATGAACGGGGCGATGATCTTTGACTTAAACCATATTGACTGGTGGTTATCGGAAAATCAGCCTTCAAAGAATCCTTGAAGCTCACACGTGGTGGCTTGTATCCTCTGCACTTTCATGAAAGCGAACCGATCTTTCCCGGTTCGCTTTTTGTTTGCCATCCTGATGGAACCCTTTACAAAATAAACTTTTCGGTTACACGCAGGGTTCTTGGCTTTCTGTCTTCCCAGGTTACATAGCCGGATTCTTTCAAGCGGTCTAAATGGCCTTTTACAGTTGAAGCAGATTTTAGTTCTACCGCTTCACCAATCTCACGTATTGTAGGCGGATAATTTTTCGTGCGGACAAACTCATTTATATAAAGAAGCATTTTCTGCTGGCGGGCGGAAAGCTGCTTAAGCATATGGTTTTTTCTCCTTTTCGCAGGATTTTTTCGGCTGGCACTCAAATAACGGGACAAAAATGCTTTGACTTCCTAACATGTAAAGCGATACACGTTTATATAATCTGCTTGATCTCCTCCTTTTTCATTATACAGAACAAATGTTTCATTTTCAAATAAAATCCAACCACATATTTCCACAATTAAAGGAAAGCCCCCGCTTTTAAACAAAAAAAGCTCCCTTCATCAGGAGCTTTTCTTTGTTTTATATTCCCGGCTTTCATATATGGCTTGAAGCTTATTTTCGGCTTCCTGGGGACTCATCGATAAACCAGTTAAGAAAGCCAATAGGTCATCACGCTCTGAAAGCTTTCTCATAGAGTGAAACGCGATCGGCTTATGTTCTTTTAGAAGCGTCATAATTTCAATCGTAGGCAGTATTTCCGGCTGGGAGCAACCCCTTAAAAAAGAGCGTAAAAACCGCACAAAAACTAAAGCTGAATCTGTACTGTCCGGATAGTTTTTCAATAAAACAAAAAATTTTTCTACATGTGCTTTTACGTCGTTTGATTTTCTCCGCATGTTTCCTCCTGCTTTAAACAGTTATTCAACCAAATACGGAGAAGCTTCCCTATTTGGCAACCCGGCTGTCGTTTTTCACTGGCTGAAAAGTAGACCCGTGGCTTTGCGTCCTTCCCTTTCGAAGAAGTTTGCCTTTATCTTTAGTCCCATTAAATCATGTCGAATTATGTCAAGTCAAGCTGAAATGAACTATATTCCAAACCAGATTAGCTTTTTATACCTATACACTATTCAGCCTTTTTACTCAACCGCCGTCTGCTTTAACCTGTTCTGGTTAGCGATAAATAGCGGATTCGTTTTGCCTGCAAAAAATTCTTTGGTTATCCTGCTCTTTTTGTTTACTTCTTCATACACTGGGCATGCTACCATTGACGACAACCCTACTTAAAGGAGAATGCACACATGAAATTGATCGGCACAAAAGAGCTTCTTGTCAGCGGACTAACGGCTTTGCTCGTATTCGGGCTGGCTGGCTGCGGCGGCGGACAAAATGATGACACAAATAATGAGCAGGAACAAATGGAAGAACAAAACAATACCGATACTCAAAATCAAACTGAACAAGATGAAACAGAAGGCGATTTAGACGCCGAGCTAAGAGATGAAAACGATAAAGGAAATGGCGTCAACGATGGGACGGATCAAGAAAGCGGCGGCAACAACGAAGATGCTAACGGTATCAATGACGGAAAAGATCAGGATAACGGTATCGATGATGGAACAGCCGATGACCAGCTGGACCCTGAAAATGATCCAACGGAAAACAATCAATAACATAAAAAGTCCCGGCCGCATATAGGCCGGGACTTTCTTTTTTGGAAGGGTGTATTAGTCTCTTGAAGTGAAAAAGTTCAGCACCCGCAAAATATCCAGGAAGATATTAATAAAATTCAAATACAAATCAAAGACCGCTGCTGGCACGTCCGCTTCTTTAAACCCTGACTCCTTCATCCGGGAGATATCATATAGCATATAGCCGGAGAAAATAAGGATTCCAGCAAAAGCAAGACCAAGGTCCATAAAGCTGGAACCAATAAAAATGTTGGCAATGCTAAGCAGGATCAGTGTAAGCAGTGCAAAAAAGAGCATACCGCCCAAAAAGGAGAAATCTTTTTTCGTGAAGTATGTGTAAACAACCAATCCGCCGAATAAAGCGGAAGCAATACCGAACGCTGCTACGACGAGTGCCATCCCCATCGCATCGACATATAGATCGATAGCCGGATAAATAGAAATTCCAACCAGCAGGGTAAACACGTACACGAGCCACATAGGAAGCCTCAATCCATACGTACTGAGTCCTTTCTTTCTTTTTCTTCCTGCTGAAAATGATTTTATTAAAAGCAGCAGCAATACAAGGATCGGAAGCAGGCCTAAAGCAAGTGCTACTGTTTCTGGAATAAACATCCCGCCAACTAATGTACCGATAAACGAAAGCAAAAGCGCACTGAAAAATCTCGGCAGCACATGGGACGTAATTAATGATTTTCCTGATTGCATAATAACCAGTCTCCTTCTCTTTGTTTCATTTTTTTCTACGGATCAACCCCTCCTTTTGTTTCATTGTTTTTCACTTTCTCTATTACTTAATGTTCCATTTCCGTTTTTAATAACCAGTAATAAAGCCGATCAGCCACACAAAAAAGCTTCCTTTTTTATAAGGAAGCTTCAGGCTTATAAAGGTAAAGTTAGAAGGCAGGCTAAGAGCAAGAGCATCCAAATGGATGCTCTTTTTGTTACGAGTGCTTCCGCTGAACGAGCAGCTGCCGCTCATGGTATTCATCAATTTCTTTCATGAGCTTTTTTTCAATCCACTGCCGGGTGCTGCTCTCTAGATTGCCAAATGAAGTATTTAAACTATCTGCGACAACTTCACGTTTGTTTTTATTAAATGTAATAGTCCCATAAATAGGCACTGGCTTGATAAAAGGCTGATCCCGGTCTCTTTGTTCTGCCACAATGGCAAAACGGTAAAACGGACGGTTTAAAATGTCAATTAACATAATGTGCCCGGACAGCATCATGCGGCTGTTTGTTATCATCGTTTCACCACCTGTATCCGTCAGTATGGTCCATTTATTATTTTTTATTCAATAAAAGCCGCTTTTTTTAAACCGTTAAAAAAAACAGAGCCGCCTGCCTCTTCCATTGCCAGACGGCTTTTCTCCTATTTAGATACCCCTTTCATCAAGAGACAGAAATAAGCAACAAAAAAAGACATCTCTTTTAAGGGACCGCATATAATGAGTTCGTGCAGAACGGGTTCTTGGCAAACAGGAATTACTGCATTCGTTTCTAGATAAGTGAACAGAAAGTCACTGCAGCTTCAAGGATGTATACTTATCGCCAGACAGAAACGGAGAGGATTTTATGCACTGGTTTCGATTTGTTCCGGTTGTGTTTTTTTCTTTCTCCAGCCTGTGTTTATTTGCTCTGCAATTCAAAGAAATTATGCGTTCCATTCGAGAAATGATGGCATTTTACAAAAAGAAATCATCCTAGTCAAGCGCTGGTCATCCTCAAGGCAGAAATTCATGCTGATTCTGCCTCCTTTTTATTTCACACATAATTGTTTGAATGTTTTTCTTCCTCTTCACATAAAATTTAAAAATAACCATTTTTATTTTTTGTCCTTTTCAACCTCTCCATGTTCACAGACAGTATGTAAAGTGGGGAGAATTTATTTAAAGGAGAGTGTTTGCTCTGAAAGAGGTTGCCCTTCTTTTATCTGTTGAACTGGAACGGCTCGTTGATGACTATTTAAAATGTCCTGATTTAATCATTAAAAAACAGATTCAAGATGATATCCAGCTTTTAAGCGAAGCTTTAGTACAATGTAAACAGCCGATATAAAAAAGTTTTTTATTTTTATCTAGATATATGGTAATCGAAACGAGCGGTATCTGCTTCTGTGCAGGCTCGACCCGTTCATGTCGATAGATTGAGCATAAAAAGTACGACCGGACTCATTTGATCGTTCCTCCATTTTATTTTTAAACTCTTTATACAAGAATGGTTATAGCAGGAAGCCTTTTTCATAAAGGCTTCTTTTTCATCTTCATGGTATATTCCGGCATCCATTGGAGAAAATATCCTTTGTTCATTTTAACTTGTACAAAGGAGGATGTTCGATGAAAAAAGCATCAATGTATTTGGCGGCTTGTATGACAATCTTTTTCTTGGCCGGATGTATGAATAATAATAATGATGAAACGGCAGACAAAGCCGACAATAATGCAGCTGAACAGGATTCACAGAATGAGCAGACAACAAATGAGGATGAAGGTAATAATGAAGCCCGCCTGTCTGTACTGGATAAAGCAGAGGGCAGCCTTGAGGACATGGATAAAGTAGAAGACGCCACTGTTCTGGCAGCAGGAGAGCGTGCTTATGCCGCCGTTCAGTTAGAAAATGGCACTCAAGTAACGGACGAACTGAAAAAAGACATGGAAGACAAAGTAAAAGAATCAGATACGTCCCTTGAAGAAGTGTATATTTCGGAAGACCCGGATTTCACTACTCAAATGAAGGATTATGCTGAGCGGATTGAAGCAGGCGAGCCTGTAGAAGGACTTGTTGATGAATTTAGCGATACCGTTCGCAGAGTGTTTCCAAGCGAATAACGGATCTTTTTTTACCCGGCTGGGCAGTCGGGTTTTTTGTTTGATTGAAGGCATTTTTTTATTTTTCACATTTTTTACTAATCAAATAGAAGAAAAAAGCTCCTTCCGTGTTATGATAAAAAACGTATCAAAGCTGGAGTGAAACATTCCTTCATCTTTTACCACTTTACACGACTGGAGTTGCAAGATTGGATATTCTTCTTACTAATATTCAAAGCTTCTTATTAAACACTCTTTTGATTTATTTCGGTTTTACAATTTATTTTAAATTCCTGGAACGGAAAGTAAACCAGATCGCACATACCCTGATTATTATATTGATTTGTGGGATATCGATTGTATTTTCAATGAGTTTTCCTATTATTCTTTTAAATGAAATACCGATCGACTTCCGCCAAATTCCTTTGATCATCGGAGCATTATACGGAGGACGCCGGGCTGCCTGCATTCTGACAGCCATTTTACTCGGCTATCGTTTTGTACTAGGAGTTCCAGACTTTCTATCTGCCCTCTTCGTTTATTCTCTGCTGCTGCTTTTATTGGTTGTGGTTCTGCCTTTTTTCAAAAAAGCAGCCGTTCTTAAAAAGAAACTATGGGTTGCCCTGTGCATCTCCTTGACTGCAGCCCTGGCTACACTCGCTCTGAACCTGCTTTTATTGCCATTAGCTGTCACGGCAGCGTTTGTTGTATTCGCTGTTTTGATCTCAGCGCTGCAAACAATTGGTCTCCTCCTTTGTGTATGGATGATTGAAAAAGCAAAAAAAGAGATGATATTGTCCGAAGAAATAGCCAAGCTCGAGAAATTAAAAACCGTCAGCACCATTGCCGCCAGTATTTCTCATGAAGTGCGAAATCCGTTAACCGTCACGAAAGGTTTTCTTCAGCTGCTGCGCGACCCGCAGCTTTCCAATCAAGAAAAGGATTATTACATCAGCACGGCTGTAGAAGCCTTAAACAAAGCAGAATCGATCATTACAGACTACCTTACCTTTGCCAAGCCTTCATTGGAAAATGTGGAAGTGTTAGATCTGCAGCATGAATTAATGAATATCTCACATTTTGTGGAGCCTTATGCAGCTATGAACGATGTAGAAATCAAAACAAATTTCCAGAAAAACAGCTTGCTGGCTGGAGAAAAAGAAAAGTTTCATCAATGTATCCTCAATATTGCAAAAAACGGAATTGAAGCCATGCCCGGTGGCGGCACCCTGACAATCGAATTGAACCGCTTTAAAGATCATGCTGTTATTACTGTAGCGGATACAGGCATTGGAATGAATAAAGAACAAATTGAACGGCTGGGAAACCCTTTTTTCACGACAAAGGATCTCGGCACGGGACTTGGCACAATGGTGGTCTACAGTACCGTCAAGTCTATGCGCGGCAGCGTTCAAGTAAAAAGTGAGCCTGCAAAAGGTACACGCTTTGTTCTTTCCTTTCCTGCTGCTGAGCAGTCAGGCTCCGCTGGCTAGCCTGTCCCGCTTTTCTTTCAAAGCGGGCATTCAAGAGGAAAGCGAAACGTTTTTTGGCTTTTTTGTATAAATTTTTATGGAAAGGTTCATAATAGGACTGTTAGTTCCCAACCCCAACTCCTATAAGTGAACATGACTTTTCAGCCAGGCATTGCCTGGCTGCTTTTTTTTTGCGTATATTCTGCTGCTAATCTGGAAAAGGCGGTATTACTCTTTCGTTTTTTCCCTTTCTGCTTGATATTCTTCTGCAGACACCCACCTTATCCCGTAACCAGACATCATAAATGCGTGAGCAGCCATATTAAAGTTTTGCCCCTTGCCTCGAAATGTTGCGACAACCTTATTGTCCTTCACAACAAAGCCATACTTCACGCATTCTGCTCCTTTCACGATTCCTCTAACATTTTTTGTTTCACTATGACCATTCGCACAAGAGCCGCCTTTACTTTCTCATACTATATGGAAAAGGAGGTGATCATGATGGGCTACAAAAACGGTGATGGATACGGATCTGGCTTCGCGCTGATTGTTGTTCTGTTTATCCTTCTTATTATCATTGGTGCGTCTTACGTTGGCGGAGGATTTTAATAGGTATTAAGAGAGTATGCACAAGATTTGTTTACATGACTCCTGCTTTTGCTTTCTGACCGGTTTTACCCGCCAAACCACTATGTTAACAGCTGTATGCCTGGTCATACAGCTGCTTTTTTCCGTGCAGGCGAAAGCCTTGCTGCTTCGCACACTGTGCCGGTTTCTGCATACAATGTGAACGGATATACGCTTATTCCATTGGGAGAGGAGGCACATAGTGAATCAGCGTTATGTAAAAGCAGCTCAACAGGAAAACTCCTCGGCGTCTCTTGAAGTGAATGCAGCCAAGCTGACGGTTCTTGCTACAGCCCTTACAACCCTTGCGGATGCGGTTGCCACATTTGCCGCACTGCTCGCTTTAGAGGAAGCAGCAAGCGCCGAGTCTTCAGCACCACAGCAGACAGAGTCGATTCAAAAGCAATTAACAGCCATGCAAAAACAGCTTGATTTTTTAACAAGTGAAGCAGCTAAAAGACGGTAAACTTCCGTCAAAACGCATGGTGTTTATAATACAATGCCAAAAAACAGCTCTCATCCAAGAGTGCTGTTTTTCCCTTTACTCAAATTCTTTGTCGTTAAATTTCTTTGTGATATAAGCATGAAGGCCCTTTCTGCAATCGGCTGACAGAGAAGACTTTTGGGGATGAATGCTGTCCCCAAACGGCCTGCCCCTTAAAAACTTAATGACTTCCTCGAATGCCTTCCCCTTTTCGGCATCGAAGCCCGCTGCTTTTACAAATAAAATGTGCTGCCCTGTCCATTCATAATCAACAATGTAAAAGGTGCTCTGCTGTTTATCGCGCATGTAAAGATTCCTCCTATGTACTGTTTTTAGCTAACACTGTTTAAAAGAAAATAGCAACCTTTTTCAATAGATATTGTTATGATTTGTCGGCTTAAAGAGCTGGCTTTTCTTTGTTTTTTGGCTGAAAATAAACATAATTATGTTCCTTCGTCAGCTGTCCGCTTCCAGACCAGGCATGAATTCACGGAAAATCACAGCTCGCTTGAAAGAAGGGATCGCTTGATTTTAGCTAGCCTGCTCGGACTTATTTTGATCGTTTTTGCTTGTTTATATTTTCTTTTTCACTTTTTGTGCAGCTTATTCAGCAGGAAGCATCGCGTGTTCAAGCGCATCTTTTACCCGGCACTTTTTGTGGGGATTTTTCTTGTTGCGCTGGCGATGCTTGGAAATGAAAATCAGGCTTTTGAAGCCGCTTTGGATGAAAACAACCGGCTTAAACAGGAAATTACGATATTGGAAGAAGAGATAAGCACATTAGAGGGAAAGATGGCGGGTGCCGAACAATACAGCATGGCTTTAGAGAAAGCCAATGCAGCGGCTCTTTCAGAAAAAAAGATCATAACGGAAGACATCGCCGCGCTTAAACAGGAAGTGGCCCGTTTAAAAAAAGAAAACGAAGCACTTTCCGCCGAGCGGGACAGCCTCATCAAACAAAAAGCGGCTAATGAAGTCCACAAGTAAGCCCGCCTTCAGCTGGTGGAGTGGCGGCTGCTCTCATACATGAGATTATTCACTATAGCAGGCAAATGGCTTACCTATGCCAGATCATTCAAATACCGTAATCCTTTAAAGGAGTTTTTGTTTGAATGGATCAGGCGTTAAAAGAGCTTTTAGCTATGGCGAACTTGTATGGCCTGTCAGCAAAAAAGTACGAGTATATAGCTCCGCAGCAGCACGTGTATAATGACCAGCTTCATTTTCAATATGCTAATCAGGTGGAACAGCATTGCAGGATGATGGAAAAGCCGTACCTTGGCCTTCATTATGGGACGTATTCAAACAAACAAGCTGCGCTTTGAACTGGCTTGTTTGTTTGAACTTCCGATACACCCCTCCTCGTTTTACGCAGCCAAAACATTGGCAGCAGATACACTTTCGTTCATTTCACATCGGACAGAATAAGGAACGCTTTTTAAGTAAACGTTAAAAGTGTTATTAAACAAAAGGAGGCCGCTATGATGAATTTACGACGAGCTCAGGAAATCGCCGCTTCTCCTGTAATGGCTGACGTGACGTTTAACGAATTACCTATTTATATCCAACATGTAGACGAAGACAATGAAATGGCTCGTATTTACCCTCTGGATGAGCCCGAAAAAGAACAAAGTGTTCCCCTAGCTGCCTTAAAAGAGCATTAATTTCTTTGTGTTATCAGAAAAAGGTGTATCTGTGCGGGGCCAGATACACCTTTTCATTAGTTGCCGGCAAGCTCCTTTCCAGCTTACGAACCTTGTTCATTCGTTTCGGTTTCGCCGTCATTCGGATCGACTTCTACTTGATCGTCTTTATTCGTGCCTGTATCGTTCTCTTCGTCCATCCCTTCATTAATGTCACTATGATTGTTTTGTTCCACTTCTTCCTGCTCAGTCGGCGGACTTTCTTCGTTTCCACAGCCAGCCAGTCCAAGTGTAAACAGAACCGCTATTCCGCTCATAAGCATTTGTTTTTTTCGGCTTACGCCCATTTTCAAGTCCCTCCTTAACGAGTTTCTTACTCAGTAGCATGTCCTTTCCCTTTATATTCAACCCAAAAACATATCGACCCATACAGCGCCTTGAAAAAAGCACCTGGCCGACTTATAAATAATTTTTTTTCGTTTGTGCACGATAAAGCTCGGGAGGTGAAAAAGATGGCGAATCAAAATCAAAATCAAAATCAAAACCGAAACGGCCAGCAGAACGATGGTATTTTAGAAACGATTGGCAAAGGCCTCGAAAATGTTATGGACACATTAACGGGCAATAACCAAAACCAAAACAACCAGAATCAAAACGGCCAAAACCAGCCGAAAAACCAAAACAACAATGAAAGCGCCCGGTATCAAACGAGCGGTCAAAACGTAAGCCGCCAGAGCCAAGGGGACAATCAACAAAACGGCTCATATAGCAGCCAGGGCTCGCAGCAGCAGAACGACAAGCAGCAATTTGGCGATGCCAATACGATACGGGTAGAGTAAACGTGCCAAACCCTTTTTAAATGTGTGTATGTGAAACAGGCTTTATTTTTTCACCTAACCCTACTTCGTTAAAAAAGTGGTGATCATATGCTTTATTCCCGAGCAAAATGTATACTCTTAGGCGGTACGATCTTATCAAGTGTGTTAAATATCATCATTTTGATTTTAACCGTTATTCACCATATAACCATTCAAGAACAGATGGATGACTTAAAAAAGAACAGCCGTTGAACTCATGTTTAAAATGGCAGCTGCCTCATGTATACGCAGCTGCCATTTTACATGGAGCATTTAAAAATTGAACGATCAGGCATATAACTGAGGCCAACAGGGTAAAAAGGTTTATATTCACTCATTTGATCCTTTACACAAGTTTTTCTCTCCCAAGCCTGGAGAAATATTTGTGGGAGGTGATGAAATGAGAAGAATTCAAGGAATACAGAAATTAATCTCCTATCTTGAGTCAGTAAACTATCCAATTGCTGAAAAGGATATTTATGATCTAATCACAAATAAGAAGCTTCCTCATAAAAAAGTTGGTTTAGACATCATTATTTTTGATTTAGATCAAATCGACTGGTGGATCGAACAAGATCAAACACAAAGTTGACAGATGAGCCCCTCGTTATCAAAACAGGGGCTTATTCCTGTTTGGCCATCTAAACAGGTAGAGAAGCGCCTCGTTATGAGTTCGACTAAATAATAAAAGAGGAACACCGCACCCGGTGCCCCCCTTTTATTGATAAAGTTCCTTGTAAGCCAGCACTTTTAAAGCCTGTATTTCATCTTCAGTCAGCTTGCTCTGGAGTGTCTCTAATAGTGCTTGTTTCTTTTCTTCTGTCAGGCCGCCTTGTACGGTCGATTGAATGTATTTAAGCTCGCCTGGGCTGAACTTTTTCACCATTTCCCTTGCCGCTTCTTCTTTTGTCGTAAACGGCAGAGAAGAAGTGTCGGCATTTGCGCCTTCTTCCACCAGCTTTTTCAGCTCTGGGTTGTTGTTAATTTGCTCCTTAATCTGTTCCACTTCTCCGCTGTTTTCAATCTGTTGTGCTACTTCATCCATTATTTTATCAGATGCAATTTTGGTTCCGAAGTAATACAGTCCGGCTCCTAGAAGAGCCACAAGCAATGCCAGTCCAATGAAGAGCTTCAATAATGTCTTCACTTTATATCCTCCTAAATGTACATCATGCTTTTATTAACATAACAAATTTCTCTTTCTTTTCCCAGTGCTTTAACAGCTTTCAACCATGTCTTTTGTTCAAAGACCTTTTACATTTTATATAAATAGGTTTCCCTCTTTTTTCGGGGTAACTGAACCTGCGAAGTACATAAATGGAGAAAAAAGATGCTAAATGAAAAAGACCCTATAAATTATTTGTATGAAGAAATCGAAAGAGTCCGCGGGCTGCTGGCTTCCGCGGTTCAGCTCTATGGACTTTCCAGTGCAGAAGCGCTTTATTACAGTGAAGAATTAAATACATTAATTCTTCATGCCCAGCTTCAAAACAGGCAGGTGCTTCTTGTATAAGATTTTTTCAAATGGTACATACTAGCACTGTTAGTTCCAAATCCTACTCCTATAAGTAAACCTTGTATCAGCCGGGCTCTCACCTGGCTGCTTTTTTATGCACTCCTAACTCTCCTGATCATTGAAGCTCGACCGAAGCTTTTTTGGCTGAACCTTATATTGGCTTTCTGCTGTCATAATGGAATCTGGCTCTGCCGATGGTTCATCAGAGCATTTCCTTTTTCGGCGGCCGGCCCAATGAGTTTTTTATTAAAAACCGGTCCGTTCATTTGCTTCATAAAATATAGGTAATTATATCTAGTATGTTAAACCTATTTTAGGTAAAATTAAATAAGGATTACGCAAAAAAACCTTTATCTAGGAGCGTTTACTATGGAAGATCTAGCCATCATCCTGTCTAATGAGCTGGGAAAATTAATTAATGACTATTACCGATACGATGATCCAGAGATTAAAGAACTGATTCAAAGTGACATTCAGTTATTAAACGAAGCTATTTCTTTGTGTGAGCAGTCAACATAGGGCAGCCCTTTCGGCTGCTTTATTTTTTTGAATTTTGCACATTATTAATTTTACTCGCTCTTTGCTTGCAGTATAGGATATAAAAAAAGCAGCCGCCTCTTTGGTTCTTTTCTTTCGTATTGTACAATAGCTTTATACTTTCACAATAAGTCCTGTTATTGGAGATGAGCGGCTATAAAAATCTATAAATCGAGTATGTACCTTTTGGTCTCCCTGCTTGCAGCACTTTCCTGTTTTTTGCTGCTTTTGAATGTTTTTTTAACAGACAAACCAGAACAAAAAACCGAAGACGTAACAGCTGAACAAACCGAAACAACCGCACCGGAAAAGGAACAGCCTGCTGCCTCAAATGAAAACGATACAACAAGCAATGAAACAAAACAGGAAAAAGAAACAACATCCCAGACGTCTGAAAAAAAAGACGGCTATGTATCCGATTGGTTTAACCAAGCAGATACACAAAAAAAGGAGAAAGCGGATTCTACAGCTGACAGTAAAACGGTGAATCAAGCAAATAACGAACTGGCTGACCGAGAACAAACGGACCAAGAAACAAATGAGGCGGATACAACCTCATTTGATAACCAAATGGGTGATGAAGCGGGCGCAGAACAGCCTGTCCTGCAGCCTATTCCCCCGGCCAAGCCAGAGCAGCCTGAGCTTTCTCTTGAAAAATAAAGTTTTTCAGCCAATAAAAAAGCACTCACGCCATGTGAGTGCTTTTATTATGTGTGTACTATTTCGAAATGGGTACTTTATATACACGGCTTACCAAACCATACTTTAGTGTACCCGTTGCAGCTGCTCATTAAACTGCCCCAAAGTCATGTACAGTCGAATCCTTATCTCTTTCCACTTTTTCAAAAATGGGCGGTATACCCTTTCTTGCTCTTTCAAAGAATTCAGTGAACATAAACAGCATCAAGCTATGATTACACCCCCTGTTGTTACAGGCTTGATCGCCGGGAAGATTTCATACGGGCGTTCATTGTTTTAAATGTGTGCTGAAAGACCGTTCGGGGTACATAATGAGTATAGGAGTTTCCTGCTTAAACGAATGCAGATAACAATCAAAAAAGAAGGTGTTTGTATGGGATTTTGGAAAGGTGCTGCTTATGTAGCAGGTGGAGTGGCAGCTGCAGCAGCCGCTCCGCTTGCTGCTAGCGCGATTGCTGCGACGGCTGCAGGAGCCGCCATCGCCGGGACCGCAGCAGTTATCACAGGCACCGCTGCTGCAGCTGGAACGCTTGCAGCGACGGCGGCTGCAGCGGCTGGAACGGCCGCTGCCGGAGCCGTGACCACAGCCGGGACCGCCGTCGCTGGCGCAGCTGCGGCTGCCGGCGCGGCCGGATTAGCCAGTGCTGTAACCACTGCCACCGGAGCCGTCTCGGGAGCCGCGGTCACAGCCGGAACGGTGGCTGCCGGAACTGCTGGTGTTTTTGCAACGATTGCGGGAGCGGCTGGAGCAGACATATTGATGGAACCTATTTCACCAAAAGGAATCCGAAAAAAGGGATTAAAAACAGTTATAAGCGGTGTTCAGGAAATGCATGCCTCCTGGAAAGAGAGACAGGCAGGAAAAGACACATCCGCTTAAAAACGTAAAAAGCTGTGTTTGTTCTTTTAACAAACACAGCTTTTTTACGGAAGTTTTTATGTATGCTTCTTTAAAAAAGGGTTATTTTCCTTTTCCCGGCCAATCGTTGTCACACTATCATGACCCGGCAGTACATATGTATCGTCCGGCAGCGTTAAAAGCTTTTGATGAATGCTTTTCAACAGCTGGGTTTCCTGCCCGCCTTTTAAATCCGTACGGCCGATGCTTCCTTCAAACAGGGTATCTCCTACAACAACAAAGCCTCCTTCTTTAAAATAAAAGCTGACACTGCCAGGAGAATGTCCCGGAGTTTCGTACACATCAAAAGAAAAGCTGCCAATCGAAAGCCTTCCTTCCCCTGTGAACAGCTGATCAGCGGAGTTTACTACAATAGGCTCTATTCCCTCAAAAGAAGCCGATCCATTCAAAGCCGGATTGAACAGCCACTTTTTTTCAGCGTGATGAAGGTAAACCGGTATACTGTATTCCTCCCGAAGCGGTTCCACTGCCCCTATATGATCAAAATGGGCATGTGTTAAAAGAATGGCTTCCGGCTGCAATTTTTTCTGCCGGATAAACCGCCGAATTTTATCTCCTTCTCCGCCTGGATCGATCAGTAAGGCTCTTCCTTTCTCGTAAATCACGTATGCATTCGCTTGAAGCGCCCCTGCCGGCAGCCCAATCCATTCCATGTCTATCACCTCTTCTCCTCATTTTATCATGAAAGAACGGCTGTCCTTCTCCGGATATGCTGCCCAGCAAAAAAGCGCCCGGATAGGCGCTTACACTTTTGCTGATTGTTTCCTGCGAAAATCGGCTATTTTTGATTCAACATCCATATAAATGTTTCTTGCTTCATCAGCGGAAATATTAAATTCACGGCTCACAAGTGCGGTAAGCTGAGGATCCTGCACTTTAGCATCATACGCATCACCGTAGCTCATCGTTCTTTCGTATTCGTCTCTCATAAAACGATACACGTCTTTTTCGTGCTGACTAAGCCCGTCAATAACATTTTCTGTGCCGGAATCTCTTTCCATTTTGTTCACTCTCCTTTTTTAGCTTTATTCTTTATGTTCCCCCAAAAAGAGCAAAATTCACCTCTATTTTGCCGGTGCAAAAGAAAACCTTATAATAGCCGTTTCAAGTGTACGGTCAAAGAACAGGCATACGGCTTATACAAAGATTCCGTATTTGAATATCTTAAAGTAACTCTTTAAAGGAGGCTTTTTTTTGAGATGATGGACCAAACCTTAAAAGATCTTTTGGATATGGCGAGTTTGTATGGCCTGCTGGCAAAAAGATATGAGTATGTAGATCCGCAAAAGCATATGCACTTTGAATTGCTTCACCTTAAATACGTCGATCAGTTAGAACAGCATTTCAAAATGCTGGAAAAACACCATGGCCCGTCTTCTTTTTCCTTTTCGCCTCCTAATGCCATGTACTAATAAACAAGCAGGCCGGACAAGAGAACGGCTTGCTTGTTTTTTTATTTCTCATTTAAGCCTTTAAAACGACGGCTCTATAATCCTTTTTACTTTTCTCAAGCAATAATTTTTTCATTTTGAAGACGTTGAATAAACTCCGTGTACTGGCGCTCATAGCTTTCCGGAAACTCATTCGTAATTGAAACGGCCACCTCTTTTATAAACGGAATCTGGCTCTCGTCTACCGTATAAAAAATTTCGTTTTCTGTTTCCTCAGTGCTTAAAATATTCGTCAAGCCTATTTTTCTTTCCTCTTCAGAAGCAAGCTTTTCATAATGCTCAATATATCGGTGATAACACATTCCTCCGCCAATATCGATGGGCGGATCCAATGTTTCCGCTGCTGCAAACGCAATATGGTCCCCTGCCCGGTGCGCTTTTTTGTTAATTTGCAAAATACACTGTGTCATTCACAGCCGTCTCCTTCCTTACTTGTACAGTTGGTTTGGAATATTCACTTTCATGTCCATATTTTTCACCATTCGTTTTAAAATAAACAAAAACTCTTTTATTACCCATCGGGAACATGTCTTTTATCGGATTGAAGAAGCTTCGTTCTCCAATAAATGAATTTTTTTATATATTTACGCATATTTTTTTAAAATTAGGGTATAAACATATAGGTTTGACTATTTTACCCTTTAGTAGTTTGATAGACATCACCCACACGTTCATCTGTCCCGCACCTTGGTGAAAACAAATTATCCAAAAAGGAGTGCTCATTCTGGAAGACACGATCATTCTTCTTTCTGCTGAATTGGGTCGTTTAATAGATGATTATAACCGGTGTCGCAGCTTGCGCCTTAAGAAATTAATAGAAGAAGATATCCAGCTTTTAAAAAATGCACTGCTGGAGTGTGAGCAACCAGTTTAAAAATATGTTGGTTGTTCTTTTTTATTTCTTTATTTGAATTTTGCACATTTTAAAATATGTAATTTTTAAAAAATATTCTATTTGCTTAATACTTTTTAATTTACTTTTTTTCTACTTACTTTACATTTTCTAAAAATAGAACAAATAATTTAATCAACATCCTTGTCATTACAATCTTTCTTTCAAATCAAAAAAACCGTTCATAATGAACGGTTTTTTTGATTTGAAAAAGGATGTATTGTTTTATGTAGGCAGTTAGCCAATCAGCCATGCGGCAATCAACGCGGCCGATAAACAAACACCGCCTAAGCCGTTCTCATGGATTTTATCGAACTTATCAACGTTGAGCCTTAAGCTTTAACTTTTAAGAGCTTTGATCTTTCACCTTTAAGGTTTGAACGTTTAACTTTGAGCTTTCAGCCTGATAACGCTCGCTCGCGTTTAAGTTCCCTATATCCTCAAATGGATGAATGAAAAGTTAGCAGCTGTAAGGCCAAAGCCGCCGGCACCTGTTTAGTTTTGCTGATTTTCGATTGACTAACCGCTTTATCTTATTCCGGCACTTCAATTTCCGTCAAGGTATTCGAGGTAGACAGGACAAAATCGACCTCTGATAAAAATTCATCAATTTCCTGCTCCAGTTTCTCGTATGTATGGCGGATTTTCAGCGGATCGATCATTTTAGCTTCGTTATCGTTTCGGTAACTTTTCACAAGCTCATTGTTTTCGTCCACTTTCGTTTTTGCTTCGCGCCCATACAAAGCATCGAGCTTTCGATTCAATTCTTCTTTGACTTCCTCATTTATTCTTTGAATGTTGTTTATCGCTTTTGTATACTCGTTTTTCATTTTTTGCATAAGCTGCACTTCATATTGAATAGATGTTTTTCGCTCGATGGCTTCCGCTACCGTATATTCTTTGTCCGCAATTTTCACCCTTGTCATGGCATTGGAAAGAACAATTGCAGACTTAATATCATTGCGTCGTTTTATCAAATCTTTCACAGACTGATAAGCTGATTGCACTTTATCTTCATATTCTTTGTTCGATGTGTATCCGTTCACCGCTTTTTCACCGATGGCGAAGTCAACGAATGCAGCCGAATTCATCACTGTCTTGATACGCTTGTCCAGCAGCTTCAATTCTGCCAGCCCCCGGGTCACAGACATTTTCATACAAAAAACCTCCATTTTTTCTCTCCTTTTATAGTAACGCAGGCAGAGAAAAGAAGCTTTCTTTTCGCGACGGACTTGATCGAACAAAAAGATCCGCCTGCAAAGAAGTAAATGCTGTTGTATACAAAAAAGCCACATCAGTTGAATCGCTGATACGGCTTTTTTCGCTTCTTTTCTTCCTTTTGTTGTTCAGTTTATCTCTTTTTGTACAAAACACTTTTATTCAATGAGCCGGGCCTGCCGGCAGGTATTCGACTACTTTCAATCCGGAAAGATCGGGCGGTCTGTATGGATTGGTCACTTCATACCTGGCCAGAAGCATTTTCACGGGAGTTTTGTGCAAAATCGATTCTTTCATCAGCTCTCTGGTCCGGTCATTTAACGCTCTTTCCTCATCTGACGTTAGGGCTCTTTTTTCTTTCTGCACAAAATCAGCGGTGAGGGACCGGCTGATGGCAGAAAAGTAAAACCAATACTCCGTTGAACGTTGATCATGCGGCTTTCCCATCACAATATGATCCGGTACAACACCGATAATCTCGCCCGCTTCTCCCCAGTATTTTTTGTCGTCCCATTGCCAGCCGGATGAGTACTGAATGAGTGATTCATTAAAAGGAACTGCTTCACTCATAAGTCTGCCGCTTTTCTTATCTTTTCTTCGCCGTTTACAGCAGCTTTCTCACCGATTCCGTTTCTGCCCACTTTTTTCATCCTTTCTTTACCGAGGTTTCCATGTACGTTTCTACTTCGGCCATACAGCGGCGCAGTACACAGCTTGAGCGGATAGTATCACCGCTGCAGCCGAGCCATATTCATCGATCAGTGCTTAAGAAAAGCAACAAATAACGGCGAATTCATATGATAAGAGTGCTGTATATGCTATTATCCAGTATCCGCTTTTTTGCGGCTGGCTTTTTAGGAGGGGTGTTTCAATGAGAAACTCTGAAAAGCAGGAAACCATCCAAAAAAAGAATTTCCCTTTATTTTCTTTTATACATGGAGCAGATCTGACTGTTGTTTTCAGCCTGTTTTCTGTTCTGTCGGTTGCTTTTATGTATTTTTATACGGAAAGTCAATTCAGGTATTACGGCGTGCCGGCTGAACTGATTGAAATTAAATTGATTAACTTCACCGGGACCTTATTTTACCTGCTTATTTTATGCCTCGTGCTGGCACAGTTTATTTCCCTATTTTCCTCATCAAAAGCTTATTCAAAAATGTATTCAAAAAGATGGTACACTAGAATCCTTTTCATTTTTTCCTTCCTTATTACGGCCCTGCTTGTGCTTTCTAAATCCACTGATTTTTTTGTGACATCGGAATACGATAAAGCTTTTACCTTGCTTTTAACAATCGGCACGATCATTGTATTTCTGCTTATTTTCTCTGAAATCACCTATCTTGTAAGGCGAAAAAATTCAGGTACACACAATCAATTGGTTTGGTATATATCAGCTGGAATCGGGGTGTTAATGTTAAGCAGCGCGCTCGGCTATTTTCAAGCTTATTTTAAAACGGCTTACTACGTAACGACAGAGGAACCTCGCCAGGTGGTGGTAGGAAAGTATAATGGCGACTTTATTGTGGCGCCAGTTGATTTGAAAAAAGGGGTAATCAAACGGCAGTATGGCATCTTGAAAATGGAGTCAAAGGACGGAAAGCCTATTCTAGAAAGTATGCACACCGGAAAGCTAAAAGTAGAGGAACCGAGGATAAAATAAATCCCGGCTGGATGACCAGCGTTTAACTTTACTTCTTTTTCCTCTCATTTCTTGCGCATGTTACTTCAAGCACTCCCCTTCACTTTCGTCAGATTTTCTCACAAACAACTGTTTCTTTTCTATGCAAAATATCCTATAATCAAGTTAGTTCCTATTCTTTTTGACAGGGAGAATGCATATGGATACGAACCAGCCAATTCTTGAAGAATTATCATTCCAAATTAAAAAACTGCGCCATCTAATGATTCTCGCTGCTGCTATTTATGGATTCGGAAGTGAGGAAGTGTTAGGTTACAGCCAGGAATTAGATAAATTAATTATTGAGTATCAGCTTCAAACGAGCTGACTATTTATAGAGCCGGAAAAATTTCTGGCTTTTTTGCGTGTTTACCCAACATAAACTTATCTTTTTTCTCCTTTCCCTACAGCATCTCCGAATATTTCCGGGCGTTCAACAAACTCTATATAGAGGAGGTGACAATATGGAAAAGCAAGAGCAGGAGAAAAAAACGGGACAGAAAGATGAATCCATTAAAGCTATGGATCAGGGGTTTAACTTAATTGTTCAAGCGGTTAACAACGTGACAGGCATAGATAAAAGCAATGATGGAAAAAAGAATAAAGAAGGGTAAAGCGAGCGCCTTTTATGGCGTTTACCCCTTTTTTCTCCAAGCTTCAAATAAAAAAGCCACCTATAAAGGTGACTTTTGCCTTACTGAATAAAACCGAGTGGAATTTTTGGTTCTTTAGGGTTCGGCCGGGGCATGGCCATCAGCAAAAAGTTAAGCTGCGTTACGTGCTGAATCAACTGCACTTCCAGTCCACTCTCTGTAACGCCGTCAAATATGATTAAACTCGGATCACAATAACCTAATGCCCTGACTTGAAAAGTAACCGACTGCCCGGACGGAATCAGTTTCACACCCACCCCCTGGGTGCCATCCAGTTTGTTGTCAAAATCTTCAGCTCTCTTTTTTAAATGCTTATACACTTCACTTGCCAGGTTTTTTTGTCCCGGTGCACTCATCGGTAGAGGCAGCTCATTGCAAATATCACTGTCGTTCATTGATTGAAATGAATCTGGCTTTTGTTCCACTTTATCATCTCCTTCTTCGAGCCGGGTAGTTCTGCTTTACATCCCGTTTTATTATCTCCTTTTTCGTGAAATTATTACCCGAGTCCTCAGAAGCGTTCTTCCCTTTTAAACTGCTCGATATGAAAAAGCCTGCCGATTCAGTCGGATCAGTCGCCGTTGTGCAGAACAAAGGCCGCCTTATCTTGTAATAAGCAGCCCTGTGTTGCTTCCTCCAAAGCCGTGTGTCGTCACCGCAACCGAGGAAACCGGCTTTTCTTGTTTTTCGGTTACAACCGGCAGTGATTCAAAGCTCTTTTTATTGGTTCCATATGTGGCAGGAATAAAGCCTTCCCGAATGCTGATAATGGAAGCAATCGCCTGTGTTACACCTGAGGCTCCGAAGGTATGGCCGAACAGTCCTTTTATAGACGTAATGGGAACACTGCCATCGAAGCAGTTTCGATAAGCACTGGCCTCCACCCGGTCATTTTCCTCTAAACCTAAAGCCTGGCTGTTCACGTATGACGGCAGGCGGGTGCCGCATATTTCCTGAATTACTTCAGTCATGTTTTCTCCGGTTTGATCGGATTGAAACACTGAGATATTATCATGATTGGAAAAGCCTTTTTCGATAAAAGCATAAATGTCTGCCCCTCTTCGCACAGCATCTTCTTCCCGCTCCAGCACAAGCGCCCCAGCCCCTTCGGACACAACAAATCCTTGAGTCGATGTTGAAAACGGCATACCTGCCTGACGTACATCTTCTTCAACAGCAAGACCTCTTTGTTTTAAAAAACCGTACACGAGTGTTCGATTAATTAAAGAATCTGCTCCCCCTACTACACATATGTCCGTGATATAACTTTCAAGAAGTTGTTTTCCGAGCAAAATAGCATCGGTGCTGGCGGTACATGTGTTTCCAAGTGTCAACTGAAGATGATTTGCTTTTATGTATGAACCAATACCCATTGCAAGTGACCCAATATTGCCATGGGCAACACCCGTCACCGGATAACGCCGCAGGTTTTGTTGTGCAGCGGCTGCCACGAGTTCTTCGATTTCTGTGAGTCCGCCTACAGACGTCCCAAAAATCACGGATATGCGTTTACCTGAATGATTTTCTATATGGATATTTTTAAACGCCTCTTTCACTGCGGCGATGGCCAGTTTGTTTATCCTCGAATACCTTTTAAAACAAGGATCACTCAGTATCTCATGATCGATCACACCCATGACTAAATCTCTATGTTTTTGCGTTCCTATATTTTTTACAACCTGCAAGGGGCAAATATTATGAGCCAGCATTTCAGCAAAGCGGCTCACACTGTCCGCTCCTGGAAGCTGCACGCCCATCCCCGTCACTGCTACTTTCATCATTGATCTCTCGTTTCTAAAGTCCTGTTTTTTATCAGTATAACACTGAAGTTACAAATGAATGAGTTATTTTCCCTCCTCTTTATCAAGGGTGATGGGGCGAAAGCAGCCGAAGCCCTTTAAAGAACGTTATAAGAGATTGAGGCAATCTTTTTCTGCCTGCACGACATAAAGATCCGTTTTAGTGTAAACAGGATCTCACAGCCACCTCCGAAAAGAAAAAGAAAAACAGCCCTCCATTTTACCAACAAGGTGAAATGAAGAGCTATTAAAAAAAGCGGGCAAAAGCCCGCTTTTTATTAGAATTTTGCGTGGTAATTTTCGATTTCCCACCCATGAACGGCTGTACGGTAGCTGTCCCATTCTGCTTTTTTCAAAGAAACGTATTCGTTATAAACGTGTTCCCCTAATGTATTTACTGCAATATCGCCTGATTCCAGTGCTTTTACTGCTTCTTTTAAGCTGCCAGGAAGACTTTCAATTCCGTAAGACGCTCTTTGTTCTTCCGTCATGTGGAAGATGTCTTCATTAATAGACGCTGGCGCTTCTAGTTCTTTCTCAATTCCATCCAAGCCTGCAGAAGCAATAACCGCAAACGTTAAGTAAGGGTTTGAAGATGGATCCGGGCAGCGCAGTTCCACACGCGTTGCAAGGCCTTTTTTCGCCGGGATACGGATAAGAGCAGAACGGTTAGACGCAGACCAAGCAAGGTAGCAAGGTGCTTCGTAGCCAGGAACTAAACGCTTGTATGAGTTTACCAATGGGTTTGTTACTGCAACAAAGCTCTTCACATTTTCTAATAGACCAGCAATAAAGTGGTACGCTTCTTTTGATAATTGCAAAGCATCAGAAGGATCAAAAAATGCATTTTCGTTTCCTTTAAAGAACGACATATTCACGTGCATACCAGAACCATTGATTCCGAACTTTGGTTTCGGCATAAATGTTGCGTGTAAGCCATACTGTTTCGCAACTGTTTTAACGACCCATTTGTACGTAGTCGCTTTATCCGCTGCACCCAATGCATCTGCATATTTAAAGCTAAGTTCATGCTGGCCTTCAGCCACTTCATGATGCGATGCTTCAATTGTGAAGCCCATTGCTTTTAATGCACGGTAAATTTCCAGGCGAACACGCTCACCAAGATCTTTTGGAGATGGCTCAAAGTAACCGCCGTTATCTGATAATTCAGTAGTCGGGTTTCCATTTTCGTCTGCTTTGAACAAGAAGAATTCTAATTCCGGTCCGACTGAAATCGTGTAGCCATGTTCCGCTGCACGGTCTACTGTTTTCTTTAAAACGTTACGCGTGTCTCCTTCAAACAAAGAACCATCTGGATTTACGACCGAGCAAAGAAAACGTGCTTCCGCGTAGCCTTCTTCTTCTGTCCAAGGAAGAACCGCAAATGTAGATAAATCAGGCTGAAGATAAAGATCTGAATTGTTAATGGCAGAAAAACCTTTAATAGATGAACCATCAAACATCATTTTGCCTTCTACGACATCTTCTAATTGTTCAGTTGTTACAGTGACATGCTTTAAGATTCCTTCGATATCTACAAACTGTAAGTGAAGTAAATCTACACTTTTTATTTTAATAGTTTCTTTAATTTGTTCTAAAGCTGCTTCTGTTGTATTTGAAATAAGAGTTTCTGTCATGTCATCTTTTCCTCCGAATTCACGTTATGTAATATCACATCTGATATTTTGATTATAGTTCAGTCGACACGTTTTGACAATCATTTTTTTGAATATTTATGCTAGTTTAAGTAATGGTTTTTTTCTATAAAGTGAAATCTTCCAGATTTTCGGTTAAAAAATAGAAACCTCTTAAAGCACTTTATCGTTTTCTTTTAAAACAAATAAAGCAGGATTAAACCCCGTTTTCCCAATGTATAAAATATGAATCCATAAAAAAAGCAGCCGCTACTTATAGCGGCTGCTTTTTCCCTCAAACCTTTCGTACCTTGTAGTATTGGTCGATTAATTGGTCCATCCTCTGCAGGTGAAAAGAATATTCAACGATGGAAGAAGCAATAATCAATAAGCGAAATTTTTGGTCTTTGTTTTGCTTATAAATATCCAGCGCCCGTTCAAAAAAAGCGGCGCTTTCCTTTATTTCTTTTAGTTCGTGATGGTTTTCCTGCTGCTTGATTTTCCCTTCATATTTTAAAAATAAATATTCATGATATTTAATTAATTGTTCAATCTGAGTATCAAACAAATAATCCTCTGCTTCGTTTGCTCCGGTTTGGAAATAATGTTCTTCGATATTTTCTAATATTTCTTCTCCCTGCTGAAGCGTCTTGAGCATTTGCTTAAATAGGACAATCTCACGCACATCAACCGGCTTTAATTTCGACAGCTTGGTGCGCTCTTCATCGAACATTTTGAACAAGTCCTCCAATTTCCGAATATCATCCTGGAGCTTTTTGCTTTGCTCTTGAAAAGATGTTTCCGTTAATTCATTGGACACGGCCGTACGCAGCAGCAGTGACATATTTTGAAAAACCGTTCTTGTTTTTTCAAGATAATTCTTTTTATAGTTTGGCGGTATAATCAGCAGGTTCACGACCAAGGCAGATCCAATACCAACTAAAATAATCAAAAAGCGGTTCAATATAAAATCGATATTTTCATTGTCCGGGGTACTCATAATAGCCAGTACTGTCACGAGGGTCAGTGGAATGGTGCTTTCCATTTTCATTTTCAAGCTCAATGAAATTACGAGCATCATCAACACCCCGATAATAATAGGGTTGTCCCCTATAAAGTAAATAGAAAAAAGGGAAATCGCAGCGCCCATGGTGTTGGTCATTACCTGATCGAGCAGCTGCCGCCAGGATCGGTAAATCGATGGCTGAATTGTAAAAAGGGCTGCCACCGCTGCAAAAACAGCCGGCTCAAGATTTAAGAAATAACATATGTATAGTGATAGTGTGACAGCAATGCCTGTCTTAAAGACACGCGGACCTAACGTCATCTTTTAATCCTCCTGTTTGGCTTTTCAATATAAACAAAGACACTTTCATTTGATTTTAGTGGAATATGCAGTTTACTACAAATAATTCTCTTTAATCCATTTTAGAGGGTATGTATAGCAGTCTGGTTAGAATTGTGTATATCTTTTATATGCACCTTAAAAGCCGGGTGCCTTAAGCAGCCAGGCAGTGTCTTAAAACCTGCGTATTTCTGGAATAAAGAAAAAAGCACCCCGAAGGCTGCTCGCTTGTTTTATATTTTAAGTATATTTTTTCCACCATTAATTAAGTGTTATAGAGGAGTCAGCCATTTTTAGATACCAATCGATCAGGAATGAACTGGTTCTTTTCCAAAATTAACGTTTTCAATAGCTTTTTCGTCCCCTGGTCAATTTCAATGTTTTTTAATATTTTGTTCATTTCCTCTGCGGTCAATTCCGTTTGTTTAGTCATATCATCGTCTCCTTTTATTTACATTTCGGCAATAGAAGAATGATTTCCTGCTTGATCTCTTTTGCTAAGAGCTTTGTTTATTCGGATAAAAAAAATAGCACCCGTTTATTTGGATGCAATTGTTTCTCTTTTTTCTTTTATAAATTTGTTTAGTTCCCTGTAAAATTCTTCTTCCGTTGCGATATTCTTTTCACTAAGTAAAGCAGACACGGCTGTAATGTGTGGAAATATATTACATAATTCCTTGAATTTCTCTAGCTGTTCAATGTATTTTTTCAATTCTGTTGGCTTCTCACTCATTTTCCCATTTCCTCCCTCCTATATATTGCAGGAGGAAGCGCTAAAATCCAATAAAAATCATTCATCAAATTCCGACAGGACGACGGTCGCTTTTATTCAGGAAAGTGATACGTGAAGATTACTTCTCTTGATATACCTATGTTCTTTTTAAGTTTTCAAGCGAGAAAGCCGGTTATACGCTCAGATAGGCCTGCTCTCGATTACTTCAAACCGATCTTTACTTAAGTGTAATTTCCTGCTTAAGGCGTCTCCTGCCAGTTCTCCTGAGTCGTCGATTGATTGATTATCGATTTCCACTATTTCGTAAGAATAATTGAGATTAGGTACTAATCGTCCTTCTTTCATATCAAATCTTCGATATTTTACTTCTACCTTCATTCGAAACCCTCCTTTACCTTTATTGTTTATTTCGATTAAAGCGGTCAACTTCCTTCAAACACTACTTGTCCTAATAGCTAACTTATTTAGTTTTTTACTTTACCCGCTTTGATTTAATATCATCCCAGTTCGCCAATTTATATCACCGTCACCTCCAAGATTTTTTGAACAAAGAAAAAAGCACCCCGGAGGATGCTAGTTATCTTTTCCCGCATTACATGTCTACCGGTTCACCTTTTATACTGACCGGTTTTACAAATGAGATCTTTGTTACTAAATTCAAGTTAATCGCCTGGTTGTTTTCGTCAATAATCCATTTTTCTTCATGATCCGTAAACATCTTCAATACTACTTCTTCCTTACCGGGCGGACCTTTGACTTCGATAATCTCACTATTGTCTTTATCGAATTGCAATTTGACTTTATAGATGATTTTATCCATGGCGCGCTCCCCCTTTTTCTAACATTTCGTCAAAAGGAGGTGATTCCCTTCTTTCTTAGCTGCTCTCTCATATGATATTGTACAGGGACTCAAAAGGAGGATGCAGCATGGAAACAAAACGAGAATTGGACTCAGAAGTTGTCCATGTATAGCCAGTCAATAAATTAGCAGCTTCTGCCTTTCGCCCCTGTATTCATAACGGTTGAAGAATTAAGGAAATCCGCTTATTGCAGAAAAATAAACGAAAAGCTGGCAGCTGCTGACTAATCTACTTTCAAGAAAGCCTGGAGACTTCATTAACCTATCTATAAGCTTTTTTATTTGGCTTGTATAAAATATGACGAGCTTGTCCATACTGACCGATAGCGAGAGACTCCTCTCTCCCATGTAATATTCACACCGTGCAGCCAGAGCCCCCTCTGGCTGTTCTTTTTTTACGCACATCCCCATTATTTCTTTTCTTCTTGCTGCCTGTTACTTAATGAATGGTCTTATAAATGCTCCAATTACGACGGCGGTTGCGATAGATGCTGATACACCTACGGGATTAATATTCGCCTTTGTGTACTCGGCTACTGCAAAAAAAGTAGCAATTGCAAATACCAGAGACCAGTGTATCACTTTCAAGGTTGCTCCTCCGATGCTTCGCATTTAGTGTTTCCTTGTATAACTTTGTTTGTTTTATTTGTCCCCAAAGATGAGTAATCCCATTCAGCGTGTTATGCTATCCTGCTTCGCAAGTGAGTTTTGATCTTAGTAACGGTGTATTTATATCTAGTAGTTGCCTTCCTTATAAAGTAAGAACATTGATTTCGCATAGTTTCTCCAAGTATAGGAAATGACCAATATCAGGGCGTTAAATAACAGCGCCGCCTTCACGCATAACACCTCGTGTCGACCTTGAAGCTCGGAAACCTCCCTGGCTTTTTTGTATAAATTTTCATCTAACGGCCCATAATGATACTGTTACAACCCAAACCCAACTCCGACAGCTCGTCACCATTTTTCCAGTCAGGCTCCCCGGCCTGGCTGCTTTTTCATGCAGCCTGAAAATATCCCATCAATGATTTAACCTTTAAATTTCATTATAAATATAAGCATTCAATAGCACATTATAGGCAGGTCGTAATATGTCCGTGTAAGGAGTGAACTACTTGAATAAAACACTTGAACAGTTTCAAACCGATATGATCCTGGCAGCCAAAAAAGGATTTCCCATATTGTTATCTGGTTCCATCATTTTTTTGTTATTCACCTTTCTGCCCTTTGTCTTGCCTTTAAAACCAGTGTGCTTGATATGGATTTTAGGTATGAGTGCGATTTTTCCATTTGGTCTAGTGCTATGTAAAATGATGAATGTCCATTTATTATCAACCGATAATCCACTTAGTGTTTTAGGCGGTATGATTGCAGCTGCCCAGGCTTTTTTTATTCCTGTGTTTATCCTTGTGTATAGACATATGCCTGAATACCTTCCTTTTACAATCGGCCTGCTTGGAGGCTCGCACTTTCTCCCTTACATGTGGATCTATAGAAGTAAGGCCTATTTGTTTATCACATTAGGCACCTGCTCTTCCGCTCTCGTTTTAGGTGGTTACTTTGTTGAACAGGCATTTACACTTGTACCCCTGGCCACTTCTATCGTATACGCAATCGGTATTTTGCTGATTTTTAAGGAACTTAAAACTGATGCTGTGTAACTCTTCACGTAAAAGATTATTCCACGCGATATACTAACCGGCAGCCTTACTCACGACAGCTTAGATTCGCTTTCCGACGGAAATATCATAAACTAAACATGACCCTGCTATTTACAGTCAGAGCCCCCTGGCTGTTTTTGTTTAAATCCCCTTTTTTCTTTTCTCGTCATCTCTTTAAGGCTGCATCTTTGCTGCCTGTCAACTTACCTGATAGGAAACAAAAGTTTTAAAAGGTTACCTATTGGGCATACTTTAAACAGGTGCATATTACGACTGCGGTACTTAACCAAGTTTTGAAGACCTCACGGCACCTGTGAGGTCTTTCTTTATATAAATCATCATTCAACTTCTCGAGGGTATATCATCTGCTCAGCACTTTAAAATAAAAGTCTCTTCTTTGCTGAGCATACCTAAAAATTCACAATAATATCAGCCGCATATTCCTGAAAAAGGGACGCACACAAAATCGATACACGCGCCTTACAGCATATCGCCTCCTTCTTAAAAACCTCAATCTGCCGTTTTATTATGCAAAAGCAGGCAATCTTCTTATACAACATAAAATGAAGTGAATACCCTACTAAGGTAAAGTTAAAAGGGGGAATTTTTAATGAAAATGGATGACATGTTAAAGGATCTTTTAGAAAAAGCAAGCTTATATGGACTGCTCGCAAAAAAATACGAGTATGTAGATCCTCAAAAGCACATGTATTATTATCAAAAACATTTTCATTACGTAATGAAGGTGGAACAGCATTACATGATGCTGGAAGGGCGCAGCCATGCCCCTAAAAGAATGCCTAAAAGATGCGGATGTAACAAAGCTCCCCAAATGATGCCTGAAGGATATAACAATGCTCCTTATATGATGGGGGAGGGGCATGATAACAATGCTCCTCAGATGATGCCTCAGAGCCATGATAACAATGCTCCTCAAATGATGCCTGAGGGATATGACAACAATGCTCCTCAGATGATGCCTCAGGGATATGATAACAACGCTCCTCATATGATGCCTCAGAGCCATGATAACAACGCTCCTCATATGATGCCTGGACAGTATCCAATGTATTAATTTTTATGAAGAAGTCGTTTTTCACGGCTTCTTTTTAGTTAAAAAACGATTTTAGCGTTTTCTCTTACTCACCGCGACTGTACCCCACTGCTGTTGCCACTTCCTGCCCGATCCCTCACTCTAGAAACTTTCTTCGGGGCGAGAGGCTGTCTCTAACATTAACAAAGACCTAATCTCCCTCTAAAAATGGCAAGGCTGCCCCTTTTATTCAAACGTTTTGTTATGACTTAAATTGAAAAATAACGCTTTATTTTCTTTTAAAGGGGTAAATAAATAATCCAAAGATTTCCTTAACAAGGAGGTTTCCAAAACATGCATCCAATTGAACTGTTCGGATGGTTTTTATCCGCGGTTTTAACGGTAAGCTTCATTGTTTCGGTCATTTTCCTATCAAGAAAATCCAAATCCTTTTCCGAATCTAACGACGAGTCTTCAACAGACAATAATCAAAAACTCAAAGACAACGATAGATGATTTTATTAAAGGGCTTCATTTTTTTGTTCTTACTACTATCACTTCCTAACCACATTCTTGTCCTTAATCGTCCTACCGCCCCTTTTATTTAATTCGGAGAAACTATTTCATTTGTCAATTTGCAGGTTTGAAACCTTTCGCTCAGCCAGAGACCATAATCATTTAATACTTGTAAGGAGCTGATATAATGAACCCTGCTTTGTAGATTTTTATGTTCCTCCTTTTTTCAATTGTTATCACTTTCGGCTACTATTGGGAAAAAAATGATTAAATTGCATTTGCTGCAGCTCAATTGACTCCATGGTGATTTTAACGAGCGGTGTGACACTACCAAACTTCGAAACTCTTAAATTAACAACCTGACTGTCATCTACCTAAATGACCTGCTGTGGCTGCTTTCTTTTTTCTGAAGCTTTTCAGTGTTGACTCGAATACCCGGTCAGTATTTCCAATGGAACTTCTAGAAGCTGAACGGGTCAGCGCTGGGAAGCAGCGAACTTTACGCACTTCTTGATTTTTGTGGATCATATATTTGAACTTTGCCACGAAAAGACGAAGCTCTTGATCGGCCTGGCGCAACCGGCTCTCCATTTACTGCAAATGTAATGAATCAACCCAATCTCCTTTTCCACTCTCACCATGCTTTTTATTCAAGAAACACAACGATCATTTTTGTCATCTGACTTATCTATATCTTTTAATGTTCAGCTTTTGTTTCCTCATAAAAGCTCCATACGTATTCATGCATAATACACCTGGAATGAAACAAGCTACTCAAAAATAGAAAGGAGCTGTTCACTCTGGAAGATCTATTCATCATTTTTTCTGCTGAGATTGGCCGTCTTGTAGATGACTATCATAAATGTGAAGATGAGAACCTTAAGGAACTCATCCACAATGACATTCAACTTTTGAGTAAAGCATTGCTGGAATGCGAACAGGAAAAGTAGGATATATTACCTTTTTCTTTCTCAGATTCAATTATTGAATTTTGCACATTATTTATTTTGTTCATTTATTTGACCCATGTTCCTTTAGCTTTAAACTGCCGCATCGGTTAAATACTTGAATTGGTCTTATGCTGTCCCCCCTCCAACCGTCTACATAACTGCTGAATTTATGAACAGCATCGATGATAGGAGTTCTTCGCTGACAGCTAAAATCATTTGCAGAGAAGTCATTGTATGACCTGTTTTTTATGATGCTCCTTGAGCATTTCGCACACTTCATGCCGCCTCATCGCCTTTCAAGATTTCCAAATTCGCTATATTCCTTCATGAAAGCAACCACCACAGTACTGATTGGTCCATTCCATTGTTTTACTAAAATGACCTCCGCTACATTTTTAGCTTTGCTTTCCTTACTCCACAAAAAATACCCACTATCAATAACGGGTAGCGGGCCTAAAAGAATCAAGTTAAAATAGTTATTTATTTTTTGCTGGTGTTTCTTCTGGTGACTTTGTTGGAGTTTCTGCTGGCAGCTTCAGTATTTCTGCAAAATCGCTCAAATTAATTCTCCTTACCTGTATAGCATGTTGTATTTAATTTGATTAATTTACTCTATCCTTGTGTTTTAAACCCGTGTTTCAAAAAAGGACCTGTCGTACACAGCAGGTCCGAAACTCCTGATATTTACGCAAAGAAGAGCAACGAAAAGACGGCATTGCATGTGAACAATAAAATTAAGCAGTCAACTAAGTAAAGCTGCATCAGCAATGAATACTTAAATACCTAACCTACGAAAAATAACAGCAAATAATAAAGGACCTGCTCCACAAGTAAGCAAGCCCTTATCATTTATCTCTATCCATTATTTATTTGAAATTCTTTAAAGGTAAATCGTTGCTGGATGCTTTAGGCGTCATACTAACAGGCTCAATTTCAATACGGCCGGCCAATACGTCTTTTGCACGTTTTATATCGAGCAGTCTTTCCCAGCGTGCGATGACAAATGTTGCTACTGCATAACCAATAATGTTGACAGTTGTACGGTAATTACCCATAAAGCGGTCTGGAGCAAGCATCAGCGCTACCGCAGCAACAGGAATAGAGCCTGTGGCTGCTGCGGTTGCAGAAAGCGCTACGAATGCAGATCCTGGAATACCGGCCATGCCTTTTGACGTTAATAAAAGAACACCTAAAATCATAAGCTGGTCCATTAAACTTAAATCAATCCCTACTGCCTGCGCAAGGAACACCAAGGCAAGTGACAGGTAAATAGAAGCACCGTCCAAGTTAAAAGAATAACCAGTTGGAATAACCAGCCCGACTACCGCACGATTACAGCCCGCGTCTTCTAACTTGTCCATTAGTTGCGGCATGACAGCTTCTGAAGATCCTGTTGCAAAAGCGAGCATAATTTCTTCACGAATGTAGACAATTACTTTCCAAAGGTTTAGACCTAAAAATACACGTGTGATAACAGCTAATATGACAATAAAAGCAAGACACGCAATGGTCATTGCAATAAATAACTTACCGAAAGATAAAAGTGTCCCCATTCCATACTGACTAACGGCAAAAGCCATCGCACCGAATGTGGCAATTGCTGTTAGCTTCATAATGTAATCCATAATCTTAAACAAGACTTCATTCACTTTTTCTAGTAAATCAAGAATCGTTTCACTTGTACGCCCGCCTACATGAACAAGAGCAAAGCCGAACAAGCAGGAAATAAGTAAAACCTGCAGCATTGAGTTTGTTGTAAAAGCACCTACCGCACTATCAGGAATAATACTCATTAAAAATTCAGCTTCACTCGGCAATTCAGATCCTTGGGTTTTTTCTTCTACTGCATCTGTAGTTAAAGTGGAAGGATCCACATTCATTCCTTGACCTGGGTTCATTAGGTTTGCCACTACCATGCCGATAATTAATGCAAGCGTAGTTACAATTTCAAAATACAGAAGTGTTTTTCCGCCTATCCTGCCTACTGTTTTAATATTCCCTACTTTAGCAATTCCGACTACGACGACACTAAACACAAGCGGAGCAATAATCATCTTGATCAGTTTTACAAAACCATCGCCCAGCGGCTTTAAAGCAAGTCCAATATCAGGAAATGCATAGCCAACTAAAATCCCCGCTATAATTGCAACCATGATTTGAAAGAATAGTCCTTTATAAAATGGAACTTTCGCTTTTTCTTTCTTCATCTTCCTCTCCCCCTTTTGCAATATTTCACCGATCACTAATGTTATAAAATGTAACATTAAATATCTCTTAATCATCTTAAACTATGATTAGTGAGATTTCATTGTTTATTATAGCTAATTTTTTTATAATTTTTGGTTGTTTCTTCTATTTATCTTCCTGAATAAAACTGTATAGTAAACAATTGTAATTGCTTTATGTGATATTTCATCCCACTAAATTTATAATAATAAATAAAAAGCCGTACCAGCAGAATGACTGATACGGCTTTTACTCATAATTTAATGAATAGTAAAACCTATTATCCAATATAAGCAGCTAGTGCTGCATCTAAAAAAGAATCGTTTAAAAACTGCCTGAACTCCGCAAGAAGTACCCTGACAGCATGACAAAAGATGGATGCAGCCACAAAATAGTTCCCTTATAATTTTATCTACATTTCAACATTGAACTTTAAGATGCCTTCTTTTTAACGCGACATAAAAGCGGACGTCCTGTGAAAAATGGCATAGATACGCAGTAAGCCTTTCTTTTTTCTGTTCGTTATAGTTAATTTTCCTTACTGAAAATGAGAGGCTTTACCCTTTCTTGGCAAAACAGGAATCTGTTACACTCATGAAATAACAATTGAATACGGAGGTTGTCCCTTAATGTCTGTCACATTATGCGTGTCCTGTCATACAAGTCAGGCCGTTTTAAAAGAAAATGAAAAACCTTTTTGCCTGCCCTGTTATTCAACTCTAACGGGAATTAAGTTCCAAGAAGAATCGGAGCCTGCTGAATCTGATCGTCCGTCTTTCTTTTTCGACTCAGGCGCTATCCCCACATTAGAACTTCTTGCTGAAACATTGCGGTCATTAAAACAAGAAGAGATCGAGACAATCCGCTCGGAAAACATAATGGATGCTGCAAAAGCCAAAAAGCAATTAGACCAATTTATTTATGAAGCAGAATCGCTTATCCAAAATTTCAAATAAGATTCTCTTGTTTTTAGTGAATACATATTATCCAAACAGAAGTTCTCTCTAAAGTTTGTTCATAATTGCGTTTGAGCCCGAGTTATAATATACCTTTTTTCTCAAGAGCCCCGTATAACATGGAGGCTCTTTGCGTATTGATTGTTTCATTTTGAGCGAATCAGAAAAAGACTATCCCCTTATAATCAATAGCGAACCAATTTTCACTTAAAAAATCAAATCCATCAATCCTAAAATCAAGCGATTGGTCATCAGGCATGTCAACGTCACTAGTATTGAACTAGCTGAAAAAGCGCACAAGGCGGATCAAAACACACTTCATTTTTGATACAAATCTGTGCAAGAGATATAAGACCACCAAGCTTATAACGCAAGCGCGACTGTGATAACAGCGGATAGGCTTGCGAAAGGTAATGAATACCCTAAAGTAAAAGCCGTATCAGTTAGCATGCTGATACGGCTTTTACTCATTGATTACGCTTGAGCAGATTCTCTTGGACTTCAATATATAAACAGAAAAGAATAAGCGTTACTAATATTGTGCCAGAATTGATAGATAAATACATACAATTGCCGCAGTAAATAAGAAAAAAGAATTCAAAAGGTTTTTTCGCATTTTAATGCCATATGCACAAAAAAAGATTGCTGCAGCTAATTTGGAGCCACTTTGATAATAGGCATTGTTCGAGAAAAATGAACTGCTAAAAATAATAGAACTTAGTAAAGTGAGAGAGATTAGTATTTTAAACCACAAAGGCTCTGTTGAGAATTGTTTGATTATAAATTTAAACGAGTGCATAACGGTATAACTCCCTTCAAGAAGCTCTTGACCTAATTAAATATAAGATTACTTTAATTATTTTATGCATATCTTTTAGAGTGGGACTCCACTTTTTTAAAGGCTATTCCCCTTATTTATTGAGCATATTAGACAATCATTCATCCTTTGAAAAACAAATGGAACAGACACTTATTTCAGCGGATCGAAAACTAATTGTACTACGGTTGAGCCCTTAAAAAGTGCATAATAAAAAACCTCAAAAAGAGGCCTTCTTATTTGAAAAATATTGATATCAAGACAAAGCTTATTAAAATTACAAGGATTAAAATGCCGACGCCTTTCCAACCTAAACTACCTGCTAAATCAGCAAGGTTTTCATTAAATGCATCATTCATATTTCCGGTTGGATTTCTTTTTAGTTCTTCTCGCCTGAGTCTTTCTCTTGTTCTTTCAGGAGTTTCTTTATCTTTACTCATTTTAGCACCCCCTATTCTTTATAATTCTAACATAATTTGTTAATTATGAAATAATCGATTTTGTTTAAATGGATATATCAGGTAATCGCACAATGTTATAAAAAGTTCTCAATTACCTGTAGCCAAAGTAATATTCTTTATGAAAAAAGCCTTTTTAAGAAACAAAAAGCCGCATCAGCATGTGAACTGATACGGCTTTTCCACATAACTTAACAGTCGATAAAGTGAAATTGCAAAGAATTATTACTTATCTTTATAGTCAGCAATAGGCCTATACTGTTGAGCAGGGAAATAACGAGAGAAAGGAAGAGCATATAAAAATAAAGAGTATGAAAACAACTATAAATATGAAAAAACAAAGCCGGAACTGTTGTTAAATCAACGTTACCGGCTTTGTTTTTTTATAAAATTTTAATCTCAAAGGGATTTTTGGATAATACCTTTATTACTGAATCAAAGTCTTGGATCTATAACAGGGTCCGATTCAAGAGCTAGCACCGCCAGTGTACATTCGTGTATTCGTTCAATAGATTCTTTGTTAACGAATCGCTCAATCCCTTCTATCCCAAGTGCAAATTCTTTCAGCGCCATCTTTTGCTTCTTGCCAGTATTTCTTTTTTTCAGTCTCTCCAGGTTCTGGGGCTCTAAATAATCCATTCCATAAATGATATGCAGATACTTCTGGCCTCTCACTTTGATTGCTGGCTGTATCAGCTTTCCTTTTCCATGGGCAACGAAGAATTCCGGCTTGATTACAATGCCCTCGTGCCCATCCTTCGTCATTTCCTCCCACCACTTGATTACCTCTTTTTCATCGTCCTCATTTGTGATCACTTTATAGTCTGTTTCAATGAAATAGTCAGACATGCCGGCAAGCAAACGATTCATCTCCATATGCCATGTATGTGGCTGATCAAAAAAGGCCTTTCCGCTATGAGCCAAAATGTGAAAAGGGGCAATTTGAATATCGTCCATTGTTTGGACATCCCAACAATATTTCTGAAAAACTTGTTTAAACGTATGAGCATTCTCAAGCCTTTGTTCGTACTCTCTCAGCCATTCCTGTACCTGCTCCTGATTTCCATGTGAGGTGCCGAGTTTTTCAACTAATGCTGTCCGATCCAGCACAGCATTTTCTGCCACATGAGCATACTGGCTGCTAATCAATTCTTTCGCTTTTAAATTCCATGGCATGATTTCCGCATCCATTAGAACAAAGTCGGTTTCATACTTTTTGAAATAGCCGCCTTTGGTTAAATCAGCGCATAGCTTTGCCAGTAGCTCCGTTTCCTGCTCACGGCTAAAAAAGTGCCGGCCGCTCCTTGTGTAAATCACACCAAGCGAATCTATTCCTATGTGTTTTTTAGAGGATTCGCAGTCCTTAAACAGAAGCAAGACAGCCCGGCTGCCCATATGCTTTTTCTCCGCAATCATCGTAGGAATCCCATGGTCCCGATAATACCGAAACGCTTCTGCCGGATGCTCTAGAAAACCAGCTTCAGAAGAGGTCTCAGGTGTCGGGCTCATCGTCGGCGGGATATAGACAAGCTGCTCGATCGGGACTGTTATATGAGATACTGCATCGATAGCCGGCTTTACGATACTCTCCGCCACTTGAACTTCTCCCAGCTCTTTTGTCAGTACGCTGTAGCCGTTCAGAAACGCGCCGATATTTGGGAGATTTAATCGGGTTTTTTCCCACTCTGTCAGCGGATTATCCAATACCCCTGAGTAGTCTTCCTTTGCCTGAACAGAAACATATTCTTTCTCTGGATAACGAAATGCTGTCAACTCTCCGCCGAACACAACGCCTTGATCAATGTTAATTGTATTATTTATCACGAGTGAGCGCGGCTTCGGATCGTGGCCCCAAACAATAAGAGTTTGATGCTTATGACCAGTAAACCAATCTTTTCGTACAGGCTTTCCTTTTTCATCAAATCCATCCGTATCACCGTACCGGCAAAAGTCCTGCACAGCAGGTGATTGCCTGCCTATAAATTCATCTTTAATCCCCGCATGTGTACAAACAAGAACCGGAGACCCGTTTCTCGTTAAGACATAATGGGATGGTGCTTTTAAGAGAAACTCTTTTAAGTCATTTTTTATTTCTTCCGTCTGCTCTTTTCCGTTCTGCACTTCGAAAAGATCCAGTTCTTCTTTCACTCGCTCATCCCCATGGGACAGTGTAACCTTGCGCTTGTCGAGCCAGCGGGCAATCTTCCATCCATGGTTACTGTCGATCATATAAGCAAAGCCTTCCTTTACATGTCGGCAGAAAAACAGCATGGTCTCTAGTGACATTGGCCCGCGGCTCATAATATCGCCGAGCGATAAAAAGCGCCTTCCTTCGGGATGAACATAAAAATGCTGTTCATTTTTTTCATATCCCAGCTTTTCAAGCAGCGCAATCATTTCCTCAAAGCAGCCATGAATATCACCAATCACATCAATGCCCTGACCGATATCAATTTCCAAAGGATTCGGATGGCGATGTACATGTATTTCTTCTGTTGTATTAATGGTATACACTGCCTTGTAGCCTTCTTTTTTGACAAAGCGTTTTTCCCGTTTAAACGTTTGGTATTGCTGCCGGACCCGGCGCTTTCCTCGTGGATGCTTTCGCGCTTCATCCCGATTTAACAAAACAAATTCTTCTGTATCCAACAGGATCGCTGTGATCGGCAGATGATGTTTCCTGGCAATTCCTGCGTACCGCTTCCGGTCGTCTGGATGAAGGTTTGTTGCATCAATGATTGACAACTTATTTAAGCGGCACCTTGTTTCAATAAGCGCCTCCATCATCGCAAACGCTTCCTGCGACACTCTCTGGTACAACTCTTTAGCATAAAGTGCTTCGTCTTTTGACAGATCACGCCACTCCATAAATTCCTCGTCGTTCACCAGCAGCCGAAAGGCATCCGAACTGATTACTTCTGACTGCTTGATTTCCCCCTGGTCAATCTTTGTTTGGAGAAGCGTTGATTTCCCGCTGTTTGACGGACCAATAAGCAGAACTATGCCTGCATGCGGCAAAGAAATGTTCATATTCCCGCCTCCTTTCTTGTAAATACACAGATCTGTGTCGGAAAACCGTGCTGCTCATGCTCTTCTCCTGCACCATCAAACCGAAGCTCGTAGGCTTGATCTTTGTTTCGTTCTTTACACCAGTACTCAAATTCAGGTCTTGTCCATTCAAAGCGGTGATCGGTGTGGCGAAGAGCTTCGTTCATGTCATAGACTCCGTTATATTCACGGTTAGGTGTTGTTACAATAAACGTCTTTGGCTTATATTCATGCAAAATCGTTTCAACAGCTTTTGGAAGCCTGTATTCGTCAATATGCTCAATGACTTCACAGAGAATGATCACATCTTTTCCTTTTAACCGCTCATCGTAATAAAAAAGCGATCCCCACATGGAAATGGGCGGAACAAAGCCGCTTTTCTCCTGCGCTTTTTCAAATCGGCGGATCGCCTGCAAAGAAGCAGATTCAGAAGGCTCCATTGCCAGGATTTCCTCCACTCCGGGCAAAAATCCAAGCCGGACTGCCAGCTTCCCTTCACCGGATCCGAAATCAACGACGGTTTTCGGCTTTACCTGTTTAACAAGATTAATAATTTTCTCATATCTTAAGTCATTCAGCCGCACTTTTTTCTCTTGTTTTACTGCCGCTTTTACTGGTTCTGTGTTTTCAATCATACTGTACAAGTCTTTAAATCGAAGTGACTGACGGTAAATATACTCCCGCATCGGGTGATCTTCCAGCCAGCCTTCCCCGTAGCGCTCCAGCTTTTCAATTTCTTTTTCATCGATGTAATAATGCTTGTAGTTATCCATTACAGGAATCAGAATAAATAACTGGCGCAGTGTATCACGCAATGTTTTCATCCCGCGTATTGACAGAAAACGGGCCGTACTGCGGTCTTTTAATTTTGCTTTGTAATCTGTTTCTCCATATGTAATATCCACACTGAAGCCAAGTGGATCAAACAGCTCCTGCATCTGCTTGTCGGAAAGTGATGAAACAATAGGGCCAAACTCCACATGAAGATCAAATGGATGATGAACCCATTCAGCATACTCCTCTTTTGGCTGACCGTTCAACGCTGTACCAAGCGCATTGCGGATAAACGAGCAAAAAATGCTGCTCACCGCAAATTCACGATCATTAATATAATGAGTAATATCGTATGGATTGGAACGGCTATTTGATAATTCAATAGGATCAGGTGTGACAAATATCGTCGCCTCTACCTCTTTTTCTTTAAACAGACGATAAAAAAAGCGTACTAGATGCCCTTTTTGTTTTCGCTCGTACACATTGTTTGGATTTTTCGCCAGCAGGTGCGACAGAACCTGTGCGTTCTCTCCCACCGCTCGTATTGTCAGCTGCATATTAAATACCCCTTTTCCGCTCTCTTCTGTATTTCATGTTATTAAGATCCATTATTGTCTTGTATTGTCTCAATAGCAAGGCTTTTAAATATGATCTATCTCGGTATCGATCGCAAAATCAGCTTTTATCTCTTCATCACGAAACTCAACAATATCACTCCAAAACAGGATATATTTCGGCTGCACATCGTCATCTTCTTTTCCTTTTTTAATCTTAAATTCCGTCCGACAACATGAATAAAGATTTGAGCATTAGTAGATAGAACATGATGTCCGGAAGACTTCATCTACACTCCCAGACTGCTTACTCGAAAGCAGTCTTTTTTCGAAAAGAAAACATATTGACAATAAAAAATGAAATATGATATTATGTAAAATTTGAATAAAAATTCATGTTGTGTTAATCTCAAGAAAGGAATCATCCATGGAGGTGGATTAGTTTGTTTGAGATTGGTGACAAGATTGTATATCCAATGCATGGGGCAGGCGTAATTGAAGCCATTGAGGAAAAAGAAATTCTAGGGAAAACACAGCAATATTTCATTATGGCTTTTCCTCTTAGGAAACTGCAGGTAATGATTCCAATCACGAAAGTGAGCGACTATGGGATGCGGCTCGTATTGAACATGACGGCTATTGAGCAAGTCATGAACATGTTCGGGCAGGGAGAAATTGATCGGTCTATAACATATAAACAAAGATTTAAGATTAACACCGACAAAATGAAAACGGGTATGACGAAAGACGGAGCTGAAGTTATCCGCGATTTGGTTATGATCCAAAAGGAAAAACCATTAAATTCAAACGAAAAAATAATGCTCCGCGATGCAATGCAGTTTCTTGTCAGCGAACTTGAGCTAAGTAACAGCATGACGCAGCCACAGGCGAAAGACTTATTACAAGATCGGCTTAGCCGGGTAAAAACCGCTGGCTAAAAATATATGTAATAAAAAAGCTTGCAGACATCGTCTTCAAAATGAAGACTTTTTCTACAAACTGAAAGCCGTATCAGTAAATAACTGATACGGCTTTTTTCATTTCTTTTCTTCAGTTTGCTTGAGCAACTGTTCTTTCATTGCTCTAGCTTTTTCCTTAATACTTTCTGTTTCCCCTTCTAAAACCTCAACTTGGAGCCCTTCTGGCAGAGACACGATTTTGATCAAGTCCCCTTCTCTCACATGAGCCCCCAGCTTTTCAGCCTCTATCAGCTCTTCAATCGATTCATCCTCACGCCATAACAGCTTCGCCTGGCCTTTTTCAATGGAATCAATCGTATAAATACCGTTTCTCATCAGTCCATCACGCTCACGATTTCCCAATTTAAATCAAATAACTGTGCTGGATCTCCGATATTGGCCCACATGTTAGAAGTTGTCCATTTCAGATACGTTGGCAGCTGTTCTTTTGCGTCAGGCCCTGAAGTCACATAAACGGTCTTCCCTGCTCCGAGGGTATAGCCATCTGGAAATGTGTACGTTTGGTTTCCTTGAACACTGACAAGCTTCCATCCCGACATGCCTACGCTGCTAGAGCCGTTATTCTTGATGCCTACTGTTTCTCCACTCAAATCTTTGCTGACAATTTGGACTGTGCTGCTGCCTTCCACTGGATCTTCTACAGTTGGCGGTACATCAATCCCTTGTGTGAAATGAATCTCCTGGCCTTCTGTCCACGTTTCGATGCTGCCTTCTGGTGTTTTCCACACATTAACACCATAATCAAGCAGGCGGTTTAGCACTTCAGAATGAGGATGCCCATAGGTGTTTCCTTCTCCATAAGACAAAATCGCATCATTTGGATCGACGGCAGCTAAAAAGGCCGCTGAAGTTCCTGTTGAAGATCCATGGTGTGAAACTTTCAATACTTCTGCCTCCAGATCATATTTAGCCATCATTTCATTTTCTACTTCAATATCGGCGTCACCTGTTAATAAGTAGTCAGCATCACCATAACTCACCTTAAGAACGATTGATCCTTCATTAAGATCTGCTGCCTGGCTGTCTGCGTGCAGTACCTTCACTGAAACAGATGGATCCGGCGAAATATCCTGGCCTTCTTCTGCTACCTTAAAGTCGGCACCTGACACCTGGATGGCTGCCAGATAATCAAGATACGTATTCGTCGTATGATCCTGACCGGAATCAATAACGGTTTTTACACCAAAATCTTTAATCACAGCATCAGCCCCACCAATATGGTCAGCATCTGGATGAGTGGCCACAAAAGTGTCAACTGCAAAGCCAGGACCAAATCCGCTGACTGCTTCCTTGATATCTGCGTCCGACCGGCCAGCATCCACCATCATCGTCTGCCCATTTGGAAATCCAAGAAAAATGGCATCCCCCTGGCCAACATTTAAGAAATCTACATATAATGCAGGTCCTTCCGGCAATGGCTCAGAAGTGTCTGCGGCATCTATAGCACGTGACATAAACGCCGCAAATTCGCCGCGTTTCACTGCTGTATCAGGACGGTATGTATTATCCGGGTAGCCTTGTGTAATACCGGCTGCAATAATCTTACCGATATAAGAATAAGCTGCTGAATTCTTTGATACATCTTTAAATACTACTGGTGCTGTTTCTGTCAATTCATAAGCACGTGTTAGCAAAATCGCCAGCTGTCCCCGGGTAACCGGCTCATTAGGACGAAATGTTCCGTCTGGAAAACCGCTAATAATGCCCCCTTCTACCGCTTGCGCAATATAACCGGACGCGACACTGGATGGGCTTACATCATCAAAGACTGTCGATCGCTTCGTACCATCCACATCAAATGCACGGCCAATCATAATCGCCGCCTGAGCACGGGTTACCTGCGTATCAGGCATAAAACGGCCATCTGGAAAACCAGAAATAATCCCTGTATTGGATAAATAATCAATGTCCTCATAGAATCTGTAACTTTCAGAAACATCCTTAAATGTTGCTGCCTGAGCAAGCGGAGCCGCAATGCCAAGCGAAAAAACAATGCTTGATAATAAAGCTAATGGCTTTTTCAACTGATCTTCCTCCCTCATTTACCAACCTGTTTATATTTTTAAATTATTTCTTTAGGTGTCAATATTTCGATTTAAAGAGAAAACCGCCAAATAGCTTGGCGGTTTCTCGTTTACTTCAATGCAGTCATCCCTGCTGCCTCCATGCGCCGGAAGAAAGCAGAGATTTGAGCACGGGTTAACGGTTCATTAAAGTGATAGTCTTCAAATGTTTTAGCTCCCGTTGTGCCAGAAGAAAGATTATTTTTGTACATAAATCCGACTGCTGAATATGGTCCATAAGCAGCTCCCTGAGAAGCCGCAATGACTTGTGCCAATTGGCCGCGTGTTACGATACCGTTTTTCGCAGTATCATTTGTGTACCCTTTAAGCGGCAGATTGTACGGTTTAAAGAAATCATAATACTGCTGTGCCCGGTGACCATATGTGGCACCTGGCTTAAAGCCGAAATACTTTGCCGCGATAACTGTGAAGTCTGATTCTTTCAACAAGGATAGTGGCTGGAACCGGCCATCCGGGAATCCTTGAATCAATCCTGTTCGGAATGCCCACGTAATATTTTCACGTGCCCAATGGTCTTTTCGAACATCGATAAATGCTGGATATAGCCAGTTTTCTAATTTCCAATGCAATCTATCTGGATCATAACTCATTTGAGGCGTTCCGCCAGATGTCAGAAATAGTACACTGCGTAAGTGATACCTTTCCTCTTCAGAAAGTTCAATACCGTTGACTGAACCCCATTTTGAAAACACATTAATTCCACCGATCTTCAGCATGTCTACTGGTAATTGTTTATACCAATCGGAATCATCATATAAGGCAAATTCATACACCTTTGTACCTTCAGGAATTAAAAAATCTTCAGTTAAAAGTACTTCGCCCACTAAATCAGTTGCTTGTGGCTGACCAAAATGAAAATATCCATACTGATTATCTTCATCCCAGATATCTTCAAACGCATAATTCCGCAGCGTACGCCAAAGCATTGAGCCATTTTCCGCGTCAATGGCCGCACCCTTTTCTTTTGTCGTATAAGCAGCGTAAAATCCATCTTTACTTACAAGCATGTAATCTTTTGTATTATGAGGCCGGGCGATAATATAATTGGGTGTTTGCTCATAAATTTTAGTAAACCCATACTTCATATTATTAAAGTCAACCGGCTTGTGCGTATGAGTGTAAACAGTCATTCCTGCTCTTTCTCGTAAAATATTGTAAATCTCAGCTGGAACTTCCCATTCTGGTTTCTCTGTCACATTTTCCTGTGCTGAGGCAAAAGCTGGCACTAACAAAACAAGCGAAAAAAGCAAAGGTGTCTAAAACAATGATGTGATAAATTTTTTCAAACTATACTCTCCTTATCAATTTTACAATATATTACCTTATAATATGGTGGGTTCAATGAGCTTAAATACCCATTATTGTTACAATCTATATTATTTTTTAAAATAATTGTTAATTAGCATAATACTGTAAAATATAAGCGTCAATTCGGGTAATTAAATATAAGTTTCATTAACTGCTGCAAACTCACCAATTATATTTTGCAAGGAAACATGTTCATAAATTACTTTATTTTCCTTTTTACTCCAAATTACTTTTTTGTATACTGTCATCGAATAGATACTCCTATACAAATCAAAAGAAGGAAAATTTAAAGAGATGGTAAAAAATACTTATGACTGGCTGTGGCTGGCCTTTTCCCAGATAAGATTATCTTTCATTCAAGACACGATATAAGAAAGAAGTTAATCAATAATCGATCCCTTGCTCCACAAAAAAAGCCCACCATCAATAGCAGACAGCGGGCTTAAAAGAATTAAATTAAAATAGTTATTTATTTTTTGCGGGTGTTTCTTCTGGTGGCTCAATGGGTGTTTCTGCCGGTGGTTTTGCCGGCGCTTCAGCTGGCGGCTCTACTGGTGTCTCTACTGGTGACTTTGTCGGTGCTTCCATTGGCGGCTCTACCGGTGTCTCTGGCGGTGATTTTGTTGGAGTTTCCTCTGGTTGTGTTAGTATTTCTGCAAAATCGCTCATATTGATTCTCCTTTTCTTTAGCAGCATTTAATATGATTAATTAACTCTATCCTTGTGTTTTAAACTTTTTTCAAAAAAAGCTCCCGTCACACATAGCAGATCCGGAACTCTTAGTATTCACAGCAAGCACGCCGTCTAATCCGAAAATCTGGTCTGCAATATTAGCTGCAATTATCACTATAAACACGCGCGCTTTTCTAGCGTAGCCATATAATACTGTTCGACTGTGCAGTCGTCCTGCTTTGCTGGTTTCTACTTCTACTCGAGGCAGCGCTCGTATTGCTACATGTTTGGCCTCACTAGAGACAGCTCATCCCTTCTTCTCTGGTTGTTTTTTGAAAAACGAAGAGCATCTCCTCGTTCTGCTTTCTTTACATAAGATAAGCTCCAATCTTTTCAACCTCTATCAGCGATGAATACTGTATGCAGAAGTTACTCTAGTAACGAAGAAAAAAGTGACAACACCAGCAATATAACTTCTACCCCTGCCCCTTTAAAAAAAACCCCTTTACTTATACAGGAACATACTCATGCGTAAATATATTTCTATAAATGGTAATAATTATGTTTAAATACATTATTTTCAGTTTTATATTAAGGGAAATTATGTAGAAACTCCTAGTTTTTTATAGCATAATAAAGAAGTTGTTTTTTCAATTATAAATTTACTCTTTTAGAATTGAAAATATCGTTGATTTAGTCTGGGAGAACTATTTTGGATGGAGGTACATACATAAGTGGATTGGAAAAACAAAAAAGTCATGGTTTTGCTCGGTGCTTTTATCTTGGTGACTATTTTACTGGTCACGAATTTAAGTTCTGTATCTGAAAAAGAAGATCAGGTAGCTGCTTTACAACTTAAACTTGATGAAAGTGAAAAAACCATCAATGATCAGGACACTAAAATCACTACATTAGAACAGAAAGTCGAAGAGGCACAGCCATGGTTTGAGCTAACAGAAAAAGAACAGCAGCAAAAGATTGAAGAACAAAAAGCTAAAGACGCCGCTAAAAAAGCTGCTGAAGAAGCTGCTGCGAAGAAAAAAGTTGAAGCTGAAGCTGCCGCCGCTGCTGAAGCTCAAAGAAAAGCTGAAGAAGAAGAAAAAAGAGGTTACGAGACAGGTATCACTTATGACCAATTAGCTAGAACACCTGATGATTATATCGGTGAGAAAGTTAAATTTTATGGCAAGGTTGTTCAGGTAATGGAAGGCGATGGAGAAGTCCAAGTAAGGATTGCTGTTAACGAAGATTATGACACCATACTTTTTGGTGCTTACGATTCCTACATTACCGATTCTAGAATATTAGAAGATGATTTAATTACTGTGATGGGAACATCGAATGGTCTGTTAACTTATGAGTCTACAATGGGTGGAGATATTACTATCCCTAGTATATTTATTGACAAAATCGAGCAATAATGATTTGCAAAATCAAAGGCTGCATCAGTGTTATGCTGACACGGCCTTTTTTAATTATTTTCGTCATTTCGCTTAAGCAGCTGCTCTTTAATCACTCTGGCTTTTTCCTTAATGTTCTCTGTTTCCTCTTCTAAAAACTCAACCTGAAGCCCTTCTGGAAGAGACTCGATCTTAATCAAATCCCCTTCCTTCACATGGGCACCAAGCTTTTCAGCCTCTACTGCCTCTTCAACTGATTTGTCTTCACACCATAACAGTTTCGCCTGGCCTTTTTCAATGGATAATAAAAGCCACGTTATTCTTACTTTTCCACAAAAGTTTAACAATAAAAAAGCTGGCACAAAAGCATGAATGCTTTTATGCCAGTTTAATCTAGGTACTCCTATAAACATTATTTAGACGACAATCGATAGAGGAAAACGGCCAGCTGACCGCGGGTAATATTACGGGCAACCCCAAATTGTGTTGCAGTGTAACCAGATGTGATATTATTTGCAACCAATGCATCCACAGCTTCCTTGTAACGAGAAGACACGTCTGTAAAAGAAGATGACCTTCCGTCCCCTGTGAGATTAAAAGCCCGCTGTAAAATAAGCGCAACTTCTCCACGTGTCAGCGGATCAGAGGCGCCGAATCTGGTTGCTGTTTTTCCGCCAATAATCCCTGCTTGTTTCAGCGCATTTACGGCCCCTGCAGCCCTTGACGGTACATCCACAAAGCCAGATTCCTCTGCACTTTCCGTGTTTAAATTTAGTTCTTTAGCTAACCAAATAGCAGCGTCTGCACGGATAATATCTTTCTGAACACCAAATTCTGTCCGAGATAAACCCTGGGTAATTTGATTACGAACCAAATATTCTACGGCCGGCGCATAAAAGGCAGAAACGTCCTGGAAAGAATGAATACCTGTTTCTGATTCTGGCAGCGGCTCTGGGCTATTGACCACAATCATAGTTGATTGACCCTCATACGTAACTATGATGGTTGTGCTGCCATAGCCGGTGAACTCTACTCTTCCGTCCTCGACCACGGCAACAGCCGTGTTGGCCGATGACCATGCTGCCTCATTCGTCACATTTTGCCTATCACCATTTTTGTAGGTGGCGGATGCTGTTACATTAATAGCCTCTCCTGGCTGCCCTATTAGAATGGTTTGGTTGACTTCAAGGTTGACAACAGGATTTGGTTCTGGATCTGGAGCTGGAACATTTACAATGATCACAGCGGATTGGTCTTCGTATGTCACCGTAATTATTGTGCTGCCATAGCCTTTCAGTTCCACTCTTCCGTCCTGAACCGTTGCCACAGCGGTGTTAGCCGATGACCACGCTGCCTCGTTCGTCACATTCTGGACTTCGCCGTTTTTAAATACCGCAGATGCTATGACATTGAGGGTATCTCCCGGCCTTCCTGAGAGGGAACTTTGACTGAGGTTTATACCGGTCAATGGATTCTCTTCCTCAAATTCTGTAGGCTCTGTAAAGGAAGAAGCCTGAATGAAACCATAGCCAAAAAACGGATCTCTTCCTGCTGAGCCTAAATCTCTTGTATGCTCAATTAGTACCTGGCGCAATTCTTCAATGGTAAGCCGTGGGTAAGCCTGTTTTAATAAAACCAGTTCCCCTGTTACATAAGGTGCTGCCATGGAAGTGCCACTCATATAAGCATACTGGTTCCCTAAATAAGTACTTAGAATTCTTACGCCGGGAGCAGCTACCTCGACAGCTGGCCCTGTAGATGAAAAAGGAGCTCGATTAAAATAGCTGTCTACAGCACCGACTCCGATAACCGACGAATAACGCGCCGGAAAGTCTACTGTATCTTCTAGTCCATCTGGCGCTCCATCATTTCCGGCAGCTGCAACTATAAGCAGGCCGCTTGCATAAGCTCGGTCAATGACAGAGTGTAATACAGCGGATTCTATTTGAGTTCCTGAACTTAAGTTAATGATGTCCATTCCATTTGAAATGGACCAGTCGATCCCTTCGATCAAATCAGACAAATAAGCTTCACCATTTTGATCAAACGCTTTTACAGCGTAAAGTTCCGATTCGTAAGCCGCCCCTTTTACACCGAAGTTGTTGTTTCGTGCGCCGATTATACCAGCCACATGTGTTCCATGACCCTGATCATCGTTGTATGAAGTCGTATAGCCAACCGTTGATACCCCTCCTGCAACCGCCAAATCACTGTGCGGTGCGATACCCGAATCAATCACCGCTACTTTAACCCCTTGACCTGTAAAACCGGAATTCCAGGCAGAAGGTATATTGGTGGCCTGAATACCCCAATCTTCTATTTGTTCGCTCAGATGAATGAGAATATCTTCCTCTACATGCTTTACAGAAGGAGATTTCTGTAGCTCATCGATTGAATCTTCTGGTATCTCAATAGATGCAGCCGCCACTTGCTCAAATGCATCTATCACATCACCGTCTACACTCTTCACCGTTTTGTCAATCTCTTGCTGGCTAGTTTCCTCATCAAAAATAATAAGCATTTGTTTTTCCTCATTACTATCAGCAAAGACCGGATGGTTTCCGTGAATTGACAGCCACAACCCGATACCTATTACTCCGCAGACGAAGTTTTTCAATTCACTACTCCCTTTCATCACATAATTCGGAAAAATACCCCATTATTTCGTTCCTGCTTGAGAAAGTAATGAAACCCTAAAAAACGTATCTAAAAATAAAAAATAATAACTAGTAGTATCTAATTCAGCCTCCTCTTTCTAACTAAGTTAATCTTTTTGAGCATCTTTTTATTAAGTATTTTTCGGAAGCAAGCCCTGTTTTTCTACGAAGCTTCTATAAAGGTTCCTTTGAAGATGATTTGTAAGTAGTTCTATTTCGCCTGCTGTACTTTTTAGTAATTCTTTCTTTTCGTCAGTATTTCTCCCTTTTTTTTGAGTAGATGCATTATGTTTATAAATCAGCATATCCAGACCAGAAGAGCTGGATAGTAATCTAACTTCAGCAAAGATGGATATTGAAGCAGACTATATATCCGGTCCCAGCGAGTGCATGGAAGCCGGATCACATACACTTATCTTATTAATGATTCCCTTTCTTGTGCCCTGCAATGACCAGAATATGCGCATGAAGCAGCGCATATTCTCCGTCACTCAGGAAACCAATACTTGCTCCCTTATGACTTTAGAATCTTTCAAGAGTGGCAGCGGGTCATTTCGCTATGCATTTTTATGTACCTCCGGCTTGTCACCATCACACCATGTACTGGCAGTTGGGCATGGATTGTATATCAGGTTTTAATATCTTATGACTCTACCTCACCTATATAAAACAGACATTGCCGTTCTAGAAGCTATCAAAGGGAAGGAATAATTACAGAGACTCTTTTATACAATGAATGGCACAAGCAGGTTAATGGACTTTAGCTTAGCTGGCTTGTCCATTTCTTTGAATATAATCTTGCTGCCATTCGGAAAGCGAATCTGCATAAGAGATGTCATACACTTAATGTGATCCTCCAAGCCCAAATCGATAACCAGCTCTTCTAGTAAAGAAAACGTGGAGTCACGGTGTGTATCATAAACTTCACGGACAATCAAAGCCGTTCGTTTTTCTTCTAAGCAGCTTCAAAATAATTTTTAAAGCTACATGATAGCTCTTGCTGCTGCCATAGCCGCCGACAAGAAACTGAAATTTAGTGGACCAATCAAATAAAAAGTCGCGGAGTTCGGCCATCGCTCGAGATTGAGCGTTTAAAAAGGCAGCCTGCCGCTCCCAGGCAAATTGAAATTCCCATTCCTGCTTTTCTAAAGTTGAATTAGCATCCGAATAAGTTTCGGCCTTCTTAATCTCTTTGATCAATTCATCTTTATCTTCAACCCACATAATTTGTTGAAAGCGGATGATTGCAGTAAATTGGATCTGTATCTGCTGCCGTATCAAATCAGCAGCAGAAAGACCGGTCATTGCATCCGTGATCTCTTTTGTTTCATCTGGCAGAAACCTAGAGAACAACGCATGCTTCTCAGCAGCCTTGTTCCGTTTTGTAAATTGGTTATTCGGATGTGGATTTACGCTTCTCTTTCGTTGAGGCCCTTGGTTTTTTCAGTTGTATCCTTTTGTTGAATGGTTGCAACCTATCCACTTTTGGCTGCATCCTTTTTCGTTGGATTCCTCGACCATCCTTCACAGCTTTTCCGGTTTTTAAGGTACTGAGTTTTATACCCTGCTTTTCCGTTAATGCAGCAAGCATGATCTTTGTTGTTTCCCATTCTGATCTAATGTCATCCCAGTTAACACCACCACCTCCATTGTTTCTCCACAATAAAAAGGCCCCCTCCAGGAGCCTTTTTACTTAATACCGTTTTCTATTCCTACCTTTAAAAACTAACAGTACTCAGATATAAAACCGTCATTTTAAAAGGGGCCAATTAAAATATGACAGGTGCAAAAGTTTTTTCTAAATACCCTTCTAAATGTTCTATTTTAAATTCTTCATCATGCCTTTCGCTAAAAAGCTTGCCGTTCTTAACAATGAGCTCATCTAAATATAGTTCTTTTTGATGCTGAAGAATTTTTATTTTGTTCGTATTTTGTTTTACCTTAATATGTAGTTCTGCATCTCTAATTCTTATTTTCCCGCCTGTTTCAGGTGACATCCTAAAGCTATAACTTCTATTCTCTTCGAAACCTATTTTACTGTTTAATTCAGAGAGATACGGGAATAACACCTCTTTAAATTCTTTCTTTAAAACAGCTTTATCAGGATCTTCAACCAGATGTTCTTTAACTTTCCTGGCAAAAATATCTTGAAAATTCAAACGAATCACTCCTTCTGCTGTTTTATAATCATAAGTTCGGCAAAAGGAGATAATTTCCTGCTCTTCACTAGACACAAAATTTATTATCATGTTCAAGTGACTTCATAAGAAAAAGTGAGCAGCCAGTGTGATAATTGTAATAATGCGCAGTTTAAGAGTTCGATTACAAATATGGTTTTTCTTCATGAGTGCCGTAACTGCGGCATGAAGAAAATGATTTAACCCTGTCATGTGACAGGTTTTTATTTTTTTTACGCTATCATATATACAGCAACTGCACGACAAAAAGCACCATTTAAGGTGCTTTTTATGTGCTTGGTATTGCATTTACAATTCCTGAAGCTCATTAACAGTTACAAATTTGTATCCTTTGTCTGAGAGTGCTTCTAGAATCCCCTCGATTGTTTGAAGTTCTTTTCCATTGCCTTCATACATCGGATGTAACAAGATAATCGAACCTGGTTTAATATTTTGTTTCACGTAATCCACTTTTTCAGAAACAGTCGTATAATAGCTGTCGGGTTCAAGGTTCCAAGTTATAGTGTCTCTATTGTGTTTATTTAAATAATACGGCAGTCCAATAAGCTTTTTTCCATTAGGCGGCCTGAAGCCAATTTCACCCTTATATCCGGCTTTTCGAATTAGTTGATCCGTTTTTTCAATTTCTTCTTTAATATAAGAAGATTTCTTGAAAACCATTCGATTATGAGAGTAAGTGTGATTTCCAATTTGATGTCCTGCTTCCACAATCCTCTTAGCCCCCTCTGGATATGTTTCAATGTCTTTACCAATTAGAAAGAAAGTGGCCTTGACATTGTATTTATCCAATAGTCGAAGAATTTCATTTACGTTCTTTGTAGGACCATCATCAAAGGTTAAAGCAACTACTTTTTGATTTGTCTCCACCTGCTCGGTTAAACCACCAAATAACTGGTATGTTCTAGCATTCATTAATTTGTAAGTACCAAGCAACAAAAGAAATACCAGGAGGATTCCTAATCCAATAAATATTAATTTCCTTTTCATAATCAAACCTTACTTTCTAGTAGTTTGTTAACACAATATTATAATTCTAAATGAAGTTATTAAACAAATCCAAAATAAATAAAGCTCTTCTCAAGAAACAAGGAAAAAGCGTTGTCACATCTTTGTAACCACAAAACGATCACTTATACCTGAAAGACAGCTCTTACTGTGTAAAAGACATTGTTATGATCAAATTTGCAGATGGTAATTGACTGATTTATCGCGACTTTACGAATAAAGGAGCTTCTTGCTACCTTTTTTATAAAGTCGCGGATTATATGTGGAAGAAAAAAGAGAAGATCGTTATGGTCTTTCCTCGATGCCAGGAAGAAACACAGATTTGTATTGTGGTGCATGGCCACGAACAGGAGAGAGGATTATTGACGAAGGTTCATACGAAAAATATTAAAAAGTGCTTATAAACCCGGCCAAACCGGGGCTTTTTCTACTCCATTTCGATCTCCAACATTCCTATATTAAAGAACAGTGGCCAGTTAAACTTCTCCTTTTCATCCTCCGTAAATTCAGCCAGTTTCTTTCGTGTAATACTTTCGAGCTTGGCTAAACAGTTCTGCGGAAAGGCACGTGCTCCGTATTGCCAAACAAGACCGGCGACAAATTGGCGGCACATTTTGATAATTTCAACATCCTTCATCACTATGCAGCACTCCTTTTCGCTTTTGATGGTGGTGAACTGATTGTCGGCGCAGGTTACTGTTTGCTGGAAAAGATCTTGGGTTTTATTGAGGATTTTGTTTTAGGTAAAGACGTACCGCATCGCGGTATAGTTTAGATCTTTCTCGTTTCGGGACCTTTGCCAACGCATCCATTAAATCCTTATCATATTCCGGATTGAGCTTCGCTGATAAGGACCGAACAGGGTCTACAGGATGTTCCTTTGCGGGAGTGTTATTTTTTCCGATGTACAAAGGAATGTTTTTTACGGTCAGCTTTTTTTCTTCGTCCATTCCCACCACCTCTTCTCTTATGTTAATTAGTGTTAAATAATGATATGGGCGGGAATGCTTGTGTTATGCCGAAATAGACGAAAATATTTAAGAAGAAGTGTGAACAAGAGGGAATTGGTGCGACTGGGTGAGAGAGTTTAAAAAGAAAAAAATCCTCTGGTTATGATACATTTATTTAAAGGGGGAATTTCATGAAGATATACGAGAATGAAAATATGCTGGGCTGTTATTTGTTGAAGTATGGGCCAGATTTATTACTTGTACAATACCGTGATTTTAATCCCCAGAGGCAAAAGGAAGCAATTAACTTGGATGAATGGACCGAAATTACTGAACCAAAAGAGTAACCCCGACTGAAATCGGGGCTTTTTTTGTTATACACTATACGATTTAATTCTTGGATTGTATCCATATTCAACAGCAATAAGTGCCCGCGCTTCTTCTGCTGATTCAAGCGATGTGAACACGCCTGTGTACAACTCGTTTGTCCTCTGCGCCTTTTCTTGCATTGAAGCCAAGCTCATTTGTGCCCATTTATGGAGCAAGCAAAAAAAAACCGGTGCAAGATGACATTTATCTGCACCGATCCAGTTGTTATTTAGTTGTTTCAGCCCGGTGTAAGAACAACGCCATTTCTCCTCGAGTAATAGGTATGCTCGTTCCAAACTGGGTGGATGATTTGCCTTGCGTCACGTTGTTTTTCACTAAAGCTTTGACCGCTTCTTCATAACGCGGAGATACATCTGTAAATGAAAGTTCGGCGTCATCGCCGTTTAATTTATATGCCCGTTGGAGCAGCAATGCCATTTCACCGCGGGTCATTGAATCATTGCCCCCGAAATAGGACGATGATTTTCCATTGACTATGTTTGCCTCTTTTAAAGCATTCACAGCTCCCCATGCCCTTTTTGGCAAATCGGAATAAGGCGTATTCATTGAGTTTGTAATATCCAGATCTAATATTTTGGCGAGCCAAATAGCTGCATCTACTCGCTTAATGTTGTCATTTATCCCAAATTTATCTTTTGAAAGCCCATTTGTCACTTCTTTATCTAACAAGAAAATGACTGCAGACGAATAGCGGGCCGTGACATCTTTAAAGTTTGTTTCAGGTTTGAATGACATCGTATACACTCCGCCCTGCCAAAGCACTTGAGCAGCGGGTATAAAATAATAAGTGCCTTTTGGAAGTGCCGTTTTCCTTGAGGAAGTTTCCGGATCGCCAACACTTCCACTGCTAACATGAGAATCATATACGATACCTGTTTCATTTGTTAATTGGTAGCTACTGAATTCCGATGAAAAATTTATCGTTAAATACCCATCGTATTTCATGTCAATTTTATAGTAATCGAAGTTATCAGTATAACTCAAAAAGCCTGTATAGGTTTTCGGGTCATTTAAAGGAATGGGCATCGCTGTATTCTTACTGTTATTCGGTTCGATCTCTTCATTATTTGCCGCAGTAAACGAGACGAGCATTTCATAAATCCCTTGATAGAAATCGTTTCCTCGAATACTTATATAGTACGTGCCTGGTTCAAGATCCGCATGTTTTTTCCATTGTAACGGCAGACCCCGATAAAATCCTAAAGAATCCCAAAAAATCATCGTTCCTTTCGAATCGTATAAATCAACACTTCCATTTACCATTTTAGAATCAACGTCTACTACTAAACGACCCGGTTCACTCAATTCTACTTTATAATAGTCTTCATGATCATTCGCGCTGATAAAACCTCGGAACCTTTTGTCATTCACTTGAATTGGCATTGCTTCAAGGAATGTTTGATTCGGTTCAATTTCCGTGTTGTGCGCGGGATCAAGTACTACCTTCAAATCATAATTCCCAAAACTGGTTTTATTAAAATCTTTCACAAAAACAGTATACACGCCAGGTTCTATATTAACATCTTTGTGAAATGAAGTCGGATTTTCCGGGCGACCGTTAAAAACACCTTCAAAATTACCTACTAACGCATTATTCGAATCTCTTAACTCGATTAAAGCAGCCGAAAAGTACACATTAACATCAATTGATAAAACGCCTGCTTCATCAACAGATACAGTGTATGCATCCATTGGCTCCTGCTCTGATATAGAGCCTGAAACGGTTGAATTCAGTGGCAAAATGGTATCGGCCTGAACGACTGCGGTTATAGATGTCATTGACAAAAACAGTAAAATGATTGTAACAGTGATGTTGATTTTCTTCAAAATATACTCTCTTCCATATAAAGTTTTCCATCATTTTTATAGTACAGTACAATTGTACTATTCAGCAATAGACTAATTGTCTTTTTTAGTGGCATCCAGTTTCTCCTGCCAGTTCTGTAATGGACTTTCATCACCTAGTTATAAACCATGCCGGCACACGAAAAAAACTGCCGACAATAGTCGGCAGCTTAGATATTTTGAATGACCAATTGCTATTTTTTTGCTTTGATACTTGCAATAACACTATTACCTTTATATTTGACAGTTACCTTGTAACCACTAGCAGTTACATTATCGAATTTGCCTTTCACCTTGTCGGCAGTCACCAAAGTAATGTCTTTAGCCTTCCCTATTTCATAATTAGAAAGATCTAAATTCAGGTCCCCACCATCAAGGTATAACAGTCCATCAACATTTACTTGACTGCTATCATCATCCATTGCAATATCTAAGTTTCCAGCTTCTATTGTAAAATTGCCATTTAGATTTAAAGGTCCATCTGCATCAACTGAAACTGTTCCATTTTCTAAATAAAGATCGCCTTTACCAAAAGCAGCCGTAGAAGTAGCTTCTAGCGTTCCTTCTTTTAGCAATGTGCCTCCTGTATAACTGTTATCTCCTGTCAATGTAAGCATTCCTGTCCCTTTCTTGGTAAGCATACCATTGCCAGTAATATCATTTCTCCACCAATCATGGGCATTAAATCTTCCTTTTGAAGCATCCATATCAACTGTTACATTGTTTAAAAACGCACCATATCCATCAGCTGCTGTTACTAAATCAATTCTGCCCCAACCATTTGACTCGTCTATTACAGGGTAGCCTGATTCAATTTCTGTGGTATATAATACTTCTCTGCGTTGTTGATCTGTTAAATAAGGTTGACGAGTTTCCAATAAAACTTCTGCCCCTTTAGGTACTACAGGGTCTAAACCTTTTGTTCCTGTTTGAGGTAATCCGTAAGTAAGTTTTTCCCGATAGAAAGCTTTATTTGCTTCATGGTCTTCCCACTTTTCTTCATCGTACGCACTTTTAAACTTATAATCCTCTGTTACGGTATGTGCATATTCGTACAAGCTCATTCCTTTTGATTGGGCTAATTCACCGAATACCTCTCCAGCATTTTCATACGCCTTATCCAATACCTCTTTGTTTTCTGCAAGATTATATGCAAATGCAGTCATTGCTGTAGATTGTATTCTTGCTCCTATCACATCAAGTGGAGAGTGCATTCCGGCCACTATTCTATTTTCTCCCATTTGAGCTGCTCTTGTTAAAAATTCAGCATATCTTTCCGGTGTTGCATATGCAAACCCGAATGTTGACAAATACGATGCACTTGTATGCCCACTCGGAAAAGCTCCATCTTTTCCTCTTCCGTCTTCCGCTTTTCTTCTTACATATTCTAATGCAGGAATTACTTCCACATTCGTTTCATATTGTTGGAAATGTCTTTCTCCTGTTTCTTTTGTACCGCCTGAAGGCAATTTTTCTACTACACTTTCACCACTGCCGATTGTTTCCCAAACAGGTAAACCGTTCTGATCAACAACTTCTTTCACTTCTCCATTTGAATTCATTCTGTATGGTCTTGGTGAAGAGAAAAAGTACTTAGCAGGGTTTGACGAAGAAGGACTTCTAAATCTAATTAAATGAACTAAATCCATCGCATCTGAAAGTTCAGATTCCTTCCATTGCCCCATTCCCTGGCTTTCGTCTTCAGCGGTTGCTTCTTCCAATACCTTATTCATGTCCTCTGGTGATCTTACAATACTTGTTGTCGGTTTAATTATATCTACGTATGTATTAGCTAAAGGCCCATAAGCTTCCATCATACTATATATCTTATCTCTTTGATCATCGTAATAGGCTGCTAATGCCTCTTCATCTGTTCTGTTTTTCGTAACATCTTCTACATATTTTATATTAGCTTCCCAAGTCTCAGCATCTCTGATTTCTTCGTTTGCATATGTTTTCTTATCAGCTACTACTTTTGTTTCATCATTTTTATATCCATCAAAATAAACGGTAGGTCCGTCGCCATATTTTGCAATCTTACCATTTGCACCTGGTTTAGTTAACGCTGTTCCGTCTCTCCAATCCGGTTGATTCATTGACCAGATTTGATCAAAACCATCTAAAATATTAATAAAAGGATTGGTCGCAGCTATATTCTTTAAGACAGAATCATTTGCATTTCCGCCATTATCCACTGCGGGTAAAGGTTGCTCAGCTTTAGGAACATCTATATTTACTTCTTCAGTAGTTCCTTGTGGTTTTGAAGGTTTTGAAAGCTTATCTTTCGCAACGCTCCCCTCGATATCAGAAGATTGGCTGGCGGCCTGAACAGGAAGCGCGGAACATCCCATCGTTAACACTGCAAGTGTTGTTACTAAGTTCATTAATTTTCTTTTCATAAACTTCATACCTTTTACATCTCTCCGTTTCTACTGCGAATTTCTAAATGATTTCTTTTTCAAATACTTTATTTTCACCTTTAATAGTTTATTCAATCTCTTAGCGGACATTTAAGAAGTTGAATACTTATTAACAGCACAAATTCCAGTATAAGAAGGTTATATTGTATAAATATATTGAATCTGTAAAGATCATGTAAACTTTTGCAGCACACTACTAATTATTTCTTTAATATTTCTAACTCCATGATTAATACAGTAACCAGCAAATACACCAAGCAATACTTTGTAATTTTGAATATTAATCTTAATTTTGTTTCTAAACTTCCAGTCTCTATTAAATCCTGATATGCAAATTCAAGAAAAAAGACTACCTCCTATTTTTAGGAAGTAGTCTATAATTTAGAAAAAATTAATTTATTTGAACAGTTCTCATTTTGAAAAGCAACCGTAACTGCTTTTCAAAATGAAATGGTGAATAATACTTTAAAACGTTAATAATTCAACGTTTTAACTTACATCATGCCGCCCATTCATTTGGGTATATAATAAGAAGAAACGTAACCGAAAAACCTTTAAATGAGTAAAATAAAAACCCTGCTTAGAGCAGGGTTACATTCTCCATACATGGTAAATAATATCTTTTCTTTTTTCATCAATTGAAAGCATCCCGTATTTATCTTTTGCTTTAAAGATCTTATCCAATCTACGATCCAATTCTTTAAAATCAAAAGAGAATAGTTCTTTTAACTCATTTACTATACTGCAGAATGTCTAATTAGTCAGCATTTGAACAATACTGCAAAGCAAAGGACCCCCGTTTTTTTAGCTGAGGTCTTTTTAATACAAAAAAATAGTATCTCTACTGCATTAACTACCTTTTAATTTTTGATTTTAAACGGCGCTGCAAGTTTGAAATCTTTGTATTGGGTTACACGTGTTGATTATGAATAATCTTCCATAAATAAACGACAAAAAAGAGATGCCCTCTTGTAACTGACATTCCGCATGTCAAAATAAGCTATTTCATATTTTTTGCTTTTTCCTGTTTTTCGCGCCGCCAACAGGCTGTGGAATTACTTTGGCGGCACAGGTTTTAAATGTTTAAGGCAATTTAATGAAATTATATTAATTGGTTTACTTGGATTTTACACGCTGGAAAGGCTGAAGGCTGGACAACACTTTTTAATTTACAGATTATCCCTTGATATAGCGTTCCATTTCAAGAGTGGGGCTGATAAGAATACCAGTGTCAAAGCCGGCCCATTCGATCAGGTGATACATTTGGGGAAGGGGCGGCTCAACGATATGGCGTTCTTCGCCCATGGCCATAATCAGCAGGCCTTCGGCTTCCTTGATGATTGTTTTCACAGAGGGCGTCCTGGTTTTCTTGTTGCCCTGCCCGATCCAGTGCGTAGCTGCCCCTCCAGCGAGCGCCGGACACGGTATTCCAGATAGGACAGGTGCGGAAGCACGATGTAGAAGATATAGCCAAGCGACTGGACGCGGCGGCTGTTCTTCAGGTACACATTGTGGAACAGAAGCGGGTCCTTAAGCAGCCGGAACCATGTTTCGACGCGGATCTGCTTTTTATAGAGCAGGAGCCGCTCTTCCGCTGTCATGTCAAGGCTGGGGCTGGAAATCAGCACGAAGCAGGAGCCCATCTGCTGCTCCCGCCCAGCGAAGGCAGGATGCACGCCCAGCTTCCTGAACGACAGGAAGTAGGTGGTTTCTTCTGCAGGAATGTTACCCTTTTTCGGGCGCCCGCGCCCGCTGTGATGCTGGGTGGTGACAGGAAGAACGTCTCCCTTTACAAAGAATCCTTTCGCATATACGGACCGGATGATGTCATGCAGGGCAGTCTTGGCGTCTGCTTCACAGCTCTAGGCGATCTTTGCTTTTTTGTCCAGCTCTTTCTGGAGGGAAGCGTGCGTTTTCGCCCATTTCTTCTCCAGGGCTTTCTGTTTTTTCACCGCCAGCTCTTCGGAGTAGACCACCACCACAGGGTAGAAGGTTCTGTTTTTCCCCTCCACTTTTCCGTCCGTTTCATACAGCCGGTACGTTTTGCCGGCTGCCGTTTTTACGTCTGTCCATTCGTTCTTTTCAAATGCTTCGCCCTTGGCGGATTCATTCAGGTCGAAGGTATCCGGCAGGCGCGAGAGAAACTGAAGGGCCTCCTTGTCCATGGCAGCCGGGTTGCTCTTTGTGACGAGGCTGCTGTCGAGAATAAAGGGAGAATCGCTGCCCTTTTCGGCGAAAAACTACTTCATCTGCTGGACGCCAAGGCCAATCTTGATCTGCTTCAGGTCGGGCCGGTGGTCCTTGCTGTAGCCATAGATAATTTCAAATTCAGGATCATCTTGATTGTCAAATGCACCCTGGACAGAGCGGGAGGTGATGTCCGCATGGATCGCCTGAATCTCGCAGCCCTGCTGCATAAGGAGCTAATAGGGGATAGCTGTTCCATGTCCACACTGGCCAGCTTGTCCAATGGAGGTATCGAACCGTCCCGTACTTCTCAAACACTTTAACGCTTCACACTTTAACAGAGCGGGGGGCAGACCCGGCCACCTGCTGCTTTGTTGTTAACCCTTTATAAGCAACGGCTCCCCCTATCGCACCGATAATCGGTCCAATCACATAAACGGGAAACTGTGCCCAGCTGATATTGCCACCTGCTAAGCTATTTATCACATAGGGGCCAAATGTCCGAGCGGGGTTAAACGAAGCGCCAGTTGCCCCAGCTGTTAACATGATCAGTCCCCCTACCGTCAATCCAATTACAAGCCCTGCCCAATTTCCCGGGGCGTCCGAATCAACAGCAATCCCCATAATCACAAACATAAGTACAAATGCTGCGATCGCTTCCACAACCATCCCCTGTACATAGCCTGTACTTGGACCAAGTGATGTTGCACCTAACCCTCCAAGGTGAAGACCGTCCATTCCAAGAACAGCAACAATCGCCATTGCACCGATGATACCGCCAACGCACTGAGCAATGAGGTATGCGGGAACTTCTTTCCAGGCAAAGTGACCGGTGGCTGCTAAACCAATTGTAACGGCAGGATTAATATGGCAGCCGGAGATTTTTCCGATTGTAAAAATCATCGCCATGACGACAATCGCAAAGGCAACACTTATTACGCCGATATCCGCAAGTGTCGTCGCCGCATTATTACTTGTTGTAATGACCCCATTAAACGCCGCAGTTCCAGCACCAATGAGTACGAGTAAAGCAGTTCCGATACCTTCAGCCACACATCGTTTGAACAGAACTGGGGGTTCCATGACAGACCTCCTTTATTTTACAAGTCCGTGAGGGTCAATGACATACTTTCTCGCTGCACCTTGATCAAACTCTTGGTACCCTCTTGGCGCATCTTCTAAAGCAATAACGGTTGCATTTACGGCTTTCGCAATTTGTGCTCTTCCACTTAAAATCGCTGCCATTAAGTCACGGTGGTATTTCATCACAGGTGTTTGCCCAGTTACAAAGGTATGTGCTTTTGCCCAACCAAGGCCAAGACGCACCTTTAATGTCCCGATTCGTGCATCTTCATCAATTCCACCAGGATCCCCTGTTACATAAAGCCCTGGAATACCAAGTTTCCCGCCAGCACGTGTTACGGTCATAATTGAATTAAGTACGGTTGCCGGCGCTTCCCCTGCATTTGCTCCATGTCCTGACGCTTCAAATCCCACGCAGTCAACGGCGCAGTCGACTTCAGGAACCCCTAAAATTTGTTCGATTTGCTCACCAAGATCCGGATGTTCATGAAGGTTTACGGTTTCACATCCAAAGCTTTTTGCTTGTTGAAGCCGATCCCCGTTCAGGTCACCGACAATGACAACAGCCGCACCGAGTAATTGAGCTGAGTGCGCTGCTGCTAACCCAACTGGACCTGCTCCAGCAATATAAACCGTCGAACCTGGTTTGACCCCTGCACTGACTGCACCGTGATAACCTGTTGGAAAAATATCTGAGAGCATTGTTAAATCTTTTATTTTTTCCATTGCCTGATCTTTATCTGGGAATTTTAATAACTGGAAATCAGCATACGGAACCATAACATATTCAGACTGACCTCCGACCCATCCGCCCATATCAACATAGCCATACGCTGAACCTGGACGATCAGGATTTACATTTTCACAAATATGAGTGTCACGCTCTTTACAACTACGACAGCGCCCACAAGCAATATTAAATGGAACAGATACGAGATCGCCTTTTTTAATGAACTCAACATCGCTTCCAACTTCAATGACTTCACCTGTAATTTCATGTCCAAGAACAAGTCCAGTTGGAGCAGTCGTTCTTCCGCGCACCATATGTTGATCGCTTCCACAAATGTTCGTTGTGACAACCTTTAAAATCACACCATGGTTACATTTACGACCAACATTCAGTGGATTAACACCTGGGCCGTCTCTTAACACTAAATCGGGATAACCTATGTCCTGTATTTCCACCTTGCCTGGCTTCACATACGCGACTGCTTTGTTTCCACTCATTTTGCAATTCCCCCTTAAGATAAATGTCAGGCAGTTCACTTTATATCTTGCAAGAATTGCGCCAAGATCCAAGCTTTTGTTTAAAGCCCCTTTTTATGATGAGTGATTATTAAACCTGCTTATTTTCTGAACAACAACCCTGTCCTATTTTAGGACAGTTGTTCATTTGAACTTGGAAATATTTATCCAAGTAGTATAATAAATTTAAAGTAAACGTTACTATTTAAAGGGGGACAAGCAAATGCCACAGGAGAACCTTGTCGAGCGGGTTGATATAATCAACCGTTCTTGGAAACGTTGTCAAAATTTTGGACTTTCACCTTCCGACCCTATGGATGACTCGATTTTAACCGGTAGTGCCTTACAAGAGGTATTAACTGAAAATCAGTCGATGATTCGGCACGCAACATTAATTTTAGAAAACCTTTATCCCGCCATTCACTCCCAAGGACTCGTCACAGTGATTGTTGATCGGAATGGAACCATTATTCACAAAGTAGGCCATCTGGATAATAATGAGACGATTGATTATTTGCCAGTTGGTTCCAATTGGTCTGAAAAAAGAAAAGGCACCAATGCGATGGGACTCGCCATCTACGAAAAGAAACCAATCATTACGCACGCTGAGCACCATTTCTACGTGAAAAATCACTTTCTTACCTGTGCAGCAAGTCCCATTTATTCTCCAACTGGAGAGTTAATAGGTGCGGTTAATATTAGTGCAAAAAAAGAGATGTATCACCTTTTTACGATTTCCTTAACAATGATGATGGCCGAAAGTTTACAGACCCGGCTGCTTCTTGACCAGACTAAGCAAGAAAAGGTGTTAGCATTAAAAGAACTTGAGCTAACATCAAACTTATCAACCGTTCCGCTTCTTACCCTTGACCGTGAAAATACGATTATTCGTGCTAATCAAAAAGCCCGTTTTATTTTAGGGGAAGATTGCATCGGGGATGAGTTTCATGTCGGAAAAGGTTACTCGGTTGAGCTCATCTCTGATCAATCACAAAAATTTTACAGCTCCGTTGTTTCTTTAAACGAAGCAAACAAGAAGGACGAGACGGCAAAAAAACTATACAGCACCTCAGATATCATTGGCTCTTGTCCCAAAATAGAAAAGGTTCGAAACATGATAACAAAGGCGGCTTTTTTTGATTACCCTGTCATTATTTACGGGAAAAGTGGAACAGGAAAGGAACTTATTGCACAATCATTACATAGCCATGGCTCACGATTCGGGAAACCATTTGTCGCTGTGAATTGTAGCGCGATCCCAGAAAATCTTATCGAAAGTGAATTATTTGGCTACGAAAAGGGGGCATTTACAGGGGCGAATCAAAAAGGATCTCCGGGCAAATTTGAAGCAGCAAACGGCGGAACCATCTTTCTCGACGAAATTGGCGATATGTCCTTAAAGGCCCAAGCAGCTTTACTCCGTGTCTTACAAGAAAGTATTGTTACACGAGTCGGCGGTGTGAAAGTCATCCCGATCAACACAAGGGTTATCGCGGCTACAAACAAAAACTTACGTGAAGAAATTAAAGCAGGACGCTTTCGAGAGGACTTATACTACCGGCTTAAAGGGATTTTCATTACCCTCCCGCCGCTGAAAGACAGAACCGACATCCTTGAATTAACCGAGCATTTCATTAATACATTAGACCATTCACCAGTCTCGTTATCGGAGGAAGCAAAGCAAAAAATCCTCGCCTATCATTGGCCAGGAAACATCAGAGAACTTAAAAGTGTCCTTATCCAAGCCTCCTTTTTGGCCGTAGGAAACGAGATTAAGGCGGATGATTTACACTTTGAAGATGTGTATGAACAACAAACTCAGCAATTAGCAATTGTAGAAAAAAAACCGTCTTCACTCAGACAGACGGAAAAAGAGGCCATCACCCAAGCACTAACATCTGCTGTATGGAATATAAGCAAAGCTGCGAGGATATTGAAGATTAGTCGCAATACACTGTATCTTAAAATGAAGAAGTATGGGTTGTGAAGCGAGGGGGCGGTTCGAGCCTAGTGAAAAAAAAGGAAAAATAACTGTAAAGTGAACTGAACCCTGAATATGGAATTAGGTAAACACTGAAAATACAAGTCTTTAAAATCCATGTTAGCGATAACATGTCATATTGTTATAAATTTGGAGGATATATGAAAGTTAGAAAAGGATTGAATTCAGACATTCGGGAGGTGCTCCAACTGGAGTATCGTCTCTATCCAGAGCAGTGGCATGTCCCTGAAGAAATTATAAGGAAGGTTTTGGCTCGTAATGGGGAAGTGATTCGAGTCCTTGAAACGAACGGTGTTTTAAAAGGACACTATGCATTTTTACCTTTAGAAAAGGACGTCTATGAAAAAGTTCTGCACGGTACATTGGATGAAAAAGAACTTGCTGATTATATAGTAGATTACAAAGAACCAAAAGACATATACTTGTATTGGACAACTGTAATGGTCGATACTGAAGACACAAATCGTTCGCAATTCTCCAAATGCTTATTGAATGACATCCCCCTCTATTTAAAGAGTTTACAAGAAAGGGGAATGAACATAATGGAAATTGGCGGCATCTTTATTTCTGACAATGGCGTTCGCGTGGCCCAACGTTTTGGAATGGTACAGACCGGTACAATCTACTATACGGGTAAAAGCTATCCTGTTTATCGCACTGATGCTATCCACTGATGGATTAGCGGTTCACTCAATGAATTAAACAGCTATTGATGCGGCTTCTCCTATTTGATTGTTGCACCTTGTGACAACTTTTTTTGACGTTGGTAAAATGGCCAGGTTTAAGCTTTCTCGCGGTCTGGGCCGACATACGTAGTGTAATGATTTCCGTTGTTTAAGACGCTGTATAACTGATAGATCCTCATGCTGTAAATTCCTCCTTGCTGTTTATTGTTCTCTCGATCGGGTAAAAAATACCATGCAACGATGCACAACATCTTGGATACCTCACCAGTCGTTGCATCATTACTCATCTTTTCCCGCCGCGGAGTCGCGACCGCGGCCTTTTTTTATTTCTTTGGTTTACATTAGTGCCAAAGCGGGTAAATGTTTTCCTGTGGCACACACCCGCCACCCATTCTCCTGAACTCTACATAGTTCATCTTGTTTGCTGCGGCGGTCACCGCGGCTTTTTTTTGCGTATATAGGTTTGTTTTCACATCAAAGCGGGTAAATTAGCATCAGGGTAGTCCCCAACTACCTCCTGCGAGTTTCAACCTTCATTACATAATCAGCCTTTTGCTGCGGAACTCCCTCCGTGGCTTTTTTGTGCGTTTAACCACGCTTCTTCTGCAAGCACACGTACACAACCTTCGAGTACAAAATGGTCAAGCATCTTATTTATTCAATACGCCATTGTAGAATCCGACCAGATTGCGGGCTTTCTTCGTTTTCGTACGCATAACAGCTGTATATAATGCAGTCATAGTGATATTCTTAACGTTTTGCTTATCAAAAGCTCCGCACTTAACTAAATATGGAGACTAATGAACGAAGACAAGGTCCGGGATGTCCTTATTGCCAGCTCAGGAACTTTTGCCTGAAGTGACAACCATTTCGTTTCCGAAGTGGATTTTTGAAAAGCCCGGATAAAATAGCGAGCTCCAATATTATAAGAAGCAGACAAATCCGTATGATAGACTTTGCCAGTTGAAAACGTGGCAAGGTCTTTTTTCGGGTTCCGTTCCACTTTTCCAGAGCCGTCAAACGCCAGGGTGCTGGTGTTTCACAGATTGATCCGGGAAATGCGCATGCCCAGGAAGTGTGCCATTTCTTCCACTTTGTTCTGGATACTTATTTTCCGCCACACATGAAGCTTGAAACGAAGTTTCAGTGAAAGCGCTTTGCCCCAATGTCCCGAGAGACCTCTTCGCGCCTCTTTTTAATGTCTTTATTTCTCATCAAGTAATAGTTCTCTCCTAATTTTCCAGTATACAAGCAATCTAAAGCAAAAAAATATTCTATCGGAACTGTAATAGAGTGCTCGCCACAAAAAATCCCCTCCAAGCAGAAGTATATACACCCACATGTTAACACACAGGCTTTTTACACTATCTACTTAAAGGGGATCATATCAACCCTTTATGTTGCATTGGGAAGTATAAAGATACCTTAATACGACTTAGTCTTTTTCATGCTAAAATATTAATAAAACATTTAATGTGAGGATCAATCGTATATTACATTTTTTCCTTCTTCACTTAACTTTTTTAAAGATGTAAGCATATGATTTATTTCTTCATCGGAATGCCTTTCCCATGAACTTAATTCAGCTATTATTTTCAAAGGAGATTTAGATCTATAAGAACGTGTTGGGTTTCCAGGAAATTTTTTGTCAGTTAAGTTCGGATCATTTTCAAAATCACCTAATGGTTCTACAATATAAATTCTCTCTTTTGAATTAGATTTTGCTAATTCAGCACCCCATTTAGCAGCGTTTAATGTTCCAGTAAAATAGATATGGTTAGATTTTTTATCCTGATAATTGGATAAGTACAAAGGTTCAAGCAGGTCTCCAATTTTCAGTTCTGCTTTAGTACCATGAAAAAACGGGCCAGGATCTAAGACATTTTTTTTGTCATTCATATAGCCACACCCCTTATACTTTTAGACTTACGTATAACAGTATAAGGCAGGACATGCGTAAAAAAACAGTCTATAAATAAGCCTCAGATAGGGTTATAATGTAAGTAGAGACTAAGATGTTATCAGAAACAAAAAATCCATTCTCCAACTTCAGAACCATTGGCCAATTTAAACAATTGAACGTACTGGTCCGGGAAACGAATATTCAACTTTTGTTCTGTTTCTCTTATCGCAGATTCCTCTACGCCTTTTTTATTTGTATCTAATAATTTCATGCATGGTCTAACCTCCAAATTTTGATTTAATGGTCAATCTGAATGTAACTTAATTGCATTTATGTTGCATTAAGGAGCGAGTTTTACGGTTCACTTTTTCCACTAAAGCACCCCGTTAGCTGAATAAGAATTACTCTATAATCAGTGTTACATTTTCGTTATCAAGGATGATTTCTTCTATCCAGTCAAATATAGTTGGACCTTTGTTCATCTTTGCATCTCTTATTTCTTGAATCACGCTTTCTTTATTAGTCGGATGGCAATTTTTCAATATTTCATTCAGTTTAATAATGGTTTCTCCGTATCCTAAATCTCTTTTTGATTTAGCAGAATTTTTCCAAATAATTGTGTATTCTTCTCCAAATTCTATATCTCCAAAACCACCACACAAAATATCATTAAATGCATCTAGACCTTCGTTCCATTCATATTTTCCAGAGAGAACTACATTCGAAAACTCCTTACAAAACCCCTTAAAATTAGAAAAATTCTCTCCATCAATGATGAAAACTTTGTTCATACTGGCACCTCTAACTACACTGTTTTTCTTTAGTTTATCATAGTCCCTTATTCCACTAACCTGCCACGTTGGTTTAGGAAGACACATTACAAAAATAATTGCATTTATGTCGCATTTTATTTCACTGCTCAACAGTAGACCGAAACTGTTGACTAATAATATGTATTCCCATTTTTCTTTTTCATTTTGTAAAAATGCCAAAGATAAGCCGACATCCTCTCAAGCATCACGAATGACAATGCCAAAACAAAGAAATACTCTTTCAATGCTCCTCACGTCCTTTTTTAGACTTTCTTTTTATATGTTTCAGTTATTTTTTTATATATTAATTAAATTTTCAATATATTGTCTTCCCTTTACAATGCTGTTATGATGTATTCTGTTCTTTGTTTATATATTAAAAAAAGGAGGAAAGTTTTTTGAGCAACACCGAGATTAAAAAAAGAGCACGGCAAGTGCTTAAAGGATATTGGGGCAAAGCAATTTCGCTTACTTTTATATTAGGTTTATTGGTTATCCTTCTGCCAGCTGTGGTAGTAGCTGTGGTAGAAATTTATTTATCGGGCGGGTTTGAAGCCTGGTTTAATACTGACAGCACCCCTCTTGCTTCTGATGTATTTAGCACCATCCTTTCTATTTTGACCACTCCTTTGACTATTGCTTCTCTATGGTTTTATTTATCCATTTCTCGCAAAGAGACACCCTCTCTATCAAATGTATTTGGGATTTACAGAGATGGCCGTACTTCTTTCAAAACCATTATTGCCTGCTATTGGATGTTTTTGTTGACTATTCTTTGGTCGCTGTTGCTTATCGTACCTGGGATCATTAAAAGCTTTTCGTACTCGCAGACTTATTTTATTTTAAAGGATCATCCTTCTTATACGGTAAATGAAGCCATCACAGAAAGCCGTAAAATGATGGACGGATTAAAGAATCAGTATTTTACGCTTTGCCTGAGCTTTATTGGCTGGGGAATCCTCTCCCTTCTTACACTCGGGATCGGATTTTTATGGCTGGTACCGTATATTCAGACATGCCTTGCCGTATTCTATTCAGAAGCTGCTGCAAAACAGAACAATTCAACAACAGAGACGATTACACCTTAACCAAAAAAGAACTTCAGCCGAAGTTCTTTTTTGGTTTCTATTAATTTAAACACTGAAGGAGAAAAACCTCGTGACACGCAAGAAAGTTACCCAACAGTTGACCGATACTATTGATTGAGGAAGTTAAATTGTCTGATACTGTACTATACAGAAGAGGAGGAATTAATTTGTCTTTAGAAAGAGATGCAATGATAAAGTCACTGAAAGAAATTGTTATTCCAGTCTTGAGAGAATTGAGATTTAAAGGATCATTTCCTCATTTCTATAGAAAATTAGAAGAACGTGCTGATTTACTAATGTTTCAATTTAGTATGTGGGGCGAGGCCTTGTATGTTGAAATTTCTAAATGTCCATCCGAAGGTCATGTAGATAGATCAGGTAAACACATTCCTCTGAATAAGGTAAAAGTTTACGATGTAGATGTATTTGATGGCGATGGTTTACCTTATAGAATTCGTATTGGGAAAGAAGAAAAAGGGATGTTTGAATTTAACAAAGACAATACAGACAAGATTTCCTGGCTAATAAGAAATGCTTTGAGTGAAGCTGAAGAATGGTGGAACTCTTCTCCTAATTGGTGGAGCAGTAAAAATATCGAAAGAAATTAATCAACAGTACGTCCATGCTGGTTAGTTTTGATAGAAACAATGTATTAATAGTAGGCGTTTTGGATGATAAAATTTTATTGTTAGGAAAGCAATGACCATTTTTGATGGTGGTACAATGATTTAAATGATTTCTTGTTAACCTAACGCAGCCGAAAGTGTACTGTTATTACCTTTTAAGGAGTGAAGATATTGCTGAGTATGGAGGTGGTGAAATCATTTAACACAAGTTATTCTTTTGCCGTGTCGGATGATTTCAACTTTATATCCCGTGTATCAAATAAAACGTTTATTTACTTAAATAAAAACTGGGAAGATCCTATTGTTTTAAATAAGCCTAGTCATCCTGGTACTTTAGAATACAACGATGGTTCTAAGTTATTACTAATTCAAAACACTACTGGAAGTACCTATATTTATGAAACTGAACAGTTTAATCTTGTAAAAACCATTCGAAGTAAAAAAAATTTAAAATTAAAAGAAGGTCAGATTTCTTTCTTGAAGGAGAAAACCGGATTATTATTTGTGGCAAGTACTAGTTCAAGTGATCAAATCTTTGTATTTGATCTAGATTTAGATCAATATGAGGCAATTTCAGATTTTGAGGATTCTAGCATTTCGTATATTCAATACCTGGAAGAGGAAAATGCTCATTTGTTTACAATCCGTACCAATAATGAAATGGCTGGGGTCACTGAATTTTCTATTGTGAAAATTGTGGAGAAAGATTTTTCTTTTATTAAGATTGACAATAGTAAGGGGTTTGTCTGGAAGGGAGTACTTTTTAATGCTGCATTGAATAGTTACATTCTAGTTGATGGGTATAACGTTGTAATGTTAGACTCGAAATTTGAGAATGTACTACAAGATGTTAAACTCTCTCTTCCAGAAGTTCATGGATTTGCCCAACAATTTCGACATATAATTTTATCGAACGATGGAAAATTTATATTAATTACTTTTAGCGAGTGTGTAGTCATCTTAGACAGCAAGAGTCTAAACGCTATTGATATTCAGGACCTGCCTAATGCATGCTATGCTAGTTTCAGTAAAGACGACAAGTATCTCCTAATAGGTACTTGGAATAAAGGTTATATTCTTTTGAATAATTTATAGGGAAAAGCAAAAAAACTATTTTTAAATCATGAATACATACAAAACAGCCATTCTTATTTTATCGGTAGGAAAGGCTGTTTCTTGTATTTATTAAACGAATGTAACAATGGGTTCTGCTTCATCAATAGTTGACTGAAACTGTTGATTACGAAGCCTATGAAAGCCTATAGTAATTTTCAGCAGTATGTATAAACCACCACCAAAATTTTTCACCTTGGCTCATAACAAATCGGTCCAGCCATAGCTCAAAGTTCATCTGTAACGGCTCAGCTTCTGTAAATTGTTCTGTGTGGTCTTTCCATAGAAGATAATTTTTTTGGTTTTCTGAATAAAGTTTAGAATTAATCACAATGTTATCCTGGTAAATATATGCTATGTCATAACAACCGTCCAGTTCGTCGTAATGCTCATTTAATTCGAGAATTTGTTCCAAGCTATAAAGCTCAATCTCACCACCATGCTCAATATCATTAAATAACCGGCAGCCATTTGTTATTCTTAGAAACGCTTTGTAATCTGGCGGCAATATTAAGCCCGTTTTGTTTTCAAAATCATTTATTTCCTCGTCGCTTGCCGGGTGATTAAATGTGCATGTCGCTTTATATACATGCCCTGTTCGCTTTGGACATCAATAACGTTATCGTTTTGTTCAAGGCGCGTTTTTAAGGCATTCAAAGTTTTTTGGACTATACTTCCTTCTGTTAACATTTGATATCCCCCATTCTCTAATCTTCTTCCTTTTCTTAACAATAGCATGTATTTACTTCGGAGAGTACGTTAATCAATAGTTCGTCCAGACTGTATATTAAAAGCCCCGGCTGTTTTTGACAGCCGGGGCTTTTCTAACACAACATAATTACATTTTTGTTGCATTAAGGAGCGAGTTTTATAGTTCACTTTTTCAATTAAAGCCCCCGTTCGTATTATAAGGTCAGCCAGAAAAGAAAATATTTCTGGTTGACCATTTTTTATATGGTTTTATGATAACGGTAGCCGGGGTAGAACGTAAGCCCCCGTGGGACTTGAGATCCCGTCAAGTAAACAGTTCGCCCCCTACTTGCTTAAACATGTTTTGGCTGGTTGGGACCAAGATCTCGTATAACAAGCGAAGCTATGACACTGCAAGAAGGATTAGGGGTTACCGGCAATATTCGTATTGGAGGAGATAAAGAATGGATCCAGTGGTTGGTCTGGATGTAGCCAAAGGTGAAAGTCAAGTTCAAGCGTTCTTGGAAAAAAAGAAGCCTTACAAAGGCAGTTTTAAAGTGGCACATACCCTTGAAGGACTAGAGAGCTTACACCAATACCTAAGAGAAATCGAAGACTTAACAGGAATTCGACCTCCGGTCGTTTTAGAGTCTACTGGGCATTATCATACACCCGTTGTTCAGTATTTCGAGGAAAAAGGTTATTTATTAATTATCATTAACCCACTCATCTCTTATCGAGCAAAGAACTCTTCTTTACGCAAAGTAAAGACGGATGTACTTGATGCTTATCATCTTTGTGAGCTGTATTATAAAGAGGATTTGGAGCATCATAAAAAACGAGGAATCCAACTCTTAAATCTTCGTAATCTTACAAGACAACACGCAAATATAACAGGCATTTATGTACAAACAAAACTTCAATTTCAAGCAGTGCTCGACCAGGTATTCCCTGAGTATCGAGGCGTTTTTGGGGATTTATATTCAGGTGTTTCTTTACTAACTCTATTGGAATATCCTACATCGGAAGATGTTTTGGCAACTGATGAAGCAGTGTTAACCAATAAAATCGATGAATTATGTAAAAGCCGTTCTAAGAATTGGGCAAATACTCAGGCAAAGAAGCTGATAGAAGCAGCAACTAGAAATCCCTTTCAGAAAAACCTGTATCAAAGCCATATCCTCAGCATCGAAATGTACATCAAAATGCTTATAGAGTACCAAAAGCATCTATCTAAGCTTGAAGATGAGATAGATGCTTTGGCAAAAGAAATGGAAGAATATAAGATTATCCAATCAATCCCTGGTATCGGAGAAAAAATCGCGGCAACGATTATTTCTGAAATTGGTGAGATTGATCGGTTTAATCACCCTAAAAAGCTTGTAGCATTCGCTGGAATCGATCCCAGTATCTATGAGTCTGGTCGATTTAAAGGCACTGTAAACCGGATTACGAAAAGAGGTTCAAGTAGATTACGTCATGCCTTGTATATGGCCGTTCGATGTGCCATCCGTGATTGTCGTAAAAAGAAAACAACGAATGAAATCATCCCGAGAAATAAGAAACTGCGTGAGTTCTATGATAAAAAACGGGAAGAAGGAAAGCCTTATAAAGTAGCTGTAATCGCATGTGCCAATAAGCTCTTACAGTGGATATATGCCCTTTTAAAAAGCTATTCCACATTCCAAGATATAGCTTAAATAAGAAATAAAACAAAACCATACAAAACCTTCCAATTGTTTGAATTAGGAAGGTTATTTGGCATGGCTATTTTTAGTATAGCATGAACAATTTCAAGTTTTTATTGAAAAATGTTGACAAACTATTAGCTGGTTTCGTATAAGATGAATACTTCTTTATTGATTTAACCTGCCCGTTAATTGAACAAGAAAATTAACAAGATCTTTAACAGTGCCTTTCTTTTAAAATTTTCCAAGTTTAGTATTAAGATTTGGCAGGCAGAGACTGCCCTTATTTAGCGGCCTGTTCTACTTCTTTAGGAATTAGAACGCGTCGGAATAAATGACGTAAACAAAATCAGTAAAGATAAGAATAAACCTGTTTTTCCCCAAATGTAAGAATACTGCCATGGAATATAAGATATCCCATTTACAAAATGGTAAAGCCAAAACAACCAAAATAGTGTAATAGGAACACCAGCAAGAAAATAAAAAATCCCTAGTTCCTTCTTACGAAAAACAGCGTATAAGCCGCATAAAGCAAACACAGGAGCCAAATATAAAACAAACAAGAAATCAATTCGTTCCCAAAGTGGGATTGTAAAGCCATTTAAACTTCTACCAAAAGATTTATACCAAGGCATCACAAAGAGAATTAGTAACAAAATCAGTAAAACAGCTTTAAAGCGTTTTGGCACCATGCTCTCTCCTTTTAATAAATAAAATTACTGTATTTGTTAAGAAAGTAGCCTCAAGAGACTATAGTTTAGTTGACTGTAGAGTGTTCTTTTAACTTCTTGTACTCTGCATAAATAGTTGAACGAGGAACTCCGGTCAATTTTGAGATATCAGAAATAGTCATTCCTTTTTCCTCTCTTGCTTCGAATAACTTTATAGCTTGTTTAATGTTCTGCTCCGGTTGTCCCTTTCGCCCCATCTTTTTTCCGTTCTTCATGGCCCTTTTTCGCCCTTCTCCAGTTCTCGAAACAATCATGTCTCTTTCGAATTGTGCAAAGCTTCCAAGCGTATTAAAGATCAACATCTGAAACGGATCATCTTTGGCATCAGCTTTAAACGTCATATTGTGGTCAATAAACGTTATACTTATCCCTTTCTCCATTAACTCACTGACAACTTTATTTAAATCCAAAATGCTTCTGGCTAAACGATCAATCTTAGTTACATAAATATGGTCACCGGAACGGGCGTGTTTTAGAAGTGCTTGGATTTGTTCTCGCGCTGCTATTTTTGTTCCGGTCATTTTCTCAATAAATAATTGATCCTTTTATACACCAGCTGCTTCTAACCGTCCAATCTGAGTTTCTAAATCCTGACCAATTGTACTTACTCTCGCATAGCCTAGCTTCATCCTTTACGCCCTTCCCTTTCTTTTAATTGAATTGATTTATTTTTCTTTAAGAGCTTCCCAAAGTTGCCGAAGCTTTCGCCAGTCCTCTTCACTTGCATTTGAAAGGTCGTTATACCAATAGTTTAGTTTTGGATCTTGAATGACCAAATCATTCTTAGTAGGCTTATATTCATCTCGTCCAATAAGCCAGTCCGTAGTAACATTATAGAAATCTGCTAATATTTTCAATCCATTAATAGTAGGGTGCCGCTGCCCTTGTTCATAACTTGACAAAGCAGAAGTCGATAAGCCCAACGCTTTACAAACACCAGTCTGAGACAATCCTTTTTCTATTCTGACAGTCCTTAGCCCTGAAGAAAATATAGAATGAGAGTTTTCAGCCTTCACATAAAACAGCTGCTTTCTTTTTTTGGTCCCTTAGAGTACATTGCTTTATTTTAAACATTCTAAGTTCCACCTCTCTTCAGTGATTAATGCTCAAACCTGCTTCAACTCTTTAAGTAAATTGCCCCTAACATCTTCTATGGAGATAAGTCCCTTATCAAACTAATATATCCATATTGTCCCACGCAGTATCTATATCACTGTTATATTATAGACATTTAATTTAGACTAATTTTTAGACTCTATCTTCACCGTGAAATGAACCACTTATTTAAAATAAAAAGAGCGTCTAAAATTTTTAAATTCTAGACACTCTATTTTTAGTAGTACTGGTAAAAATATTATGGACCTAATCAACCACAGCAAGAAGAGAAGGATATACCTTTTTACTGGAGAATGATGCCCCTTTATTACATCATTACCTCTCGCGCCGCTTTTGCCAGTCCAAGAAATTCAGTTCTAACCGGTTTCATTTTTAAAAGGCGGTTTAAGCTAACTGTCTTTTGATTTTCTTTTTCTTGATTAATCTGCTTAGTTGAAAGAACAAAAAATTCCCACTGGCTCAGATTCAGTGGATTTATAGCGCTTCGATCCTGTTCATTTAGCAAACAGAAAACATACACATCTGCGTTTCTCCTTGTTTCTACCGCATATTTATTCGTACTGGCTTCCCATCCCTTTGCAGGAGCAATCCTAAAGCTGATGGCTGAATTTTTTACTTGCTGCCATGACTGCACATAAGCGGCTGACTTTACTTCAACCTTGATACCTGTCGGTGTTACAAGGTCAAATGCATTCCACTCAATTCTCATTTTGTTGTTTGCAGTTAAAGCTTTTGCTACAATAAACTCCGCAAGTGTTCTGCGAAGAGCATTACTTAGAAGATCTGATTGGTTCCACTGCCAAAATTCCAAAAGTCGCATATCTGTCTCGGTATTCCTAAGCAGGAATCGTTCTTCATTGGAAAGAGCTGCTTCTTGACCTGAAAGAACGTGGTACAAAAGAAGTTCTTCTGTTTATTTCGGATGGCCTGAAGGGCATCACCAATAGTATTTTTAGCGTTTATCCAGACACCCAGTACTAGACATGCCTTGTGCACCTTGCCCGAATGATTGCCCACAAAGTGCGTGTGACAGACCGGGCAGAAATCTTCGGTGACTTTAATCATCCTTCCCACTACACTTTATTAATTTCAATATATTATCTTACAAATCCTTCTGTCTAATTAAAACAGGCCTCATTCCTTGAAAAGCAAGGGATGAAGCCTGTTTTATTGGGTATTTGCAAATGCAGCAAATCAGAAAACTTATACCCAATTGTAAGTAATGGGACCTTTCTGCCTTCAACCTGTATATTTCTCAGAAAGATAATTTTTTTCGTTTTGTTTTTCTTCATCCGACGATTTCATAAATTTCATTAGTACAGCACCAAGGAAATACAAGCCAGCAAAAATCCACATTACGCCGTGAACGCCGACAATTCCAATAAAGGCTCCAACGATTGCTGGCGCGATAAAGTAAGACATTCCGGCACCAAAGCTTACCACAGCCATAGCAGAACCTTTTTGATTAGGTGCTAATGAAGTCACAAGAGCTGTAAGTGGTACAAAGCCACAAAGGACGATTCCAAAAAAGATCCCAACTACCGTCATTGCCCAGAAACTGTTACCGAAGACCTGAGGGGTATAAAGCATAACCAATGTCATGACACCGCAACCGAAACTACCAATCCACATAACCGTATTACGCCAGCCTAGCCATCTGTCACTGATGTACGGGATAACAAGGTTAAATAAAATATTCGCCACCCACATTGTTCCCCAAACCTGCAGCCATTGCCCTGTACTAAATCCATATTCAGAAGACAGGTATAGAGGAAAGAAGATTGGGAGAGCACCGATACCGGTTGAATTGATGATACGGACGATCCCGCCGATCGCAACTTTCGGCTTTTCCACACAAATGGTCAACCCGCTCAATAGACTTTTCATTTTTTCTTTTGAATTGCCTTTAGAGCGAATTCCTTCATCTTTCACAACTAAAAGTCCAACTATTCCACCAAGAACTACCCAGACAACAGCACTCCACATCAATCCGATGTATCCTATTTTAGGAATCATGTACGCCGGGAAATAACTTCCGACAACATATAGCCCACCACTCCAGGCGGCCCAAAACAAACCGACAGCTGTCGCCATAATACGATCTGGACTGCGATATGTCACCCATACTAAAAACGAGTAACAAAATAATGGATATCCAAATCCGCGCAGCGCATAGGTTGGAAGCATCCAAGCATAATTATGGTCTTTCAAGCCAAATTCAATAAAAAGAATTTGCCCAACCAGCCAGAGAAGCAATCCCGCCAGCATGACTCTTCTTGGCCCCAAAGCTTCTGTCAGTACGCCAGAAAAGTATGAGGCAATGGCCAGCACCGCTCCATACGCTGTAAATAATGTAGCTGATTGTTGAACAGTCAGCCCCTGTTCAACAAGATATGGAGAGAGCCATCCATGCTCAAGACCGTCGCCAACCATAAAGATTAATGTTGCGACATAACCCCAAATGACAGCAGCTGGAAGCCCACGTTCCTTTTTTGAAATCGCATTCATTTTTATCACCTCAACCTCACATTTTGTTATAGTGCCTCATGATGTTTATAGAAAATTTGATGAGCAGGAGAGAGTTCTCCTGCAACGGCCGTCAATACTTTAAAGGCGCACTTGCACGTGGCTCCATAAACAAATATGACTTGTTATCCCCACTGCATGTTTGTGAATGGTCATTTAAACCATTTCTTGTTCAACAGACTCATAAACGTCTTTCAATTTAACTATGAACTTCCTGTTTTGTGTTTACTTTCACCCATTTTTGTTGTTGATGGCTTTCTAAAATCGCATCAGTAATGCACATAGATAAATGTCCATCCTTAAATGTAGCAAAATTGGGTTGATCGCTTAGAGGATCTTTGTTTTCTCTGATAAATGTATAGAAATTTAACATTCCATTTTTCAAAGCATCCGGCCATCCTTCATTATGGCCGCCTGGATGGTGAATTGCTTCTCTCGCTTCCTCAGCAAATAAAGCAGGATCGGCTAAGAGAACTTTATTTGGCTGGTCTCGATGTCCAATCCATAATTTCTCAGGTTCCTCTTGGTTCCAATACGCTGAATGGTGGCTGCCATTAATTTCAAAACTTAATCTGTTTTTTCGGCCTGCACTTACCTGGGAAACCGTGAATACACCTTTTGTTCCATCTTCAAACCGGATAAGAACCGATGCATAATCTTCTGTATTAATTGGAATATATTCGTATGTTTCTTCCTGGTTGTTTTGTGCACCAAAGGTAGCTGCGTTTGAAGTGGATTTTTTCCTTACCGGGATAACTGTTGCTAAATCAGCAAAGACTTCCACAATTTTTTTCCCTGTTACGTATTGAACGGTATCACACCAGTGGGAGCCAATATCGGCTACAGCTCGGGATTTCCCTCCAACTTCAGGAGCCAGACGCCAATTAAAGTCTGTTTCAAACAATAGCCAGTCCTGCAAATAGCTTCCGTGAACCAAATTGACTTTTCCTAATTCTCCATTTTGTATCATGGTCTCTAACTGCTTTACAATCGGGAATTGCCGGTAATTAAAGTTAACGCCATGTACGACTTTATGTTCTTTGGCCAACGCTAATAATTCTGCCGATTCCTCGCTGGACATCGCTAAAGGCTTTTCAGACAACACATGCTTGCCTGCGCGTATGATCTCTTTGTTAATCTCAAAGTGAAGGTGATTAGGGGTACAGTTGTGTATAACTTGAATGTCATTGTCCTGCAACATTTCACGGTAATCACCGTAGGCTTTAGGAATGCCAAGTTCGGATGCTTTTTCCTCAGCTGACTCTAAGCTGCTCCCTGCTAATGCCACGACTTCTACAAATCCAAGTCTTCTAACAGCCTCGATATGAGTAGGGCCGATAAAACCTGTACCGATAACTCCGACTTTTATTTTTTCCATGTTCTTTCTCCTTCCTGCGAAATGAAAAGTTTTTTCTTTTAGAGGAATCCGTATTCACCTTTAATAGATAGAGAGGACGCTGGTTAGCGTCCTTTATAAAATTTTTGATTTATTTTACTTCTGCTGCAACCTTTGTAAGGTTCACCCATTCGCCTTTTTCGGCTGATTCCAGGATTGCATCTGAAATCACTGCGATTTGGTAGCCGTCCTCAAAGTCTGGTGAGACGCTTGTGTCTTCCGCAATGGATTTCATAAAGTCATACGTTTCAATAATTTTGGTTTCCCCATAGCCGATTCCAAGTGCCGGGATTGGCCATAAGCCTTCTCCGTATGGATGAGCAGGGCCTGTATACACGGTTCTGAAACCACGGCTGTCGCCTGGATCATCTGAGAAGCACACCTGAAGTTCGTCACGGCGCTCATAGTTAAAGACGAGCGAGCCTTTTTCACCGTGAATTTCAAATGTTAAGAAGTTATTGCGTCCCCAGGCGTTACGGGTAGCCTCAATGCTTCCAACAGCACCGTTTTCAAATTTCACGAGTGTCATGAATTCATCATCTACATCAACCGCTGCTTTTGGTACATCGATATCTGCTTTCACGGTGCCAAGCTTATCAGCACCCCCGCTTTGAATTGGGCGTTCGCCGATCCATGTTTTTGCAACAGCGTTTACATCGGAGATCTCACCGACAAGGTAGCGGGCAAAGTCAATCACGTGTGTACCAATATCTCCTAAAGCTCCAGAGCCGGCACGGTCTTTTTGGAAGCGCCATGAAAGCGGGGAATTCGGATCAGCCGACCAGTCCTGCAGGTACGTGCCGCGGAAATTTAAGATTTTCCCAATCTTGCCTTCTTCAATGTATTTTTTCGCCAAGGCAACAGCTGGTGTTCTGCGGTAGTTGAACGCAACCATGTGCTTTACGCCTGCTTCTTTTACGGCATCTAGCATGGTTTTCGCTTCCGCTGCATCACGCGCAAGCGGCTTTTCGGAAATAATATGCTTGCCCGCTTTAGCGGCTGCAATGGCAATTTCTGCGTGGGAATCATTTGGTGTCACGATATCGATAATATCGATTTCCGGGTCTTCCACTACTTTTCTCCAGTCAGAAGAATAGTTGTCAAAACCAAGGCGTGCCGCTGCATCTTTTGCCAATTCGTCTGTTACATCTACTACTGTGTGACGGTGTGGAATTACTGGAGCCGGCCAGAAAAACATTGGCATCCCTGCATACGCAAGTGCATGCGCTTTCCCCATAAATCCTCCGCCAATCATGCCTACATTAAGTTTTTTCATTTTAGTTTCCTCCTAAATGGTCATTATTTTTATTTTGCTGCGCTTTGAATTTCTTCTTTTCCGGCTGCTCGGGCTGCTCTGCTAAAACTCCCTCTCCAGGTACATCCCAAACAGCAAAGCTATATTAATTCTCTTCCTTTATTACTTTTCAAATGAAGATAAGAAACGCCGGCTTATTTCTGCTCCTTGCTTCGGCACTTCATAGCTGTCCAATTCAACTGTAATCCAATCGTCGTAACCGGCTTCATTCAGAAGGCGGAGCATCTCATCAAACTTCTGATGACCTTCACCGAGCGGTAGAAATTCACCATTTTGATAGTCTTTAAAATGAATGTATTTAATTCGGTCTGCATACTTGCGGACCACCTCAACTGGATCACCGCCGCCAGCTTCAATATGAGCCGTGTCAGGACATAAGCCAATTGTTGTATGCTGCATCAGCTTATCCAGCTGTTCCGGTGCTTCAACATTTGTTCCAAGATGCGGGTGATAGGTTGGAATGAGCCCTTGCTTTTCAGCAATCTCTTGTACCTTATTAAGTGCTGTCCCCAAATTTTCGTAATCGCTTTCTAGAATACCCGCCGAACGGACAGCTCCTCCACCGATAACTAAATGACGAGCACTAAATTCAGCAGAAAGTGCAGCTACTTCTTCAATTTTTGTAAGTTCTTCTTCTAAAATATCCGAATAAATAAAGTTGCCGCCTGTATAAACACCGATCAGCGTTAACTCGTATTTTTCCATCAGCGCTTTAAATTCTTCTTTATTGTTCTTATATTGCATTAGGTTTCCATCAAAAATTTCAAATCCTTTAAAACCGGCTTCCGAAATCTCTTTTAATGCTTCTTCGGTAGACCCATTCGCTAAGTAATAAAGATCTTTTATCGAAGTGACTCCGGCAGGATGACCGACAACCCCGCCCCACGTATTTGTTTGGTATCCAAATTTCATTGTTTTTCCCCCGTTTTGAAATAGTTTGTAAAAGTGCAACATCGATTGCGAATGCGGCTCCACCACCTCCTTAAAGGAATAACTTAAGATGATCAAGAATTTTTATCAAAGAGTGTTCCGTAAACGTTTACATCAACTACAAATTTTTTTATAGCATAACTGTCTTTCTCTGCCCAAAAACTCTTTATTAGCAAGACCGATCGCAATTGTTCCTTAGGTCTATCTGTAAACGTTTACATAACCGTTTTAAAAATGTATGTTTTTAACGGTTGCATTTATGGCATGAATTCCGAAGAACAAGCTTGTTCTCTAAAATATACTGTATTTTTCTAGCTCCTGCTTTGTCACGAAGTCTATCAGCAATTCCTTCGCTTTTGTACCGATATCAAAAATTGGTTACGAAATTGTCATTAGTGCCGTTTTTTTGATGGTCTCCTTCGCTACCGTTTCCGGCTTGCTTAACACCCTGGATACTGTAGCGATTAAAATATTTGCCTGTTTAGCTACCTCTTTAATTCCTGGCATGTTAGGATTCTCTTTTCTTTTTTGTTTCTTGTTGTTTGCTATAACCGCATTGTAACCGTATCCAATCTTAGTGTCTAACCGCTTTCCGACACGATTTTCTTCCATTCAACAATATATTTTTTAGGTTTCAGACTTAAAAATTGTCCTTTTAAACAAAAAAAGTAGAAATTTAAAAAAAATAAAAAAGCTCAGCAACTTGATATTATCCCCTTTAAGTAGACAGTGTAAAAAGCCCGCGTGTTAACATGTGGGTGTATACACTTTTACTTGGAGGGGATTTTTTATGGCTAAGAAAGGACAAACCTTTCAGCGTTATACAGAAGACTTTAAGAAAAAAGCGGTTCAGCGCTATGAAAAGGGAGAAGAAAGCTATCGGACTATTGCGGCTGATCTTGGCCTTCGGTCTTCTACTCAATTAAGGCAGTGGGTGGAAAAGGGCAAAAAAGGAGAGGCCTTTGATCTGCGTAGAAAGGAAACAGATTCAAAGGAAAACAATCCACTTAAAGGCCGTCAAAGAACTCATTTTCAGTCCATTGAGGAAGAACGAGACTATCTGAAAGCCCAGGTGGCCTATTTAAAAAAGCAGTATCCCAATCTACACAAGGAGGACAGATCCCCATAGTAACCCGTTTTGAAATCATCCATGAATTAAGAAAGAAGCATTCTCTTAGGAGTTTAATTGAAATCGCCGAGGTATCCCGTTCGGGATATTACAAACGGAATCATACACGGCCCTTAAGAGAAGCTGCCAAAGAGAAGGAACAAGTACTGAAAGAGCATATGATGGCCATCCACCTTTCTCACCCTTATTACGGCTGTCCCAGAATGAAAATTGCTCTTCAGGAAGAAGGAATGTACCTAAACCATAAACGTGTCTATCGATTAATGAAGAACTTAGACATTCAATCAGTGATTCGTAATAAACGGCGGTATTTCGGACAGTCGGGGCCTGTCCTTTTCCCGAGTTTCTTTGTTTCCGTTGGTTTCATCAACTCTAACTTCAATGAAATATTTTCCACGTTTGATCCTCCTTTCCAATTTACTTTTATAGAACAAGAATGCCAAATGTGTGTTCGATACGCAAATGCTAAAATTGAAAAAATAAAAAAATCGAACCTTTGACGTGTCAAGAGACATGCCCGGTTCGACCCCGCTCTCATCCCACTTCTGAAGAAGTGGGCTTTCCCGCTTGGAAAGTCTGTAAAAAAAATTAATCCCTATTTCTATTATGAAAAGGTAGGAGCAGGTAATTCATCGATTCTCATGCGAAGTAAACTATATGGTTTTTGTCGTAGGTCTTTTCCATAATGAAATCTTGCCTGCCGATGTAATTGGTTCACAATAAAATATAAATATTGATCCGGACCAATCGAAAAAGTATCCGGCCATAAAATTCTTGGATCATGTGCGATGGTTTCCATTATGCCATTCGGCAATATCTTTCGAATACTGTTGTTTTCATAGTCTCCAGCATAAATGTTTCCTTTTGTATCGGTGATCATGCCATCAGATGCCCCTTTTTCACCCCAATACTCCACATGATAAAGTAAATCCATGTCCGGTATAGTTCCGTCTCTTAGGGCTTCTGTTGAGATCGAAAACAGATGACGACTGGTTAGTGGACAAAAAAATAAAATCTTTCCGTCGGGAGAAATCGCTATACCATCAGACGCCAATCTAAATGGAGAAGTTGAGCCATCTTTATTTCGATTCATCAAAATTTTGCCTTCTACTTTCGGTAAAAGATAGGGATCGGGTGAAGTTGAATTTGCTCCATTTAACCGTCTAAACGCGTCTCCATTATCCAAATCTACGACGATAATAGCTCCGGGCCCTTTGGAAGAAGAATCAGTTATATATGCATAACCGGCTTTTCCAACACGAAAATCAAATCGGACATCATTCAGATAAGTTGTTGGCAGGACAATATCTTCTGTAAAAGTATATACTCTTCTTATTGTATTGGTTTTTAAATCAACAGCGACTAATTTTGCCCCCCCTTTAATAGGTTCAGAAAAGTTTGGTGCCGCTGTATCTAATACCCAAAGCGTTCCCCGGCCATCAGCAACTACACTTTGGACACTGATGAAAGACATTGTAATATTCCCGAGGTTAACCATATTGGTTTCTAAACTAGGGTATGGCTGCAATTTATCCTCAACAATTTCCGCCACCGTAAATTTAACGTTGTCTCCCCATTTCGGAAAGCAAATAAAAATACGACCGGTTTCTGAAACACTAACACCTGTAGGCATAGCTCCATAAAAGGCATAAACCAGTTCCAACTTACCGAAATATTTTTCAAAAGGTAATATAGGTTGCATGATATCCTCCTTAACAAATTCGAACGGGATATCATCTATGTATGGTTAAAATCTTTTCTGGTGCCTGATTCTTAATAAGTTTTTCTGTCTAAATGTAGTTTTAATTGATTGTTTTCGCAATTTTATTGTTTTAAATTCAAATTAAATTCAACTATTTCAGTTGAAATGGCTATTATCTATCGCAGCAGTAAATGATCATGAGATCGCATCCATACCAAGTTGATTATCGTAATTGTTAGCACCAAAATGCGCACTTTTTGCCATAATTAAACCTCCAGGCACTTGAGTATCTTTAAAATCTGTGACGAGTTTCTTCTATTTTGGTTTTTATCATTTTCCTCACCCACTGAACATTTGTTCTGTACCTAATTACACCATTTTAGCAATAGAGCGTTCAAGGAAAAAGAATGACTGAAAGAGCAACGATTCATCCCCCACTTAGCAAGCTTGAAGTGGGGGTGTTCTCGCCGAAGATGATAAAAGCCCTGTCTTTTGTTTGGTAGAAGAAGCGGGCAAAGCAGGAGGATGGTTCGCTATTTAAACAAGGTTCTGGCTTGTTTGTGCAACAGCTAGATCAATTTTTGCCTGTTCTTCCAGGTTGTAAGGGTGGTAATATCCCTTTTCCATCATATATTTGCTGATCTGTTCATGGATTGAAATGGCAGCCATCAGCTGTTCACGCAGGGCTGAACGCAATTCAGGTGTTGCGGCTTCCGTAAGCGCAAATGCTGTATTTTTCACACCGGATTTAACAGAAATCAAAAAGTCAGTTGCAATGACCTGATCCGTCATTCCGCTCATTCCCGCAACGTTTTTAAATAATTCATTCATTGTATAATGCCCCCTCCCGGTAAAAATGTTTTTAGCTGCTGAAGGTGCTGCTGGCCCGCTTGTGCGTCTGCTTCAAGCAGGGTTTTTAATTCCGGATCCTGTGCAAGTTTGCTCATCGTCGCTGATTTTGTCGTACAGAGGCTTTTAAAAACGACTAATTCATGCAGTTCCAGAGACTCGTGCTGACCTAAATGATTCCTCACATTTATCACCTCTTCAGTTATTCATACACGCTTCTTATTTTGGCTTTTCATCTGTTCCTTATTCAAACATGCACGAATTGAATGAACCCTCTGAATAAATGAAGAAAATAAAAGGAAAAATGAATGTTGTGACTAACTAAGGGGGTGATAAATATGGACCAAAAAGGACTTGCATTTCATGAAACAATGGAGATCCATGAAATGATTAACTTTAAAACCGTCTGTATGCTGAAATCAAAACTCATGCAGGGGGCGTGCTTTGACAGCGATTTAAAAGCAATGATGGAAAAAGATGCACAGCAGTCGATTCACCAAATGAATGAATTATTAGAGCTTTACAAGGGAGCCAGAGCATTTTAATTTTTGGAGGTGGAAAGTGTGAACGATTATTTAGATCCGATTAATTCAGTAGGGATGCCTGAGCTTGCTGATTCCGGTATTGCATTAGAGTTTTTGCTTTCTGTGAAAAATGGAGTAAGAAACTGCGCGGCTGCGATAACAGAAGCCGCTACCCCAGAAGTCCGCTCTGTCCTTATCAAACATCTGGAGCAAGGCATTGATCTTCATGGTGAAGTAACGGAGCTAATGCTGCATAAAGGCTGGCTCCATCCATATAACGTGGACAAACAGGTTCAAATGGATATCAAATCTGCTGAAACAGCCGTAGATATCGCCCGGCTGCCGCTCTTCCCGACCAATACAAATCGAAAAGGGTTATTTCCAACCCCGCCAAAATAAATATGACCATCGTGGAGGAGGTTTAACAAATGAAAGCTGTCACATTTCAAGGCGTAAAAGAAGTGGTTGTAAAAGAAGTAAAAGCGCCTACTATTCAAAAACCGGATGATATTATCGTCAAGCCTACATTAACGGCAATCTGCGGTTCTGATTTGCATTTGATTCACGGCATGATCCCGAATCTTCAAGAGGATTATATTATCGGACATGAACCGATGGGAGTCGTAGAGGAAGTCGGTCCAGCTGTCACAAAGGTGAAAAAAGGGGACCGTGTGATTATTCCGTTTAATATCAGCTGCGGAGAGTGCTGGTTCTGTAAGCATGAGCTTGAAAGCCAATGCGATAATTCCAACGACAATGGCGAAATGGGTGCTTATTTTGGATATACCGGCACGACGGGAGGATATCCCGGCGGACAGGCAGAATATATGCGCGTTCCATATGGGAATTTTACACCGTTTAAAATTCCTGAAGACAGCGAAGTCGAGGATGAGAAGCTTGTCCTGCTTGCGGACGCCGCTTCAACCGCACACTGGAGTGTTGACAATGCCGGTGTAAAAGAAGGCGACACCGTAATTATTCTCGGCTGTGGACCGGTGGGATTGCTTGCCCAAAAATTTGCCTGGCTAAAAGGAGCAAAACGCGTAATTGCGGTTGATTATGTCGGTTACCGCCTTGAACATGCGAAGAGAACAAACAAAGTGGAAATTGTAAACTTTGAAGATGAACAAAATATTGGAAATCACTTGAAAGAAATGACAAGCGGCGGAGCAGATGTGGTTATTGATTGCGTTGGAATGAGCGGGAAAATGACGCCAATCGAGTTTCTCGCAACAGGCATGAAGCTTCACGGCGGTGCTCTGGGCGGTCTTATTATTGCCAGCCAGGCTGTTCGAAAAGGCGGCACCGTGCAAGTAACCGGCGTATACGGCGCAGCGTACAATGGTTTTCCAATGGGGGATTTCTTCCAGCGGAATATTAATATACGAACAGGCCAGGCACCCGTTATCCACCGCATGCCTCATTTGTATAAGCTGATTGCGGAAGGCAAAGTAGATCCGAGTGATGTGGTTACCCACATTCTGCCGCTTGATCAAGCAAAAAAAGGTTATGAATTGTTTGATACAAAAACAGATGACTGCATAAAAGTTGTATTGAAACCATAAAAACAAAAAAGAAGCGCCCTCGCCATGATAAGCTGAACCCCGGTAGTTTAAGGTTTCTGTCTATTGTCCAACAATAATTGAATAAGTAGAAAAAGGCTCATAATTACCTCGTTGTTGACACTCCCACGGCTAAAGCCGCAAGCCGTAGGAGTGTCAAACAGGTTAAATATACAATTCATGAAATTCCAGCTGTTTCAGCAAGATACTCGATTAAGTGCAGTGCTCTCACAGACTGAGAAAGATTTTCACGTTCAATACCCAGCTTCATCTGCAGCAGGCATCCTGGATTGGTCGTAATTACAACCGATGCTCCGGTCGCTTTTGTGTCTTTCATCTTTTCATCGAGAATTTCCATAGATGCATCATAGTTAACGATGTTATAAACTCCTGCTGAACCGCAGCACATGTCTGCCCGCTCCATTTCTATCAATTGAATGCTTGAAATACTTTTTAAAAGCTCTACAGGCTGTTTTGTCACTTTCTGCACATTTGTCATGTGGCAGGAACGTTGATACGTTACCCGCTCCTCCCGATTTAATCGCAGATTCGGCAAACCGCCGCACGAAATCAGTACCTCGCTGATATCTTTAGATTTTTCAGAGAATGCCGAAGCTCTAGCTGCCCATTCCTGATCACTTGCAAGCAAATGACCATATTCATACAGCATAGCACCACATCCTCCTGCATTATTCACAACAAAATCAACGTTCTCTTCTTCAAACGCTGCGATATTTTGCTTAGCCAGACGCTTGGCTTCCTCCATTTCCCCAGAATGTGCATGCAGCGCCCCGCAGCATGTTTGTTTTTGTATAACGACAACATCACAGCCCGCTTCAGCCAGCAGCTCAATCGATAACCGGTTAATATGCTGAAACATGGCATCCATAATACATCCAGTAAAAAAGGCGACCGTGTATTTCTTTTCTCCTTTTGCTTTTATTCTGTTAGACGTTTTTTTGCGCTCTTTCGGTGAAACGGCCTGTGGCATGACCGCTTCGAATGCCCCTAAATGATAGGGCAACTTGTTTGTCATACCAGATTTATGGGCTGCTTTTCGTACTCCGCTTTTTTCATAAAGCCAAACGGCATTACCCGTTAATGTCATAGCCTGCCTGCTTGGAAATACTTTTTTAAACATGGCCTTTCTCAGCAGCCGGACAGGAACAGAAAATGTCTTGCGTTTCACAATCGCTGCCCGCGCTGCTTCTAAAAGAGACCCATATTGAACTCCGGTTGGACATGCTGTTTCACAGGCGCGGCAGCCAAGGCACATATTCATTGGCTCTTCCAGAACCGATAAATCTGTTATTTTTCCTTCCCCGACCATTTTGATCAGGTTAATTCGGCCGCGCGGAGAATGTGTTTCTTTCCCCATTGTCATATAAGTCGGACAAACCGGCAGACAATAGCCGCATTGTACGCAGGCATTTGTTTTTTTATACTGTAATTCTTCTTTTAGTTGTTCGAGCGTTTGCTTCATCTTAACTCAACTCCAATTTCTGCCCCGGTTCAGGGAATATTTTTCCAGGGTTCATGATGTTGTTTGGGTCCCACACTTTTTTAATACGCTTCATCATATCCAGACCGGCTGCACCCAGCTCCATTTCCATGAATGGGGCTTTCATTAAGCCAATACCGTGTTCCCCCGAAAGTGTTCCGCCGAGTTCCACTGCTGTTGTAAAGATCTCAGCAACCGCCTGCTCAACACGGCGCATTTCTTCCTTGTCGTTTTTGTCGCAAATAATGTTAGGGTGTAAATTTCCATCCCCTGCATGACCAAATACAACAAGGTGTATGTTGTACTTATCACGAATTTCTTGAAGCCTTTGGCACATTTGCGGAATTTTGCTTCTTGGCACCGTGGCATCTTCTGAAATTTTAGTTGGTTTTATACGGACGATAGCTGGCGACACCAGCTTACGGGCTCTCCAGATTTCTGCTTCTTCAGCTTTGTTTTGTGGAATACGAATTTCCTCAGCACCAACCGAATGGCATAGTTCATTTATCTTTTTTACTTCGTCTTCCAAAGCCAGAGGATGCCCATCCAATTCAATTAAGATAATGGCTTCTGCCTCTGTTGGCAGGCCTAACGGTTCGTAATTTTCAACCGCCGTAATAGAAGACTGATCCATCAGCTCCATTTTTGAAGGCAAAATCCCTGCCGATAAGATTTTTGAAATGGCACTTCCTGCATCAACAAGGCTGTTGAACACCGCCATAACCGTGGCAGAAGCGATGGGTTTTGGAATAAGCCGAAGTATCGCTTTTGTAATAATACCCAGCGTTCCCTCTGATCCGACAATCAGTTTTGTTAAATCATAGCCGGTTACGTTTTTTACTGTTTTTCCACCTGTTTTAATAATCTCCCCTTCCGGCGTGATCACTTCCAACCCAATCACATAATCTTTGGTTACTCCGTACTTTAATCCTCTGGGCCCGCCTGAATTTTCAGCCAGATTGCCGCCAATGGTAGATACATGAGAACTGCTTGGATCCGGCGGATACATAAGCCCTCTTTGTTCTGCGGCTTGATGGATAGCGGATGTCAGTACACCCGGAGAAACAACGGCAACCAAATCTTCTTCATAAATTTCAAGCACATCGTTCATAACAGATAAATCAAACACAAGTCCCCCTTTTACCGGAAGAGGCCCGCCGCTTAAAGAAGTTGACTGGCCGCGGGGATAAACCGGAATCTGCTCGCGGTTTGCCAGTTTCACAAGAGCAGCCAGTTCTTCCACACTTTTGGTCTGAATGACTGCATCCGGCAAAAACGTGCCGAAAGAGCCGTCAAATGAATAACTAAAGCGATCACTTTCATCTATTAGGACTCTTCCTTCTTTCACGATGTTTTGAATTTCTTCAATGTGTTTCGGTTTAACCGCTTTCATTTCCCGTCTCCCCTTTTGTCTATACTGTATAGTCTCTCAATAATAAGCTTAATTTCTTTTCCGCATTTTTAAGATGAATCACGCATTGAATCTTGGCCAGTTCCGGTTCTTCTGCTTCAATGGCCAGCAAAATATTATAATGCTCTTTATAAACAGCCTCACGTCTTTGTTTAAGTTCTGCATTTGGCCGAAGAGTAATGTCTAAAGATCTTTTATATAAAGAAGACAAGTTTTCCAACGTTTGAATCATAATGGGATTGTGTGTCGCCAAAATAACAGAACGATGAAAATCGATATCTGCATCGATTGCACTCATACCTTTTTGAAGCGACTCATCTTCCATTCTTTTTAATATTTCTTTCATTCGTTCAAGCTGTTCTGGTGTACGTCTGAGTGCTGCTAAGTAGGCTCCTTCAGGCTCCAAGATTTTTCTCATTTCAAAGAGATGCTTAATACTTTCGACATCATCACTTTCTATTCGTACGCGCTGCAGCAATGTTGAATTGGTTGCCTCTTCTACATAAGTCCCCCCGCCCTGCCGTGAAGAGATCATACCTGCAGCCCGGAGCATACTCAATGCTTCGCGTATAGGCACTCTGCTAACACCAAACTGGGCAGACAACTCCATCTCAGTGGGCAGCTTTGATCCGGGGGGAAATGTTCCGGATTCAATCTGGTTCAATAATTCACGAGAGATGACTTGCGAGATCTTTTCCTTTTTTGACATGTTTCGTTCCTTCCTCTCTCTTCATTGCAACAAGAAGTATTGCTTTATTTATAACAAATTTGTATAACAAATTTCAAGTAATTTGTTATACATTTATATTTTAATTTTTCTAAAAGTTGATTTACAAAGCTTTTTATAGACTCTATAATAAATAAAAATGGTAAACAAAACAATATAATCCATTAAATTTGTATAACAAATTTTCGAAGTTCCATAAATTAGTCATGCAAATTTGTTGTTCATAATGTTATTCTTCTTTGAACTGTATGACCATTGGACTTTGAAAAATTTCTACCTTTCTTTGTAAACCCTTACATAATAGGTAGAATCCGTTATAGATAAATGAGATTGTTTTTGTTTTGTGTACTTATTTTAAGCAGGAATCCACGGTCTTTTCATTATGAACATTAGGGGGAATCAGAGTGAAAGATTATTCAAAAGATGTAGAAAAACGAACCATCAAAAAAGTAACTATGCGCCTCATCCCATTCCTTTTTATTCTGTACATCATATCTTATCTGGACAGAGCGAACATTGGATATGCGGCCTTGGACATGAATGCGGATCTTGGCATCACAAGTGAAGTATTTGGATTTATTTCTGGTATTTTCTTTATTGGTTATTTCTTATTTGAAGTGCCAAGCAACATCTTACTGCAGCGTTATGGTTCAAGAGTGTGGATTGCACGGATTTTGATTACCTGGGGGATCGTCTCTGTCGCTACGGCCTTTGCTCAAGAAGCTTCTCACCTTTATATTATCCGCTTCCTGCTTGGTGTCGCTGAAGCCGGCTTTTTCCCTGGAATTATTCTTTATTTAAACTTCTGGTTTAGAAAAAAAGAACTCGCCCGTACCATCGCTATGTTTATGACAGCTATTCCCGTATCTTATATTATCGGCGGGCCATTATCGACATGGATTATGGATAACATTGAGTGGCTTGGTGTTTCAGGCTGGCGCTGGATGTTTATTTTAGAAGGCTCTCCAGCAGTCATTCTAGGAATTGTTACATATTTTTATTTAACAAATAAACCTGAAGAAGCGAAATGGCTTTCTAAAGAAGAAAAAACCTGGCTGATTGAAGAACTTCGTAAGGATAAAGAAGAGCATGAAGGAAAGAAAGAAGTGCAAGAAAAAGATCATAAAAAAGCGCTTACTGATAAAAAAGTGTGGCATTTGGCGATCATTTATTTTGTTTATATTTCAGGAAGCCTTGGTGTTGGCTATTGGATGCCTCAAATTATAAAAGAACTCTCCAGCTTTTTAAGCAATACTCAAATCGGTCTTATATCCACGATTCCTTTTATTGTGGCTACAATTGCGATGAACTACTGGGCAGTACGCTCTGATCGAACTGGCGAAAGAAAAATGCATTCGGCTATTCCACTGGTCATTGGAGCTCTTGCTCTAATTGGAGCTGGATTAACAAGCAATCCATTTCTTTCAATGTTCTTCCTTACTCTGTCTCTTGCTGGAATGTATTGCTTTAAAGGGCCATTTTTCGCACTTCCGTCCATGTTATTAACTCCATCCACAACAGTTGTAGGTATTGCCGTCATTAACTCCATTGGAAATCTGGGCGGTTTTCTTGGACCTTATGCAGTAGGGATGCTTAAGGACTCAACCGGCTCTACAGGTGCAGGACTTATATTCCTTAGCGCCATGCTCCTGATTGGCTTCGTATTAGTATTGTTTATTAAAAACAGTTCGGCACAAGCCAAATCAACCAGCCAGAAAATAATCAAAAAAACAGTTTAGTTTAAAAGATATTCCTATAACACATGCTTTCATAACATGATGAAAACTCGTTTCTTCGACAAGCTATTATATATGCTTACACAACTAAACATAGGAGCAGAAAAATTAAATTTTTCTATTACGCTGAATGATTAAACTATTATTTGTGAATGAAGGAAGTTGATTTTTCTGAAGCAGTGGTGTGCTGCACACTGCATTTATGCGATCCCTTTTAAATGTCTTGTAGTAAAGACAGGTTCACAAAGCACTAAAAGAAAAGCAAACAGCCCAATTCTATGGAGCGGAGAACAAGGTAATCGAGTCAATCGAGTCTTGTTCTCTCTTTTATTTATAACTTCTCTTTCTCCAATGACTTATTGGCTGGTGCAAACCAGCCGATCAAGGCAATGGCCACTAATACGCCATAAAAAACCAGCGTCCAGGCAGTGCTGTGTGGAAAGTGATGGTCTAGGACCCCAATATCCTCGTGGGCAAGCGTAATGACAGCCAGTTTGACACCGACCCAGGCTACAATGGCATAAGCCGTTGTTTCCAATGCCGGACGCTGGTCAAGAAGTTTCACAAACCAGGTTGCTGCATACTTAATCAGGATCAGGCCGGCAATCCCTCCAATCACAACAACTATAAATTGTCCTCCATCCATGCCGCCAAAATCCTCAAGCGGTGAATCTGGAAGGCCAAGAGCTAAAGCAACCGCAGCCAGAATCGAATCAATCGCAAAAGCGAGGTCCGCTAAGGCAATCTTTCCTACTGTAGGCCAGAAACCTTTCCCAGCAGCGTCCTCTTTGATCTCCTCACGAATATTTTCATTTTCTTTCCCGAAACGGGCCTTAATCACATGCTTTAAGCCTAAGTAAAGAAGATACGCTGCTCCTATCGCCTGGATCTGCCAGACATTTGCAATAAACGAAATGGCAAAAAGCGCTGCAAATCGGAAAGCAAATGCCATTATGATTCCATAATTTATCGCTCTTTTTTTCTGATCTTCGGGTAAATGCTTGGCGATAACCGCCAGCACAAGGGCGTTATCAGCCGATAGCAATCCTTCTAATCCAATTAAAATTAACAATGTCCAGGCATATTCCAGCCAGAGTGACTCCATTCATCCCTCTCCTTCCTAAAACGTAAAGTGTGTTGTAAAAATAGCAATATTAACAGTATTACCCTTCTAATCCGTAGGTAACCATTGAATACGGTGGTTTCTTAGAATGTTTCTTCTCTATACGCTAGCAAAAAAAGCCCTCCGAGCCGGGGCGTTTCAAACACAGCATAATACCCTTATGTTGAATCGGTTTCGATTTTAATGGATGTTTTCTTATTATTAGAAAAACTGTTGTGATAGAAAAAGCCCTTTAGGAATTTGCTTATAACTGAAAAGGAACATTCATCATTTTTGTTTTTATCCCTTTTGGTTTAATTTTATCAAGTTACATACTTCAGATTGAACTAATGGATAATAACAAGAAAAGAAAATAAATGGAGTGAAATAAGTTGCCGGATTTTTTAAATAATATACCGTCATTGCCATATCCCTTAAAGATATTACTTTTGTTATTTTATGGTATTTTTCTTCTTCGCACTGCAGGAAAGAAGTCACTTTCAGAAATGACTGTTGCAGAATCTGTAATGAGGATTGCAGTCGGCACGATCATTATTGGACCTTTAGCGTTAAAGACGGAGTGGGAAGCCATTTACGGAGGTACGTTGTTTATTATAGGGATTGTCTTATTAATGAAAATGCAAATATGGTTCCCAAAATTAAGAGAACTGTTCATAGGAGTACCATCTGTATTAATTAAAGATGGAAAGATGAAATTAGATGAATTAAAAAAAGCGCGATTAACAACTGATGAACTGGAAGTCGCACTTCGCCAGCAAAAAATCGGAAGCATTGAAGACGTAGAACTGGCTATATTAGAATCTAACGGACATTTATCGACTGTTCTAAAGCCGGGTAAGGCTCCTGCAACCAAAGAAGATATCCAAAAAATATTGGACCTATTAGCTGAAAACGGGATTCGTTCTTCTTCAACAAAGGAATCTTCCCCCACTACACCACCCTTGTTTAAAGAGGCTTATGATGAATCGAAGAATTTGGATTTTAAGCCTGAAGAGTCCTGAATTAAAAAGAAATTCCAAGGAATCCATAAATACCTTGGACTATTACCAAATGCAACATAATATCATTTATGTTATATTCGTAAATGAAGTCTTACCGTCTTTAAATCAACAGTAACGTTTAACAAAACCTTTTCCTAAAAAAATGCCCTCTTTGATTTTGTTACCAGCGTGAGAAGAGCAGAAACGATCCATACTGTTAAGGCAAGGCAAATCAAAAACCCATTAGGGAGTGATTGATCATGTCACGCAGCAACCGACTATTGGCTTCAGGTGCCCAGCAGGCTATTGACCAGATAAAGTAAGAAATTGCTTCTAAATTTGGTGTTCAGCTAGGTGCGGATACAACAGCGCGTGAAAACGGTTCTGTCGGCGGTGAAATCACGAAGCGTCTTGTAGAAATGACGAAACAGCAATTGTCTAGCTTTTCAAACATGTAAATGTGGCCATGTAGACAAAAAGAAGCGAAAAAGACACACGTTTGCGTGTGTCAAATGCCAGTATAAACTTCACGCTGATGCGAATGCGGCCATTAATATTTCGAAAGCCACCAGCGGCCTTTCAAAAAAGAAAAACAAACAAGCAGCTTAACCTAGTCCTGTGGTAACAGCAGGACCGCCTGTAAGGTACATGTATGCCGAAGGCATACAAAACGAAGCAGGACGGGCTAATGACACCGCCCTTAACTGAAGGGGAGTTCTAAACAGAAATGGACTGGGAACGCGTTCGCACTTCAGAATCCCACCCGTCTCACCGCAAGGTGAAGGGCTTGCAGCTTTAGCCGTGGGAGTGTCAACTAAGAATAACGTAAATAATATTAACGTCATAAACCCTATACTAAACATATAGAAGGTGGTTTCTACCTCCCCTATATTTTCTCTTAATGTTCCTCCTATTGCTCCTTCAATACTTAAAGAAGCACCTGCTATAAGGGCTAAAAAATAAAATAATAGTTTTATGAATATCTCCTTTTACATAATATGCATCCGCCTGCATATATTTAATGACAAATTTTCTTTCTATATAATGCTAAAAATACTTTTTACGTGGCAGCAGGGTCAAGTGCGTTAATACAAAGTTTTTGATGCAACTTAGGAAGGTTTGGGAGTTAAATATTTAGTATTTAAATACTCTCCTCACCGTGAATCCAGCCTGGGATATAGTGAAGCCATTTGAACTTCCACATTCCCGCATCACGGCGCAGCCGACTTTCATAACGGGCACCAAAGATAGGAACATCTAAAGTTTCTCTTGTTGGAATGAATGGTACAACACGATAGATGTCCATCGTTGCAGTATCTCCTGTAACGTTCATACGGAAATTTGTCGCTGCGTGCTGCATGTAGGGTTGTCCGTTACGCAACATTTTCAACAAACTCACAATCTCCCGTCGTCCGTCCATAGGTCCAAATGGAGACATATCTGCTTTTGCGTCCTCAGTAAAGGCAGTTGTCAGCAAGCTAAAGTCAGCTTGGTCTAATGCCCAGGCATAGCGAATGTACGCTTCGGCCACCTGTTCTTCATCCGTACCCCGCTCATCAGGTTTGGGAAAAACTTGCCAAGGTGCGTCCAGCTCGCTTAGGATCATCGGAGCTACTACTTTCCCACGCCAGCCGCCTGTGCCGTCAGGCAGCTTCCAATCCGTTACATAGTTGCTGTTGCCGCGCTGCCAATCCATTTCGAACCGAAGATATGAAATTTTCCAGCCCTCATTGGTACGTATATACGTGTTCGCAAAATGGCCACCGAATGAAAAGCTGTCAAGTTCTCCGTCTTGGAGGTCATCGGCCAGAATACCTGTCATGTATGCACTTTGTGAGGCTTGGCCGCCACTTACTGCTACATACGAATTCGTTACTTTATAGCGTATAACATCTAGTTCAGGACCACTGTAAGCCAGCCCTTTGATAATGGCATCTACTCCCCTAAGTTCTCCTAAATGGCTGAACTTCGCTACTGCATCGGGCGTAAAATGGTTTTTAATCGACGATAGATTGTTTGCCTCAAGTGCCGAGGAAAAATCTAAAAAGATTTTTTGAATCTCAGCTCGGTTTGGCTCCGCAGGCTTTATGTTATGATTTGCATTCATTTCCTACACACTCCTAATTTTTGTGATGTAAGGAGATACCTATAAGTAAGCCTTCAAGCGAACCACCAATAATCGCTGTTTTTAAAGACTTCATTAATGGCTCTCCTTTCCTAAAAACAAAAACATAAAACGATACTTTCCATTAGTGGATATCTAGCTTTGTAAATGACATTTATAATTAATACCGATTATGAGCTGGCAGCCCCGCATTTTGAGCATTCTATTAATTTATCTATCTAGACATCTCCGGTATGTGTAATTGTTTATGCATAAATAAAAGACCTTTGGCAAGTTCATTTATACGCTCTATTATTTCTGAATCCACGATTTCATTTTGATTATTAAAATGATCTGGATGCAGATACACATGATGCGGTTCTACATATGCTCTGAAATAACTTGCAATCGGCTTTAATTGGTGCTCAATAACAAGGTAATGCTGATACGTTCCTCCTGTCGCTATGAAGCCCATTACCTTTCCAGCGAAAGTGGCAGGAGGAAATAAATCAAATAAGTTTTTTAATGCACCCGCAAGAGAGGCTTGAAAGATGGGAGTTCCAATAATATAAAAATCAGCATTTAAAATTTTATCTATCACCTTTTTTGTATCTCCTGCATACTCACTCACCTTGCGTCCATCACTAAACTGTACGTCATAGTTCTTTAAGTCAAGCATCTCAGCTTCTACTTGGGGATCAAGCTTCTTAACTTCTTTGAGTACTTCCTTTACAACAACTGCAGTTTTTGTACCGATTATTGAACCTGATATTCCTAAAAGTTTCATGTCTGTCACGTGCCTTTCATTTCACTAATTCTCCTGAACATTTAACTATTTTTAGAGTTGTTTGCACTTTCCAAAATATATCAGTACTCAATAGGAAATCGAGTTCCTCAGCTTTCAAAATGTTTAGCTGAATTAGGTGTGTATTTAATAGCTTCATTCTGTGCTTCTCTTTTTAAGGAACGAGGGAGCCAATACAGAAAGTCGGATAGCCACTCAGCCAACGGTGGATCTCATCCTCCCTTTAAAAAAACACGCTTAATTATCAGATGTATGTGTCGGAAAATGAGATAAGATCTCCTCACCGATTTCCTGGATCATCTCTTCTACTGGCCGCGTCGCGAAATACGGCACAAATGCCAAATGATTAACCCCTACTTCTTGGAATTTGTATAATAATTCAAGCAGATGATGACGCCCTAAACGGTAACCTAATGGAATGCTTGTCGGCAGTTCATCTGGATTTTCCGATAAATCGATATACAAAGTTTGCGTAAACGGTTTAAATATTCCCGGGTTTTTCACGTCTGCTAGTGCACGGTAATGTTGAATCAATGAAGCTTGCTCTTTAATACTGCGCGGGTATTGAATCCAGCCGTCCCCATGCTCAGCAATCCACTCCATGGATTGCTGGCTAAACCCTGTCACCATAGTTGGAATGGCACTAACAGGGTTTGGAATTAATTTCATATTTCTGCCATCTATACTGCCTAGGCTAGAATCAACCGTTGGGCGATCTTCCTTAAGTAATCGCTCAAGGAAATTAAAGCTCTGTTTAAATATGTCTCCCCTTTTCTCCCTCTCTATTCCTAAAGCAGTAAAATCTTTTTGCCGGTCTCCTGAAGCGACTCCCATTATAAGTCGATTAGGAAACAGCCGGTCGACAGACGTTGCTTCTTTTACAACCCGAACAGGGTGACGCAAGGGAAGAACCACACTAGATGTCCCTAATGCAATATGATTTGTACGTGCAGCAAGGTAGGTTAAATAAATCCACAAATCATATAGCTGCCCGTGATCGTTAGAGTTTAAGTCCTGCATGGTTACATCCCGCAGCCAAATTGCCGAGAATCCCAAATCTTCTATTTTTCGAGCGAGCTCGACTGTATTTTCCATCCTTGGAAGCTCATTTGTCATCGGTTCAAATGGTGTTAAAAATCCAAGAGTCATTTTACCTTTTTGATACATTCGATTAAATGCCCCGTGCCGTTTAAGGCTCATATAATCCCTCCTATTGTATTACAGGTTTTTACCGATAAACTCTTCTAATTGTTTAATCACTTCTTCATTTCTGCGGTAATAGGTCCACTGGCCGATTCGTTTCGCTTCTAAAAGACCGCTTTGCTGCAGCAGGGATAAATATTGAGAAGTCGTTGACTGACCTATGTCTATCTTATCTCGTATATCTCCTACACAAACCCCTCCTGAGAAATCGTCCCCTTTACGGACATGGACTTGAGGAGGGAAATTTTTTTCCGGCTCTTTTAGCATCTGTAAAATTTTCAGCCTTGTTGCATTTGATAATGCTTTAAATATGTCTACTAATTTTTCATCATTGATTAATTGTTGATCTTCAGTCATTTTGTTGTCTCCTTTTTTAGAAAAAGAGACGCTCCTATTCAATTGATTATGTTGATTCAAAAAGCAGCCAATGAGAAAGATGATTATTCACTAACGGCTTCTTTTAAAAGTTCAAAGGAGCGTTTTCTTTTTTCAAAATTGTAAATAGGGGTAATAGCCATCAGTTCATCAATTGGAAACTGATCGGTTAAATCCTTTATTTTTTGTGCAACGGTTTCTTTAGAGCCGATGATATATGTTTCTTTCACAGCTTCTATTTCTCGTTTTTCAGCTGGATTGATGACATGTGACAATGCTCGTTCAGGATCTACCAGACGTGTAAGCCGCCCGCGGTGCAGGTAGTAATTAAACCGCAATGCACTCTGAGCAATTTTTTCGGCTTCTTCATCGGTGTCCGCAACAATAATTTTCATGGTTACCAGCACTTGTGGCTGATCTAAGTATTTAGAAGGTTTAAAGTGATCGACATACAGCTTTAACGCCTGGTCCATTCCACCCGGCTGATAGTTAATGAATTGTGCAAAAGCGTAAGGCAGTCCTTTCTCCGCTGCTAAAAGGCCTGAAGAGTTGCTTGTCCCAAGGATCCACACATCTGGTTTTTTCTTGATAACGGGTGTAGTTTCCAAACCTCTGATCGGATGGAGATCAGGCAGCCTGTCCTCGAGATATTCTAACACCTGGTCAATTTGTTCAGGGAAAATATCCACATTTCTCACTTTATCACCCTGCAGTGCTCTCGTCGATAAATGATGGCCTCCAGGGGCACGGCCTACCCCCATATCTACACGTCCTGGAGCGAGTGCACTCATCACCTTAAAATTCTCGGCTACTTTGTATGCACTGTAGTGCGGCAGCATCACTCCACCAGTCCCTACTTTAATATTATCTGTTTTCGCTAACAGGTGGCTAGCAAGAATTTCAGGAGAAGATCCAGCTAACGCATCTGAGCTATGGTGTTCTGATAACCAGTAGCGGTGGTACCCTAATTGATCTACATATTTTGCCAGCTCCACTGACTGAGCAAAAGCTTCTTCTGCTGAAATGCCTTCCAATAACTGAGTTTGATCCAGTACACTAATTTTCATTCCTTTTCTCCTTCTCCTTATTATTAGTATGAATAAAAAGTATATATCGTTAAATCTAAATATATCGATATAAACACAAAAAGTTAATCGGTATATTACGATATAGCGATATTATAACTTTGTTTTTACTTTGTCAACCATATGATAATTATAATTTTGTATAGTCACCCTAGCATTGTCTAATCAGCTGGCTGCTGTATTCGATCTTGTCTGCTAAATTTCTATGGTCTTCATTACTGTTAGAAATAATGAGCAGCTGTCCGCCATATCTTTTCACCTGGAGAGCAGGTCGATAATATCTCCGGCTTTCATTCTTTTCTTTTAAAAGAAAAGAATGAAAGCCGGAGTGTGTTCTGCTCCAGAAATAAACACTTCCTGATCACCGTATACACCAGCATGTTCATCATCAATCCCCTTTAAAACAAGACGATGAATATTTTTGATTTGTAATTGGGATAAAGGCTCTCTCGCTATTACGATTTTTTCAACATACTTAATGGCTTCCTGATGATTAATAACTTCTAGATGTTCCCGTATGGTTTTGCCGCCTACGGTAATACCTTCAAGGACGACCTTTGTTTCTTTTAATGTAAGTGTATTCCCTTCAATTGCATGGGAATGATACGTTCATTCAAGAAGCAATTTTTCCTTTAAGCTCTCTAATGTATAAACAGGCAGAGGGCTTTTTGCATTCAGCTGCTTCTTTTTCGTTAATTACTTGAAACACCACAGCCGCCACCTATCTTGTTTAATTAATTTCATTCTATCTCATTGTATGAAACGGATGTTCATAGGTCAATATACAGGGATTCTATTGAGTGCAAACACCTTAGTAACAACAAAAGTGTACATAATCAAAAGTATACTTTTGACTAGGTATACCTATGATTGATAACTTTATGATTGTCTTTCTATTGGAATCTCAAGCATATAATCAAGATCAATTTGCAAAGAATTCTCCATATGAATATGCTCGCCTTGTTGAAATGAAATTACATGTTGCCCAATCGTTGCCTGCTACTCACATAAGCTTTTTAAATACATGTGAACCTCTCCACCTAAATCTGAAATTTTGATAGAGAGGTTTACTTTTACACATACTTCATTTAAAAACTGTAACAAGAGATCAAAAATCATATGAAATACTAAAAGAATCTCTTGATTGGGAATACCTTGTAATAACAGAAGTGTACTTTAACAAATATACACCTTTGCTCAAGTACACTTTCGATTAAGTACACCTATGATTACTAACTTTTTAATTGTCATCAATAATATACGATTTTACTTTGGTGACCTAATATAATCAGCTGCTTTTTGGGCCTGTGCTGCTGCCTGCACAATCAGTTTTGAATCTTCTTTTAGGACACGTAGCCAGGACTCGATATAGCTGGCAATGTTTTCAATCGTCGCATTCTCAATCCTGGCCACGCCACACAGCATCGCCGCGCCAATTTCCGCAACTAGCTCTTCTTTAGAATAGGTTGCATCTCCAAATGCCACGCCGCTTTGTATAATCCCTTTGCGGGCAAGGCGGCTGTTATGGCCTGTGCTGTGAACGAGTTCATGAAACAGAACCGAATAATACTCTTCTGCTTCCCAGTAGTCTTCCAGCGACGGTCCGCTAACATAATCCAAATTGGGAAAGTAAACAGACCGCCCGGAATGATGAGGAATAACTGCGAATGCGCATTTTTATCATCTGCTAGGCAGACTCAATCGGATGATGGTCAAATATTTCCGTCTCCCGCCTGCTTTTAAGAACCATTTGTCCGTAAAATTGTATTCCGCGAAAAAATCAGTATTAGAGGTGGATACTAGTTTATGTAAACCACTCAAGCGGGACTAATACTAATGACGGGAACAAAATTAACAAAATTAAGATAATGACTTCTACAAGCAGGAAAGGCCAGATGCCTTTCATCAAATCTTCCAAACTGATTTTACTTATTCCGCACATAACATTTAAGACCGTTCCAACTGGAGGCGTAAGGAGACCAATTGCGTTGTTCAGAATGAACAGGACACCGAAGTAAACAGGATCAATACCCGCTGCGTCAATAATCGGCATTAAAACAGGTGTTAAAATTAAAATCGTCGGCGTCATATCCATGGCGGTTCCAACTACGATCACCAGCAGGTTAATCATAATGAGCAGAAGGAGCGGTTTGTCCAGGAACGGCTCTAGCATTCCAATGACTGCGCCAGGCAGGTTAGCCACCGTGATCAGCCAGGAGGAAACGAGTGCGGCTGCCACCAGAAACATGACGACACTGGTCATCTTGCCTGCATGAACAAATACGTTGAATAAGTCTTTCACTTTTAATTCACGATATACAATAAGACCGACAAACAGTGCGTATACAGCGGCTACAACCGCGGCTTCCGTCGGTGTAAAAATCCCAAATTTCAATCCTGCAATAATAATAACTGGAAGGAATAAAGCCCAGATTCCGTGACGAACAGCAGCAAGCATCTCTTTAACCGATGCGCGGGGCTGCACTTCTACCTTATCCTTGCGGGCCACAATGGCCCATGTAACCACCAGGCCGAGAGCCATTAACAGGCCGGGCACAATTCCCGCCATAAACAGCTGGGTAATAGATACACCACTTGCCACACCGAAAATGATAAAACCAATACTTGGCGGCAGGACCGGGGCAATAATTCCCCCTGTAGCAATCAGTCCGCTCGACCGGTTTACGTTATAGCCGGCTTTAGCCATAATCGGAATTAAGACGGCACCAAGAGCTGCTGTATCGGCTACAGCTGAACCAGAGATACTGGCAAATAATAAAGCCGCCAGAATGGCCACATAACCAAGGCCTCCGCGAATATGGCCAACCAGCGTCATCGCCATTTCAACGATCCGCCGTGACAGCCCTCCCTGATTCATTAACTCTCCCGCCAGCATAAAGAACGGGATCGCCATAAGCGGGAAGTTATCCGCGCCGCTGATGAGGTTCTGCGCGATAATCTGGCTGTCAAAAATACCAAGGGCATACATTAAGATCACGCTGCTTACAAGTAGGGCAAAGGCAATCGGCATTCCTAATGCCATTGCACCGAGTAAAGATCCGACAAATACACCGATCATGCCTTTTTCTCCTCCTTGCTTATCATGATGTCGTCTGTGATAAACTCTTCTTCGTGAAGAGCAATCAATTCTTCTGAATCACTAATCTTAACTAAGTCCTCATCCTTGATTTTGTTAAACATCACCTGATACAAGTTATAAATGGTCATGATTCCCATAGAAATACTGACTAAAATGCCTGTCCCATATACAAAAGCCAGCGGCAGGCCTGTAGCTGGCGCCTTGCTGTCAATGTTAATCATCGTCATCTTCCAGCTGCCGTCAAGGACAAGGTAAAGGACGGCTAATATCAGTAAATCGCTGATCACAAGTACAACTCTTTTCATCTTATTAGGAAGCCGCTTAATCAGCATGTCCACGCCTAAGTGTTCTTTGTTTTTAAAGGCGCCAATGGCACCGAGAAACGTCAGCCAAATAAAAAGGTACCGCGACATTTCTTCTGACCAGGTAATACCTGAATTGAAAAGGTAGCGAAGAACTACGTTGCCGAATACAAGAACGACCATAATGGCTAATGCAAGAGCCATAACAATGTTTAATGTGTTTTCTAATGATTTTGATATTTTATTCATTGTCTCTCTACCTCCCTAACAAAGTTAAATTTAGTTTATTAAGACTCATTCTCTGGGCACTTATATAGTCAAATGATTTTTTTACTTTGTGGTTCATAGGAGTGACACCAAAAGGATTCCAAAAATTTCTATTAGGAATTTTTCAACCCTTCAAATATGATATTGTCTTTCCCTAATAAAACATCCCGGTAGATTTCTACCTTTATGGATCCGTCAGTTTCTTTTTCTGCTATATCTGCAGAACCGGTAAGTGTAGCCTTCACTACCTTTCCTCCTTTTTATAAAGCGCTTACATTTTTATCTGATAAATAACTATACTTCTTTGAATAATAAGCCCTCCTTTTTCATTTTCGATTATAGATAATCGGTATAATATATGAAACATATTACAAGTTGCGTTCATAATTTTCAATACTTTCTGAAATTTTTTGTTCGATTCATTTATCGTACTAATTTGATCAGACAAAACAACTAATTTACCATCAAGTACAAGCTCTGGTAAGTCATTGTTGAATTCATTGCTTCTTCTAAAGAGACATGGGGGCATCCATACTTTTTGCAGTATTCAAAAAAAGAAAGACAAGTCTTAATAGAAGACTTATCTTTTACATAAGGCTAGAGACTATGAGATAGCTAATGTCTGTCTTCCACTAATTAGGTATTCCTCAGTACCTCATTACGCTTTATTTCGTTAAGCAAGTTATCAGGGATTGAGTTTCTTACCCCTTGGAGCAAATTCGTTATCGCTAAGTCGGCCATTTTTGTTCTGGTGACAATGCTCGCGCTTCCAATATGCGGAAGAGTCACCACGCTCGGCAGCGTTAACAAAGGGTGGTCTAAAGAAACCGGCTCGTTTTCGAAAACGTCTATACCCGCTCCCCAAATCTGTTTGGTTTTTAACGCGTGGTATAAAGCGTCTTCATCCACGATTCCTCCTCTCGCCGTATTAATTAGAACAGCATTTTCTTTCATTAATGCCAGCTGTTCTTTGCCTATTAAGTGGTGTGTTTCTCTTGTATAAGGCGTCATAACGCACACAAAGTCCGAGAAAGTAAGGAGGTTTTCAAGTGATGCAAATTTAATTTTAAGTGTTTCTTCTTGGTGAACCTTCCGGCTTCTATTATAATAAAGAACATTCATATCAAAGCCTTTGGCCCTTTTCACAAGGGCTTCTCCAATCCTTCCCAGTCCAACAATCCCTAATGTCGCGCCATAAATATCCTGACCGGTTAACTGCATGGGAGACCATGTTGTCCATTCACCTTTTCTCAAATAATCTGATGATTCCACTATGCGGCGTGCTGTTGCCATTAATAAAGCAAAGGTTAAATCCGCTGTTGTTTCAGTTAAAACCCCTGGTGTATTTGTGACCATAATGCCGCGTTTTGTCGCACTGTTCAAATCGATGTTATTATAACCAACAGCCATATTTGCAATAATTTTAAGATTTTTCGCTTTACTCATCAAAGAATCGTCAATCGTTTCTGTCAGTAAACATAATAAGCCGTCTACACATCGAATCTCCTTTTCTAATACTTCAGGCGGAACTGGAATCTCCGCTTCTTGCCACATTCGCACGTCGCATAAATAACTTACTTTCTCTACAAGCGGCTTTGGAAGTTTTCTCGTAATGTATACTTTTGGTTTCATATACTTTCACCGCTGCTGATAAGCGAAGGCGTAACAATTAATTCACAGCCTTTTTCTTTTAGCGTACGGTCTACCCAGGATCGGTCAACGGTTCCTTGTTCAATAGCCTCAAATATTTTTTCTTCATTCTGGGCCATTTTTTGTGCTTTTTTCAGAATCTCTTCAGCTTCATCGATTGGAACAACAACCAGTCCATCTTCATCTCCGACAATCAAATCGCCTGGATGTATAATCATACCGCCAATCGAAATCGGTACATTAATTTCACCCGGACCGTCTTTGTAAGGGCCTCGGTGCGTCACACCTTTTGCATAAACAGGAAATGTATCATTTCTGAAAGCCAGAGAATCCCGAATGGCACCATTAATCACAAAGCCGCCAATACCCTTTCTCTTCGCGATTCTTTGCATTATTTCCCCTACAATCGCGTTTGTCGTATCGCCGCCTGCATCAACAACAATTACCTCTCCTGGCTGTGCAAGGTCAATGGCTTTATGCACAAGCAGATTGTCTCCAGGTCTTGTTTTCACTGTAATCGCAGAGCCGACCAGTTTCCCATCCTTATGGTACGGCCGCAGTTCCGCACCTGCTGCATGGATACGGTTCATATTATCACTGATATGCGGCGTCACAACATCTTTGAATTGTTCCACGATGGCTGGATCAATCTGCTTTTCGACTGAAAATATTCTAAATCCCATGTTCATGTTTTACGCCCCCACTTTATTTATGTTGATAAACGGGTTTTCTTTTTTCAAAAAAAGCTGTAATGGATTCTTTCACATCCTCTGTCTCATGAAGAGAAGCGAAGTCATTCATTCCTTTTCGGAAAAATTGGTCCCCTTTCAGGCAATCTTGAATGACTCTTTTAATCGTTTGAATCGTGACATTTGAATACGAAGCGAGAAGCTGTGCTGTTTTCTTTCCTTCAAGCTCCAGCTTCTCGGTTTCCACGACCTTATTCGCCATACCGATTCTTAATGCCTCGGATGCTGAGATTCTTTCACCAGTTAAAAACAGAAAGGCGGCATGCGATTCTCCAGAAAGCTCCATAAACCTTTCCAGCCCCCCATTACCCGGAAAAACAGCCCGGCTTACCTCCGGGTAGCCGAATGAAACGTCGTCGGCGAATAAACGAATATCGAATGCACTGGCCAATTCCGCTCCGCCGCCAAGTGCATTTCCTTTTACACAAACAATCGTTGGCTGGGGAACATTCATAATGGCTTGCAGCATGCCGTGTCCTTCAATCCAAGCCTCTTTTGCTTTGTTTTGCTTAATCCGATCAGGAAATTCTTTTAAATCAGCGCCACAGCAAAAGTGCTCGCCAGCTGTCTCAAATAAAATGACCCGCACGTTTTTATTGCTTGCAAGAGATTGAAAGGTCTCCTTTATGTCCCGTTTGACTGCGTTTGACAAAATATTTAATGGAGGATTATGAAGCAAAATAGAGGCGATACCTTCATCAATCGAAACTGTCACATTCATAATTTAACTTCACTTTTTTCATTTTTACGATGACGAGGCCATTGGCGCGTGTGCACTCCCATCTCTCCATTTTCTTGTGCAATAAAAATACTCTTAATCCAGTTCTCATCATCTTTTTCCGGATAATCTTCGCGGTAATGACAGCTTCTGCTTTCTGTACGTGTTTGCGCAGATAAAACAATCGATTTTGCCACGGTCAGCATATGTTTAAAATCGATGGCTGCAGAAAGATTGTCTTGATCAATGTGAAACTCACCGCTTTCAAGTGACTGCTCACATGCTTGAATATGGGTCATGGCGTCATTCAAGCGATCTTCATTGCGAATCACAAGACAATTTTGGTACATATTTTCTTGTAAAGAAATGATGGCGTCATTCAGCTCTTTCTGACCTTTGCTGCGCCTCATCCAGCCCATAAGATTTTCAAGTACTGCGTGTGATTTTTCTTCAGACTCCATATGGTTTCCTGACTGCTCAGCGTGCTTGGCAGCGGCCTGGCCTGTACGATGACCAAAAACCTGGCCTTCAGCAAGTGAGTTGCCTCCTGGACGATCCGGGCCGCGCAATCCTCCTGCTGTTTCTCCAGCGATAAATAAACCGGCTACTTTTGTCGTTCCATCCGGCGATTCAATTAAAGCGCCGCCATTCATACACTGTGCTACAAGCGCCACTTCAAAAGGATCATTAAAAACATCGATGCCTTTTGCTTTTAAAACACCTTTTGTTTTCGGTATCTTTTCATCGACAATCGCTTCGGATCCAGGAGGCATAATCCCCCACACACCACCATTTGGCGTCGGGTTTAATTCGAGTTCTTTTTGAATGGACGTATCCAAATAATAAGCCGCAGAAGAAATTGTAAACGGGAAGACCTTTTCGTTGTAAACGTCATCAATTGATATATTTTCAGGAACATGCTTTTGGAGAATATTTTCTCCCTTACTGTTGGTCAAAATCGGTTTTGTTTTCCATACAGGGCCTGATAACAGGGTCATGGATGGCTTAACCGCTGCCGGTCCAATCTGAATAAATTCCATATTGACCAGTGGGATTCCAAGTTCATAGGCCATGGCATACCCATTTCCGATCATGTCAGAAGTTCCAACTGCGTATTTGTAAACATGCTGGGCACCGCCGCATGCAAGAATCACAGAAGGCGTTTTATAAAGGGTGATTTCTTTTGTTTCACGGTTCATGCCCAATGCGCCTGAGATGGCTTGGTCATCACCTGTTAATAATTTAAATACCATCATATTTTCATCAATCGGCACATTGCGCTTTTTGATTTGTTTTCCAAGTGCCACTAAAATGTGTCGTGCTGTAACACCATTTACCCGGCACGTTCTTGGATATGTAGCAAAATCACTCATTCCTTGTACGAGTTTGCCGTTTTCCTGTTTATCAAAGTTCAAACCAATATCGATCAAATCTTGAATGCGGTCAGGAACTTCTGATGCGAGTGTCCAGACAAGCTCTGGATCAATAAATCCTCTTCCAGCATCAAGCGTGTCCTCATAATGAATTTCTGGATGATCCCGTTCATCCGCATGTCCAATCGCTGCAGCGATCGCCAATAATTCCGAAAACGCGGTGGCAGTCGAACCGCCTGTCAGCCATCTTGCTTTGATTGCCATCCGCACATTGGCGCCTGTTTGTGCTGCTGAAAGAGCTGCTCTTGCAGCAGCTCCTCCGCCTCCAACAACCAGTACATCGGTTTCAATTATATGGTCTACTTTAATAGTCACGCCTTTACACCCTTTCCATTACTTTTTTATTCTCGTCATGGCTGAAAAGCGCTGGATCCATCAGCTTGACATTATCTGCGACTCTTACCGGGCATTCTACATTTAAAAGAATATCTTTTTGCACATCTATACCAGGTGCATATTCAATAAGAACCAGCCCGTCATTTTCTAGACGGAATACACATCGTTCTGTCACATAAAGAACTTCCTGCCCTTTTTTCAGTGCCTCCTGCGCATTAAATGTCATATGCTCAATGGAGTTAATAAATTTCTTATGCCTTCCTTCACGTTCAATGTTGATTTCTCCATTTTCGATTGAAACTTTTAATCCCCCGCTCGTTAATGTGCCGCAAAACATAATTTTTGGTGTTTTATGCGTAATGTCGATAAAACCGCCGGAACCACGGAATATTCCGTTAAACTTACTTACATTCACATTCCCAGCTCCGTCAATTTGCGCAAATCCCAGTAATGTTGTGGAAAGGCCGCCTGACTGGTAATAATCAAATATTTGAGGAGAAGTGACAAAGGCCTCTGGATTTGTATGGGCACCAAACACTTCTACACCCATAGGAACGCCGCCAATTGCTCCATGTTCTAAAGAAAACGTCACATCATCGAAAAATCCTCCTTCTAAAGCAAGCTGTGGAAGGTCAACGGGAATGCCTACACCAAGGTTGATGATGGATCCTTTCTCGACTTCTTGAGCTGCCCTGCGCAAAATCACTTTTTTGGCATCAAGAGGCAGCGCTTTCTTAAGCTGATTGAGCGGCTTTTTAATTTCTCCTGTCCAGCTCGGCTCGTAATCAGGCAGCAAGCTTTGTGTCTGCTCTTCATCAATCACAATCGCATCAACTAAAATGCCAGGTATTTCGACAGAACGCGGATGCAGTGTTTTATTCTCGGTAACTCGCTTTACCTGGGCGATAACATATCCGCCGCTTGCTTTAGCAGCCATCGCCATCTCAAGACCGCTTAATGTCGCTGGTTCTTCTTCAAGTGTAATATTACCGTTTTCATCTGCCGTTGTTCCTCTGATAATGGCAACATCGATTGGAAAAGAAGGATAAAATAAATGTTCCTTTCCATCAATTTCAAGCAGTCGAACGATTTCTTCTTTCGTATAATCGTTTAACCGGCCGCCGTCCTGACGTGGATCGACATATGTGTGCAGCCCTACTGTTGTTAAAAGACCCGGATGTCCACCCGCTATAGAGCGAATTAATTGAAATAAGGTACCCATTGAAAAATTGTACGCTTCGATTTCATTATTTTTAATCATGTCTGTTAATTTAGGGCTTTCCTTCACATTAAAACTGCCGCTTATCAGCCGTTTCAGCATTCCTTTTTGCGCTACATGTTCAAGCCCCGTACTTTTATTTGGATCCCAGCCGACCCTTACCGGTGTAATGACCGATAAATTCTTCGGTTCTCCCGTGCGTGCAAACCTGTCTCCGAGTGCAGCCATTACTTTTTCCGGACAGAGAATGGAAATCAGGCCGCCAATCGTAATGGTGGCATCACTTGGAATATTTTTTACTGCTTCTTCAGCTGAAACAATTTTTGAGTTATTTTTTTGGATACGAGATGATGTTCCCATCTCATCTCCCCCTTTTTTCTTTATAATTTTAACGGCTTACAGCCACACAGTTTTTATTTGCTTCGCTGGTCAAACTTTCTTTCCAATACACTCGATGCGAGCATCGTTTTATGAACTTGCAGCGTACCGCCTGCTATAGAAGCAGCCCGTACACAGCGGTAATACCATTCCAGTGGATATTGCTTTGAAAAACCGTAACCGCCATGAAGCTGAATGCACGTATCGGTAATCTTTTGAGAAGCTTCTGCCACGAAAATTTTCGCAACACTCACTGCATTTTTATCAGGCTTATTATCTGAAGCTGCTTCCGCTGCGCGGTATAAAAGTGTACGAGCCGCTTCAAGCTGTACATACATGTCTGAGATCATCCATTGTAATCCCTGGAACTCACAAATTTCTTTGCCAAACTGCTTCCTTTGCTTTACATGTTCCATCGTACGGTCAAATGCCGCCTGGGTAATCCCCATTGTTTGCGCCAAGAATCCCAAGCGAACGCCATTGTACACGCCCATTAACTTTTTAAAGGCATCCTGAGTGACCAGAACATTTTCTTTTGGCACCATTGCATCTTCAAAATAGAGCGCACATTGAATTTCACCGCTCATATTTTCTTCATTTGGTCCTACCGTAAAGCCCGGTGTTCCACGTTCTACAAGGATGGCGCCAATATCGGATGTACGGCCTGAATTGCCGAAGCGTGCGTATACAACAAATACATCAGAAAGATGCGCATCACTGATAAAGACTTTTGATCCATTTAAACGATAATATTCACCGTCTTCAACAGCCGTCGTCTTAATATCGGTTGCTGCACTTCCCGCTTCTGGTTCACTCATCCCGAGTGCAACGAACAGCTTGCCGGATGTAATAAGCGGTAAATATTTTTTCTTCTGCTCTTCATTTCCCAACGTGTTAATGAAGGACGCGATCCCCATGCTTGCGTGATATGCATGGCGGCCGCTTGTCGGGCATACGCGGCACAATTCTTCAATGATCAGCACCGCATCAAATAAATTCAGGCCCATTCCCCCGTATTCTTCTGGAAGTGTTAATCCTAAAAATCCGTGGTCCGCTAGATTCTTTGCATTGGCCCAGAACTTTTCACCCTCCAGCCATTCTGTAGCAGGCTCTAGTTTACGTTTGGCAAAATCCCGTGCGACTTCTTTCCAATCTTGTTGCGTTTCAGTTAGTTGCATATGGATCCCTTCCCCTTTTCTTGAAATAATTTTTAACAATCCAAACGATAATAAAAGAGCTGTTTTTGAAACGGAGCCGGAAATTATTCTTCCAGCTCTGCGTAATTGAAATTACGAGTTTTTATCGTTTTATCTTTCATTACGTTAGCCTATTTTCCTGCTTCCGCAACGAACTCGTCATAATACTCCTTGCCGATTTTTTCTTTAAATTCCTCATTCACACTTTGAGATTTCTCCTCAAATTCTTTCCGTGCTTCTGGGGATAGTTCTGTAATCACCATGCCCTTATCTTCCAGTGTTTTTAAATACTCCTGACTTTTTTCGCGATTAAGTTCTCTTTGATAAATAGAAGCTTCTTCACCGGCTTCTTTGATCACTTTTTGTTGTTCTGGAGTCAATTGATCATAAAACTTCTTAGAGATGACAAGTCCCATTGGATTGTAGACATGATTTGTTTGAGTCAGATACTTTTGCACCTCATAAAATTTATCAAGCGCCATGTTTCCATACGGATTTTCCTGTGCATCGATAACTTTTTGCTCCATCGCTGTAAAAAGTTCTGTATAAGGCATTGGTGTCGGGTTCGTACCTAATGCTTTCCATGTTGCTAGATTAAGTGGTGTTTGCATTGTCCGAATTTTGAATCCTTCCATATCTTGAAGCGTTTTTACTTCATGTTTACTATTTGTAAGCTGTCTAAAACCATTTTCCATATAACCTAAAAGCAAAAGCTGCTCTTCTTCCAACTGCTTTGCTGCTTTTTCACCGAAAGGCCCGTCTAATATTTTATCTGCTGTAGCTTCGTCTTTAATCATGAAAGGCAAATCAAATGCCAGCATAGATGGCGCCCAGTTTGCTAACATTGATGTAGAAACACCCACGCTTTCGATAGTTCCTAATTGAAGAGCTTCAATCATGGATTGGTCATTCCCTAGCAAACCATTCATGTAGATCTCTACTTTAATTTCCCCATTCGTTTCTTTCTCTACAATTTCTTTAAATTTTTCATAACCGTCATGAAGAGTGTGTTTATCATTATTTACTGATCCAAGCTTCATCACTATTGGCTTACTGCCATTTGCCTCTGTTCCTTTCTCTTCGTTACCGGAACAAGCAGTCAATCCAACAATTGACATGCAAATTAAAACTAACAGTAAAATCTTTTTCACTACATTCCCTCCCCTGTATAATGCTTTATAATTGTTTTCGAGTTACTAGATCAACAAAAGCTGAAATCTGCTTTTGTTAAAAATTCCAGCGGCACTGTGACGGTGATCGTTGGGAACAAAATAAGAAGAATCAAAACCATAATTTCTTCCGACGGGAAAGGTCAAATGACTTTAATAATATTTTTCTTCCCTTCCGATTTTTGTCATGCTACAAACAAAAGCACGTATGACATCGACAGGAGGAGTTAACGAGCCAATAACACAACTAAGGACGAAGAAGATACTAAAAATAAACCGGATCAAGGTCTGTATATTTCATCAAGCATTAAAACAAGTGTGAGAATAACAGTCATCGTTAAGCCCATCGCCATTTCACCAATTAAAAAGGAAACGCTTTTTTCGATTATATATTATCGATAAAATGTTCAAGTGAAATGGCTGTACTCAAACGGGTTAACGTATGACTTTCAATGAGTAAACAGGAATTATATGTGTGAAAGTAAATAGAACTCAACGAATAATAGAAAGCTTTTACCTTCTAAAAAATTTAAGCAGCATTGTCTCCGGCAATGACAAGTCATAAGGGCTAAGGTCATCACCAAGAATTAATCATTTCTGCAGATCTATTTACTTACTTTTTTAATTGGCATCATAAATGACTTTTAGTTCGGTAAAGAAATCTTTTGCTGTGCTGCCAATGGAATACGGACCGATAGCAGAATGCTTCAATCCGCCAAATGGTGCATGAGATTCGCTGATTGTACCGTTATTTAGATGGATCATGCCTGCTTGTGCCCCATTCACAAATGCAGTTTGATAGGCTTTATTTTGGGTAAAACAAGAAGCTGCAAGTCCATACTCATTGTCATTGCATATTTCAAGCGCTTCCTCGAAGCTCGATGCAGATAACACAACAAGTACCGGGCCGAATATCTCTTCTTTCGCTATTTTGTGACTAGGTTTTACGCTAGAAAATATAGTCGGTTCATAATAGTATCCCCGTTTCTCAAGCTTTGCCTCTTTTCCTCCTGTGACGAGCTCTGCTCCTTCTTCCAGACCGATTTCGACATAGGATTGAGTCGTTTTAAGCTGTTCTTTTGATACAAGAGGACCCATGGTAATGTTGTCCTCTATACCATCGCCAATCGTATATTCTTCTGTTTTTTTCTTCAAAGCTTCTACAACCCGACCGACATCTGCTTCACTTACAATGACTCGGCTGATGGATGTACATCTTTGTCCGGCATTCGCAAACGCAGCTGGAATAATTTGATTTACGGCTCCTTCAATATCCGGGTAATCGAACACAATTGCTGCATTTTTCCCACCCATTTCAAGCTGTACCTGTACGAGCCTCTTGGCTGCCTGTTCGTAAATGCTTGAGCCGACACCAGTTGAGCCTGTGAAGGTAATTCCGCGTACTTTCGGGTGGTTTACAAGCTGATTTCCAACACTTCGACCCGAACCGATCACTAAATTTAAAACACCCTCCGGCAGGCCAGCTTTTTCAAACAATTCGACGATTTTAGCACCCATTGCAGCTGTTATACTGGCCGGCTTAAAAACGACTGTATTTCCTGCAGCTAGTGCCGGAGCGATTTTTCGAAGCGGTGTCACAAGCGGAAAGTTCCACGGGGAAATGGCTAAAATAACGCCTTTCGGTACGCGGATTGTCCGAATATCTACATTTTCTCGTTCGCTTGGCAGTGTTTCACCAGATAATCTGGATGCTTCGCCGGCTGTAAAGCGAACTTCGCTGATCGTTTTATTAATCTCACCCAGTGATTCAACAAGAGGTTTCCCCTGCTCGATGGTTAACAATTCAGCTACTTCCTTTTTATTTGCTTCTAGCACCTCAGCAAATTGATATAAATATTTCCCTCGTGTAACAGCTGGAACTTTAGACCAGGATTGAAATGCTTTGTGAGCTGATTCTACTGCACGGTTTGCATCTTCTTCCGTTGAATTTGGTGCAATTGCAATCGTTTCTTCAATATTAGCCGGGTTTTCTCTTTGATAGGTTTCATTATTTGATGACGGAACCCATTTTCCACCGATATAGTTGTTAACAATAATAGTCGAATTTTGAATAGCCTCCATATTTCTCACCTCTTATTTAATAGTATTAAGCATTGTAATCAAGTCTTGGACTGTCGTATTTTTGGGATTGGCACTTGTCATTCCGCTATCAAACGCTTCTTGAGCTACAACTTGAATTTCTTCATCTGACAATTCAACATTGATAGCTGTCAATGTCTTCGGAATATCTAAATCTTTTACTAAGTCTTCAACGGCTTTGACTGACTTTTCTGCTGCATCCCGCTCACTTAAACCATGCGTGTTTTCTCCAAGCTGATCTGCAATTCGTTTAAACTTTCCAAAATTAGTACTCAAATTGTACTCCATGACTACTGGCAAAAGAATGGAATTTGCTAAACCATGGGCAACTTTATACCGGCCGCCTAATGGATGGGACAATGCATGAACCGCTGCGACCCTTCCCCAAATAAAAGCAGCACCAGCGATCGTACTTGCCATCATCATGTGAGACGCCGCTTCAACATTGGTACGATCTGCTACAAAAGGGCGAAGCCATTTACCGATTAGGTCAATTGCATGTAAGCCCAATGCTTCTGTGATAGGCTGTGCCTGATTGGATGTGTACGACTCAATCGCATGGCTTAGAGCGTCCATACCTGTAATAGCTGCAAGCCCTCTTGGCAAAGTTGTCAGCAACTCGGGATCTAGAATCGCTGCCTTCGGGTGCAGATGCTGGCTAAGAATACCCATTTTATATTTTCTCTCTTCATCTTTTAATACGGTTGCGTGTGTGACTTCTGATCCCGTTCCTGCTGTCGTCGGGATCGCGATAATATCTGGTCCTTTATTGGGAACCTGGTTTTTCCCTTCAAATTGACTTAAATCACCAGGATTTGCAACAGCGATCGAAACGCCTTTTGCTGTATCAATTGAACTACCTCCGCCAAAACCAATAATCGCTTCACATTGTGAATCATGAAAGATTTTTTCTACTTTTTTTACGACTCTTAATGTTGGATCAGGTTCTACTTCATCAAACACCTCATATTTAATTTCTCCACTTTCTAAGATTGTTTCCAATCGCTTAAGCGCTCCCGAAGTTGCAAGGCCTTTATCTGTACAAATAAGGACTTTTTTATAATCATTTTTCTTAATAATGTCCGATAATTCCTGGAGACGCCCTACCCCGAAGTAAATCTGTGTATGCAGCCCAAATTCAAATGAATCTGTTAGTAAGTTCATAAATAACCTCCCGATAAATAAGTTTAATGGTAAAAGTAACCGTTTTCAAAATTGATATTATTTAATCAATACTATATTATCGATAATATATAACCAAAAGATATCAACTTTTCACTAACCTGTCAAAATAATTTTTAAATTCAATCTTTTTAAACTAAAATCTCATTTTGTCGTTTTGATTCACGGTAAATAATGGATCTTTCTAAAATCTCCGCCACATCCATTGTTTTAATGGTTTCTTCTACTTCCTTTGCCTTTGTTCCATCACTTAACATTGTTAAGCAATACGGGCATCCAGAACCGATGACGCTTGGACTAACTGCCAGGGCTTGCTCCGTTCTTGCAACATTAATACGACTTCCTGCGGTTTCTTCCACCCACATTAAACCGCCGCCTGCACCGCAGCACATCCCTGTTTCACGCCGCCGATCCATTTCCACAAGTTTCACCCCTGGAATTGACTTTAAAATTTCTCTCGGAGGATCATAGACTTCATTGTAACGGCCAAGATAGCAGGAATCGTGGAATGTAATGGCTTCGTTCACTTCATATTGCGGCTTTAAACGCCCCTCTTTGAGGAGCTGGTCAAGCAGCTCTGAATGATGGTATACTTCCGCCTTAAATCCAAAATCTGGATATTCGTTTTTAAAAATGTTATAGGCATGAGGATCGATGGTAACAATTTTTTTTACATCATTTTTCTCAAATTCTGCAATGTTTGCTGCGGCTAGTTCCTGGAATAAAAATTCATTGCCAAGACGGCGTGGTGTATCGCCTGAGTTTTTTTCTTTATTGCCGAGAATCGCAAAAGACACACCTGCTTCATTCATCAGTTTTGCGAATGACAATGCAATTTTCTGGCTTCTGCTGTCAAACGCACCCATCGAGCCGACCCAGAATAAAAATTCCGGTTCTTCTCCCGCTTTTTGTGCTTCTTTCATGGTCGGGATATACACATCATCACGCAGCTCGCGCCATTTTTCTTTATCTTTCCGGTTCAAGCCCCACGGATTTCCCTGACGCTCAATGTTCATCATGGCACGCTGGGCTTCAGCGTTCATTTTCCCTTCTGTTAGCACGAGGTAGCGGCGCATGTCGATAATTTTATCTACGTGCTCATTCATAACCGGACATTGATCTTCACAGTTTCGGCATGTCGTACATGCCCAAATTTCTTCTTCTGTTATCACATCGCCGATCATTGAAGGGCTATATGGATCGATCCCTTTTCCAATTTTATTGCCTTGCGTATTGGAAAACGCGAATGCGGGAACCCATGGCTGTTGTGATGTGATAGCTGCACCTGAAAACGTTAGATGATCGCGCAGTTTAACGATTAAATCCATTGGGGACAGCATCTTGCCAGTGCCAGTAGCCGGACACATATTCGTGCAGCGTCCGCATTCCACACATGCATACAAATCAATTAACTGGTTCTGTGTGAAATTTTCCACCTTTCCAACACCAAACGTTTCCTGAGTCTCATCTTCAAAGTTAATTTTTTCTAACTTTCCTGGTGAAGAAAGCCGGCTGAAAAATACGTTTGCCGGTCCTGCAATTAAATGTGCATGTTTTGACTGCGGAACATACACGAGGAAGGCGAGCAAGAAAAATAAATGAACCCACCATGCTGCATAAAATAAACCAATTGCCATGGTCTCTCCTACCCCGCTCAATATAAATGCAACCGAAGAGGCAACAGGCTCAAACACAGATAGTTCATGCTGATGCCAGATAAGCGACATCCCATTTCCAAATAAAACAGATATCATTAATCCGCCGATAAAAAGGAGGACAAGTCCTGATTTAAATCCTCTTTTCAAACGGACAAGTTTTTCAATGTAGCGGCGGTGGAAGGCCCAGACAACAGCTACTAAAATCACGAGTGTAACAATCTCCTGGAAAAGAGTGAAAACCGGATAGAGCGGGCCCAGCGGCAGATGCGCCCCCGGGACCAGACCTTTTATAATAAAATCAATTGCACCTAATTGAACGAGAAGAAAGCCGTAAAAGAACATCACATGAATAGTCCCGCTTTTTTTATCTTTCATAAGCTTTTTCTGGCCAAAGACGTTTACTTTTACTTTATCCCATCGTTCTTTTAGCTGATTATCAAATTCGACTTTCTTGCCCAATTTAATAAATTGATAACGTGTTTTGAGTAAATAGGTAAATAAATAGACCGCATAACCGACAACAATAAGAAACGCTATAAGATTAATTGTTAATAAGGTATTCATTGGCGTAATTCCCCTTAACTTAACGTTTTGATTATTTAAACGTTAATAAGTTCTTTTTTAAGCTCTTTTATTAACAATGGAACAACCTCAAATAAATCGCCTACAATGCCGTAATCTGCCACTCCAAAAATCGGTGCTTCAGGATCTTTATTAATGGCGACTGTCACTTTCGAATTCGACATGCCAGCTAAATGCTGGATTGCTCCAGAAATCCCACATGCAATATAAAGATCTGGTGTTACAACTTTCCCTGTTTGACCAATTTGAAGTGAATAGTCACAGTAATCAGCATCGCATGCGCCGCGTGAAGCGCCGACCGCTCCGCCAAATAGCTCGGCGAGTTCTTCAAGTACTTTAAAACCTTCCGCACTCTTCACGCCGCGGCCTCCTGCTACAATCACCTGCGCTTCAGAAAGATCTACCCCTTCAGATGTTTTACGAACGATTTCTTTAATCACAGTGCGCAAATCTTTGATTTCTGGACTTAATGATTGAATATCACCGGACCGGGATTTGTCTTCCTCCAGTGCCGAAATATTATTCGGACGGATTGTTGCAAATAAAAGCCCGTCCGTAATCATTTTCTTTTCAAAGGCTTTGCCAGAATAAATCGGGCGTGTAAAAACAATGTTTCCACCTTCAATAGCTACATCGACAGCATCAGAAATGAGACCTGAACCAAGCTTAGTAGCAAGGCGCGGCGAGAGATCTTTTCCTCGCGCGGTATGACCCATTATAATTCCATCCGGCTTTTCTTGGTTTATAGCCGCCATGGCAGCCTGAGCAAAGCCATCAGTTGTGTAATTTTTTAGCTGCTCATTTTCTACAGTGATGACACGGTCTGCGCCGTATGTAATCATTTCACCAGCTAAATGACTCACGCTCTCCCCGCAAAGAACACCAATAATTTCTCCGCCTTCAGCGATTGTCCGGCTAGCCGCAAGCGCTTCCAAAGATACCTTGCGCAAGGATCCGTCACGAACTTCTCCGATTACTAATATTTTACGTGTCATTGTTATCTCCCCTTTATTAAATGACTTTCGCTTCTTTTTGCAGCAAGTTCACTAGTTGCGTTACCTGGTCTTCTAATTCACCTTCAAGCACCCTGCCTGCCTCTTTTTTAGGAGGCAGATAAATATCAATGACTTTTGTTTTAGCCTCAACATCATCTTCATCAAGATCCAGATCGCCAATCTCCAACTCTTCAAACGGCTTTTTCTTTGCTTTCATGATACCCGGCAGGGAAGGATAACGAGGTTCATTTAATCCTTGTTGAGCTGTTACAAGCACTGGAAGATTAACTTCAAGAATTTCACTGTCACCTTCAACATCACGTTCTACTGTTGCTGTTTCACCATTAATAGTAAGTTTGGTGATTGTCGTAACATACGGAATGTCAAGCAGCTCAGCCAGGCGCGGTCCTACTTGACCAGACCCTCCGTCAATCGCAACGTTCCCGCCGAGAATAATATCAAAATCATTTTCCTTAAAAAAATGGGCCAAGATCTTAGCTGTTGTAAATTCATCGCCATCTTCCAAATCATCTTCCGTATTCACAAGAACTGCTTTATCTGCACCCATTGCTAAAGCGGTTCTCAGCTCTTTTTCTGCGTCTTCAACGCCAACAGAAATGACAGTCACTTCACCATCATGTTTGTCTTTCAACTGAATGGCTTCCTCAATCGCGTATTCATCATAAGGATTAATGATAAATTCTGCACCTGACTCTTCAATGTTACCGTTTTCAATAACAAGTTTTTCCTCGGTATCAAAAGTCCTTTTCATAATAACGTAAATATTCATGCTAATACCTCCCTTTCAATATATATTATCGATAATATATAAAAGATAACAATAATCCTTTGAATTGTCAAAATATTTTTTGAAGTTTGCTTATTTGTTTTTTTTACGTTAGAATTAATATTATCGATAATATATAAGACTAAAGGGGCGTTTTTATGTCGAAAGTTGTTAAAAATTATTCTCTCTCGGATCAAGTTTGCGATCTCCTAAAAGATGCAATTATTAAGGGCGAATTAAAGCCTGGAGATCGGCTTTTAGAATTAGAAATGGCCAAAACGTACAATGTAAGCCAAGCACCGATAAGAGAAGCACTCTCAAGATTGAAAAAAGAGGGATTTGTTGTTCATTACCCTCATAAAGGAACCTTCGTTTCAAACTTTTCCAAAAAGAATATAGAAGAAATCTACAGTTTCCGTGAAGCCGTAGAACCTCTAGCAATTGAACGGGCTATACAAAACATTACAGAAGAAGATCTGGCGGAACTTAATGAGATTTATCAAAACATGCTTCAAGCAGGAAAAGAGAATGATTTAGAAGAGTTAAATAATACAGATATTGCTTTCCACACATATATCTATAAGCTTGCCGATCATGAATTTATGTTCAAAGTTTGGGAAGACTTAAGTGCAGTTTCTAACAGAATATGGTACTTTAGTAATCAAATTTATTTTGAAGAATTAAATGAGGTTGTTAAGCTTCATGAACCGATACTGAATGCTTTATATGAACGAGATGTTGAAAAATGTATAGATGCTTTTAAAGTTCATATGAAATTTGTATGGGAAAAAATTAAAAATGAAGAAACATTCAACTAATGGATTCAAAAATTGATCAAAAAATTAGCGCCTAACTCCATCAAAATCTTTGATTTAGTGGGGGGGTTAGGCGCTAAAATCTTTATTCTCCCTATTCTTCTATATATTTTTTTATTACATTGATTGCCACTCCTATTGCCGGTTCTTACTTATAATCACTCATACTAATCCTCTTTTCTATTTACAATTCATTTCCAACCAAAGCAGTAGAAAGGCTGATCCATACAACCAAATTAAATCCTCTTCCCAAGTACAAGGAGTTTAACGAGCGTTTTTATAAAAAGCTTTTTTATTCCGGTTCTGACATAGAGACATGATCAGCCGCTTTTTGGGCCTGCGCCGCCGCATAGACGATCAGCTTAGAATCTTCCTTGAGTACCCGCAGCCAGGATTGTATATAGCTGGCACTGTTTTCAATCGTCGCATTCTCAATCCTGGCCAGGCCGCACAGCATAGCCGCGCCAATTTCCGCAACCAGCTCTTCTTTAGAATAGGTTGCATCCCCAAACGACACGCCACTCTCTATAATTCCTTTGCGGGCAAGGCGGCTGTTATGGCCCGTGCTGTGTACCAATTCATGAAACTGGACTGAATAATACACTTCTCCTTCCCGGTAATCTTCCAGCGGAGGCACGCTAACACGATCCAATTTGTGAAAATACACAGCACGCCCGGACTGGTGGCGGATAATGGGTGAGTCGACATATCCCTCCACAATCTCTTGAGCGGATTCAATTGGATTATGGTCAAACATTTCCGTCTCCCGCTTGCTTTGGAGACCCTCTGCCTGCTTGATCACATTAAAGACTTTGTAGTAGCGAAGAAACGGGATCTGTTCCTTTTACCCGGTTTCTTCATTTTCGCTCTCTATCCACTTCCAGAACACCACGATATGGCCTTTTTCACCTTTATGGACTTTGCCGCCAGCTTCCCTGATCTGCTTAAACGTGCTGTACTCACCTGGCTCCAAAAGAAGGGAATTAATACCGCGGTACGGTTTTTGATTGACCCCGTTAACCGGTGTTCCGTTATTCCAAGGGCGCCGCCACGGGATCGTCCCTTTCTCCATATGAAGAAACAAGCCCTTGTTCCTTCATAATGCGGCCAATGCATCGCCTGGAAACAGTGAATCCACGTTTATGCAGTTCGACTTTGATCTTGCGGGTGCCGTAGGCATTTCGGTTTTGTTCGAAAATCTCTATGATAGTGCCTGTTACGTTATCTTCTGACCGACGTTCTTTGGCCTCATATAGTACGTACTACGCGAGATTTGCAGGACGCTGCACATTGCTGATACTGAGTATTTGTCTTTGTTTCGCTTGATGACATTTACTTTCGTCCCATGATCAGCGCGGCTTGCTTTAAAATATCGTTTTCCATCCGCAGTTGCTTTAGTTCCTTGCGAAGTTCTAAAAGCTCCTGCTGTTCAGAAGAACGATTGTCTTTCTCTTTAAAAGAACCGGACGTTTCATCCTGGTGAATCCACCGGTCAAGAGATGACCGAGTCAGCTCATACTCATCAATAATAGCTCGTTTCGTTTTTCCATTCCGGTACAGCTGCACCATTTGCTTTTTGAACTCGGGCGTGAATGTGCGGCGTTCTTATTTATTTCTGCTGTGCTTTAATCTCATTTACAATTTCTTCAGCCCAAGGATTCTCTTTATAAAATTCCGTATATACTCCCTCAGTAGCCTCGATCATATCATTCATAAATTTTTCGTCCGGCACTGTAATCGTTAATCCTTTTTCTTTAAGAAATTTTTTGTCTTCTGCTTCGCCGCTTTCAGTTAACTCCCACTCGCGTTCTACCGTAGCCTGTACAGCTTCTGCAACCACTTTCTGCTGCTCTGGATTTAGGCTGCTCCAAAATTTATTACTTGCAACATAATTGTTCGGCAAAAACAGATGACGTGATTCTAGTACATTTGTTTGCACTTCATACCATGCATTAGAGCGCAATGCCGCATACGGATTATCCTGTCCATCGATTACTTTTTGTTCAAGAGCAGGGAAAATTTCAGGAAGTGGCATTGGAGAAATATTCGCTCCTAAAGATTGACCCAATGCGATCATCATCGGTACATTTGGCATTCTTAGTTTTAACCCTTCAAAATCTCCAATCTTTTCAACCGGACGATTACTAGAGAAAACTCGGAATCCGTTAATTCCATAACCAAGATGTTTCAATCCCGTATTCACTTCAAATTCCGTTTTAATGTCTTCACCGATTTCACTGTCCAGCACAGCTTTTGCATTTGCATAATCCTTAAACAAGAAAGGCATCGAGAAGATACCTATCTTCGGAACATCCGGCTCCATAATTTGACTTAATACAGCCATCTCAATGGTTCCATTTCGAGTCCCATCGTACATTGCTTCTTCCCCGCCAAGAGTGCTGTTCGGGAAATGGTCTACCTGTATGGTCCCATTTGAATTTTCTTCAACCACGGGAATAAATTTCTCTATTATCGCTTTATTCACGACATGGTCATCCGCATAAAAGTTTGTGATTTTAAGTGTAACCGGCTTACCAGAACTGTTAGAGCCGTTCGAAGTGTTTCCCGCATTCTCGCTTCCACTGCTGCATCCCCCGAGCAAAACGAATACTGATAAAGGAAGGGCTAATACTTTAACCATAGGTTTTTTCATATAGAATACCCCCTTGTTTATAATGAAAGACGGATATAGCAATATATCAATTTCAACTAAACAAAACTTCCTGACTTATCATTTAATACGGAAAACAGCTTCAAAATCAATGATTGGTATTTTCTATTTAATTGGGGAAAAATTTGCAGCATATAAAATTTTAGATTCCTGCTTTTCAAGCAATGGCAGACCTTTCGGAATAAAGTTTTCCAACCATTCCTGGTCACTGTAAAGCGCTTTTCGTTTTTCTGCCCGTGTATCCATGCTTTCATATTCCCATACATGAATAACCTGGTTCAGTTCACCAATTTCCGTATACCAATAGCCGACTAGTTTAGCGTACTTCGAAATAATCGGAAGGCCTTTTTCTTCAAAAAGCTGAATATATTCCTGTGTCTTGCCAATTTTAATAGAATAAGTCCTCATCTCATAAATCATTTTCATTCTCCTTACCATTAATATTTTCTCGTTTTTTCAACATTGTTTTTTGAGTATTTTTATCAAAGCATTCTATAGCGATTAATAAAAAGGCTACGGAACACTCTGTTGTTCATTATTCTTGTGTTTCTTTTTCACTGCTTTTGTCTGTTTCCACCTTTATTTCGCTTCAATACCCATTGAAATGCATTTTTCTGCTAAATATTCATCTAATCCTTGATGTCCACCTTCACGTCCCATGCCGCTTTCTTTTATTCCGCCAAATGGCGCTTGGGCAACCGCTGGAACGACATCATTCATGCCGATAATACCAAACTCTAACGCTTCAGCAATCCGGACTGATCGGCTGATATTTTGTGTATAAAAATACGACGCGAGACCGTATTCTGTACTGTTTGCCAATTGGATGACTTCTTCTTCGGTATCAAACGGAATGATAGGAGCAACCGGTCCAAATGTTTCCTCTGTTGTAATTAGCATATTTGAGCTGACATTCCCTAAGATTGTTGGTTCATAAAACAACCCATCTGACAGCTCTCCTCCTATGTGCTGCCCCCCACACAAAATATGTGCTCCTTTCGATACAACATCGTTTATGTACTCTTCTACTTTCGCTAAACGGTCCGAACTGACCAGGGGACCTACTTGAACACTTGGATCTAAACTATTTCGATACTCATCTTAAACCCCTCCTTGATTTATGTAAGTTCTAAAAACAATAAAATCGTTTTTCTACTGGTAAAATTAGTGTAAAGTGCCGTTGTACGCGTTCTCAATAATAGACTGAATATCTTCTGCTCTTGTCAATCTAGGATTTACGAGTACATTTCCACTACGCATTGAGTCTTCTACCAACTTCGGCAAAGCATCTAATGAAACACCTAGCTCCTGAATATTAAGAGGGATGTTCATCGACTGATTCATTTGAATGACTTCCTCGATCGCTTTTTCAGCAGCCTGTACAGCTGTTAATCCAATAACATCTGCTCCTAGGGCGGCCGCAATATCTTTATACTGTTCAGCGCATGCCGGCAAATTGTATCTCATTACAAACGGCAGTAAGGCTGCATTCGCAATTCCATGAGGAACGTTAAATACTCCTCCAAATGTGTGCGAAATGGCATGAACATTCCCTAATCGGGATTGGGCAAAAGCTGCTCCAGCAAGCATGGACGCAACCAGCATGTTCTCCCTGCTCTCTAAATCTGTTCCGACAAAATACGTTTTCGTTAAATTTTCCCCAATCATTTTAACCGCCTGTATCGCAAACGCCTGGCTGATCGGATTTGCCGTCTTGGAGGTATAAGATTCGATGGCATGTGTTAAGGCATCCATCCCTGTAGCCGCTGTAATTCCTTGAGGCAGATTCAGTGTAAGAATCGGATCCAGTATAGCAAGACGCGGATATAAGTTTGGACTAATCACAGCTAATTTAAAGGACGTTTCCCTATTTGTTACAACGGTTGATGGGGTTACTTCACTTCCAGTTCCTGCTGTTGTAGGGATCGCGATAATTGGCAGCGGCGGATTCTGAATTTTCCCCACACCTTCATAATCAATGATGTTGCCCGGGTTAACAGCCATAACGGCGATTCCTTTAGCCGTATCAATACTGCTTCCACCACCAACAGCGAGTACAGCCTCACTTTTATGCTGCTGCAAAAATTCAGTACCGTTTTCTATCGTTTCAGCAGATGGATTAGGTTCAATCTCATCATAAATTTCATACTGCACATTTGCATCCAGAAGTGACTTTTCAACTTCCTCTAAAAGGTTAGCTGTCCGTACGCCTTTATCTGTTACAATCAATACATTGGAAATCCCTAGTTCTCTGATGAATTCTCCCGTTTTTTTTGATATACCACTCCCGCTCTCAATACGTGTCGGCATATAATAAGCAAAAGACTTAGCAGACATTGATTAAAACTCCTTTCCCCGCCGGATGAATTCTTCAAAAGCATCATTCTCCCAAAACGACGGGCTGTAATTTTACTTTCTTTCCGAATAAAAAGATGTATTATTTTGCAACTGATTCGCCAGCCAATTCAGCAGGCTGTCCAACTGGCTGATTTAATTGATTTTTTCTCATAGCAAACAGAAAAACACTTGCTAGTAAAAGAGCTCCGCTTAAGAAGAATAATGCCAGGCTTACACTTCCTGTAGTTTCATATATCGCCCCGATAGCATAAGGCCCTGCAAACCCGCTTAGATTTCCGATCGAGTTGATCGCGGCAATCCCTACAGCAGCAGCAGATGTGCTAAGGAACTGTGTGGCCAAAGACCAGAATGGGCCATAAAAACTGTACATGCCTGAAACGGCTACTGCCATCATCGCAATTGAAATAAGCGGGTTAGATGTCATGCCTGATGCAAACAACCCCACAGAACCAACAATTAACGGAATGGCTGCATGAATCCGTCTTTCTCCAGAACGGTCCGAACGACGGGACCAGATATTCATGGCAATCGCCCCTGCGATATATGGAATCGTCGTCAATAATCCAACTTGCGTGTTCGTTAATACATCTGACAGTGACTTCAGGATCTGCGGCAGCCAGAAGCCAATTCCATACAAGCCGATGTTAAATGTAAAGTAAATTAAAGCCAAATACCATACGCGAGGATTTGTTAACGTTTGCTTATGGCTATGTTGCTTTAAACCTGGCTCTGCCTTCGCATTTTCTTCTTTTTCTTTTTTCAATTCCGTTGTTAACCAATTTTTCTCTTCACTTGTCAGCCACTTTGCTTGTTCTGGCCGGTCTGTTAAATAAAACAACGTAAAAACCCCTAAAATAACTGCTGGTATTCCTTCAAGAATGAACATCCAGCGCCATCCATCCATTCCTGCCCAATGGATATTATCCATAATCCATGTAGATAGCGGGGCTCCGATAATATAAGAAACCGCAATGGCGGTCATAAACATCGCAATGGTTTTTGCCCGTTCTTTCGCTCTGAACCAGTAAGTCAAATACAAAATAATACCTGGGAAAAACCCGGCCTCCAGCCCACCAAGCAAAAAACGCAAAATATACAGCTGTGCAGCACTTTGAACAAATCCTGTTAGAGCAACAACAATGCCCCAGGTAACCAGAATACGGGCAATCCATTTTCTTGCCCCAAATTTCTCCAGCATGACATTACTCGGTACTTCGAGCATGAAATAACTAATAAAGAAAATACCTGATGCGATGCCAAACATTTGGCTTGTCAGTGACAGTGCTTCATTCATGTCCAAAGCGGCATAACCTAAATTCGCTCTGTCAATGAATGCGATTACATAAAGCAAAATAAGAAAGGGTACAATTCGCCTTGTCACTTTTTTTGTGACTTGCTTTTCCAAAGGTGTTGTTGCATTGCTCATATTACTTCCTCCTTTTTATAAATAACCAAATTACATCATGAATCACTTTGTCTTACTGCCTTTGAAATCAAAATCCTAATTTATTTACTCATTGAGAAGTATTAAAAGTATATTTCTTCGATGAGCTGAGGATAAAACCAAACAATTTGTAAGGGTTTTCAAGAGTGAGGTTCTAAAATCATTTTCCATTTAATGGTGAGATATACATTTGTGTAAGGAACTTGTATTCATTAACAAAAAAACTCTTTCTTTACTGACTGCTTTTGTAGCTCGTACTTGTAATACAAATTTGTATTACAAATATTTCATTAGTTATATAATTATGTATCTAATTTTATTATAAGCACTTTGAAAGCGATTGTAAACGTGATTTTTTTAAAAAAATAAAGGGATTTTAGATCGAAATTAAAAGTTGTAATACATATAAATTATTTATAATACAAATTTTTCGCTTTTTATTCTTTCCTAAAAGAAATATATGGAGTATGAAAGGTGGTAAATAGACATGTCCCAAAAAGAAAAGGTTTTTCAAATCATCTCTCGTGAGCTATTAAACATGATTGAAATCGGGAAGTTCTCGTCCGGATCTAAGCTGCCAACTGAAATGGAATTAACTAGCCATTTCAGCGTGAGAAGAGCAGAAACGATTCATACTGTTAAGGCAAGGCAAATCAAAAACCCATTAGGGAGTGATTGATCATGTCACGCAGCAACCGCAAAACCCCGGCCATGCTCCCCCGCACGCGCTGCTTTGATGGCCGCATTTAAAGCCAGCAAGTTTGTTTGAGCTGATATGTCCTGAATCACATTTGCCAAATGGGAGATTTCAAGGGTCCTTTTTTCAAGTCCTTGTACTTTTTCAACAGACTCTGAAAAGAGGGAGGTAATATGCTGCATCTGTCCGGCGGTTTGTTCCATTTGTATTCGGCCTTCCTCTGAAACATGAAGCACCCTGTTTGATGTTTCGGAAAGCTGTATGCCGCTTTTATGGGTATCTGCAATTTGTTGATTTAGGGATTCAATGAGTTCACTGATAGAAGATGCAGCATCTGCCTGCTGTTCTGTTCCTAGAGCCAATTCATCCATTGAGCTAGCAATTTGCTAGCTGCCGTCTTTTACTTCAACAACCATTGAATATAATGTGCCGCTTTGTGTACCAACTTGCTGTGAAACAGTAAGAAGTTAAGAAACAATTGATCGTAAATTATCAGCCATTTTGTTTACGGATTCTGCAAGCTGTCCAACATTATCCTTGCCATCGTAATCGATCGATTCAATATTTAATTTGCCCTGGGTAATACTTGTGCTGACATGTATAACTTTTTTCAAATTCAATTCAACAACACGGCCGATCCATTTAGAGAAAATGATGCTCACGAGGAACGCAATGATTACAGATAGAATTAGCAAAACAAGGGATTGTCTTGCCGCTTCTTTTGCCTCTTGAACAGAAGCTGAATAGTCATTTTCTAAATAGCGGTTGCAGCAATAAATAATAAAATAACGATTGCAAGAACTGAACCTTATTTTTGGCTGATGCGGTTATTTTTAAATAAAGGAATTCCTTTATTTGTTCGTGTCTTTCCTTCTTTTTTCTTGCGTGGCCAGTGTATTTTCTTCTTCGGCATGTTTTCACCATCCATATAGTGTAGTCGCTGAATTGTAAAAACTATTAATTTAAGAAAAGCAAAGGACCGGACCCAAAGGCAATGAGAATGGACTTCGGGTCGGTCCTGATTTGTTTTAAACTTTATTGCGCTGCTTGTTGAATAACATCTGGTGCATCTGTGTGGTAAACCATTTTCCAAGATTCCAAAATGTTTTCCTTCGTTACATTTAATGAAGGTACTGCAACATATGGCGGTGCTTCTTTTCCAAGCAAGGAGTACCCTGATAAAATCGCTTCAGCAATCCCTTGGTCATATGGAAGCTGTGCACCAAGCCCTTTTACAATTCCGCCTTGTGCAATATCGAGAGCAACGTTTGTCCCAAGATCAATCGTTGTGATAACAAGGTCGTCTTTTCCTGCTGTACGGGCAGCGGAAAGCACTCCTTCAGCCGGTACATCCCATACCGCGAAGATCCCATCTAAATCATTATTTTTTGTCAACATAGCAGATGCGATTTTTTCACCTGTATTTGGATCTGTAATACCGCTGCGTGCAACGATTTCAATGTTTGGATATTTTTCTTTAATTGTTTTTTCAAATGCTTCCGTGCGCTGGCGTGTAACAAAGAAATCTGCATCATGATAAATCACGCCGATTTTCCCTTTTTCTTCAAGCTGGTCAGCCATAATTTCTGCTGCCTCTACACCGTTGCCATAGTTATCAGCAGAAACAACGCTAACATAATCTTTCCCTGCTACTAACCCTTGTGGTGCGTTATCCATGAAAACTAATTTTACACCTGCTGCTGCTGCTTTTTTGTACGCATCGGCTGTTGAAACAGGATCTACCGGAATACTTACGATAATATCTGGATCTTTTGCTAGTACTGTTTCAATATCAGACACTTGCTTTTCTGCTTTGAATTGTCCATCTGTTACCGCAATGACTTCGATTCCCATCCGTTTAAAAGCGGCTTTGAGTCCATCGATTTGTGCTTTAGACCAGTCATTGCCGGCATAATGCATAACGATGGCGGCTTTATATTTTCCTTCTTTTACTTTAGCGATCTCTTCCTCTGATAAATTCAATGTTTTTGCAGAAATCGCTCCTTCCCCATTCGGACCTTTACTTAAAATCTTCGTGCCACTTGGAATGTCTTCACTAATCGTTAAAGCGCCTGAATCTGGAAGCTCAGCTGCTTTTTGTTCTGTTTGGCCCTTATCAGAACTTGCGTTTTGGTTTCCACATCCTGCAAGAGCAAGAAAAGCACCTAAGAGCACTGTTATAAACAATAAAAACGATTTTTTCATATTAATCCCTCCATCTCCAAAGGTATAACCGCTTTCTTTTTCATTCGAAAGAGCAGCCACGGTCGTCTGTGGCATCACTCTTCCATTTAAAAAGAATTAATCAAGCTTTTTTAATTCTGCTTTCAAATATTCAATAGACGTTCTTGCGTACCAGTCGGGCTCAGCTTGGCGTGTATGGAAACCAACTTCCATTGATAAGTATCCATCGTAATTAATATCTTTTAGAGCCTTTAATACCGCCGGAAAATCACATCTGCCCTGTCCAGGCGGCAGCCGGTCGCTGTCAGCAATATGAACATGGTGAAGTTTATCTGCCATACGGTATACATAGTCGCTTGCCACTTCATTTCGGTAGAGAGCATGGAATGTATCAAACATCACTTTCACGTTTGATGCACCTGTTTGCTCACTTAGAATCAGTGCATCATCTGCTGTTTCAATTAAATTACTGTCAGCAGGCGTTGGTTCAACGACCATAGTCACGCCAAGTTCTTTTGCATAGTTTGCCACATCCCCTAAACCTTCAAGGCTGTAGTTCCATGCATCTTGCTGAGATGTTCCGTGAACGACCCAGCCGGCAATCCACATAACTGTCGAGCATTCCCATTCATGAGCAAGGCGAACCACTTCTTTATAATGATTGATTGTAAATTCTCTTTCTTCCCGTAGCGGAGAGCTTGGGTTCATTCCCGGTCCTCCTCCAGGTGCAGGAAGCATTGCTGCCACTTTTAAATTTCTTTGTTTTAAAAGCGTTGAAATCTCTTGTCTTCGTTCTTTTGATAAATAGTCAGGCCAGGCGTGCGGACTGGCACAGCCGATCTCGATTGCATCATAGCCGAATGATGACAGCCGGTTAATCACGTCATCCAGCGGATAAGAAGGAACCCACGCTGGAAAACCGCTGTAAGGCCACGTATTAAAGGCAATACCTTTCATCTTCTCTCGCCCCTTTTGATTTTATTCCCAAACAAATACGGCTTTTTCCGTTTTTCTTTCATCAAATAAACGGAAAGCGGTTTCTGCTTCTGTCAGTGGAAAAATATGTGTAACCAGCTTTTTAACAGGCAATTTCTTTTTCACGATAAAATCTGCAATTTCATCATATTCATGAATTGGGAAATACCACGAACCCATTACCGTAATTTGTTTGCGGATCAATTGTTCACTCGGTTTAATCGTTGTTTCCTTGCTTTCACCAATGAATGCTACACGCCCGTGAGGTCTAACACAGCTTAACGCATCGTTTTCTGCATAAGGACTTCCTGAACAGTCAATGGCCGCGTCTGCACCTTGGCCGTTTGTAATGCGGGCAATTTCTTCTAATACATTGGCGTCTTTTCCGTTAATCGTATAATCCGCGCCTAATTCTTTTGCCATTTCTAATCGCTCATCCAGCATATCGACCGCAATAACGGTTGCACCAAGGCCTTTTGCAATCATAACCCCGGCATTCCCCATCGGCCCGAGGCCGAACATTACGAGCGTATCTCTTCCGGAAATGTTTAAACGTTTTTGGGCATGGTACAATGTGCCGACAGCATCCGTTGAGACAGCTGCCGTTACAAAGTTCATATCATCTGGGAGTCTCATGCAGTTTTCAGCCGGCGCCACCATGTAATCCGCGTCTCCGCCGTGGGCATCAAAGCCAATACATTTAAATTCTTTACAGAACATTTTATAGCCGCTCTTACAGTGTGCACATTCACCACACCCAAGTGCTAGGTAAACAGCAACGCGATCACCCACTTTATGAGTTGTAACGCCATCTCCTACTTCTGTGATTATGCCAGCCGGTTCATGTCCCGGAATAATAGATGCTTTTTTATTGCCGTCGCCAAAAACCGATGTTCCATAATACAAGCTCATATCACTTCGGCAGATGGCTGATGCTTTTAATTGAATAAGTACTTCACCCAGGCCGGGTGTTGGAATATCAACCTGCTGGATTTCTACTTTTTTCTCACCTGGAAATATAACCGCTCGCATTGTCATCAATATCCCTCCACTTATGTTACGCCCACCACATCTCGCCGACAGGCTCTTTAAACATGACATCTTTTAATAATGAAATCGCTTTGCCTAGTCCTTCATCAACGGAGGCAAGCATATCTTCGTGTTCAATTGAAACAACATAATCATAACCAACCGCCCGCAGAGTACTCATAATATCTTTCCACATTTTTTCATTCTGCCCATAACCAACAGAACGGAAAGTCCACGCACGGTTTAAAATGTCGCTGTAGTGTTTTGTATCCAGAACACCATTTACATCAATATTCGCTTGGTCTAAATACGTATCTTTTGCATGGAAGTGGTAAATGGCATTTTCTTTTCCAAGCTTTTTCACCGCTTCTACCGGATTAATTCCCTGCCAGAGAAGATGGCTTGGATCAAAATTCGCACCGATTGCTTCTCCTGCATGCTCTCTCAGCTTCAGCAGCGTGTCCGGATTATACACAACAAAACCGGGATGCATTTCGAGTGCAATTTGATTAATCCCATGTGACTGTGCAAATTTCACTTCTTCTTTCCAGTATGGAATGACGACTTCAGTCCATTGCCAGTCCAGCATTTCCGCATACTCCGGCGGCCAGGAACACGTCACCCAGTTTGGGAATTTAGCTTCTGCATGATCACCTGGGCAGCCGGAAAAACCGTTTACAACCGGGATTTCCAGACGTTCTGCAAGCTTCACGGTTTTTTGCCAAACGGCGTGAGATTCTGCCGCGAATTTTTTGTTCGGGTGAAGCGGGTTTCCATGGCAGCTCAACCCGCTGATTGTCATTCCTCGGCTTTCTACGGCTTTTTTAAATGCCTTTATTTTCTCCGGGCTGCTTAAAAGTTCATCTGGATCACAGTGACTATTCCCAGGGTAATTTCCAGTTCCGAGCTCTACTGCTTCCACGCCCATTTCTTTCAGCTTATCCAGCATGCCCTCAAAAGGCAGCTGTTGATATAAAACGGTAAACACACCCAGCTTCACAATGAAACCTCCTTAATCGACTCTACTTTCATCCATTTTTGCTGTTCATGACTTTGCAGAATAGCATCGGTAATGCACATGGAGATGTGGCCATCTTCAAATGTAGCAAACGGTGTTTCGTCATGATTCGGATCTTTGCCTTCGCGGATAAAGCTGTAAAAATTCATCATCATATTTTTCATGGCATCCGGCCAGCCTTCATTATGGCCTCCGGGATGATGAATGAAAGCTTTTGCTTCCGGGGCAAATAACGATGGGTCCGCCATCAGCAGCTCATTTGGTTTGTCACGGTGGCCAATCCAAAGTTTCTCAGGTTCTTCCTGATTCCATTGAGCGGAGTGCTTGCTCCCATTCACTTCAAAACTTAACCGGTTTTTTCTGCCCGCGCTCACCTGGGAGACGGTGAAAACGCCTTTTGTTCCATCCTCAAAACGGATAAGTACTGAGGCATAATCTTCTGTATCGATCGGGATATCTTCGTATTCGGCTTCTGTTAAAGCTTGACCGCCAAATGTTTCTTGTGTGGAAGACGGTTTTTTTCTGACGGGAATGACTGTCGCTAAATCCGCAAACACTTCCACAATTTTTTTGCCTGTTACATATTGAACCGTGTCGCACCAATGAGAGCCAATATCTGCGACTGCACGTGATTTACCGCCGACCTCCGGAGCCAAACGCCAATTGAAGTCGGTTTCATACAAAAGCCAGTCCTGCAAGTAGCTCCCATGCACTAAATTGATTCTGCCAAGTTCTTCTTTCTTAATCATGATTGCCAGCTGCTTCACAATTGGGAATTGGCGGTAGTTGAAGCTCACACCATGAACAACACTGTGTTCTTTGGCAAGGGAAAGAAGTTCCGCCGATTCCACGCTGGACATGGCCAGCGGTTTTTCCGAAATAATATGTTTTCCTGCTAGAATAATCTCTTTATTGATTGAAAAGTGAAGCTGGTTTGGGGTGCAATTATGAACCACTTCAATCTCTTCGTCCTCCAGCATATCTCTATAATCGCCATACGCTTTTGGAATACCAAGCTCAGCCGCTTTTCGTTCTGCCGATTCCTGCCCATGCCCGGCAAGTGCCACAACATCTACAAAACCAAGTCTTCTAATCGCTTCAATATGAGTGGGACCAATAAAGCCGGTGCCAATCACGCCCACTTTTACTCTCTTCATTTGTGTCCCCCCTACTCGACAATTATCGTTTGATTGCTTTTTTACCGAATGCTACAGCCAAAATAATAATTAATCCTTTAATCATCATTTGCTGGCTGACATCCAAGCCCATAATGATCAGTCCATTGTTAATCGTTCCGATCATTAAGGAACCGATCACTGTGCCAATAACTGTTCCGACTCCGCCAAAAAGACTCGTTCCGCCGAGAATAACCGCGGCAATAACAGAAAGTTCGTCTCCTTCACCAAATGTGAAACGTCCTGCGTGCATGCGGCCTGCATAAAGCAGCCCGGCAAAGCCCGCCATAAAGCCGGAACCAAGGAAAACAAGAAGCTTAATACGCTGTGTTTTAACACCTGAGAATCTTGCGGCACTTTCATTTCCGCCTGTTGCAAGCGTTTGTCTTCCGAATGATGTTTTACGAAGTAAAAAGTGGGCAATAATGGTTGCTGCCACTGTCCAAACCAAAAGAATAGGAATTGGTCCGATATCACCTGATCCAAATACAAAGTTGAATGTTGCATCTACAATCGGCACTGGTGCCGTGTCTGTAATCCACATCGCAAGACCTGCGACGGTTCCCATCGTACCAAGTGTCACCAGGAAGGATGGAATCGCTAGTTTTGTTACTAATAAACCATTTACTAATCCAACAAGAAGGCCTGTTCCTAAACCAACCGCTACGCCGCCGATCATGCCAAATCCGGCTTGGATGGTTAATGCTGCTGTTAAAGAAGACAATGCGGCAATCGATCCGACAGACAGGTCAATTTCTCCTGTGCTGATAACAAATGTCATCGCAAGGCCCATTAAAGAAATCATCGCCGTTTGACGAATGATATTAAGCAGGTTGTCTGTTGTAACAAATCCCTGATCATGCAAAGTAACTGAGAAATAAATGATGACACCGATAAAAGCAAGATAAACAATGTAGTCCCGCCAATCGAATGTTTTCTTGCGCGAAACCGTATGGCTGCCCAGAGCAACTGTACCATTTAGATTAGAACCCTTGGATTGCATGTTGTAACTCCTCCTCTGTTTCAATTTCACGTCTTTGCATTTCTTTGATAATGCGCCCTTCATGCATGACCAATATACGGTCACTTAATGCGAGAAGCTCCGGAAGTTCTGAGGAAATGACCAGAACGGCTTTCCCGCTGTCTGCTAGTTCCCGAACTACATCAACAATTTCCGTTTTAGCTCCGATGTCCACCCCAATGGTTGGTTCATCAAGCATAAGCACCGCTGGATCATTTGCCAGCCATTTTGCCAAAACAATTTTCTGCTGATTGCCGCCGGATAATAGATTGGTTGTTTTATAAATATCGTCTGTTTTAATGTTTAGTTTTCTTACAAAGTCATTGGCCACTTTATTGGCTTTTTTATTATCAATAAAGAAACCTTTCTGCATTTTTGATAAGATCGGCAGGATAATGTTGTCTTTTACACTATGCTCTAGAACAAGACCTTGGACACGCCGGTCTTCCGGAATAAGAGCCAATCCTGCTTTAATAGCATCGGATGCATTTTTAACCGTTACAGGCTGGCCGTTTATAATAATATCGCCGCTGTCTTTCGGACCCGTTCCAAAGATAGCGCTTACCGTTTCAGTACGGCCGCTTCCCATCAATCCTGCGATGCCAACAATCTCACCCGGGTACAGGTTAAAATTCACATCCTGGACTTTTGAATCAAGTGATAAATTCTTTACTTCCAGTACAGGCGCAACGTCTTTTGCATACTCCCGTTCTTTCCATTCAAATGCTTTATCCATACCCGTTCCGACAATGTACTGAATAACCATATCAAGATCGATTTGTTTGCAGTCTTCAGTAGCGACATGTTTCCCGTCACGTAAAATGGTAATTCGGTCACAAACTTCAAGAATCTCATCCATACGATGTGAAATATAAATAATCGCATAGCCTTTTGATTTCAATTGATTAATAAAGGAAAATAATATTTTTGTTTCTTTTTTTGTTAAAGAAGCGGTTGGCTCGTCCATGACGAGAATTTTTGTTTCCTGTGATAATGCTTTTGCGATTTCGGTCATCTGCCAATACCCTACACCGAGATTACCGACAAGTTCGTTCGGATCAATGTCGACTTCTAGCTCTTGAAGCAAATTTCTCGTTTTTTCCACACACTCTTTATCATTTAGTAGTCCGATTGATGTTTTATCTTCTCTAGTAAGAAAAATATTTTGTGCTACTGTTAACGTAGGAATTAAGCTGAACTCCTGAAAAATCATAGATATATAATTTTTTCTTGCATCATCTGTATTGTTAATTTCAACGAGCTGGTCATCAATGTAAATTTCGCCTTGATCGGCTGTGTAAACACCTGTTAAAATTTTCATTAATGTCGATTTTCCGGCTCCGTTCCCGCCCATGAGCGCATGAACTTCACCCTTTTTAACAGAGAAATCAACTGAATTGAGTACCGTAATTCCATTAAACGCTTTTGAGATATTTTTCATCGAAAGCATCGGCTTTTCCAATCTCATTCACCTTCTTTATAACAGAGGCTGCGGCTGCAGCCTCCATTTATTTTTTCAAATTCCTTATTTTGAAAGATTCACCATTTCGCCTTGTTTCGAAAGATTCACCCATTCGCCTTTTTCCGCTGATTCCAGAATCGCATCTGAAATAACGGCGATTTGGTAGCCGTCTTCAAAGTCAGGTGAGACTTTTGTATCTTCCGCAATAGATTTCATAAAGTCATATGTTTCAATAATTTTCGTTTCACCGTAGCCGATTCCAAGTGCCGGGATTGGCCATAAGCCTTCTCCGTATGGATGAGCAGGACCTGTATACACGGTTCTGAAACCACGGCTGTCGCCCGGATCATCTGAGAAGCATACCTGCAGTTCATCGCGGCGCTCATAGTTAAAGACAAGAGACCCTTTTTCACCGTGAATTTCAAATGTCAGGAAGTTGTTGCGTCCCCACGCGTTGCGGGTTGCTTCAATGCTTCCAACAGCACCATTTTCAAATTTCACAAGTGTCATGAATTCATCATCTACATCAACCGCTGCTTTTGGTACATCTTCATCTGCTTTTACGGTACCAAGCTTATCAGCGCCCCCGCTTTGAATTGGGCGTTCGCCGATCCATGTTTTTGCGACAGCGTTTACATCGGAGATCTCACCGACAAGGTAGCGGGCAAAGTCAATCACGTGTGTTCCGATATCGCCAAGTGCACCGGAACCTGCACGGTCTTTTTGGAAGCGCCATGAAAGGGGTGAATTCGGATCAGCCGACCAGTCCTGCAGGTACGTGCCGCGGAAATTCAAAATCTCGCCCAGCTTGCCTTCTTCAATGTATTTTTTCGCCAGCGCAACCGCTGGTGTTCTGCGGTAGTTGAACGCAACCATGTGCTTTACGCCTGCTTCTTTTACGGCATCTAGCATGGTTTTTGCTTCCGCTGCATCACGCGCAAGCGGCTTTTCGGAAATAATATGCTTGCCCGCTTTAGCGGCAGCGATCGCAATTTCAGCATGAGAATCATTTGGCGTTACAATGTCGATAATATCGATTTCCGGATCTTCCACTACTTTTCTCCAGTCTGAAGAATAGTTGTCAAACCCAAGGCGTGCTGCTGCATCTTTTGCCAATTCGTCTGTTACATCTACTACCGTGTGACGGTGTGGAATTACTGGAGCCGGCCAGAAAAACATTGGCATCCCTGCATAAGCAAGTGCATGCGCTTTCCCCATAAATCCTCCGCCAATCATGCCTACATTAAGTTTTTTCATTTTTATTCCTCCATTGTTTGTGTAATTTATTGTTGAACTGCGCTTTGAATTAATTCGGGAACATCTTGGCGGTAAACAAGCTTCCAAGACTCTTCCAAGTTATCTTCTGTTACTTGTACAGCTGGTGTTGTTACATATGAGGGCGCTTTCTTACCAAGCAAAGCATACCCGCCTAAAATGGCTTCAGCGATTCCCTGGTCATATGGAAGCTGTGCGCCAAGTCCTTTTACTGTGCCTCCGGATGCCATTTCCAGCCCAACGTTTGTACCCAGGTCTGTGGTTGTGATGACAAGATCGTCTCTTCCTGCTGTACGTGCTGCTGAAACGACTCCTTCACCCGGCACGTCCCAGATCGCAAAGATCCCATCTAAATCATTGTGCTGGGTCAACATAGCCGACGCTACTTTTTCACCGTCGTTTGGACCTGTAATGCCTCCATGGGCGACGATTTCAATATCTGGGTATTTTTCTTTTATTGTTTCTTCAAAAGCGGTTTGGCGCTGCTTTGTTACAAAGAAATCTGCATCATGGAAAACGACGCCAATCTTGCCTTTGCCATCAAGTTCTTTCGCCATTACTTCCGCAGCCTCTACACCATTTCCGTAGTTATCGCCTGATACAATACTGACAAAATCCTTTCCTGGCTCTAACCCTTGGGCAGTACCATCCATGAAGACTAATTTGATGCCTGCGTCAGCTGCTTTTTTGTAAGCTGCTGCAGTCGACACAGGGTCTACTGGCACACTAACAATGATATCCGGTTTTTTCGCAGTAACTGTTTCAATATCAGAAACCTGCTTTTCTGCTTTAAATTGAGCATCTGTTACGGCAATGACTTCAATACCCATACGATCAAAGCTTGCTTTCAGCGCATCTGTCTGGGCAGTCATGTAGTCAGTGCCCGAATAATGCATGACAAGTGCTGCTGTGTAATTGCCTTCTTTTATCTTTGCAATATCTTCTTCCGTTAATTCCAGTGTTTTCGCTGAAACAGCTTTTTCTCCAAAAGGACCTTTCCCCATAATCTCTTTATCTTCAATTTCAGGATTAATGGTTAAAGAACCCGTTTTCGCTATTTCCACTGGTTTATTTGCTGGTTCTTCCTGTTTCGCAGCTTGCTGTCCCTGACATGCCGCAAGCAAAAGGCTGCCGCTCAATAACATAGATGTTAATAATGGAGCTTTTCTTTTCATCCCCAAGTCCCCTTTTTTCGTTTAGTTTGCCATTTGTGTTTTTTCAAATGACGCTAAGAAGCTTCGGCTTATTTCCGCCCCTTGCTTTGGTACCTCATAGCTGTCTAGCTCAACCGTAATCCAATCATCGTAACCGGCTTCATTTAGAATGCGGACCATTTCCTCAAACTTCTGATGGCCTTTTCCTAAAGGAAGAAACTCGCCATTCTCATAATCTTTAAAGTGAATGTATTTAATCCGGTCTGCATATTTACGAACAACTTCTACCGGATCACCGCCGCCTGCTTCAATATGAGCCGTATCAGGGCATAAATCGATAGTTGTATGCTGCATTAACTTATCTAATTGTTCAGGCGCTTCCACATTTGTTCCAAGGTGCGGGTGATACGTTGGGATCAACCCATGTTTTTCTGCAATCTCTTGTACCTTATTAAGTGCTGTCCCCAAATCTTCGTAATCGCTTTCTAGAATACCCGCCGAACGGACAGCTCCTCCGCCGATAACTAAATGACGAGCACTAAATTCAGCAGAAAGTGCAGCTACTTCTTCAATTTTTGTTAATTCTTCTTCCAAAATATCCGGGTAAATAAAGTTCCCGCCTGTATAAACACCAATCAAGGTTAGTTTGTATTTTGCAAGCAACGCTTTAAATTCTTCTTTATTGTCCTTATACTGCATCAGGTTTCCATCAAAAATTTCAAATCCTTTAAAGCCGGCTTCCGAAATGTCCTTTAAAGCTTCCTCGGTAGAGCCATTCGCTAGGTAATAAAGATCTTTTATTGAAGTGACTCCGGCAGGATGACCGACAACCCCGCCCCACGTATTTGTTTGGTATCCAAATTTCATTATTTTTCCCCCATTTGAATAGTTTATAAAAGTACATCAACGACTGCGAATGTGGCTCCACCACCTCCTTAAAATGAGCAGCTTGCGAATTTTAAAGAATCAATGGTAAACGTTTACATTCACTAAAAAAATTATCTGTAGTATAACTACTTACCTTTTCGTTAAAGCTTTTGCCATCAAAACTTCTAGTGAGGCTGTTTTATTCTGCCCGTAAACGTTTACATCATTTTTTAAAATTTGTCTTTCAATGTCTGCATTTATAGCATGAATCCCGAAGAACCAGCTTGTTTTCTAAAATGTACTGTGTTTTCTTCATTTCCTGCTTTGTCATGAGGCCTATTAAAAGTTCCATCGCTTTTGTGCCTATGTCAAAAGTCGGCTGTGAGATCGTTGTTAGTGCTGGCTTAAAGATGGCCGAAAACTTTATATTGTCAAAGCCAATAACCGATATGTCGTTCGGAACAGATAATCCTTTTCGTTCAATTGCATTAACAGCACCAAAGGCCATCTCATCGTTTGCCGCAAAAACTGCTGTAGGTGTGTGGCTGTACGCTAAAAGTTTGAGCATCATATTCAAGCCGCTTTTATAAGAAAAGTTGCCTTCCTGCACTAATTCGGGTTCAACCTTCAGATTATACTGTGCCATCGCCTGATAAAATCCCTTCAGCCTGTCTCTGCTCAGTACGCTATTCATGGGGCCTGAGATAAAGCCTATTCTCTTGTGCCCAAGATTAATCAGATACTCGGTTGCTTTTCTTGCACCGCTGACGTTGTCAATAGAAACTGTCGGAACATTAACGCCTTCCAAGTATTCGCATGCAAGAACGACCGGATACTCAGAGGCTATTTCTTCCACGATGTCCGCTTCAATTCCTGCTGTCAGCAAAATCATTCCTGCTGCCTTTTTTTGGCGAAGTATACTTAAGTATCCCTTCTCACGTTCAGCACTATTGTCTGCATCTCCAAGCAAAACCTGGTAACCGTTTTCAAGAGCTAAAAATTCTATCCCTCTCAGCACATCGGAAAAGAATGTATTCGTAATATCCGGGACAACTACTAGAATCGTTGTTGTTTCAGACATTCGTAGCTGGCGGGCGGCTGCATTAGGTTGATAATTTAAATCTTCGATGACTTCTAATACTTTTTTGATAGTCTCCTTCGCCACCGTTTCCGGTTTGCTTAACACCCTTGATACAGTAGCAATTGAAACATTTGCTTGTTTGGCTACCTCTTTAATTCCTGGCATTTTAGGATTCTCTTTTCTTTTTTGTCTCTTGTTATTTTGCTATAACCGCATTGTAAACGTATTCATTTTAAGTGTCTAACCGGTTTCAAACACAGTTTTCTTCCATTCGACAAGGCATTTTCCAGGTTTCAGACCTAAAAATGATTCGTTTAAACAAAAAAAGTATAAATTTTAAAAAATAAAAAAACTCAGCACCTTAGGCTGAGTTCCATAATTTCTTATGACATATATCTTTGCAATTCATCGATTTTATGCTTTGAAACCTTTGCTGACCGGTCATAATCTTTAAAATATGCTTTATATCCTTGACCCGCTGCTTCAATTTTTATTAAAAGCCTCATATTAATGATACAGGATCTATGAGACGCTATAAACCTGGAGTCAAGAGCTTCTTCTAAGCTTGCTAACGTTTCATTTGTTTCGAATTTATTATTTCTTGTATAAATGACGGATTTGCGATCCTCTCTCTCTATAAAGATAATTTCATCAAGCGGAATAAAAATGATATTTTTGTGCTGTTTAATCGTTAAATTCTTTTTAGCAGACGGCTCTTTACCAGCTTTTAGTTTACCGGCTTGTGCAGCCCTCTCTAACGCACTGTATAAACGATTTCGCTCAATTGGCTTTAAAATATAATCAACAGCTCTTACATTAAATGCCTCGAGTGCATAATCGTCATGGCCGGTAGTAAAAATAACCTGCAAGGATGGAAAAAGTTCTTTACATGCTTTAACTGCTTCCATACCATCCATTAAAGGCATTCCAATATCCACCAAAGCAATATCCGGTTTTTCTTTCGTCACATACTTGATTAATTCTTCACCGTTCGTTGCTTCTCCAACAATTTTATAATCAGGTAAACTGCCGATAAAATATCTTAACAGTTTTCTTGAGGCTGCGTCATCCTCAGCGATTAACACTTTCATCCGGTATTTCCCTCTTTCTTTACACTTCTTCTTGAGCTGCTGCTTTTTGAATGATGGCTGGCGCCTCCTTGTTATAAACGAGTTTCCAGGCGTCCAGAATATTTTCTTTTGTTACTCTTAAAGATGGGACAGCCACATAGGGCGGCGCATATTTTCCAATTAACGCATATCCTGCTAGAATGGCTTCAGCGACTCCCTGCTGGTATGGAAGCTGCGCACCCAGTCCCTTTATTAGACCGCCCTGGGCGATTTCCACTGCCACATTTAAGCCCAAATCGGCCGTTGTAATGACCAAATCATTTCTTCCTTCAGCATGAGCAGCTTTTAAGGCTCCTTCAGCTGGCACATCCCACACGACAAAGATACCATTCAAGTCCTGATGTTTTCCAATCATGGAAGCTGCTGCTTTTTGTCCATCATTCGGACCGTCAATGCCAATGCGGTCAACAATTCGAATTTTAGGATAAGCTTCTTGTATCGTTTTTTCAAATGCTTCTGTTCTTTGTTTGGTTGCAAAAAAATCCTCTTTATAATAAATAACGCCTATATTGCCTTTTCCACCTAATTTATCAGCCATAACATGAGCGGATTCAATACCATTTCCATAGTTGTCTGAGGATACAATACTAACATAATCTTTTCCATGCTGTAGATTCTTTGGTATATTATCCATGAATACCAGCTTTGTATTCGCCTGGGCTGCTTTTTTATATATGCTTTCCATTCGTGCCGGTTTTACAGGGATACTTATAAGTATATCCGGCCTTTGGGCTAAAATGGCTTCAATATCCGCCACTTGCTTTTCCCAGTCAAATTGGGCATCCGTTACCGCTATGATCTCAATCCCCATTTTTTCAAAAGTGGCTTTTACTCCTTCCACTTGGGACCTTGACCAATCGCTTCCGCCATAGTGCATGGCGATGGCTGCTTTGTAGTTCTTTTTCTTGATTTTCTTCAAATCTTCTAAAGATAACTGGAGTGTTTTTGCGGAGACAGCTTCTTCCCCGTAAGGTCCTGTGCTTAAAATGTTATGATCTGGGATATTTTGATAAATTGTTTTATTTAACGTTTCCTGCACGACTGTTAAAAACTCTTTTACATTTATGGGTTTTGTCACATAGTTATCAAACCCTTTAGCCAAGGCATATTGAATATCCACTGGCATCGCATTTGCACTGACTGCAATAACGGCAATATCCTTCGTTTGTTCATTCCTTTTTAGCCTGTCAAAAACTTCGTAACCATGAATATCGGGGAGATTAATATCAAGCAAAATTAAATCCACTTTTTTCTTCGCTGCGAGTTCTAATCCTTTTTTTCCAGTGGGGGCTGATAAGAGCGTAAAGGAAGGCTGCGATTCAATAATGTTACTTACTAAATGAAAATTGGCCTTATTATCTTCGATATAGAGCAAGCGGTAGTGCTCTGCTTTATCATTGCTTACAGTACGTGGTTCCACCTGCTCACCCCACCTGACAGCGGCTTTTAAATTAGTTGGAACGGGCAGACTAAAAGAAAAATCACTTCCTTTTCCTTTAGTGCTTGTCACACTAATATCCCCTCCCATTAAGTGTACAAGCTGTTTAACGAGAGACAAGCCGATGCCTGTTCCTGCTTCCTTTGTGCCTTCGATTCGATAGAACGGAACAAATATTTTAGTATATTCTTCTTTTGAAAGCCCTATACCTGTATCCACGATATGAACAACCTGCTCGCTCCCTTTTTGATAGCAATCAATATTTATTTTTCCGTAATCCTTGTTATACTTAATGGCATTATCCAGAAGGTTAAGGATTATTTGTTTAAGGCGAATTGGATCAGCAAGAACTAAGGTGTTTTGAAAGGGAGTTAATTGATTATGAATGCTTATGTTCTTTTTCTTTGCCAGCGGCTGAACAATATTGATGCATTCGTTCATAACGGTAAGAAGATTAACCTCATCTATTGAAATTTTCAAATTGCCTGTTTCGATTCTCGATAAATCCAATACTTCATTTACTAATTCTAGTAAATGTCTTCCTCCATTTAAAATTTCCTGAACAAAGTCTTGCTGCGTTTCGGTTAATCCCTCTTCCACTTCCAAAAGCTGAGCAAAGCCAAGAATGCCATTTAGCGGCGTACGGAGCTCATGGCTCATTTTAGACAGAAAGTCCGATTTAGCTACATTTGCTTTTTCAGCTTCTTCTTTTGCTTGAATAATCATTTTTTCCATTCTTTTGCTTTCAGTCACATCTTCAAAACCCCACAAATAACCATAATCTTCGTTTTCCTTATTAAGTGGAACACAGTTACACTGCAGTATGACAGTTTGATGGACTTCAATCTCTTTTGCTATGCTGTTCTGATTTCCGAGCTTTTCAGTTTCCAGCTCATTCATTTCTTCTTCAAAAAAGCTATGTAGGTCCGGAGCATGATGTCCAATGTATAAATCAATCTCGCCGTCTAACTTGAACATTTCATAAAACTTCTTGTTCATAAGCCTAATCTTTTTATTTCGATCTGTCACAATAATTCCGCTGTCCAGCCGATCAATCAAATTGCGCTGAAAAGCGTAAGAATCCATTAATTTTCTTTCTTGTTGTTTTTGAAATGTAATTTCGGATAGTGTCACAAGGGCAGAACGTTCATACTTACCCGGTAATGTAAGCGGGTTAGAATTAACAGAAAGCCACTTTGTTTCCTTGTTTTTATCTTTTACTCCTAATATAAAATCTTTAATAGGAGTGCCATTCCGCTGGGTAATGACCCCCGGCAGCTCTGAATAAGGAATCGTTGAGCCGTTTTCTTTTATGTACTCCTGATTTAATTCCTTCATAGAAGATTCTGTAAAATCACCTGTTTTAATCCTAAGCATTTTGTTTGCGCTTTCATTAAGCGTGATGATTTCTCCCCCTGTTTCAATCAGTACCGCTTCGGACATTGTCCCAAGAACCGTCCGATATAAATTTTCTTTTTGTCGGATCTCTTCTTCCATCTTTTTTCTTTTTGTGATGTCAATACACGTTCCGACTATTTCAACCACTTTCCCTTCTGAAACCAAAGGTCTTAAATATGTCACATACTGTATATCATTGTACACACCTTCGTATTTGACAAAACGGCCTTCCCACGCTTTTTCGTAATATGTAATTAATAAGTTTGCCATCTCAATGTCGTCTGGATACACTTCATATAATGTTTTTCCAATAAGCCCTTCTGGGTGAAAATTCATTTTATAAAGTAATTCGCCTTCAGAAAACGTATGGATAAACTTGTTATTTTTGCGTATAAACTTAAATATCATTCCCGTGTCCTGAAAGCCTTCCTCTGAAACATATCCCGAATCCTTCATTTGATTCTCTCCTCACTTGTTAAAAAACGAAATAAAAGTAAAAAAACCTTAACAGTAATTCTGGCATTGGCAAGGCTGAATGACAACCCTTTCCTTAAAAAACAATTTCTTATTGGCTTGTTTTAAACTAAATGAGATAAGGTTTTGAACGTTCTCCTTGGGCTGCAACATTGATTTCTTTTAATTCTCCTTCTTCAAGTAAAGATGTATCGATATTGTACTTACAGCTGTATAGAAAAAGTACATTATTATCTTTACGCTCAAATAAAGATGGAAAGGAGAATGCAAATGGCCAGTATTCGCAAGTATAAAAAAAGCGGTGAGAAAAAAGTGTATTATGAATTCCGCATTCGTTATAAAGACCCTATAACACATAAGTATAAAGAAAAATCAAAGAGAGGTTTTACGTCGGCAATTGAGGCTCAAATTGCTGCTGCAGAAGAAGAAAAAAGAATTTTGGAAGGCTTTGAAGTCAATGAAAAAGTATATACCCTGGAATCATTCTTAACAAACTGGCTGCTTGAGTACAAAAAAAGGTTCGGTCCGTAAAAACCGCTGCTCTATAATATCGCTCATGAAGCCGATACTAATTTCACTTTGTTCCCCGCTGAAAATACGGTCCATTAAAGCAGCATCCGTTATCGTCATTGTGACAACCAGCATGCCACCTTCCACCCGGCTGTCCGTGTGTGACATTCCTTTTGAATAGCGGCTAACGTTTTCAACCGTCACCGCTTCATTTGGATGCCCGTCTGTGACCGGTTTAGATCGAGCGGAGAAAATAGCTAAATCACTGAATACTTCATCCGGCAACTTTGCTTCATACTGAATCGCCCCGTCTTGCCTTTGATAAGGGAAAACCCCTGGCCGAGTAATAGGAGCTGTCACGGTTAAAAAGCCAGCTGAATCTTTTTTCAGCATGGAATCTGTAATCAGCATGCGGTCATAACGCTGTACCTTCACAATGTTCTCACCTCCTTTTAAGACAATAAAAAAAGACCAATTTCGGTCTCGAAGCATTTTTAACAGAAGTTTATTTGTTTTAAGAAAGGTTATTGGATATATTATATAATTTAGAAATATTTTATAGATTGCAATAATTTGAGTTTACTTATCAATACAGCGGACAGAAGGTGCCTCATATGGATCATAATAACAATGCTAGTAATCAGAATATTTCAAATAATAAAATCGAATATAAACATAATGTTCCAAGCGAGAAGGGATTCGTATTTAAATTTGTAAAGAAAGATAACAATTTTATTCATACATTTAGCGAAGGCTCTTTTCTAAAAAAGTTAGGTCTTTCTTCTTCATCTTTTGTTGGCAAGCCGTTATCTGATTTCTTTTCTGGAGATCAACTAAATGCTGCCTTCTATTGCTATGAAACAGCCTGGAACGGCAATATTATTAGCTTCGAAGGAAGTACAAATGGATTCTCTTATCTTACTACGTTAACTCCAATAACTATAAATTCCCAAGTCGTTGAAGTAATTGGCACAGTTTTCGAAATCACAGAGTTCCGAAAGAATGCCTTAAAAATTCAGGAACTAGAAAAACTTTCGTTAATTGGTGAATTAGCAGCTGGTGTTGCCCATGAAATTCGAAATCCTTTAACATCCATAACAGGTTTTGCTCAATTGATTGAGGAACTTTCAAATGACGAGACAATAAATATTTATTTGGAAGTAATGCTTACAGAACTAAATCGAATTAATACCATCGTCAATGAGTTTATGTTTATATCTAAACCTAAAGAAAATATGGATACTAGAGATACAGACATTAAGGTGTTAATCTCTCATGTTATAAAATTTATGAGCCCCCAAGCAACCCTTAGAGGGGTACGTCTTTCCGAATCTATTAGTTCCAATTCAACACTTATTGCTCATTGCGACCCCAACCAGATAATACAAGTTTTAATGAACCTGGTACAAAATGCGATTGAAGCAACGACCGATCCCGCACAGGAAATAGTGATTTCACTTAAAAATACAAATAAAAATAGCCTTTTAATAGAAGTTACTGATAAAGGGAGTGGTATCTCAAAAGAAAGACTAAAAAGATTATTTGAACCTTTCTATACAACAAAAGAAAAAGGGACAGGCTTAGGACTTATGATGTGTAGACGGATTATAGAAAACCATAACGGCACAATAAAGATTAACAGTCAACTTGGTGAAGGAACGACTGTCAGAATCACTTTACCTAAATCCTTTAATCATCAAAAACAGGATTAGCAGTACAACGGCAGTTATAATCAGTACCCGGCAATCCGGCAGCTGGAGGATTGGCGTATTCAAAAACCTGTCCTTCCAGCCCCTTATAAGAATCCCGGACCCACTCATCATTAGATGTTACCCATCTGAACTTTTCCACTCCCATTGCCTTATGTCGCTCAGCGGTCATCTGACCAAGAATGGAGCCGGTCTGATCTCGGGCAATAAACTTCGCACGATTTACTGACATTCCGGTGCGCCGCACTAGCTGATCGCGTATTTCTTTTTCACTGGTGCCATTCTTTACACCCTGATAGACAATGGATTCAATTTCAGGAAAGTATTCATCCCGTATCGTGCTGATATAGCTCACATTCTCCGCTATGGATGTTCTCATAAACTCATCAAGCCAAGGCTCAAACTGCGTTGGATCGATACCTTTCACGCGCCCTTGATCCTGCATGTTCTTTTTGTTAAAAACATTAATGCCGTTCACAAAGTTTGTAGCAGCATTTAGCACAGCATCAGCCGTAAAGATGCCGAGCGATAAACCTTTTATCACTTCAATAGCTTGTCTGATCACATCAAGCGGACCGTCTATTCTGTATGATTCATCATCAACCCGGTTTCGATAGTTTTTGATTTCCGGCTTAATACTTTCATCAAACACACTCAGCGTGACCTTTCCCAGTTCGTCTATGAGCCTCTTAATGATTCGGTAATATGAAACTGCTACAGCATCAGGAAAACGCGTGGGTGGCATTTTCCTAGCCATTTTGATGACTTCCTTTCCAAGCCCTCATAAACTTCTTTAGCCATGCGCTCATAATCTATAGAATCACCGCTCATTTTTAGTTCTTCTGTCAAACCAAACTGCCCAAAGCGTGCTTCTCTTACTTCATCTGCTGTATGAACACCGTTAACGATGTAGATCGCATCCGTTTCAGCGGTTAGCTTCCTGATCTCTGCATCTGTTTTTGCATCAACAGACCAAAGTGGATTGAACTTGATTTCCCACTCCAGTGAGTCCGGATCCACACGGCCGCCTGGTTCATCCTCTGCCCATAAAATCATACGAATGAGCCTTCCGAGCAACGGCTTCATTTCATTTTCCTGATGAGCAGCAATGCGAGAATAATAGTTCATTACATCGTATTGTGCGCCTGCTATTGTGCCAGCTTCCTGCCCTTTAATAACTGTCTTGGGCATGCGAGCGGCACCAGCTATATAATCCCAAACGAAATCAAGCAGGTCTTTCATGCCGACTGTACTGGTAGATTCTTTTTTCAGCTCTTCATGATCCGCAATAATAGCAAGCGCCTCAGTCCGGAACATGAAGTCCATGAGCATGCCTAGCTCCCGCCTGTCTTCTTTCTTCAGACTGGCGACATCTTTGGATTTGTACACTTTGAAGGTATAGTCATAAAGAATCTGGCCAACGGACCATAAAGAAGTATCAAGCACTTTAATAACGTCATAAAGCGGCTCAAGCAATGACTGGCCTCTTTCATCATCCTCAAGCCGCCTCGTTTGATCGTGAAGAAAGCGGGATAAGTGGACAAGAGTATCTTCTAATTGCGGCACTACGATTCCTGAATTGCTGGAGCGACGACGGATTTTAAAACGCTCCACCTGACCATATTTCGGACTAAACATATCCTCGTTTGTTAAGAAACTGATCACCTTCATGCTCGAAAAAGCATGGAGATAATCGATTCTTTTTATTGTTTCTTCTTTCAGCTCAGCAGCAAGATTAATCGGGGTCTTCTGAGTCACCCCTAAAGAAATAAATCCATCACCACGCAGCCGTTCATGCTGCCGCATTTTTTTGAAGGCTTCTTTTGCATTCAGATCAGCAAGCCGGCTCATAATGTCTTTGCCCAGCTTGTCATTGTCCATGCGTAACATGAACCAGCTGCGTGTCATGTCTTCAGCGGGTATATCGATAATGTTTTGAACGATCCGATTACTGGCATAAAGGTTTGTGATGTCTTCATCAGTTAATTTTTGACGCAGGCTCGGACGCTGCCGGACCAACATGTCTTTCTGGCTTCCTTTACCGTGACCAACCATAAAATCATTTCTCATTTGGTTCACTTGCTGTCTAGCCGCATCGAGTGTGTTCATCTATTCACCTCCCCAGTAACTGTTTATACCGCTCAAGTGGATTCTTCAGATCTGCGACTTCATAGCCATCAAGGCCGTACCAGATTGCTGAAAATGTATGCGGATCAACATTAAACTCATCTGGAATGATTTCATCTAACTTGTTCTTTTTGTAAGTGAGCGTCTTTAATTCGGCAATCACGTTAGGACACTGATCAGAGCAAATGATTTTCTTGAAACGCTTGACCTTTTTCGTGTTAGCCAGGCGGGAACCTTGAAACTTTTCAGCTCCTCGAATGTTAAAGCCTTGCTGTCGGAAAAACTCAATGGCCTTTGGCTCTGCTGAGTCCGCAATGATGAGCTCACGGGTTTCTTTAAATTCAATGATGTCCTCTGCTGTCTGAGGATCCGTCATTTTGTTTTTGTAGTACTCCCAGGAGAGATAAAGGATTTTTCTTCTATCATCTACAGCCATTCGAACGATAGCGTTATAAGAATCTTCGAATCCAAAGTCCATGCCTACCCGTTTATCAATTTTTACCGTTCTCCGTATAGCCTCCATCACTTCATTGTGTGGCTGCACTTCAAACTGAGGCAGCACCTTCACGCCGTTCACGCCAAAACGGCCTTTCCGAGCAATACGGTAAAGGTCTGGATCATAGTCTTTTAATTCATCCAACTGAGCAATGTAGCTTTCAGGTAGAAAAAAGTTATCGTCAGCGGTTGAATGGTGATAGTAAGTATCATTCGTGATGACTGTCCGTTTTTCGTAAAGATCCGCGTCATCCAATACGAGGCGGTTGTTTTGTTCATCCTTGAAAAAATGCTTAAAGGACCAGTTATCCTCCCCGATTGGATTAGTTGATAAGATCATGTGCAGCTTTAATGTTGGATGCCGGAGACGTCCGAGCAATTCCTTAAAGCCTGAATACTTAATTTCTGAACACTCTTCCAGCCAGACAAGTGAGATGTTATTGATCGACTTTAATTTAGCTGGCTTGTCCATCCCTTTAAAAATGATCTTGCTCCCATTCGGGAAGCGGATTTGCATAGGAGATGTCATGCATTTAATGCGGCCATCAAGCCCTAGATCAATGACCAGCTCCTCGAGTAAAGAGTAAGTCGAATCGCGGTGTGTATCGTATACCTCACGCACAACAAGGGCGGTTCGTTTTTCTGCCAACAGCTTCAGAATGATTTTTAATGCAACGTGATAGCTTTTACCTGATCCATAGCCGCCAACAAGAAACTGAAATTTAGTGGACCATTCAAAAAGAAAATCGTCAAAGTGTGGGCTTACTTCTTTTTCAACTACTGTCATGCACCCTCACCTTTTCTTTTGATGACAATTTCAATTGGTCCATCATCGTTATTATTACTCAGCTTCTCGACCTCGGCTTTAGACTTAGCAATAGCGGCTTGCATACCTTCAAGCTTTAAGCGGTGCTCATCATGAACATACGCCAACTTGTCAAATTGCTTGATCAGAGAGCGGAGCTCGGCCATCGCTCGAGACTGGGCGTTAAGAAAGGTTGCCTGTCGATCCCAAGCGAATTGAAACTCCCATTCCTGCTTTTCTGATATTGAATCTTCATCCGAGTAAGTTTCAGTCTTCTTGATCTCTTTGATCATTTCATCCTTATCTTCAACCCACATAATCTGTTGAGAGCGAATGATTGCGGCAAATTGGATCTGTATCTGCTGCCAGATTAAATCAGCGGCGGAAAGCTCGGTCATCGCACCCATGACCTCTTGCGTTTCGGAAACTTAGTAGCAGGCTTTGGATTTCCTTTGTTGCCTGGTTGTCCGCCCTGCTTTTTGGGGGTTGCATCCTTCTGTTTAATGGGTGCAACCTTTTCGCTTTTGATTGCATCCTTTTTGGTTGGATCTCGTGACCATCCTTCACGGCTTTTCCGGCTTTTTAAGGTACCGAGTTTTATGTCATACTTTTCCGCTAATGCAGCAAGTGTGATCTTGGTTGTTTCCCATTCTGATCTGATATCTTCCCAGTTCGCCACTTCACATCACCACCACCTCCGAGAATTTAATGGGCAAAGAAAAAAGCACCGTTGTGGGTGCTAATAGAAAATGAAGCTACATTCATGTCATACTTATAACTTTTAATTTCTTTTTACTTATGTATAACTTTTTGCTTAATGCTTCTTCAACTAGCTTCCTTACGCCGCCAGCTAAATCCGGATTTATTTCTACTTGTTCATATTTTTGTAGACCTTCCAGCATCCCATTAGAGTCTAAGCAATAATAACTAACTTTTATTTTCAATTCATCATCTCCTTACACCTTACATTCGATTAAAGGAGATAAATTCCTTCCTTGCTCCTACTTGGTTTAGTGATATGATTGTCCAAGCGAGGTGAACATCATGGAAACAAAGCAAGAAATCGATTTAAGCATTATTTATAACATCCGAGAATTCCCGGACATCAAAAGCGGTCGTTGTGATAATTGTGACAATGCCCAGTTTAAAAGCTCCATCAAAAATATGATATTCCTTCGTGAATGCCGTAAGTGTGGCATGAAGAAGATTGTTTAACCCTGTTGCTAGCAGGGTTTTTATTATTGGCGTATTGTTTGGTACACCCATATTGAAATTAATAGAATAGGCAGCACAGCCCAAGGTAAAACCGAAAGCAAAAATTCAATATATTATTAGTTCCTAGATTTACTTCAAAGTACACGATTACTAAACCTCGTTTTTTCTTTCACCATACATCACCAATGAACTTGTAAGCTACTTTCTATCTAACTTTTCTGCCTAATTCGACCATTCACGCGACCGTATACAGGTCTATTTGTAGCCATCAGCTCCCAGATATTTAATGAGATCAATGCTTATTACGGGTAACAACACGATTAACCAATAATGATTAAAAAAGTGTTTATTTAACAATAATCATCGTTTATAATTTATTTTTAAATTCTATTTGAGGAGTTTTTAAGTGAAAACATCTACATCTTGTCCAAATTGCAAGAAAAAGCTAACCCTAGAAAATTTCGAAGACTTTTCATCGCCCTTCACGATGAAATGCCCTCATTGTAAAGCTAAATTAAGGGAAACTAAGGTTACACCTTTTTTACTTTTAGTCGCTTTAGTCGTTATTCCTTTGTTGATTTGGTTAGGAATTACAGTACAAAACTTTCTTGCTGGGTTTTTCCCTATTGTAGACAGTGTCCCAACCGTTTTTGTATTTTTAGCTTTTTGTTACCCGGTTTATGCTTTATATGAAAGATTCAATGCTCTTGTTATGTTTAACAAAGGAAACTTACATTTAAAAAGACAATCCTAGTTTGCAAGAATCATTCTTACCCCTCCCTTTAACTAGCGGAGGGTTATTTATTTTCTATTTATACTTCTAATTCGGCCACCTACCCGCTTTGAGGTAGTCATGTTCTTCCCCATTAATTCTTCTATTTCCCGCCGGCTTAACTTCTCTGGGCTTGACGTATCTTTGATCTGCTTCTTAATTTCTCTCGGTAGCTGATCTTCTATTTTCATCTTTCTATCTCCTTATAAAAGCACCGCCTTGCGCTATTTGCTCTTTTGAATTAAAAAACCCGTTCATACACAATCACCTGGGAGAATGGCCAGGATTGCAGGTAACGGTCGTTGTCCAATGATAATTGGTTTTGCAAAGGACTTTCACACTTTGCGACCCCGTGGCTATCGTGCGCAATACTGCTAGACTCCAGTTGTTCCCCCGTAAATTCAGCCGGCAACCTTCATAGTCATTCGATACACCTGAGTACGTCTTGATAAGGGAAAGGCGCTTCTCCCACCGACTGTCGCTAAGTGCTTCATCCGATAAGAAAATGTTACCTTTATTCGAAAAATAAAAGGGTGCCCAAAATGGTGCCTGTTTTGTTCAGGAAATGTCCGATTTTTGTTCGCTTTTTATCCAAACACGCTTAAATAATTCCCAGGGCGGTAGCAAGACGATAAATGGCCGAGCGTTTTTTGTCATAGTACTTTCCTTTCTTTAAGCCTAATTCCAAATAGATGTTGATATCCTTTGTTTCATCAGAAGTGAAGTACTTCATTTCAATGATTCTTCGTTCAATAAAATCTAGGCTCCGATTTAGCGCACGATCGATCTGCTTCACCTTTAACTCATTCAGCTGGTCCTGCTGCCGAACTGAAGGAAAAAGATCAATTACTCCAGCTTCTTCCCTCTCTTTTTTGTTTTCAATTTGTACTTTAAGAGCTCGATAATTCCGTAGCTCCATAATCAGCAGGTTTTGAATTTCTTTTTCGTCTATATTTTTAAAAAGTGCTAGCTGCTTTACCGTCATTTTCTTCTCCTCTTTCTCTCTCTTTGTAAATGAAAATAAAAAAGGACACCAAACAGCACACGGATTTCCGCGTCTGTTCAGTGCCCTTGGGGTTTCCAATAAGCGTATTTATTTAGTTTGAACTTACAGTTAGGTAAAAATTTGAGTTATTGTGCTTTTAAAAAATAGGGTTCGCGCTTTATTATAAGAAAGAGAGAAGCTTTGCTCCTCTGCTTTATTCCTTATTTAATTAAAACACCCGCTATCTGAACTAAGAAAGGCTATACAACTTGTTGTCTTACGTACAAATTAATTATGGAAAAGTTGAACATCAACCAAAGCTTGCTGGAGATTTGCCCATGTTACTTGTTTGCTGAAATCTAAACCAAGACTTACGACTGTTTGTGCAATTTCAGGTCGGATTCCTGTAAGAATCGTCTGAACACCAAGCAGTTTTAATGCATCGATTACTTTAAAAATTTGGTCTGCCACCATTGTATCAACCACTAGTACGCCAGATAAATCAAGTATCAGATGCGTTAAGTTTAGCCTTTTGGCTGCTTTTAATGTTTCTTCCATCAACAGTCCAGCTCTTTCTGTATCCATATTGCCAATCAACGGCAAAACGGCTATACCTTTTGAAAGAGGAACTACTGGAACGGATAACTCTATAAATGCCGTTTTCGCATTCTCAAGGGTTTCCTTGTAAAAATGGATATAGGTCAAACTGAAGCAATAAACAGCATGGTCAAGGAGCGGGTCAATCACCCTGGCAGAGGCAAACACTGTTCTCACCGACAAATTATGTTTGATTACAGCTTCTTCTATAACTTCACTTATAAAAGTACGGTAAAAGGCTGTATCTCCAAGTGCCTCATCTAATGAAACGCCTAAACTGTACGCAAATTGCCCTGTTTCTTTTCCCCATTGTTCTATATCGTTATATATTTTTTCTTTATCTACGCCTTTTACAAGGGCTTCTCCAAAACGAGCTACAAAATTGGCTCTAATATTTATAACTTCTTGTTCATCCAACTGGGAGGCAATTTGTTTTTGTTCTTCAGTAGCTTCAGCTAATCTAATTTCATGGACCTTTTTAGCAATTTCGTGCTTTGCTTCTAATATTGCTTCCCCAAGAATCTTTAAGTCATTTTCCATTCATTTTTATCCTCCGAAGTGTGCACCAATTTTCAGTATACTAAAGAACATATTACAAGGTTGCGATATGCTTCACAACCTTTATATTAGCTATTTTTCAGCTCATCCATACACGTTAAGGCGGAAATAAAAAATAGTTAGACAAAAACAATGGGAAGCCTTAACCCAAGTTCTTACATGCTGTAGATAACTTCCTGTCATCTCTGCCTGGATATATCTTTGCTGCTGTATTTCTATTGAATTTTAACCTTGAGCTATCTGTGGTTCGAGAAAGTGTTTTACTCAACGGTTTCGGTCAACTATCGATTAAAATTTAATATCAGTCTCCAGCTTAGCATGACAAGGCTTGTTGCCCTGCCAGCTAATAATCTGCTTGCCGTGTCCGCTTTCAGGCTTGTCAACTTCCCGCAACTTACCGTCCATAACCACATATACAGCGTCTTTCAATAAATTAATTTCTGTTGTTGTTTTAATCTCCACAAGAGAGCCCCCCAGTCTGTTAAAATAAGATCGCGAGTAATATTTTAAAGGCCGGGGGATTTCCTCTCGGCTTTTTTTAAAACTTTTTATTTATTTTTTCATATATGTGTATAAAGAGCTGAGGAGTAGGAAATGCTATTACTGTTATCTATATCCAACTCCTAAAGCTCGTAACTTTGTCTACAGTCAGGCCCCAGCCTGGCTGTCTTTTTTTATACAAGTCCCCACCGCTTCTTTGCTTCCTGCAGCCAACCAGCTGGCAGCTGAGGATATCGATTAATAATGTTTTCTTCCGTAAGACCCTGTTTGAGATACCGCTCGTATTGCTGCTTGTTTGGTCTTGTCAGACAAAGATTGTTCCTTTTGCGCTCACTGTTTTTAGAAAAACGTAAAGCATCATCTTGTTCTGCTTTCTTCACATGAGCTGGTCGCTTTGATTCAAACTCTTTAGCACAATAAGCCTGCACTTCCTCGGGTGTCCACTGCTGCACAATTACTGCTCCACGGTATGCCATTTTTTGTTCTCCTTCCGTCAATTCCTCCAATTATTTTTTATCACCTGTTTGTAACGCCAAATCAATCATTAATAATAAAAAATACATTTTTCGACAAATAGTTATTCCCTTTTATATATAAATATTCTATAATATCCCTAAAGATGGTTACTATGAACTCAGGAGGAACGTCATGAATTATACCCAAGGCGCTTTTTGTGACTTACTTGCTCGTATTAATAACCTTCGCCATCTAATGATTACAGCTGGACAGCAATATGGCCTTGGAAGCCAAGAGACGTTGCGTTACAGTGAACAGTTAGATGAGCTGATCCTTCAATATCAATTTCAAAATAGATGATTCAATTTAAAGCCGGATGAGTTTCGACTTTTTTTATTTAATTTTAAATCAATAGTTTCTTTCTTTTTTGTATGGGTATATATACCTTATTAACCTAGAAAGAGAGAAAAGTATGAACATAGAAAAAGATGGAATCAGTTATTTATTACTAGAAATAGAGAAGACTCGTGAATTATTGAACGCTGCCATTCAGTCACACGGAATCTCTAGCCAAGAAGCATTGGATCACAGTGAAGAGTTAAATAAATTGATTCTCCATGTCCAGCTTCACAATCGAAAAGCTCCTTGTTATACTTAACGAGATTGCCTCAATTTTACATACTCGCTTAAACAGTCAGATTCCCTTCTGGCTGCTTTTTCATCTTTTCCTTAATTAGGGTAAATGTCTAATATCGAGGTGTTAAATATTAGTGTCCCCTAACTTATAACGTCCTTGGTGTTCGCTTTGGCCTTGAAGCTTGGAAATCTCCTCGGCTTTCTTGTATAAATTTCTCTTGAGTGGTCCATACTGTGGCATGGGTAAGCCACCCCTCCTGCAGTCAGGTTTTTTACACCTGGCTGCTTTTTTATGCAAATCCCCATCGTTTTCTTCGCTTCCGTCAATCCCTGTTGCAACTATCGCTCGTATTGCTGCTTATTCGGTCTTGTCAGACACAGATTGTTCCCCTTTCGCTCACTGTTTTTTGAAAAACGAAGGGCATCCTCTTTTTCTGCTTTCCTCACATAAGCCGGTCGCTTTGATCCAAACTCCTCAGCGCAATATCCTTGTACTTGTTCTGGCGTACATTGCTGTACCACTACTGCTCCACGGTATGCCATTTTTGTTTTTCTCCCATCAATTCTCTAAACCATTTTTCATCCCTCGTCAGCAGAGCCAGATCAATGAACGCTGATTTATCCTGAAGCTTGTCCCAAAAATCACCTACAGGTTCAAGCTGGTCTTCTCCATAAAGACCTTGAGTTGGCTTCTTAAATTCAATTTCCTTCCCTACGATCCAGGCTACTTTTGTTAATTCGATTTGATGGTCATAAAATCCAACCTGCGCAATATTACTAACATAGCCGACTGCCGAAATGCTACCGATTTGGACTTTCATCCACTCTCCTAATCTAATCAAGGCTGCCACCCCTTTTATTCAATTCGACGTCCCCTCAAATAATTTCCCTGTATTATATTTACTTTTAACCCAGTTAGTGTATAATTTGATGAGCTGATAAAGCCTATTTAATATTATATTCGTAGGATAGGAATGATTAGACTTATGGTGAAACTAAAGTTTTTCTTGTATATGTTTTTTATTTATTTTGCTGCTATGGTCTGTTATCTTATTTTGCATAATGAAGCTTCTACTAAAACATTTAGTGAACTTGCTGGAGAAGAAATAATAAAATTTACTATCATTGGAATTATAATTCTCTCTGCTTCTTTCCTCTTTGGTGATCTTTATAATGAACGGTTTAAGGAAATTCGAAGAAGCATAAGAATAATATTATTTCTTCTTTCTTTGTTTGCCTCGGTTGTCACAGCAATCTTACTTATGGGTGACTATTTGATAAAATAAGAGAAGCTAATAAACAGTTTTGATCTGTTGTTGAGGAGGGGAAGTCCCTCCTTTGTTAATTAAGCAGTTCCGTCCTGCTCATATTTCTCTTCCTGGGGATTCTGCTCTCTTTCTTCTTTTTTAGGCTCTTCCATCTCAAGAGCTTCCCTGGCTTTTCTGCATAAATTATTCTTTAATGGTCTATAATTTTATACTGGTAAGCTGTTTCTGCAGTCAGGTCCCTTACGCCTGGCTGCTTTTTTATGCAAATTTTCTCTAAAATAATTGTTTGTTACATCAAGCATCATTATGAAATATTAATCATTAATGTAATTTTTATATATAAAAGGTTTATTATTCCATAACTGTTTGATAGGTTTAAAAAGGTAATATTCCATAATTTCTCACCTAAAACCACAATGGGGGTAATAAATCATGCAAAAAGCTATTAAAAACAAACTCGGAAAACTAGCAATTACTGGCGCTCTTGCTCTCGGCGGACTTGGCGCAGCAGAGACTCTTCTTCCAAAAGGAGCTCAGCATACGGCATCAGCAGCTACTATAAGTGAAGTACAGGGAAACCTTTCAGCCCAGTATGCTTCTTATGCCAAAAATTCCTTGAGTGTCTACATGGACGTCCTAGGTGAGAAACCGGCAGATGATAATGATTTTGCTAAGGCTTTTGAAACAAAACACCGTGCAACATTTTATATTACAAATTCAAAGGGATTCGCTGTACACAGTGGTTCATTAAATAAGTGGGTAAAAATACCACAAAAGAAAGACCGTATTCGTTACTTTGAATCGTTAACAAATATTAGCACTTCCAAGCTACCAGCTGGCCACTATCGTGTTTATGTGCAAGTTCCTTTGGATGACAGCCCCTTGACTTCATTTCATGAACCTATGTTGACTCGCCATTTCTATAAAGATGCTGCTGGGAAGCTCTCTCAGTTCTCTAAATAATCATTGTCTGTCCTGAACATGACGTTAAACTGTTCTTTTTGATTGTTGATTTTAGTCTTCTTTCACTCCCCAACGCTTTTTTGCCTCCTGTAACCACCCTACTGGCAGGTGAGGATATCGATTAATAATGTTTTCTTCAGTTAAACCCTGTTTCAGATACCGTTCGTATTGCTGCTTGTTTGGTCTGGTTAGGCAAAGATCGTTCCTTTTGCGTTCACTGTTTTTAGAAAAACGAAGAGCATCTTCTTCCTCTGCCTTCTTTACATATGTCGGACGCTTTGATCCAAAATTTTTATCACAGTAAGTTTTTACTTCCTCAGGTGTCCATTGTTGCACTGTTACTGCTCCTCGGTATGCCATTTTTTAATCCTCCCGTCAATCCTTCAAACCATTCTTTGTCCTTTGTCATAAGAGCTAGATCTATGAGCGCTGTTTTATCCTGAATATCATCCAATAGTGTGCCAATGGGTTTTAGACGGTGCTCTCCAAATAGTAATTTCGTTGGCGATCCCCACATCATTTTGCCTTTTATAATTCTTCCTACTATGGCTAGCTCAATTTGATTATCATAATAACCGATACTACTCACATATCCGATGACTATAATGTCCCCAATTTTGGCTATTTTCCACTCTCCGATCTCCAAGTCTCTCTCCCCTTTTTTCAAATAAGCAAAAGTACAAACTATGTTAGAGGTAAAAGGAGGGCATGTTTATAGATTTCCGTACAATACATCCAAATTCTTTTCTTTCTATAAGTATAAGGACACCGCTTCTGCCTCCATTCCCTCCTTTTTATATTCTATTACCGACGCTTCTTGCCCGATCCCCTGCTCAAGAAGCTTTCTTCAGAACCAGAAATCCTGAGAAGTTGGCTTATCTTCAACACCAAAAATGACCTAATCTCCCTGTGGAAGTTGCAAGGCCGCCACCCCTTTTATTCAATTTTTCGGACGTACTGTTGATTTAATTAATTACCTTCTCACTGTTTAACTCGTCGCTGAATATAATAAAAATAGGCTATCCATTTTAGTCTTCCTTCTTCAATCACTAATCACTTTCGAACAACTATTCTTGCCTAGAATAGTTGTTTTTTTGATTCAATAGAATCTGTCTATTGTCGCTTAAGCTAAGATTTTTATTGCTTACATGGATAGACTTCTTATTAAGCTGTTTTACTTTCATTCTTCATTAACTGTACAATTTATATTCATTAACCAACGCCTGGATATCTTCATATACTAATCCAAAAATGGAGTTGATCTTCATGGTGAAATGGATTGACGTATCAACATCACAACACCAATTGAAACTTTTTGATGGAAATAAACTTATAAAAGCTTACCCCATTGCAGTTGGAAAAATATTATCACCCACTCCTTCTGGGACATACACCATTATCAACAAACAGCGCAATCCTGGTGGACCATTTGGAGTGTTTTGGATGGGGCTGTCCAAGCCTCATTATGGTATACATGGTACAAATAATCCCGCTTCAATTGGAAAGGATGTCTCACACGGATGTATTAGGATGTTTAATAATGATGTCCTAGACTTATCTTCGAAAGTGCCAATTGGTACTAGAGTTTCCATTCATAAATAATATTTTGGTCCTTTTCTCTATCTCTTAATCAACTAAGGTACCGGTTTATGCACACTCCTTTTCAATTGTCCTAGATCGCTTCTATTTGTTTCAGCATATTATGTGAGTACTTATCTAATAAAGGAGTGAAATCGCGTGCCACCACAATCTCCTCCACCATCATTTATTCCACGAAAGCCTTTTTCTGGAGACTATATGATAGACTGTGTATTTCAAAACACTTATGTTTGGCTAACAAACGGGGAAAGCTTCTGGTTTTACCCAACACGTGTCGAGTATGGTGAAGTCTCTGGATATAGATGGAACGGTTTTTACTGGGTATTTTACGGTATTGACCCGAGATTTATTGATGTTGTTGTTTGTTATCCTACCCCTACCCTTTACTAAATTTAAAAGCTCCTTGTGGAAAGTAAAACCACAGGGATTTTTTAGTTGTAGTTATCCAAGAAACCTTTTCTCTGCAGTATCGATTAATTGTTAAAGAGAACCCCCCCCCTTTCTGATTAATCATCTTCAACCTACTTATCTTCCTATTTTGCGAATCCTGATTATTTGTAGTCATTCCTTTGACTGGCTGCTTTTTTATATAAATCCCCACGCTTCCTTGCTTCCTGTAGCCAACCGGACGGTAAATGAGGATACCGGTTAATAATGCTTTCGTCTGTCAAACCTTGTTTCAGATAACGCTCGTATTGTTGCTTGTTCGGTCTTGTCAGACACAGATCATTCCTCTTTCGCTGACTATTTTTTGAAAAGCGAAGAGCATCATCCTGTTCTGCTTTCTTCACGTAAGCTGGCCGCTTTGATCCAAACTTCTCGATGCAATAGGCTTGTACTTCCTCAGGTATCCATTGTTGCACTGTTAATGCTCCACGGTATGCCATTAATTGTTCAATCCAATTCTCTAACTCAATTATTTTCAACTGATCGTGTTGTTTCATTTAACTTTTTAAAATGAAGAAGCAGCTTCGAGTTTTGCTTCACTCCTGTAATAATTTAATCCTCTAAACAATAGGATTAGGTTAGTACAACAACTTGGAGGTGCATCAAATGTTTAATGAAAAATTCGAATTAGAAGCTCTTTATGATGTAAGAGAAAAACTACATGAAATTCAAGAATGGTCCGTTGCTCAAACAAACGACAATCAAGAGCTTTACGATTTAATTGATGGACTGTGCCGAGTTGCAAACATGTATAATGATGTTGTAATTCAAGCTATCAGGGATAAAGAAATTTTTACAGCAAACCCACAAGACTACATTGAGAGCAAGCTGGGAGCGTCTTATGGCGCCTATAAATATAGAGAAGACTAAGCAAGAGCCCTTTTACTAAGGGCTTTTCACTTTTTAACATCCTTTTTCATTACATAATTTCGGTCAACTGTTGTCATCATTGTTCTAACTCTTCAACTAACACTTCCACCCTTGGCGATTCACTATAAAACTTGGAGACAGTCAGATCAACTACCTGGCTATCATCATTCCAGATTACCTTGTTCAATGCATCCTTAATACCCTTCACATAATTATCCACGTCTGGCTTTGTAATCGGCCGTAACAGTCCTGCTTCTGCGACGGCTATTTTCTTTTTACTGAACCTTTTGAGCATTGGCTTGTACACTTTCACCTTAACCTGCAGCGGTCCTTCCAGCAGCTTAGCTGGCCGGTGTTGTGCCGCCACTACCTTTACATACTCCTTAAAGTTTCTTGATTTAAGATACAGCTAGAAGAAGGTAAAGTAGAAACAAATATTTCTTTACAATCTTATCTACATGAATGGCTACATGAGCATAAAAAAGATTCTGTCCGGCGAAATACTTTTGATCTTCATGAAGCTAATATTCGAAATCATATTAACCCATATTTTAAAAATTTATTATTGAAGGACTTATCTCCTTCTAAGTACCAAAAGTTTTTAAATAATCTTTATCAGGCGAATTATAGCAGGCGTACTATTGAAATTATTCACGGTACCCTTTTTAATGCAATGAAAAAGGCTGTAACCCAGTGCAGACTTTCCTTTAATCCCTGCGAAGGAGCGACAATAAAAGGTGCTGTAAGGAAAAGAGAAGTAAAATTTATTGATTCAGATAATATCCCTTCTTTTCTAAAAGAAGCTTACCAATACGGTTACGTGTACTGGCTCTTCTTCCTTGTCTTGATTGAAACAGGACTCCGAAAAGGTGAAGCTGCTGCTTTACGGTGGCCAGATATTAATTTTAAAGACCAAACTATTACAGTATCAAAGACCTTAGATTTTAAAGAAAAAGCAAAGGACAAGCTCTTTGGAGACACAAAGAATTACAATTCTCGCCGTACCATCACTATCAGTAAATCATTAACTTGAATTCTTCAAGATCATTTTAAAAATCAGAATCAGAACAAGCTAGCACTTGGCGATTTATATCACCATGATTTGAATTTAGTTCTTTGCCGTAATGATGGAAACTACATGCCGAAATCTTCATTATTTAATGCTTTTAAAAAGATATTGGCACGTATAGATCATCCTCAGTTGCCTATTCATTCACTTCGACACACTCATGTAGTGTTACAAATGGAAGCTGGTGCAGATTTAAAATATATTCAGGAACGATTAGGCCATGGTGGAATTGAAATAACAGCTGATGTCTATGCCCATCTTTCAAAGAAATTGGAGGAACAGCAAATGGGCCGCTTCGAGGAATATACAAAAGACCTTTTCGGGCAAAAAAACTCGCAGAAAAAAAGATGGGCAAATGATGGGCAAGTAGCTATTAAGCTACTTGCCCATCATTTGCCCAACAAAGAAAAACCCCTTGAAGCCATACGGCTCAAGGGGTTGATTTTCTTAGTACATTGACATGTACTGCTCGCGCTCCCAAGGATGTACTTGTGTGCGGAACATATCCCATTCGATTTCTTTTGCTTCGATGAAGTGCTCAAGAATGTGCTCGCCTAGCGCGTCTTTGATTGTGTCGTTTTGCTTCAACACTTCAAGAGCTGCTGCTAGTGTAGCTGGAAGGTCGCGTACGCCTTCTGCTTCACGCTCTTCTTTGTCCATTGCGTAGATGTTGCGGTCTACTGGAGCTGGAGCTGGCATTTTGTTTTTGATTCCATCAAGACCTGCTTTTAAAAGCACAGCCATTGCAAGGTACGGGTTCGCTGATGGGTCAACAGAACGTACTTCTACACGTGTGCTCATGCCGCGTGATGCCGGGATACGGATAAGCGGGCTGCGGTTTTGCGCTGACCATGCAACGTAGCAAGGAGCTTCGTAACCTGGTACAAGGCGTTTGTAAGAGTTAACTGTTGGGTTACAGATCGCTGTGAACGCTTCTGCGTTTTTCACTGTACCTGCGATAAATTGGTAAGCTGTTTCGCTTAGTTTCAATTCGCCGCTTTCATCAAAGAACGCGTTTTTGCCGTCTTTGAATAAAGACAAGTTCATGTGCATACCAGAGCCGTTTACACCGAACAATGGTTTTGGCATGAATGTCGCGTGCAAGCCGTGCTTGCGGGCAATTGTTTTAACAACAAGTTTAAATGTTTGGATGTTGTCACAAGCTGTAACGGCATCCGCATATTTAAAGTCGATTTCGTGTTGTCCTGGCGCTACTTCGTGATGAGATGCTTCGATTTCAAAGCCCATTTCTTCAAGCTCAAGCACGATGTCGCGGCGGCAGTTTTCACCAAGGTCTGTTGGCGCAAGGTCGAAATATCCACCGTTATCGTTTAGCTCAAGAGTTGGTTCACCCTTTTCGTCCAATTTGAACAAGAAGAATTCCGGCTCAGGCCCAAGATTGAAGTCTGTGAAGCCAAGCTCTTCCATTTCTTTTAAAACACGTTTTAAGTTTGCACGCGGGTCGCCTGAGAACGGCTCGCCTTCTGGAGTGTAGATATCACAGATAAGACGCGCTACTTTACCTTTTTCAGCAGTCCAAGGGAATACAACCCAAGTGTCAAGGTCCGGATAAAGCTGCATGTCAGATTCTTCAATACGCACAAAACCTTCGATTGAAGATCCATCGAACATCATTTTGTTATCAAGCGCTTTGTCAAGCTGGCTCACTGGAATTTCTACGTTTTTGATTGTGCCAAGAATGTCTGTGAACTGAAGACGAATGTATCTCACGTCTTGTTCTTTCGCTAAGCGCTGAATGTCTTCACGTGTGTATTTACCCATTTGTATCCATTCCTCCTCAAATATGTAAACCTTGTATGCAAAAGATTAGTGAAAAAACCGCCGGTCCATTCCAGAAGAACGATTGAAGCGTCCCGCATTGATCAGCTCTTTGCGAAGCAGCTTGCGAAGTTCTTCATCCGTGAACTCTTTTTTCGGCTTTTGGCCACTATCTCTTGTTTCTAATTCGAGCTCCTGCGATCCGTCTTTAAGCAGGATTTTTTTAATCCCGGCCATATTGATGCCCTGGTCCAGAAGATCTTTCACTTCTAAGAGGCGGTCAATATCGTTCAATGAATAGAGACGCCGGTTTCCATCAGAACGATCCGGGGTAATTAATTGATGCTGCTCATAATAGCGAATCTGCCTTGCGGTTAAATCCGTTAATTTCATGACGGTTCCCATTGGAAAAAGCGGCATCGTCCGGCGTATTTGGCTGCTCATATTATCCCCTCCTTTTTCTTATCTGATCTGATACCCTTACTATAAATCATGTAAGATCATTTGTCAACTCGGTGTAACGTTTTGTCACACTTCATTCATTTGTTGATTCATAGGTTGTCAGATTTTTTCCGTTTCCATTAAATAGTCAATCGCGCTTGCCACCGCAATTTTCACATGGGCATACGTAAGTCCGCCCTGTACGTATGCCGCGTATGGTGGACGCAGCGGCCCGTCTGCGGTCAGTTCGATACTGGCGCCCTGTACGAATGTGCCTGCCGCCATAATCACGTCATCCTCATAGCCCGGCATATAAGCAGGCTGCGGGGTTACATGCGAGTTTACAGGCGAGGCAAACTGAATTGCCTGGCAAAAAGCGACCATTTTATCGCGGTCACCAAACTCTACCGCTTGAATTAAATCTGTGCGCGGCTCGTTCCATGCCGGTGTAGTATTCATGCCAAAGCCTTCAAGCATCGCTGCTGTAAACACAGCGCCTTTTAAGCTTTCCGCCACTACATGCGGAGCGAGAAACAGTCCCTGGTACATTTCCTGAAGGCTGTAAAGGCTGGCGCCTGCTTCCGCCCCGATGCCCGGTGAGGTCATGCGGTACGAACAGCTTTCCACGTATTCCTTTTTGCCGACAATGTATCCGCCGGTTTTGGCAATGCCGCCGCCCGGATTTTTAATAAGGGAGCCGGCCATCAAATCAGCACCGGCATGCAGCGGCTCTTCCTGCTCAACAAATTCCCCGTAGCAGTTGTCTACAAACACTATAGCATCGGGCTTGATTTCTTTCACAAACGAAACCATCTCCCGAATGTCTTCTATCGTAAAAGACGGCCGCACGGCATAGCCTTTTGAACGCTGGATCGCAATCACCTTCGTCCGTTCGTTGATACTAGCGCGGATACGGTCAAAGTCCGGCCGGCCGTTTTCATCCAGATCCACGTGCTGATAGGAAATGCCAAATTCACGAAGTGAACCATTGGATGGTCCGTTTATGCCGATAATTTCATCTAATGTATCGTATGGCTTTCCTGTAATGTAAAGTAATTCATCGCCGGGACGTAAAATGCCGAACAGTGAAATGGTGATCGCGTGCGTACCTGAAATAATTTGTGGACGCACAAGGGCATTTTCACCGCCGAATACGTCTGCGTATACTTTTTCAAGCGTTTCCCTTCCCGCGTCATCATAACCATAGCCGGTAGATGGGGTAAAGTGAAAATCGCTTACCTGATTCGATTGAAAGCTTTTGAGTACACGAAATTGATTGAACTCCGCCCGCTCGTCAATCTGCCGGTGAATGCCGGCAATTTTCGCCTCTGCCTCTGCCGCTTTTTCGCGGATGGCAGCGCCGTTTTTCAGTAAATCAAACATGCTGGTCATGATTGTGTTCCTACTTTCTTATTCGCTTTTTTCATCATAGCAAAATACCGGATTTCTTGAAAGAAAAAGTAGATGTGAATTAAGAGAATGGTTTATAATAGAAGCCGAACATTAATCATTTTGAATGAAGGAAGGTTCGGAATGGAACTTACATGGGATGTTTTTACGATTCTTGGCACGATTGCGTTTGCGATTTCAGGGGCAATTGTGGCAATGGAAGAAGAGTATGATTTGTTTGGCATATATATTTTAGGGATGATTACCGCGTTTGGGGGCGGTGCCATCCGGAATTTATTGATCGGTGTTCCGGTTTCCGCGCTGTGGGAGCAGGGAGAATTTTTTACGATCGCAGCTCTTTCCATTACGGCAGTCATTTTGTTTCCGCAAAATCTGCTCCGCCACTGGCCGGTATGGGGGAATTTTTTTGATGCGATCGGCCTCGCTGCCTTCGCTGTGCAGGGCGCATTATATGCAGCCGGCATGAATCACCCGCTCAGCGCTGTTGTCGTGGCCGCTGTACTGACTGGAAGCGGCGGCGGGCTTGTACGGGATGTGCTGGCACAGCGGAAGCCCGCGCTGCTTCGCGATGAAGTATACGGCGTCTGGGCGGCGCTTGCCGGCTTGATCATTGCCCTTGGCGGTGCAGAAACACCGGCACAGCTTATTATTTTATTTCTGTTTATTACGGTACTGCGCATTCTTTCTTACAAATACAGCTGGCATCTGCCAAAACGTACGGTTAAACTGTAAGAGCCCGTCTCACGCGGGCTTTTTTTTGTGCAAAAAAAGAACCCGTTTATTGAACAGGTTCTTTCTTTAGCAGGAATTGATCTCCTTTTCCAGCTTTCATGGCGCTTTCGGTCAACAGGGAATGCAGCATCATGTCGTTAAAAATACGGGCGATATCTTCAATCGATAATTCGCCTTCTTTTTTAAACCATTTGTACATCCAGTTGATCATTCCCATAATCGCCATGGTAGAAATTTCAGCCGGCACTTCCGGACGGAAATCGCCATTATCCTGTCCTTCACGGATAATCTGGAGAAGCAGCTGGCGGTACTGGTCACGTTTTTCGTTAATCTGCTTTTCAAAATCCCCTTTTAAATACGTACTTTCCTGGTAGAATACCGTAATATGCGGCTTATACAAATCAAAGATTTTTGTAAACGAAGTAATGATTCCGCACATTCGTGAAACAGGGTCTGTTTCTTTTTCGTACGATTCTTTGGCTTTGTTGAGCAGATACGAAATAAACACGTCATGAATATGGTACAGCAGCTCATCTTTTGACCGGAAATTGTGATAAAATCCGCCTTTTGACGTTCCGCATTCATCTACAATCTGGTCGATGGTCACTCCGTGGTAGCCGTGTTTTTCGAACATTACTAAAGCGGTTTCAATGATTCTTTCCTTCACAGGCTTTTTTTTCATCTTCATCATCCTTTTGGACATTCTAACATATGTTTTTTTATTGTGACAATTGAAAATCTTCCCCTTTCAATGTTTTCAGCTCTTTTTTTGAATGGGCGGTCTGCTTCATCAGCCGGATCGCCTGGCGCCGGGCCGCTTTTTCAATGAGCGTTCTCACATTCCTCCCGTTTGCGAAACGAAACCCCGCCCGCCGTTTTTCCTGTTCAATCATCGCCTGAAGAACAGCCCGGCCTTCCCGGTCGATTTCATAATTTTTTTCTCCGGCGATCACATCCGCAATTTGAAGCAGCTCCTCCGTTGTATAATCCGGAAAGTGGTGAACAATTGGAAATCTTGACTGAAGCCCCGGATTCATCGACAAAAAGTGCGCCATTTCCCGCGGATAGCCGGCCAGTATTAAAATAAAGCTGTTTTGATGATCCTCCATCTGTTTCACAAGCGTATCAATCGCTTCTTTGCCAAAGTCTTTTTCTCCGCCCCGCGCCAGAGAGTAGGCTTCATCAATAAACAGCACGCCGCCAAGCGCTTTTTTAACGAGATCGCGTGTTTTTTGTGCTGTATGGCCGATATATTCCCCGACCAGGTCCGCCCGCTCCGCTTCAATAAAATGGCCTTTTTCCAGCAGGCCGATCCGCTTAAACATCGAAGCAAACAACCGGGCAGCGGTTGTTTTTCCGGTGCCCGGGTTGCCCGTAAACAGCATATGCAGCATTTGCCCGCGCGTATCGATGCCGGCTTCGACGCGTTTTTTGCTGATGTAGGCCGCTGCATACAGCTCCCGTATGAGTATTTTGAGGCCGCTCAGGCCAATTAACGTATCCATTTCTTCTTCAATCTTGCGAAGCACCCCGTGTTCCGGATGCTCCGGCCAGCCGTCAGCAAGCGGCGCCGGCTTTTCTTTTGGGTTGAGGACGACATGAATACGGCCTTCCTTGTTTGTCTGCTTCATGCTGCGCCCCTCCTTTATAAGAAAAGATATGCAGGCGCACAAAAAAAAGACCCGCTCTAGGCGGATCTCTGGAGTCTTCTCTTATTGTTCTTCGAAATTCAAGTTGACGCTGCGCTGAGGAGCAAATGTCGAAATGGCATGTTTAAACACAAGCTGCTGTTTCCCATCGGTTTCTACCAGAACGGTAAAGTTATCAAATCCTTTAATCAGCCCGCGCAGCTGAAATCCATTCAGTAAAAATACGGTAACCATCGTATTTTCTTTGCGCAGCTGGTTTAGAAATTGGTCTTGAATGTTAATTGGCTGTTTCATGCTTGGTTCCTCCTCTTTCTCTCTGAATCCATTATTACTAATTCTACCTTAGATTCAGCTTTCCTGCCAGCAGCGAGCAAATTTGTTGTTTTTTTTCTTTTCGTGCCGCTTCATCCGTTACATCAAACCAGTCAATCTCCATTTTATTACGGAACCAGGTAAGCTGGCGTTTGGCATACCGGCGTGAATTTTGCTTGAGCACATCGAGCGCTTCTTCAAGCGTCTGCTCACCGCGCAAAAACGGAAACAGCTCTTTGTAGCCAATCGCCTGAACAGCCGGCACATCGGACAGCTGCTGGCGGTACAGCCATTCTGCTTCTTCCAATAAGCCCTGCTCGACCATCAAATCTACCCGGCGGTTGATTCGGTCATACAGCACATCCCGGTCCATGGTCAGCCCGATCATGGCACTTTCGTATTTTTCTGTCGGTGCTTCGGCACTTGGCCGCTGGGATGGCGGCTCGCCTGTTGTCCGGTAAATTTCAAGCGCCCGGATTGTCCGGCGCACATTGTTCGGATGAAACGTGGCAGCTGTTACAGAGTCCACCCGCTTCAACTCATCATGGAGCGCTTGTGGCCCTATTCTGTCCGCTTCTGCTTCAAGAGCTGCCCGAACAGTACCGTCTGTCTCTTCACGGGCAAATTGGTAGTCATATAAAACAGATTGAATGTAAAGACCCGTGCCGCCGCATATGATGGGCAGCCGGCCCCGCGCGTTGATATCCGCGATTTTTTCGCGGGCGAGCTGCTGAAACTCGGCAGCAGAAAAAGATTCATCTACATTTTTAATATCAATTAAATGATGCGGAATCCCGTCCATTTCTTCTTCTGTTACTTTTGCGGTTCCGACGGAAAGCCTCCGGTAAATCTGCATGGAATCCCCGCTGATCACCTCACCGTCAAATTGTTTGGCCAGGTGAATACTTAAATCGGTTTTTCCGGATGCTGTCGGGCCAATCACGACAGCGACTTTGTTTTTTGTCACGTTTTTCACAGCCTTTTATGGATAAGTATCCTTATTATAGCGGATACGGACCCTTACGAACAGGCATCGATCTCTTTTTGAAGCTCTGTGGCATGTTTGGCCCTTTCTTCTTCTGACCAGCCGAACAGCCGGGCCATTTTGTTTATCACCTGCTCTTTGTACGCAAGGACCGTTTGGATATCAAACAGCAGGGCTCCTGTACGGCGGATGAAAAAGTCTGCCGGCGTATACGCCATTTCTTCCTCGATTGCATACATGAGCTGGGCATTTAACAAGTCCGGCAGTTCACTGTCTTCCTTATAGGCAAATACTTTTTCTGCATTGGACCCGTACATACGGGCAATTTTTTCTGCATCCTTTTGAGTAAAGCCTTTGGCCGCGCCGATTGCTGTTTTCGATTGTACAAACGCCGGGAAGTTCGCCGAGCCGCCCACATCACCGCCTGAGATCGGCAGGTGCTTCGTTTCGGATGGGCTGTAAAGAATTCCCCGGTCCTCCTTAAGCCGCTTGGCAACCAGGTCCACGATGGTTTCGGCCATTTTTCGGTAGCCCGTTAATTTCCCGCCAGCGATCGTCAGCAGGCCGGATTCGGTTTCCCAGATCTCATCTTTACGGGAAATTTCAGACGGGTCTTTGCCCTCTTCGTAAATAAGCGGGCGGACACCCGACCAGGACGATTCAATATCGGCTTCGCCTACCTTTACGGAAGGAAACATAAACCGGATCGCATCAAGCAGGTAAGCGCGGTCTTCCGCTGTAATATCCGGGCGGATCGGATCGGTGTTGTAGAATGTATCGGTTGTACCGACATACGTTTTGCCATCACGCGGAATCGCAAACACCATCCGTTTGTCCGGCGTATCAAAGTAAACAGCCTGCTGAAGCGGAAAAACGGACTGATCGATAACAATATGAACGCCTTTTGTCAGGCGGAGGTGCTTGCCGTTTTCACTTCCGTCTTTTTTGCGCACCTCATCTACCCACGGTCCGGAAGCGTTAATCACTTTGGCGGCCGTAATAGTGAGCGCTTGGCCGGTTAATTGATCAATGGCTTGAACGCCGGTTACTTTGCCGTCCTCATATGTAAAGCCTTCCGCTTTCACATAGTTCAGGCAGTGTGCCCCTTTTTCGGCCGCCCGCTTCATCACTTCAAGTGTCAGGCGTGCATCGTCTGTCCGGTACTCTACATAGTAACCGCCGCCTTTTAAGCCTTCACGCTTTACAAGCGGTTCCTGCTTCAGCGTTTCTGAAGCCGAAAACATTTTCCGGCGCTCTGACCGCTTGACACCTGCTAAAAAATCATAAACGCGGAGACCGAGAGACGTAGAAAACGGGCCGAATGTACCGCCTGCGTGGAACGGAAGCAGCATCCATTCCGGCGTGGTTACATGCGGGCCGTTTTCGTATACGATCGCCCGTTCTTTGCCGACCTCTGCCACCATTTTCACTTCAAATTGTTTTAAATAGCGAAGGCCGCCGTGCACAAGCTTGGTGGAACGGCTCGATGTACCTGCCGCGAAATCCTGCATATCAATTAAAGCGGTTTTCATGCCGCGCATGGAAGCATCAACGGCAATGCCGGCGCCGGTGATGCCGCCGCCAATTACGAGAATGTCATACTGCCCGTTTTGCAATGCCTGTATCGCTTCTGACCGCTGGTGATTGGTGAACTTCATTTTGTCATCCCCTTAGTGTTGGTTGTTTCTTTTTACCCCTGGATAAACAAAAAGAGACCTGAAAGAACAAAACAGCCGATGCTGTCTTGCTTTCAGGTCTCTCCCGTTTCTCCGGACAATGTATTAACTTATATTTATTGTATCATTAGTGTTATTGAAACGCAATAGCAGCCTTTATCGCTTTTTTCCAGCCTGCGTATAATGTTTCACGGACTTCTTCGGACATTTCCGGCTCGAACGTGCGGGCTACCTGCCAGTTTTGCGCGATTTCCGACCGGTCGTTCCAGAAACCGACTGCAAGCCCGGCCAGATAAGCCGACCCAAGTGCTGTCGTTTCATGGATTTGGGTGCGCTCAACCGGCACATTCAGCACGTCGCTTTGAAACTGCATTAAAAAAGCATTCATGACGGCACCGCCGTCTACACGGAGCGTTTTCAGCGAAATGCCGGAGTCCGCTTCCATCGCTTCAAGCACATCTCTCGTTTGATATGCAAGAGACTCGAGCACCGCGCGAATAAAATGCTCTTTCTCCGTTCCGCGTGTAACACCAAACACGGCTCCTCGTACATCACTTTCCCAGTATGGCGTACCCAGTCCCACAAAAGCCGGTACCACATAAACACCATCGGTGGACTCTACCCGCTCCGCATATTTCTCACTGTCTGCCGCTGTTTTGATCATCCGCATGCCGTCACGCAGCCACTGAATCGCAGAGCCAGCTACAAAAATACTTCCTTCAAGCGCGTATTCTACTTTTCCGTCAACACCCCAGGCAATCGTTGTCAGCAGGCCATGCTCTGATTTCACGGCTGTTTCACCGGTATTCATCAACATAAAGCAGCCGGTGCCGTATGTATTTTTCGCCATGCCTTTCTCGAAGCATGCTTGTCCGAACAGCGCTGCCTGCTGATCTCCTGCAGCACCGGCAACCGGGATTTCCTGTCCAAAAAAGTGAAATGGCGCTGTTTTGCCGTATACTTCTGAAGAAGGGCGAACGTCCGGCAGCAGCTGCTTTGGCACTGTTAAAATCTGGAGCAGTTCCTCGTCCCATTCCAATGTATGAATGTTAAACATCAGTGTCCGCGCCGCATTTGAATAATCGGTCACGTGCGCTTTTCCGCCTGTCAGCTTCCAAATCAGCCACGTATCGATTGTACCGAATAATAATTCTTCTCTTTCCGCCCGCTCGCGTGCTCCTTCTACGTGATCCAAAAGCCATTTTACTTTCGTTCCGGAAAAATAAGGGTCAACCAAAAGCCCCGTTTTATCACGGAATGTTTGTTCATGGCCTTTTGCTTTAATATCCGCGCAGATATCTGCCGTCTGGCGCGACTGCCAGACGATGGCGTGATAAATGGGACGGCCGGTTTCTTTGTCCCAGATGACCGCTGTTTCACGCTGGTTGGTAATGCCGATTGCTTCGATTTGGTCAGCACGAATGTCCACTTCACTTAACACTGTTGCGATACAGGATAAAACGGATGCCCAAATTTCATTTGCGTCATGCTCCACCCAGCCTGGATTCGGGAAATACTGCTTAAATTCTTTTTGTGCAGAATGAACAATTTCTCCTCCTTTATTAAACAAAATCGCCCGTGAGCTTGTAGTTCCTTGGTCAATTGACATAATGTACTTTTCCATTCCAAAATCCCCCTTATTTATGTGTATAGCTTTGCACAGCAGGCCACGCTGAAGCAAGCTTGATTATTAAAATAAAAACCACTGACAGCGCTAGCGTAATAAAAAATGCGCCTGTTCCTTCATTCAGGAAAAATCCTTTATAAAAGAAAGCAGCCAGCACCGAGCCCAAAACCGGTCCCACTACCGGAACCCAGGCATACTTCCAGTTCGAACCGCCTTTACCGGCAATCGGAAGCAGAAAATGTGCGATGCGCGGACCCAGGTCACGGGCCGGGTTGATCGCATAGCCCGTCGTACCGCCCAGCGACAGCCCAATGGCAATAATTAAAAAGCCGACAATTAATGGATTCAAGCCGTCCGTAAACTTATTCGCTCCAATAGTTAATAGTCCAATCACTAAAATAAAGGTTCCAATCACTTCACTCACTACGTTGGCATACGGGCGGTTAACCGCCGGCGATGTAGCAAAAACGCCAAGCTTCGCGCCAGGATCGTCCGTTTCTTCCCAATGCGGCAGAAAGTGCAGAAATACAACCGCCGAGCCGATAATGGCACCGATCATTTGAGCTGTTACATATGATACAACATCTGTCCATGGAAAAGAACCAGTAATCGCCAGTGCGATCGTAACCGCCGGGTTCAGGTGCGCCCCGCTGGCTCCGCCTACCGCATACACAGCCATTGTAACGGCCAGTCCCCAGCCAAACGCGATCACCATCCACCCGCCTCCATTGGCAAATGATTTTTTTAAACTCGTGTTAGCGCATACACCTGCTCCAAAAATAATGAGCATGGCCGTTCCAATCAACTCTCCCATAAATGGTGTCATTTTGTTTCCATCCCTTCTTCTCGTTGTTCCGCCTTTTACGCCCGGGACGCTTAAAGCAGAAAACAAAAAAACTCACACTGGTCCCCTTGAAGGGTGTCAATGTGAGTCTCCATGTTCTCGGTCACAAATTTATGAACTTGCTGTTTATGATAACGCTAATTGAAAGCGGTGTCAAATATTTTTAAAAAATGTTGAAAAAGCGCGATAATGGGTATGGGAAAGAAAAGGAGGAATGAAGATGAAAATCCAATTAGAAAAATTAAAGCAGGACAAGCAGTTAACGGATAAAAAGCTGTATAAAGCAGAGCTTGAAAAGTACCAGCGGCGCCTTCTTGCTCTGCAGCAAACGCTGTTTCATGAAAAAATCGGCTTAATTATTGCATTTGAAGGCATGGATGCGGCCGGAAAAGGCGGGGCAATCAAGCGGATGAATGAACAGCTCGATCCGCGCGGCGTATTGGTTCATCCGATTTCAGCTCCCCAGCCGCATGAGCTGCGCTACCATTACTTGCAGCGGTTCTGGCGCAAGCTGCCGCAGCACGGGCAAATTGGGATTTTCGATCGCTCCTGGTATGGCCGTGTACTCGTTGAGCGAATTGAAGGCTATGCCGTCAACCGCGAATGGAAGCGGGCGTACGATGAAATTAATGCATTCGAAAAGTCATTAACAGATGAACGATACATAATGATGAAGTTTTGGGTGCACATTTCCAAAGACGAGCAGCTGCGCCGTTTTGAAGAACGGCAGCAAAACCCTTTAAAACGCTGGAAAATTACCGATGAAGACTGGCGCAACCGGAAAAAGTGGGATCAGTATGTGGAAGCGGCCGAAGAAATGCTTGAGAAAACAGATTTTGCTCACGCACCATGGTTCGTGATTGAAGGAAATGATAAAAAGTTTGCACGGGCAGACGTTCTCAAAAGAGCCGTCTCGCATATTGAAGAATCGCTTCTGCAGCTTGAGCTGCCGCTGCCCGACTATGCCCTTTACGGCGCCAATTAAAAAAGCGCAGCCTTATTGGCTGCGCTTATTTCAATTCCCGGCAAATTCTTTCCACAGGGCGACATCTGATGTGGTTACAGCAGACGCACCTGCCGAAAGAGCGGCTTCTACTTCCTCTTTTGTTTCGATCAGCCCGCCCGCAAAAACCGGCTTTCCGGTTTCATGGCGGATCAGCTGGATAATCTTTGGCGCTACACCCGGCAGCACTTCAATAAAGTCCGGCTCCGCTTTTTGTGCAAGCCGAACGCTTCTGTTGACCGCATTCGAATCTAGAATAAAGGCCCGCTGCGTAGCCACGAGCCCTTTTTGCCTTGCTTTGACGAGGGCGCTTCCTTTTGTGGAAATAATGCCGTATGGCTTGGCATATCGGGCAATAAATTCCACCCCGTGCTCATCACCGGCAAGCCCGTTTATTAAATCAAGGTGAACAAACATCTTTTTCCCATTTTGCTGGGCAAGATCAAGCACACTTTTTACCTGCCCGATGTGCAGATCTAAAAACACACCGTATTCATACTTCATAGAGAGCATTTTCTCAAAGTCTTTCATTGACCGGATTGCCGGCAGAATTGCTTGTCCATTAAAAGACATCGGGCCACCTCTTTACATAATTCGTTTGAACATTTTTTCAATATCATAGTTGGACAGATGAATGGTGATGGGCCGGCCATGCGGACACGTAAAAGGGTCTTCGCTGCGCCGGAGATCAGCCAGCAGCTGCTCAATTTCATCATTCCGGAGATGGCGGTTCGCTTTAATCGATCCTTTGCAGCTCATTAAAATTGCTGCTTCCTCGCGAATTTTTTTCACATCCGGTTTTTTCATCGCCAGTACTTCTTCAATCATTTCTTCGATCACATCGCGCTCTTCATTTTTCGGAAACCAGACTGGATGCGCACGGACAACATACGACCGGTCGCCGAACGGCTCTAAAAATACACCGATGTCTTCAAGTGCGGACCGGTTCTCTTCGATTTTCATAAACTCGTCCGCTGAAAAATCAAACGTGAGCGGAATAAGCAGTTCTTGAAGCTCCGGTGCCGTTTGTCCGACTTTTTCCCGAAAGTATTCATATTTAATCCGCTCTTGAGCGGCATGCTGGTCGATCATATACAAGCCGTTTTCGTTTTGGGCAAAAATATACGTGCCGTGCATCTGGCCGATAGGATACAGCATCGGCATACGCTCTTTCGGCTCTGCCGGTTCGGCAGGCACGACTGGCGCTTCCGCTTTTACCTGCTTCGGTTCTTTTACCGGCTCCGGTTCGGCAGGCGTTTCGTGCTCGGCTGGATAAAACGCGGTGTGCGGCGGCCCTTCTTTTACAGGCTCCTCGTAATATTCAGGCTTGTACAGCTTTTCCACTTCCGACGCCGGCGGCATGGCCGGTTTGCGCGGAGGAGACGGCGCATCAAATTGAAAGGCCGGCTGCTCTGTAAAGTCTTTACGCTTTTTCAGTACAGGCAGTGCATCTGGAATCAGCGTTTCTTTTCGCAGCGCTTCTTTAATGGAGGAGGCAATCAGTGCGCAAAGCTCCCCCTCTTTACTAAAGCGCACTTCCAGCTTCGCCGGGTGTACGTTTACATCGACGAGCAATGGGTCCATTTCAATATTTAACAGCACAATCGGATAACGCCCGACCGGCAGAAAAGTGTGATAGCCTTCTAAAATAGCGTTAGAAATTTTAAAGTTTTTAATAAACCGTCCGTTAACAATCATCGACATATAATTTCGCGACGCACGTGTCACCTCCGGAAGCGACACGAAGCCGGACAGCCGAAAATCGAGCGACTGCGCTTCGACCGGAATCATTTGCTTGGCAATAGACGTTCCGTAAATAGCGGCAAGCACCTGTCTTGCATCGCCGTTTCCATTTGTTTTTAATAGCTCACGGCCATTATGGCGGAGACGGAACGACACATCCGGGCGGCTTAAAGCCATCCGGTTGACCCCGTCGGTAATATTGCCGAGTTCCGTGTGAACGCTTTTCATATATTTCAGCCGGGCTGGCGTATTAAAAAACAGGTTCGAGACTATAATTTCCGTTCCTTTACGGGCAGGCCCCGGCCGCTTGGACTGGATGGCGCCGCCGGACAAAACAATCTCCGTCCCGGCGCCGCTCCCTGTAGACGTAGCCATCGTTACATCAGATACCGAGGCGATACTCGGCAGCGCTTCGCCCCGAAAGCCGAGTGTGCGGATACGAAAGAGATCATTTTCATCTTTTATTTTGCTTGTAGCGTGCCGGTAAAAAGCCCGCTCTACATCATCCGGCTCTATGCCGGACCCGTTGTCGGTAATTCGGATCAGCCCAAGGCCGGCTTCTTCCACATCAATTTCAACAACCGTGCTTCCGGCATCAAGCGCATTTTCGGTTAGTTCTTTCACAACTGAGGCCGGACGCTCCACCACTTCACCGGCCGCAATTTTATTGGATAATGACTCGTCAAGCTGGCGGATAATCCCCATTTATGTTCACCTCATTTTTTTGCTTCTTTTTGCAGAGCATATAATGTATTCATTGCTTCCATCGGCGTCATTTCCATAATGTCATAGCTGAGCAGCTTGGCAACAATAGACGGATCTTCCTTGGACGGCTTTGGCTCCTTCTCAACCGGAGCCGGAACAGGCGCTTCATCAAAGAAAGAAAGCTGTCCTTCCTGGTGAGCGGCAGCCGGCGCATCGTGCTCTTCACGATTTTCTAAAGAGTGCAAAAGCGTTGACGCCCGCGAAATCACCGCTTCAGGAAGGCCGGCCAGCTCCGCTACATGAATGCCGTAGCTTTTATCGGCCGCGCCGTCTTTCACTTTGTGTAAAAAGACGACCTTCCCGTCCTGCTCCGCTGCAGTGACATGAACATTTTGCATATGCTCGAGGGATTGGTCAAGCACCGTTAACTCATGGTAATGAGTGGAAAACAGTGTTTTCGCACCAATTGTTGTATGAATGTATTCAATCATCGCCTGTGCAAGCGCCATCCCATCATACGTAGATGTACCGCGGCCAATTTCATCAAATAAAATAAGCGAGCGGTTTGTGGCGCTGACGATTGCATGCTTCGCTTCAAGCATTTCAACCATAAATGTACTTTGTCCGGACACCAAATCGTCCGCTGCGCCGATCCGGGTGAAAATCTGGTCAAAAATCGGCAGCACCGCTTCATCTGCCGGTACATAACAGCCGATTTGCGCCAAAATGGCAATCAGCGCCGTCTGGCGCATATACGTACTTTTACCGGACATATTCGGTCCGGTAATCAAGAGCACGTTCCGGCCTTCTTCCATATGGCAGTCATTCGGCACAAATCCTTGCGCGTCCATTACTTTTTCTACAACCGGATGGCGGCCTTCTTTAATCCACATCCGGCCGTCCTTTGAAAACACCGGGCGGACAAACCGGCGCGACTCACTTACCGCCGCAAAGCATTGCAGCACATCCACCTCACTCACCATGCGAGCAAGGAGCTGCAGGCGCGGAATAAAGCTCTTCACGTGCTCACGCAGCTCGCAAAACAGGTCATACTCAAGCTCCACCATTTTTTCGTTTGCTTCTAAAATAAGCGCTTCTTTTTCTTTCAGTTCCGGTGTGACAAACCGCTCGCAGTTGGCGAGCGTCTGCTTGCGCTCATACCGGCCTTCCTCAAGCAAGCCAAGGTTGGCTTTTGTTACTTCAATGTAGTAGCCAAAAATGCGGTTGTAGCCGATTTTGAGCGATTTAATGCCCGTTTTTGCACGTTCCTGCTGCTCGAGTTCTGCGATCCACTGCTTGCCGTTACGGGAAGCATCCCGGTATTCATCGAGCTGAGCATGGAACCCGTCCCGGATCATGCCGCCTTCTTTTACCGAGATCGGAGGCTCTTCCACAAGCGCCTGCTCCAGCTCGTCCAAAAGCTCCTCGCACGGATCCAATGAATCAGCCAGCTTGTCCAGCTCGGCTCCATTCATTTGTTTTAATACGTGAACAAGCAAAGGAATTTGTTCAAGTGATTTTTTCAACTGAACCAAATCACGCGCATTCACACTGCCAAAAGCGACCCGGCCGGCAAGCCGCTCTAAATCATACACTTCTTTCAGCTGTTCACGCAGTTCTTCCCGCTCAAAAAAAGCCTTGATAAATGTATCTACAACCTCCAGGCGGCGGCCAATTTCTTTTTCATCGAGCAGTGGACGGTCAATCCACTGCTTTAGTAAACGCCCGCCCATGGCGGTTTTTGTTTCATCCAGCAGCCAGAGAAGCGAGCCTTTTTTCCCTTTTGAACGGATCGTTTCTGTCAGCTCTAGATTTCGTTTTGAAAAGTAATCGATATTCATATAATCACGAATTTCATACGGCTCTGCCGGCTGCAGGTGGTCGAGGCTGCGCTTTTGCGTCCGGTGCAGGTAATGATACAAGCGGGCCGAGGTCTGGCGGAGCAGTCCGTGCTTCAGCTGGCTCAAAAGAGGGCTGAATGAATCTTCTTCCGCGGATTCCTCTACCGAAAGAACCGCGCCAAGCCGGCCGTGTATCTGCTTTGCTTCCGGCTCATCCAGCGTGCCGTCCGTAATCACTTCCTTTACCCCGTAAGCTGCCAGCTCATGAAGAGCCGCATCAAACGAAGGAAAAAGAGCTGTTTTACACTCGCCGGTTGTCACATCGGCTGCCGCTACCGCATAGTTATTGCCGGAACGTTCGAACACGGCCAGGTAATGATTTTCTTTTTCTTGAATGCCGGACCCTTCCATCATGGTCCCCGGCGTAATGACCTGGACAACTTCCCGTTTGATCACGCCTTTTGCCTGCTTCGGATCTTCCCGCTGCTCGCAGATGGCTACTTTATGTCCTGCTGCGACCAGCCGCTCTATGTACCCTTTGGCAGAATGATAGGGCACGCCGCACATCGGAATCCGGTCTGCGCTGCCGCCGTCCCGCGATGTTAAAGTGATTTCTAGTATCTGGCTTGCATTTAGTGCATCCTCAAAAAACATTTCATAAAAATCGCCGAGGCGAAAAAATAAAAAGGCATCTTGGTAGTCTGCCTTTACACGCAAATATTGCTGAATCATTGGAGTATATTGTGCCATGTCGCATTCCTCTCTGTCTTTCTTCTTCTGATAGTATAGCACACGAAAAAAAAGCGGGAAAACGGTTCGTTCCCCGCCAGCTCATTTAGTGGTCATGGTGTTCTTCTGCTGTTTCCCGCTCGCAATCCCATTCGTCTTCGTAGTCATGAAACGCCACGCAGACTTTTGTCTCACCTGTGACTTCTACAAGCAATTCGCGTTCCGCCTGCACGTTGATTTTCGTACCGCAGTCCGAAATGACGGCTTCCTGGCAATTTGGCTGCTGCAGTACTTTTACCCAAACATGGTCATCTCCGTCGTACTCATCATCCCGGTACGTTAATTTCAACACGTCTTTGTATTCAACTTTATCCGTGACAACAGCCGTTTTCGTGTGGTTGTGGTAAGAATACCAGACGTTGATTTCGTACGTGCCAAATACTTCTACTTTATTGCCGGCTTTTTTCGCTTTGTACTCGTGGTTGATAATCCAGCACCCTAAAATGCCGGATGGCTTATTCGGCGGCAGAACAGCATGGTGCGACTGCGTATACTTCCGGCCTTTGGCAACGACGGACTTTGTGATGATCTCGCGGAATTGGCTCAATCTGTTGTCCCTCCTCTGATGTGGTCTTCCTATTGTATGCAGAGAAAGTGAGACGGGTGCCCAAGATTGAAAAAAATCCCGCCTAAAAGGCAGGATTGTTTGTTACGAGCAGCTTCCTGGCGGGCTGTTTCTTACCTGGGCGCCTGTTTCACCACGAAGCAGGTCGCCGCCTGTTTCCGTGATAATATTGTCGGTCACTTTGTTAGAGATGGCTGTCGCAATCATCTGTAAAATGGCGTTTACGTCTGTCTGCGACTGCTTGAATTGCTGCACGATCGGCATTTCATCAAGCTCCTGCTCAATTTTAGCGATTTTTTCTTCTGTTGCCTTCAGCGCTTCTGTTTTTTTATAGTGCTGGAAATTAACAGCTTGCTTTTGCAGGCTTTTTAAACCCGCCATTTTTTCGCGGAGCTTCTGATTTTCGTGGATTTTGGCTTCTGCCTGTTTAAAAAACGCCACTTCTTCTGTAGCCGAAATCATATTGGCGAGCTCTGTTGCTTTGGCAATAATCTCGTCTTTTGTGTAAATGGTTTTCTCCATTTTAGTTCACCTCGGCCATATTTTCGATTTCTACCGCTTCCCCGTCCATTGACCATGATTTTGTTTCCGTAATACGCACTGGAATAATTTTTCCGATTGCCGATTTTGGTGCTTTTACGTTTACAAGCTTGTTCTTAGATGTGTAGCCGGCAAGAACATCCGGATTTTTCTTGCTTTCTCCTTCAATGAGCACTTCAACGATTTGGCCTTTATACCGCTTCATAGACTCATTAGATAATTCGTTCACAAGTTCATTTAACCGCTGCAAACGCGCTTTTTTCACGTCCATCGGCACATTATCAACCATTTTTGCAGCCGGCGTGCCTTCACGCGGTGAATACAAGTACGTATACGCCATTTCAAAGCCGACTTCACGATAAAGCGACATCGTTTCTTCGAATTGTTCTTCTGTTTCGTTCGGATAGCCGACAATAATATCGGTTGTCAGTGCCACATCCGGCATTGCTGCTTTGATTTTACGCACAAGCTCTAAAAACTGCTCGCGTGTGTATTTACGGGCCATGATTTTGAGGATATCCGTTGAACCGCTTTGTACCGGCAGATGGATATGGTCCATCAAGTTGCCGCCTTTAGCGAGCACCTCGATTAAATAGTCGTCAAAATCACGCGGATGGCTTGTTGTAAAGCGCACACGCGGAATGCCGATCTGGCGAATTTCATCCATTAAGTCCCCAAGACGATATTCCATGTCGATAAAATCTTTTCCATAGGCATTTACGTTTTGGCCAAGCAGCATCACTTCCTGGTAGCCCTGCGCCGCAAGCTGGCGTACTTCCTGGATGATTTCTTCCGGACGGCGGCTCCGCTCTTTTCCGCGTGTATACGGCACGATGCAGTATGTGCAGAACTTGTCACAGCCGTACATAATGTTTACCCAGGCTTTTACATTGCCCTGGCGCACTTTCGGAAGATTTTCGATCACGTCGCCTTCTTTAGACCACACTTCTACAACCATTTCTTTGGACATGTAGGCTTCATTTAGGATTTCCGGCAGACGGTGAATATTGTGTGTACCGAAAATCATATCCACGTGATGATATGATTTTAAAATTTTGTTTACCACTGATTCTTCCTGGGACATACAGCCGCAGACGCCCAGAAGCAGGTTCGGGTTATCCCGTTTTAAATGTTTCAGGAATCCGATCTCACCAAACACCTTGTTTTCTGCATTTTCACGGATGGCACATGTATTCAGTAAAATAACATCTGCTTCTTCCGGTGTTTCCACCGCATTGTAGCCGAGTGCCATAAAAATACCCGCCATGACTTCCGTGTCGTGGGCATTCATTTGACATCCGTACGTACGGATATAAAAGTTTTTGCCATTGCCCAGCCCTTGAAAACGCTCGTCGATTTTAAAATCATTGTGATACGCTACTTCTTCTTTTCCGCGCTTTTTAGCGTCTTTTAAAGAAGGCGGCGTGTAAACAGATTGGAAATACTGGCTGTAGTCCTTAACGGATTTTTTGTCCGATGGACGAGCCTGCTCGCTGTTTTTTCGTTGTTCTTCGTTCATGGTGAATCCCCTTTCCGATCTTTCAAACTATCGTGCACATTTCTTAAGTATATACCGTTCCAAGACCGCACTCAAGCAAGGCACAGAAAAAGCACAGAGATTTCTTCTCTGCGCCATAAATCTTACATAAATTCTTCAACAAGCTTCTTAAATGTTTCTTCTCCAAGATCCAGATCCGCTTCAGTGAGCGGCGTTTCCGCGTAGCCTTCAACGAGCTCCTGGTAAGAAGGACGCTCTGTATCCTGATAAATGATGCCTGTTACCAGGTCGTCGTGCTGCATCAGTGTATTCATCGCAGCCTGGCGGTCAGACGGATCGTAGCCTTCAATTGTCGAAAGCTTTGTTAAGTTTTCTTTAAACCAGTCATACGTGTTCACTTTATTATACGTTACACATGGGCTGAACACATTGATAATAGAAAAACCTTTATGGTTAATACCCGCTTCAATGATCGCTGTTAAATCTTTTAAATCCGTTGAAAAGCTTTGCGCCACAAACGTAGCGCCTGTTGTAACAGCTAGTTGCATCGGTGACAATGTCTGCTCAATCGCACCAAGCGGTGTTGATTTTGTTTTAAAGCCGGCTGCTGAACGCGGAGAAGTCTGGCCTTTTGTTAATCCGTAAATTTGGTTGTCCATAACGATATACGTTAAATCGATGTTGCGGCGCATCGCATGAATGGTATGCCCCATTCCGATCGCAAATCCATCGCCGTCACCGCCGGATGCGATAACTGTCAAATCTTTATTGGCCATTTTCACGCCTTGCGCAATCGGAAGCGCCCGGCCGTGAATGCCATGAAGTCCGTATGAATTAATGTAACCGGAAATCCGGCCGGAGCAGCCGATCCCGGAAATAACCGCTAGTTTTTCGGGCGTTAACCCCACATTGGCTGCTGCGCGCTGAATAGCCGCCTGCACGGAGAAGTCCCCACAGCCGGGGCACCAGTTAGGCTTCACACTATTACGGAAATCTTTAAATGTTGCAGTTGTTGCTGTTGCCATGATTAAATCAGCTCCTTGCTGCTCTCAACAATATGATGCGGCTGGAATGGATTACCGTCATATTTCAAGATGCTTTTAATTTTATGCGGGTAGCCGGCGTTCATTTTAATGATACTTGCCAGCTGGCCTGTCGCGTTGTTTTCTACAACAGCGACCTGTTTTGCCGACTCAATAAGCGGCAGAATTTCTTCTGTTGGGAATGGGTGGATCAACCGGATGCGCGCATGGTTTACTTTGATGCCATCCGCTTCAAGGCGCTCCATTGCTTCTTCAATCACACCGCCGGTAGAATTAAAGCCAATCAATAAAAGGTCTGCTTCCGCATGCTTGGCATTTTTATAAACAGGGTTCGGGAACACATGCGGCAGGTTTTCGAGTTTTCTCATACGCTTGTCCATTTGTGCGTTCCGGTTAGCCGGCGACTCGGACGGCTTGCCTGTTTCATCATGCTCAACCCCGGTTACGTGATGAATCCCGCCGACAACGCCCGGAATCACCCGTGGAGATACACCGTCTTGTGTGACTTCATACCGTTTAAAATAAGATTTATCTTCGCGCGGTGCAATACCCTCTTTTACCAGTTTGCCGCGGCGGATGTTCACCCGGCTGTAATCGAGCGGCTCCACCGTGTGTTTGCCAAGTGAAAGCTGCAGGTCAGACAGGACAATTACAGGCACCTGATACTCCTCAGCAATGTTGAACGCTTCTACTGTATCGTAAAATCCTTCTTCTGCTGTTCCCGGCGCGATCACGACTTTTGGAATTTCACCATGTGTTCCGTAAATCATCGCCATTAAATCAGACTGCTCCTGCTTTGTTGGAAGTCCTGTTGACGGACCGCCGCGCTGTGTATCAACGACGACAAGCGGCGTTTCCGTCATGCCGGATAAGCCAATGGCTTCCATCATAAGAGACAGTCCCGGACCGGCTGATGCCGTAAAGGATCGGATACCGCCGTAGTTAGCGCCGATTGCCATCGTCGCAGCTGCAATTTCGTCTTCCGTTTGAATAACGGTGCCGCCGACTTTCGGTAACTTTTTAATTAAATACTCCATAATTTCCGAAGCGGGTGTAATCGGATAAGCTGCCATTAAGCGTACACCTGCTGCAAGCGCACCAAGCGCTATCGCATCGTTACCGATCATAAACATCCGCTTCTGTCCATCTGCCGGAGGAAGCTGAAGAGCGCTTGTCCCACCGTCAAGCTGTTCTTTCATGTACGCGTAGCCCTGCTGTATAGCTTCCATGTTTTTTTGAACGACCGTTTCACCTTTACGGCCAAAAATCTCTTCTACGACTCCGAGAAACACAGAAACATCGAGGTTAATAACGGCACATGTAGCACCAACAGCCACCATGTTTTTCATCAGTGAAGTGCCAAGCTCTGTTGCAATTTCGGTAAATGGAACCGCATAAAAACCAGCTTCTGTGTCATCCGGCTTGACCGGTTTAAACTTCGTATCCGCAATAATAATCCCATTTGCATGAAGCTCGCGGTAGTTCACATCAATCGTTTCCTGGTCAAAAGCCACCAATATATCAAGGTCATCTGCGACCGAGCTTACTTTTTTCGTGCTCACACGAATTTTATTGTTTGTATGTCCGCCTTTAATACGAGATGAAAAGTGGCGGTATCCGTACAGGTAGTATCCGAGGCGGTTTAACGCCATTGAGAAAATTTCACCTGTACTTTCAATTCCTTCCCCTTGCTGTCCTCCCACTTTCCAAGAAAGCTGCTCTGCCATTGTTTCTAACACTCCTTTAAATATGACCCCATCATTTTTCTGCTTCTCCTAGTGTATCACTTTTAAACTTAAATCACTATACGAATGCTCCATCAGTAAAAAATGTCTTTTTGTGTGTTTTATGGTGTTTCGAGGGGGCTCCACTTAAAAAGCATTCCAGCCATTTGGCTGGAATGCTTATCGGGATTGAACAATTAATTTCATTGCCGTTCGCGCTTCTCCCGCGATTACAATACTTGTAAAAGCGGGGATACAAATAAGATCGATGCCGCCAGGTGCGACAAATCCTCTCGCAATAGCGACTGCTTTAACCGCCTGATTCAAGGCGCCTGCTCCGACGGCTTGTATTTCTGCACTGCCTTTTTCCCGCATGGTTCCGGCCAGCGCACCTGCGACCGAATTCGGGTTTGATTTTGATGAAACTTTTAACACATCCATTCCCTAATCCCCCTTCTAAAGCCTCCATTCGTCTTTCATATATATTCAAAGGAAGAAGGGCTATGAATCAATAATCGTGAAAAGGGTGATCATCGTTAATTAAAATACGCTCTATCGACTTGGCACGTCCTGTTTTCCGGTCTGTTTGAATGAGACATGCTGATAATTGGGTACGTCCTTCTTTCGGCACCTCGAATCGAGCCGGGAGCTGGTTTTGAAACTTCTGGATAATCGTTTCTCTTTCCATGCCTAAAATCCCGTCGTACGGCCCTGTCATGCCTACATCCGTTAAATAAGCGGTTCCGCCTGGCAGCACCCGGTTGTCTGCTGTTTGTACATGTGTATGAGTGCCGACAACAGCAGTTACCCGTCCATCTAAAAACCAGCCCATTGCCTGCTTCTCGCTTGTTGTTTCCGCATGGAAATCAACAAAAATAAACGGCGTCCGCTTTCTCGCTTCTTCTACAAGCTGGTCTGCTTTTTGAAAAGGGCAGTCCAGGTCGTTCATAAATACGCGGCCTTGTAAATTAATAACCGCTACTTCGAATTCACCGGCCGGCACATAAGAAATCCCTTTTCCTGGAACGGATGCAGGAAAGTTCGCCGGACGGACGAGCCATTTTGCCCCATCAATAAAATTAAATATATCCCGATTGTCCCATGCATGGTTGCCGAGTGTGACGACGTTGGCACCATCCTGCATAAAGGTTTTATAAATTTTTTCTGTAATGCCGCGTCCCGCCGCTGCATTTTCACCGTTAATGATCGTAATAGCCGGGCGGTACTTTTTCTTTAATTTCGGCACGTACTCACTTACCATATCACGCCCCGGGGAGCCGACAACGTCCCCAACAAATAATAAATCCATATTTCTCCTTCTTTCTTCTTGTTAAAAAAGAAAAGCGGTGTGATTTTCGCACACCGCTTTCACTTATTTTGCGTATTCAACTGCTCTCGTTTCACGAATAACGGTTACTTTAATATGGCCCGGATAATCGAGCTCCCCTTCAATTCGTTTGCGAATATCGCGTGCAAGACGGTGAGCCTGCAAATCATCAATTTGCTCCGGTTTCACCATAATACGTACTTCGCGTCCCGCTTGAATGGCAAATGATTTTTCAACACCATCGTATGATTCTGAAATTTCTTCCAGTTTTTCCAAACGACGGATGTAATTTTCAAGTGTTTCGCTTCGCGCACCCGGTCGTGCGGCAGATAAGGCATCTGCTGCTGCAACAAGAACGGCAATAACAGATGTTGGCTCTGTGTCACCGTGGTGGGAAGCAATGCTGTTGATGACAACAGGATGTTCTTTATACTTTTGACCAAGTTCTACACCGATTTCAACGTGGCTGCCTTCTACTTCATGATCAACTGCTTTACCGATGTCATGAAGCAGGCCTGCTCGGCGGGCAAGTGTTTCATCTTCACCAAGCTCCGCTGCCAGTAAGCCGGAAAGATAAGCCACTTCGATCGAGTGTTTCAGTACGTTTTGCCCATAGCTTGTCCGGTATTTCAAGCGGCCGAGAATTTTGATGAGATCTGGATGCAATCCATGGACGCCGACATCAAATGTGGTTTGTTCGCCAATTTCACGAATATGCTCATCCAATTCACGCCGGGCTTTATCGACCATTTCCTCGATACGCGCCGGATGAATACGTCCATCCTGCACCAATTTCTCCAACGCAATGCGGGCCGTTTCACGGCGAATTGGATCAAAGCCGGAAAGGATGACAGCTTCAGGCGTATCATCGATAATTAAATCGATACCGGTAAGCGTTTCAAGTGTACGGATATTCCGCCCCTCGCGCCCGATAATGCGCCCTTTCATTTCATCATTTGGCAGTGAAACGACGGATACGGTCGTTTCTGCCACATGGTCAGCTGCACAGCGCTGGATGGCAAGGGATAGTACTTCACGTGCTTTTTTATCAGATTCTTCCTTCGCACGTTGTTCATTTTCTTTCACCATGATTGCAATATCGTGGGATAATTCCTGTTCCGTCCGTTCTAAAATGATGGAGCGTGCATCTTCACGTGTCAGAGCGGAAATTCGCTCAAGCTCGGATTGCTGCTTTTTCACCATCTCATCCACTTTGCTGTCCATCTCTTCAATATGTTGTTGTCTTGTGTTTAACGATGCCTCTTTGTTTTCAAGAGTTTCTTCCCGTTTATTCAGGGATTCATCCTTTCGATCAAGGTTTTCTTCTTTTTGAAGGAGGCGGTTTTCTTGTTTTTGCAATTCATTTCGTCTTTCACGGAGTTCATGCTCTGTTTCCGTGCGCAATTTATGAATTTCATCTTTTGCCTCTAAAAGAGCTTCTTTTTTCGACGCTTCCGCTTCCCGCTTTGCATCTTCAACAATCTGGTCAGCAACGCTGCGCGCGCCTGCAATTTTCGATTCGGCAATTGATTTTCTTACAAAATAGCCAACAACGACACCAATGATAAGGCCAAGCAAAATGGAGATGATTGTAATGGGTTCCATCATTTCACCTCCTCTTGCTATAAATAATTGTCATGTGCTTCACATGTTGGCTGCTGTCGCATAAGTTATGAAACAAACAGCACTACATTTCCATTTTCAAGATAAAAAATGTCAAATATACAAGTTTAATTTTATCGGTGTAAAATTTCATTGTCAAGGTTTTCTCCATGAAACCCCTGATTTCGGAAGAGCCTAACAAAAAAGCAGGAAAACGGGCTGACCCGCTCTCCTGCTTTTTCTCTTATTCTTCGTTAAACAACGTATCCGCTCCGTTGTCTTCTTCCGCCGGCGGAAGATCCTGAACATTGTCCAATCCATAACGCTCACGGATTTTCATCATAATCTCGTGACGTACATCTGGATTTTCTTTCAAGAACTGTTTCGCATTTTCACGGCCCTGTCCAAGACGTTCACCATTGTATGAATACCAGGCGCCGCTTTTTTCCACAATATCTTCTTCAGAACCAAGGTCGATGATTTCCCCTTCACGCGAGATGCCTTCTCCGTACATAATATCTACTTCGGCTACGCGGAACGGCGGTGCCACTTTGTTTTTCACGACTTTGATTTTTGTTTTGTTTCCGACAATGTCATTCCCTTGTTTCAACGCTTCTGCACGTCTTACTTCAAGACGAATAGAGCTGTAGAATTTAAGCGCACGTCCACCTGGAGTTGTTTCCGGGTTTCCGAACATAATCCCTACTTTTTCACGGATCTGATTGATAAAGATCGCGATCGTGTTTGATTTATTGATCGCACCTGATAATTTACGAAGCGCCTGCGACATCAAACGTGCCTGCAAGCCGACGTGCGACGCACCCATTTCGCCTTCAATTTCCGCTTTTGGTACAAGTGCAGCTACCGAGTCAACTACGATAATATCAATCGCGCCGCTGCGTACAAGAGCTTCTGCAATTTCAAGTGCCTGCTCACCTGTATCCGGCTGTGATAGAAGAAGCTCATCGATGTTTACGCCAAGTTTCTGTGCATAAACCGGATCAAGCGCATGCTCAGCATCGATAAAAGCAGCTTGTCCGCCTTTTGCCTGTACTTCTGCAATCGCGTGAAGAGCAACCGTTGTTTTACCAGAGCTTTCCGGTCCATAGATTTCGACAACACGCCCGCGAGGATAGCCGCCTACTCCAAGGGCGGAGTCAAGTGCAAGCGATCCACTCGGTGTAGTGGACACACGGCGCTCTGCCTGCTCACCAAGCTTCATAACCGAGCCTTTACCGAATTGTTTTTCAATTTGTTTAAGTGCCATATCTAAGGCAGCCTGACGATCGTTCACTATAAAATTCCTCCTCTAAAATGTGTATCTATATGGGAACAGCTGTTATGCCGGTTGGTGTTTTAACCTGCTTTAACTATACCTTAATTGGCGGTGAATTACAAGCAAAAAACGAACATTTATTCGATTTTTTCACCCTTCCTAAAGTTGGAATATGCTTGTGGAATGAAGAGATAGAATTGAGTAAAAAGCTATGAAGAAAAAGAAGATCAGTTGAAGATTTTTATTTGCTTCAACCGGGTTACTGCTTTCTTATTATACCACGAAACCTATTAAAAAAGCCCGCCGGAACTACCGGCGGACCTGCATTTATGAAGAATTTTTTTGTCTATAAAACTGCCGTGCCAAGTCGGCTTTCCGGTCTTCTGCCAGCCAGGAATCACAACGCTCGGTTCTTCGAAAAACGCCCTTTTCAGCCCTGCTCGGCTTCATCAAGCAAAGCAAGCAAATAGTGGCAGCCATATTTGACTGTACGCTTGCGGATGCCGGCCCGGCTTCCAGCCATTTTCAGCGGATGAACAATGGTCTGCCGCCCTGCAAACGCAATCGCCAGGAAGACCGTGCCCGGCTCGTGCCCTTCTAATGGGTCCGGCCCCGCTGCTCCTGTGAAAGAAATGCCGATGTCAGCGCCGCACAGCTCACGAACGTTTTCAGCCAATTCTTTTGCACATTCTGCGCTGACTGCCCCATGAGCCGCTAACGTTTCACTTTTTACCCCCAGCACCTTATTTTTCACTTCGTTTGTGTAACAAACGATGCCGCCTTTTACAACAGCGCTTGTACCAGGGATTGCTGTAAGTTCACCCGAAAACAAGCCGCCGGTTAAGCTTTCTGCAGCAGCAACCGTCACTTGCTTTTCTTTTAATTTCGCCGCCAGTTCAGCCGCGATCGTCGTTTCTCCATAGCCATAGAAAAAAGCACCGACTCGCTTTAAAATGTCGTCTTCTGCCTGTTGAATCAAACGTTCTGCTTCTGCTAACGATTCATGCTTGGCCGTAATTCGCAAAATAACTTCTCCGTCTCCTGCGAGCGGAGCAATCGTCGGATTGGTCTGCTTTACTAAAATATCATCAATTTCCGTTTCAAGGGCTGATTCGCCAATGCCGAAAAACCGCAGTACGCGCGACTCAATGCGCTCTACTTTTTCCATTGTCTTTAAAATTTCAGCGCGGCCGTAGTTCGTAAACATCGGCTGCATTTCACGCGGCGGACCCGGAAGAAGCATATAATATGTGTCGCCTGTTTTTGCAAACATTCCCGGAGCCATGCCGTTATCGTTTGGAAGCACAATGCTGCCTTCAATCACGAGCGCTTGTTTTTTATTGTTTTCCGTCATGATACGGCCGGTTTTTTGAAAGTACGCCTCGATACTTTCAAGCGCTTCTTCGTTGTATTCGAGCGTCTTACCAATTAAACGGGCAATGGTTTCTTTTGTTAAGTCGTCTTTTGTCGGACCGAGGCCGCCTGAAAACACGATTAAATCCGCCCGTTTTTGTGCAAGCTGAACGGCGTCCACTAAACGCTGCTCATTATCGCCGACGACCGTATGATAATAAACGTTTACGCCGATTTCCGCCAGATGCTGAGACAGGAAGCGGGCATTGGTATTGGTAATCTGGCCAAGCAATAATTCAGATCCTACTGCGATAATTTCTGCATTCATTTTATGTATACACTCCTTTTTAGTAAGCGAAAGGCACCGTGGAGAATCCAGGGTGCCTCTTTGCTCATTTCGAGTCTTTAAAAACATCTTTGTTTAACTTAAAGTAATCCCAGCCGGACCAAAGCGTGAAGAACAGGGCCACCCACAGCATAATATCGCCAAATGGAAAGCCTATACTTTCAAATGGCGCATTATGCAGCAGCAAAACGGCAATGGCCACAATCTGCGTCCACGTTTTAATCTTCCCAAGCGTATTCGCTGCCACCACTTCGCCGGTTTCCGCCAGAATGAGGCGAAGCCCTGTTACCGCAAACTCACGGCAAATAATAGCGATGACAATCCACGCAGGTGCGAGCTGCAGTTCCACAAGCAAAATAAGCGCTGCTGATACAAGCAGTTTGTCTGCCAATGGATCCAGAAACTTGCCGAAATTCGTTACCAGGTTGTACTTTCTTGCAATGTAGCCGTCAATCCAATCTGTCGTTGAAGCAATGATAAAAAGAATTGCTCCGACAAAATGCTCGACCGGCATATTCGTTCCCAAAACCCGTATTGTTCCCCATCCAAAATCAACCGACATAATTAAGATAAAGAATGGAATCATTAAAATACGTGAAATGGTAATTTTATTAGGTAAATTCAAAACTGTTCCCTCCAGAAACGACCGTTATTGTGCTTTCGGGCGAATGATAATATCCTGCAGCACCTGGCTGTCTGCCGGCAGTTTGTATGCAAGCGCCTGTCCATTCACCGTAATAACGGTATCCGGGGCAAAGCCGACTTTAATCTTCGCTTCTTTTTGACCGGTCATATTATGTGTTTGCGTTTGTCCTTTTGCAAGCATGCCGCTGAAATAGCTTTTGCCGCTTCCGTCCGTAATTTCGATCCATGTTTCTCCTTTGGAAGCAACAGCAATTTCTAGCTTGTCCGCTCCGGAAAGCTCATAAACCGTCTGGCGTCCACTTGTAGATACGGCTGAAAGTGTTTGAGCCGGTGCAGCTGGTTTAGCCGGTTCTGCTTTTTCTTCCTCAGCTGGTTTTTCCTCAGTTGCCGGTGTTTCTTCCACAGCCGGCTTCTCTGTTTGCGGCTCTTCTACTTGTACCTCTTCCTCTACAGCCGGATCACTTTCTGAACCGCTTTTTGGAATAAGCACATAAACGAGTGCAATCGCGCCAATGATAAACGCCCCTACTAAAATCTTTGGCAGATAATCAAGCCATTTAGAAGATTCCCGAACGGGCTTTGATGCATCAACGCGTGTTTTTTGCTCAGACAAAGCGGCGCCCGTTGGACGAAGCGGCACTTCATCTTCGCTAGAAGACGGCACCTCGCTTTTAAATTCTTCAAATAGTTGTTCTGCATTTAAACCGACCGCTTCCGCATATTGCTTAATAAATGCCCGGACATAAAACTTGCCCGGCATAATGTCGTATGTGCCTTCTTCAATACCTTCAAGATACCGTTTTTGAATTTTTGTGGTTTCCTGAACATCAGAAAGTGACATTCCTTTTGCTTCGCGCGCTTCCTTCAATCTTCTCCCTAATTCTGTCACCCATAACACCTTCCAATATTAAAAGTTAAACCCACCGAACTCCGAGTCCTGAAATAGGTTATTTTTTTCGACTGCCTCATATGTAATCTCTTCGTCCGGTTCATTGCGCAGCTCGATAATATAGTCAAAATCGTCGATTGAGTAGTGACTGTTTTCTGCAAATACATCCGGGTGCTCTACCACTTTTACAGCCGGAAGCTGCATCACTTCCCGAATAAGCTGCCAATGCTTTTCACCGGCACGTTTGGCTGAGATCACTCCATCAAGAATAAAGATATTCTTTGGGCTGTATTCATCACGAAGCAGTTGTTCACGAACGGTCTGTTTAATCATGGTGGACGACATGAACAGCCATTTTTTGTTCGCACATACACTAGCCGCGACGATAGATTCCGTTTTCCCCACTCTTGGCATGCCACGAATACCAATTAATCGATGGCCATCCATTTTGTACAATTCTGCCATAAAATCAACCAGAAGTCCAAGCTCACTTCGTACAAAGCGAAAAGTTTTCCGATCATCCGCATCACGTTCAATATAACGGCCGTGGCGCACCGCCATTCGATCTCGCAGCTTCGGCTCCCTCAGTTTCACAATCTCAATCGTGTCCATTGTGCGCAAAATAGATTCAAGACGCTTGATTTGGTCTTCACTTTCCGCACGCATTAATAAACCGCGGTTTTGATCATCCACACCATTAATCGTTACAATATTAATCGACAGCATGCCCAGCAGGGAAGAAATATCCCCGAGCAGGCCGGGACGGTTTTTTTTAATTTTGTATTCAAGGTAATATTCTTTTTTTACCATCATATTCCTCCAGCACGGCTTGTATAGTGCAGCCATGGATCCTTTTACTATAATAAAGGATATTATGTATTTTTAAAAGCACAAGTCAAAAGAAAACCCTTTCCAGCTTCAGACAGCTGGAAAGGGTTCGCTTTTGTATTATTTTTGAACGAGTTTCATCATGCATGACGCCAGGACTTTTTGCTCAGATTCATCAGCAACAGACCATAAATCGGCTAACACACGCTCTTGCTCATTTTTTGGTTCTACATTTGCTTGCAAGTAGTCACCGATCTCATATGCCAATTTGTTAATTGCTTCTTCCGGCATACCACGGTGCAGAGCATTATCCATACGGTTACCTAGAAATTTTTTCCATTCCTGCCAATTATCGAGTACAGACATGTTGAGCATCCTCCTTTTCAAGTAAGAATCCTCTTTAGTGTGTACCCGGCGCACGAATTTATGCGTACCATCCACCATTTACCGACAGCGTGTGGCCGGTAATGTAACCGGCTTCGCTGGAAGATAAAAAGGAAGCCGCCGAAGCAATTTCATCGGGAAGAGCAAAACGACCAAGCGGGATATCTGAAGCGATTTCCTCTTTTTCCTCCTGGGAAAATTCGCTGTTCATCGGTGTGTCTACTGCACCAGGTGCAATCGCATTTACACGAATTCGGGACGGACCTAGCTCTTTCGACAGCGCTTTGGCAAAAGCAATCTGAGCGCCTTTTACAGCAGAATAAACGGATTCACACGAAGCACCCGTTTCACCCCAGACCGACGAAATAAACGTGATGGAAGCCGGCGCTTTCCGAAGCAAAGCCGGCAGCAGCTCTCTCGATAAAATCATCGGCGCTTTTACATGAACAAGCCACAGCCGTTCCATTTCTTCATCTGAGACATCCTGGAGCAGGCTGTACTGGCTCATGCCAGCGGCAAAAATGAGCGCTTCAGCTGACTGAGATGCTTCTGCCAGGCGCTGGACCTCCTGCCGGTTTGTTAAATCCGCTTGAACCGTCAAAGCTTCTCTGCCCATTTTTTGAATGGTTTGTGCCGCCCCGCGCACCGATTCTTCGTTGCGGCTGTAGTGAAGAATGGTATCCCAGCCTGAGGCGGCCATTTTCAAAGCAATGGCACGGCCGATGCCGCCGGATGCCCCGGTAATTAACACTGTTTTTTCCATTTATGCCGTCTCTTTTGGCAGTACAAAGCAGGAAGAAAAACGTTCAGCTTGAATCATTTCTTTTGCAAAAGCAGTCACATCCTGAAGGGTCATTTCTTCTAATACCGGTACTGTATCAAATAAATTCAGTTCATTGAACTGATAGCGCGTAAATTGGTTGGCAATGTATTCAGGAGAGTTAAACGCGCGGAGGGTAGCTCCGATTTTCTTTTTGCGGGCACGCTCAAACGCTTCGTCTGTTAAATGACCGCCTTCTTTTGCTTCTAACAGCTGTGTTTGAATGCGCTCAGCCAGCGTATTCGGATCATTGGAATCCCCGCCGACAAGCGCGAAGCTGAATCCTCGTTCTGCTGTGTAGTCAAAGCCGAACGTGTCGTCAATCAAGCCAGATTCGTACGCTTTTTCATAAAACTCGGCTGTTCTGCCAAACAGCATTTCAAGCAAAAGGCTTGCCGCCAGTTCTTCCCGCAGCTTATCCTTGCCTGTGCGGTCTGAGGCGGGCATTTTAAAGCCTACTTCGCATTTTGGCGTATTCACACTCATGCGGATCTCTTTATGCTCAAGACCTGCTTTTTCAGCCTCTTCAGGGAACCGCCGCTCAACTGGAACGGGCTCCGGAAAAGACTTTTTCGATTGGTTTTCTTTCACGAAAGCCATCATTTCATCAGCATCCACCGGTCCAACAATAAACAGCGACATGTTGACTGGATGATAAAACGTGTTGTAGCACGTGTAAAGGTGGTCTTTGGTAATATCGGCAATGGATTCGACCGTGCCGGCAATATCAATTTTTACGGGATGGTCTTTATATAAATTTTCAATTAAGCCAAAATATACGCGCCAGTCCGGATTATCATCATACATCCGGATTTCCTGGCCGATGATGCCTTTTTCTTTCTCGACCGTTTGTTCTGTAAAATAAGGATCTTGAACAAAATCAATCAATGTTTCTGTGTTTTCTTTTATGTTGGATGTGGCTGAAAACAAATAAGCCGTCCGCGTAAAAGAAGTAAAGGCATTTGCTGATGCCCCCTGGCTGCTGAATTTTTGAAATACATCGCCGTCTGCTTTTTCAAACATTTTGTGTTCAAGAAAATGGGCAATGCCGTCTGGCACATGAATAAATTCTGTTTCTCCATTTGGGATAAAGTCATTATCGATCGATCCGTAGTTTGTTGTAAAGGTTACGTACGTTTTATTAAACCCTTTTTTCGGAAGGATATACACATTAAGCCCATTGTCGAGCTGTTCATGATAAACCGTTTCATTCATTTGGTCAAAAACTGTTTTCTCCATCACTCTTCCTCCTTGCCTGACAAAAAGTACACCGTATCAATCGTAATGGTTTGGGCGGCCGCTGCTGCCTGTTCTTTTGTCACAGCATCAATCTCTTCCAGCCACTGATTGATTGGGCGCTTTGTCCCCGATGCGAGGTTATGGTAAAGCACTTCTACCAAGCCACGCGCTGTATCGGCTGATTCCTGCAGCTGGTTTTTCAAGAGTGCCTTTGTTTGATTCATTTCCAGATCGGAAATATGGCCTTTTTTCATTTCTTCCAGCTGTTCTTTCATGATGCGGACTGTTTTTTCATAATTTTTTTGATCAATACCCGCAAGCATCGCCACAAAGCCTTTATGACTGTCGAGACGGCTTGCCGCGTAATACGCAAGACTTTCTTTTTCACGCACATTCATAAACAATTTCGAGTGGGAAAAAGCACCAAATATGCCATTCGCGACCTGCATGGCGACAAATTGCGGATCTCCATACGTAATGGTTGTACGGCAGCCGATGTTCAGCTTGCCTTGATTGATATCCTGCTTTTCATGAATTTCGCGTCCTTCCTGAGTGACCGCGCCCGGCTCTGTTTGGACAGGTGCTGCAGTCCGATTTTGGAACGGAAGATGCGACTCGATTTTGGCAGCTACTTCTTCTGCTTTCACATCACCAATCACGAAAATATCAATGATATCTTCTGCAAGCGCTTTTTGGTAATACGTATATAGTGATGTTGCATCAATCGAACCCACTTTTTCCAATAAGCCGCCGGCTGGCAATGCATACGGATCATCTCCGTACATTTCTTCCACAAGCTTAAGTGAAGCATAACGGGTTTTATCATCATAAATGGACCGGATCCGCTGCTCCAGGCTCCGTTTTTCCTGCTGAACGACTTTGTCCGGGAAAACCCCTTCTTTTAAATGGGGACGAAACAGTACGTCGGCCAAAAGTGTAAGCGCCCGGTCGAACAAACCATTCTCGCCGTGTAGATACTTTTCATTGGCTGCTTCCATTGTAAAGGTAAGCACATGCTCGTTTCCTTTTTTTGCGGAATCTGAAAAAAACAATGCACCGTATAGTTCATCCAGCTCTGTGCGAAAAGCAGCTGCTGACGGCGCATTTTCGGTGCCGGACTGCAAAACATGCGGCAAAAGTGCACGCATCGTCACGGTCTCTTTCTGGAGAGGCGCCCTCATTTTAATAATAATCGTATTTGTTTTAAATTTTTCCGTTTCAATCGTGTGAATATTATATCCTGGTTTAGCAAATGTCTGTTCACGTGTCGTTTCCATCGAATTCCTCCTCTGCATCCAGTTGCTGAATACCTTTTACTAGTATATCTTCACTATCTTCCTATAGGAAATATAATGTCTTAAAGGAAACAAAAACCTTATATATAATGAAGAATTTGGGCAGGATATACCTGTCAACATGTACGAACTTTAAAAACAGTATGAGAAAAAGCAGGCGTTTTTAATCACCTTTTCTCCTTCTGTTTTAAAGAATGATGTAAAAGGTAAACAAAAGGCTATGACCTAAAGCAAAAAAAAGAATCCCGCATATAGCGGAACTCTTTTTTATCTGCTTCCTTTAACATACGGTGTACCGGATGCTTTCGGTGCGTCAGCACGTCCGATAAAGCCGGCCAATGCTAAAATGGTCAGCACATATGGAGCAATCAGCAGGTAGACGTCTGGAACGTCCTGCAAAAACGGAATGTTCGAGCTGACAATACTGAGGCTTTGGGCAAAGCCAAAGAAAATAGCTGCTCCCATCGCGCCAAGTGGATGCCACTTTCCAAAGATCATGGCTGCAAGTGCCATAAAGCCCTGGCCGGTAATGGTAGCGTGGCTGAAATCCAGTGAAATAGACTGGGCATACACCGCGCCACCAAGACCGCCGAGAAGTCCCGAAATAAACACGGCGATATAGCGTGTTTTGGCCACATTTACGCCCATTGTGTCAGCCGCCATCGGATGCTCCCCAACAGAGCGGAGACGCAGGCCAAACGGTGTTTTGTACAGCACAAACCAGGAAATAATGGCGATCGCAAAAGCTAATATAGTTGGTCTTGCAATGTCGCTAAAGAAAATATCACCAATGACAGGGATATCACTTAAAAAAGGAATATCTTTTTTAATAAAATTCATTTTGATCATGTCTGTCTGGCCTTTGTCATACAGCAGTTTCACAAGAAACAGGGACAGGCCGAGCGCGAGGAAGTTAATGGCGACCCCGCTGACAACTTGATCGGCCCGGAACGTAATAGACGCCAAACCATGAAGCAGCGACAGTAATCCTCCGGCAAGCATGGCCGCCAGAAGCGCAACCCAAGGTGTTGCACTGCCAAATGTATCAGCAAATGTTAAGTTAAAAACAATTGCTGTAAATGCGCCGATAATCATCAGTCCCTCCAGGCCGATGTTTACAACGCCGGATTTTTCCGAAAATACGCCGCCAAGTGCCGTGAAAATAAGCGGTGTAGCTGCGAACAAGGACGAAGAAACGATTAACGCAATGATCGTTAACGCATCCATTTATTTCGCCTCCTTCTTTTTAAAGCGGCCTAGAAGCCAGGTAATCATATAGCTTGATGCTACAAAGAAAATAATCAGCGCAATGACAATTTCAACGAGCTCATTCGGCACGCCTGATTCGATTGGCATATTCAATGAGCCTACTTTTAATGCACCGAACAAAAGAGCCGCCAGCACAACGCCGATCGCTGTATTTCCTCCCAAAAGCGCAACGGCGATACCGTCAAAACCGATACCGGAAAATCCGGAGTTAATAAACATATTGCCAAATGTACCAAGCCCCTGCATGGAGCCGCCAATACCGGCAAATGCGCCTGAAATGACCATGGACAAAATAATGTTCCGGTTTACACTCATACCGGCATATTCAGAGGCATGCTGGTTGTAACCAACTGCACGCAGCTCATAGCCAAGCGTTGTTTTTTCCAGCATAAACCACATCACAATGGCAGCCACAACTGCTAAATAAATTCCGTTATGAAGTGATGAAAAATCTGTTATACTTTGCAGAAACTCCGATTGAAGGCTGGCTGTTTCATGCACAGGATCTGTTGCATCCGCACCGTCGCTGATTACGTCACGGATAAGGTAGTTTGTTACGTGAAGCGCTGTGTAGTTCATCATAATGGTTACAATAACTTCATGTACACGCAGGCGCGCTTTTAGGAAGCCGGGAATAAAGCCCCAGGCCGCTCCTGCAGCCGCCCCCGCCAAAATAGCGAGCGGCAGATGAATGAATTTAGGAAGCTCAAATGCCAGACCAACCCACACCGAAGCAAGCCATCCGACAAGAAGCTGTCCTTCTACCCCGATATTAAATAAACCTGTTCGGAAAGCGAATGCAACGGCAAGACCTGCAAATACATATGGCGTCATTTGGCGCAATGTTTCACCTGTATAAAACGAATCACCGAATGCCCCGTTCCATAAGGCGGCATACCCCGCTGCTGGATCGTTTCCACTGACCAGCATAATAATGGCCCCCGCAAGCAGGCCGAGCAGAACGGAAATAACCGGAACTGCCAATACAGTCCAATTTTTAGACACGCTCATCCGCTCCCTTCTTTGATCCGGCCATCAGGAGGCCGAGTTCCTGTTCTGTTGTTGTTTTCGGATCCACGTTGGCGACAATCTGCCCTTCATAAATAACCGCGATCCGGTCTGATACATTCATAATTTCATCAAGCTCAAATGAAAGAAGCAAAACTGCTTTTCCATTGTCACGCTGTTCGATAAGACGGCGGTGAATAAATTCAATTGCTCCGACGTCAAGTCCGCGTGTCGGCTGGGCGGCAATTAAAAGGTCGGGATTACGATCCACTTCCCGGCCGATAATGGCTTTTTGCTGGTTCCCGCCTGAAAGAGCCCGTGCCAGCGTTGTCTCAGACGGCGTCCGCACGTCAAATTCCTTGATCAGCGTGGTTGCTTTTTTGTACACTTCTTTATAATTCATAATTCCCGCTTTTGAATACGGCTTTTGATAATACGTTTGAAGGACGATGTTCGTGCCAATCGGGTAGTCAAGCACTAACCCATGCTTGTGCCGATCCTGCGGAATATGCCCAACACCGGCTTCGGTTACCTTCCGCGGCTTAAAGCCTGTAATATCTTTGCCATTCAGCTGAATAGAGCCCTCAGCTGCTTTTCGAAGTCCTGTAATGGCTTCGATTAATTCTGTTTGGCCGTTGCCGTCTACACCGCAAATACCGACAATTTCACCGGCCCGCACATCGAGGTTTAAATTGCGCACCGCTGGGACACCGCGTGAATCGTTTACCGAAAGTCCACGTACCTCGAGCACATTATGAGCTGGAGCGGCTTCCGTCTTCTCAGTCGTAAAGGTGACATCGCGGCCCACCATTAAGCTCGCTAAATGATTCGGATTTGTTTCCGATACGTCTACCGTGCCAATTCCTTTTCCTTTTCGAATAACCGTTACCCGGTCACATACTTCCATAATTTCTTTTAATTTGTGCGTAATGAGAATAATTGATTTTCCTTCTTTAATGAGCGCACGCATAATTCCAATCAATTCTTTGATTTCCTGCGGCGTCAAGACGGCGGTTGGTTCATCAAAAATTAAGATTTCCGCACCGCGGTATAGTGTTTTTAAGATTTCGACACGTTGCTGCATACCCACTGAAATATCCGCAATTTTCGCTGTCGGATCAACCGAAAGACCATACTGCTCTGACAATTCCCGCACCTTTTGTTCAGCTTTTTTCATATTTACCGTTCCGAATTTCTTCGGCTCATTGCCCAGCACAATATTTTCCGTTACAGTGAACGTGTCCACCAGCATAAAATGCTGATGCACCATGCCAATGCCTAAATCGTTCGCTTTATTCGGATCAGTGATGTGAACGTCCTGTCCATTTACCCGAATGCGTCCTGCTTCTGGCTGATAAAGACCGAAAAGTACATTCATTAAGGTCGATTTTCCCGCTCCATTTTCACCGAGAAGAGCATGAATTTCTCCTTTGGCGAGCTGCAACGTAATATTATCGTTCGCCACGAATCCGTTAAATTCTTTTCGAATGCCAAGCATTTCGATTACATAATCCATCTTTCTCACTCTCCTTTTTAAAACGCTTATAATCCAGTAGGATGTCTGACCTTATGAGCAAAATTTTTTAAAAATCAAGGCAGTATAGCTTGTCTATACTCCCGTCATCTTTAAAAAGGGATGCCGGCGTTCAGTCCGGCATCCGCTAAACGGATTATTTTCCGCTTGGTTTTGTTGGCACTTCAACTTCACCATTTTTAATTTTATCTGTCCATTCCTTTACAGCAGCTTTTGATTCTTCTGTTAAGTTATCCTGTGTTGGCGCAATGCTTACACCGTTTGCCTCAAGACCATACTCAATCACTTCGCCGCCCGGGAATTCACCGTTTTGGGCTTTTGTTGCCACGTCTTGAACAGCAAGGTCTACACGCTTAACCATAGAAGTCAGCGTTACATTCATTTCCTTGCCGCCTGCTGTTACTTTTCCTTCTTCTGCCTGGTCGCGGTCAACACCGATGACCCAGATTTCTTTGCTTGGATCTTTTTGTTTTAAGCTTTTCGCTTCTGAAAATACGCCGTTTCCTGTGCCGCCTGCTGCGTGGTAAATGATATCAGCACCGGAAGAGTACATAGCAGATGCCATTTGCTGGCCTTTATCCGCTTTATCAAATGCACCGGCATATTCAATAACAACGTCCGCGTCTGGATTTACAGCTTTGACACCGGCTTCAAAACCGCCGGCAAATTTGTCGATCAGTTCACTTTCAACTCCGCCAATAAATCCGACTTTGTCTGTTTTTGTTTGAAGGCCTGCTACTACCCCAACAAGGAATGAACCTTCATTTTCTTTGAAGGTAATGCTTGTCACGTTATCTAAACCTTCTACCACATCATCCACAATCGCAAACTGGCTGTTTTTCCGCTGTTTTGCCACTTCTTCAATGGCTGGTTTTAACTTATAACCAATACCATACGTTAAATCAAAGCCATTTCGAACTGCAGTATTCAAGTTTGTTTTGTAATCGGCATCGCTTTTTGATTGAATGTAATCAAAACCATCCGTACCTTTTTCAAGATTGTTTTCTTTACCGAATGCCTGAAGCCCTTCCCAGGCAGATTGGTTAAAGGATTTATCGTCAACACCGCCGACATCTGTTACCATCCCAACCGTAAACTTATCGGATTCTCCTCCGTCGTTGCCGCCGCCATTATTATCAGCTTCTTCACCGCCGCCGCATGCACCTAAAATTGTGCCGGCTGCTAAAACCATGGACATTGCAAAACCAAAATTACGTTTTTTCATTCTTTTATGCCCCCTCTAGTAATTTAATTAACGTGGATGCCTGGATTACATACGTCTACGCAGAACATGAAAACTGAACTTGTCCGCCCGAAAATAATTCACCGAGTACAAAACCGGCACATCATTCTCCGTATAATGAAGCTGCTTTAGGGCAAGCAGTGCGGTTTCAGGCTCACAATCCAGAATCGGTGATACTTTTTCATGCCAGCCATATGGTTCAATGTTGGCTACAGCATGCGAAACAGGATGTGCAGCATGCTCGTCAAATAAGGTAAACAAGGATTCTTGTCCTGCGTCAAATTGCCCCGGAAACAGTACTTTCGGTATTTTATCAATACAATAAACAACCGGTACTCCGTTGGCAGTCCGCACGCGCTCAATCACCATTAATTCCGCATCCGGCTCACATGCCAGCCTGCGCGCATCCTCCTCAGTTGCCTGCATCACTGCAGACGAGAGAAAAATGGTACTCGGTTCCATGCCAGCATTTACAATCATATCCGTCACGCTGATCAACTGCTCAATGCCGGATGTGAATAATGGCTTGGAATGAACAAATGTGCCTACTCCATGACGCCGGATAATCACATTTTCCTCCTCGAGTATGCGCAGCGCTTCCCGAAGAGTAGCTCTGCTGACGCCAAGCTGTTTGGCCAGCTCAAATTCTGAAGGAAGCTTTTCTTTTTCTTTATAGATCCCTTCTTCAATATCTTTTTTCAGCCGGTCAATTACCTGAAGGTATAAATGCCGGTTGTCCTGTTTAATGGACACAGAATCGTCACCACCTTTTCATTTCATTCGCACGAGACATCAGACCTCTGAGGTTTAACATTTACGCTAATTTCATTTAACATATCATTTTTTTTGATAATTGAAAAGATACTATTTAATAGTGAAAAGAAAGAATTTCTTAAACATTCTCTTGTTTGTATCATTATACAAGTAAAGTAATAACAACAAGGAAATCGCCTACATAGTTATGTATACTTTAATAAAAAATTTTTTTAAAAAAAGAACAGCCATTCGGCTGTTCTTTTTTACATATGCTCTTCAGACGGCTTTGGAACGAGTACTGTTCTCGGTTTGCTTCCTTCATACGGGCCAATAACGCCTCTCATTTCCATTTCGTCAATTAAACGCGCTGCCCGGCTGTAGCCGATTCGAAAGCGGCGCTGCAGCATAGATACCGAAGCAGTCTGCATTTCAGCAATCAGCTGCACTGCGTCATCATACAGCTCATCCTCCGACTGGCCGGCTGTTTCCGGCACATCTTCTGGAATCATTTCTTCCTGGTATTGCGCTTTTTGCTGGGCAATCACAAAATCTACGATATCTTCTACCTCTTCATCTGACAAAAAGGCACCCTGGACCCGAATCGGCTTTACCGCTCCAGACGGGTAAAAAAGCATATCCCCGCGTCCGAGAAGTTTTTCGGCACCGCCCATATCTAAAATGGTGCGGGAATCGGTTGCCGAGGAAACAGAGAAAGCGATGCGCGATGGGATATTCGCTTTAATAACACCGGTAATAACATCTACAGATGGACGCTGCGTGGCAATAATTAAATGAATGCCGGCTGCCCGGGCCATTTGAGCAAGCCTTGTAATCGAATCTTCTACATCGCTTGAAGCAACCATCATTAAGTCAGCCAGCTCGTCTACAATCACGACAATATACGGCAAATGAGGCTGCTTCTCGCCCGTTTCGTTATTGTGCTTGGTCACATAGCCATTATAGCCTTCGATATTTCGCGTGCCTGTGTGTGAAAACAAATCGTACCGGCGTTCCATTTCCCCCACTACTTTTTTCAACGCTTGTGAAGCTTTTTTCGCGTCTGTTACAACAGGGGCGAGCAAATGCGGAATACCATTGTATACATTGAGCTCCACCATTTTCGGATCAATCATCATCATCTTCACTTCGTGCGGCTTAGCACGCATTAAAATACTGGTGATGATGCCGTTAATGCAGACACTTTTTCCGCTTCCTGTTGCCCCGGCAACAAGCAAGTGCGGCATTTTATTCAGTTCAGCTGCAATGGCTTCACCGGTAATATCACGCCCGAGTGCTGCTAGAAGTTTTGAATCCTTTTTTTCATTCTGCTTTGCTTCAATCACTTCACGAAAGCTGACCATTGCCACTTCAGCATTCGGCACTTCAATTCCTATAGCGGATTTTCCTGGAATTGGTGCTTCCATCCGAATATCTTTTGCTGCAAGCGCCAGCGCCAAATCATCCGTCAAGCCGACAATTTTGCTTACCTTTACGCCGGTATCCGGCTGTACTTCATACTTGGTAACAGCCGGACCAAGATGGATCTGAGTCACTTTCGCTTTAACACCAAAGCTTTGGAACGTTTTTTCGAGTTTTTGAGCATTTTTTTGAATATGTTTTTTTTCATTGCTTTGATCTGCCTGCTGCGGCTTTTGGAGAAGAGAAGCCGGCGGCAGCTTGTAATCTTTGTTTTCTGATTCTGTAAACGATAGAACCGCTGGCTCTGCTTCCTGCGGTGCTTCCGGTTCATGTTTCTTCTGCTGCGTAACCGGTTCTTCTGTATAAGCTTTTTCAGCAAAGCTTGAAATAAGTGGTGCGGCCTCTGACATAACAGGGTCTTCTTTGCTTTCTACTTCAGGTAGAGCTTCTTTTACCGCTGCTCTCGGCTTGTCCTTCTCAGCCTGCTCCTGCTCCTGCTCCTTCCATTCCCTTCGCTCTGCCCACTGTTCCCTCGCTTGATGCCAGGAATCGTTCAGCTTTTCGCCCGCAAGAGCGGCGCCATGTACCAATTTTTCAACAAGCGGCTTGCCGCCTACTAACACAATCCCTGCGAAAAATAAAGCCAGTCCAAAAATCCATGTGCCCGGCCGGCCAAATAGAAAGAAAAAAAGATGAAATAAGGCTCCGCCAATCATTCCGCCGCCGATATCCATCGTTCCGACACCTGACACGCTTTGTTTGTATAAATACCACGTTTCAGCTGTGTAATTCACACCTTCTGCCGGGTTTTCAAACAGGCGAATATGCAGAAATACAAGCACACTGGAAACTATCAGCAGGCTGCCCGTAATTTTACGTTCCCAAACCGGCGGCCGTTTTCGCCTTACAATCATATAAAGTGCCATACCGCATAGACCGATCAATCCGAGCGCATACAGCGTGCCAAAGAAAAAAGCGGCCGCTCCTTTAATAACAGCTCCAGCGACTCCGGTGCCAAGCAGACCTACAGCGCAAAGGACAAAGATAAGAGCGCCGGCTCCCTGGATCTTCAATGATTCTATTTGCTTTTTTTCTTTATTGGTCCGGCGCCGGACCGGTTTTTTTCGTTTTTTTTGTGCCATGTCGTCACCCTACTTTTCATGATCTTTAAACAGTTGAAAGCAGCCGGTTTCGGCTGCTTTCACATTATATCATATGATCGACACATGAGAACATATGAGCGTTTATACTTCCATGATAATCGGCAGGATCATTGGACGCCGCTTTGTTTTTTCATGTAAGAATGAGTTTAATTGATCACGAATATCCTGCTTAATACCAGACCATTCAAATGTTTCACCCGCAAGATTTTTCTCGACAATACCTGTCACAAGCTTTACGGAATCATCGATCAGCTTTTCTGACTCGCGTACATACACAAAACCGCGTGAGATAATTTCCGGTCCGGCAACAATTCTTTTTTGTTTTTTGCTTAACGTAATCACAACCGTGAAAATGCCATCCTGTGACAACAGCTTTCGGTCACGAAGAACGATATTGCCTACATCTCCCACACCAATTCCGTCAATCAGGACATTGCCGGCGGTTACACGACCGGCCGGACGCATCTTTCCATTTTTAAATTCAATGACGTCGCCTTTTTCCGGGATGTACGTATTCTCTTCCGGCACGCCAGTCACTAGTGCCAGATTTTTATGCGCTTTAAGCATACGGTATTCCCCTTGAATCGGAATGAAATACGTCGGCTTCATTAAATTAAGCATAAACTTTAAGTCTTCTTGAGATCCGTGTCCGGAAACGTGCACACGGCGGCTGCCTGTTAACACATTTGCGCCGGCACGGTAAAGAAGGTTGACTGTTTTGGCCATCAGCAGCTCTAAGCCTGGAGATGGAGATGCAGTAATCAGCACCGTATCGCCTTCTTTAATTTTCACATGACGGTTTGTTCCCTTCGCCATTTTCTGAAGCGCCTCAATTGGCTCACCCTGTACGCCTGTTGCGAGGATCACCACTTCATGATCAGCATGCTTGCTAATTTCATTTAAGCTGATTAAAATATCATCTTCAACCTGCAAATAGCCAAGCCGGATGGCAATATCATTTACACGCTGAATGCTTTTTCCGCTCACCGCTACCTTGCGGCCATTTTCATATGCAGCATCAAATACCTGCTGCATACGAATTAAGTTAGACGCAAAAAGTGAAACGATAATCCGGCCTTCAGCTGAATGAAACGCATCCGAAAGCTGAGAGGCAATGACTGCCTCAGAAGTTGTATGACCCGGACGTTCAGCTTCTGTAGAGTCAGAAAGCAAAGCGAAAACACCATTTTTACCAAGCGCTGCCATTTTGCCGATATCCGGTGCGTAGTGGCCTTTTGCACTTTGGTCAAATTTAAATTCACCTGTGTGTACGATGGCGCCTTCGGATGTGTGGATGGCGACGCCGACAGAATCCGGAATGCTGTGTGTTGTCCGGAAAAAAGTCACGTCCGCATGATCAAAACGCAATTTCGATTCGGAATGCACCGTGTAAAACTTAACATCTTCTTTTACATTCTCTTCACGCAGGCGCATCTTGGCAAGCGCCAGCGTTAATTTGGTTCCATATACAGGTGCCTGTACTTTTTTAAGTACATACCCGAGCGAGCCGATCGCATCTTCATGACCGTGCGTCAGGAAAATACCTTTTACTCGCTCCTTGTTTTCTTCCAGATATGTAATGTCCGGAATGACAATGTCGATTCCAAGCATTTCATTCTCAGGAAACATAAGGCCGGTGTCGATCACGAAAATATCCTGATCCACTTCTACGACTGTCATATTTTTCCCGACTTCCCCGACTCCGCCCAGCGGGATAATCTTAATTAATTCATTTGTTCTCTTGCTCACATTATTTCCTCCTAAACATTTAAAAGACCCGATCCAAACATTACGTCTATTATAAGCGATGAAGAAAATGAAAGCCAATACTATCTGCCAGGAAATAAGAAAAGCCGGTTTTTGCAGAAGTTCTGCAAAAACCGGCTTTATTTTTAAAGCAGTGTCGACAGGGTTGTTCGCTCCTCTTCTGTTAAAGGAAGAAGCGGCAGACGAACACCGCCCACATCGAGACCTTTCATTTGAAGAGCCGTTTTGACCGGCACCGGGTTTGGTGCAGCAAACAATCCGCGGAAAAGCGGAAGAAGAGTTTGATGAATGGAAGCTGCTGTTTGAACATCTCCACTTAAATAAGCATTCACCATTTGCTTCATTTCTTTTCCAGCCACGTGAGATGCGACAGAAATGATTCCTGTGCCTCCTACCGAAAGAACCGGCAGTGTCAGCCCGTCATCACCGCTGTATACAAGAAAATCATCTCCAGTATTTGCGACGATTTCTGTGATGATATCCAGGCTGCCGCTCGCTTCTTTCGTTGACATGATATTTGATACTTCATTCGCAAGACGGATCGTTGTTTTTGGCTCAATTAAAACAGAAGAACGGCCCGGAATGTTATAGATCATAACGGGAAGATGAGTAGATTCCGCTACTGTTTTAAAGTGCTGAAACAACCCTTCCTGGTTCGGTTTATTATAATAAGGAGCCACGAGCATAATGGCGTCAACGCCTTCTGCCTCCGCTTTTTTCGTTAATTCAATGGACGCTTTTGTATTGTTGCTTCCCGTACCGGCAACGACCGGAATACGGCCATTGACTACTTTAACGGTATGGCGGAAAAGCGCCACTTTTTCCTCAGTTGTAAGTGTTGGTGATTCACCGGTTGTTCCCGCTACGACAAGCGAATCGGTTCCGGTTCCGATTAAATGTTCAATCAGCTGTGTGGTTTTTTCGAAATCAATGTTTCCTTTTGAGTCAAACGGCGTCACCATTGCCGTCGACAACCGGCCGAAAGAAATCATGTGCAATCGCCTCCTAATTCCGGCTTCCTCAATCAATTCAGCCTATTCATTTATTTGTTCAAGTAAAAATGCATCATGCAGAGCATTAACAGCAGCCGGCATCTGGTCTTCTTTCACTAACACCCAGATCGTCGTATGACTGTCTGCGGACTGCATAATAGAGATACCTTTTGCAGCGAGCGCTGAAACAATTTTCGATGTAACTCCCGGTACGCCTGTCATGCCAGCGCCTACAACTGACACTTTCGCACAATCAGGGTCGAGAAGCGGGGTATATCCATTTTCTTCTAAACGCTGCTTTGCTTTTGGCGCATTCGCATCCACAACCGTGTACGTGACACGATCTTCAGAAATGTTGATAAAATCAACACTGATGCCTTCTGATGCCATCAATGCAAAAATCTCCGCCTGCTCTGTCGTTTGTATCCGAATGCGTGTGATGCCTGTTACGTGGGCAACCCCCGTCACAAGCCGGTCACGTGTATCAGAGCCGCGGTTTTCATCCGGAGAAGAAGTAACAAGGGTACCTGTTTCCTCCGAATACGTAGACCGTATACGAAGGGGCACCTTCGCCTGCATGGCAATTTCCACAGCCCGCGGATGAATGACTTTCGCACCTTGATAAGCCATGTTACATACTTCTGTATAAGTTACAACAGACAATGGCCGAGCATTTTTGGCAATTCTCGGATCGGCTGTCATAATTCCGTTTACATCTGTAAAAATGTCGATAAAATCGGCCTGCAATGCTGCACCGAGCGCTGCTGCAGACGTATCGCTGCCGCCGCGTCCAAGAGTTGTAATTTCACCTGTGCTTGTCGCACCTTGAAAGCCTGCTACGACAACGACGTCGCACGCTTCAAATTCTTTCAGCAGCCTTGACGGCTCGATTTTGACAATTTTCGCATCCGTATGGTTATGGTCCGTTAAAAAGCCGGCTTGAGCGCCCGTAAGCGCAACAGACGACAGCCCGTTTTCTTTCAGCATCGCTGAAAAAACAAGACTGGAAATAAGTTCTCCGGTTGACATGAGCAGGTCTGTTTCCCGCTTTGTCAACACCCCTGTCCCGCTTCCTGCAAGCGAAAGAAGCGTATCCGTCGCATACGGATCGCCTTTTCGCCCCATCGCAGAAACTACGACAACTACTTTATATCCTTCACGTACCGCGCGCTGTACATGACTAAGAGCGCTCAGCCGTGACTGTTCATCACGGACAGATGTCCCGCCAAACTTTTGAATGATGATGTTCACATTATACACCTGGCTTTCTCAATTAGGAGTGGCAGCCGGCTTATTTTTCTGTTACAAGGCCCATTTCAATTAACGTCTCAGCAATCTGAACAGAATTCCAAGCTGCTCCCTTTAACAGATTATCAGAAACAACCCACATATGGAAACCGTTATCTGTATCAAGATCTTTACGAATCCGTCCAACAAAAGTATCATTTTTGCCTACGCAGTCTGCCGGCATTGGATAAAGCTGTTCAGAAGGATTATCCTGCAGCACAACACCTGGAGCGTCTTTTAGCAAAGCCTGGATATCCGCTGCGCTCAAGCCGCCTTTTTCCGTTTCAAAATAAAGAGATTCTGAGTGGCCCGTTGCAATTGGCAGGCGGACACACGTTGCGGCAACCGGCAGGTCTTCCATATGCATAATTTTCTTTGTTTCATTAATCATTTTCATTTCTTCATATGTGAAGCCGTTATCTTGGAATTTATCAATTTGCGGAATGGCGTTGAATGCAATTTGATAATGTTTTTTGTCGCTGCCGACTGGTAAAATCTTCGGCTCAAACGATTCATTGTTTACGATCGCTTTTGTCTGGCTGTAAAGCTCTTCAACTGCTTTTGCTCCCGCACCTGATACAGCCTGGTACGTAGAAACGATTACTTTTTTCAAGCCTGCTGCCTGGCGAATCGGCTCAAGCGCTACAAGCATTTGAATCGTTGAGCAGTTCGGGTTGGCAATGATGCCGTTATGGTTACGCAAATCTTCTTTGTTGACTTCCGGCACGACAAGCGGCACATCCGGATGCATGCGGAAAGCACTTGTATTATCGATCACGATCGCACCGCGTTTTGCCGCTTCCGGAGCCAATGCTTCTGATACGCTGCCTCCTGCGGAAAACAGAGCGATATCGATTCCTTCAAAGCTCTCTGGCTTTGCTTCTTGAACTGTTACTTCTTCGCCTCTAAAAGAAACGGTTTTTCCCGCTGAACGGGCGGATGAAAGAAGCGTCAATGTCTTAATCGGGAAATTGCGCTCTTCCAATGTTTTTAGCATTTGCTGTCCGACCGCTCCCGTCGCTCCAACGACGGCTACGTGAAAACCTGTGTTACTCATTCAAATCTTCCCCTTCCGGTAATAAAAGTTCATCTTTTTGTATAAAGATACATTGTCGAATTATCATGAATGTTGAAAAAAGTATCTTGATACTGATAATAGCACTATTTTAACACATTAAAGGACGATGGAAAGAAGAAAATCAATGGGAAATAAAAAAAGCGGTGATTTCTTTAAACGGTTGAAGACGGATATTCTTTCAACAGCGGCTGAATTTGTTTATGGGAAAGGGCTTCTGAAACCGTTGCGGGAATCAAATCCATAAACGCCACTAAAGAATTTGGTTTTTTAATGGGATCGTCCTGACCAAAAGGAACAAAATAAATATTTTTCATATTTAAGAGCTTTACAATATTTTGGCTGTTTAACCCAAGCGCATCGTTTGTTGAGACAGCGACTACCACAGGGCTTCCATTTCGCAGTGTAGCCTTGGCAGCCATTAAGACGGGAGAGTCTGTAGCAGCGTTGGCAAATTTACTGATGGAGTTTCCGGTCATAGGCGCGATTACCATGCAATCCACTGGATTTTTTGGTCCCAGCGGTTCAGCATCTTGAATGGTTGTAATCGCTTTTTGGCCTGCTACCTCTTCTACTTTCTTCAGCCACTCTCCTGCCGAACCGAACCGGCTTGCTTCTTTTTGTACTGTATTCGTTGCCACCGGCACTACCTCGGCTCCCAGTTCTCTTAACTTCGCCACGACCGGCACTATTTCTTCAAATGTACAATGTGATCCTGTGATCCCGAACCCAATCCGACGCCCTTTTAACGATAGGTCCACTTCTTACAATCCCCTTTCTTCTTTCCATTCTTTTACAGCATCCCATAAAACATGAGCCAGTATTTCCCCAGCTGTTTTTGGCGCTACTTTGCCCGGCAGGCCGAGAGCATGAATGGCTTCTATTCCTGCTTTTTGGGCAGCTTCGAAATCCGTTCCTCCCGGTTCAGAGGCGAGGTCAATCACCAGAGAGCCCGGCTTCATTTGCTCTAATATTTCTTTTGTTAAAACCATATCCGGCACTGTATTGATCACAATGTCGGCTCGTTTAATTTCTTCTTTCATGCTTTCCATATAAAAAGGATACAGGCTCATTTCTTTTGCTCTAGCAAACTTCCCTGTTTCCCGCACCGCTGCCGTTACATGAGCACCGGCCTGATAGAACAGCCGGGCCGTTGTAATACCGACGCGGCCAAGCCCGATTACCATCACATTGGCCCCGTGAATGGTATGATCCGTTTTTTGCATGGCGATCATCAGGGTTCCTTCAGCTGTCGGAATAGAGTTAAGCACCGCTGCGTCTTCCCGGTCGAAAATATACAGAATGTCACGGTCTACTATGCTTTTTAGGGCTGGTGTTTCAATGCCGCTTACGATAATGCAATTGGGTGACAGAGACTCGGCAATTTCTTTTGTCATGAAAAGCGGGTTTGATGAAAACGGGGCATCCACTACCCCTCCTTTTTTCACGCCCGAAACCGGCAATATAAACAAGTCCATCAGCTGATAGGACACGTCTTCCGGTTTCAGAACCTGTGCGCCTGAGAGTTCCTTCTTTGCCTGATCAAATCCAGCCATGTACACATGGATGCCGCGTTCCATTAACAGGCGGCCCATCTCAATCTGTCTGGCATCTCCGCCATAAATCAATGCTTTCACCTAAATCTCCTCCAATTGCGGCGTATTCTTTTTATTGTATGAACCGCCATTTTTCCCTGTGCGTTCTGTTTTGTTCCAAAAAAAAGAATCCACTCTTTGAGCGGATTCAAATTTGGGCTGTTTTCGGCCATTTGCCATCCGGGCTGATCAGCGCGGCTGAGAATGGTTTATTAAACAATTCTGCTGCCAGTGCGTCCACCCGGTCTTTTTTTACGTTATCAATTAGTGAGACGACTTCATCAAGCGTACGGTGGCGCTTAAGAAGCAGCTCGTTTTTTCCATTACGGCTCATACGGCTGTTTGTGCTCTCCAGACTAAGCATTAAGCTGCCTTTAAGCTGTTCCTTACTGTTTTGAAGCTCTTTTGGTGTAATTCCTTCCTTTTTAACAAGGTCGATGGACTTCATAATGGTCGCATATAATTCTTCCAGCTGTTCGGCTCCTGTTCCACCATAAAATGTGATCAGACCCGTATCTTTATAAGAAGAATGGTACGAGTACACAGAATACGCAAGACCCCGTTCTTCACGAACTTCCTGGAAAAGACGGCTAGACATGCTTCCACCGATAATATTATTGAGTACGATTAAATTGTAAATGTCTTTGTCTCCGATTGGGACACCTTCATATCCAAAGCATAAATGCGCTTGCTCTGTTTCTTTCGAGCGTGCTTTTTTCTCATGGTAAAAGTGAGAAACAGCCTCCATGGCCGGCGCTTTGCCGCCTTCGTACTCTCCAAAAAGAGCTTCTGCTTTTTTCACGAGCTCTTCTGTAATATTGCCTGCGATCGAAATGACTACCCGATCCGGTGTATACATGTTGTACATGTATTCTTTGAGCGTGTCACGTGTGAAAGCAGCCAATGTTTCTTCTGTCCCCAAAATCGGAAGGCCAAGCGGATGGTTACCGTAAGCGGCGCTGCTAAGCAAATCATGAACGATATCGTCCGGCGCGTCTTCATACATTTTAATTTCCTCTAAAATAACATTGCGCTCTTTTTCAAGCTCTTCTGTATCAAATTTAGAATGGAAAAACATATCTGCCAGCACATTTAAAGCGTGCTCTGCATGATTATCAAGCACCTTTGCATAGTAGCACGTGTATTCTTTTGACGTAAAAGCATTTACTTGACCGCCGATGCTGTCAAAGCTTTCTGCTATTTCTTTTGCACTTAATGTATCTGTTCCTTTAAAGAACATATGTTCAAGAAAATGGGACACACCGTTTAGTTCTGGTGACTCGTCACGGGATCCTGTTGCAATCCATATGCCAATTGCAGCGGACCGAACCGTGGTCATTTCTTCTGTTACGATGGTCACGCCATTCTTGCATGTAAATCGTTTTATCAACGTAATCATATCCCCCTAGTTTCTGTTCATCTTGTTGACCACATCACAATATCAATGAATAACAATATCATACTTCGCTTCCAAAAGCTATAAAAAAAAGCAGAGACTTCATACGAAGTCCCTGCCTTTAATGTTATTGCTGCTGTTTAGCTGCTTCTTCTTTTTCACGCTGTTCTTTTAAAACAGCTTTTCTAGACACATTTACGCGCCCTTGATTATCAATAGCAATTACTTTTACAAGGATTTCATCGCCTATTTTCAATACATCTTCTACCTTGCCAACCCGCTCTTCAGCAAGCTCGGAAATGTGCACAAGACCGTCTTTGCCTTTGAACAGCTCAACAAAAGCGCCGAATTTCTCAATACGCTTTACTTTCCCCATGTAAAGCTCGCCGACTTGTACTTCACGTACAATGTCTTCGATAATTTTCTTCGCCCGTTCATTGTCTTCCTGGTTCACCGATGAAATAAAGACGGTTCCGTCTTGTTCAATATCGATTTTTACGCCAGTTTCTTCAATAATTTTATTGATTTGTTTGCCGCTCGGCCCAATAACATCACGGATTTTATCCGGATTGATGGTCATGGTCATAATTTTCGGCGCGTAAGCCGACAATTCATTGCGCGGCGTATCAATTACAGACAGCATATGCTCTAAAATATGCATTCTTCCTTCTTTTGCCTGCTGAAGCGCTTCTTCTAAAATCTCACGGCTTAATCCATCGATTTTAATATCCATTTGAAGAGCGGTCACGCCTTTTGCTGTACCTGCTACTTTAAAGTCCATATCACCAAGGTGGTCTTCCATGCCTTGAATATCAGACAACACTGTATAATGCTCGCCAGACTTAACAAGACCCATTGCAATACCAGCGACAGGCGCTTTAATTGGTACACCTGCATCCATCATCGCCATTGTGCTTGCACAAATACTCGCTTGAGATGAAGATCCGTTCGATTCAAGCACCTCTGATACAAGGCGAATCGTATACGGGAAGTCTTTTTCATCAGGGATAATCGGATAAAGAGCACGCTCTCCAAGAGCACCATGCCCAATTTCCCGGCGGCCCGGTGCACGAAGCGGACGTGTTTCCCCTACGCTGAACGAAGGGAAATTGTAATGGTGCATAAACCGTTTTGATTCTTCCGTTCCAAGACCGTCCAAAATTTGCACATCACCTAAAGCACCAAGCGTAGCTACACTCAGTACCTGTGTTTGTCCACGGGTAAACATAGCGGAGCCATGTGTACGTGGAAGTAATGTGGTTTCGGAAGAAAGCGGACGAATTTCGTCGATCTTCCGGCCGTCTGGACGAATTTTTTCAACGGTAATCAAACGGCGCACTTCTTCTTTAACGAGTTTTTCGAGAATAGCGGAGGCTTCAGCCAGCACTTGTTCTTCTTCGCCTTCCGAAAGAAGCGCTTCTTTCACAGCATTTTTCACTTCTGTGATCGCTTCCTCGCGCGCATGCTTTTCAGGTGTTTGAATCGCCTGCTTCATATCCGCTTCACACATTGCACGAATTTTGGCTTCCAGCACTTTGTCGTTTTCATAAAGAACAACTTCACGCTTTTCTTTTCCGCATGCAGCGACAATTTCTTCCTGGAAAGCGATTAAGCGCTTGATTTCTTCGTGGCCAAACATAATCGCTTCAAGCATCACTTCTTCTGGTACTTCGTCTGCTCCCGCTTCAACCATGTTGATTGCTTCTTTAGTGCCAGCGACCGACAAATCAATATCACTTTTTTCCTGCTGCTCCACTGTCGGGTTGATCACGAAAGAACCGTCTACACGGCCGACGTTTACCCCGGCAATTGGACCTTCGAATGGAATATCTGATACTGACAGCGCCAGTGAGGAACCGAACATTGCAGCCATTTCAGGTGAGCAGTCCTGGTCTACACTCATGACCATGCTGATCACTTGAACTTCATTACGGAATCCATCGGCAAAAAGCGGACGAATTGGGCGGTCAATTAACCGGCTTGCCAGTGTCGCTTTTTCACTCGGACGGCCTTCTCTTTTAATAAATCCGCCTGGAATTTTACCTGCGGCATAAAGACGCTCTTCGTAGTTTACTGTTAACGGAAAGAAATCCACTGCTTTCGCTTCCTTAGAAGCTGTTGCAGTACTAAGTACGACCGTATCGCCGTAGCGAATTAGCGCTGAACCATTGGCCTGCTTCGCGATTTGTCCTATTTCAACCGTTAATTCGCGTCCTGCCCAGTCGATGGAAAATGTTCTTTTTCCCTGCTCCATTTGGTTGCACCTCTCTTTATTTAAAAAAACGTTTTTTTCCTAACAAAAAAGCGGGAAAAATCCCGCTTTATCGTGAATTATCGGCGCAAACCGAGCTTTTGGATCAACTCGCGGTAACGTGCTACATCCTTGTTACGAAGGTATGAAAGCAGGTTACGACGGCGGCCGACCATTTTTAGAAGACCGCGACGTGAATGGTGGTCTTTTTTATGTGTACGTAAGTGATCATTCAACGTGTTGATTTGTTCAGTTAATACAGCGATTTGAACTTCTGGAGACCCAGTGTCGCTTTCGTGTGTTCTGTACTCCTGAATTAGTTCGTTTTTGCGTTCTTGTGTTAATGCCATTTGTAATTCCTCCTTTAAATTGATTCATCCCCGTCAGCCGAGCATGCGTTGGAGATTCGCAATGCCAAGCAGCGGTTCAAAATGTCAAGCACTTCTTATTATAAGAAATTTATGCTTCTTCGTCAAGACGTTTGCTGTCGAAGAAATGCACAGCTGCTTTTTTATCCCGTTCAATTTGTGCAGCCAGCTCTTCAATACCGCTAAACTTCTGCTCCCCGCGCAGCCGAATAAACCAGTCCACTTCCACTTCTTCTCCGTAAATATCCCCCGTATACTGAAAAATATGCACTTCGATTGATAAAACCGGCTTGTCCGGACTTTTAAATGTCGGACGGAACCCAACATTGCACACCCCTTCATGCCATTCATTTTTCACACGGATTTTTACGGCGTATACACCGGTGCGCGGCAGGAAATAATCATCATCGGGTTCGATATTCGCGGTGGGAAAACCCATTTTCCGGCCGCGTTTATCACCGTGAATAACCGTCCCGTGCATCCGGTAAGGGCGGCCGAGTAAATCGGACGCATCGCGTACAAGTCCTTCCGAAAGCAGCTCTCTTATTTTGGTCGAACTTACTTTTTCCTCCCCAAATTCAAGCTTATCAACAGATGTAAAAGCAAATGCCCCGCGTGAATGAAACAGTAATGTTTCCATCGTTCCTTTTCCAAGACGGCCGTATGTATAATCAAAACCGGCCGTCACGTGCTGAACATTTAAACCAATGATATACTGGTCTACAAACTGCTGTGGTTCAAGGGCTGCAAAATCAGACGTAAATCGGACCACGAACAAATAGTCAATACCGAGATCAGCGATCAAACGCTTTTTTTCCTCAAGAGGAGTAATATAGCGGATATGCTGATGCTTTCTGCCAAGAACAACAGACGGATGAGGATCAAATGTCATTACGGCACTTTTCCAGCCGTGCTTATCCGCCGTTTTTTTAGCGGCAGAGATTACCTGTTGATGCCCTTTATGTACCCCGTCAAAAAAACCAAGCGCAAGCGCCATCGGTTCGAATTCTTCTTTTTTATGGCTGTGCGGGTGGCGCAGCATAATAACATCCATACATTTCACACCTGTCTCTCTGTCATTGTGGCATCACTTTAACCGGCTTGATCAGCCCTGTTTTTTCCGGATGAACCTGGTAGATGGCCAATAGTTCCCCGTTTAAATAAACAGCTGCTTCGGACTCCCCAGCCGGCCACTGGGCAGGCTTCGACAAAACAGCCCCATTCTTTACCTTTACTGCTACTGTATCATTTACGATCCACTTCGGCAAATGAGAAACCGCTGTTTCAACCGGCTTTAAGACATCCTCTGGAGCCCGTTCTGCCAGCACAGACAGCGTGACGCAGTCGTCTTCACCGAAGCCTCCTGAATGAGTACGTACCAGGCGTGACATATGCGCCGGGTAGCCGAGCTTTTCGCCAATCATTACAGCCAAAGTTCGAATATAGGTCCCTTTCCCGCAAGAAACGCGAATGGAAAAGCGGACTTTTTCATTTTCCTGTTCGATCGGGCTGATTCGCTCAATGCTGTAAATAGAGACGATCCGTGACGGGCGCTCTACCGTTTGTCCGGCCCGTGCATATTCATATAAACGCCTGCCGTTCACTTTTACAGCCGAGTACATAGGTGGTGTTTGCTCAATTTCACCAGTGAGGCTTTGGAGCACACTTCCAAGCTCGGCATCCGTAATAGCCCGGTCAATCGGCCTTGACTCCACCACTGCTCCAGACGCATCCTCCGTTTCTGTTGAAAAGCCAATGGTTACTTCTGCCTCATAGATTTTTCCACTGTCGGTAATATATTCAGCGAGCCTCGTTGCTGTCCCGATACAAAGAGGAAGCACGCCTTCTACATCGGGATCGAGTGTACCCGTATGGCCTACTTTTTTCGTACGAAGAATTTTACGGGCTTTAAATACACAATCATGTGATGTCATTCCTTTTTCTTTCCATAGCGGCAAAATGCCATTCATATTTCAAGCCTCCTTTTGCTGTCAAAAAAAAGCGCCTGATCAAGCAGCCGACATTCCTGCTGCTTCTCAAGGCGCTCTTTTTGTATTACGACGGGTCCGAGTCTCTTAATTCCCGCAGCAGCGTATCGATTTTGTTTCCGTACGCAACTGATTCATCAAACTCAAACATAAGCTCCGGGGTTTTGCGAAGACGGATTCGAGTTCCAAGTTCAGAACGGATAAATCCTTTTGCTTTCGCTAATGCCTTCAGTGTACCCTCCCGCTCTTCTTCACCGCCAAGCACCGTAATATAAACGGTTGCCTGCTGCAGATCTCCGGTAACCTCTACATCCGTTACGGTTAGAAATCCAATACGGGGATCTTTAACTTTCCGGCTTAAAATTTCCGTCAGTTCTTTTTTCATTTGTTCCGCCACACGATTAGAACGCATTGACATACTTCTCACTCCTTGGGACGAAGGTTACTTACGTTCGATTTCCTGTTCGATAAACGCTTCAATAATATCGCCTTCTTTGACATCATTAAAGCCACGAATGGTAATCCCGCACTCATAGCCCTGCGCGACTTCTTTTGCATCATCTTTGAAGCGTTTCAGCGCATCGACTTCTCCTTCGAAAATAACGATGCCGTCGCGAATCAAGCGGACGCCTGAATCACGTGTGATTTTCCCTTCTGTTACATAGCTTCCCGCAATTGTACCGATTTTAGACACTTTGAATGTCTGGCGTACTTCCGCTTGTCCGATAATTTTTTCTTCAAATTCCGGATCAAGCATTCCTTTCATCGCAGCCTCGATTTCTTCGATGACTTTGTAGATAATACGATGCAGGCGTACTTCTACTTCTTCCGCTTCCGCCGTGCGTTTTGCATTCACATCCGGACGCACATTGAATCCAATAACGATGGCATTTGAAGCAGAAGCCAAAATAATATCTGATTCTGTAATCGCACCGGCACCGGTATGGATGATTTTTACGTTTACGCCTTCTACTTCAATTTTTTGAAGAGCAGCCGCTACCGCTTCAACCGATCCTTGTACATCGGCTTTTAAAACGATGTTTAAATCTTTCATTTCCCCTTGTTTCATATGTTCAAACAGGTTATCAAGGCTGACTTTTGTTTTCTCGCTCCGCTGTGCCAAAAGAGCATCCTGCGCACGGGATTCCCCGATTTGACGTGCTGTTTTCTCGTCTTCGAATACGACGAATCGATCACCCGCAAGCGGCACTTCATTCAATCCGGTAATTTCAACCGGGGTAGACGGGCCAGCTGTTTTAACACGGCGGCCAATGTCGTTTACCATGGCGCGGACACGGCCAAATGTGTTTCCAACAACAATCGGGTCACCGACATTTAACGTACCGTTTTGAACAAGCAATGTTGCTACAGAACCGCGGCCTTTATCCAGCTCGGCTTCAATAACTGTACCCATTGCTTTTCGTTTTGGATCTGCTTTTAATTCTTCTACTTCTGCAACAAGAAGAATCATCTCGAGCAATGTATCAATACCTTCGCCGTGTTTTGCTGAAAGCGGAACGAAGATGGTATCGCCGCCCCATGCTTCAGGAACAAGTCCATGCTCTGTTAATTCCTGCATCACACGATCCGGATTTGCAGCCGGCTTATCAATTTTGTTTACAGCAACGATAATCGGCACTTCTGCTGCTTTTGCGTGGTTGATGGCTTCAACGGTTTGTGGCATAACACCGTCATCGGCTGCCACTACAAGAATGGTAATATCGGTTACTTTCGCACCACGTGCACGCATTGTTGTAAACGCAGCGTGTCCTGGTGTGTCAAGGAATGTAATCTTTTTGCCGTTTGCTTCAGCTTGGTAGGCACCGATATGCTGCGTAATACCACCAGCTTCGCCTTCTGTTACTTTGGTGTTACGGATAGAATCCAAAAGTGTCGTTTTCCCGTGGTCAACGTGACCCATAATGGTTACAACAGCCGGACGTTCAACCGCAGTTTCCTGAGAATCTTCTTCTTCAAAATATGTTTCAAGGTCCGCTTTATCGATTAAAATTTCTTCTTCTACCTCTACGTTAAACTCGCCTGCCACAAGTTCAATAGCATCTTTATCAAGCTCCTGATTGATCGTTGCCATTACGCCGAGCATAAACAATTTTTTAATGACATCAGATGGTTCAACGTTCATTTTCTTGGCAAGCTCGCCCACTGTTAAAGAACCGGAGAAAACAATTTTTTCCGGAATTTCTTTCTTTTTCACTGGAATTGGCTGTTTCGGTGCTCCTTTACGCTGTCCACCGGAACGGCCTTTTCCGCGTGGCCCGCCGTTAATGCCGCGGGAACCCGGTTTTGAACCGCCCTGCTTTTGCTGGCCTGGTCTAGAACCTGTTGGCTTCGGCTTTGCCGGTCCACGGTTTCCCGCCGGTTTATTCGTAGTTGATTGTTGATTATTCGGTTTATTATTCAAATTCAAACAGCCTCCTTGTCATGACAGATCGCTTCTGTCACTCCTCCTCGATAAGCGTTTTAAGCTTTTTAGCAAAACCGGTGTCCGTTACCGCCACAACGACACGCGCTTCTTTGCCAATGGCCTGTCCGAGTACTTCGCGATTTTCTACGCGGCGCACCGGCACTTTGTAAAAAGCTGCTTTATCCGTTATTTTCTTTTCTGTGTTGCGGGATGCATCTTTCGATAAAAGAACCAGTTTTGCATTCCCGCGCTGTATTTCTTTTACGGTCAGTTCTTCACCGGTAATCAGCTTGCCGGCCCGGTTGGCAAGACCGAGAAACGAAGCCCATGGATGTACGGCCATCTCAGTCGTTGCCTTTCGCCACAAGCTCAAATAATTCCTCATAAATAGATGGCGGCACTTCCGCACTCAGCTGCCGTGCCAGCACATTTTTCTTTTGAGCCGCTTCCACCGCTTCTTTCGTCCGGGAAACATAAGTGCCCCGTCCCGATTTTTTGCCGGTTGGGTCAACGGACACTTCGCCTTCCTTCGACCGGACAATGCGAATCATTTCTTTTTTAGGTTTCATTTCTCCTGTTGCCGCACACTTTCTAAGCGGCACTTTTTTAGGCATTGGCATTGCAGTACGCCTCCTTATTCGATTTCTTCAGAAAAGAAATCTTCAAGGTTGTTGTTCGACGGCTCCGTATCATCTTCATCCTGCTCGGCTGTTTTTCCGCTTGGATAAATGCCTGCTGCCCGAGCGTCCGTTTCACTTTTGATATCAATTTTCCAGCCGGTTAGTTTCGCTGCAAGACGGGCGTTTTGACCGCGCTTGCCGATAGCCAGTGATAATTGATAATCCGGTACGATAACGGTTGTTGCTTTGTTTTCCTCTTCCACCATAACCTCAACGACTTTAGCCGGGCTGAGGGCATTAGCCACAAAGACAACCGGATCTTCTGACCACTGAACGATATCGATTTTTTCGCCTTTCAGCTCGTTTACGATTGCCTGAACGCGATTGCCTTTCGGACCGACGCAAGCGCCAATCGGATCCACTTCCGGGTTTTCTGCATGAACAGAAATTTTGGAACGGTCGCCTGCTTCGCGTGATACCGAGCGAATTTCAACAGTGCCGTCAAAAATTTCCGGCACTTCAATTTCAAACAAGCGCTTCAGAAGTCCTGGATGTGTGCGTGATACATAAATTTGCGGGCCTTTTGTTGTCCGCTCCACTTTTGTAATAAACACTTTGATTCGATCATGCGGCTTGTATGTTTCATTCGCCATTTGCTCTGCCTGTGGCAAAAGCGCCTCGATTTTGCCAAGGCTTACATAAATAAAGCGGGCATCCTGGCGCTGTACAATACCGGTCATAATATCTTCTTCACGGTCGATAAATTCCGAATAAATAATTCCGCGTTCTGCTTCACGAACACGCTGCGTTACAACTTGCTTTGCTGCTTGAGCTGCAATTCGGCCAAAATCTTTTGGTGTTACTTCCATTTCGACCACATCGCCAATTTCATAAGAAGGATTGATTTGTACTGCATCAGCCAGCGCAATTTCCAAACGGAAGTCGAATACTTCCTCTACTACCTCTTTCCGGGCAAACACACGCATTGAGCCGGCTTCTAAATTCAGCTCCACCCGAACGTTTTGTGCCTGGTTAAAATTGCGTTTATACGCTGAGACAAGTGCTGCTTCAATTGCTTCAATTAACAAACTGCGCTCAATGCCTTTTTCTTTCTCAAGATAAAGCAACGCATCATATAATTCTGAACTCATTGGCCAAAAAGCCTCCTTACATCCATATCTTATTAAATTTTTTTAAAATGTGACAGCCAGACGCGCTTTTGCCACTTTGGAAAGTGGAACCGTCACTTGCTTTTTGCGGGTTTTAACCATATATTCTACAGTCAGCTCGCCATCTGCAAAGGAAAGAAGTGTTCCTTCAAATGTTTTTTCCCCATCAATTGGCTCATAAAGCTTAATGTTCACATGCCGGCCGACAGCCCGTTCAAAGTCCTGCTCTTTTTTAAGCGGACGCTCTGCCCCTGGTGATGAGACTTCAAGGAAATAATTGTCTGGAATCGGGTCCGGGTCGAGTGCATCAAGCTTTTCGCTCAACCGTTCGCTGACCGCTGCGCACTCTTCAATGTCCACGCCGTTTTCTTTGTCAATGTAGAGGCGCAAAAACCAGTTTTTCCCCTCTTTTACATACTCTGTTTCAACGAGTTCGAGGTTTAATTCTTCAATGATTGGTACGGCGATTTGTTCAACCGTTTCGATGATTTTGCTCATTTTTTATCCTCCCGCATGAAAAAATTTGTTTCGGAACATCCCCGCAACAAACACGAAAGAGTGGGGGCGGCCCACTCTTTCGAAGAGAGTTATCATGCAATTTCCATCTGTAAGGATACCATAAATGCACCCTTTTTGCAAACGCGCCTCAAAACAGTGACAGCTGGTTTTGGTCGGGCAGCGCGTCGAGACATCCCATTTTCTCCAAATATTCCATAATGGTTTTCGAAACCTTGCCGCGCTGCTGTAAATCCTCTTTGGATAAAAACTCACCGTGCTCACGGGACGCCACAATATTTTTAGCCGCATTTGTCCCAAGACCCGGCAGCGCATTAAACGGCGGAATAAGAGAATTGCCGTCAATGACAAATTCGTCTGCGCTTGAACGGTATAAATCCACTTTTTTGAACGTAAAGCCTCGCTCTACCATCTCAAGTGCCAGCTCAAGAACTGTCATCAAGTTTTTCTCTTTCGGTGATGCATCCAGCCCTTTTGCGTTAATTTCCTGAAGCAGGGCTTTGATCGCAGACGAGCCCTTTGACATCACATCGATATCAAAATCTTCCGCCCGGACCGTAAAATAAGCAGCATAGTAAAGAAGCGGCAAATGTACTTTAAAGTACGCGATCCGCACAGCCATTAAAACGTAAGCGGCGGCGTGCGCTTTCGGAAACATGTATTTGATTTTTTTACATGAATCAATATACCATTCCGGCACTTCATTTTTGCGCATTTCTTCTTCCATTTCTTCTGTCAGCCCTTTTCCTTTACGGACAGATTCCATGATTTTAAAAGCAAAAGCCGGTTCAAGCCCTTGATAAATCAAATAGACCATAATGTCATCCCGGCAGCCGATTACGTCAGACAGCTGGCAGATGCCTTTTTGAATCAGCTCCTGCGCATTTCCGAGCCATACATCCGTTCCGTGAGACAAACCGGAAATTTGAACGAGCTCTGAGAATGTAGTTGGTTTTGTTTCTTCAAGCATCTGGCGGACGAACCGCGTACCAAATTCCGGAATACCAAGTGTACCGGTTTTACACATAATTTGCTCTTCCGTTACACCGAGGGATTCAGTGCCGCTGAAAATCTTCATTACTTCAGGATCATCGGTCGGAATCGTTTTTGGATCTATGCCTGATAAATCCTGAAGCATCCGGATTACCGTTGGATCGTCGTGACCGAGAATATCGAGCTTAAGCAGGTTATCGTGAATGGAATGGAAATCAAAATGGGTCGTTTTCCACTCCGATTTATCAGAGTCAGCCGGATACTGAATCGGTGAAAAATCGTATATATCCATGTAATCCGGCACAACGATGATACCGCCTGGATGCTGTCCGGTTGTTCGCTTAACGCCCGTACATCCGGATACAAGACGGTCTACTTCGGCACTCCGGTATTGCTTCGTATATTCTTCAGCATACTTTTTCACATAGCCGTAGGCGGTTTTTTCCGCTACCGTACCAATGGTGCCGGCCCTGAATACATAATCCTCACCAAACAGCTCTTTCGTGTAATTATGCGCACGCGGCTGATACTCACCGGAAAAGTTTAAATCGATATCCGGCACTTTGTCCCCTTTAAACCCAAGGAATGTTTCAAACGGAATATCATGTCCGTCTTTTTTGTAGGGGATCCTGCAGTTTGGACAATCTTTATCCGGCAGGTCAAATCCGGAGCCGACCGACCCATCATCAAAGAACTCGGATTTTTTGCACGATGAGCATACATAGTGCGGAGGCAGCGGATTTACTTCTGTTATTTCGGTCATTGTGGCAACAAATGACGAACCGACCGATCCGCGTGAGCCAACCAGGTAACCGTCATCAAGCGACTTTTTCACCAGCTTATGCGAAATTAGATAAATAACCGCGAATCCATGGCCGATGATACTTTTTAATTCTTTTTCAAGCCGCGCTTCTACAATTTCTGGCAGGTTATCCCCATAAATCTTCCGTGCCATACCATAACTCATTTCCCGCATTTCTTCGTCAGCGCCTTCAATTTTCGGCGTATACAGATCGTCCTTAATCGGTTTGACTTCTTCGATCATATCAGCGATCTTATTCGTGTTGGCCACAACGATCTCATGCGCTTTTTCTTTCCCCAAAAATGAAAAAGCGTCAAGCATATCATCCGTTGTCCGGAAGTGAACGTCCGGCAGTGTCTGGCGATTTAATGGATTGGCTCCGCCCATAGATGAAATTAAAATGTGGCGGTACACTTTGTCTTCTTCATTTAAATAATGAACATTGCCGGTTGCGGCAACTAGTTTGTTTTGTTCTTCTCCAATGGTGACGATGTTTCGAATAATATCTTCAAGCCCTGCTTCATCACGTACAAGCTCCATTTCAATCAGCGGCGCATTTACGGCTTTCGGCTGCACTTCTAAATAATCATAAAACTCAGCAGCCTGTCGTGCTTCGTCCATCCCTTTTTGCATCATCGCTTCAAATACTTCCCCTTTGTTGCAGCCGGAGCCAATCAGCAAGCCGCCGCGGTGTTTTTGCAAAACAGAACGCGGGATTCGCGGCACACGGTAAAAGTAATTGATATGCGAGAGGGACACAAGCTTAAATAAATTTTTCAGCCCTTCTGCATTTTGGGCAAGAATCGTACAGTGGTAAGGGCGTGCACGTTTATAGGCCCCGCCTTCCCCCATAAAGTTATTGAACTCATTATGTTTCTTAATCCCTTTTTCATCTGCATCTTTTAACAATTTAAGCAGGATGTATCCCGTCGCTTCCGCATCGTAAATCGCGCGGTGATGCTGAGTTAATTCTACATCGAATTTTTTCGCCAGTGTGTTCAGCCGGTGATTTTTCATATCCGGGTACAGTAAACGTGCCAGCTCCAGTGTATCAATCACTGGATTTGAGGTCCGGCCTATAGCATACTTTTTGTAGCCTGTTTGAATAAAGCCCATATCAAACGACGCATTATGCGCAACCAAGATGGCATCCCCGGTCCACTCTTTGAAATCACGGAGCACTTCGTCTACCTCAGGTGCATCTTGTACCATGTCATCGGTAATCCCGGTCAGTTCAATGGTTGTTGCAGACAGCGGATGATGCGGGTTGGCAAATCGTTCAAACCGGTCAATAATTTCACCGTCTTTTATTTTGACTGCTGCCAGTTCAATAATCGTATCGTATACTGCTGAAAGACCCGTCGTTTCAACGTCAAAAACCACATACGTGTCTGTAGCAAGCTCCCGGTCGGCATCTTCATATGCGATCGGCACACCGTCATTAACGAGATTGGCTTCCATCCCATATAAAATTTTTACGCCATGTTTTTTTCCGGCACTGTATGCTTCCGGGAACGACTGAGCCACTGCATGATCGGTAATAGCGATAGCCGGATGCCCCCATTTTTTTGCCTGCCCGACTAATGTGCTGATGGAAGTTATGGCATCCATCTGGCTCATCGGTGAATGAAGATGAAGTTCCACCCGTTTTTCCTCTGCTGTATCTTCCCGCATCGGGGAACGAATTTCATTTACATCATTGGCGATCATCACGAGGTCACGGACAAAGGTGTCATTTTGAACAGACCCCCGCACACGTACCCACATGCCTTTTTTAATACGGTTAAACATCGCAGCGTCTTCTTTATCACGCGAAAACATTTTGACCATTAAGGAGTCCGTGTAGTCGGTAATCTTAAAAGTGAGCAGCGTACGGCCGCTGCGCAGCTCTTTCGTTTCTGCGTCGAAAATATACCCTTCTGAAGCAATCCGGCGCTCTTCATCAACAATTTCTTCAAGCTTTTTAAATTCTGCATCGGGCTTGATCATATAACCAATCGTCACAGGGCCGGATTCTTCTGGAGCCTCATCCTGCTCTTTTGCCCGGTTTTGCATATCGATGACTGCCTGGCGTGCTCGTTCCGCATCTTCTTTGCGCTTTTCTTCTAAAAACTTTTCATATTCTTCGTTTCGCTCGTTTTGGGAAACTTGTATGTCAAATGTCAGCGGCGGAAATCCGAGACTTTCATACACTTCACACAAACGGCGTCCATATTTATTTTTGAGCGCCATGCCTTCCATTTCATTTTGGGTGCCGATCACAAGCTTGGTCCCTGATACCTCTGGTTTTTGCCCATTTAATGTCGCTAAAAGCGGAGGTGCCATGCCTTCAAGCTGGCGGACGCAATACGGCCAGTAATCGATGATATGCTCCGGTGTGCACGTGCGATCCTGCACTTCCATTGAGAAAGTAACCGAGGCAAATGTGGCAAATGTGGCAGACAGCGAATCGGCAAACCGCATGAGAACATTACACGGAATCAGCGCTGGGGCCGCAAATACAAAATGCCACTTTTTTTCTTGTTTTAATACGGTTAATTTTTTGATTTCGGTTCCTTCAAAGTGGCGGACCACTGCATCTTCTGTTAGCCGAAGCTGGTCCAGCAGGATTAAAAAGCGGCTCCGTCCACTTGATACTTCCTTCATTTTTATTTCCCCCTTACACAGAAAAGGATGAGCGGCACGAGCCGGTCATCCTTTTTCTTTTAAAGTGCAGCCTGCAAGCTGCGTACCGCTTGCACGATTTCTTCAACAGACGTTTCTACTACTTCGCCTGTCTGGCGTACTTTTATTTCAACAATGCCTTCAGCAGCTTTTTTCCCTGCTGTTACACGAACAGGCACACCAATTAAATCACTATCGGTAAACTTAACCCCTGCACGTTCAGCACGATCATCGAGCAGCACATCCATACCTGCATTCCGAAGAGCCGTATAGATTTCGTTTGCTGCATCTGTCTGCGCCGAGTCTTTCACATTGACGGGAATCACATGAACATCAAATGGCGTAAGATTTAGCGGCCATACAAAGCCGTTTTCATCATTGTATTGTTCCGCCATTGCTGCAAGAACACGGGAAACGCCAATACCGTAGCAGCCCATAATCATCGGCTGTGTCCGGCCGTTTTCATCCAGATACACAGCGTTCATTGCTTCACTGTAACGCGTGCCCAGCTTGAAGATGTGGCCAACTTCGATTCCTTTTGCAAACTGAATCGTTCCTTCTCCATCTGGAGACGGATCACCTTCTAAAATAAAGCGAAGATCTGCAAATTCTGTTACATGGAAATCACGATCTGCATTGGCATTCACATAATGAAAGCCATTTTCGTTCGCCCCGCACACAATGTTTACCATCGATTGAACGGCGTTATCAGCCAGTATTTTCACATCAGCCGGAAGGCCAACCGGGCCAAGCGAACCGAACGAAGCACCAAATAATTTTACGGCCTCTTCTTCATCCGCCATTTCGACCGTTTTGGCATTCAAGACATTTTTCAATTTAATATCGTTGATTTCATGATCTCCGCGTGCAAGAACAACAACCATTTCATCGTCGACGTTAAAAAGAAGAGTTTTAATGCACTGCTCAGCCGAAACATCCAAAAACGCACTGACTTTCTCAATCGTTTTTGAATCAGGTGTTTCTACTTTCTCAAGCGGTTTTTGTTCCTCGTCACTTTTTTCATATACGACTGTGACCGGCGCCATCTCCACATTTGCTGCATAATCAGATGTGTCTGAATACGCGATTGTATCTTCACCGATATCAGACAACACCATAAACTCATGTGTGTCTTTTCCGCCCATTGCACCTGAGTCGGCAATAACCGCCCGGAAATTCAATCCGCAGCGGCGGAAGATATTCGAATATGCTTCAAATAAACGATCATATACTTCGTCCAGACTCTCTTGTGAAGCATGGAAGGAGTATGCATCTTTCATAATAAATTCACGGCCGCGAAGCAGGCCAAACCGTGGTCGTTTTTCATCACGGAACTTTGTTTGAATTTGGTACAAAGTCAGCGGCAGGCGCTTGTATGATTTTATTTCATCCCGGATAAGAGACGTAATCACTTCCTCATGGGTTGCGCCGAGTGCGAAGTCACGTGAATGACGATCTTTTAAACGCATGAGTTCCGGACCATAAGTCTGCCAGCGTCCTGACTCCTCCCAAAGCTCTGCCTGCTGCAGGGCCGGCATGAGAAGTTCAACTGCCCCTGCGGCATCCATTTCTTCACGGACAATCGCTTCTACTTTGCGGAGCATTTTTTGGCCAAGCGGCAGATAGCTGTAAATCCCGCTTGCATTTTGCCGGATAAAACCGGCGCGAAGAAGCAGCTGATGGCTTTTTACGTCCGCATCAGCCGGTACTTCCCGCATCGTTGGAATTAACGTTTTGCTTTGTTTCATTCAATCGCACCTCGACTAAAATAATAATTTACTGTAAAAAGAATCTTTCAATATCATTCCATGTAACCACAATCATCAAAAGCATAAGCAGCGCAAAGCCGACAAAATGCACCATACCCTCCATGCGGCGGTCTACCGGCTTTCCACGTATCGCTTCATACAAGAAAAACAGCAGGCGTCCGCCGTCTAAAGCTGGAAGCGGCAGGAGATTCATAATCCCGAGATTTATGCTCAGTACGCCCGCCCATTTTGCCAGGTTTAAAATGCCGGACTGAGCGACTGTATCGGTGGAAACATAAATGCCAACAGGCCCTGACAGCATATCAAGCGAAAACTGTCCCGTTACAATCGTGCCAAGCATATTGATGATCATCTTCGTCCAAACGTACACTTCTTTGGCCCCATACGTGAACGAGCCAAGTACAGAGTGCTCAAAAGGACTATACACGCCGATACGGCCGAATGTTTCGCCTTCTGCCGTTTCTTTATCCGGCGTAACAGGTATCGTTAATTGTTCCCCATTACGATCGATCGAAAAAGTTAACTCTTTTCCTGGGTTGTCCTGAATAACCGTAACGATTTCTTTCCAGGATCCCATGTTTTCTCCATTAATAGAGATCACACGGTCTCCTTCTTTCAGGCCCGCTTCAACTGCTGCCCCATTGTTAATCACTTCACCAAGCTTTGGCTCGTCCGTTGGAATTCCCTGAATCATGGCCAGTACTACGAAAATAATGAACGCAAGAATGAAGTTAAACAAAGGACCGGCAAAAATAGCCATAGCACGCTGCGGAAGCGTTTTTGAATTAAATTGGCGGTCATACGGCGCAATTTGCGTGCTTAACTGGTCTTCGGTCATTAAAGCTTCACGGTGTACCGGATAAGTGCGCAGTTCTTCTTCGCCTTCTTCATATCCACTGATCGTTAAGCCATGCTCAAGATCCGCTTTTTCAATTTCAATCGTGCGAGCATCTTTAAAGCGATCCCGGCCATTTACAATTAAATTAACCGCCTCGCCTTTTTCATTAAAAACAACGCCAATTCTCTGGCCGGCTTTCAGTTCTGTCGTTTCCGGGTCTTCACCCGCCATGCGTACATAGCCTCCGAGCGGAAGCAGGCGGATCGTATAAACGGTTTCTCCTTTTTTATGCGCAAATATTTTTGGACCGAATCCGATCGCAAATTCACGGCATAGAATACCGGCCCGCTTAGCAAAGAGAAAGTGGCCTAATTCATGGAAAAAAACAAGCGATCCAAAGATAACGATAAACGCTATAACGGTATTCAAACGTTTCTAACCACCTTTTTTTATGATAAAAGTGAGCGTACTGCCGCCCTGGCTTCAGCATCTGCCTCCAGCACTGCCCCAAGTTCTGGTGATTGAACAGGTGTATGTCCCTCCATCGTCCGCTCCACCATTTCATCAATTTGCAAAAATGATATTTTCCGATCGAGAAAAGCAGCGACTGCTTCTTCATTTGCCGCATTCATCACGGCAGGCATCGTTCCGCCTGTGCGTCCCGCTGTGTACGCAAGATGAAGCATACGGTATCGGTCAAAATCCATCTCTTGAAAATGAAGACGGCCAATCTCGGCTAAATTCAGCTGAGCCGTACCAGGAAGAGGCAGCCGGTCCGGCCAAGTGAGTGCATACTGGATTGGCACACGCATATCAGGTGAACCAAGCTGTGCCATCACCGACCGGTCATGAAACTCAACCATCGAGTGGATGATGCTTTCACGATGCAAAATAACATCAATTTGTTCATAAGGCAGGCCAAACAGCCAGTGCGCTTCAATTACTTCAAGCCCCTTATTCATCATTGTAGCAGAATCGACTGTTATTTTCGCGCCCATAGACCAGTTTGGATGATTTAATGTTTCTTCTACGGTTACTTTTTCGAGCTCATCCCTTTTTCTATCACGGAAGCTTCCGCCTGAAGCTGTTAAAATGAGCCGGCTGATATTTTTTTCCTGTTCACCCTGCAGGCTTTGAAAAATGGCTGAATGCTCACTGTCAACTGGAAGTAAATGAACGCCCGCCTGCTTTGCGGCCTCTGTTACAATATGTCCAGCTGTAACAAGCGTTTCTTTATTAGCAATGGCGATGTTTTTTTTTGCCTTTATCGCTTTAAGCGTCGGCTCCAGGCCGACACTGCCAATCACCGCGTTTACAAGTGTGTCTGCTTCCGGAATCACTGCCGCTGCTTCAAGCCCTTCCTTTCCATACAATACGCGTATGGACGGAAACTTCGTCTGCAGGCGTTCCGCTGTATTTTTTTCAATAACGGAGACGAGCGCTGGCTCAAATTCTCGAATGATGTTTTCAGCAGCTTCCTCGTTTTTCCCTGCAGAAAAAGCCGCTAGCCGGAAAGAATTTGGATGCTTTCGTATAATATCAAGAGTCTGCACACCAATGGATCCGGTTGCCCCTAATAAACTTATCGTTTTCACTACATTCATCTCCCTACAATAGTTGAAGCATGTGCAACAGCGGAAACACGAACAGCCAGCTGTCTGTGCGGTCTAAAATCCCACCATGGCCTGGCAGCAGATTACCTGAATCTTTTACACCATAATGCCGCTTCAGAGCGGATTCTGCCAAATCGCCTACCTGGCCTGCTACAGACAGAATCGCTGCCGATACGAGTACCCACAGAGCCGGCGCCTGGAAATCAAGAAACAGCAGAAAAACTGCCGCAACGACTACGGCAGAGCCAATTCCCCCGTAAAAGCCGGCCACTGTTTTGTTCGGGCTGATATCCGGCCAAAGCTTGCGTTTTCCAAATGAGCGGCCAATAAAATATGCGCCCGAGTCAGATGCCCACGTAATAAACAGGGCAAAAAAGACATACAAAACGCCGCCGGCTTCTCTCGTTTCGATAAAATAATAGAAACCAAAGCCGATATAAAGTGTCAGCAATATACAATAAGCAGCATCTTCAAACGTAAATTGGTTTTTCGTCATGACCGTTACAACAAGAAACAGCAAAACGAATAAGCCAAGATATTCAAACTTCTCCATACCCAGGAATTGCCAGTCCGTCCTGTCGCTCTGCGGAATCAGCATAATAAAGACGAGCAAAATCGACAACAGGCCTGGTATGGAGAAAATCGAAATCTGTTTCATTTTTAATGCTTCTATTACAGCCACCGCACTCATTACGTAAACAAGAATAAGAAAGGGCAGCCCCCCAATCAGTACGATTGGCAAAAATGCTGCTGCCGCTATCATTCCTGTTATCATTCGTTGTTTCATGATTGTTAATCCCCCATCATTCCATTACGACAACCCGCCAAACCGCCTTGATCTTTTTTGATATGAAGCTACTGCCTCAAGTAGATGTTTTTCTGAAAAATCAGGCCATAAAACGTCCGTAAAGAAAAATTCCGTATAAGCCAGCTGCCATAACATAAAGTTGCTTAGTCGATGCTCTCCGCTTGTTCGAATGAGGAGGTCGGGCTCTGGCAAATGGCTGGTCATTAAATAGCGGGAAACAGTAGCATCTGTTATATCCTGCTCTGATAATGTTCCCGACTGAACATCTGTTATCATAGAACGCATAGCTTGAACAAGCTCTGTTCGACTGCCATAATTCAATGCAAAATTAAGAATAAGTCCATTGTTTTCGGCTGTTTGGTTTTTTGCATTTTGCACAGCATTTCTTGTGTGTGCAGGAAGCTGCTCGATATCACCTATCATTTCTACACGTACGTTTTCTTCCATTAGTTCAGGCAAAAATGTAGAGAGAAACTCCTGTGGAAGCTTCATTAAAAAATCAACTTCAAGCTTAGGCCGCTTCCAGTTTTCTGTCGAGAACGCATAAAGCGTCAGCACTTTAACACCAAGCTTATTTGCAGCCCTTGTGATTTCCCGAACCGTTTTCATTCCCTCATTATGACCGGCAATACGGGGCAGCGCTCTTTTTTTTGCCCAGCGGCCGTTCCCATCCATAATAATGGCAATATGCGCAGGAATCCCTTCTTCGGAAATCACAGGCTCTCCTGCGTTTTTTGATTGCCAAAACCACTGTTTATGTGCCATACAAAATCCCCCATATCGCTTCTTCCAACCTATTTTACCATAGATGCTGTTTTCGTAGTAATTGGAGCGATAAAATCCAAAAAAAGAAACCCTCCTGCCAGCAAGAGGGTTTTTTCTTTACACTTCCATGATCTCTTGTTCTTTTTCCTTGGCAATTTCATCCACTTTGCGGATATAATTGTCCGTTTGTTTTTGAACATCTTCTGTGTAGCCGCGAAGGTCATCCTCAGTTAGATCACCATTTTTTTCGCCCTTTTTCAAATCATCGTTCGTGTCACGACGAATGTTGCGAATCGCTACTTTTGCCTCTTCCGCTTCTTTTTTAACAAGCTTGGCCAATTCTTTGCGGCGCTCTTCTGTTAAAGCAGGAAAGTTCAATCGAATCACAGAACCATCATTCGATGGTGTCAAACCAAGGTCTGACTTTAAAATTGCTTTTTCAATATCACCCATAGATGATTTATCATATGGTGTAATGACTAACAGGCGGGCTTCTGGAATGTTAATAGAAGCAAGCTGGTTAATTGGTGTTGGCGCGCCGTAATAATCAATTGTAATACGGTCAAGCACGTTCGCGCTTGCGCGTCCAGCACGAATGGAAGCAAGCTCGCGATTAAATGCGGAGATCGCTTTATCCATTCTTTCTTTTGATTGATTCATTACTTCTTGAGACACGTTTATTTCCCCCTCACGATTGTTCCGATATTATCACCAAGTACAACACGTTTGATGTTCCCTTTTTCCGTAACCGAGAAAACAACAAGCGGAATATCATTGTCCATGCATAGGGAAGAAGCAGTGGAATCCATAACCGCAAGTCCTTCCTTAATCACATCCAGGTAAGACAACTCTGAGTATTTAACCGCATCTTTGTCTACTTTTGGATCGGCGCTGTACACGCCATCCACGTTGTTTTTCGCCATTAAAATAACTTCCGCTTCAATTTCAGCAGCACGCAGTGCAGCAGTTGTATCGGTTGAGAAGTAAGGATTTCCAGTACCCGCAGCAAAAATAACAACACGGCCTTTTTCCAAATGACGAATCGCACGACGGCGAATGTACGGCTCAGCAATCTGGCGCATTTCAATGGATGTCTGTACGCGTGTTTCAATTCCGAGCTGTTCTAGGCTGTCCTGCAGCGCCATTGAATTCATCACGGTTGCAAGCATCCCCATATAATCCGCTGTTGCGCGGTCCATACCCATTTCGCTGCCAATCTTGCCGCGCCAAATGTTACCGCCGCCTACCACAACTGCCACTTCCACATCCAATTCGCTTACTTCTTTTACCTGTTCTGCAACAGATTGAATAACAGCAGGGTTAATACCAAATCCTGCTTCACCTGCTAATGCTTCACCACTTAATTTTAATACAACACGTTTATACTTTGGCTGGCTCATGTAGACCTCCATCTGTAATGTACATGAAATCCCTCACCAAGAGCGGCAAGGGATTCCATTTATTCCTTTCCGACCGGCGGATGCGGAATCATTATTTTTTAACTTGGCTCATAACTTCTTCTGCAAAGTTATCTTGACGCTTTTCTAAGCCTTCGCCCACTTCGTAACGAACGAACTCAGTTAAAGTTGCTCCTTTAGACTCAAGGAACTGGCGTACTTTTTGATCTGGATCTTTAACAAAGCTTTGATCCAAAATGCAGATTTCTTCAAAGAATTTGCCAAGACGGCCTTCAACCATTTTTGCAACAATGTTTTCTGGTTTGCCTTCGTTAAGCGCTTGTTCTGTTAATACTTTACGCTCACGATCTACTTCTTCTTCAGAAACTTGGTCGCGTGAAACATATTTTGGATTTAATGCAGCTGCATGCATCGCTACATCTTTGGCTGCTGAAGCATCTGTAGTGCCTTCAACAATAGCTAATACGCCGATACGGCCGCCCATGTGCAGGTACTCACCAAATGCAGCGTTTTCGCCTTTTGTACGGATTTCAAAGCGGCGAAGTGTAAGTTTTTCACCGATTTTCGAGATTGCTTCGCTGATGTACGTATCAACTGTTTTACCGTTTTCCATTGTTTGTGCAAGAGCTTCTTCAACAGAAGCTGGCTTGTTCGCTAATAGGTGAGCGGCGATTTCTTTTACAAGCACTTGGAAGTTTTCGTTTTTCGCAACGAAATCTGTTTCTGCATTTACTTCCAAGAGAACAGCTGTGTCGCCTTCACTTGTAATAAATGTTGTACCTTCAGCTGCAATACGGTCTGATTTTTTCGCTGCTTTTGCAATTCCCTTTTCACGAAGGAAATCGATTGCTTGATCTAAATCACCGTTTGTTTCAACAAGTGCTTTTTTGCAGTCCATCATGCCTGCGCCTGTTTTTTCACGAAGTTCTTTTACCATTTGTGCAGTAATAGCCATTTTGGTTCCTCCTTTAAATATGTAGAACCGCTATGCGGTTTTATTGTTTCTTTCTTTAAAAAAAGGTGATAAGGGTATCCCTCTTATCACCTTTATCTGTTTCATTACTCAGCTGCTGCTTCTGCTGTTTCAGCTTCTTGCACTTCTTCTTGAACTTCTTCTTCAGCGATTTCTTCGCCTTGTTTCGCTTCAAGAACAGCGTCAGCCATTTTACCTGTTAGAAGTTTAACCGCACGGATCGCATCATCGTTCGCTGGGATTACATAATCGATTTCATCCGGATCGCAGTTTGTATCAACGATACCTACGATAGGAATGTTCAATTTACGTGCTTCCGCAACAGCGATACGCTCTTTGCGTGGATCGATAATGAATAGGGCATCAGGAAGACCTTTCATATCACGAATACCGCCAAGGAATTTAACAAGACGCTCATGCTCTTTTTTAAGCTGAACAACTTCTTTCTTTGGAAGTACTTCGAATGTACCGTCTTCTTGCATTTTTTCAATGTTTTTCAAACGTTGTACACGTTTTTGGATTGTTGAGAAGTTAGTAAGTGTACCACCCAACCAGCGTTGGTTTACATAGTACATACCTGAACGTTCTGCTTCTTCTTTCACAGAATCTTGGGCTTGTTTTTTTGTACCAACAAACAAGATTTTACCGCCGTCACCGGCAACTTCTCTTACAAATTTGTACGCTTCTTCCACTTTGCGAACGGTTTTTTGAAGATCGATGATGTAGATCCCGTTACGCTCTTGGAAAATGTACTTTTTCATTTTTGGGTTCCAACGGCGAGTTTGGTGACCGAAGTGAACGCCTGCTTCAAGCAATTGCTTCATAGAAATTACTGACATGTTTTGTTTCCTCCTGTTTGGTTTGATTTCCTCCGTCTTTCTCACACTCACACAGCTTCCGTCTGAGACGGCACCGGCTGATGAATCAAAAGACGTGTGTATTAACACCGTTAGTTACTATAACACATTCGATATAGGGCTGCAACTACTTTCCTGCAGTTTTGTTAAATTTAAGTGCAAGCTGCACTTCCGTTACCCCAATATGAAGCATTTTTGCGATTTCTTCCTCTGTCATTCCCTGCTCTCTCATATCCGCTATTTTTTTCGACTGCGGCACTTCCTTTTCTGTATTTCTTTCTACTTGGACTGTTTTCATCCCCGTATAGGCTTTTGCCGCAGCTTTTCGAGGCGTGAGCGGGGGCAGTGGCTTTTCCCTGGGCTCCGGGTCTTTAGCATTTGGTTTTTTTGCCGGAGGAATACTTCCCAATTTCGCAATAAGCTGCTCATTTTCTTCTTTTATTTCTATTAGGAAGGCCGTCATCATTTCTTCCATATCCTTTGCGGCCTGCTTTGCTTTTTTCTCCGAGTCGCTGATTTTGTTCTGCCGCTGGAAAAGGATAATCAGGGCAAATAAGCTCATCGCATGAATTAAAAAAGAAATGGTGATTAAAAATATTGTCATACGTCCCTCTTACCCGCTAAAGTTGATCTGCTCCCCTTTATAAGGATGGGCATATCCCATCTTCTGCGGATTTCTTTTTTCTTTTTCTGTTTGTTTTGCTGCTCTTCGCCACCCTGCCCGCCTGTTTGGTTGCTTTGATGACTCCCAGCTGCCACCGTCCCTTTCCCCTTCATTTCTTTGACGGCTTTATGCTGTATATGCTGCTGGGCAACAAAAAAGGGCTGCTGACGGTCTTGAGCCGGCTTTGCTCCTTCAAATGTACGTGGAAGCGCCACCTGCATTTCAATTGATTTAAAATCCATTTAGCAGCCCCCGCTGCATCCATATTTAATGCTTTAAGAGCTGCTGCTTCAACTTAAAAAGAGCTTTTGAATGGATTTGTGAGATTCGTGAAGTGGATAAGTTTAATACCTCGCCAATTTCCGTAAGCGTCAATTCTTCTTTATAAAAGAGATCAATCACCAGCTGCTCTTTATCTGTTAACTTTTTGATTTGCGCGGATAGCTCCTGAATCTGCTCCTGCTTGACCATTTCTTCCTCAGGTGTTTTGGTGCGCGGGTCTTTCAGCACAAACCCTCCTGCTTCCGGCTGATCAGGATCCTGCGCCTGTTCATCCATAGACAGTACATGAGAAAAAAAATGTTCCGCCATTGTATCTTGAATGTCGGCCACAGACATGCCAAGTTCGTCAGCTACCTCTTCAGGTGTAGCAACACGTAAATATTTCTGTTCAAGCATCGAAGAAGCTGCTTCAATTTTTTTGGATTTTTCTCTCGTTGCCCGCGGCAGCCAGTCCTCTTTTCTGAGACCGTCTAAAATGGCGCCACGAATCCGAAAAGAAGCATAGGTGTCAAACTTTAAATCTCGTGATGGTTCAAACTTCAGCAGAGCATCATAAAGCCCTGTCATTCCATAGCTCGCTATTTCTTCCCTGCTTACTGTTTTTGGGAGAGCTGCTCCAATACGCCGACAATGAAATGTGACAAGCGGCATATAACGAGCTACCAGTGCATCTCCAGCATCGGGATGCTGTTCCTGCTTCCATCTTTCCCATAGTTTTTGTTCATCTTCAGGCATTTTTTGCGCCATTGAACCTCTCCTTCCGGCGTACGACTACAACACGCTGCAAGTCTTTCTTTTATTCTAATGAAAAGTATTTCTTTTGCCAACAATATACACTAAAAAGCAGCGGCCATCAGTCCGCTGCTCACTCGAATTAAATCTTTTGTTCGCCCTTATTAACCGTCCGAATATGCAAAAGAAACGTCATTGGATCGAATTCAATCGTTCTGCCGCTGCTGCCGCCGGTATCTTCTGAAAGAATAGGAATATGGGCTTTTTGCAGCTGTTCTTTTACAGCAGCTACATTCCTGGGGCCAATTTTCATTAAATCAGAACCTGATTTAAATTGAAACATCTGGGCGCCTCCCGCTATTTTCGCCTTCAGGCGGCCTGGACGGACCCCCTGTTTTGCAAGCTCCGCAATCAGCGCTTGAATACCCGTATCGGCAAATTTGGCTTTATTTTTAATATCAGCTTTGGCAAGATTGGAATCCGGAAGCATCACATGGACCATTCCCGCTATGTGTGACACTTCATCGTAAAGAACAACCCCGACACAGGAGCCGAGCCCGGAAGTTCGAATCATATTCGGCGGCTTGACAATATTCATGTCCGCAATACCGACTTTGATGATTTCACCTATTTTATTTATCATAGCCTGCACCAAGCGCTTTAAACAAAATAGGAAAAGAATCCGGTGACAGAAGAAGAAAGAAATGGCCTTTGACCGTTTCAACGTCCCCCTCATCCGTTTCCGTTAAAATCGTATCAATGACGATGGTATAATCGCTGTATTGAGAGATCTCAAGCAGTCCATAGCTAATGATTGCGCCAAACATATCCACCGCCAGTTCTGGTACGGAAGGCTGCAGCTTGAGCTGTGTAAAATCTCCCAAAGCAGACAAGTATGAACCAGATAAAATATTGCCCATTTCCTGCATGGCAGAAAAGCCGATCGTATGCGTATCATGTTTGCGGAATGTAAAGGATTCGTCACCCATTAATTTTTGAATAAAACGATCGGCTTCTTCAACAGCCAGCATAAAAAACATATTGCCGCCTGCTTCCCCTTCAATTCGCAGGCTGACACTGACTACTTCTTTTTCAGAGCCGCCGGTTAGCTCCATCATTTCTGCAAAAGGAACAATCCGGACGTTCGGGACCTTCATGTCGATTTTCCGGTTTAATAAAGTGGAAAGGGACGTCGCCGCATGACCTGCTCCTATATTGCCTACTTCTTTTAAAATATCAAGGTGAATGGGTTGAATTCTATCAATATAATTCATTGCAGCAGCCTTAGTTGAAAATCTTTTGCAGGCTCAGCATAATAAGCAGCCTTTTTTCAAGTTTTGCTACACCTGTTATATACTCATCTCCAAGTGAGCCTACCACTTCGGGCTGAGGCTCAATGGCATCTACTGGAATATCAAGTACGTCGTTGGCACCGTCTACAACCAGTCCCACCTCAATATCATCGAAAGAAGCAATAATAATACGGGTTGATTCATCATATTGTTTATCCGACAAGCCGAAACGGCTGCGGAGGTCAATAATCGGCGTTACAACCCCTCTTAAATTAATAACCCCTTTTACAAAAGGAACTGTTCCCGGGACACGTGTAATATGCATTAACTTCTCAATAGAATAAACCTGGTGAACGGGAAGTGCATATTCTTTATCTACCAGCTGAAAAGCTATCACTTTTACTGTTTTAGATGCAAGGGTTTCACTCATTTGATGCACCTCCTTATTTAATCAGCGCATTGCAATCTACAATCAGCGCTACTTGTCCGTCTCCGAGTATAGTCGCGCCGGAGATCGCAAAAACATTTGATAAATAGTTTCCGAGTGATTTAAGCACTACTTCCTGTTGTCCGATAAATGAATCTACCACTAATCCAGCCATCTTTTCCCCTTTGCGGACGAGGACAACAGAGTAAAAACGGTCGTCATCTTCTTCATGCGGCACAGAGAAAATATCCTTTAAAAACAAAAGAGGTACTACCTTTCCACGGAAATCAATGACCTGCTGGTTATGCGCATTCATAATATCTTCTTTTTTGACAATCGCCGTTTCGATAATAGAAGACAAAGGAATGGCATATTTTTCTTTTTTCGCTTCGACGAGCATAACAGAAATAATCGATAGTGTCAGCGGCAGCTGAATGGAGAAGATGGAGCCTGCTCCTTCTTGAGAATCGATCGTAATGGAGCCGCCCAGCGATTCAATGGTCGTTTTCACAACATCCAACCCTACGCCGCGTCCCGATAAATCAGAAATCACTTCAGCTGTTGAGAAACCAGATGCCATAATGAGCTCAAAAATCTGGCGGTCTGTCATTCCTAGTGCCTGCTCTTCTGTTACGATTCCTTTATCAAGCGCTTTTTGAAGAACGCGGTCTTTATTGATCCCGGCCCCGTCATCTTCAATTTCAATAAATACATGGTTGCCGCTATGGTACGCTTTCAGCTTGATCGTTCCTTCAGCCGGCTTGCCTTTTGAAAGACGGACTTCCGGCATCTCGATTCCGTGATCTCCCGCATTCCGAATTAAGTGAACGAGTGGATCGCCAATTTCATCGATCACCGTACGGTCAAGTTCTGTTTCCGCACCGATAATTTCCAAGTTGATTTGCTTTCCTAAATCCCGTGATAATTGACGGACCAGCTTTGGAAAACGGTTGAACACTGTTTCTACCGGAACCATGCGCATGTTTAAGATAATATTTTGCAAGTCTCCTGAAATACGTGACATACGTTCTACAGTTTCATTCAGCTCGGTATGATTTAACTCTGCCGAAATAGATTCAAGCCGTCCCCGGTCAATCACAAGCTCTTCAAATAAGTTCATTAAAATATCAAGGCGCTCAATATTTACCCGAATGGTTTTATTAGAGGCAGCCTGCTTCGGCGATTTGGCTTCGCCTTTTTCTGCCTCTGCCGGCTGTTTCTTAGCTGCTTCCTGTGCAGCACTGTCCAGTTTTGGCTGAGGCGCTGCAGGCGGTGAGGAAGCGGGCTTCATTTTCGGCTCGGTTACAGAAGTAATTTCTGTTACCTGCACCCGCTCTACTTCAGACACTTTCTTTATTTTTTCTCCAATATCGCCTGCCGGTTCTTTTGTAATAAGTGTGACCGTAAAGGTTTCATCAAATTTTTCTTCTTCCAGCTGCTCAGAGGAAGGAGAGCTTTTGATCACTTCTCCACATTTCTCAAGCACCTCAAACACCATAAATACACGCGCGGCTTTTAATACACAATCCGCTCGAAGTGAAACGGCGATCTCCAAACAAGTGAATCCCTGCTCTTTTGATTGATTAATCACTGTCCATTCAAATTCGTCATATGAAAGAGCGGCTGCGGGCTGGGAAGCCATGGGAGCCTCGGGAGCTTCAACCGCTGCTGCTGCTTCTCCCTGTTCAATAATCAGAAGTTTTTCTACAATAGCTGAAACGTCCCTTTTGCCGTCTCCTCCTGCCGCAATATCTTCTACCATTGCTTCAAGGTCATCTACAGAAGAAAAAACCGTATCCATTATTTCCAAGGATACAGATATTTGATGGTTACGAATTGCATCAAGGACGTTCTCCAATTTATGGGTTAAATTGGCCAAATCTTCATATCCCATCGTTGCAGACATCCCTTTTAACGTATGGGCGGAGCGGAAAATTTCATTTACAATCGCGATATTTTCCGGATCTTTCTCTAATTCAAGCAAATGCTCGCTCATTGCTTGAAGATGTTCTTTGCTTTCATCAATAAAAATTTCTAAATACTGATTTGTATCCATACGTGTTCACCTCTTATTGTATACGTGCTTAACAATGGCTGAAGCAATCTCGTCGACCGGCACTACATCATCAACAAGGTGTGTTGCAATGGCCGCTTTCGGCATCCCATATACCACACATGTTTCTTTCGCTTCCGCAATAGCCTTCACAGTTCCGGTTTCTTTTAATGTAATAAGCCCTTCCGCTCCGTCCGACCCCATTCCAGTCATAATGACTGCTGTTTTTTCAAGGTCGTGTATAGCGGCGGCAGAACGGAATGTCGCATTGGCTGCAGGACGGTGTCCGCCTTCCGGAGGCAATTCATCTAATGCAATAACGGTGGATGTCCCTGTTTTTTTCAAACGCAGATGCTTTCCACCCGGTGCGATATACACTGTGCCATTTTGCAGAATTTCACCATCTTTGCCTTCTTTCACCCGAATTTCGGACAATGAATCAAGCCTGTCTGACAAAGACTTTGTAAAACCAGGCGGCATATGCTGAACAATCACGACCGGTGCCGGAAGCGAGGCTGGAAGTTTAGTCACTACATGCTGCAAGGCGCGCGGCCCTCCAGTAGAAGTCGCAATCAAAACCAGTTTATTCATTTTTTTGCTTCGAACCTGGGGACGCACAGTGTTTGTCTCTGTATATTCGCTCTCAGCCGGAGGAGAAATAACAGCAGTTTTTTTTAATATAGCGGGCTGCATGCTGATATTTGCTTTTGATGCACCCAGTACTTTTTCAATCAGGACATCTTTAATTTTGTGAAGATCGAGCGAGATCGTTCCTGATGGTTTTGCAATAAAATCAACTGCACCAAGCTCAATCGCTTTCAGTGTTGTTTCCGTTCCTTCTTTTGTTAAGCTAGACAACATCACCACTGGACACGGCTGCTTTTCCATAATGGCTTTTAAAGCCTCCAGCCCATCCATTTCCGGCATTTCAACATCAAGAGTGATCACATCTGGTTTAAGCTCCAGTGCTTTTTTTACACCATCTCGTCCATTTCGGCCAAAAGCTATCACTTCAAGCTGAGGATGTTCAGATAAAAACTCGGAAATCAACTTTCTCATAAAAGCGGAGTCATCCACTACAAGAACCCTTTTTGCGTTCATTCGTCCCCTCCTCTTTCTGTAAAGAAGCGGCGCAGCTTACTTATAAAACGGGACCCTTCCTTGAAGGTTCCCTTTGGCTCCTCTGCGTATTGATGCACAATTTGCTCAAAAGAAAATGAGATTTTTGCTTTTGGAAAGGAGAGAAGAAATGGCTGCCCCATTTTTACTGCTTTTCTCACTGCAGAATCTTCCGGAATGGTTCCAAGAAAAATGGGCTTTACATTTAAAAACCGATGCATCGTACTGCCCAAACGCCCAGCGGTTTCCTGACCTTCTTTTCTCGATTCCACCCGGTTACAAATTAAATAAAAGATCTTTTGCGGATCGCGCATGTGAATAAATTTCATCATAGAGTACGCATCCGTCATAGCAGTTGGTTCAGGCGTCGTAACTGTCAGCACTTCATCGACTGCTTGGAGAATATTTAAGCTTTCTTTTGTAGCCCCTGCTCCCATGTCGAAAATGAGAAAGTCAAATCCTGCTATCAGTGACTGAAGTCCTGAAATCCATTTTTCTTGATAAGCTTCTTTCCATTCGAACAGGGACGAAAAAGCAGAACCCCCGTGAATGTAAGAAAGCCCCGCAGGTCCAGCTTGAATAAGCTGAGTAAGCGGAAAGTCCCTTTCAAAAAAATCAACAATCGATAATGAGGGGTTGCCATTAATTAAATGATAAATATTACCCATACCAATGTCCATATCAAATAGCAAAACTTTTTTATTTATTTTTGCAAGCCCGACCGCTAAATTAACAGAAATGTTTGTTTTTCCAACACCGCCCTTGCCGCTGACAATGGCCAGCGTTCGAGCCGCTTTTTGATTATAAGGTCTTGACTGGAATGACTTTTGCATCATTTTTTGGCGAAGCAGCTCCGCTTGGTCTTTCATGCTTTCCAGTCCTCAAAAATGTAATCTACTAATTGTTCCGTCGAAAGTTTAATCAAGTCATCTGGTACATTTTGACCATTAGAGACAAAAGCGGTATGCCGTTTATACGTATACATTAAATTAAGGAGAGCCCCTTTTGTTTTTGTTTCATCAACCTTTGTGAAAATAAATCCATCTATTCGTAAAGATGAGAAATTTTGAATAATAGCATGTAAATCTTCTTCTTTCGCTGTTGCACTTAATACGAGGAAATAAGCAGATTCTTCGGGACGCTGCATGATCAAAGACCGAAGATCCGCTACATACTGGCCATCGAGATAGTTGCGCCCTGCTGTATCAATAAAAACAGCGTCAGCCGAGCTCAATTCCTGCATACACTGGTTCATGTCTTCCCTTGAATAAGCTACTTTCATTGGTGCATTCAAAAGCCCAGAATACGTTTTCAGCTGCTCAATGGCCGCAATCCGGTATGTATCTGTTGTAATAAAAGCTACTTTTCGATTGAAATCAAGCACCTGCTTTGAAGCAAGCTTTGCAATGGTTGTGGTTTTGCCCACTCCCGTCGGACCGAGTAAATAAGAAAACTTTACTCCGGCTTTGTTTAATGAGCCGGAATCCGGCAGACAGCTCTTTAAATAAAGAAGTGTCCACTCCCTTATTTGCCGGGCTGTGGCTGCTTCTTTTTCGGTATGCCATTTTTCGAATAAACAGGAAGCCGTTTGGTCAATCCATTCTTTCGCTATTCCATGCCGGCTTAATTGATCAATGGCCGGCTGCAGCATATCCGGATACAAAGCAGAAGAAGCCGTTGATTTTTGAAGGTCCCGAATCATTTTTTTCATATCGTTCATTTCATTTTTTAATTCTTCAGGAACTATTGAAGCTGGCTTTTCCTGCAAAGCCGGCCGCTTTACTTCCGGCTGTGCAGGCACAGCAGCGGGTGCAGAATCGATTGCTGCCACCACCTCAATGTTTTTTTTCTTAAATAAGCCGAAAATTCCACCCGAGTAAACCGTTCTTGACTGCAAAATAACGGCCTGGGCTCCTAATTCTGCTCTGACTTTTTTCATCACTTCCGGCATAGAAGGCGCAAGATATTTTTTTACTCTCATTCGATGGTCACCACCCCTGTACTTTGCACTTCCACACTTGGTTCAAGCTCATTATAAGACAGCACCGGTATTTGTGGAAAATAACGCTCTAAAAGCTGCCGTACATACATCCGAATAGCAGGAGAACAAAGAATAACAGGCGATTGCTGCATAAAAGATGCTTGTTCAACCTGCTGAGCCGTCGCTTCTAAAATACGCTGCGAATCATTTGGATCGATAGATAGATAGTTTCCATGTTCGGTTTGCTGCACACCATCTGCAATCAGCTTTTCAATTCTTCCTGACAGCGTAATAACGTTCAATGACCCGCTTTCATCTGCAAACTGCATGGTAATTTGGCGGGCAAGCGCCTGCCTTACATACTCTGTTAGTAAATCGGTGTCTGAAGTCATTTTTCCATAGTCAGCCAGGGTTTCAAAGATGATCGGCAGATTACGAATAGATAAGTTTTCTTTCAACAGCTTTGACAGCACTTTTTGCACTTCTCCAACAGAAAGTGGATTTGGTGTTACTTCATCTACTAAAATCGGATATGTTTCTTTTAAATGGTCGATTAACTGCTGTGTTTCCTGGCGCCCTAAAAGTTCGTTTGCATACTTTTTAATCGTTTCCGTTAAATGAGTGGACACAACACTCGGCGGATCAACAACGGTATAGCCGAAGATTTCTGCCTGCTCCTTCGCATCTTCGGTAATCCATTTTGCCGGCAGGCCGAATGATGGCTCGATCGTGTCAATGCCTTCTACTAAATCATCTTCTTCACCCGGGCTCATTGCCAGATAATGATCCAGCAGCAGTTCCCCGCCTGCCACTTCACTGCCTTTGATTTTCATACGATATTCATTTGGCTGAAGCTGAATATTATCCCGGATGCGTACAACCGGAATAACCAGGCCGAGCTCAAGTGCCAGCTGGCGCCTGATCATTACGATACGATCAAGCAAATCTCCGCCTTGATTTGTATCGGCGAGCGGAATTAAGCCATACCCAAATTCAAATTCAATCGGGTCTATGGTCAAAAGGTTGACCACAGATTCTGGACTTTTTAACTCTTCCATTTCTGTTTCTTCTTCAGACGGCACCGGATCCTCCAGATCTGGTTTCGGTACCCGGTTCATCATATAGCCGCCATATGCAAGACCGGCTGCAACAGGAATAGTTAACAGATCCGTAATAGGCGTAGCGATGCCTAACAGAAAAATCGTTCCTGCTGCGATATACAGCATAGAAGGATAACGTAAAAGCTGTGCCGTAATTTCTTCTCCTAAATTTCCATTAGAAGCTGCACGGGTCACAACAATACCTGTTGCGGTTGTAATAAGCAGTGCCGGCACTTGTGAAACGATTCCATCCCCAACCGTTAAAAGAGAATAACGGGCAGCCGATTCAGCAAAAGATAGATCCTGCTGCATCACACCAATGACCATGCCGACAATTAAGTTAATGATAACCATAATAATACCGGCAATCGCATCTCCTTTAACAAACTTTGTTGCCCCATCCATCGCACCGTAAAAATCGGCTTCACGGCTGACTTTTTCCCGGCGCTCGCGTGCCTGGGCTTCAGAAATCATCCCAGCATTCAAATCCGCATCAATACTCATCTGTTTTCCCGGCATGGCATCGAGTGTAAACCGGGCTGCCACTTCTGATACACGCTCGGCTCCTTTTGTAATGACAACAAACTGGATGATAACCAGAATAACGAAAATAACCATCCCTACTACAACATTACCGCCAACTACGAATGTCCCGAATGTCTCGACAACGCCCCCAGCTTCGCCGTGACTCAATATGGAACGCGTTGTCGACACATTCAGGCCAAGCCGGAATAACGTCAACAATAAAAGGAGCGACGGAAACACAGAAAACTCCAGCGCTTCTTTCATGTTCATGGAGATGAGCAAAACGAGAAGCGCAAGAGAGATATTCATGATGATGAGCACACTTAACAGCCATGTTGGCAATGGAACGATCAGCATGGCAACAATTAAGATCACGCTTAGTAAAACCGAGAGGTCTCTTGCTTTCATTTTTTTCTCTCCCAACGAAAAATTACAATTTATTTTTTATTCGATATACGTATGCTAGAATTTCAGCAATGGCTTTAAAGAATTCTTCCGGTACTGAATCACCTATTTCCGTTTGATCATGAAGAGCCCGTGCAAGCGGCCGGTTTTCAACCATCATGACGTCATTTTCTTTAGCCACAAATTTAATTTTTTGCGCTAGATAATCTGTGCCTTTGGCCACTACATACGGCGCATCCCTTTTGGATTCATCATACTTTAGCGCAATGGCGTAGTGAGTCGGGTTGGTGATCACGACGTCTGCATTCGGCACTTCCTGCATCATTCGGCGCATAGCCATTTCTCTTTGCGTCTGGCGGATTTTTGATTTAATGAGCGGGTCACCTTCTGAGTTTTTATGCTCATCTTTTATATCCTGCTTGGACATACGCAGGCTTTTTTCGAAATCATACTTTTGGTAAAAGTAATCCAAAACCCCTAAAACGAGTAATGCGGCGGCGGCGGCTAAACCCATTTGCACGGTAATAGAACCGACAAACGGAAGCGTATCTTGAATAGGCTTTAGGGCCAGCTTCAACACTTCATCCATATTTGACCACAAAATAACAAAAGCGGCCGTACCGACAAAACCAATTTTCAATATTGATTTTAACAACTCTACAATCGCCCGCATCGAAAAAATTCGTTTAAATCCTTTGATCGGATCCAGCTTGTCAAGCTTTGGTTTAATAGGCTCGCCTGTAACCAGCCATCCTACCTGAGCATAATTGGCGACGACTCCCGCCGCCACTGCCGCTGCCATAAATGGACCGACAATCATTAAACCTTGTTCCATAATTTCAAATACAATCGTTTTTAAGTTCGCTTCCGTTACTTCCATCATCATGTAAGTTTGAAGCGAATGTTTAAACATATGAAAAATGTTTCTGCCCATTGAAGCAGCAAACAGCGATAAAAAACCGAACAGAACGAGCAGGCTGACCGCTGTGTTTAAGTCCTGACTTTTTGTAACCTGGCCTTTTTTACGGGAATCCTGCTTTTTTTTCGGCGTGGCTTTTTCTGTTTTTTCACCTGCAAAAAATTGCAAATCTAATTTAAGCACGTTATCCGCCTCCAAAAATCGTCATTAAATCCCGCATAGTGAGAAGCATCATTTGAAACAACTGACGAACAAGCGTAAAAATCACACCCATTACAATAAACATAACCGCAAAAGCCGCCCCAATTTTCAATGGAAAGCCCACTACGAAGATGTTTAGCTGCGGCACGGTTCGTGCTACCACACCAAGCATCACATCCGTTAAAAATAAAACGGCTACTACAGGCATTGACATTTGAAAAGCGATCACAAATACACTGCTGAACGTTCTCGCCATATAATGAGCCGTTTCCTGACTGCCAAATGGAAAAGTGAGCTCGTTGACCGGGATGAGCTGGTAGCTGTAGAAAATGCCATCTAAAATAAGGTGATGCCCATTTAAGGCAAGTAGCATCAATAACGAAAACATGTATAAATATTGGCCCATCAGCGGACTTTGAACCCCCGTCTGCGGGTCAATAACATTTGCAATCGCAAAACCCATTTGAAAATCAATAAAGCCGCCGGCAATTTGAATAGCCGATAAAACGATAAATCCGGACATACCAATTAAAAGACCTACCATAGCTTCTTTTAAAATAAGCAAAATATATTCCCCATTGATTTCAATGGGTGCGGCATCGATCGTGTAATACATCGTCCAGGCAAGCACTAACGAAAAAGCAGCCCGGTGCTGTGCGGGAATGGTCCGATATGAAAACAACGGCATGGTCACAAAAAAAGCCGATATACGAACAAGGACAAGCAAAAAAAGAGATGGATCTGGCATTAATTCTGTCATACTTGTTTAACCAACAAATCTCGTTAAATTAGTAAAAATATCCGATGTATAGGTGATCATTTGCTCCAGCATCCATGGGCCAAAAAAAATCAGGCCAATTAAAACACCCGCAATTTTTGGCACGAACGCAAGCGTCTGCTCCTGAATTTGCGTTGTTGCCTGAAAAATACTCACAATCAAACCGATCCCAAGTGCCAGAAGCAAAAGCGGCGCGCACACAATTAAAGTTGTATATACCCCTTTTTCAGCCAGGGAAAGAACCATTTCTGTATTCATGTTGTCACCTTCCTAAAAGCTTTGAAGCAAGGATTCTATTACGAGATACCACCCATCAATTAAAACAAACAGCAGGATTTTAAAAGGAAGGGAAATCATAACGGGCGGCAGCATCATCATTCCCATAGACATAAGGACACTTGCCACAATCATGTCGATTACAAGAAACGGAATAAAAATCATAAAACCAATTTGAAAAGCCGTTTTGATTTCGCTTAGTGCAAAAGCCGGCACAAGCGTTGTCAGCGGAATGTCGTCAATCGATTTCGGCTGCTCTGCCTGAGTGTAATCCAAAAACAACTGTAAATCTTTTTGACGGGTCTGCTCGCTCATAAATTCTTTAAATGGGCCGCTCGCCAGCGAGTATGCTTCTTCAAGATTGATTTCTTCATTGAAAAGCGGTGTTAATGCTTCTTCATTCACTTCCTGTAAAACCGGAGACATAATAAAAAAGGTTAAAAAAAGGGAAAGTCCAAGTAAAACCTGTGTTGGCGGCATTTGCTGCGTGCCGAGAGCTGTCCTGACAAACGATAACACAATGACAATTCGTGTAAAACAAGTCATGAGAATTAAGATACTCGGCGCCAGGGATAAAACGGTTAACATTAGCAGCAATTTAACAGATGTTGATACATTTTCCGGGTCGCTTGAATTAAATATTTCCATAAATTCATTCATCTTGTTTCCGCTCCCTGTCTGCCAATTCCCGCATAGCCTGCTCCCGTTTTTTTCTGAGCTCATGCATTTTTTGTTCAAATTCCTGCTTGAATGAAGCAGGTTCTTTTTCTTCGCTCTGTCTGCCCAGCCGTTCTTTCAGCTTGCTCACAAATTCAGCAGGCTGAATCATTTTCTCTGATTGTTCTTCATAGCGGCTAATTAAGTCACCCCGCTCAGCCGGATCGTCAATTTCTTTTAAAAGGGATACATCGTCTCCTACTCCTAAAACCAGGACGCGATCTCCTACTTTTACAACTTGAATGGACCGGCTGCCTCCAAGCGGCGTACCGCCTAAATGCCGGACAATATGCGTTTCCTGGTAAGAACGGCTTTTTTTATTCACAAACCGAAGCAGAAAATAAAGAAGCGCCACTACAAAAGCAAGTGCCGCAATCACCCGAATAATTTCCCAAAAACTGACCCCGACTGAAGCGGTGACATTTTCATCAGCATTATCCTGGCTGTTGTTCGCGGCCGGCTGTTCCTGCTGGCACGAATCTGGATTGTTTATGCAATCTTGTACACTACTTTTATCGGAAAGTGCTGCTCCGGCAACGATCTCATTGCCGGAAAACAACACAAACGCTAATAAAAGCGCAAAAGTCGCTTTTATAAATAAGTTCATGAACCATCACACCTTAAGAAGAAAGCACTTTAGAAATAGCTTCGATCACTCGATCAGCCTGAAACGGTTTGACAATAAAATCCTTGGCTCCTGCTTGAATCGCATCAATAACCATTGCCTGCTGCCCCATAGCTGAGCACATGATAATCTTCGCGCTGGCATCTGCTGCTTTAATTTCTTTCAAGGCAGCAATCCCGTCTTTTTCCGGCATTGTGATATCCATCGTTACAAGATCCGGTTTCAATTCAGCATATTTTTCAACAGCCTGGGCACCATTTTCAGCTTCGCCTACTACCTCATATCCATTCTTCGATAAAATGTCCTTGATCATCATGCGCATAAATGCGGCGTCATCCACCACTAAAATTCGATTACTCATCAGAAAACCCCCTGTATTTAATTTAATTTAAATTTTTTAATCGGTCAGCCGGACTTGCAATATTTGTAATCCGGACGCCGAAGTTTTCTTCTATTACAACCACTTCGCCTCTGGCGATCAAACGGTTGTTAACAAGTACATCAACTGGCTCTCCAGCCAATTTATCCAGTTCAATAATAGAACCGGATGTTAATTCTAAAATATCTTTCACGTTTCGGTTTGTACGGCCAAGCTCGACCGTTACCTGAAGCGGGATATCAAACAGCATATTTAAGTTGCGCGCTTCCTGATCTCCAAGCTGAGGTGACTGAAACGAAGAAAAAACGGCCGTTTCAACTTTTGCCTCAGAAGCTTGTCTGCCTGCATTCTGGCCCATATAAACCGGTTCCTGAGATGGTCTCGCCGGCATAGACGGGAGCTCCGCAGGCGGCGGTGGCGCCTGGGCAGCAGCCGGTTTCGTTACCGGAGCCTGCTGAATCGGCGGCGGTGCTGCTTCCTGCGGCACTGGATTCATCAGCTCTGTGACAAGCTGCTTCCCGAATTGAAGCGGGATCAGCTGCATAATATTTGAATCAATCAGGTCCCCCACTGTTAAGCGGAACGATATTTTAACGAGCAGCTCTTGCTCTGGAATCGTCTCCTCTCCCTCTCCCTCATGTAAATTTAAAAGAGAAATCGACGGCGGGGAGATATCCACCCTTTTATTGAAAATAGTTGACATGGAAGTAGCAGCTGAACCCATCATTTGGTTCATCGCTTCCTGCACGGCACTTAGCTGCAGCTCTCCTAAATCAGGCGCTATGCCTGCTCCACTTCCACCAAGCATTAAATCGGCAATAATAGCCGCATCATTTTGATGAATTACAAGTAAATTTGCCCCGGCAAATCCTTCGGTGTATTGAACCTCAATCGCCGCATACGGATGTGGAAACTCATCTTTTAACCGGCTTTTTTCTACAACTGATACGGTAGGTGTTGTAATCTCTACTTTTTGGTTCAGCAGGCTTGAAAGAGCCGTTGCTGAGCTGCCGAATGAGATATTGCCGATTTCACCAAGCGTATCTTGTTCGAATGCGTCTAAATATTCTTCTACATTTTTAGTGGCTTCAAGCGTTGCGCTTTCTTCTGTATCATCGCTGTCTCCGCCTCTTAACAATGCATCAATTTCTTCTTGTGAGAGCATATCATCACTCATCATCATCTTCCCCTCCTTTCACATAATCAAGCACCTGAACAGCCAGTTTGCGGTTTACACGCCCGGGCTGTGCTGAAAATTTCGGTACATTCCCTACTTTTATCGTAAGTGCGTCGCCAACTACTGTATTTAAGCTGATCACATCTCCTTCTGTCATCGTTAAGAACTCTTCAATCGTGATAGCCGTTTGGCCAAGCTCTGCGATAACCGGCAGGGAAGCTTTTTTGATCCGACTGTCCAAATTTTGCGCTTCCTGTGGGCTGCGTTCTTTTTTGTCAGGATTTTGCATCCAGTAGTGTACAGAAAGCTTTGGAATAATAGGTTCCAAGACAACATGCGGAATACAAATGTTGATCATGCCTGTTGTTTCCCCAATCGTTGTATTTAACGAGATCACTACGACGGTTTCGTTTTGAGAAACCATTTGCAAAAATTGTGGATTCACTTCAAAATCAGTAGCGATTGGATCGATTTCTACAACATTAGACCATGCTTCTCGGTAATTTTCAAAAGCATGATCAAACATGTTCGACATGATCCGCGTTTCAATTTCTGTTAAATTTTCTACTTTATTGACACTTACACCCCGTCCGCCGAGAAGACGGTCCAGCATCGCATAAGCGACGTTCGGATTTACTTCCATTAGGATCCGTCCCTCAAGCGGCGGAACTTCAAATACATTTAAAATCGTCCGGTTTGGAATCGAGCTGATAAACTCTCCGTAAGGAATTTGATCAGCAGATACCACTTCAAGCTGCACGTACGTACGAAGCTGTGCCGCAAAAAATGTCGTCAAAATCCGGGCAAAGTTATCATGCATTCTTGTTAAACTTCGAATCTGGTCTTTTGAAAACCGCAAGGCACGTTTAAAATCATATACCTTTACTTTCTTTTCTGCTTCTTCTTTCTTTAACTCATCCGCATTCATTTCCCCCGTTGACAAAGCAGACAAGAGGGCATCAATTTCATTTTGAGACAAGATTTCTCCTGACAATTGTCTCACCTCCGATCAAGTGCAGGTATCGTTACTGAATGATATAGGAAGTAATGTATACTTTCTCTACTTTCCCTTCCTGCATAATACTATTTAAATTTGTTTTTAGCGTTTCCGTTAGTTTCTGTTTTCCGGCTTCGCCTTTTAAGTCATCTGCTGTCATTTCCGATAACTTTTGAATAATGATATCTTTCGCCTGAAAGTCCCGCTTTGTCATTTCTTCCATCGCTTCCTTGCTGTCCATTTGAATTTTAAACGAAATACGGATAAAGTCCTCCGAAGCAAGGTTTGTTGTCATTTCAGGAATATCCACAGACGATTCAAGCACTTCATCAATAGATGGCTCTTTTTGAGCTTCTTCTCCGCCTGACGCGCGCAAAATAATAATTACGGCGATCGTGCCGGCCAGCAGGATAACGGCCAGCAGCACAATCATAATAGTAAGTAATTTATTTTTCGGCACTTTTTGTTCATTCTCCATCCTGTTCCTCCTCCGCCTTTACTTTTCCGAGAAGCGAAATGCGTGCATAAAACGATTCAATATCCGCCCTTACCTGTTCATGCGGTTCGAGAACAACATACTTTCTTCCATTGGTTAGTGTAATTGTGGTGTCCGGAAAGCTTTCCACCGTTTCTATGTAAATAGCATTTAGCGAGAACGGCTTGCCGTTCAGTTTTGTTACAGTAATCATGTATGCCAGGGCTGAACGTGCCAGCCCTGTCCCTCCCCTGCATTTGAAAGTAAAGAAGCAATTAACGCTTCATGCTCATTAATTCCTGTAAAATTTCATCTGATGTTGTAATAATACGTGTATTTGCTTGGAAACCACGCTGTGCTACGATCATTTCTGAGAATTCTTCGGAAAGGTCTACATTAGACATTTCAAGAGCTCCAGCTACCAGCGAACCACGTCCTTCTTCACCAGGCGCTCCTATGTTCTCCGCGTCACCGGAATTTGTTGTTTCACTGAATAAATTAGCTCCGACTTTTTCCAAACCATCCGGGTTAGAAAACTTTGTAATTTGAATAACACCCGCAGAAACCAACTCACCATCAGCATTTACATAATTAATGTTTCCGTCAGCCCCGATACTGATGCTTTTAGCATCCTTGGCGTTTTCCCCAAGTCCCTCACCCTCTAAGACAACTGCCAAGCCATCGCTATTCACTAAAGTACCTTCAGAGTCCAAATAAAAATTTCCTGCTCTTGAATAATAAGTATTAGTACCGTCTGTTAGTTGAAAAAAACCATCTCCTGATATTGATAAATCTAGTGAACGGCCAGTTGTCTGTAATGAACCCTGCGTTTGAATTGTATCAATTGCTGACAATTGAGCTCCAAGGCCAACTTGTTTGGGATTCGTTCCGCCTTTTCCTGCATTTGCTCCACTTGCTCCTGCAATAGATTGAGAGACCATATCCTTAAAAACTGTTCTTCCTTTTTTAAATCCATACGTGTTCACATTTGAAATATTATTTCCGATTACATCAAGCTTTGTTTGAAAGTTTTTCATTCCGCTGATTCCTGAGTACATTGAACGTAACATAAGTTCTTTTCTCCTTTCGAATTTGTCCGCGTCAATCGGTCAGCAGACGGTTGGCCTCCTGTTCGGTCCAGCCAATTTAAAGTGTGTCCATAAGAATAGCGCCATTGATATTGGTAAAAAGATGTGCAGTTGCTTCTTCGCGGTTCATCGCCGTAATAATGGTATGGTTTTGTGCACTTGCCACAAGCGTAGCATCTTTCAGTACAACGAGTGAATCGGTTACTCCTTTAGACTTAGCCTCGGAAAGTTTCTCGCCAATCAAGTTCCATTCTGTTTCATTCAAATGGATCCCCCGCTCTGTTAACCGCTGCACGGCATGCTTGGAAATGATCAGCTCTTTTGGTGTTGCGGTGACCGTTTTAAAGGTTTCATTAAATGTTGAGACAGTGTTTTGTGCTGACTGCTTTTTAGCTGGCGGAATGATGGGCTGGCGTACTCCATGAATTATTGGATTGACTGCTTTCATTCTCGTCACCCGCCTACTCGATCTTTGTTAAGGTAGAAGCCGTGATTTTTTCACCATTTGCAAGCTGCAGCCAAATCTGTCCGTCCTTCATCGAAACGGATTGAACAGCCGCGCTTTGTCCATCACCTTCTGTGCCCCATGTGACAGTGCGGCCAATTAAATAGCTCGCTTCCACTAATGGATTCGAACTGACTGCGCTGCTCGATCCTGTCGATCCTGTCGAGCTCGTCCCGCCGGTTAGTTCAGAAATATTCGCTGGTTCAAGTACCGTTCCATCTGTTAACGTAAACTGGACGCTTTCACCGGCAAACTTGATAGAAGCAATCGTGCCATTTCCTGTTTCTACAATCGGCTGTCCATTTTCATCTGTCTGGTCCGTCATTTTATGCCACGTTACATCTTTGCCGACAAATGACTGATAATTAATCATTTGAGAAGCAGTTTGTGACTGAACCATTTTTTCAATCATTGAGGTCATATTTACCATTTGCTCCAATGATGTAAACTGGGCCATCTGCGCAATAAACTCTTTGTCTTCCATCGGATTAAGCGGATCCTGGTTTTGCAGCTGTGCCATTAAAATTTTTAAAAACTCATCTTTGCCGAGCGAACTGTTGCCGGTTTGTTTCGTTTGAGCCGGGTTATTGGCCAAATAAAGCGAAGGATCAATTTTCGACATCTATTACACCTCCAATGTAACGTTTTGCAATGCTTCCTCAAAGGTAGAGAGCATTTCAGTCTCGTTCTGCTCTGTTGATTCCTGTTCCGGCTGTTTTTGTTCCTGCTGGCGCTGCTGCTGGGCACCTCGGTCAAACAGCTGCTGTTTCGTTTCCGAACTTATGATGTCCAATTTATCGATTGTCACGTTTTGCTGGCTGAATGCATGCTTTAATTGGTGGGCATTTTGTTCAAGCAGTTCTTTCACTGTTTGAGTCGATGATAAAATTTTAGCTGTCATCACCCCGTTTTGCTGAAGCAGTTCAATACGGAGAGAGCCAAGCTGCTCCGGATAAAGCTTAATCAGCATTTTTGTTCCATTTGGCATTCTCAGCATGTTAGAGCTGCCCAAAATTTGTTCAAATTTTTGGATAAACTGCTCCATATTCATTGGCCGCGGCGTTGTTTTCACACTCATCACAAACTGTTCTGTTTTAGAGAGCGGATGCAACACCGGGTTCACAGCTTCTGCAGCCTGTGCAGCCGGCTTTAAAGCAGCGACTTTGCTTTCAGTCGAATTTTCTGGCCCTTGAATTCTTTTATAATTTGTAAATGCTGCCTCCAAACTCGCTTGATTTACAGGAGTGGTATTGACTTGAAGACCAGCAGCACTCTGCAGTCCCGTTTGTTTTGTTTGTGGCAGGACGTTATTAAGCTGCTGTTTTACCAGCGCTTCTGCATTTTCCAATGCGGTTTGCAATGCTTGAAAACGAGGCTCCGGCTTTTGTATATGCTGGGCAAAATAGTTTATGAGCTGTGCTGCCCTTATGGCTGTTACGACGAATGGCTTATCGGCTTCTTTCAATAAAGGCGGCACTTGTTCACTAAGCTGACTTATTAAAGCTGTTAGCTGTTCAATTGACAGCGTTTCGTCTGTTTCCGGGTTTCCCGTATCCTCTAATGGGTTCTCTAAACCCGCTTCTTCTGCACTTCCATTTACTGCGTGAATCAGCTTCTGGAGGGAATGCTGCAGTGTTTCCACATCCGTTTGCAGTAGAACCGCCAGTTCTTGAAGCGTAGGCATTTCTCCTTTTTCAACAAGCTCTTCGGCTAGTGTTAAGAGCTCCGCTTTTTTTCCAACTAGTTCTTCTGCCGGCTCAGAGCCGCCAGCACTGTTGAACAAAGAAGCCAACAAAGCAGATAAGTCGTTGGAAGTAGTGCTTGTGGACGGAACCAAAACAGCCGGGTTTTGAACAGCCTGTTGAACAGAACCAAGCAGCAGGCTGCCAAATCCTCCTGTACCGCCGGCTCCGGCTGGATTTAACAGAGGTCCATTAGATAGTGGTAAAGAACTAGACCCTAAAGTAATCTGCATCATTTGTCACCCCTCTTTTTTCCTCCCGCATTATCTCACATTTTACTTCATAATTCTCATTCGTTCGATAATATTTTTGTATATTCAGCGGCTTTTTTCGCGTCTAGGTTTTCAAAAATCGCTGCTTGTTTTTCAACACTTAATTCCTGCAAAATCGCGACTGCTTCATTGTTTGTTAAGTTCGTAATAATTCCGGCAATACTTTCTTCATCCATTGATTCATATGTTTTGGCAACATTGTTCGCTACACTTTTTTCTTCCGTTGCGGCTGTTTCTGTTTGCTGGTTCTGAAGCTGCTTAAGCTGGGCATTCAGCCGGTCCTGCTCTGTTAACAATTCTTCGATTTCCGCTTTGGAGCTTTCAAGATCATCCGACAGCTGATCAATCTTTGCTTGTTTGTTTTTGATTTCCGCCTGCAGCTCTACTACTTTTTCGCTGTCTGTTTTACCGTCTTGTTCGGTTGCTCCAGTCCATTCTGATACATAAGGAATATTCGCTGCTACTTCCTTTGTTTTTTCAAATACGTTTACGCCGGCAATCGTCATGACAACCAAACCAACAGTCAGTGCAAACAACAAGGGAATAACAACGATAAACAGCAGCCATTGAAAAGGGTTGTAACTGTTTTTTTCCTCCATATCAGCCGGAACTTTTTTTTTCTTTTTTCCTGCCATGTGTTCATCACCTGATCTTTCGGTTCATAAACTGAATGGATGAAAGCTCGTCCATTTGCTTTGCTTCTTCTGAAGCTGCCCATTTGCGATAATGCGTTAATTCATTCGCTCGGATTTTGCTGTATTTTTTTACTTCTATATTTTTTTCCTTTAGCTGCTGTTCACACCACTGCATCCGGCCGCGTGCTGTTACAACCACTCGCTGCTGCTGATCAATTAATTTTTCCAAATTCGAGATAAACTGCTGATAGTGCTGAATATCGAGTACAGAAAAACCGGATTTCATTTTTTGTTCCTGCACGGCGATTAAATCTTCTTTTTTCTTTAACAGCTCATACAGTTTGTTTGCTTCCGTTTCAAATTGGCCCTGTGCTTCTCTGAATACGTTCTCAGACTCCTCTTTTTCACGTTCACGAAGCTGCATAATTTTCTCGAATTTATAATTAAATGACATGCATTAACTGTCCCTTCCTTGGGCTAGATGAACTAAACCGGCTTCTGTTTCATCCAGTCCGGCCTGCTCATCCGTCCGCTGTTTTAAAAACGAGAGAATCGGCTGATAGTTTTGAATGGCTCTATCAATCTCAGCGGATGACCCTCTTTTATATGCACCGATGTTAATCAAATCTTCAGAGTTTAAATACGTATTTAACGAATCCCTTACTGCTACTGCCGCATCATAATGGCTTCGGCTGACGATATGGGGCATAAGACGGCTGACACTTTTTAATACGTTTATAGCTGGGTACTGCCCCTTGTTCGCGAGTTCACGGTCTAACACAATGTGTCCATCCAATATTCCCCGCACGGCATCTGCAATCGGTTCATTCATGTCATCACCATCTACGAGCACGGTATAAAAAGCAGTAATCGTTCCATGTTCGTTTGTTCCTGTGCGTTCCAACAACTTTGGCATAATTGCAAAAACGGATGGCGTGTATCCTTTGGTGGCAGGAGGCTCTCCAACGGCCAGCCCGATTTCACGCTGTGCCATGGCAACCCGCGTGACTGAATCCATCATAAGCATGACATTCAGCCCTTTATCCCGAAAGTACTCAGCAATGGCTGTAGCGGTAAATGCTCCTTTAATACGCATCAGTGCCGGCTGGTCTGAAGTGGCGGCGACTACAATCGACTTTTTCATTCCTTCGGGGCCAAGGTCCCGTTCAATAAATTCACGCACTTCACGGCCGCGCTCCCCAATCAAAGCAATGACGTTTAAATCTGCTTTTGTATTGCGGGCAATCATGCCAAGCAGTGTGCTTTTCCCAACACCGCTTCCTGCAAAAATACCGACCCGCTGGCCTTTCCCTACTGTCAGCATCCCATCAATAGCCCGTACACCGACTTCAAGCTTTTCCCGTATTGGCGGTCTTGTCATCGGATTTGGCGGATCTGATTCTGTTTCAATCGGCGTCAACGTCCGCGGCAGCACAGAATCGTCAAAAGGTTCTCCAAGCGAATCAATAATTTTACCGATCAAAGCCGGTCCTGATTTTACTTGAAGAGGGTGACCGAGTGATTCTACAAGGCTGCCCGGTGAAATTTCGTTTATATTCCGGTATGGCATTAAGATCATCATTTCATCCCGAAACCCGGTTACCTCGGCCATAATGGTCCGTTTATTGTCTTTCGAATGGATCAAACAAATATCACCAATAGAGCTTTCTGGACCTTGTGATTCAATCATTAAGCCGACAACCCTTTTTACCCGTCCATATCTTTTAAATGAATCAAGAGTCGGGATCACATGCTTTAAGTCCTGTGCTTTCATCTCTTATTCACTCTCCAGCAATTGAAGCAGCGTTTTACGCAGCTGGTGCAGCTGTGTATCAACGCCGGCATCAATTCGGCCATTGGATGTTTCAATAAAGCAGGCGTTTTCCCCTGCTTCTTCATTCGGAAAAATATAGCAGTTGATTTCATTTGGGAATAGAGCTTCTATTTCATCTTTTTGTGAAATGACCAATTCATATTTTCCTGGATGAACATGAATTTGAATTTCTTTTTGGTTTTTTGTTTCTTTTAATGCTGAACGAATGATACTCATAAAAGCATCTTCGTTTTGATCGAGCTCTGTACGCAGAATTTTTTCTGCGCAGATAACAGCAAGCTCTATGATGGTACGTTCTGACCGCTCAACATTTTTTTCGTATTCAATTTTCGAAGATGCCACGATAGAATGTGCTTCTTCAATCAGCTCTTTCATCTCATTGTATCCGGCTGCTCTTCCTTGTTCTGCTCCCTGCTGAAACGCCTGGTCATAGGCTTCTTTTTGCAGGCGTTCTTTTTCCTGCACCCAATTTTGCTGCCAGGCGGCAGATTCTTGTTCGATCCGCTGCCGCTTCGTTTCAGCCTCTTCTAAAATTCTTTGTGCCTGGCGGTTTGCTTCTTCTAACACTTGTGATCGTTCATGAGAAAAATCCGGTGCAACTGCTTCTTTTTGTTCATTGCGTGTGTAAATAGGCTTTATGCCAATGATTCGTGTACTCGCTTCTTGTTCTATCGGCCACTCATACCGTTCAAAATTAGACAATAATATCATCTCCTCCGCCACGAGCAATGATAATTTCTCCCGTTTCCTCTAGACGGCGAATCGTCGCAACAATTCGTGACTGCGCTTCTTCCACATCACGAAGCCGGACAGGGCCCATATATTCCATTTCTTCTTTAAACGTCTCCACCATTCGCTGAGACATATTACGGAAAACCACTTCACGCACTTCCTCGCTTGAAACTTTAAGAGAAAGCAGCAAGTCTTCATTTTCACAGTCGCGAATAACACGCTGAATAGAGCGGTTATCCAGTGTAACAATATCTTCAAACACAAACATGCGCTTTTTAATTTCTTCTGCCAATTCAGGATCTTGTATTTCAAGTGCATCCAAAATCGTTTTTTCCGTTGAGCGGTCTACACCATTCAGCACTTCAACGACCGCTTCCACTCCGCCTGTCTGTGTATAATCCTGCGTTACCGTTGAGCTCAATTTCCGTTCTAAAATCGCTTCAACTTCATTGATAATTTCTGGAGACGTGCTGTCCATAATGGCAATTCTTTTTGCGATATCCGCTTGAACTTCCTGCGGCAGCTCCGATAAAATCTGCCCTGCCTGCTGCGGATCCAAATAAGAAAGAATCAAAGCAATCGTCTGCGGGTGCTCATTTTGAATAAAGTTTAATATTTGTCCCGGGTCTGCCCGGCGAGCAAAATCAAACGGCCGAACCTGCAGGGACGATGTTAAACGGTTAATAATATTTTGCGCCTGGTCAGCACCGAGCGCTTTTTCAAGAACAGTTTTGGCATAACCGATCCCACCCTGGGAAATATAATCCTGCGCCAATGCAATATTATGAAATTCTTCAAACACTTCTTCTTTAATCTCGGTATCTACTTTTTTCACACCCGAAATTTCCAGTGTTAGCCGTTCAATTTCTTCTTCTGATAAATGTTTGTAAACAGAAGCCGAGTAATCCGGTCCAAGAGAAATAAGCAGGATTGCGGCTTTTTGTTTTCCGGTCAGTTTCTTCTCACGTATCGCCATATTGCCCTCCTATTCCTCAGACAGCCAAGTACGAAGCAGTTTTGCAAACTCTTCTGGTTTTTCTTTCGCCATTTTTTCTAACTGTTTCCGTCTTGTGCTGCTCTCTGTTTCAGTCAACAGTGCTTCAATCTCTTCTTCTAATTCTTCCTCGAATTCTTCTTCTTCCTCACGGCGTCTTCTTACCATCATGAAGACGAGCACACCAATAATGACAAGAAGAATAGCCCCAATGAGATATACCCACCATGGAACAGAGGATGTTTCTTCTTCCTCAAATGTAACTTTCCCATTTAATTCCTGAACTGAAACCGTAATTTTATCTTCAAGTGCCTGGTCTGTTAAATCAGTATTATAGCTTTCATCAATAGACGTTCTGACAATGTTGCCGAGCAGCTGCTGGATTTCTTCCACGCTTTGGTCAGGCATGGAGTTTGGATCATTCGGCGTTGGCGGCTCTACCATAACCTGGATACCTAAGTCCCGGATCTTATAAGGACTTTCTTTGATTTCCCGGCGAATCCGGTTTACTTCGTTATTGACCGTTTCCTCTGTCCGCTCGTAATCACCTGTACCTGTTGCTCCCTCAAGGTAAGAAGTGGCTGTGTCTCCTTCTTCTTCTGCCTGCGGAACGCCTCCTGCTCCTGCTGCATCCCCTGAATAGGTTTCGGTAATTCTTTGAGCACTGATTTGGATACCTTCCATGTTTTCTTCGTCAACCGGCTCTATCAGGTTTTCTTCTCGATTCTCCTGGGTAAAGTCAATATCGGCTGTAACTGTTGCAACCACCTTGTCCGCGCCCATCAGTGTGCCAAGCATACTTTGTACCTGCCGCTGTACATCGCGTTCCACTTGTTTTTTCACAGCCAGCTGCTGTTCGAATGAATCGCCCGAACCGCTTCCTGCACTCGCAAGGTCGTAGTATTCAAAATTTTGATTCATAATGGCAATATTTTCGACAGGAAGGTTCGGGACACTTTTGGATACTAAGTGATAGAGGGACTTAATTTGTTTTTCATCAAATTGATAGCCTGGTTCCGTATTCAGCACAACCGAAGCAGATGCTTTTTCTGCTTCATCGGTAACGAAAATTTGCTGCTGCGGCAGGTTAATCATAACCTTCGCATCTTTTACTCCATCAATCTCAGAAATAAGATTGCTAAGCTCGGTTTGCATCGCATCAAGCTTAAGAACATTAAATTCATTGTCCGTCATTCCGAACCCGGCATTTTCGCTGAAAAAGCTGTAATCGATCGTACCGGACTGCGGAAGGCCTTCAGCGGCTAGATCCACTTTAAGCGTATCGACCGATTCTTCCGGCACAAGGATACTGGTTCCTCCTTCAGTCACTTCGTACGGAATACCCCGCCCGTCGAGATTTTCTTTTACAGCACCAATCTCTGAAGGAGCAAGCTCGCTGTAAAGAGGAACCATTGTCGTTCTGTTAGTCAAAAAAACGATTAGTGACAACGCAATAACAAAAAGAGCAAAGGATGATATTCCAATCACTTTTTGTTTTTTTGACCGGCTGTTCCAATATTCTTTTATTCTTGCAAGCTGTTGTTTTATATTTTCGTTCATTACAATCCCCCGGTCACTTCATTCGGTCATGATCTATTACATCTGCATCCGCATCATTTCCTGATAAGCTTCTACAGCTTTATTACGGACTTCCAATGTTAACTGCATGGTGATGCCTGATTTTTGAGCGGCTGACATCACTTGATGGATATCGACATTTTCACCATTGATCATTTTTGCCGTCAGCGAGTTTGACTCCGCTTCCGTTTTCATGACAGTATTCAACGAATCTTTTAAAAAATCCGCGAATTTTTGCTGAGATTCATAGGGTGTAGCTGCTTTTTTTAAAGCAGATGTTTCGATCGCAGGTGTAGAAACCGCATTTAATGCTTCAATCGCCATTTAAATCATCTCCTTATTTCCTTATTTCCCAATTTCAAGCGCTTTAGTCATCATAGCCTTCGAAGCATTGAAAACCGTTACATTCGCCTCATAAGAGCGGGTTGTACTCATTAAATCAACCATTTCCCGTAAAGGGTCTACATTTGGCATGCTTACATAGCCCTCTTCATTCGCATCAGGATGTTCTGGGTCATAAACCATTTTATTAGGTGTTTCTGTATCTTCAATGATTTTAGTCACTTTTACACCGTTTCCTGCTTCCTGGCGGTTTGACGCCATCTGCAAAAAGCTTGAAAACGAATTTCCTTTCGGCTGCAGCACAACGGATTTACGCTGATAAGGCTGCCATTCTCCATCCACGAGCTTTGCCCGGGTAGATTCAGCATTTGCCATATTAGAAGAAATAACATCCATACGCAGACGCTGTGCAGTCAGGGCAGATGCCGTAATGTTCATTCCGTTAAACATATTTATCTGCCTCCTTTTATGATATTTGTCAGAGAAGCATACTTTGAACTAAGCCGGTCTGTCAGTGCATTATAATAAATTTGATTTTCTGCCATTTTGGACATTTCGGCATCTAAATCTACACTATTTCCATTTTCGTTGTAGGACATATTTCGTGCAGTCATAATGACATGGTTTGGTGATTGAGCGGAAAAATGAAAATGACGCTGATCCGTTCGGTTATTTTTAAAATCATTTTGATTATTTTCCAATATTTCCTTGAAGTTTACCTCTTTAGCCTTATAGTTTGGTGTATCGACATTGGCAATATTATCAGCAATCGTTTTTTGCTTTAAAGCCGCGTAATCCAAACCTCGTTCTAAAGAAGTGATTGAATTTGAAAACAGGTTCAATTTAACCACTCCAGTACCTTGAATTCTTTAGTTATTTTGTTAATAAATTATACACTTAAAGAAATATAACATAAAAGACATTTTTCGACACCTACTTAACAAAAATAACAAAAAAATTTCATATTTCCTATAACTAAAGAATAAATTGACATAATACTCTCATACTTAAACATTTTTGGTATTATTATCATAAAAAAATCGACAAAAAAACACCTGCAGTATTTGTTACTGCAGGTGTTTTCTGTTAATTTGATTTCAGTTTTTCCAATTCCATCAAGAATTTATTGTTTAGGACTTTGATATATGTGCCTTTCATACCAAGCGAACGTGATTCGATCACCCCGGCACTTTCAAGCTTACGAAGCGCGTTTACAATAACAGAGCGGGTAATGCCCACACGGTCTGCAATTTTAGACGCAACCAGCAGTCCTTCTTTCCCATCTAATTCTTCGAAAATGTGCTCGATTGCTTCCAGCTCGCTGTAGGAAAGAGAGCTGATGGCCATTTGCACTACCGCTTTACTGCGGGCTTCTTCCTGCATTTCTTCCGCTTTTTCACGAAGAATTTCCATTCCAACGACTGTTGCTCCGTACTCCGCTAAAATCAAATCATCATCATGGAATTGTTCTTCTAATCGAGCCAGTACAAGTGTACCAAGACGCTCACCAGCACCTACGATCGGTACAATCGTTGTTAAGCCGTTTTGAAACAGCTCCTTGTTTTCCACTGGAAAAGCGGTGTATTCACTGTTTACATCTAAGTTGGATGATGTTTCAGTTAAATTAAACAGGCTTTTTGTGTATTGCTCTGGAAATTGGCGTTCAACGAGCATTTGTTTCATTCGCTCGTTTTCAATTTGCTGGTTTACGCCAAAGCCAAGCAGTTTTCCGCGGCGGCTCACGACAAAAATATTCGCTTCAATTACTTCAGAAAGGGATTCAGCCATTTCTTTAAAGTTCACCGTTTTACCTGCCGCGTTTTGCAGCATTTGATTAATTTTTCTTGTTTTCTCTAAAAGATTCATGATGCAGTTCCTCCGATTGATTATAAAATAAATTCGCTTAAATCTTTGTTCTGTGAAATAGCAGATAATTTCTCATCTACGTATTGCGGTGTGATTGTGATTTTTTCCATCGTAATGTCTGGTGCTTCAAAAGATAAATCTTCAAGCAGCTTTTCCATGATTGTATGCAGACGGCGGGCACCGATATTGTCTGTTTCACTGTTCACATGAAAAGCAATTTCGGCCAGGCGCTGAACAGCTTCATCTGTAAATTCAACATGGATGCCTTCTGTTTCAAGCAATGCTTTATACTGCTTAAGAAGCGCATTATCCGGCTCTACTAAAATTCGAACAAAATCGTCTGTTGACAGCTTCTCTAATTCAACCCGGATCGGGAAGCGCCCTTGCAGCTCTGGGATTAAATCAGACGGCTTAGACATGTGAAAGGCGCCTGCTGCAATAAATAGAATATAGTCTGTTTTAACCGTCCCGTATTTCGTCACAATGGTTGACCCTTCTACAATTGGCAGAATGTCGCGCTGAACTCCTTCGCGTGAAACATTGGCTCCTGAAGATGCACCGCCTTTTACCGCTATTTTATCCACTTCATCAATGAATATAATCCCGGTTTGTTCGGCACGTCTAACTGCTTCCTGTGTAACCTCATCCATATCAATCAGCTTTTGGGCTTCTTCCTGTTCCAGTACAGAGCGGGCGTCTTTCACAGCAAGCTTTTTCTTTTTCTTTTTTTTCGGCATCAGTCCGCCAAGAGCATCCTGCATATTCATCCCCATTTGCTCCATTCCGGAGCCTTGAAACAAATCAAACATAGAAGGCGGCTGCTCTTCCACTTCCACCGTAATGGTTTCATTTTCAAGTTCTCCGGCTGCAAGCTTTTGCTCAACTGCACGGCGTTTTTCAAAAATAGACATATCTTCAGTTGAATCATCTGGTTCTTCCTGCTGGCTGTTCTGTCCTCCAAACAGCATTTCAAACGGATTTTTAACCGATGTGCTTTTTTTGCGTGATGGAACAAGCAGCTCGACAAGACGGCGGTTTGCCGCTTCTTTGGCCGGTTCCTTTACTTCGTTCATCTTTTCTTCTTTGACGAGCCGGACGGCCGTTTCAGCCAAATCCCGCACCATTGATTCAACATCCCTGCCGACGTAGCCCACTTCGGTAAACTTTGTGGCTTCCACTTTAATAAATGGCGCACCTGCAAGCTTGGCCATACGACGGGCAATTTCTGTTTTCCCCACCCCAGTCGGCCCAATCATGAGTATATTTTTCGGCACGACTTCATCACGAATCGCTTCATCAAGCAAACTTCTGCGGTACCGGTTACGAAGCGCAACAGCGACAGACTTTTTCGCTTCTTTTTGTCCTACAATATATTGATCAAGACGCTCGACAATTTGGCGCGGTGTCATATTCATCGTATTTGGCTTCATTTTTTCACTCCTCACTACAGTTCTTCCACAATAATATTATGGTTCGTGTATACACATATATCTGCTGCCGTTTTCAAGGCGGCTTCTGCAATTTCCGCCGCAGTCAGCCCTACAGCATATTGCTTGAGTGCCCGTCCTGCTGACAAAGCATAATTCCCGCCCGATCCAATCGCTAAAATGCCGTCATCCGGTTCAATGACTTCGCCTGTACCCGATACAAGGAGTAAATTGTCTTTATCCATCACGATCAGCATGGCTTCCAGACGGCGAAGCATTTTATCAGTACGCCACTCCTTGGCAAGCTCGACAGCTGCCCGCTGCAGATTGCCGCTGTATTCATTCAGTTTTTTTTCAAAAAGCTCAAATAACGTAAACGCATCCGCAACTGATCCGGCAAAGCCAGCGACGACTTTTCCATTAAAAAGGCGACGTACTTTTTTAGCCGTGTGCTTCATTACAACCGCGTTGCCAAACGTTACTTGTCCATCTCCAGCCATCGCTGAAGATCCATTGTGCTTAACAGCAAATATCGTTGTTGCATGAAATTCTCCCACTTCTTCTCTCTCCTTTATGCACGTGGATGATGATTGCGGTATGTATGCTGCAGGTGTTCTTTCGTAATATGTGTGTACATTTGGGTAGACGAAAGGCTGGCATGCCCAAGCAGCTCCTGTACCGTTCTCATATCCGCGCCGTTATTTAACATATGCGTTGCGAACGTATGCCTTAGCATATGCGGATGAATTTTCCCTGATAACGAAGCTTTTTGAATTAAATCATTTAAAATATGGCGGATTCCGCCAGTCGTGATTGGCGCACCCCTGAAGTTCACAAACAATTTACTATGTTCATTTTTCTTCATTAAAAGGGGCCGGCTGTTTTGATTGTAATGTTCCACAGCCTCTGCTGCAAAACTGCCGTATGGCACGTACCTTTCTTTCCCGCCTTTTCCATGGACGAGAAGAACACCGAGGCGCGCATCCAAATCGGGCAGCTCAATCGCCGCACACTCACTGACACGAATACCCGTCCCGTAGAGGATTTCAAGCAGCGCCCGATTTCGGATAGACAGGGGATCTGTCCCTTCTGCCGCTTCAAATAGCTCCCTCATTTCCTCTTCATAAAAAAAAGACGGGAGCTTCTTTGTTCCTTTCGGCCGATGCACAAGCAAAAACGGATTTTCCGTTACGACATTTTCCCTCATTAAAAAACGATAAAACCCGCGAAGGGCCGATATTTTTCGTGAAACAGACGCCCGCGCCATTTTTTTCTCATGAAGCAAGGTTAAATATAAGCGCGCTGTTTGATGCGTTACATCTGTTAATTCTGTAATAAGCTGTTCATTCATGAACATAAAAAAGTGCTCCAGATCATCACGATAATTCTTTACCGTATGAACAGAGCTGTTTTTTTCAATTTGCAGGTAAGCAAAATAAGAGTTTGTATAATTTTTGAAAAGTTTAGACATTTTCCCACCTCACAAAAGGGCTACTACATAATAGCATATGTCAGCAGCCCTTCGCAAGAAATTTACAAACTTTTCGAAAAAGTTTGAATTGTTTCTAAAGCCCGCCCAGCGAGCGCTTTGTACCGTTCTTTTTTGCCTTTAATTTTCTCTGGCAACGCCGGGAACAACCCAAAGTTGGCATTCATCGGCTGAAAATTATCCGGGGATGTATGCGTAATATAGTGTGCCATGCCGCCAATAGCTGTTTCCTGCGGTGCGGTTACCGGATCCTGTCCAAGTGCCAGCCTTGCAGCATTAATTCCTGCCATTAAGCCGCTTGCCGCTGACTCTACATATCCTTCTACGCCAGTCATTTGTCCGGCAAAGAAAAGTGTTGGACGGCTTTTTAGCTGATAAGTTGGCAGCAGCGCTTTTGGTGAATTAATAAACGTATTGCGGTGCATTACTCCGTAACGAACAATTTCAACATTTTGAAGTCCCGGAATAAGCTGAAGCACTTCTTTTTGCGGCCCCCATTTCAAGTGGGTTTGAAAACCAACAATGTTGTAAAGTGTTCCGGCTGCGTTATCCTGGCGAAGCTGCACTACTGCGTATGGGCGCTTTCCTGTACGTGGATCTTCCAGTCCGACCGGCTTCATCGGGCCAAACAGCATGGTTTTCTTGCCCCGGCTGGCCATAACTTCAATCGGCATACAGCCTTCAAAGAAAATTTCTTTTTCAAATTCTTTTAACGGCACCGTTTCGGCCGCGATCAATGCTTCGTAAAAACGGTCAAACTCTTCTTCATTCATCGGGCAGTTTAAATAAGCCGCTTCCCCTTTGTCATAGCGGGATTTTAAATACACAATATTCATATCAATACTGTCTTTTTCAACAATCGGTGCTGCCGCGTCATAAAAGTATAAATATTCTTCCCCTGTAAGCTCTTTTATTTTTTCAGCTAATCCGCTCGTTGTCAGAGGACCTGTTGCAATAATGGTAATCCCTTCTGGAATTTCCGTTACTTCTTCATTAATCACGGTTACATTCGGATGATTTTTCACCCGCTCTGTTACGTGTCCCGCAAATTCATGCCGGTCTACAGCCAGTGCACCGCCCGCCGGAACCGCACATGCATCTGCTGAACTGATAATCACTGAATTTAAACGGCGCATTTCTTCTTTTAACACGCCAACCGCATTTGTCAGCCCGTTTGCCCGCAATGAATTGCTGCACACAAGCTCGGCAAATTTATCTGTATGATGCGCTGGTGTTTGTTTAACCGGGCGCATTTCGTATAAGCGGACCTGCAAGCCCCGTTCTGCTATTTGAAAGGCGGCTTCGCTGCCCGCAAGTCCCGCTCCGATTACGTTAATTGGTTGATTCATCGTTGTTTCCCCCTGCTTTAAAGGTACGTACCCGTATGTCCATTAAGCATTGTACACTACCTGCTTGTAGAAAAAAAGCAAAATGTTGTTGTCCATGCAAAAAGCCGCCTTGTTTTGCTCCAAACAAGGCGGCTTTCACCACTTTAAGACTGCGGCTGTTCCTTATAATCACATTCTGTGCATTGAATCTGCACGCCTTTTTTCAGCTTTTTCTCAACGAGCAGTTTTCCGCATTTCGGACATGGGCGCTCAATTGGCTTATCCCACGATAGAAAATCGCATCCAGGGAATTGGTCACAGCCATAAAAAATACGCCGTTTTTTACTTTTTCTTTCTATTATATTACCTTCTGCACACTTAGGGCATTTCACACCGATTTCTTTTACAATGGCTTTTGTATTTCGGCAGTCCGGGAAGTTACTGCATGCCATAAACTTCCCGAAGCGGCCCATTTTAAAGACCATTTCATGGCCGCATTTTTCACAATCCTCACCAGCAGGCTCATCCTTTATTTCAACCTGTTCCATTTCTTTTTCTGCTTTTTCCAGATGGCCTTCAAAGCCCTTGTAGAACTCATCAATAACGGCTGCCCATTTTTTAATGCCTTCTTCTACATTATCAAGGTCACGTTCCATTTTCACCGTAAATTCCACATCGATAATATCCGCAAAAAACTCGGCCATCAATTCGTGGACGATCGTTCCCAGTTCTGTCGGAACAAAACGCTTATTATCCAGTGCCACGTATCCGCGTTTTTGAATCGTGTCAAGAGTAGGTGCATACGTGGACGGACGCCCAATGCCGAGCTCTTCCAGCGTTTTAACAAGACGGGCTTCTGTATAACGGGGCGGCGGCTGAGTAAAGTGCTGCTTTGGATCAATTTCCTTTGATTGCACCGTATCCCCTTTTTCGAGATTTGGCAGAAAGTTTTCTTTTTCTTCTTTTGTGTCATCCGTACCTTCTACATATACTTTCATAAAGCCAGGAAACTTTACTTTTGACCCCGTTGCCCGGAACATCACATCACCGTTTACAATATCTGTGCTGACGGTATCCATTACAGCTGCGGCCATTTGACTCGCGATAAATCTCTCCCATATGAGCTTATAAAGGCGATGCTGATCCCGCGAAAGAAAATCTTTCAGTGCGGACGGCTCACGCATCGTGCTGGTCGGACGAATCGCTTCATGGGCATCCTGGGCACCTTTTTTCTTTGATTCGCTTTTTTGCCCCTGCTCTTTCACATATTCTTTTCCATAATGAGCAGTGATGTACTCCAGGCTTTCCGACTGCGCTACTTCCGAGACGCGTGTTGAATCCGTTCTCATATACGTGATCAAACCCACCGTGCCTTCCTTGCCAAGGTCGATTCCTTCATACAATTGCTGGGCGAGCATCATTGTTTTTTTCGCTCGAAAATTTAATTTGCGTGCCGCTTCCTGCTGCAGCGAAGAAGTGGTAAACGCAGCAGCTGGATTACGCCGGCGTTCTTTTTTTGTAACGGTTTGAATCGAAAACTGATTCCCTTCAATCGCAGCCAGCACTTTTTTTACATCGGCTTCTGATGAAAGCTTTTCTTTTTTGCCATTTAACCCGTAAAAAGAAGCATTGAATGTATCCGTTCCTTTTGTAAATTCTGCTTCAATGGTCCAATATTCTTCTGGTACAAATATTTTAATTTCATTTTCACGATCAATCACAAGGCGAAGAGCCACTGATTGAACACGTCCAGCACTCAGGCCCTTTTTTACTTTTTTCCACAATAACGGACTGATATTATAGCCGACAAGCCGGTCAAGAATCCGCCGTGCCTGCTGGGCATCCACCAAATCCATATTAATTGGCCGCGGGTGCTTAAAAGATTCCTTGATCGCGTCTTTGGTAATCTCGTTAAATACGACCCGGCAGTCAGAGGCAGTATCAATGTTTAGTGAATGCGCCAAATGCCAGGCAATCGCTTCTCCTTCGCGATCCGGGTCAGCCGCGAGGTAGATTTTTTTCGCTCTTTTGGCAGCTGTTTTTAGTTCTTTTAAAACCGGGCCTTTGCCGCGGATCGTAATGTATTTTGGATCATAATTATGTTCTATGTCTACGCCCATTTGGCTTTTCGGCAAATCCCGAACATGCCCCATGGATGCGCGCACCTTGTATTTTTTCCCGAGATAGCGTTCAATTGTCTTCGCTTTCGCCGGGGACTCTACTATTACTAAATAATCTGACATAAGATAAAGCCTCCCCGAGAGGTAAAATGAATAATTAGACATATTATTATGCGGTTATGGTTTGTTTGTCAAACGTTTCTTTATTTGTGCTATTCATTTTCATTCTCTATTTATTACAAAACAGGACATGGTTTGTAAAAATCATTCTGTTGCAAAATTTATATGATATAAACCTGAATTGCAACTGTTTTCGCGAAAAGTTTTTTTATTCCTGCCTCCATTCCGATAAAATATCGTCAGCACCATGAACAATTTTGGCTCCATCCGCAATTAGAGCATGCACACCTTCCGAAAGCGGATGAGTAATTGGTCCTGGTACTGCAAATACGTCAATGCCTTGTTCAAGTGCAAAAGAAGCAGTGATAAGTGAACCGCTTTTTTTAGCTGCTTGTACGACTAACACACCCTTTGATAATCCACTGATGATCCGATTTCGAGCTGGAAATTGCCATTTCTCCGGCTTTCGGTTCGGTGCGTATTCAGACAAAATAAGACCTTGCCTGGAAATGCGATGTGCTAATGGTTTGTTTTCTTTTGGGTAGAAATGACTAAATCCGCCCGCAATAACCGCAATCGTTTTGCCGCCTGCCCGAAGGGCAGCTTCATGTGAAAAAGCGTCGATTCCTTTAGCAAGCCCGCTGACGATTGCAATATTTCTTTTGACTAAAGCAGGGACCAGCATTTGCAGTACTTGTTTTCCGTATTCATTTCCATCACGGGCCCCCACAACAGCAAGCATATTCCGGCTGCTCATAAGGGCCGTTTCTCCCATAGCAAATAAGCCCCATGGAGGCTGTGGGAGCATTTTTAATGGTTCAGGATATTGCGGGTCAAAAATGGGAATAAAGGTTGTAGAGGACTCCAATAAAGAAGAATAAAGATGATGATAGGAAAGAGAATGAAACCCGCTTAAAATGGTTTCTGCTTGTCCAATCGAACGGTTTGTGGCGGCAGCAAATTCTGCGGCTGTCATGCGGGGAAGATGGCTTAAATAAGGATCATTTTTTAATAATACATATTGGTCTTTCCAGCTGATACCTGGACAGTACTGCAGTTTTAAAAGATGCTTAGTTGTATGGTGCAACGCATTTCCCTCCCTTAATACATGCAAAGAGAGACGCCTGAGTAACTCAGGCGTCTTCGTTTTCGATTAATGTGTTTTGCATTCTTCTAAAAGTCCTTGCTGCTCAAGAACTTTAATTAATGTTTCACCCATAACAGACGGAGTTTCCGCTACTTGAATGCCGCATTCGTTCATAACACGGATTTTTTCGTCAGCTGTTCCTTTACCACCTGAAATAATCGCACCAGCATGGCCCATACGCTTTCCTGGAGGCGCTGTACGTCCGCCGATAAAGCCGACAACTGGTTTCGTCATGTTGGCTTTTACCCACTCGGCTGCTTCTTCTTCTGCTGTACCGCCGATTTCACCAATCATGATAACGGCTTTTGTTTCCGGATCTTCATTGAATGCTTTTAAGACATCAATAAAGTCTGTTCCGTTCACCGGGTCACCGCCGATACCAACAGCTGTAGACTGGCCGATTCCTGCTTGTGTTAACTGGTGTACAGCTTCGTACGTAAGTGTGCCGGAGCGTGATACAACACCAACATGGCCTTTTGTATGGATATACCCTGGCATGATACCGATTTTGCACTCATCCGGTGTGATAACACCTGGGCAGTTTGGCCCAACAAGGCGCGTTTTCTTACCTTGCATATAACGTTTTACTTTTACCATGTCGAGTACTGGGATATGTTCTGTAATACAAATAGCAAGGTCAAGATTTGCGTCAACCGCTTCCAAAATCGCATCTGCTGCGAATGGAGCCGGTACGTAAATAACAGACGCGTTGGCACCTGTTGCCTGCACGGCTTCTTGAAGCGTATTAAATACCGGTACGCCTTCTACTTCAGTGCCGCCCTTACCAGGAGTAACACCGCCAACAATTTTCGTTCCATATTCAAGCATTTGTTTTGTATGGAAAAGGGCAGTAGAGCCCGTGATGCCCTGAACAATTACCTTTGTATCTTTATTAATGAATACACTCATGCCTATACCTGCCTTTCTATTGTCAACATCCTGATTATTTTACGAGACTAACGATCTTTTGCGCGCCATCTGCCATAGAATCTGCTGAAACGATGTCAAGACCTGACTCGTTCAAGATTGCTTTACCGGCATCTACATTCGTACCTTCTAAACGCACAACAAGTGGTACGGACAGGCTTACCTGCTTCGCAGCTTCTACCACACCTGTTGCAATAACGTCACATTTCATAATGCCGCCGAAAATGTTAACGAAAATACCCTTTACATTTTCATCAGACAAAATAATTTTAAATGCTTCTGTTACTTTTTCAGCTGTTGCGCCGCCCCCAACATCAAGGAAGTTAGCCGGATCGCCGCCATAATGCTTGATAATATCCATCGTTGCCATGGCAAGACCTGCACCGTTTACCATGCAGCCGATATTTCCATCAAGGGCAATGTAGCTGAGGTCATATTTTGATGCTTCGATTTCTTTTGCATCTTCTTCTTCAAGATCACGATATTCTAAAATGTCTTTATGACGGTATAGAGCATTTGAATCAAAATTCAATTTTGCATCCAGCGCCATTACTTTTCCATCACCTGTTACAACAAGCGGGTTAATTTCAGCAATAGAGCAGTCTTTTTCTACAAACGCAGTGTAAAGGCTCATCATAAATTTAACAGCTTGTCCAACAAGTTCTTTCGGAATATTGATATTGAACGCAATACGGCGGGCCTGGTATGCGCTAAGGCCAGTTACTGGGTCAATATACTCTTTAAAGATTTTTTCTGGTGTTGCTTCGGCTACTTCTTCAATCTCTGTTCCGCCTTCTTCAGATGCCATTAAAACAACTTGAGACGTTGCGCGGTCCAGCACTAAGCCGATATAGTATTCTTTTTGAATGTCGCATCCTTCTTCAATAAGAAGGCGCTTTACTTCTTTGCCTTCAGGACCTGTCTGGTGCGTGACTAACACTTTACCGAGGATTTCTTGTGCATATGTACGTACTTCATCGAGATTCTTTGCGACTTTAACGCCGCCCGCTTTTCCGCGGCCGCCCGCATGAATCTGTGCTTTGACAACGTTTACTGCTGTGCCAAGTTCTTTTGCTGCTTCAACCGCTTCTTCAACGGAAAACGCAACTTTCCCATTCGGCACGGCAACGCCGTAGCTTCTGAGAACTTCTTTCCCTTGATACTCATGAATATTCATCTTCCAGCCTCCTATCGGTCTCAAAACATAGTCTTTTTGCAAAACAGACTGCGACTTCATTGTAGAGAAAAATCTGAATTATGTCCAGGTTTTGAACATAAAAAATCTGTTCTTTTTTCAAGAACAGACATTTTTCGCAAAACGCTTACAATGTTTATTTATCAAGGGACTGATCAAGACGGTATACAAATGCGAATACTTCGGCTACCGCTTGATATAAATCTTCTGGAATCGCTTCATTTATTTCGAGTTGTCCCAGCAGCTCAACAAGCCCTGGATCTTCTTGTATCGGAATATTATTTTCTTTTGCAGAGGCAATAATTTGATCAGCGATGAGTCCTTTCCCTTTTGCTTTTACAACTGGTGCTCCCACTGAGTCTGGATTATAAGAAAGAGCGGCGGCCTGCCTCCGGTTTGGCTGGTTCATATGCGTATATCCACCCCCATATAACGATCATCATCCATAATGCGGGCAAGCGGCGGCTTTTCCTTTTCCAGCGCCGCTGGTTCCTTGAACGAAACGCCAGACAAGCGGTATCCGCCTGCTTCAAGGGCCTCTTTCAACGAATCAACAGCCGGGCTGCTTATTTTTTTCAGCAGCGGGCCCGGAATTTCCGCGGCAATGTGCAAATACACAATCCGGTTTTGCACCTGCATGTCAATGACCGTTTGTTTTAAACGCGGCATTTCCACATAAAACAATACACGGCAAAAATCAGCGTCAATTTTTCCGTCTGCTTTTTTCTTTCCTTCCCACTTGATCGTCACATCGCCTTTAAATTCACCAAATTGCAGGGGAGACTGCAGCACCAGCTGCTGAACAGGGCCAGATTCGGCAGACAAAATATGCTGTGCATTAAGACGGCCAACCAACTGCTCAGCAGCTTCTTTAATGGGTGCCGGCATTGTATCTGACATGAGCTTGATCAGCTCCTGCTTAACAGTCTGCGGAGCGTTTTGGATATTTTCTCTCGAGGCAAGAACGGCTTCGTGGTCCACTCCAAGAAAGCGGAAGGCATCACGTAGAACCGAACTTGCCGGCGGTTCCTCAAAAGAAAGCGCATCGGTACCGATCAATACAGCCATTCTTGCCGCGGCCTGGTCAGGAAGGGATACAGCGGCAGAAGAAGCCAGCTGAAGCAAGGATGCAGCCGTTCTTTGAGAAAGGGACTGTCCCGTTTCAAACCCGTCTGCGAGCTGTGCCAACTGCTGCATCAAAGCCGGTCGTTCGGGATGCCCAAGAGGGAGGGATAAAGAAAGAGCCTGCTTAAAAGCGGTAACTGCTTTTTCAGACACAGAACTTCCAGTCAGCTGGGACAGTGCTTGTTTAAGCAGCTGGACAGGGCGAAGTTCCGTCTTCTGGTTCAAAGATGGCTCAGAGCTTCTGGCAATCCCGGCAAGCAGTGCTTCTCCATGCTGGGCTGCTAAAGAAGGATTTGCAGCCATTGATTGGCCGAGTACCCGGATGGCTGCCGCTTTTTCGGGCGTATCGGTACCTTGCAGCGCTGAAGCCAGCTGAACCGCTTTTTCATTGGCTGTGCCTTTAAAAGCAAATGTCTCTGCTGTTTCACCAAGCAGGCGGCCAATCGCTTTGGCTGCCTCTGATTGTTTAAAGCCATTTTGTACGAGTAATTGCTGTAAAGAACCTAATTTTTCGGTCATCGAACCCGTTGAACGGGCAGCCGCCAGGGACTGGAAAACATTTTCTGTTATCGGCAAATGACGGCTCAGCATAAATCGGACTACTTCTATCCCTTCTGCTCCAGACTTCCCAAGCCATCCTGAAGCGGTTTGGATCAGAGATTTTGAAAGAGCTGTTCCATTTTGGAGAGCTGCTGCTGTAAAAGCCATGTTTTCTTTCGTTGGCTGCAGTCCCATTTTTTCAAGCAGGACAGACACTTGATCGGCTGGAAGCTTTGCTGCCGGGTTTTCTGCAAGTACACGGAGTGAAACACCCCGATCCAAAGAAACCACTTGAAACGTGTAGCGCTCTCCTGCTTGCAGCGGTGTTTCAAGCTGTGCGGTCAGCTTTTGGCCAAGCGCTGCGATTTCAGCCATTTGTCCGGGTAAAAGCTTGATGGTTTTACCAGAAAAAATATGACCTTCTTTCAATATGTCAATCGGGCTGCGCGCCTCTTGCAGCCGCACGCCTCTTTGAAGGGCCTGCTGCCCAATTTCCATAGAATGCTCCTCCTGCTTTTTATAGTGTGTGCATATCTTTTACAGGCGCAAATGTTTTGCGGTGCTGCGGCGTTACGCCAAATTGCTTTAATCCTTCAATATGCTCTTTCGTGCCATATCCCATATTCTTTTCAAATCCATAGCCGGGAAATTGGGCTGCATATTCTTTCATGAGCCGGTCACGAGTTACCTTGGCAATAATAGACGCTGCGGCAATAGACGCACTTTTAGCGTCCCCTTTTATAATAGCCTCCTGGCTGATGGCAGCCGGCAGCGTCATCGCATCGACAAGCAGGTGATCCGGCTGCTTTGGAAGTGATTCTACTGCAAGCATCATCGCTTTTTTAGCAGCTTCGTAAATATTGATTCGGTCAATTTCTTCTGCGCTGACAATACCGACGCCGACTGCCGCTTTTTCTATTATCAGCGCATATAGTTCATCACGGATGGATTCTTTTATTTTTTTAGAGTCATTTAATCCTTCTGGCAAAAAACCATCCGGCAGAATACATGCAGCAGCTACTACAGGGCCTGCAAGGGGCCCTCTGCCCGCTTCATCAATGCCGGCAATGCTTTGCATCCCCCGCTTCATTGCTGCCCGCTCATACGCCATCATTTGCTTCAGGCGCTCCTGTTCATCCTTTTTCTTTTGAAGACGGCGCCTGCACGCTTTCACAGCTGCCTGTACGCCCCTTCTTTCATCTTTCTCCCACCGGGCCAGCTGTTTGTCTTCTAAGCTGCTGACAGCTGCGAGCTGCTGTTTAATTTGGGTAATCGTTTCCTTGCACATGTTTTCTTGGCTCCTTATCTGTATTATCGGCTTTTTTTCTTTTTTTTCCACAAAAAAACGTGAAGGAAGTCCTTCACGCTTTTTGTGGCGGAATATCAAACGTAAGGCGGCCAAACTGCGTTGTACGCACATCACGAATAATTACATCCGTTACCTTGTCGTAATCAATGCCGCCTCCTGTAGACAGGCAGCCGCGCCGTTCACCAATTTGTTCAAAAACAACCGCCATGTCTTCCGGAAGTTCTCTGTAGCCATAGCGCTCTTGAAGCCGCGACGGATACTCGCTCTCTAAAAAACGAAGCCCCCAGATCGCCACATCCTGCAAATTCAAGATCGCGTCTTTTATGGCACCCGTCAAGGCCAATTTGTAGCCGATTTCCGGGTCTTCGAACTTTGGCCATAAAATACCCGGCGTATCCAAAAGCTCCAGGTTTTTAGCCGTTTTAATCCACTGCTGTGCTTTTGTTACGCCTGGCATATTACCGGTTTTGGCAATATTTTTTTTTGCAATCCGGTTAATGAGTGTTGACTTGCCGACATTTGGAATACCAACAATCATCGCTCTTATTGCCCGCGGCTTCATTCCCCGTGCGCGCATTCGATCCCATTTTTCTTTTAAAATGCTCTCAGCTGCTTTTACAATTTTGTCGAGTCCGCTGCCCGCCTGCGAATTCACCGAAACGGCTTCAATGCCTTTTTCTTTGAAGTAAGCAATCCACTCTTTTGTCATAACCGGATCTGCCATATCCTCTTTGTTTAAGATGACAAGCCGCGGCTTCTGGTTTAAAATCTCATCGATCATCGGATTGCGCGAAGACAAAGGCAGGCGCGCATCCACCAATTCAAAAATGATATCAACGAGTTTTAATTTCTCTGTTACCTGCCGTCTTGCTTTGGCCATATGGCCTGGAAACCATTGTATTGTCAAGCGTACACATTCCTTTCGAGTCCGTTTATTCTACAAGATGAATTTGGTCAAACGGCCAGTAAACAAGTCTGGTTTCACCGACAATCTCATCAATTTTAACAGTACCGATATGGCGGCTGTCTTTACTGAAACGGCGATTGTCGCCCATCACAAAAATCTCGCCTTCCGGCACGGTTTCCTGGCCGGTAATTTCAGCTAACGTAAAGTCAGGGGTCAATGGACCGTCGGTTACTTCGCTCTTATATTCATCCAAATACGGTTCTTCTATAGCTTTCCCATTCACGTATAAAACGTCATTTTTATACTCAATGGTGTCTCCCGGAAGACCTATGACTCGTTTTATGTAATCTTTCTGTTCGGGCGCATGAAATACGACAATGTCGAAACGGTCCGGATCACCAAGTTTATTCACAATCATCCGATCCCCGCTTTCAAGTGTCGGCATCATCGAAAGACCGTCGACCACAATCGGCGCAAATATAAAATACCGGATCAGGGCAGCAAGCCCGACCGCGATCAGCAGCGCTTTCGTCCATTCCCAAAATTCATTTTTTCCTTTAGCCATGCTGGCACCACCTTCAATTCAAGTACACTTATCATATCATGATGGTCGTAAAACCTGAAAGAAAAAGGAGTCTGCAGGCAGACTCCTTTGCTCTCTTATTATCGAATTTCTTTAATACGCGCTGCTTTACCGCGTAGGTTACGCAAGTAGTACAATTTCGCACGACGAACTTTACCACGACGCATAACTTCGATTTGTGCGATTTTTGGTGTGTGAAGCGGGAATGCACGCTCAACGCCCACGCCGTAAGAAATCTTGCGGACTGTGAATGTTTCGCTTACGCCGCCGCCGCGACGCTTGATTACAACGCCTTCAAATACCTGAATACGCTCACGTGTACCCTCGATAACTTTAACGTGTACACGAACTGTGTCTCCCGGACGGAAAGCTGGAAGATCAGTACGAAGCTGCTCTTGTGTCAATTCTTGAATCAATTGGTTCATTGTGTTTTCCTCTCCTTCTAACAAATGTTCATACCCGCGCAATCACGACAGCGGAACACCGTTTTAATGCAGCGTGTTATTTTACACACTGACTATGAAATTTTATCATAGATTCCCCACTAAATCAACGTTATTTTTCGGATTCCCATCGCTTAATTTTTTCTTTTTCCTGATCGGTTAAATTCATTAAATCCAGCAAATCAGGCCGCCGTTCCCACGTGCGCTTAAGCGACTGCTCTGCACGCCACTCTTCAATATGCTTATGATTGCCCGATAGAAGGACATCCGGCACCTTCATGCCTCTAAAGTCGGCTGGACGTGTGTAATGGGGGTGCTCAAGCATACCGGACGAAAATGAATCCAGTACGGCAGACTGTTCATTTCCAAGCACGCCCGGCAGCAGACGGACCACGCTGTCCGCTATGACCATTGCCCCCAGTTCACCGCCAGTCAGCACGTAATCACCGATCGAAATTTCGTCGGTTACAAGGTGATTGCGGACCCGTTCATCATAGCCTTCATAATGACCGCATAAAAAAATCAAATGCTGTTCTTTTGAAAGCTCTTCTGCTTTTTTTTGCGTATAACGCTCTCCCTGCGGGCACATTAAAATAATGCGCGGAGCTGCCTCCGCTTCCCCCTTTAACGCTTCTACCGCGTCAAAAAGAGGCTGTGGCTTAAGCACCATTCCCGCACCGCCGCCGTACGGATAATCATCGACCACTTTATGCTTTCCTTCCGCAAAATCCCGAAAGTTAACCGCCCGAAAAGACGCTTTATTTTTTTCGGATGCTTTTTTCATAATGGATGAAGAAAAAACGCCCTCGAACATTTCCGGAAATAGTGTCAGCACATCGATCTTCATTCAAGCAGTCCTTCCATCGGATCGATTAAGATCAGCTTTTTCTCTTTGTCGATCGATTTCACTACATCATTAATGTAAGGGATATAAAATGTCTTGCCCTCGCCTTTTACGACCCACACATCGTTTGCACCCGGTGACAGCACTTCAGTTACTTTGCCAACTGTATCGCCTGACATCGTTTCCACCTGACAGCCGACGATTTCATGAAGGTAAAATTCTCCGTCATCCAGCTCGCCAAGGTGGGTTTCATGTACTTTTAATATCGTTCCCTTGAAGGCCTCTACATCCTCAATGGAGGGACGCCCTTCGAAAGTCAGCAAATCAAAATTTTTATGGGTGCGATGTGCAGCGACTGTAACCGGGATGCCTTCTTTATCCCCTTTTTTAAAAACCGCGAGCTCACTGCCTTTCTTAAATCGCTTCTCTGGAAAATCTGTTTGTGACATGACGCGGACTTCTCCCCGCAAACCATGTGTATTGACGATTTTCCCCACATTAAACCACTTGCTCATTTTTTCACTCCTCGGTGCGAATTTCTACAATGACGCTATCTTTTACAACAATCGTGCCGCCGGTTTTTCCATAGAAGCGGTCTCCGGGCTTAACTTCCACAATGGATTGGATATCCCGTTCTTTTAATTCTGTCCCAAGAGGCAGCCCTTTTAACTGGCTGATTTGAAATTCAACCATTTCCAGCTTTTCATGACGCTGGTCAATTTCCATTTGATAACGGCCCGCCGCTTCCGCCCGCTTGGAGCCGCCGCGCTCCGCTTTTTTCTTTTCAAACAGCAGCTGGGCTGTTTCCCGCTCTAACCGGCGTTTTTGCTGCTCGTATGCATTCATACGGCTTTGTTTTAGTGACTCTGTCACCACTTGAACGACTGATACGGTTTGTAAAATATGCATCCCACCGCTCCTTTTTATGGAACAAAAATGGCAATTCCCCAAAAGAAAGATTCTTTTGGGGAATTGATGTTTCGCAATAACTTACTTGCTGTATTTAGCATTGTGGAATTTTTCCAAAATGCCTTCTTTTGAGAAAAGATTGCGAACAGTATCAGATGGTTTTGCACCATCTTGAAGCCATTTAAGCGCAAGCTCTTCATTGATTTTTACTTCTGCTGGCTGAGCAACCGGATTGTATGTTCCGATTGTTTCGATTGAACGGCCATCACGCGGCGCGCGGGCGTCAGCTACTACGATACGATAGAATGGGGATTTTTTTGCACCCATACGTTTTAAACGAATTTTTACTGCCATGCTAATAAGCACCTCCGAAATAGTTTCACACAAGATAGAATCATATCAAATACTTTAAGTGTTGTAAAGTGTTTTTTCTTTACAGTTTGCATCCCACTGTTCTTACATAAAAGGAAGCTTTGGCAGACCGCCTTTTTTCTTTCCTTTTTGCTGCATAGAAGACATTTGTTTCATCATTTTCTTCATGTCTTCAAACTGTTTTAACAGGCGGTTTACTTCCTGGATCGTTGTGCCTGATCCGCGGGCGATACGCTTGCGGCGGCCGGAATTAATGATTTCTGGCTGCTTTTTTTCAGCTGCAGTCATCGAACGGATAATGGCTTCCACACGGCCGATTTGTTTTTCATCCACCTGTATGTTGTTTAAGCCTTTCATTTTGTTCGCGCCTGGCAGCATTTTTAAAATTTCGTCAAGCGGTCCCATTGAACGCACTTGTCCAAGCTGATCTAAAAAGTCATCGAAAGTAAACGACATGGTCCGCATTTTTTGCTCAAGCTCTTTTGCTTTTGCTTCATCCACGTTCGTTTGAGCTTTCTCGATAAGAGACAGCACATCACCCATGCCAAGAATACGGGATGCCATGCGTTCCGGATGAAACTGCTCAAGTGCATCAAGCTTTTCACCCATCCCGACAAACTTAATCGGTTTTCCGGTAACAGAACGGATAGACAGTGCCGCCCCGCCTCTTGTATCGCCATCAAGCTTGGTAAGGACAACACCTGTAATGCCGAGCTGCTCATCAAAGCTTTCAGCGACATTCACAGCATCCTGTCCGGTCATAGAGTCGACCACTAGAAAAATTTCTTCCGGAGAAGACAGCTCTTTGATTTGTTTCAGCTCGTCCATTAATTCTTCGTCAATGTGAAGGCGGCCGGCTGTATCAATGAGTACATAATCCAAATGGTCGTCTTTCGCTTTTTGAATGGCCTGTCTGGCGATTTCAACCGGACTTTCCTGGTCACCGAGCGAGAAAACCGGCATACTAAGCTGTTTGCCGAGCGTTTCAAGCTGTTTAATAGCCGCCGGGCGGTATACATCGGCTGCTACAAGAAGCGGCTTGCGGTTGTATTTTTTGCGAAGCAGGTTGGCAAGCTTACCGGTTGTCGTTGTTTTCCCGGCACCCTGTAGCCCTACCATCATAATCACGGTCGGCGGGCGCTTTGCTGTGCCAATACGGCTTTCTTCCCCGCCCATTAATGTGGTTAATTCTTCTTTTACCACCTTAATAACCTGCTGTCCCGGCGTTAAGCTTTTCATCACTTCTTGGCCGACGGAACGCTCACTGACTTTTTTCACGAATTCTTTGACGACTTTAAAGTTAACATCCGCTTCTAAAAGAGCCAGTCGAACTTCTCGCATCATTTCTTTTACATCGGATTCGGATACTTTTCCTTTGCCGCGGATTTTCTGCATTGTTCCTTGCAGCCGTTCGGCCAATCCTTCAAATGCCATCATGCAGTCCCCCTATTCAAGTTCCTCAATTGCCTTGATAATCTTCAGCATTTCTTCATCCGCTCTTTCTTTGAGCTGATTCATAAATGCCTGGCGCTTTTGGAATTTCTTCAGCAGCCCGAGCTTTACTTCGTATTCTTCAAGCATCGCTTCTGTGCGTTTTATATTATCATAGACCGCCTGGCGGCTCACCTCATATTCTTCGGCGATTTCACCGAGCGAATAATCGTCCAAGTAGTATAGGGACATGTAGCTGCGCTGTTTGTCGGTCAGAAGCATCTGATAAAAGTCATACAGATAATTCATCCGCATTGTTTTCTCAAGCACGGCCGCCCCTCCTTTGTTAAGTGAAAAACCTTTACACTGAATTAGTGTACCTGCTTCGGCTGCGTCTGTCAAGAACGGGAAAAAACAGCCGGTTATTCGGCTGTTTCATCTTCCTCTGTATCTGATTTTCTTTCTTCAAAAGCCTCGGTAAACAGCCCATACGCATATTTTTCAGCGTCAAACGGCTGCAGATCATCCATTTTTTCACCAAGACCTACAAATTTAACTGGAACTCCCAGTTCTTTACGAATCGCCAGTACAATACCGCCTTTTGCGGTTCCATCCAGCTTTGTAAGCACGATGCCGGATACGTCTGTCGCCTCTTTAAATGTTTTCGCTTGAATCAATGCATTTTGACCGGTTGTCGCATCGACAACGAGCAGAACTTCATGCGGAGCGCCAGGAATTTCACGTTCAATGACACGCTTTACTTTTTGAAGCTCATTCATTAAGTTTACTTTGTTTTGAAGACGGCCGGCTGTGTCACACAGTAAAACATCGGCTTGTCGTGATTTTGCAGCCCGTACGGCATCGTACATAACTGCTGCTGGATCAGACCCCTCTGCTTGTTTGATCACATCAACACCTGTGCGCTCTCCCCATACTTCAAGCTGTTCAATAGCTCCAGCCCGGAAGGTATCACCAGCTGCAAGCATCACTTTCTTGCCCTCTTCCTTAAACTGGTGGGCAAGCTTGCCGATCGTTGTGGTTTTGCCGACCCCGTTGACACCAACAAATAAAATGACCGTCAAGCCCTCGTCCTGCATATTCAGATCTGAAGACATTTCATTGTCACCCGCATAAATATCAACAAACTTCTCGGTAATAATTTCGCGGATCGCTTCTGGTTCGTTTTTGTTTTGGCGTTTTACTTCCGTTTTTAATTCATCAATCAATTCCATCACTGTATCGAAACCAACATCTGCCCCGATCAGGATTTCTTCGAGTTCTTCAAAAAAATCTTCATCAATTTTACGGTAGCGGGCAAATAAATTGTTCATTTTTTCGGAAAAGCCAGAGCGTGATTTTTTCAGCCCTTCTGTATACTTTTCCGTTGTTTGCTCCTGCTCCTGAGAGCCAGAAAACTTTTCTTTTAATTTTTTAAAAAAGCTCATTTGTTTCATCCTTTCTTTTACTGCGTTACAGCCGCTTCCTCGAGTCTTACTGAGACAAGGCTCGTTACGCCGGATTCCTGCATGGCCACGCCATAGAGCGCATCGGCTTCTTCCATCGTTTGTTTGCGGTGTGTAATGACGATAAACTGTGTGTTCGCACTGAATTCTTTTAAGTACCGGCTGAACCTGTGCACGTTCGCTTCGTCAAGTGCTGCTTCTACTTCATCTAGTATACAAAACGGAACCGGGCGTACGCGTAAAATAGCAAATAAAAGAGCAATAGCCGTAAGAGCACGTTCTCCGCCGGATAAAAGACTTAAATGCTGCAGTTTTTTCCCTGGCGGCATCGCTGAAATATCCACACCGGCATTTAAAATATCTTTCGGGTCGGTCAATTTCAATTCGGCCCGTCCTCCGCCAAACAGCTGGACAAAAGCCGGCTGAAATTCCGCTTTAATCGCTTCAAATGTTTCTGAGAAGCGGCGGGTCATTTCAACATCCATTTCATTCATTACATCGCGAAGCGTTGACTTTGCTTCTTCAAGATCTTCTTTTTGGCCCCGCAGAAACGTCACTCGTTCAAACGTGATCTCATATTCTTCGATCGCTCCGAGATTTACATCTCCCAGCTCCTCAATCGCCCTTTTAATGAGCCGGACCTGCCGTCTCGATTCTTCAATCGGCAAAGTAAGCGGGTAGAGCCGCTGTGCTTCTTCGAAGGTTAAGCTGTATTGCTCATTCAGCTTTTGCAGCCATGTATCGATTTCAACTTCTAAGCGGGCAATGGCTACATCATGCCCGCGTACCGATTCTGTTAACCCTTTTAATAAACGGCGGGACTCCTGAAGGGCGGCTGTTTGTTCTTCAAGCCTCTGTGTTTTGCTGCTTCGTTCCTTTTTCAGCAATTCAAGTCCTTTGATCAGCCGCTCTTTTTCAGCAGCCTGCTCTTCCGCCTCCTGGGCAAGCGTCAGGCCGGTTGAACCGCTGTTTGACCGCTCCGCTTTCATAAATGCCTGCTCTTCTTCGAGCTGCTTCACTTGTTTTTGAATCTCTTTCCACTCTGCCCCGATCCGCTGTTCCTGCTGTCTGCTGAACGCAAGCTGCTCTTCAAGCACGGCAATCTGCGGACGCAGCGTGTAAAGTTCTTCTGTAAGCTCATCCCGCTTTGATGTAACGTCCTTTTGCTCTCTTTCAATAAAAGCAATTTGATCATCCAATTGTTTAATCGCCTGCTGTTTTTCGGCTAAAGAGCGGGAAGCTTCCTTTTCTCGCTTCTGAAGCCGCTCTCTTTCTTCTTGAAATTCTCTTTTTTCCGCATCGTAAACGGCAAGCCGGTCATTGATGGACTGTTCATTAAAAGACCATTCAAGCTGCTGGTTTTTCGCTTCCTGAAGTCCCTGGCGGTACAGCTCACCCGTTTCTTCAAGGCGGCTGACTAACCGATCACACTCAGCCGCACGGTCCTGGAGCGCTTTTACTTCCCTTTCAGCCTGCGCTGTTTTTTGCTCCATCTGTACGATTTGGGAACTTAACGTGTCCAGTTCATTTTTGCGCCCGAGCAGAGATGCACCTGTTTTTTTCACAGATCCGCCTGTCATCGAGCCGCCCGCATTAACTACATCACCTTCAATCGTGACGACGCGGTAACGGTGGTTGATTTTACGTGCAATGTGATTGGCTTTTTCAAGAGAATCCGCTACAAGCACATTGCCAAGAAGGTGACGCGCTGCCTGGGCGTACCGTTCTTCATAATCGGTCAGCTCTGCTGCGGTTCCAAGAAAGCCGTTTTCATGACGGACAAGGGCTAATGTATGATCAGGGATTACTTTTTCTTTCACAGTCGACAGAGGTAAAAAAGTCGCCCGGCCGAATTTGTGCTGCTTTAAAAAAGCAATCGCTTTGCGGGCAGCCGCTTCGTCTTCTACGATAATATGCTGGAGAGCTCCACCAAGAGCTGTTTCAATGGCGAGCTCATACTGCTTAGGTACCCGGATCAATTGTGCAGCAGCGCCAATCACGCCGGGAAGACGCCCGCCTTTTTCTTTCAGTACTTCTTTAACACCAGAGAAAAAGCCTGAATAATCTTCTTCCATTGAGGTTAAAAGGTCGCGCCGGGAAGACGCCTCCTGCAAAATCTGGTAGGCTTTATAGAGGGCATTTCGCTTCCTTTCAAGCTTTTCCTTTACACTGTCACGCTCCCGTTTTGCTTCGCGGTACGCTGTTGTATGCTCATTGAGCTTTTCCTCTGCCTCAAGACGAGCCTGCTCGATCTGTTCCTGCTCCCTTTGCAGGGCAGCCCGTTCAGAAAGATATTGGTCGTTGTGTCCGCCGAGCCGTTCAAATCGGGCTGTTAATCGTTCGAGCTGACGGCCAATTTCAGCCAACTCATTTTTCGCCGCTGCTTCTTTGCTTAAATGATCAATATAATCAGCTTTAAGAGATTCCAGCGTTTCACTGCTGTTTTGTGAGGCTGCACGAAGCAATGCTTCTTTTTCCACTGCTTGTTTTGTTAACACATCAAGCGCTTGTTTTTTCTCCTCAGACTGCTTTTTCGCTTCTGCCAGCGCTTGTTTTAATACCGCTTCTTTTTCTTTGGCTTCGTTTATCGATTTCACAAGCTTTTCTTCATTATAAGAAGCATTTTTTTGACGCTCGTCCATCAAGCGCCGTGTTCCTTCAATTTTCTCAAGTGACTCCACGACAGCCATAAGTTTTTCCTGTATCACTTCTTCCTCAACAGCCAGCTTTTTTAATTCCTGCTCGACTGCACGGATATGAGATTCCGCGCTTTCTGCTTCCCTGCTGAAATAAGCGATCTGTTTCTCCTGGTGCTCCCGGTCTTTTTTTCTCTCTTCCCATTCAGCGTGGGACTCACCAAGATCATACGCCCAGACAGAGGCTTCTACTTCCTTTAATTCTTCCTTTTTCTCAAGATAATCTTTTGCTGCGGCGGCTTGAATTTCGAGCGGTTCTACCCGCTGCTCTAATTCGTATAAAATATCCTGCACACGGCTTAGATTCTCTTCTGTTTCAGCAAGCTTTACTTCTGCCTGCTTTTTACGGGTTTTGTATTTTAACACGCCGGCTGCTTCTTCAAATATAGACCGCCGCTCTTCAGGACGGCTGTTTAATATTTCATCAACCCGCCCCTGGCCAATAATTGAAAATGCACCGCGCCCGAGTCCTGAGTCCATAAATAGTTCAATAATGTCTTTTAAGCGGCAGCTTTGCTTGTTGATAAAAAAACCACTGTCGCCATTTCGGTTTACGCGGCGCGTGATGCTTACTTCACTGTAATCAAGCGGAAGCGCCCCGTCCCGATTATCGAGCGTGATGGTCACGTCCGCTTCATTCAGCCGCCTTCTTGAATCACTTCCCGAAAAGATGACATCTTCCATTTTTCCGCCACGCAAGTTTTTAGCAGACTGTTCACCAAGTACCCAGCGAATCGCTTCAGTAATATTGCTTTTGCCCGAACCATTCGGTCCCACTACTGCTGTTACACCAGGCATAAAGTCAATGCTAACTTTTCCTGCAAATGATTTAAATCCCGCTATATCAAGCTTTTTCAGGATCATACTTCTCCACCTGTCTCCTACTTCGATTGTTTTACCTGTTCAAGCGCCATACGCGCTGCAAATTGCTCTGCTTCTTTTTTAGAGCGTCCGCTGCCTGTGCCGAGTACTGTACCGTTTAAGGATACTTCCGTAATAAACTCTTTGTTATGAGCCGGGCCTTTTTCTTCTAATATCCGGTAGGACGGTGAGCCTTTTAATTCACGCTGTACAAATTCCTGCAGCTGGCTTTTAAAATCCATTACATGTGAAAACGCTCCTGCACTGATTTTCGGGAAAACGATTTTTTCCAAAAACGGAATGACGGCATCCATCCCCTGATCAAGATAAAGGGCGCCAATGTAAGATTCAAACACGTCAGCAAGCAAAGCCGGACGCATTCTTCCGCCTGTCATTTCTTCACCTTTTCCGAGTAAAATAAGCCGGCCAAACTCAAGCTCGTTCGCAAATGTAACAAGCGAAGGCTCACATACAACAGCGGCGCGAAGCTTTGTTAACTCTCCTTCTGACATAACGGGATACGTTTTATATAAAAACTGCGAAACTGTCAACTCTAATACGGCATCGCCTAAAAACTCCAGGCGCTCGTTGTCTTCATATGGTTTTCTTCTGTGCTCGTTCACATAAGAAGAGTGGGTAAAAGCCTGTTTTAGGAGCGATTCATTTTGAAAATGGATGCCCATTTTTTCCTGGAATTCTTTAAATTCTTTATTTTTCCGTTCTGAATATCGCTGCTCCTGATTTGTTTTCTTCATTCTGGTTCCTCCGCAATGTTAAAGTGCACACAAAATTAGTTTAGCCGAAAAAAATGCATAGCGCAAAAAGAATTAAAGCGCAAGACACTGTTTATGAATCGCACTCGTTTAACAATCCTCCATTTCACTTTCGGGAAAGCTTGACCTGGACTGCTTAATGCCTTACGGTCCTGCGTGCGGTTCCTGGGCTTCCATTCAATAAAAGCATGAAAAAAGCAGACCCGCATCACCGGGCCTGCCATTAAGGACGATTAGTTTTTGCTGTTTATGTACGATACAGCGTCGCCTACCGTCGTAATATTTTCCGCGTCATCATCGGAAATTTCCATATCGAATTCGTCTTCAAGCTCCATTACAAGCTCAACTACGTCTAGAGAATCCGCACCTAGATCTTCCTTGAATTTCGCATCAAGGTTGATTTGTGATTCTTCTACACCTAGACGATCAACGATGATTTTCGTTACACGTTCTAATACATCTGCCACAATATTCACCTCCCCTCAAGTATTATAGACGATTCATCCTGCCAAAACACGCTTTTTCTTACATTGCCATGCCGCCGTCTACACCAAGCACCTGGCCAGTAATGTATTTCGCACCATCACTAGCTAAAAATGCGGCTGCAGCAGCAATATCGGCTGTATCGCCAAGCGTGCCAAGCGGAATTTGGCTGATCAACTGCTCTCTTGCTTCTGCCGGCAGTTCATCCGTCATGTCAGTCGTAATAAATCCTGGCGCAAGGGCATTCACTGTAATACCGCGTGGTGCAAGCTCACGGGCCGATGCTTTCGTTAACCCAATGACCCCTGCTTTCGCTGCTGTATAATTTGCCTGTCCAGCATTGCCGATTCGGCCGACAACCGAAGAAATGTTAATAATACGGCCGCTTTTTTGCTTCATCATTTGGCGGGTAACTGCTTTTGTGCAAAGGAATACACCTTTTAAATTGGTGTTAATAACATCGTCCCACTCTTGCTCTTTCATGCGCATCATCAAGTTATCGCGTGTAATTCCCGCGTTGTTTACTAAAATATCAAGACGGCCGAATTGGTCAATCGTTTCTTTCACCATCGCCCCTACTGCTTCACTATCAGAAATATCACACTGTACGATAAAAGAACGGCGGCCCATCGCTGTAATTTCATCGGCTGTTTCTTTTGCTTTTTGCTCGCTTCCTGCATAGTTCACGACCACGTCTGCGCCTAAACGGGCAAGTTCAAGTGCGATCGCTTTGCCAATTCCACGGGAAGCTCCTGTAACAAGAGCTATTTTTCCTTCCAGGTTCATTGTGTTTCCTCCTTTAGAGCTGCCGCTGCTTTTACAATGGATTCTTCATCGCTCACTGCAATGGTGCGGACACGGCGGTTTACTTTTTTAATTAAGCCGGATAAAACAGTACCTGAACCAATTTCAACAAACGTATCGACTCCTGCATCAAGCAGCGCCTGCACGCTGTCTTCCCATAAAACAGGTGAGTACAGCTGTTTCACAAGATTTTCTTTAATCGCCTCTGCCTCGGTTACTGGCTGTGCATCAACGTTGGCAATAACCGGTACGCGGCTTGACTGAATATTGGCTTTGTCGAGCACGGTGCGCAGCTTTTCAGCAGCCGGCTCCATAAGCGGCGAATGGAATGGACCGCTCACATTCAGCGGAATCACTCTTTTTGCGCCTTTTTCTTTTAAAAGAGCAGATGCCTGCTCTACGCCTTCTTTTGCCCCTGAGATCACAATTTGACCAGGGCAGTTGAAGTTAGCAGCAGCAACGACGTGGCCGTTTGCCGCAACTTCTGCAACGGCTGCTTCCAGCTCCGCGCGGTCCATGCCAAGCACAGCCGCCATCGCGCCTTCTCCAGCCGGTACAGCCGCTTCCATTAAATTGCCGCGCTCATGTACAGCCCAGACTGCGTCTTCGTATGTAATAGCCCCTGCAGCCGCCAAGGCAGAGTATTCACCAAGGCTGTGCCCAGCGGTAAAGTCCGGCACAATGCCTTCTTCTTCGAATCGTTTTAAAACAGCCATACTGTGCGCTAAAAGAGCAGGCTGCGCGTTTGATGTAAGTGTCAGCTTTTCTTCTGGGCCATTAAACATAATGTCCGTTAACGAGTAGCCGAGGCGCTCGTCTGCTTGTTGAAGCATTTCCTTGATGGAAGCATGCTCCTCAGCAAGTGATTTTCCCATTCCGACGGCTTGAGAGCCTTGTCCTGGAAATACAAATGCGATTTTTCCCATTGATGGTGTCATTCCTTCCCAGTGGCAATTTGTGATTCAATAATAGCCGGCACATTCGCTTGTGCCATTTTGTAGGCTTGTTCGATCGCGTGATAAAAGGCGTTGGCGTCCGATGAACCGTGCGCTTTGATGACCGGCGCTTTCAAGCCGAACAAACCGGCGCCGCCGTACTCTGTGTAATCCATTTTTGATTTTAGCCCGCACAGCTCATCTTTAAGCAGCAGTGCGCCGATTTTTGATTTAGTGGATGCGGTCAAAGCGGTTTTTAACATAGAAAAAACAGACAATGCGCTGCCTTCAATGGTTTTTAAAACCATATTGCCAGTAAAGCCGTCTGTGACGACAACATCCGCTGCCCCGTTTAACAGTTCACGGGATTCAATGTTGCCGATAAAGTTCAAATCAGCCGCTTCGCTTAATAGTTTGTATGCGGCTTTTGTTAAATCATTCCCTTTTTTTTCTTCCGTTCCGATATTTAAAAGACCCACACGAGGTTTAGGGATCCTCCGCACTTTTTCTGCATAAACCGAACCCATGATCGCATACTGCAGCAGATGCTCAGGTTTCGCATCCGAATTAGCACCGGCATCAAGCATGACAAATCCTTTGCCGTCAATTGTCGGAAGCGTTGGGGCCAGTGCCGGACGTTCTACTCCGTCAATACGGCCGACTACAAACAATCCTGCAGCCATAAGCGCACCTGTGTTGCCTGCTGATACACATGCTGCCGCTTCGTTAGCTGCAACAGCCTCTGCCATTAACACGAGTGAGGACTGTTTTTTCCGCCGCACAGCCCGGACCGGCTCGTCTGTACCGAGAATCACATCGGGAGCATGAACGACCTGCGCCCGGCTGCTCTCCTCTAAATACGGCCGGATTTTTTCTTCATCTCCATAAAGCATTACTTCAAGCTGCGGCATTTCCTTCAATGCCCGATTCACACCTAAAATGATTTGCTCCGGTGCGTGGTCACCGCCCATTGCGTCAATTGCGAGTTTCATCTATTTCCTCCTTTTCTGCAGATGGTGCACGAAACATCGAGAACTCTCCGCGAAACACGAGGTCACTGCCGACGAAACTGGATACCTCTACAATGGTTCGTCCCTTTTGGGATCGAATCACCTTCGCTTTGGCGATTACCCGGCTGTTTTCTTTCACCGGCTGTGTAAAACGAATATCCGCTTTGCCTGTGAGAGCCATTTCATCATTTATTACGGCAACGGCCAGCGAATTCGCCTGGGCAAACAGATGATGCCCCCGTGCAATGCCGTTCCGTTTAAAGACATGCTCTTTTTTTACATCAAAAATAGAAATAGCGCTTTTGTCTAATTCAATATCAATAATATCGCCGATAACTTCTTCGATCGGCAATGAACGCACTTCATCCTGCATATTTTTTTCCGCTACATATTTAATGCGTTCCCTCAGTTCCGGAATGGATAACTCCATCCGATCAAGCCGAATCGTTTGGACGCTTACGCCAAACTCCTGCGCCAGTTCTTCGTCGGTGATAAACGGATTTTCTCCGATTGTTTGCTTCAGACGGTCCTGACGCTCTTTTTTTGATCGTCTCATATTTATCCCACCATCCGATATTAGGACTAGGTACTAAAAAACAGTATAAAGATAACAAAAAAAGAATGCAAGAGGCAACTTGCATTCTTAATCAAGCTTTTCACCATCAAACACACCCGAATCATTTAAAACCTTCCGCAAATGTCGATATTCATGGCCGGTCCAAAAATCGGGCGCATTAATTAATTCTTTGGCATCTTCGCGCGCCGTTTCAAGCGCCCGGTAATCATGCACCATATCCGCCATTTTAAATTCAGGCAGCCCGCTTTGTTTGCGGCCAAAGAAATCTCCTGGTCCACGCAGCTCCAGGTCTTTTTCACTGAGCACAAACCCATCGTTCGTTTCTGTCATAGCGGTCATCCGCTCTTTGCCGGTTTCAGACTTTGGATCAGCAATCAGCATGCAGTACGACTGCTCTGATCCCCGTCCTACCCGTCCACGCAGCTGGTGTAGCTGTGACAAGCCGAATCGCTCTGCATCATAAATAATCATCACCGTTGCATTCGGCACGTTTACCCCGACTTCTACCACTGTTGTGGAGACTAACACGTTCCATTCATTCGCGCTGAATGCCTTCATTACGGCTTCTTTTTCTTCACCGCTCAGACGCCCATGCATTAAGCCGACTGTAAATCTTCCTCCAAAATACTGGGTCAGCTGTGAATGAACATCAAGCGCGTTTTGAAAATCAAGCTTTTCCGATTCTTCAATCAGCGGGCAGATCACATAAGCCTGCCGCCCTTTTCGCAGCTCTTTTTCTGTAAATTCAAGCACACGGCCAAGCATTTCTTCTTTTGCCCAATAGGTTTCGATTGCTTTGCGGCCAGCCGGCATTTCATTAATGATCGAGACGTCCATTTCACCAAAAACGGTAATGGCAAGTGTTCTGGGAATTGGCGTTGCGGTCATAAACAGGACATCAGGATTTTCACCCTTGGACCGAAGCACGCGGCGCTGATTCACCCCAAACCGGTGCTGCTCATCCGTAATGACAAGTCCAAGCTTATGAAAGATAACATCATCTTGAATAAGGGCATGCGTCCCGATTAAAATATCAATTTCACCTGCTTCCAGTGCTGCAAGCAGTGCTTTGCGGCGCTTCCCTTTTACAGTTCCGGTCAATAAGGCTGTTGTGACGCCAAACGGCTCAAGCATCTCATGCAGCGATTTTGCATGCTGCTCTGCTAAAATTTCGGTCGGCACCATTAAGGCCCCTTGAAATCCTGCTGTTACGGAAGCATACAGTGCCAATGTCGCAACAGCGGTTTTTCCGCTTCCTACATCGCCCTGCAGCAGCCGGTTCATTCGGTACGGCGATTTCATATCGGCACATATCTCATTTACAGCTTTTTTCTGCGCATTTGTTAATTCAAAAGGCAATGAGTCAATCAGTTCTTTTAGCTTAGCGAGATCATATTTTTGAACAATCCCCCCGGACTGTTCCCGAATCGTTTTTCGGAGCGCCTGCATTTTAAGCTGAAAATAGAAAAATTCTTCGTATACAAATCGGCGCCGCGCCTGTTTCATCTCTTTATGTGAAATCGGAAAGTGAAGGGCACGAATCGCCTCTTTTCTTTCCATTAAGCGGTATTGTTGAATCAAATGAACCGGCAGCGTTTCTTCTATATACTCACCAAAGGAGTCGATTGCCTGTTTTACAAGCTTCCTAAACTGCTTGAGAGGAATGGCATTGCGCAGTAAATAGACCGCTTCGAAATCCGTACCGCGTGCATAGGCCCCTTTCTCCATTGTCTGGCCGGAAATAGCCAGGCGGTGGCGGTCCCACTTTCCGGTCACGGTAACCGTGTCGCCGACGGACGCTTTTTTCTTTAAGTAGGGCTGATTAAAAAAATTGACGTTAATCAAATGAGGACCTGACAAAAATTTAAATGTCAGCCGCGACTTTTTCTTTCCGTAATACATGATGGAAGGCTCGGTTTGAATCACACCTTCGATCGTAACTTTTTCATCATGTTCTGCTTCTTCAGGGCTTTTCAGTCTCATATCTTCATAGCGTGCCGGCACAAATTCCATTAAATCCCCTACCGTAAGCACACCAATAGAAGCCAGAGATGCTTCCGCTTCTTTGCCTGCGCCTTTTAACACACTGACAGGCTGATTCAGCGGATGGCTTGTTTCAAGCATGTTTTTTCCTCCCTTCCTTTTCAACGTGAAAAAGAGAGAGAATGATCTCCCTCTCAGAATGTAGACAAAGTTAGAAAGCAGGCTGATTGAAAACGCCTGCCTTTCTAGGAACACAGCTGGATGGGAAGCGGAGTGACCTTTTGGGGGTCATGAGCATTCACAGCCAGCAAGTGACGCCGAAAGCGGACGTTTGCGGGCAGCCTGAGAGAGAATAATCTCCCTCTTTTGTTTATTCAACCGAAAAAATAAACGGATACAGCGGCTGTCTGCCGTTATGCACTTCCACTTCGATATCCGGGTACGTTTCTTCAATAAAACTTGTTACTTGTTCAACCGTTTCTTCTGACGCTTCTTCCCCATGAATAACCGTTACGATTTCTGACTCGTCATCGATCAGCGACTGCAGCAGCTCTTTCGCCGCTGATGCCGATTCTGTATGCGTGACCACAATTTTCCCTTCGGCCAGTCCCATAAAGTCATTTTTCTTAATATCGATGCCATCAATGGTCGTATTACGAACAGCGTATGTGATTTGTCCGGTTTTCACCTGCGTGGATGCTGCTGCCATGGCATCCTTATTCCATGCTGCATCGCTTTCTGGATTAAACGCAATGAGGGCTGCCAGACCTTGCGGAACAGTCTTGGTTGGGATAACAGACACAGTCGTTTCCGTGATGTCTGCTGCCTGCTCGGCCGCCATAATAATATTTTTGTTATTTGGCAGAACAAACACGTGCTCAGCATGGCACTCCTGGATTGCTTTAACAATATCTTCTGTGGACGGATTCATCGTTTGACCGCCTTCAATAACAGCGGCTGCTCCGATACTCGTAAATAACTCAGCAATACCGGCTCCCATCGCAACCGCTACAACACCATATTTAGCCCGCTGCACCGGCTGGGCTGACGCTTGGGATGTGCTGCCAGTAATCGCACTGTGCTGTTCACGCATATTTTCAATCTTCATATTGATTAAGCTTCCGTATTGCTGCCCAACGGTCAGTACTTCTCCCGGATGTTCAGCATGAATATGCACTTTGGCAATTTCATCATCAGCAACCACAAGCAATGAATCACCAAACCGGCTTAATTCATCGCGGAAGCGCTCTTCAGAAAAAGGATGTTTAACGAGCTTTTCTTTTTCAAATTTGACCATAAATTCCGTACAATAGCCAAATTCAATATCTTCTGTGTTCATAAAGCTCTGCACACTTTTACGGTGCTCCGCACTGACAAGCTCCTTTATGTCCTGGCGGTCCGAAAGCGCTGCCGGAAGTGCTTCTCCCTTCAGCTCAGCTAAAAAGCCTTCGTATACAAGCAAAAGACCCTGCCCGCCGCTGTCGACCACGCCGACTTCTTTTAACACAGGCAAAAGCTCCGGTGTCCGGTTTAAGGAAGCTTGTCCTTCTTTCACAAGCGCTTCTACTACCGCGACAATATCAGATTCTTTTTGAGAAACGGCTACCGCTTTTTTAGCGGCGTCTTTTGCCACCGTTAAAATCGTTCCTTCCACTGGCTTCATTACCGCTTTGTATGCCGTTTGAACGCCTGCTTCAAATGCGGCAGCAAGTTCAAACGCGGATACTTCCTGCTTGCCTGCCACTGCTTTTGCAAACCCCCGAAAAAGCTGGGATAAAATTACGCCTGAGTTTCCGCGCGCACCCATTAACAGCCCTTTCGACAGCGCTTCTGCCGTTTTCCCGAAATGGCGCTGCGTGCCCGCTTCTGTTTCCTTTGCTCCTGATGTCATTGATAAATTCATATTCGTGCCGGTGTCGCCATCCGGCACGGGAAATACATTCAGCGCGTCAACCATTTGTGCATTTGCTGATAAATGCTGTGCGCCTGCTTGCACCATCCTGGCAAAGCGCAATCCGTCCAATGAAGTTATAGCCACAAAATTTCCTCCTCACACTACGGGTTCGTTACCCGCACACCCTGTACAAAAATATTAACAGAATCAACTGATAATCCGACGGTTTGATTAAGTGTATATTTTACTTTTGACTGCACATTGCTTGCCACTTCAGAGATTTTCGTTCCGTAGCTCACGATAATATACATATCAATAAAAATACGGTCTTCTTCCTGGCGTACGACAACGCCGCGTGTAAAATTTTCACGACGCAGCATTTCAGCAAGGCCATCTTTTAATTGATTTTTTGATGCCATACCGACAATACCGTAGCAATCTACCGCCGCACCGCCTGCGATCATCGCGATGACTTCATTTGAAATGTCAATTTGACCAAGTTCAGTCGTTAATTCAATCGTCACAAAACATCCTCCTCGCGAATCAAACTATTCTCATTTTACTATATTTATCTGCCACTTCACAACTTACGGGCCGGATCTGCCGCTTATTCACTGTCAAGTGATTTTTCTTGAAAGACTTCTTCAAAGCTGTTGCATTCATTCATTGATTGTGATAAATTATTTAAGTGTCTTGCATATAAAAACGTAGACAATTAACGATCCTGAATAGTAAGGAGTGAATACAATGCCAAAAAAATGTGTTATTTCCGGCCGCAAAGCACGTACTGGAAACAACCGCTCACACGCGATGAATTCAAGCAAACGTACGTGGGGCGCTAACCTTCAAAAAGTTCGTATCCTTGTTGACGGTAAACCAAAACGTGTTTGGGTATCTGCCCGCGCACTTAAATCTGGAAAAGTTGAGCGCGTTTAATTTTTCCTTTCATAAAAAAGCACCTGCGCCAAACGGCACCGGTGCTTTTTTATTTTTTCTTTTTCCCTGCTGACATAAACATCCGAATCATGCCCCCGACAAACTTTGGCAGTTTCAATGTGTAAAATTTCACTAGCTTCTCCTCCCGTCACGGCTTCTTATAACCATTAATATGCCTGAACGGAACGAAAAGACCCCCTTTTTTTCAAGGATTTCATTACTTACACATCTTGAGGAACCCGGCTGAACCGTGTAATTGTCCAGTGGATATTTAAAGCCGGACAGCGTCAGCCCTTTCACGCTTTCATTCAGCGCAAAAAAAGAAACGTACGGCCATCCTTCCCTTTGAGGAATAACTCCTTCTCCGGGTGAATAAACAGCCAGTTCATTTTGACAGTCTACGATCATAACCGGACAGGGAAGCTCCCTTTTTAAGAGCAGCGTAACCGCCCCGAAAAAGTGATCAAGACGGCCGCCTGTTACGCCATATAAAAAAATCATCTCCGGGTTTTGCTTTGCTGCGTCATTGAGGGCAATTTCAAGGTCAGTTTCATTTTTTTCCGCTGGAAACTGCACATGATCCCGGACTTCTGCCGCCACACGGCGCCATTCTTTCTCCGTGATGGAATCAAAGTCGCCAAAGGCCTTGTCCGGCGTAATCCCACGGTCAAGCAGATAAAGAGCGCCACGGTCTACACCAATCCATTGCTCCCTCAAGGCGGGATCCCTTTTTAATACAGGCAGTTCCGTTTCCGGACCGCCGGCAACGATCCGGATAATCACGCTTTTTCCGCGGCAGCCCGGATCGCCCGGATGGCCGCCCCCCGGTCCTTTTCATTATAGATCGCCGAACCGGCAACAAGCACATTTGCTCCGGCCTCTGTACAAATCCGGGCCGTTTCCGTATTGACACCGCCGTCTATTTCAATATCCACCGACACACCCGCTTTTGTGATCATGTCGCGAACACGGCGGATTTTCGGTACAACGGCCTCAATGAAAGACTGCCCTCCGAACCCAGGGTTTACAGTCATAAGTAAAACCATATCAATATCGCCGATCACATACTCGAGTACATCGACCGGTGTAGAAGGGTTTAACACAACTCCCGCTTTGATGCCAAAAGAGCGGATAAGCTGAATGGTCCGATGCAGATGCGGACATGCTTCAGCATGAACCGTAATAATATCAGCTCCGGCTTTCGCAAACGTCTCAATGTACTGATCAGGGTTGCTGATCATCAAATGAACATCAAGAGGTAATGCTGTTACCGGCCGGATCGCTTCTACAATCAGCGGGCCAATCGTGATATTCGGCACGAAATGTCCATCCATCACATCTACGTGAATATAGTCAGCTCCACCCGCTTCTACGTCTTTTATTTCTTCACCAAGCCGCGCAAAGTCAGCGGATAAAATAGATGGGGCAATCTTGATCATAACGTCAGTACCTCGGCTTTCTCTCTTTAATTTCCTCTATAAATTGCAAATAATGCTCATAGCGATAATTCGGGATTTCTCCTTCTGCTACTGCTTCTTTTACCGCGCATTTCGGCTCATTTAAATGCAGGCAGCCTCTAAATTTACAATCGGAGCTCCGGTCTGCCATTTCTGGAAAACACGCGGATAATTCATCCAGCTCTATTCCTTCAAAATCCAACGAACTAAAACCCGGCGTATCGGCGACTAGTCCGCCTGCCGCTGGAATGAGCTCCACGTGCCGTGTTGTATGCTTGCCCCGTCCCAGTGAACTGGAGATCTCATCTGTTTTCAAGGCAAGATCCGGCCGGATCGCATTTAACAGTGAAGACTTTCCAACGCCTGACTGTCCGGCGAATACCGATGTTTTTTCTGTTAAGTGGCCTTCCAGCAAGTGAAGGCCGTCCATTGTTTCTGAAGAAGTTTCCACAACGGTGTAGCCAATCCTGCGGTAATCGGCCACGTATTGATCGAGCATTTTCTGGTCTTCAGCTAAATCCATTTTGGTCAGGCAGATAACCGGTTCAATATTCTTTGATTCAATTAAAACTAAAAAACGGTCTAGAAGCACTGTGCTGAAAGCCGGTTCCATCACTGAAAAAACAAGGACCGCCTGGTCAATGTTCGCAACAGGCGGACGAACCAAATCATTTTTCCGCTCTTTAACGGATAAAACGTAGCCTTCTTTTTCATTTTCTGCTTCATACTCAACATAGTCGCCGACAAGCGGTGTAATATTTCTTTTCCGGAATACCCCCCGGCCCCGGCATTGAATAATATCTTCTCCATCGAGCACGTAGTAAAAACCGCTTAACGCTTTGATAATTTTGCCTTCTGGCATGTAGCACCACCTTATTCAGATTGTGTTTTTTCCGGGTAAGGAATGATTTCATCTGCAATGACGACTTGATCCCGCACCACTTTATATCCTGCTTTTTGGTCTTTCTCAATCACAAACTGCAGTGTTCGCTTCGTTTCTTCTGTAATTAAAAACTTTTCATAGGGTTCTGTCATACTATGTGTGGCATCATCTACATAAATCTGGATCTCTTGAGGTTCTCCTTCAACCTCAGGCTCGTATGGAATCACCACTTCTGTTGAGACTTCTGCCGGCGGAATTTCCTCCGGTCCTTTTGAAAGAGTGACTTTAACCGTACTGCCCGGCTCCACTTCACTTCCGGCCTCAGGCGACTGCCTGATCACCTGGCCGGCCGCAACGGAATCCGAGTATTCTTCTCCGGAAAAATCAATGATAATGCCATTTGCATCCTCATAGTCTTCCAGGCTTTTTTCCGTATAGCCCGAAAGATCCTTCAGCACGACATCGGCAAGGCCTGCGCTTACTGTTAACTCCACGTCTGTTTCTTCCGGAATGACGCGTTCATCCGCATCTGGTCTTTGTTCCAGCACCGTTCCTGGTTCACTGTCGTCATATTTCGACTCAACGACTTCAACATTACGAAAGCCGGCTTCCTCCAGCAATTCCCGTGTTTCTTCGAGTGTTTTCCCGGTGTAATCTTCCATTGCTTTTTGTTCTTTGCCAGCCGAGACAAACAAGTCAATCTCACTGCCTTCTTCTAACGTTGTTCCCGCTTTTGGCACCGTTCGAATCACTTTTCCTTCTTCAATCTCTGCACTGAATTCCTCATCGGAGTCACCTACAACAAAACCGGCATTTATTAAAGTGGCGGCAGCTGCTTCCGGACTGCTTCCGTTTGTATCCGGCACTGCTATCTGCTTTGGCACCATCAGCATAAACCATGCTGCAGCACTGAGGGCACCCAGAATAAGGAGCACGAGCAGAAACCATGGCCACTTTCTTTTCTTTTTCTGCGGCTCAGTATTTGTATCACTATCTGTTTTCTGCTTGATTTCTACAGGCGGTACAGACGGCTGGATTCGCTCCGGCGGCTTCGATGAAATAATCGGAATCGCTTTTGTGACTTCATCATTATCATCTGGAATTTTAAATTTTTCCTCATGCATGCGGTAAGGCTCTAAAGCAGTAGACAAATCGTGTTCCATTTCTTCTGCACTCACATAGCGGTGAAAAGGATCTTTCGCCGTTGCATGAAGGACGATATTTTCAATGCTTTGCGGAACTCCCGGATAAAGTTGTTTAATAGATGGAGTCTCTGCCTGCAGATGCTTTAAAGCAATGGAGACAGCCGATTCACCCGAAAATGGGAGCTTTCCCGTTAACAGCTCGTACATGACAATCCCAAGTGCGTAAATATCAGACTTTTTTGTCGCCATTCCCCCTCTTGCCTGCTCGGGGGAAATATAATGAACAGAGCCAAGAACCGCATTTGTCTGCGTAATAGAAGTTGCACTCATCGCCATTGCAATACCGAAGTCGGTCATTTTTACAATTCCATCCCGATCAATAAGCATGTTGTGTGGTTTTACATCACGGTGAATAATGGAATGCTGATGGGCAAATGCAACGGCCGCAGTCATTTGCCTCATAATATCAATAACGGTTTCGTACGGAACGGGGGAAAATTGCTGAATGTATTCTTTCAGCGTCATTCCGTCCACATATTCCATTACGATAAAGTGAATATTATCTTCTTCCCCAACATCGTAAATACTGACTATATTCGGATGAGCCAGGCTTGACGCTGCCTGGGCCTCACGCTGAAATCGACGCAAAAATTCATCTTCTCCGGCAAAATCAAACCGCAGGACTTTAATAGCCACATCCCGGTCTAAAATCATATCACGGGCCAGGTATACATGCGCCATTCCGCCGCCGCCAATCGCCCGGACGATTTTATAACGCCCGCTTAAGCTTCTGCCAATTAACATCGCCGTCACCCGCTTTCGCGTTCGGCACAATGCTCGAGAATTGCGACTGTAATATTGTCTTCTCCGCCGTTTTCATTGGCCAGACGAATCAGAGTATTTGCTTTTTCATGCAGCGGATCTGATGATTGCAGAATATGGCTCATTTCGGGAGCTGACACTTTGTTTGATAAACCATCGGAGCAAAGAAGGAGCAAATCTCCTTCTTCAAACATGATCGTTCTGTAATCAACAGACAGCTTTTCGTCTGTTCCAAGAGCTCGTGTTAGTACATTTTTTTTCGGATGGCTCTCTGCTGCTTCCTTTGTAATTTCACCTGATTTAACGAGTTCGTTCACAAGTGAATGATCTTCCGTGACTTGTGAAAAGCCGTCCTCACTCTGCAGATAACATCGGCTGTCTCCAATGCTCGCAATCGCGCAAAACCGGTCTGTGCAAAGAGCCGCTACCAGTGTCGTTCCCATACCGCTGCATTCTGGATGGGTATGGGCATGAAATAAAATTTCTTTATTGATCACTGGAATAATCGCCTTCATCCAGTTTAAGGCCTCATCCGGCGATTGAATATTCAATACTGTTTCGTTCCAATGCTGTTCAAACATGCTGATGGTCATCCGGCTTGCGGTATCTCCCGCATTGTGCCCGCCCATTCCGTCTGCTACAACGGCCAGGCATAAGCTGCCGTTATGATGAAAAACGCCCCCGCTGTCTTCATTGTGCGAGCGCACTCGTCCGCGGTCTGTTTCAAACACAGCATTCATCTTGTCACCTCGTTTCGCTAGCACGCTCTTTCGCCCGAAGCTGGCCGCATGCTGCATCAATATCCGTTCCTTGCTCACGTCGGATCGTTACATTTACACCATTGTTTTTCAATGTTTTTTCAAACTCAAAAATCTTATTGCGCGGTGTGCGAACATAATCCCGCTCAGGCACGTAGTTCACCGGGATTAAGTTTACGTGACACTTAATTCCTTTGATCAAAGCAGCAAGCTCCTCTGCATGAGCCACTGAATCATTCTCACCGCCGAACAGTCCATATTCAAATGTGATACGGCGGCCCGTTTTTTCTGTATAGTAACGAATTGCTTCCATCAAGTCCTTCAGCTTGTAAGCACGGTTAATCGGCATAAGCTTTGTGCGCAGTTCATCGTTTGGCGCATGAAGAGATACCGCGAAGTTAATTTGTGTTTTTTCATCAGCAAATTTGTAGATTTTCGGTACAATCCCGCTCGTTGACACGGTAATGTGCCGCGCTCCAATGTTCAAGCCTTTTTCGTGGTTGATAATGTGTAAAAATGACATCATTTCCTCGTAATTGTCGAACGGCTCCCCGATACCCATAATGACGACAGAGCTTACCCGTTCCCCTACTTCATCGAGTGCCTGCTGCACTTTCACAACCTGCGCCACAATTTCACCAGCTTCGAGGTTCCGTTTTAAACCGCCAAGTGTTGATGCACAGAACGTACAGCCGATTCGGCAGCCGACCTGTGTCGTTACACAAATGGAGTTGCCATATTCGTGGCGCATCAGCACGGTTTCAATCGAATACCCATCATGCAGTTCAAATAAAAATTTAATCGTACCGTCAGTGGATTCCTGCTGAATGGCTGTTTTCAGCACCGTAAACACAAATGCCTCATCGAGCTTTGTGCGCAGCTCTTTCGATAAATTGGTCATATCATCCACGGTTTTCGCCCGTTTTACATACAGCCAGTCAAAAATTTGATCAGCCCGAAATGGCTTTTCCCCATTAGCTGAAAGCCACTCTTTAAGCTCATGAAGTTCCAGTGAATAAATGGATGGCTTCTGCGGTTCCGTCTGCTTTTTTCTCGCTGTTGTCATTTATTTATTTTCCTTCTTTCTAAATTTACTTATAAAAAATCCATCGCCGCCAAAATCGTCTGGAAACACTTGAACCATATTCGCTTCTTTCTCTATAGAGATGTGCTCAAGAGGGGCAGGCTCGAATTCGGGATGAGCCTCCAAAAAGGCGTTCACCGTACCTTCATTTTCTTCCCTATCGACCGTACATGTACTGTAAACGAGGACACCGTCCCCTTTTAAAAGCGGCACAGCGGCATCCAAAATCGCCAGCTGAATCCGCTGCAGGTTATCGAGATCCTGTTCCGTTTTCGCATATTTCAAATCCGGTTTCCGGCGAATAACGCCAAGCCCTGAACAAGGAGCATCCACTAAAATCGCATCAAAAGTTTCTTCTGCAAACAGTTCTCCTGCTTTGCGGGCATCCTGCTTTTGAACATGGATGTTCGAGAGCGCCAGCCGCTCGGCATTCTGAGCAACAAGTTTCAGCTTGTGCGCGTGAATATCCAGCGCATCAATCCGGCCTTCTCCATTCATTTGTTCAGCAAGATGTGCGGTTTTTCCGCCCGGTGCTGAACACATATCTAAAACACGCTGGCCGGGCTTCACGCCTAAAACAGGAGCGACGAGCATTGAACTTTCGTCTTGAATGGAGATAGCCCCGCTTTTAAAAAGATTTGAACGTGCTGCATTTCCTTTTAAAATTCTGACTGCATATGGAGAGACGTCAGAAGGTTCTGCTTCAAACCCTTCTTCTGCCAGGGCCTGGATGGCTTCATCACGCGTCATCTTCATACTGTTTACACGAACGGTCTGTTCTGGTGCTGTTAAGTTGTGCCGGCACATCGCTTCTGTTTTTTCTTTCCCGTATGCCTTGATCCATCTTTTCACAAGCCAGAGTGGATGGCTTGTTTCAATCGAAATGCGTTCTGCGTCATCTTGAATAGAAGCTGTATCCGGAACACCTTCTCGCTGGATAGACCGAAGCACACCGTTGACCATGCTGGAAATGCCTTTATGGCCCCTTTTTTTCGCAATTTCAACTGCTTCATGAATAACCGCTCTTTCCGGTACTTTATCAAGATAGACCATTTGATAAAGAGATAAACGAAGCAAATTATGCACCCAGCGCTCAGGCTTTTTTTTCAGAAAAGGTGCGAGATAGAAGTCGAGCGTCATTTTCCGCTGAATGGTGCCATAAGTGATTTCCGTCAGCAGCGCCGCGTCCCGGCCCGACAAGTTATTTTTTTCGATTGCCGTATTCAGCATCAAATTGCTGTAAGAACCGCTTTTTTCTACCGTATCAATTAAGTCGAGCGCAATTTCGCGCACATTCAATGATTTCATATTAGTCTCCAAATACAGCACCGGCTTGAAGGAATGATCCTGAACCACGCAGGTAATCGCGTGCACTCATCCGTTTTTTTCCTGCCGGCTGCAATTCTGTTATTTTAAGCGCTGTTTCTGAACCGGTCGCAATGACAATGCCGTCCTCTTCAAGAGCAATTACGGTGCCGGGTGCGCCGCTTTGGCCCGCCGTTTTTTCACTTTTCCATACTTTCACGACTGCCTCATTAAGAGTAGTATACGCAACCGGCCAAGGGCAAAGCCCTCTTACCTGATTGTACAGTTCTTCTCCCGGGCGGCTCCAGTCAATTTTTTCATCCTGACGACGAATATTAGGCGCAAATGTTGCTTTTGCCCCGTCCTGGGGTGTCCGCGAAGAAGTGCCTTCAATGAGAGCCGGGATGGTTTTAGACAGCAAATCCGCACCAACTGCACTTAATTTATCGTGCAGGGTGCCTGTGTTGTCGTCTTCCTCAATGGTCACAGCCGCCTGTGAAATAATGTCCCCTGCATCCAGTTTTTCAGCCATATACATAATGGTGATGCCTGTTTCTTTTTTTCCCTGCAGGATCGAATAGTGAATCGGAGCACCGCCTCGAAGTTCCGGCAAAAGAGAGGCATGAACATTAATGCACCCGTATTTTGGCGCCTCAAGAAGGGCATTCGGCAAAAGCTGCCCGTATGCTGCCGTAACCACTAAATCCGGCTTTAAGGCGATAATTTCATCGAGCTCGGCCGACTTCGACAGCTTTTCAGGCTGCAAAACCGGAAGCCCGTGCTCTAGAGCTGCTGCTTTAACCGGCGGCGGCGTTAACACTTTTTTCCGGCCTACAGGTCGATCGGGCTGTGTGACCACAGCGAGGATTTCGTAGCCGTCTTTGATGATCTGCTCAAGCACTGGCACGGAAAAATCCGGGGTTCCCATAAAAACGATTGTAGTCACTCTTCATCAGCTCCTTTCAATTCCTCAGCCGGAATGTATTTTTCTACTTTAGATGTAAATAACACGCCGTCTAAGTGATCCATTTCATGCAAAATGGCCCGTGCCAGAAATCCGTCTGCTTCAAACGTGTAAAACTGGCCTTTGACGTTTTGAGCTTTGATTTTAATTCCATTCGGGCGGGTTACTTCCCCGTATAAATCAGGAAAGCTCAAACATCCTTCAATATCTGTCTGGCTGCCCTCTGAAGAAAGCAGCTCAGGGTTGATTAACACAATTAAGCCATGCTCGTCTTCAATATCCACAATGGCAAGGCGCATATCTTTCCCGATTTGCGGGGCAGCGAGGCCGACGCCGTCCGCTTGAATCATGGTTTCCTGCATATCGCGCACCAGGCGCTTTAATTTACTGTCAAATTGTTTAACCGGCTGGCATTTTGTTTCTAAAATGTCGGCTGGATGTTTAACAATGGATAAAATCGTCATTGCGTTCCTCTTTTCTACATCAGTACATATGGGTGAATATCAATAGATACGATAAGCCCATTTGATTTTCCTTGTTTTGCATAATGCTCCAGCACCTGCTTCAACACGGTGCCAAGCTTTGGTTCACGTTTGTATTTTATCAAACATTGCCACCGATATCTATTGTTGATCCGTGAGATCGGTGAAGCGACAGGGCCGAGCACAACCGCCGCTGGAGACAGCTCCGGCTTAATATTGGCAGCAATCTTGCCGGCCTCGCTCGATGCGGTAATCGCTTCTTCATGGCTGACTGTAATAAGCGCAAGAAAATAAAATGGAGGATAGCCTCCCGCTTTTCTCACTTGCATCTCCTGCTCATAAAATGCTTCATAATGCTGATCAGCAGCAAGCTGAATGCTGTAATGCTCCGGCGTATAGGTTTGAATCACCACTTCACCCGGCAATGTATGCCGGCCGGCCCGTCCGCTTACCTGCGTTAAAAGCTGAAATGTTTTTTCTGATGCACGAAAATCCGGCAAATGCAGCATCGTATCCGCGCTTAAAACACCGACGAGCGTAATATCCGGGAAATCAAGTCCTTTGGCAATCATCTGCGTTCCGAGCAATATATCAGCTTCCTTGTCAGCAAAGCGTCTCAGCAGCCGTTCATGGGCTCCCTTTGTGCCGGTTGTATCTACATCCATTCGAATAATCCGCGCTTCCGGCAGCAGTTTTAAAAGCTCTTCTTCCACCTTTTGTGTACCTGTGCCGAAATGGCGGATATGTTCACTGCCGCATTCCGGGCATACGTTAGGCGACAGCTCCTCATGGCCGCAATAATGGCATTTCAGCTGATGGCGGTGACGGTGATACGTCATGGACACATCACAGTTGGGACATTCCGGTACGAATCCGCAGTCGCGGCACATGATAAAAGAGGAATATCCACGCTTATTTAAAAACAGGACAGTTTGTTCTCCTTTTTGAAGGCGATCTTTTATTTTTTCAAATAAGTTTCTAGAAAACATAGACCGGTTTCCTTCCCGCAGCTCTTCACGCATATCGACAATATCGACGGAAGGCAGCGGGCGGTCATTGACACGTTCGGACAGCGTCAACAGCTTGTAGACCCCTTTTTTTGCCCGGGCAAAGGATTCCAAAGAAGGAGTTGCGCTTCCTAAAATAACCGGACATTGATAGTAACCGGACCGCCAAATAGCCACATCACGCGCATGGTAACGAGGATTTTCTTCCTGCTTATAGCTTGTTTCATGCTCTTCATCAATAATGATTAGCCCGATGTTTTCGAACGGAGCAAAAACAGCGGAGCGGGCGCCCACAACCACTTTTACTTCCTTGCGGCTTATTTTCCGCCATTCGTCATATTTCTCACCCGTAGACAGTCCGCTGTGAAGCACCGCCACGTCGTCGCCAAACCGCTGTTTAAACCGGTCCGTCATTTGAGGCGTCAATGAAATTTCCGGAACGAGCACAATTGCTTCCTGTCCTTTTTGAATGACTTCGCTGATGGATTGCAGATATATTTCTGTTTTCCCGCTTCCGGTTACACCATGAAGCAGAAAGGTTTCTGCTTTGTTTTCCTTTATGTTCTCGATAACAGGTTCAATCGCTGCTCTTTGAGTGGGTGTCAAGTCAAGCGGCTGATCTGGTTCAAATGTCCGGCCGGCTAAAGGGTCACGGTATGTTTCTTCCTGCTTCTCTAAAAGCAGCCCTTTTTCGATGAGCGCTTTTGCAACAGCAGATGAAATACCTGTTTCCTTGAGCGGTATCCATTTTCCTTCTGTTCCTTGAAAAAGCTGGAGAGCTTCCGATTGTTTTATAGCATTTTTCGGCATAGATTGAATGGTTTGGGCCAGCTCTTCCTCAGACAGCGGACATTGAACCATACGAATCGTCTTTTTTCGCCCTTTGCTTTTCACAGAATAAATTACATCAAGCGATCCTTTTTTTACTTCCCTGCGTATTTGGGCAAGCGCACCTGCCTCGGACGCTTCTTCCCATGTAATTTCTTCACGGTCTCCAAAAAGAGAGTGGGCTTCTCTGCTCAGCGCGCTGTGGCCGGTTATGCGAATATGCTTTGCGTATTTGGCTTTCATTGCAGCCGGAAGCATCGCCTGCAGCGCTGAAATTTTAAAGCATAGCGATTCGGCGGTCAGCCAGTCGGCGAGTGAAAGCAATTCTTTATTTAATACCGGAATAAGATCCATTGGTTCTACAATCGGCTTTAGCTTACGGCTTTCCGGCTCTTCTTTTACATCCAGCACAAACCCCTGCACATGGCGCGGGCCAAATGGGACGATCACCCGCATACCCGGCTGAATCATCCCTTCCCATCTGGAAGGAATTTCGTAGTCAAACGGGCGGTCCGTCTGGCGGACCGCAACGTCCACGACGACAGAAGCGATATTCATTTTTCCTCACCCATCCGCCCGGCTGCTTCCTGCAGAATACGGAATGCTGCTTCTTTTTTGGTCATTTTCTCAAAGTCCTGGTGTGTGCCGTCACGGTGGAAGATCGAGATAATATTCGTATCACCGCCGAAGCCGGCTCCCTCCTGCTTGACATTGTTTGCCACAATCATATCTGCGTTTTTTGATTCAAGCTTCCTCTTTGCGTACGTCTCTACATCATTTGTTTCAGCCGCAAAGCCAATTAAAAATTGGTGTTCTTTTTGTTCGCCAAGTGTTTTTAAAATATCCTTCGTCCGCTCAAGCTCAATTGTAAGCGCACCGTCCTGCTTTTTCATTTTATTGTCAAGCACAAAAGCAGGGCGGTAGTCTGCAACAGCAGCCGTTTTCACAACAATATCCGCATCAGGATAAACGTGCATCACTTCCTGAAACATTTCTTCTGCACTTTCTACCTGTCGGACGGTTACACCACCGGGCGGCTTGATCGCTACAGGTCCTGAAATTAACGTAACATCTGCCCCAAGTTCCCGTGCTGCTTCCGCCACTGCATATCCCATTTTGCCTGTTGATTTATTGGTAAAAAAGCGCACTGGATCGATCGCTTCACGAGTGGGCCCTGCCGTTACGACAACTCGTTTTCCTTGAAGAATCTTTTGTTCGTCTTTAGCGAAAAATTGAGCGGCAAGTTCCGCAATCCTCTCAGGCTCTTCCATCCGCCCTTTCCCTGTATATCCGCAGGCAAGGTAGCCTTCACCGGGTTCGATAAACCGGCAGCCGAACGCCCGCAGTGTTTCCATGTTTTTTTGTACAGCAGGGTGCGCATACATATTTACATTCATGGCGGGTGCAATCCATCTTGGCGCTGTACCGGCCAAGAGAACAGTTGATACCATGTCATCTGCCATCCCGTGAGCCATTTTGGCAATGATGTTTGCTGTTGCCGGTGCCACAATCACAAGGTCTGCCCAGTCTGCAATATCGATATGAGCAATTTTAGCAGGATCTTTTTCATCGAATGTATCGGTATATACCGGTTCACCAGACAGCGCCTGAAAAGTGACCGGCGCTACGAACTTCTGGGCGGATTCGGTCATGACTACTTTTACATGAGCACCCGCCTGTTTCAGCTTGCTCGTTAGTGCCGCCGCTTTGTAAACTGCTATGCCGCCGCTGACGCAAAGCAAAATGTTTTTTCCGTTCATTCCCATTTCCTCCGTTCCAGTCAACTCTTTATGCCAATATGATAGCATACAAAAAGAAAAGGCCGGTATTCGCCGCCCTTTTCCGTTTTCCTTATTTACACTTCGTCTGAGTACGTTTTGTTCTCGTCTTTCTTTTTCATGACAAGCTCATCCGCATAAATCTCTTCAAGCGCTTTTCCAACAAACTTGTGCGACTGATAAGCCCCAAGCGCGCCTTTTCCTTTGTTCTCCTGCATTGAACGGGCGCGCTTTGCAGCTACGCTGACCAATGAATATTTAGAATCGATTTTTGTTAGTAAGTTATCAATAGATGGATATAGCATTATTGTTCCCCTTCCAGTTCAAGCATAATTTGATAGCGGTGCTGTACACGCTCACGCCGGCAGTGCTCTGCTTCAACGATAGACTGAATGCGCGAGCATGCCCGCTCTACTTCATCATTTTCAACGACGTAGTCATACAAGTCCATCATATCAATTTCTTTGCGTGCCTGCTCCATACGGCCCCGGATCACTTCATCCGTCTCCGTGCCGCGGCCGACAATCCGGCTGTGCAGCTCCGAAAGACTCGGCGGCGCTAAGAAAATAAACAGTCCTTCCGGAAACTTTTCACGTACCTGTCTTGCACCCTCTACTTCAATTTCAAGGAAAATATCTTTCCCTGCGTCGAGCGTTTCCCGAACGTAATCAACCGGCGTTCCATAATAGTTGCCGACAAATTCTGCGTATTCAAGCAGTTTCCCTTCCTTGATCAACTGCTCGAATTCCTCGCGGGATTTAAAAAAGTAATCAACGCCGTCCACTTCTCCTTCGCGTGGTTTGCGCGTTGTCATGGAAATGGAATACTCGAACTTTACATCTTTTCTTGAAAAAATCGCTTTACGCACCGTTCCTTTGCCCACGCCGGACGGTCCGGACAATACGATCAGCAAACCTTTTTCTTTCACTTACTTCACAATCCTTCCTCAGCATCCTCATCTTTTAGCGCCGCACGATTCGCCACCGTTTCCGGTTGAACAGCAGACAAAATAACATGATGGCTGTCTGTTAAAATGACCGCACGTGTCCGGCGGCCAAATGTGGCATCGACGAGATTTCCTTTTTCACGCGACTCTTGAACGAGCCGCTTCATCGGTGCCGACTCCGGGCTGACAATCGCTACAATCCGCTCTGCCGAGACGACACTGCCAAATCCAATATTGATTAATTGCATCAATCTTGATCCCCTTTGTCACGTTTCGTCCGTTTTTGCACACTCGAATTATTATATCATAAATGTTGCTTTTCCTGCTCGATAAATGCAAGAACCTCTTCTTTTTCTTCAAGGGGGGGTGAAAGCCGGAGCTCGGTTTTCATTTTTTCTGTTTCCAATAGAAAGTTTTCCTGTTTTAGTTTTTCCAGTTGTATTTGTTCTTTAATCATTTTATATTGCAATTTCGTTTGGCTTCTTTTATAAGATGTAAAAATGGCAGCAAGAGGGATTGAAAAAATCATAACTACTGCGACCAGCTCTGTCATAATATGCCTCTTTTCTGTATAAGTTTGTCAAAATAAGTATACAGCAGTTTGAACGGTTACAAAAGCAATGTCCCCAAATTTACGAAAAGCCCCATCCCATGGTAAGATGAATAAATATGTTCGTTCAAAAAGGGAGTATGAATCATGGCATTCGATGGACTATTTACAAAAGCAATGGTAGAAGAATTAAAGGAAGCCTTGACAGGCGGCCGAGTCAACAAAATTCACCAGCCATTTAAAAACGAAACCATTATGATCATTCGGGCGAGAGGCAAAAATAACCGCCTGCTTTTATCTGCCCATCCGTCTTATGCACGGGTACAGCTAACGGAAACCGTTCAGGAAAATCCGTCTGAGCCGCCGCTTTTCTGTGTAATGCTGCGCAAGCATTTAGATGGTGCTATTTTAGAAGACATCCGCCAGTTTGGTCTTGACCGGACGATTTGTTTTGAATTTAAAGGAAAAAATGAAATCGGAGATATTTCCTACAAGCAGTTGTACGTGGAAATTATGGGCCGTCACAGCAATATTCTTCTTGTTGACAAGGAAAAAGGAACGATCATTGACAGCATCAAGCATGTTCCATCTTCTATGAACAGCTACCGGACCATTCTGCCCGGAGCAGCATACGTAGAACCGCCTGCACAAAACAAGCAAAATCCGCTGGCTGCTGATAAGGAAACCATTCAGCGTGCTGTAGATTTTAATGCAGGGAAAATTGCCAAACAGCTCGTATCAGCGTTTGAAGGCTTTTCTCCGCTTATCAGCAATGAAATTGTCGCCCGCGCCGGCCTTGCCAACCGTGAAACAGTGCCAGCTGCGTTCCTTGACGTGATAGATCCTATAAAAAAAGCTGCGTATTCCCCGGTGATGATTGAAAACGGCGACAAATCATTTTTCTACATGATGGATCTCTCTCACCTAAAGGGAGAGCGTACATTCTTTGAAACGGCTTCTTCGCTCTTAGACCGGTATTATTTTGGTAAAGCAGAGCGTGACCGTGTACGCCAGCAGGCAAACGACCTCGAGCGTCTGATAGGAAATGAGCTGCAGAAAAACCGCACCAAAATCGGGAAGCTGGAGCGTACTCTTCAGGAAGCCGAAAATGCCGGTGAATATCAGCGCCTGGGTGAGCTGTTAACAGCCAATTTATATGCAGTGAAAAAAGGCATGACAGAAATTGACGTTGTGAATTATTATGATGAAAATGGGGCAACGGTAACGATCCCTCTTAATCCGCAAAAAAGTCCGGCTGACAATGCGCAAAAGTACTTTTCGCGTTATCAAAAAGCAAAACATGCGGTTGTAGCGGTGCAGAAGCAGATCGAAAAAACAAATGAGGAAATTCAATATTTTGAAGCCCTCCTTCAGCAGCTTGAATCAGCTGCACCACGGGATATTGAAGAAATTCGCGAGGAACTCGCTGAAGAAGGCTACTTAAAAGCGCGGCATATCAAGAAGAAAAAGAAAGTGGACAAGCCGGTCATTGAAGAATATATGGCCACAGACGGAACGCTTATTTACGCTGGTAAAAACAACCGGCAAAATGATTATTTAACGAATAAAGCAGCACGCCGGGATGATATCTGGCTTCATACAAAAGACATTCCGGGATCGCATATTGTGATACGTTCAGACGATCCGTCAGAGGAAACGATTTTAGAAGCTGCCATGATTGCTGCCTACTACAGCAAAGCAAAAGACTCTTCTTCTGTTCCAGTTGACTACACAAAAGTCCGCCACGTGAAAAAGCCGTCCGGCGCAAAACCGGGATTTGTGATTTACGATAATCAGCATACGGTGTATGTTACCCCGGATGAAGGCAAAGTCATGAAAATGAGAAAGTGAGCGGACCCGCTCACTTTCTTTTTATGTGTCGATCCAAAATCGTTTGACGACGGTTCCATTTCCCTCTATAAAATCCCGATCGGCGATACCGCCATTTTTTACAATGGTTTTAAAAGACCCGATATTGCCTTCGTCACAAACAACCAAAGCCCGCTCGATACCGAGCTCTCTTGCTTTTTGAAGTGACAAGTCTAAGCAAGGAAGCCGCGTAGCCCTTTCTTCATTCAGAAGGCCGGATACCGTAACCGATGTGTCCGCCGCTGTTTCGCAAAAAAGGTGTTAAAGCATGGCGGATATTAACAACACCAAGGACTCGCTTCCTTTCATCAATCAGCCAGTACGTAATCAGGCACCTACCCGGATGGAATACGGATGCCCTTTCCATTGTCCCGCAGAAACTGAAGCATTTCTTCAAAACGGGATGGATCCCGTTCAATCACCGACGGTATCATCTTTTCACCGCTTGCTTCCCATTCTTCATAAAACGAGCGGTATTCTTCCTTTAAATGAGAAGAGGGATTTATTAATTCTACCTTGTATTCTGCCACATCGATTCCTCCCGCCGATAAAATTGACATGATTGTATCATATTTTTCCAAACAAAAAAGCGGCCGTGATTAATCACGGCCGCCTGGAAATTAATTGATGCCCCATGAATCGGGCGTCTGTTTCCATTTTTTCAGCGTTTCGATGTCTTCTGTTTTTACGTAATTCTTTTCAGCAGCAACTTCAATCAGTGCATCATAATCACTTAGCGCAACAGCCCTTAATTCTGCTTCCGCCAGGCGTGCATCTCCTTTTGGCAGTCCATATGTAAAGATGGCTGCTACACCTAAAACGTCGCATCCTGCTGCACGGAGCGCCTCTGTTGCTGTGATCGCACTGCCGCCTGTTGAAATCAAATCTTCAATGACGACTACTTTTGAGCCGGGCTCCGCTTTTCCTTCAATCTGGTTGCCTTTTCCATGCTCTTTTGCTTTTGAGCGCACATAGCACATTGGCAAATTCAATACATCTGAAACCCAGGCAGCATGCGGAATGCCTGCTGTTGCAGTGCCGGCAATGATTTCTGCTTCCGGATATTCTTTTTGGATCAGTTCTGCCAGTCCGGCAGCGATCTTTTGGCGCGTTTTCGGATACGATAATGTTAAGCGATTATCGCAGTAAATGGGTGATTTCATGCCGGATGACCATGTAAACGGATCATTTGGCTGTAAAAAAACCGCACGGATTTCGAGTAATTCTTCTGCAATTTGCTTTTTCATTTTATGCTTGTCCTCCCCAGAGTGCTTTCACATGTTGATAGGCTGCAACCGGGTCGGCTGCTTTTGTAATCGGGCGCCCTACTACAATCATCGTTGAACCGATTTTACGCGCTTCAGCCGGATCCGCAATACGCTTTTGATCGTCTGCCTGCCCGCCTTTTAAGCGAATGCCAGGTGTTACTTTGTAGAATGCTTCCCCGCATGCTTCGCGAATAGCCGCTGCTTCTAAAACTGAGCAGACCACTCCATCACAGCCGGCTTCCTGCGCTTTTTGGGCATAATGGCGGACAGATTCCCCAAGCGGAACCTTGATTAATTGATCCTGCTGCATCGCTTCTTCCGATGTCGAAGTCAGCTGCGTAACCGCAAGCAGCACAGGCCGGCTGCCTTGAGCGCCTGCATCCAGGCCTTCGCAGGCACGCTTCATCATTTCAACTCCGCCGGCTGCATGGACATTAATCATATCCACGCCAAGCGCCGCCAGGCCTTTCATGGCTTGTCCTACTGTATTAGGAATATCATGAAGTTTTAAATCGAGAAAAATACGGTGATTCATTTGTTTCAGCTGTTCAATAATGAACGGCCCATTTTGCAAGTAAAGCTCCATCCCTACTTTTACGTAAAGCTGCTCTCCGCGAAAGGGCACAAGAAATTGCTCGGTTTCCTGCCAAGTCGGGAAATCGAGTGCAATAATTGGTTCTTTTTCCATTATTTCCAGCTCCGTCCTTTTAATTCACTAATATGATCTACATTGTGGGCTTCTAAGTACTGATCCAGCTCTGCAATTAATTCCGGGCAGACAAATGGATTTACAAAGTTTGCTGTGCCAACTGCCACGGCATCTGCACCCGCTAAGAAAAACTCAATCACATCTTCAACGTTTGAAATACCGCCCATGCCGATGATTGGCAGATTCGTCTGCTGGCTTACTTCATACACCATACGAATCGCTACCGGTTTTACGGCTGGACCTGACAAACCGCCTGTCCGGTTCGATAAAATCGGCCGTCCTGTTTTCAAGTCGATACGCATGCCAATCAATGTGTTGATCATTGTAATGCCGTCTGCGCCGCCGTCTTCTACCGCTTTTGCCATCTCGACAATATTGGTAACATTAGGCGACAGCTTTACATATACAGGCACTTCAGACACTTCTTTTACTCGTTTTGTTAACTCTTTTGCTGTTTCTGGTATGGTTCCAAAAGCAATTCCGCCTGTTTTAACATTCGGGCAGGAAATATTGAGTTCCAATGCATGAACGTTGCCCACTTTAGAAATCTCTTTGGCTACTTGAACGTAATCCTCTGTTTGCGAGCCGGCTACATTGGCAATAATCGGCACGTCAAACTGTTTAAGCCACTCGAGTTCATTGGCGATTACTTTTTCCAAACCGGGGTTTTGAAGCCCGATCGCATTCAGCATACCGCCCGGTGTTTCTGCTACACGAGGTGTTGCATTTCCATAACGCGGTGCTTCTGTTGTTGCTTTGATCATGATGGCCCCAAGTGCGCTTAAATCAAACAGCTGGCTGAATTCGCGGCCAAACCCGAAGCAGCCGGATGCCGGCATAACCGGATTTTTAAGTGACAAACCTGGAAGATCTAGTGCTAATCGGCTCATAATGCCACCTCCCCGGCTTTAAATACTGGACCGTCGCTGCAGATTTTCAAGTATGCCGTTCCCGTTTCATCCGCTGCCGGATGACATACGCAGGCAAAGCAGGCACCAATCCCGCAGCCCATCCGCTCCTCAAGAGAAATAAAACCCCGCGGCGCGGCATTAAGCTTTTCAACCGCTTTTAACATAACTGTTGGACCGCAGGAGTAAAATACGTCTCCCCGCAGTCCATGTTTGTTTACAATATCCGTTACAAATCCCTGTTCACCAAGTGAGCCGTCTACTGTTGCGACATATGTTTCACCCAGCTCGGCAAACTGTTCTGTATAAAATGCAGCTTCCTTGTTTTGAAAGCCAAGAACATGAATGGTCTTTACGCCTTTTTCATTTAAGCGGCGTGATAGTTCATAAAGCGGTGGAACACCGATGCCGCCGCCTATTAACAGGGCAGTTTCTCCAGGAGCTGCTGCTTCAACCGGGAAACCGTGGCCAAGTGGACCGAGAACGTCCACCTGGTCACCGGATTGCTTGCGGGAAAGCGCAGTGGTTCCTGCGCCTTCCGCCCGGTAAATCATCGTAAATTCCTGCTTATCGTGTTCAACACGCGCAATGCTGATTGGGCGGCGAAGAAGGGGCATCATTTCTTCGCTCGCTTTTAAATGGACAAATTTGCCCGGCTGGTCGATTTGATCAACCAGCGCCCCTTTTAATATCATTTCAAAAATATTTTTAGCGATTTCCGATTGGGAAACAACCGTCATCAGCTCTTTTTGAATCATGAATGGACCGCCTCCAATGCCGGTTTTGGCATTGCTTCTGCATTAAAGATCATTGATTCAAGCACTTCTAAAATTGCGGTTGCTGTATCAAGTGACGTTAAGCATGGAATACCGTTTTCTACTGATTCACGGCGGATACGGAAGCCGTCACGCGCCGGCTGCTTGCCTTTTGTAAGAGTATTGATAATAAACTGCGCTTCGCCTCCGCGAATCACATCCAGCATATCTGGACCTTTCGCGCCGATTTTGGCCACGGTTTGTACTGGTACGCCTGTTTCGCTGATCATCTTAGCTGTGCCATGTGTAGCCAGCAGCTGGAATCCGATATTGTGGAAGCGTTTTGCGATTACCAGCGCTTCTTCTTTATCTTTATCAGCAACTGTCAGGAGAACAGCTCCTTTAGTTGGAATCTTCATACCGGATGCCACAAGCCCTTTGTAAAGTGCTTTTTCAACCGTTGCATCTTTCCCCATTACTTCACCTGTTGATTTCATTTCAGGGCCAAGCGTTGTATCTACACGGCGAAGTTTTGCGAATGAGAACACTGGAACTTTTACGTAAACACCTGATTTTTCTGGAACAAGGCCTGATTCGTAGCCCATGTCTTTTAATGACTGTCCCATGATCGCTTTTGTTGCAAGGTTCGCCATCGGTACATTCGTAATTTTGCTCAAGAATGGTACCGTCCGGCTTGAACGAGGGTTTACCTCGATTACAAACACTTCACCTTTTGAAATAACATATTGAATGTTGAGCAGGCCGATAATGTTTAAGCCTTTGGCAAGCTTTGTTGTATACTCGATAATTTTTGCTTTTTGGTCATCTGTCAGCTTTTGTGGCGGATATACGGCAATCGAGTCACCAGAATGGACACCTGCACGCTCGATGTGCTCCATAATTCCTGGAATGACTACATCTGTGCCGTCAGAGATCGCATCTACTTCAATTTCTTTACCCGTTAGGTAACGGTCAATCAAAACTGGATGCTCTGGGTTGACTTTTACAGCATTTTGCATGTATTGAAGCAATTCTGCTTCTTTATAAACAATTTCCATTGCACGGCCGCCGAGCACGTATGACGGACGAACAAGAACTGGGTAACCGATACTGTTGGCAATCTCAACGGCTGCATCTACTGAGAAAGCTGTTCTGCCAAGCGGCTGCGGAACATCAAGCTCCTGCAGAGCCTGCTCGAACTTATCACGGTTTTCTGCGCGGTCTACATCTTCAAGGCTTGTGCCGAGAATTTTTACGCCGTGTTCTACTAGCTGGCCGGCTAAGTTAATCGCCGTTTGGCCGCCGAACTGTACAACAACGCCTTCTGGTTTTTCCAGATCGATAATGTGCATGACATCTTCGATTGTTAACGGCTCGAAGTAAAGCTTGTCAGAGATACTAAAGTCTGTTGAAACCGTCTCAGGGTTGTTGTTAATAATAATCGCTTCATAACCTGCTTCTTTCAGCGCCCATACAGAGTGTACCGTTGCGTAGTCAAACTCAACACCCTGTCCGATACGGATTGGACCAGAGCCAAGTACGACAACGGACTTGCGGTCTGTCACAATCGATTCGTTTTCTTCTTCATATGTGCCATAGTAGTATGGTGTTTCTGATTCAAATTCTGCCGCACATGTATCAACGGTTTTGAAAACAGGGACAATGCCGTTTTCTTTACGCCAGTCGTACACTTCTTTTTCAGAAACGCCCCATGCTTTTGCAATGGTTTTATCGGCAAATCCAAGCTGTTTCGCTCGTTTCACAACCTCATGGTTAAATGGATTGTTTTCGACTTCTTTTTCGTATTTAACGATGTTTTCAAACTTCTTCAGGAAGAACAGGTCAATTTGGCTCCACTCATGAATCGTCTGGATTGTGATGCCGCGGCGAAGTGCCTCACCTAGATAGAACAAGCGTTCGTCTCCTGCTTTGCGAATCCGTTTTTCAAGAAACGCGTCGTCTTTATCAGCCAGCTCATCGAGCGACAGATGGTATACGCCGCTTTCCAGTGAGCGGACTGCTTTCAGCATTGACTCTTCAAATGTACGGCCAATTGCCATAACCTCGCCCGTTGCTTTCATTTGCGTACCTAATGTACGGTTTGCGTTCTCAAATTTATCAAACGGCCAGCGTGGGATCTTAGAAACAACATAGTCTAGAGCCGGCTCAAAGCAAGCGTACGTTTTGCCCGTAACCGGGTTCATCATTTCATCAAGTGTTAAGCCGACAGCAATTTTTGCTGCTAATTTTGCAATCGGGTAGCCTGTTGCTTTCGATGCAAGGGCTGATGAGCGGCTTACACGCGGATTTACTTCAATAATGTAGTACTGGAAGCTGTGTGGATCAAGTGCAAGCTGTACGTTACAGCCGCCTTCAATACCAAGCGCGCGAATAATAGACAAAGATGTATTGCGCAGCATTTGATACTCGCGGTCTGTTAATGTCTGGCTCGGCGCTACAACAATCGAATCCCCTGTATGAACTCCAACCGGGTCAATGTTTTCCATGTTACAAACAACAATCGCATTGTCATTTGAATCGCGCATCACTTCATATTCGATTTCTTTGAAGCCGGCAATGCTTTTTTCTAGAAGACACTGTGTAACCGGGCTTTGTTTCAAACCGTTTGTTACGGTTTCAACCAGTTCTTCTTCGTTTTCGCAAATTCCGCCGCCCGTACCGCCAAGTGTATAAGCAGGGCGTACGATAACTGGATAGCCAATTTGCTCAACAAAGGCATACGCTTCATCTAAAGTGTGGATAATTTCACTTTGTGGCACCGGCTCGTTTAATTCATTCATTAATGAACGGAACAAGTCGCGGTCTTCCGCCTGCTCAATCGCTGAAAGCTTCGTACCAAGCACTTTTACGTTGTATTCATCCAGCACGCCGGCATTGGAAAGCTCGACTGCCATATTCAATCCTGTCTGGCCGCCAAGCGTTGGCAAAATCGCGTCCGGACGTTCTTTTTGAATAATGCGGCGGACAAACTCAAGCGTGATCGGTTCAATATAAACTGCATCCGCAATTTCCGTATCCGTCATGATCGTTGCTGGGTTTGAGTTTACGAGAATAACCCGGTATCCTTCTTCTTTTAAAGCGAGACATGCTTGTGTCCCTGCATAATCAAATTCTGCCGCCTGGCCAATTACGATCGGGCCGGAGCCAATCACAAGTATACTTTGGATGTCTGTACGTTTAGGCATGTTGTGTCTCCTTTGCAGCGTTTGTTTTCATTAAGTCAACAAAGCGGTCAAATAAAATATTGTCATCTTCTGGTCCTGGTGAAGCTTCTGGGTGATATTGCACAGTGAAAGCAGGGTACTTCTTATGAGCCAGCCCTTCAACTGTTCCATCATTAAGTGCAACATGTGTTACTTTCAAATCCGTATTCGCAATTGATTCTTCGCTTACAGCAAACCCGTGGTTTTGAGAAGTGATCGCTGTACGTCCTGTTTCAAGATCCTTAACTGGATGATTCGAACCGCGGTGACCGAATTTCAGCTTGAATGTATCCGCACCGGAAGCAAGAGCAAACAGCTGGTGGCCAAGGCAGATACCGAAAATCGGCACCTGACCGATAAGCTCACGAATCGTTTCGATAGCATGCGGCACATCTTTCGGGTTGCCCGGTCCGTTTGTCAGCATGATACCGTCTGGTTTAAACTGCATAATTTCTTTTGCTGTTGTATCATGCGGTACGACCGTTACGTCGCAGTTACGATTGTTTAATTCACGCAAAATCCCATGCTTCATACCAAAGTCGATTACGACAACCCGGAAACCGCGTCCCGGACTTGGATAAGCGGACTTTGTAGAAACTTGTGCAACCTGATCGTTTGACAGTACTGTTGCCTGAAGGCGTGGAATCACATCCTCAGGATTTACATCCGCAGAAACAATCGCTCCTTTAAGGGCACCGTGCTGGCGGATAATTCGCGTTAATTTGCGTGTATCAATACCGGAAATAGCCGGAATATCTTTCATTTTTAAATATTCATCGATTGAAAATTCAGTTCTGAAGTTTGAAGGAAAATCTGCTGCTTCCTTCACAACGAGTGCTTTTACAGCCGGCTGAATTGTTTCAAAGTCGTCACGGTTAATACCATAGTTGCCAATAAGCGGATAAGTGAATGTGACAATTTGTCCGCAGTAAGATGGGTCAGACAAGGTTTCTTGGTAACCTGTCATCCCTGTTGTAAAAACCACTTCGCCCGTTACGTCTTTTTCACTGCCGAATCCTTCACCAGCAAATACTGTACCATCTTCTAAAATAAGCTGTTTTTTCATTCGTTGATCGTTCCTTCCTGCCATACAAGATTTCCTTCAAAAAACGTTGCGGCCGGCCACCCTGAAAGTACGCGGCCTGCAAATGGTGTGTTTTTACCTTTTGATAAAAACGTCTTTGGATCTACTTCTTTTTCGCTATCAAGATCAATAATGGTAAGATCAGCGTTGACACCTTCTTTGAGGCGGCCATACGGCAGATTAAAGACTTCAGCCGGTTTCACCGTCATCCAGTCTACAAGCTGCTTCAATGTAATCACACCTTTTTTCACTAGCTCGGTGTACAGAAGCGGAAAAGCTGTTTCGAATCCTGTAATGCCGAATGGTGCTTTGAGAATGCCTGCTGCTTTTTCTTCTGCTGTATGCGGTGCATGGTCTGTTGCGATAAAATCAAGCGTTCCGTCAAGCAGCCCTTCAATAAGAGCCTTTCTATCTTCCGCTCCGCGAAGCGGCGGGTTCATTTTAAAGTTCGGATCCTGTCCGGGGATATCCATATCCGTGAGTACGAGATGATGCGGTGATACTTCGCCAGTTACTCGAATGCCCGCTCTTTTTGCATCACGAATCGTACGTACCGATTCTTTTGTGCTGACGTGGCAGACATGGTAGTGACAGCCCGTGTTTTCTGCTAGCAACACATCCCTTGCAATTTGAACGGCTTCGCAAATGGATGGAATGCCCGGCACGCCTTCACGTTTAGCATATTCACCGTCGTGAACAGCGCCCCCGTAAATTAAGCTGTTGTCCTCACAATGTGCTACAACTGCCATATCAAGAGCAGCTGCCTGCTTCATTGCAGCATGCATCATGCCTGCCTCTTGAATGCCGACTCCGTCATCTGTAAAAGCAAATGCCTGGTTTTCTTTGAGTACTTTAAAGTCAACAAGCTCTTTGCCCGCTTGGCGGATTGTAATAGATGCATACGGCAACACACGAATTTGTGCATTTTCCTCAATAAGTGTATTCACTTTTTGAAGATTTGCTTCTGTATCTGGTACCGGCCGGGTATTTGGCATAGCCGCGATCGTTGTAAATCCGCCTTTAGCGGCTGCTTTCGTTCCAGTTTCAATTGTTTCTTTGTGCTCGCCGCCTGGCTCACGCAGATGCACGTGCAAATCAATCAGGCCGGGTGCAATGAGCTTGCCGCCCGCATCGATTGTTTCTTCGTCGTTTTCTGCGAGGCCAGCGCCGATTTCAGTAATTTTCCCATCTTGAATGCGGACATCTGCTCCGGTTAATTCACCGTTTTCTGTTAAGACTTGTCCATTTTTAATTAACCAGTTCATTTGCCAATCTCCCCTCAAGCACTTCTTTTAAGACCGCCATGCGGACATATACACCGTTTTCCATTTGTTTAAAGATGCGGGACCGTTCGCATTCAACTAAGCTGTCGGCAATTTCTGCATCCCGATTTACCGGAGCAGGGTGCATAATAATGCTTCCCGGCTTCATCCGGCTCTCCCGTTCCTCTGTTAAACCGTAACGGATATGATACTCTTCTTTTGTCATCGACGAAGCGACCTGATGCCGTTCGTGCTGGATACGCAGCAGCATTAAAGCGTCCACCTGCTCAACTAATTCGTCGATTTCAACAAACCCTCCTGACTGGAGGAAATCCTCTTCAAACCATTCAGGAGGACCTGAAAATTTCACGTCTGCACCAAGGCGTCTCAGTGCCTCTGCGTTGGAGCGGGCTACCCGGCTGTGCCGGATATCGCCGACAATGCCGATTTTCAAGCCTTCGAACGTGCCAAACTCCTGCTGAATGGTTAGAAGGTCAAGCAGGCATTGGGTTGGATGCTGGCCGCATCCGTCTCCTGCATTAATGACCGGAATATCGATATGGCCAACGAGTTCGTCGTAGTAAGCATCTGCTTCGTGACGGACCACCACTGCGTTAACACCAATGGCTTCGAGTGTGCGAACTGTGTCGTACAATGTTTCTCCTTTTAAAACACTTGAACTCCCAACATCAAACGGGATCACATCCAAGCCGAGTTTTCTCTCTGCCATTTCAAAGCTTGTTTTTGTCCGCGTGCTTGCTTCAAAAAACAAATTCGCGACATATTGTTTTTCATGCGGTGTCCAAACTTCGCCTTCCGCAAATTTCTGCGCCTGCATTAATATTAACAAAATTTCATCTTTATGCAAATCCCTAATTGAAACTAAATTTCTCAGCATCGATTTTTACCTCCGTTTTCATAAAAAAAACACCCTGGTTTCAGGGTGTTTTTTCGTTTTTACAGCATAACGAAGCTGTTCTGCGCATAGGAGCAGACCGATTTCACCCTTAAATGCCTCTCGTGCATTTTTAAAAGGTTGTCAATGTTCATCCAGCCTCACAGGGCCATTACTAAACATTCATTCTTTATTCATAAATACTTATACGATCTTCTTCATCCACTTCTTCAAGTGTGACCACAATCCGCTCAGTTTTCGCTGATGGAATGTTTTTCCCGATATAGTCAGCCCGGATTGGCAGTTCACGGTGCCCTCTGTCAATAAGTGCCGCCATTTGAATATGGGAAGGGCGTCCAATGTCCATGATGGCATCCATTGCAGCCCGGACAGTGCGGCCCGTATACAAAACATCATCTACAAGAATCACCGTTTTTCCGTTTAAATCAACGGGTATGTCGGATCCTTTTACTTCTGGATCATCGTTTTTTGTTTTTACTGTTAAATCGTCCCGATACAGCGTAATATCAAGCTCTCCGACAGGGATGCGCTGTCCTTCAATTTGAAAAATGCGCTCGGCAAGCCGCTGTGCCAGGTAAATGCCCCGTGTTTTAATGCCAATAAGCACACAATTTTCAATGCCTTTATTTCTTTCAATAATTTCGTGTGCGATTCTTGTTAATGCCCGGCGAATCGCCTGCTGATCAAGTACAACCGCTTTTTCCATGAAAAAAGCCTCCTCACCCGGTGTGGGCGAGAAGGCATAGTGGTTCCTTGAAAATGGCATACTCGTGCCATTTCATATCCGATTCCTTCCCAGCCTCACGGGACTGTTCTTAAAGGTTCTTATTCAACTGAGTTCATTGTATCGATAAATTCGACAAAAGTCAAATCTTTTTCCGTAAGTCATCAACTAAATCTGTAAACTCTTTAGGTGCCGGTGCTTCAAACTCCATATATTCATTCGTACGCGGGTGAACAAATCCCAATACGCCTGCATGAAGTGCCTGGCCATCAATGTCGAGTGTTTTCCGCGGTCCGTATTTTGGATCTCCGGCAAGCGGGAAACCGATATACTTCATATGAACACGGATTTGGTGGGTACGCCCTGTTTCAAGTTCACATTCCACCAGCGTAAAGTCCCGAAAACGCTCAAGCACTTGAAAATGCGTCACGGCTACTTTACCATGATCTACAATGCCCATTTTTTGCCGGTCTTTCGTATCCCGGCCAATCGGGGCATCGATAGTGCCATAATCATGAGAAATAATACCATGTACAATCGCCTGATACTTACGCGTCACAGACTTTTCGACAAGCTGATTCACTAATTTTTCATGTGCCATATCATTTTTAGCGACCATGAGAAGACCAGATGTATCTTTGTCAATCCGGTGGACAATACCCGGACGCATCACACCGTTAATACCGGATAAGTCTTTGCAATGGTACATTAAACCATTCACAAGCGTTCCCGTCGTATGCCCGGGAGCCGGATGCACAACCATGCCGCGCGGCTTATTGACCACGATGACGTCTTCATCTTCATAATAAATGTCCAGCTTCAGATCTTCCGCTTCAATATTCAGTTCTTCAGGTTCTGGAATGTCAATGGTCACTTCGTCTCCTGCTGCCGCTTTGTAGTTCGCTTTGACCGGCTGACCATTGACTAGAACACGTCCTTCCTTCAGCCATTCTTGCACCTGGGAACGGGAATATTGCTCTTCCTGGGCTGCGGCGAGTTTATCAATCCGGCTCCCGTTTTCTTCTTCACTTACTGTAAACTGTAATGTTTTCATATTATGCCTTCTTTCCTTTTCGATCTTCTATTAGCATGGCAGCAAACAGCAAAATAACACCGATCGTTAACGCCGCATCGGCAATATTAAAAATGGGAAACCGGTAGCCGAAAATAAACGTCTGTACAAAATCAACCACTTCCCCACGGAACAGCCGGTCAATAAAATTGCCCAATGCTCCTCCAAGCAAAACAGCTAGGGAGATTTTCATTAACGGTTTTCCTTTTGCTTCTTTTTGCATAAAGTAAATGATGCCGACTACTACAATAGCTGTAATTAGATAAAACAGCCAAAATTGGCCTTCGAGCATTCCCCATGCTGCTCCCCTGTTTCGGTGTGAAGTAATATGAAACAGGTTGTCAATAACAGGCACACTTTCCCCTATCTCCATTGATTTCACAATCAGCCACTTTGTCCATTGGTCAAGGAGAATGATGAGCAGCGACAATACGTAGTAATACATATTTTACCTCCAACGCTGAAAAGAGGTTAGCGGTTTTCTTAGCTAACCTCTTTTTCGTTTGTTTTAGTTCACTTCTGAATAATGCTCTTTTACAACAGACGCACAGCGCGGGCAAAGCGTCGGATGCTCAGCATCCTTTCCTACTTCGTCTGTTACAGTCCAGCAGCGTTCGCATGTTTCACCAGACGCTTTTTCTACCACTACAGAAGCTGTTTCAAGCTGAACCGCATGTTCAGGTGCTTCAGCGTCTGTCCCGGCAATTTCAAATCCGGAAACGATAAACAGCTGTTTCAAGTCTTCTTCGATAGACGCAAGCAATGCTGTTGTTTCCGCTCCTGCAAATAACTTCACATGGGCTGTCAATGATTTCCCAATGACTTTTTCGTTGCGGGCTTCTTCAAGCGCTTTGAGCACATCGTCACGAACCGCCATAAACGCTGTCCATTTTTCCGTTAACGTCTCAGCATCCGGAAGCTCTTTGTACTCCGGCATATCTGTCAGCTGTACGTATTTCTCTTCAGCTTCCGGCACTTCCACCCATACTTCATCCGCTGTATGCGGAAGAATTGGGGATACCAATTTTGCAAGTGCTGTTAACGTTTCAAAGAGAACCGTTTGAATAGCACGGCGGTCTGCATGATTCTCCGCTTCGATATATAAAACATCTTTCGTAAAGTCAAGGTAGAAGGAGCTTAAATCAACTGTACAGAAATTGTTGATTGCATGGTAAATAGCCGCAAATTCATAGTTTTCGTAATGGCCGCGTACCGCCTTGATTAATTCATTTAATTTCACCAGCATAAACTGGTCAACTTCACGCAGGTTTTCATATGCTACCGCATGCTCACTCGGCTTAAAGCCATCCAGGTTTCCTAAAAGGAAGCGGAACGTGTTACGGATTTTGCGGTAAACTTCGGCCACTTGTTTTAAAATCGCATCTGATACACGCACATCCGCTTGGAAATCAACCGATGATACCCAAAGACGCAGAATATCAGCACCAAGCTGCTCCATTACTTTGGCTGGAACAACCGTGTTGCCAAGTGACTTACTCATCTTGCGGCCTTCACCGTCAAGTGCAAATCCGTGGCTTAGCACGCCTTTGTATGGAGCACTTCCCGTTACAGCTACTGCTGTGATCAAAGAAGAGTTAAACCAGCCGCGATATTGGTCAGAACCTTCCAGGTAAAGATCAGCCGGACGCTGGGCATCCTTGCGCTGCTCTAAAACAGCTTCATGTGAAGAGCCGGAATCAAACCAAACATCCATAATATCGTTTTCTTTCGTAAATTCACCGTTCGGGCTGCCAGGATGCGTAAATCCTTCCGGAAGCAGCTCCTTCGCTGTCCGCTTAAACCAAATATTTGATCCGTGCTCGCGGAATAAATCCGAAACATGCGAAATCGTTTCATCAGTAATAATCGCTTCACCGTTTTCCGCATAAAATACCGGGATTGGCACTCCCCATGCCCGCTGGCGGGAAATACACCAGTCACCACGGTCTCGGATCATATTAAATAAGCGTGTTTCGCCCCATGCCGGCACCCATTTCGTTTCTTTTACAGCTTGGAGCAATTCCGGGCGGAACTTGTCGATCGACGCAAACCATTGAGCTGTCGCGCGGAAAATAACCGGCTTTTTCGTCCGCCAGTCATGCGGATACGAGTGGGTAATAAACTCCATTTTCAACAGCGCGCCGGCTTCTGTCAATTTTTCGGTAATCGCCTTGTTGGCATTGTCATAAAACAGCCCTTCAAATCCAGGAGCTTCCTCTGTCATCACACCGCGGTCGTTTACCGGGCAAAGAACATCAAGGCCATATTTCTTCCCAATGATAAAGTCATCTTCCCCGTGTCCTGGTGCTGTATGAACCGCACCTGTACCGGAATCTGTTGTTACATGCTCACCAAGCATTACAAGAGAATCGCGTCCGTAAAGGGGGTGTGCGGCGATGATACGGTCAAGCTGTTCCCCTTTTACCAGCTTATCAGTCGTATAGGATTCCCAGCCGATTTTTGATGCTACTTCCTCTAGCAGTGCTTCAGCCACAACAAACTTCTCACCCGCTGCACTGACAACGGCATAATTCAGTTCCGGATGAACGGAGATACCAAGGTTTGCCGGAATCGTCCATGGAGTCGTGGTCCAAATGATAATTTTTGTGCCTTCTTCAAGCACACCGTTTCCTTTTTTCACTTCAAAAGAAACATAAATAGAAGCTGATTTTTTATCCTGGTACTCAATTTCCGCTTCTGCAAGGGCAGACTCAGAAGACGGAGACCAATAAACAGGTTTTAACCCTTTATAGATAAACCCTTTTTTCGCCATTTCACCAAACACTTTAATTTGAGCTGCTTCATAGTCAGGCTTTAATGTAATATAAGGATTTTCCCAGTCACCGCGGACGCCAAGACGCTTAAACTGCTCCCGCTGGCTGTCGACTTGCTTGTAGGCATACTCTTCACAAAGCTGACGGAACTCGGCTACCGTCATCTCTTTCCGATTTACACCGGAATTTGTTAGCGCCTGCTCAATCGGAAGACCATGAGTATCCCAGCCTGGAATATACGGTGCATAAAAACCGCTCATCGATTTAAAGCGTACAATAAAGTCTTTTAAGATTTTATTCAGCGCATGCCCAATATGAATATCACCATTTGCATATGGAGGGCCATCGTGCAGGACAAACATCGGCCGGTCCTTTGTGCGGTCCAATACCTGTTGATAAATGTTTTCTTCATTCCATGTGCTCTGCATGGCCGGCTCACGCTTTGGCAGATTGCCGCGCATCGGAAAGTCTGTTTTCGGCATTAATAACGTATCTTTATAATTCATTCCATAATCTCCTTTTTTAAATGAAAATAAAAAAACCTTTCACATCCCTCAAAAGGGACGGAAAGGTTTCCGCGGTACCACCCTGATTGACAGCCAATGGCTGCCCGCTCAAAATCCGTAACGTGGATCGATCGTTTTCCGCTACTCCGATGTTCACGAAAAATGCTCGAGGGTGATTTTGGAGCTGCATATCGGTACCAGGCTTTCACCGTCCCTGGTTCGCTTATGACCGACTATCTGCACTCTACTGTCCCTTTCATCGCGTTTCATAATTTATTCAGATGGTTACATTATAAAAATGAACGATTCATTCGTCAAGCTTATCTCTCTTCGTCGCTGAAGCGCTCAACTTCTTCCGTATCTACTTCAAATTCAAGAAGTGTATCCCAGTCATCATTGTTTAACAAATCTAACTGAGCTTCCATCAGCATTTTAAAGCGCGTACGGAATACTTTAGACTGCTTTTTTAGTTCTTCAATTTCAACAGCGATGCGACGGGCTTTTGATAAAGACTCCTCGACAATGCGGTCAGCATTTTTTTCTGCTTCACGAATCAAAAGCTTAGACTCTTTTAAAGCATTTCGTTTTACATCCTCTGCCGTTTCCTGCGCAATAACGATGGATTTATTTAATGTTTCTTCAATATTGGCAAAATAACTAAGCCGTTCCGTTTGGCCGGCCAGCTGCGCTTCTAATTCTTTTTTCTCGCGAATAATCAACTCGTAATCTTTAATAATTTGATTTAGAAAATCGTTCACTTCATCTTCATCATACCCACGAAATGAACGGCCAAATTCTTTTTTATGTATGTCCAACGGCGTTAAGGGCATACAGCCACCTCCAAAGCATTACATGATCATTGATTTTCATTATAAAGGTTTTTCGAGCGCTTGTGGGAAAATCTCGGCATTTTCACAAATTTATTTCAAAATGCCCAAGGTCATTCGCCATTTTTCTTTTTTGGTTTGTCCATCAAGGGATAAAATTTTCACACGCCCTGTTCCACGAATAGACAGCATATCCCCAGTTGCACATTCAAAGGAAGGCTGGTCTACAGCCCGCCAGTTTACTTTCACGGCACCGCCTTTAATAAGCTGCTGTGCCTTTTGGCGTGACATCGACGGCAGCGCGCTGATGATCACATCAAGGCGCAGTGACGAAACCGTAACCGCTTGCTCGCGCCACTCTTCAGCTGTGTAAAGAGCTTCTGAAAATGGCTTTTCTTTCAACGAAACAGGTACTTTGCCAACATGGTCAAAATGGCTGTGCAGGTAATCGACAAGTTCTTTTGCCACAATCATCTGAAAGCGTTCCTGCTCGTTTAAAATATCGCCAAATTTCTCCCGCTTTAAGCCAAGCCCCATCATACTCCCCAAAATATGGGGGTGGCTGATAGAAGCAAATTTATGCGGGTATTCAATATCAAAAAGACTAACATCAAAATCCGTTTCCTTCGGTTCGAAATAAGAAGGATGAATAAGCGCTCTTTTTCGCTCTGCATTCGGGTAGCCTCCGAAAAACGAAACGAGCACTTCCTCCCCTGATCCGACAACTGACCGAAGAATCTGCCGCTGCCGGGGGTCTAAAAAGCCGGTTAGTTTAGGCGCATACATATCCGCCACTTGCTGCTTCCACTTTACGGTTTTATCAATGAAGTCCCGCTCTTCCGACCTGAAATGCTGGTAAATATCACTCATGTTATACCCAGATCATCAGCTGCTGAAGTCCGCGCGTTGCTAGGTTCAGCGTAATAAAAGCAACGATTGGCGAGATATCAATCATGCCAAGCGGCGGAATAATACGGCGGAATGGGTCCAGGTACGGTTCACAAATTCTTGTTAAAAAGCGCCCGATTGATGTATTACGTGCATCGGGAAACCAAGACATTAAAATATAAATAATGAGTGCCCAGGAATATAGATCAATTGCCCGGATCAAATAATAAAGTACAACATCCATCTCTTCTATTGCCACCCCGTTTTTTCTTGATCCTGCTGCCCAAACTGTGTAATATTTCCTGAAATCTCCACGTTTTCCGGCGCACAGAAAAAGATTTTTTCCCCAATTTGCTGAATTTCGCCGCCGATAGCGTATACCGTTCCGCTTAGAAAATCAACAATTCTGCGCGCCTGATCTGTTTGAATGCGCTGCAGGTTTACAACAACTGCTTTTTTTGCTTTTAGATGATCGGCAATCTCTTGTGCTTCTGCATATACACGTGGTTCTGCCATAACGACTTTTGATGGCTTTTGCGCACTTTTTAAACTCACAACATTTTTTTTGCGAGGCGCTGCCGCTGGAGGCGGCTCTTCTTCATACACTTCTTCTTCCACCATATCGTAATCTTCTTCATCCAGCAGGAAAAATGACTTAAACTTCGACTTCACGCCCATCATTCCACCTCCGCTTTCTTTTTACTCTCCAACAAGCGCCGTGCCAATACGAATCATTGTAGCTCCTTCTTCTACAGCTATTTCAAAATCATTGCTCATGCCCATCGATAGCTCCTGGCACGGGGCATAGGGAAGGTTTAATGCTGCCACTTCTTCTTTGCATAAAGCAAGCTTCCGAAAGCAGGACCGCAGAACATCACGGTCTTCTGTCAGCGGAGCCATTGTCATCAAGCCGCACACGCGAATTTTTTCGTAGATGTGAAGCGATTGAATAAATGGAATGACTTCATCCGGTGTCAGCCCTTGCTTTGACTCTTCGCCTGATACATTTACCTGTACAAAACATTGGACAGGTTTTTCAGCACGGCTGTTTATTTCTTTAGCGAGCGATGCCCGGTCAAGTGAATGAATAAAATCAGCCTGGTGAATAATTGACTTTACTTTTCTTGTCTGCAGAGACCCGATAAAATGCCATACGGCACGATCTCCAATACTTTCATACTTTTCATTTAGCCCTTCGGCCCGGTTTTCACCAAGATGTGTAATACCCGCTTCCACTGCTTCCTGGGCGCGGGCCGTTGTCACGTATTTTGTGACGGCGATAATCTGCACATCTTCCGCCTGCCGGCCTGACCGGCGGGCCGCTTCTTCAATCCGCTGTTTAATGCTTTTTACATTTTCACTAACTTTCATGTTTCCCTTCCTTCCAGCCGATATAACCCATCATTCTGCCCGTACTCCCCAGGTCACGCCGATGAGAAAAAAAGTCCGGGGAGCAGCTTGAACATAAGGATGTTACATAAATATTTTCCGGCGGGAGTCCTGCTTTGATTAAAAGGTCTTTGTTAAAATCCTGCAGGGAGAAAAAATACGTATCTGCTTCATCCGGCACGGGAGAGAGCGGAAGCTTTTCTCCCGGATGATACCATTTCCGTACTTCTTCTGCCACAGCCGCTCCCACTTTGTAGCATGATCCACAAATAGAAGGGCCAATGGCTGCTTCAACATCCTGCAGGCGGCTGCCTTGCTGCTTCCATTTCTCAAGCATCTTCGGCCCTATTCCGCCAACTGCACTCTTCCAGCCGGCGTGGGCCGTACCAATGCGCTTCGCTGCCCGGTCAAGAAAAAAAAGAGGTACACAATCCGCATAACAAAGAGTAAGGAGCACACCAGCATCCTCGCTGTACAGTCCATCAGTTGCCGGCAGGGCCGTTTCGTAATCTAGTGCGCCCCTGCCGGCATCCCTCTTTGACACATGAGCAATGTGCACCTCATGTGTTTGTTCACACCCAACCCAGCCAGCTGTCGGAAAATCAATTAATTTGGCTGTATTTTTTCGATTTTCCTGAACAAAAGAAGCTTCCTCTTGCACATGAAAAGCCATGTTCAAGCCATTATAGCGGCCGGTTCCGCCAGCTTTCGACGTAAATCCAGCCACAAGACCTGGTTCTTCCAGCTCCCACTTTTCCAGATGAAATAAACCGTCATTCGATTTTTTAAAAGGTTCTGTCATGGCATGCTCCCGCTCATTTTCTTTTAGTGTACCACATGCCCTCTTTTTCGTCACCGTTCTTCCTCTTTCGGTTCGGTGTCACTATGGCGGACTAAAATAACGTCACCGCCGATTTTTACAATATGCATCCAGGGAATCACCAATTCTTCTTCCCTGCCGAATAAACCAAATTTTTTTCCGCTTTGTTCAATGATAAGAGCGGATATAGCACCCGTTGCGTTATTTAACTCAATATCAGCCAGCCGGCCAAGCTTTTTTCCGTTTGTAACATTGACGATATCTTTGAGCTGGAATTCTGAAATTCGCATAACAGCCCCTCCTTTGTATCAATGTATGCGCCAAACCAAAGAAAAAACAGAAGATCTTCTCTTCTGTTTTTCTGATTAACCATTTATTTTCTTTTTCATTTGTTTGATGGCCCCTTTTTCGAGCCGGGATACCTGTGCTTGAGAAATACCGATTTCATCTGCTACTTCCATCTGAGTACGTCCGGTAAAAAAGCGTTTTTCGATAATCATTCGTTCCCGGTCTGATAATTTACTCAGCTCATCGGTCACCGTCATTGTATCTACCCATTCTTTTTCCCTGTCTTTTCCGTCGCTGATTTGATCCATCATGTAAATAGGATCGCCTCCGTCCTGGAAAACGGGTTCAAACAATGAAACGGGATCTTGAATCGCATCAAGAGCAAAAACCATTTCTTCTTTGGGTACATTGATTTCACGTGCAATGTCTTCCGCTGCCGGCTCAACAGACCGTTCGGCTGTCAGCCTTTCTCTTGCCTGCAAAGCTTTATAAGCAATGTCACGCAGCGAGCGTGATACTCGAATAGGATTATTATCCCTCAGATACCGTCGGATTTCACCGATAATCATGGGAACCGCATAAGTGGAAAAGCGGACATTGTGGCTTAAATCAAAATTATCAATGGATTTCATCAAACCGATGCAGCCTACTTGAAACAAGTCATCGGCTTGTTCATTACGGTGGTTAAATCGTTGAATTACACTTAAAACGAGGCGTAAATTTCCAGTAACCAGTTCTTCACGGGCTTCTTTATCCCCATTTTGGTATTTTACAAACAGCACTTTCATCTCAGGATTTGTTAATACAGGGAGCGTCGATGTGTCGACGCCGCACAGAACAACTTTATTTCGGGCCATCACTGTTCCTCCTCATGATGTCTGCTTCTCAAAACAGTATTGCCGGCCCGAAAGAAATTATTCAGCGCAGTTTATTGAGTTCCTTTTTTAGTCTTCCGATAATTTTTTTCTCTAGCCGTGAAATATAAGACTGTGAGATTCCGAGCAAATCTGCCACATCTTTTTGTGTTCTTTCTTCCTGTCCATTCAGTCCAAACCGCATTTCAATAATTTGTTTTTCACGGCCTTCTAAGTCTTCAAGTGCTTCTGCTACAAGGTGTTTGTCCACTTCTTCTTCAATGCCTTTTGTGATAATATCACTTTCGGTCCCCAGCACGTCAGATAAAAGCAGTTCGTTCCCGTCCCAATCGATGTTAAGCGGTTCGTCAAATGAGATTTCCGAACGGATTTTATTATTGCGGCGCAGGTACATTAAGATCTCATTTTCAATACAGCGGGACGCATAAGTCGCAAGCTTGATTTTCTTTTCGGGATCAAAAGTGTTTACCGCTTTAATAAGTCCGATCGCTCCAATGCTAATGAGATCTTCAATATGAATGCCAGTGTTTTCAAACTTCCGGGCAATATACACAACAAGGCGCAGATTTCGCTCAATCAGCATAGCGCGTACGGCTTTGTCTCCAGAAGGCAGCTTTGTTAAAAGATGCGCTTCTTCGTCACGTGTAAGCGGCGGTGGAAGTGCTTCACTGCCGCCGATATAGTAAATCGCCTTGGATTTAAGCCCGGCTTTTTGAATCATATTATACATTACGTACATCCATTTCGTTTTTACCTGCCGCATATTGTCCACTCACCTTTCGATTCATTCCCGAACCATATTCGGATGCAGGATGCACGCAAATGCTTCGTCATCCGATAACATCTTGTCCGTAAACGTGACAAGCGCCCTGTTCGTTTCTTGTTTTTTTCCATTTATCCATATAGTAAAGCTGTCTGTACGGAAGGAGGCAAGCAGCCTGCTTTCAGCATGAATAGATTTTGATGGTACCCAAACGAGTTTTTCAGTCCAAGCGTCCGGAAGATGGAGCAGATCACTGATGTCTTCTTTAAAAAGTGCTTCGGGCCACTCCTCAGAGGGCTGAATCTGGCAGACTGCCACTTCTTTTTTTGAAATAGGATCACACAGTGCATTGCCTGTATCAATCAATCCGTGCCCTGACCAATTAATTCCGCAAAGTGTAAAAGAAACAGGAACTGTCTGGCTGATTACCCGCCTTGAAGCATTTAAACCTAATAAACGGCGTTGAATAAAGTAAAAGGAAATGGCCACTGATACAATAAAAAAGAATATGAGAGACCATTTTCCCGCATCGGCATATTGCCTGTACATGGATTGAAATCCGAATAAAATGCCGCCTGTTAAAAAAACGGTAAAGTAAAAGGTAAGAACCATAGAAACAAGGCTTTTTATGCCGGTTGTTTGAAACGCAATACGAATCATGAATACAGGCATAATGACCGTCAGCGATTTATGCAAAAGTCCGGTCGGGCCTGCTGCTAAATAGATACATACGGGGATGGTTCCAGCTAACGAAGCCGCAAGCAGCCGGGGCATCCTGAATGTACGCCCGCTCAGCTTTCCTGTTACGAAAAGAAGCAGTGCATCCGCAGCAAAATTAAAAAAAATAATCCCTTCTGCGTAACCGGCCAATTGATCCCTCCTTTTTTCCGGCTGCCTGTCCTATGTGCATTAGTGTACCGGATTCGATAGTGGATGTATGTCGGAATGTAAGTGAATTTTTACAGTAGTTTTTCCGAATCATGTCTAATTCAGGTATAGAAAAAGCCTGTTGCGCCCTTTACATAGTACGGTGCGCCTTTTGTCTGTAAGAACTAGCATGCACAAAAAAACCGCCACATAAGTGGCGGGTCTGCTTTTTATCTTCTTCTATTGCGGTTACGTAAAAATGTAGGAATATCCAACGTATCATCCGCTGAAGGCTGTTGATGCTGGCGCATTGGCTGCTCTGGCGCCGGCGCATCTTCACGCTTCAGTTCACGCGATTTTGGCTGCTGCTGTTGCGAAGCTGGCTGCGAAGGCTGTGGTTTTACTTGGCCAAGACCTGGACGAACCTGCTGACCTGCTTCACCTGGCACCTCTTTAAAACCGGTCGCAATGACTGTAACGACAATTTCTTCTTTTAAATTTTCATTAATAACAGAACCGAAGATCATATTTACGTCTTGGTCTGAAGCTGAAGATACAATATCAGCTGCTTCCTGTACTTCATAAAGACTTAAGTTTGTGCCGCCGGTAATGTTCATTAGCACACCTTGCGCGCCGTCAATGGCTTTTTCAAGCAATGGACTGGAAATGGCTTTTTTCGCCGCTTCCACTGCGCGGTTTTCACCCGAAGCAACCCCGATTCCCATCAAAGCAGAACCTTTGTTCGACATAATAGTTTTTACATCGGCAAAGTCTAAGTTGATTAAACCCGGTGTTGCGATCAAGTCAGAGATACCCTGTACCCCTTGGCGAAGAACATTGTCTGCTTCACGGAATGCTTCAAGCATTGGTGTGCTTTTGTCGACAATTTCAAGCAGGCGGTCATTTGGAATGACAATTAATGTATCTACTGCCGCTTTCATTGATTCGATTCCACCAGCTGCCTGCGTAGCACGCTTACGGCCTTCGAATGTAAATGGACGTGTCACAACCCCTACTGTCAGGGCGCCAAGATCTTTTGCAATTTGCGCAATAACCGGAGCCGCACCTGTTCCTGTGCCTCCGCCCATACCAGCTGTTACGAACACCATGTCAGCGCCTTTAAGCGCTTCTTCAATTTGCTCTTTGCTTTCTTCGGCCGCTTTTTTTCCAACCTCAGGGTTAGCACCGGCACCTAATCCGCGCGTCAGCTTGTTGCCGATTTGCATTTTCACTTCTGCTTTTGACAAATTAAGAGCTTGCGCATCCGTATTGACGGCAATAAAGTCTACTCCCTGCACTCCGTGCTCAATCATTCGGTTAACGGCATTGTTACCGCCACCGCCTACGCCGATAACTTTAATCGTTGCCAACGAATCTAAACTTGTATCAAATTCCAGCATGGCAAATCCTCCTATTTAATGCGTTCTTTTTTCTATTCTTCAAAGAAGTACCCGAAAAGTCTTTTCATTTTTCCTTTGACGCCTTTTTCTTCTCCGTCATGCGGCTGCTCTTTTTTCACAGGCTTCGGTTCCTGCTTGACTTCCTGGCGCTCTCTTCTAACTTCTTTCGCCGCCGGAGCCGCTTGATTGGACTCACTTAATTTCCGTCCCGTTAACCGGGCATTTTTATATGCATACTTGATCAGGCCTACAGACGTTGTAAATTGCGGCTCACGTACACCGATATAATCAGGAATCGCAACGCGTACACGATTTTGAAATACATCCTGTGCTAAATCAAGAATGCCATTCATTGCGGATGATCCGCCGGTTAAAACAAATCCACCTGGAATATCATGAATACCCGACTGGCGAAGTTCTTCCACGACCATCATAAACAATTCTTCCAGTCTTGCCTCGATAATTTCTGAAATTTCAAGCTGGTTAAATTGATCATGCTGGTCACTGCCAATCACCGGAACACTGAACACTTCTTCTTCAGAAGCTAAATCATAAAAAGCATGTCCATGCTTAATTTTAATTCCTTCGGCTTCCTCTGTTGACGTACGCAGACCAATGGATAAATCTTTCGTAATGTGATCGCCGCCAACAGGCAGGACAGAGGTCTGCTGAATATAGCCATCTCTAAAGTAAGAAATTGTCGTGGAGCCGCCACCGATGTCGACTAGTACAGTGCCTAGATTTTTCTCATCCATGGATAAAGCGATTTCTCCACTCGCAAGCGGCTGCAGAACAATTTCATTAATCTCAAGACCCGCACGCTCTACACAGCGCAGCGTGTTATGTAAAAATGTTCTTGAACCTGTTACGATGATCCCTTCCATTTCAAGACGTACACCGAGCATACCGCGGGGATCATTAATTTCATCAAAGCCATCTACAATAAATTGTTTGGCAATTACATTAACAATTTCCCGGTCGGGTGGAATAGACATCACTTGTGCCGCATCTTTGACCCGGATCACGTCTTCACTTGTAATCTCCCGATTTTCGCTTGAAACAGCTACAACGCCATTGCACGGGTGCAAAATGGCGTGGTTGGCAGCAATACCAACAATCACGGAGCCAATCTCTAGGCCTACCATACGCTCCGCCTGCTCAATCGCTTTTTTAATCGAATAAACGGTATCGTCAATATCGACGACCGCTCCTTTTCGAATGCCTTTTGATTTTACATTTCCGACACCAATTATATTTAAAGAATCATTAACCATTTCGCCAATAATCACTTTAATCGCGGATGTACCGATGTCGAGACTTACTAAAATTTCATTATTATTCATGCTGCGGCACCTCCTTTACCATAAAAGCGTGAATAACCGAACAACCATTCGTACATTTACTCTACGAATACATGTTTAAGAACGTAATTCGTCATATTCAGCGTGTTTCCCTTTTAAAGTTTAGTATTTTTGATGTTTTTCTTAAACTCTCTCATACAAGTCTACACTAAGATAAGAAGCTCGAAAAGGTTAAGTTATTCAGTTTTAAGAAAACTTTATGGCGTCTCTGCTTCTTGTGTTGTTTCCTCTGTAGTTTCCTCTGTTGTTTCTCCTGCTGCTTCCTCTTCGGCTTCTTCCGCTAGTTCCTGCTGCTGAGCTGGATCATAGGCTTTAAAATACGAACCAACTTCGATGTCGATTACACCTTTTACATCGGGATTAAGCTGCGTAGAAATGGAAGGATAGTAAACCATTTTCTCAGCAAATGTGGAGAGAGTGGCAGATACTTCAAACCCATCTGTCATAAACGCCTTTATATGAAGAGAGTTATTTTTCTTTGGATCATAGTACACTTCAGAAATTGTATTATACACTTCATTCGGAAGTGTTTGGGCTGCTTTTGTAAACAAATCGAGCGCCTTTCCTTCTTTGAAGTTATACAAAATCGGAAGCTGTAATGGTGCACCGCTCAGAGGCTGGCTTAAAATTTTTCCATTTTGAAGAATAGGGTACAACCCGCCTTTTTGAGCAGCGTAAGCAATTTCATTATGCTCTTCCACTGAAATCATTAAATCATTTGGGAACCCAATTGTAACCTCCGCTTTTTTAATGCGGTCGTCTTTTAAAAGAGCTTCTTCTGCCCTTCCCTTCCCGGCTGCCCAAATGCTGCTTCCTTTTACAAGCCCGCTTTTCTCAATTACTTCCTGCTTTGTCACAAGACTGTTTCCCTGCACGTGAATGTCTGCCACTTTGCTTAAGGGAGACTGCAGATATACAACAAGAAGAATAAGCGCGAAAAACAAAGATAGTAAAAACAGCAGCCGGCGGTTCGCTTTCTTTTTTCTGATTTGTTTCAGCTTTGGAATGCGATCCTCAATTGAAATGATTTTTTCCTTTGTCATGTTCACACCTCTGCCCATGCTGCAAACCAGCCGCGCATGGTTTCTTTTAACGCGGCTGACTGCCATGTGTTCAAGATGAACGGCTGGTTCTTTCTGTTAATTCCACCATTACATTATATAAACGATCTGCCGCATCCGGAATGCCCAAACGTTTTGCTTGTTCTTTCATTTTGCCGAGCCGCGGCTCATTCATCAGGATAGCATCCAACTCTTTCACGAGCAACGCGCCCGTTAAATCTTTTTCAAGCAGCAGCACTGCTGCGTCCTGGTCCGTTAGAGAGCGTGCATTTTTCTCTTGATGATTATTTGTTACGTATGGACTTGGAATTAAAATGGACGGAATACCGAGCGCTGTCAGCTCTGCAAGGGTAGTGGCCCCTGCTCTTGCTACCACCAGATCACAAGCAGCCAGCACATCCGGCATGTTATGAATAAACGGCTCAACCGCCACATTATCAGGCTTCCCTGCAGTCTGCAGCTCCGTCGAAACGCGTTCATAATGAACATCACCCGTGACATACAGCACCTGGTAGCTGCGGTCCGCCAAGTTGTTCAACGCCCCGATTACCGCATCATTAATAGGACGGGCGCCGCGGCTTCCCCCAAAAATAAGAACGGTTTTTCGGTCAGGTGTAAACCCGTACTTTTGCAGTACACCCGCCCCGCTCGCTTCGATTACTTCGGAAGCTCTAGGATTACCGGTAAGAACGGTTTTTGCTGCCGGAAAGTGTGTTTTTGCTGCGTCAAAACAAACCGCCACTTTATCCACATACTTGCTTAGAAATTTATTTGTCAGTCCCGGCACGCTGTTCTGTTCATGGACAATTGAAGGGATTCCCATTTTCGCAGCTGCATACACGACTGGTCCGCATACATAGCCGCCTGTACCAATCACAACATCCGGCTGAAATTCTTTTAGCATTTTTTTACAGTCGTTAACGCCTTTTAAAAAGCGCATAACCGTTTTCACGTTTTCAAATGAAACTGCCCGGCGGAATCCAGTAATGTCGATTGATTGAAAGGGAATCCCTTCCCGTACAACAAGCTTGGATTCTAGTCCTTTTTCTGTTCCGATGTACAGGAACGATGTGTCCGGGTGTTTCTTTTTAATCATTCGAATAAGTGCGAGTGCCGGGTAAATATGTCCGCCCGTTCCTCCGCCGCTGACTACTATTTTCAATTCTGTCACCTCAATAATTCATCTGGCAGCTTTTGTTGTTTAAACAGCTGTCCAATGCATTTTCATCTTAAATCAATGTGTCACGAGAATCAAATATTATCTTGAAAAACCCGTAAATTTCCTTCAATACTACCGCATATGACGGCTTGCACTTAAAACAATTCCCGCCAATGCCAGTGTCATAGTTAAAGAAGAGCCTCCGTAGCTTAAAAACGGCAGGGTTACCCCTGTTACTGGAAGGAGTCCTACTACGACCCCAAGGTTAATAAAAGACTGCAGGCTGATCATAGCCGTCAAGCCGAAAACGAGCAGCATGCCAAATGGATCGTCAATCCGCATGGCAATATATACTCCGCGCCAAATAAGCAGGAAAAATAAAAGAATAATCCATACAGCACCAAGAAAGCCCGTTTCTTCTGACCATATGGCAAAAATAAAATCAGTCTGCGGTTCAGGAAGATAGTAATATTTCTGCCGGCTTTCTCCGTAGCCATGCCCAAAAAGCCCACCCGGTCCAACTGCATAAAGAGACTGAATAATTTGAAACCCACTTCCAAGCGGATCCGACCATGGATCCAAATAAGCCGTAATACGTTTCATTCGATAGGGTGCCGATGCAATCAGTCCAACCAATCCAATCACTGCTGTTACACCGATCGTAATAAAAAAGCGAATCGGTGCTCCCGCACTGAACAGCAAAAGAAAAGCAGTTCCCCCCATAACGGCTGCTGTTCCAAGATCCGGCTGCAGCATAATTAAGCCAAAAGCAGCCCCGATAACAGAAAGCGGGAAAAAGAGCCCTTTCCAAAATAAGTGAATGGTTTTCTTTCGTTCAGACAGGATGGATGCCAGATAAAAAACAAGAGCCATCTTCATCCACTCAGAGGGCTGGAAGGACAAAGAACCTACGCCAATCCAGCTTTGTGACCCGTTGCGCACCATCCCAATCCCTGGAATTAGCACAGCGATCAGCAGCAGAAATGCGACGATAAGCGCATGCTTTGAATAGGTCTTGAAAATTCTATAATCAAAGCGTGAGAATACCGTCATCACCACGATCCCGACTGCAGCAAATACGGCTTGTCTTTCTACAAAATAAAAAGAATTCCCATAGTTAAATTGCCCCCATACTTCTCCAGCGCTTGCGACCATCAGAAGGCCGCTTCCTGTTAACAACAAGACAAGCAGCAAAAACAGTTTGTCCGTTCCACGAGTAGAAACAGCAGCCACCCCTCTCATGCGCATTAAAAAACCGGAGCCATCAAGGCCCCGGCTCTTTCTTATAACGTATTCACACAGTCGATAAATATGTCTCCGCGTTCTTCAAAGGTTTTATATTGATCCCAGCTTGCACAAGCTGGAGACAATAAAACAACATCTCCTGCTTTTGACAGTGCAGCTGCTTTTTGTACCGCATCAGTCATATATTCCGCTTTTTCAATGCAGGTAATGCCGGCTTTTTCCGCCGTTTCTCTCCATTTTTCTGCTGTTTCTCCAAACGTCACAACTGCTTTGACATCGTGCAGGTATGGAAGCAGGTCATCAAAGCCGTTACCCCGATCGAGCCCTCCCGCGAGCAGAATGATAGGAGCTTGAAAGGCTGTGAGGGCACTTTTTGTCGCAAGCGTATTGGTTGCTTTAGAGTCGTTGTAAAACTTCCGGCCATTCCATTCGCGTACAAACTGAGTCCGGTGTCTCACACCCGAAAATGTCTTAAGAACATGGATAATCGCTTCATTTGCTACACCTGATAGTTTAACTGCCGCAATGGCCGCCAAAATATTTTCAAGGTTATGGCTGCCCGGCAATGCGATATCTGCTGTCGGCATAATCGCTTCTTCTTGAAAATACACCATTCCATTCTCGATATAAGCCCCATTTTCTACTTTCTGGCGCACGGAAAATGGAATTACATTCGCCATACTCGCCCCAGCCAAAGACAGAAGAGCTTCTTGATCCGCGTTAATAATTAAAAAGTCTTCGCCAGTCTGGTTTTGCGTGATTTTCATCTTTGCTCCAACGTACTCTTCCCGTGATCCATGATAGTCTAAGTGGGCATCATAAATATTCGTGATAATCGCAATGTGAGGACGAAATTCCTGAATCCCCATTAACTGAAAAGAGGAAAGCTCAATCACCACATGGTCTTCCGGCTTGGCTTGCTGTACGACCTCAGATGCTACCTTGCCGATATTACCGGCAAGCACAGTGCCTTTGCCGCCTTTTTTCATCATTTCATCGATCAGTGTCGTCGTTGTTGTTTTGCCGTTAGTGCCGGTGATGCCAATAAACGGCGCTTCAGAAATCAGTCCGGCAAGCTCTACTTCCGTAATCACCGGCAGTCCGTCTAAGACCGCCTTGGATATGATCGGATTTGAGTAGGGAATACCCGGGTTTTTCACGACCAGCTCGAACCCTTCATCCAGCAGTTCTACCGGATGGCTTCCGCAGATCACTTTAATTCCTTCTGCCGAAAGTGAGCGGGCAGCTTCATTTTCTTCAAGCGGCTTTCCATCATTGACTGTGATAACAGCGCCTAGTTTTTTCAGCAAACGGGCAGCTGCGAGCCCGCTTTTTGCTAAACCTAATACAAGTACTTTTTTTCCGTTAAATTGATTGATCTGCTTCATATGTTCCATACTCCAATCCATAGACCGACCGCTGCTGCAATTACACCGACGGACCAAAAAGTGACCACTACACGCCACTCAGACCAGCCGCCTAGTTCAAAGTGATGGTGCAGCGGACTCATTCTAAAAATTCGTTTCCCTCTAGTTTTAAATGACCAAACCTGCAAAATAACCGATAGTGTTTCTGCTACAAATACAATCCCAATAAGAAGAAGCAAAAACTCAAACTTCGTTAAAATAGATAGAACCGCGATCGCACCGCCCAGCGCAAGCGATCCTGTGTCTCCCATAAATACATGGGCCGGATAAGCGTTAAACACAAGAAAACCGATGATGGCCCCAACAACTGAAAAAGCGAAAATGGCTGTTTCATCAAGCCCCTGGCTCCAGGCAATAACCGCATATGCTCCAAATGCAACAGCTGCCGTACCCGATACGAGACCGTCAAGTCCGTCGGTTAAGTTCACTGCGTTTGAAAAGCCGACCAGCCAGAAAAGAACAAACAGCGCGTATAAAATGCCCAGGTCAACGGAGAAAAAACCAAATGAAAGCTCCGTTGATAATCCTTGCTGCGCATAAATCACATAAAAGATAATAGAAATAATAATTTGGCCGATTAATTTTTGCAAGGATGTCAGACCAAGGTTGCGCTTCATCACGACTTTAATAAAATCATCTAAAAACCCAAGAAGTCCAAATCCAATGGTTACAAGTAAAAGCAAGGTTGTTTCTGTACCGATTGAATCAAATAATTGGGCAAAAAACAACGTCGTCACAATAATAGATAGCAAAAAGACGATTCCGCCCATTGTCGGAGTGCCTGATTTTTGCTGGTGAGACTTCGGTCCTTCTTCACGAATGCTCTGACCGAACTTCAGTCTCCTTAAAAAAGGAATAAATAACGGGGCAATAAGAACCGTAATTAAAAACGAAACCGCAATAATTAACGCTATCTGCCACTCATTCATGCCTGTCCACCGTCCTTCTGAAGAAGTGCTTCTTTCGCAATCTCCCGATCATCAAAATGAAAAACATCTTTTCCAATAAGTTGATACGTTTCATGGCCTTTTCCTGCAATCACAACCGCGTCGCCAGGCTTCGCCGTACGAATCGCTTCAAAAATGGCTTCTTTTCGATCCTCAATCACCGTATAGCGCTCCTGCGGCACACCTGCTTCCATATCTTTTAAAATGGCTTTCGGGTCTTCGCTGCGCGGGTTATCCGATGTGAAGATCGCTTCATCTGCATATTTGCAAGCCGCCTGTGCCATAAGCGGGCGCTTTGTTTTATCACGGTCACCGCCGCATCCGGCAATGGCAATTACCCGCCCTTTTGTTAATGGCCGAACCGTTTGAAGAACATTAATTAAGCTGTCCGGTGTATGCGCGTAATCAACAATCACCGAAATATCACGGTCATTTGGCACCACTTCAAAACGGCCTGCTACTCCTTCCACCTGCTCAAGCGCTGTTTGAATGGTTTCCGGCTTGATGTTTGAGACGAAGCCGGCCGCAAACGCAGCAAGCATATTATACACATTGAAGCGGCCTGCTAATTTTGACTGAACTTGCAGCTCTCCGCCCGGATACGTGATGGTAAAAGCTGTTCCTCCCGAAGTGAGCCGAATATCCTTCGCACGAATGTCTGCTGGATGGTCAATGCCATAGGTAACAACATGCGCCGCTGTCATCGAACGGTAAACAGCGGAAGCTGCATCATCGGCATTTAACACCGCAAAAGACGGACGGTCGGAATGCATTACATTTCCAAGGCGGGCAAACAACAGCCCTTTCGCTGTCCGATATTCATCCATTGTTTTATGAAAATCGAGATGATCCTGCGTTAGGTTGGTGAAAACTGCCACATTAAAAGCAGTGCCGTTTGTCCTCCCTTCTTGGAGTGCATGAGAAGATACTTCCATAACCGCAGCCGTTACACCTGCTTCTTTCATATTTGAAAATGTTTTTTGGAGCGTAAGGCTCTCTGGTGTCGTGTTTTTCGTTTCAATAGTCTGGTCGCCAATCTTCATATACATCGTTCCGATTAAACCAGTCGTTTCTCCGTGAGCCCGCAAAATATGGTCAATTAAATGGCTCGTAGTTGTTTTTCCGTTTGTTCCTGTAATCCCAATTAGATGGAAGGAATCTGTCGGGTAACCGTAAAAATGAGCCGCTAAAAGCGCCATTGCCCGTTTTGTATCCGGTACATAAATAACTGGAACAGATACGTCCACAGGCCGTTCTGCTACAATGGCAGCTGCCCCTTTTCTCACTGCTTCTTCCGCAGCGTTATGGCCATCAAAGGTAAATCCTTTTATACAAATAAATATTGATCCCTCTTGAACGAGGCGGTGATCGTTTTCCATCGACGTAATCGCCGGATTTCCATCCTTATCTTGCTGATAAAATGGAAGTGCTCGGAGCACAGTTGATAAATCCACGTTTTTTCAATCCTTTCTTTTCTGCAAACACTATGTACAATTTCCCGCGATTTCTATTGTAACGAAAAAAAGCCGCCGATGCGAATGCTTTTCAGCCTGTTTCGATCAAATTTGGCGGCATAGGGTCTTTTATTTTAATAAAACGCGTACTTTGCTTCCTCTCTCTACTTTTACTCCTTGTTTCGGCGATTGGTACACGACCTTATCGCCCGCTCCTTCAGCTACAATTTCAACATTGATCAGCTGTTCTTTTAATTTTTCTTTTGACAGACCAATCAAATTGGGCACTTGAATGAAATCCGGGTCATTCCAGGCTTTTTCTTTTTCGATCTGATTCGTTTGTTTTTCAACGTTTAACAGCGGAAGAACATCCTGCATCATTTTTCCGACAATCGGGGCGGCGACTGTACCGCCAAACTGAACCGTGCCTTTTGGGTTATCAATAGCCGTGTAAATGACCACTTTCGGATCGTTTGCCGGCGCCATTCCGATAAAAGAAACAATATGGTTGTTTTCAAGATAACGGCCGTCTTTCGCTTTCTGGGCGGTACCTGTTTTCCCTCCAACCCGGTATCCGTCTACGAAAGCGTTTCGTCCGGTTCCTTTGGCTACTACATTTTCAAGGGCACGCCGCACTTCTTTCGATGTTTCTTCACTAATGACCCTGCGTACCTTTTTCGGCTTACGAACCTCTTCCGTTTTGCCTGTCTCCGGGTTTGTCCAGCTCTCGGCTACATACGGCTCATACAATATGCCGCCGTTTATCGCCGCGGACACTGCTGTCACCTGCTGGATAGGTGTAACGGCTACACCTTGTCCGAAAGCTGCCGTTGCCGCTTCTACCGGACCGGCCGATTCCTCTGTAAAAAGGATTCCAGTTCCTTCTCCATACAAGTCAATGCCTGTTTTTTCGCCGAATCCGAATTTGCGAATGTAGGAAAAAAGCTTTTTTTCACCAAGACGGGAACCGAGCTCTACAAAACCCGGGTTACAAGAATTCTGCACGACTTCAAGGAAAGTCTGATGGCCGTGCCCTTCCCGCTTCCAGCAGCGCAGCCGCGCACCATCCACTTCCACGTAACCGGGGTCATTAAAATGATCCTTATCAAGATCTACTTTCTTTTCTTCTAAAGCAGCTGCCAGTGTAATGATCTTAAACGTTGATCCCGGCTCAAATGTGCTCCATACAGGAAGATTTCGATTATATACATCTGGATCATATTTACTAAAGCGGGCCGGGTCATAAGACGGGCGTGAAGACATCGCCAAAATAGCCCCTGTGTTCGGATCCATCGCGATACTCATAGCTGCATCCGGCTTGTACGTTTTTTCAGCCTGATCCAGCTCTCTTTCCATTACAGCTTGAATATCCGCATCAATCGTTAAACTTAAATCCATTCCATTTACCGGTTCCTCATAATGATTGGTAAGCCCCGGCATTTGGTTTCCTTTCGCATCTGTATACATTTGGATTGAACCTGGTTTGCCAGAAAGCTTTTTATCATAATAGGCTTCGATCCCGGCAAGCCCCTGGTTGTCAGCTCCCGTAAATCCAATAATGTGGGCAAGCCTGTCCTTCATCACGTAATCCCGGATCGAGTCTTCCCCAAGCCAGACTCCTTTTAATTGAAGATCCCTTACCGCCTGCGCGGTTTCAGCGGATAAATGCCTGCCTTTGGAAGAAAGACGTTCAATTGAAGAACGTTTTGTCATTCGTTCATACAAAACCGATTCTTTCTCCCCGAGAACGGCGGCCAGCTTCTTGGCCGTTTGTTCCGGGTCATCAATTTGAGCCGGAATCACATAAACCGTCGGCGCATTTTTATTCCCCACTAATACTTTTCCATTTCGGTCCAGGATCAGACCGCGCTCCGGCTCAGCAGGGATGCTTCTTCCCCACAGTTCTTCTGCTTTATCTGTCAGCTCACCCCCATTAACAAGCTGGATATAGCCGGTGCGGATGACCAATGCCGAAAAAGCCAAAAAAGACAAAAGAAGGATCCAAAACATTCGCACCCGCATTGTCCACACTCCTTTTCTTCATGATCATATGCTTCATTTGAGGAAAATTGACAAAAAAAAGAGACGTCCCGGCGATTTAGTGACTGGCACTAAAAAGCGAGACTGCTCTCTTTATCGGGATTGATCCGAGTCTTCATTTGCTTTTTGGTTAGCTTCTTCCGCACTGCCAGGCTCTTCAAGCTTAATAATAAGCTTCTGGCCTTCTTTTACAGATTTGTTTGGTTCAATATTTTGAGATACCACATAGCCGGATCCTGAATAGCTAACTTTAAGCCCCATACTCTCAGCTACTTTCATCACATCACGCATGGCCCAGCCTTTCATATTTGGCATCGTCCACTTCTCAGATGTCAGCAGGATAGCTTTTTCTCCCTGCAACAGCTTTTCGCCGGCCGCTGGTACTTGCTTTTCAATTTTACTGCCTGTACCGATCACGACTGGATCCATTCCGGCGTCTTCATACGCCTTACGTGCTTCTGATGTTCTCTTGCCGGTAAAATCTTTTAACGTTACGGTTTGAGAAATAATCGTTTTATCCGGCTTGATATTTAAATATTGAAGACTGTTTCGCATAACAGGATTGAAAATCTTTGAAACAGGAGCTGATCCGGACTCCCCATCCAGCTGCGGCTTCGCAACCGCTACATATACGATGAGTTCCGGATCTTCTTTTGGAGCCATGCCCATAAAAGAAAACAAGTAATTGTTTGATCCTGTTAAGTAGCGCCCATCTTCTCCGACCAGCTGCGCGGTTCCTGTTTTCCCAGCCACATCGTATCCTTCAATATGATACGGCTTGCCAGTGCCATGTTCTGCTGTTACGACCGTTTCCAAAATGTCTAGTGTTTCGGCTGCCGTTTCTTTAGAAATAGGCTCACCAACCACTTCCGGTTTTGTGTCAACAATCGTTTTTCCGGTCGTATCATCCACAATTTTATCAATAATATACGGCTTCATCATTTTTCCGCCATTGGCAATCGCTGTCGCCGCCTGGATCATCTGCATCGCATTTACTGTTGATCCTTGGCCAAATGCTGTTGTGACTTGTTCAAGCGGATAATTATACAAAATACTGCCTGCTGCTTCGTTAGGCAGTTCAATACCTGTTTTACGCCCGAAATGGAAGTCTTCAAGATACTGCCTGAAAACACCCGGCGACATTTGTTCCAGCATATTCGCAATCGCTACATTGGAAGAGCGCTGAATGCCTTCTTTATATGTAATATTGCCCCAGCCGGCCCCGCCGTTATGATCTCCAATACTGCCTCCGCCTTTTACTTTATATCTTCCTGACTTGTAAAGAGCATCGGCTTCAAACGTGCCTTCCTCAATCGCCGCTGCCAGTGTAAAAATTTTCATCGTAGATCCGGGCTCATATGAATATTCAACGAGGTCGTTCATCCAGTTTACATCAAGCCCTTCCCGCGTGCCCGGATGAAAAGTAGGACGCTGGCTCATTGCCAAAATTTTGCCTGTTTTAGCTTCGGCTACAATGGCAAACGCTTTGGATGGATTGTATTGCGCTTCTACTTCACTTAATGCGTCTTCCATAAATGTCTGGATTTTAGAGTCAATGGTTAAATACATATCATCGCCGTTTTGCGGCTCAGTGACCATTTCTTGTTTTTCAGGAAGCAGGTAACCCCATAAGTCGCTCGTATAACGGATTTTCCCATTTTTGCCCTGCAAATATTTTTCATAGGATTTTTCAATGCCCATCTGGCCTTTTGTTTCAAACGTAACATTCCCATTTTTATCTTCTTGTTCAATTTGCTGTGTAAAGCCGATTAAATGAGAAGCAAATTTTCCATTTGGATAAAACCGTTTCGCCTGTCGGGTAAATGTAATACCGGGCAGCTTTTCGGCTTCAATTTTTCGCTTTACGCTGTTTGTCAGCCCGCGCCCTGCCGTGCCAAACTCCACCTGGAATGCTCCTTCTTTTTTCAAACGCGCCAGTATATCTTCCTCATCCATATCAATATATTTCGCCAGCACCTTTGCTGTTTTCTCTGGATCTACTACATGATTTGGAGATTCTGGATTCGTTGTTACAGAATCGTCTAAAATCGCTGCCATTGTAAATGAAGTAGTATCTTCTGCGATTACTTCTCCATTTGTATCATAAATCGTTCCCCGGCTCGCTTCAAGAACATCCGTGCGCATGTATTTTTCAAGCGCTTCGTTTTTAAGTTTATGTCCGTCTGCTGTTCCGGTCGCCTGAATGTAAAATACCCGTGAAAATAAGATAAAAAAGAGGAGGGCGAACCCGACGTACAGGATCGCAACTCCTATTTTCCGATTGTTTCTATTTTCCATCATTTCGGCTCAACAACCTTAATGTTTTTGCTTAAATCCAGTCCCATCGCTTTGGCACGTTCCCAAATTTTTTCATACGTGCTTTCTTCGCTGATTTGGACCTCAAGATCATGATTCACTTTTTCCTGCTCCTGGATTTTCGCTTCTACATCTTGAATTTGTTTGTTTGTTTCATAGATCGCTGCCTGTGTAGAGATAAGCTTTGCACTCATAAAGCAAACTGTTAATACAAAAACAAGAAACAGTACCTTTTCTCCAGGAGTAAAAAATGACCTGCTGATCTTCCGCTGTTTAACAGAAGCCTTTTTAGGCTGTTCGACAATCGGCTTTCTCGCTGTATTGTTCATTTCGATCCCCCCCTAATTGGTTTGTTTTCTTTTTTCTGCAATACGCAGTTTGGCTGAACGTGCCCGATTGTTTTCTGTCAGCTCTGTTTCAGTCGGGACAATCGGTTTTCTTGTTACCAGCTTTAAAACAGGTTCATATTCTTCCGGGATTACAGGTAAGCCGGGCGGCAGCTCCGGCCCTGCAGACGCTTCCTTGAAAACCGTTTTGCAAATACGGTCTTCAAGCGAGTGGAAGGTGATAACACTAATACGCCCATCGACATTCAATAAATCGATCGCATCGTGAAGTGACCGTTCAAACACACCCAGTTCATCATTTACCGCAATTCGAATGGCCTGGAAAATACGTTTGGCCGGATGGCCGCCTTTTCTTCTTGCCGGCGCCGGAATTCCTTCTTTGATCAGTTCCGTCAGCTGGCCTGTCGTTTCAATCGGCTGAACTTCCCGCGCAGCTTCAATTTTCCGGGCAATTTGCTTGGAAAACTTTTCTTCTCCATACCTGAAGAAAATGCGGACCAGCTCTTCAAAAGACCATTCATTTACAACGTGATAAGCAGTCAGTGCAGCACTTTTGTCCATTCTCATATCAAGAGGTGCATCATGATGATAGCTGAAACCGCGCTCCGGTGTATCAAGCTGAGGTGATGAAACACCCAAGTCGTACAAAATGCCGTCAATTCCCGTAACATTTCGTTTGTGAAGCTCTTCCTTCACATGTTCAAAGTTGCTTTTTATAAATTCAACACGCTCAAGAAACGGAGTAAGCCGTTTTTTCGCATGTTCAATCGCGGTTTCATCTTGATCAAATGCATATAGTTTTCCGTTTGGCCCAAGCTTTGACAGCAAATATTCACTGTGTCCGGCTCCGCCGAGTGTACAATCTACATAAATTCCGTCCGGGCGGATATTCAGCCCGTCGACTGTTTCATGAAGTAGGACAGTCGTATGATTAAATTCCATTTTCTTATCAGTCCAATCAGCATTATAAATCGAAATCAGTTAAATTTTCCGCTATGTCTGCGAATGAATCCGCCGATGCTTCCACATACTCATCCCATGCTGCGGCACACCAGATTTCCATCCGGTTTGACACTCCAACAATCACACATTCTTTTTGAAGTGAGGCATATTGCAGAAGCGGGGCGGGGATATTGATTCTGCCCTGCCGGTCAAGGGTACAGTCGTTTGCTCCCGAAAAGAAAAAACGGGCGAACGCACGTGAATCCTTCTTTGTTAACGGCAAAGCGGCAAGTTTTTTCTCGAGTACTTTCCACTCGTCCAGGGGATATAAAAACAAGCACTTGTCCAATCCGCGTGTGACCACAAAAGTTTGGCCGGCTTCACCGCGGAATTTTGCGGGGATAATCAATCTGCCTTTTTCATCGACCGAATGACGGTATTCACCCATGAACATAATGCTTCCCCACTTTCTACACTAACTTTACCACATCCCCCCACTTTGCACCACCAATTTCATGTTGCAGATCTTTTCATTTCGTTTACATAAAAAAGCCTGCCCTAAGAGCAGACTTTTCATTTATACATATAGAAGATAATGGCCGCCATCGTGTTTATATGGCTGATTCAACAAGTCATCAATAAAAGAAGGGCCGTACACATTTAAAAATGGATATATATTCCACACTCTTTCCTGCAGTCCATCCGGGCGCAGAGCGGCTTGTACACGGTCAAACCGGCGTAAGGCCGCATCGTGTGTCTGCTTCAAAACAGCGTCGCTTTTTTGAAGCAGCAGCTCAATTTGCCGTTCATGATACTGCTTGTTTTTTTCAACAATCGGTGCAAGGCCATTATGAAGCTCGGCCGCACGCGCTTCAATTTTCTCATAGCTCGCCATCAAATCCTGCTTCATATGGGCAACAAGCTCATCAAGGTGGTGATCACGAATAGAGTCCATATAAGCAGATTTTTCATTTTGCACGCCTTGCTGCACCGCCGTTTCAATCGGTGTCCCAATCTCTAAAACAATTTCCACCACTGTCCGGTCTACAATCGTAATATTTAATCTTGGCATAATAAGCGGCATCGTAAGCCCGATATATTCAAAAGCTCCTTTTAACTCCGCCCAATAAGCAATCTCGCCTGGACCGGCGATAAAAGCAAGTGTAGGAAACAGCCATTCCTGCATGAGCGGCCGCGTCACAACATTGTTACTAAAGGATTCCGGCGACGTTTCCAGAAGCTGCAGTAAATCATCTTCTGTGTACGACCTCCCGCTTTTGCTGATAAACAGCCCGCCTTCCCTTTCAAGCAGGTGGCGCTCTCCCTCTTCAATCAGGAATAGATTCGCCGGCTGGCCGCTCGTTTCAATTGCAGGCGTAAAGCCGGCTTGTTGAAGCTCCTGCTGCGTGGAGTGCACCGCTTCTGCAATCGGGCCGCTTTCCACAATCAGCCTCTTGAAAAACGGCGCTTCAAGCTTTCGAAGCTCCGGGTCTGCCGCATCAATCAGCAGCAGGCCGTGCTTGGCAAAAAAGGATCCGGTTAAAAAAGCAAAAAAATCGGTAAATGTGCGGCTTGCCTTCACCGCTTTTTTCACATCATGAAGAAGCTGGTTCGTATAGTGTGTTTCTTTTAAACAAGCAAAAACAGAGGCCACCCAGCCGAGCATTTGCTCTTGATCGTAGACCGTGCTTGAGGCGGCCTGTTTTTTCATAAACCGCTCTGGGTATCCTATTTTTTGCATACTCCCGTTTTTTTCTACAAACACATGGTTAATTTCCAGCAGATCATGATCCTCGCCGGCAATCCAAAAAACGGGGACAACCGGAATACCCAGCTGCTCTTCCTGCTCTCTCGCCAGGTGCAGAATCGAAATGATTTTATGTATAGAATAAAGCGGACCTGTTAAAAGTCCAGCCTGCTGGCCGCCGATCACGACAACCGATTCAGGGTCTTCAAGCTTCTGAAGAGAGTGCTCTGTTTGCGCTGTCACATGATGCGGCGCCATATAATTCCGAATGATGCCAGCCAGCTCTTTTCGCTTAAACATTCGTGTCCGCACCTCTTCTGACCGCTGCTGAAAAGACTGCTGCGAAAATGGATCGTAGTCAAAAAAGCCGCCTGCCTGCTTTGAGCCGCTTATATATTCCCTAGCAAAGGGGGTCAAAGCGGGAACAGAAATGCGTTTTTGTTCCATGGATGTACTTCCTTTCTTTCGGACAAATTTTCTTGTTCGAGTATACCACCTGTCGGATTGAAAGGGAAAACAATGTGCCTGCACAGCTCCAATTCTTTTTCCTTATCTGCCCAATTCGGCTTCTTTTCCTTTTATAAGATGGTATAAGAGCGAAAAAGCGGGGGTCTCAACGCCCCTTTGTGCTGCTTCTTCCAAAAGAGCTCCTACGATTGCGTCTAATTCCGTTTTCCGCCCCGCTTTTATGTCTCGAAGCATCGAGGATTCATTGGCGGCTGTCTGGCGGCACACTTCGAAAACAGACTGCGTAACGGATTCCTTCGTTTTAAAAGGAAAAACGGCCGCAATTTCTGCACATAATTTTTCTGCCGCTGCAGCGTATTCGCTGTTTTCAGCCAGCTCTCCGTTTTTCGCATGTAAAAGGGCAGTTAACGGATTAATCACTGCATTTGCGGCCATTTTATCAACCAGCATCTCGTATGCACTTTCTTCCCATTGAAAAGAAAAAACAGGCGTTTCCAGTTCACGGACAATCGCTTCCTCTCCCCCTTTAACACAGGCTATTTTCGTTTGGCCACGCCCGTTCACCTGCACTGTACGCTCGTCTATTTTGGCTGCCCCATGCGTCACAGAGCCGGCATAAATATTTGAAAAAGGAAGCTGCTGAATCAGCTTAAGATGGCTTAAACCATTTTGGATAAACAGCAAAGATGATACTCTTGGAAGGTGCTGAAGGATTTCCGGCAAATGGTACTGCTTCACCGCTGCAACGATTAAATCCGTTTCCGGAGGCGCAATAGCGGCTGTTTGAACCGGATAAATATGTGACTGCCTCTGCTCAATGACATGAATGCCTTCCTCTTCAAGGCGTTTCCGTTGTACGTTTGTTCTCGTTTGAATAGTTATGCGGTGGCGGCTGCTCCACTCTGCAGCAAAAAACAGCCCAAGGGCACCTGCTCCAATAATATGAATGTTCATGTATCTCTCCCAGTTTGTAAGCGATAACAGGATCGCTACTTTTTTTATTTACTTTATTATATAATAAAGGAGACAAATCAAGAGAGAGTTTGCAAAGGAGATTGAGGAAATGGGCTTAGCAGTTGAGAATCTGAAGATGAATTTCAAAACGATGGAAGAGTTTAAATCCTTCAAAGAATATGGACTTGAAGAACTTTCGATGATTGAAGAATTACAAACTTCCATGGTGGAAGACAATACCAATTCGCCTTTTTACGGCATTTATTACGGGGACCGGCTTGCTGCCCGTATGTGCCTGTACATCCGGCAGGATACATTAAATCTTGTATCCGGAAACGATCAGTATGTGGAAATATGGAAGCTTGAAGTGCTGCCGGCTTTTCAAAAGAAGGGACTTGGGGCATTGCTTGTCCAGTTTGCCAAGTCGTTTGAACTCCCTATCATGACAAAACCGCGCGTAAAGTCACAGTCTTTTTGGGAGAAAGTAGATTTTAAGCCGGTATCCGAAAACAGCACACGCCTTATTTGGCTTCCTGAAAAGAAAAACGCTCAGAAAACAAGCTGAACTCACGCGCAATCTGTTCTCCTTTATCCATACTCTAATGACAAAAAAAGCGAAGAGCCATGGCCTCTTCGCTTTTTTTGAAAGATGTAAAAGATGTTATTTGCTAACAACTTCTTTACCTTTATATGTTCCGCACTCTTTGCATACGCGGTGCGCAAGTTTCATCTCACCGCAGTTTGGGCAAGCTACCATACCTGGCACTTGAAGTTTGAAGTGCGTACGGCGTTTGTTTTTGCGTGTAGTAGAAGTTCTTCTAAAAGGTACTGCCATGTGATATACACCTCCTTAACGGAATAAAAACTATATGAAGCCAGAATAGCTGTACTTCTCAATTACTCATCATCGGACGTAAAGAAGTTTTGAAGTCCTGCTAATCTTGGATCAACAGCCGGCTTCTTTTTTTCGGGAAGCTCTTCTTCTTCTTCAAAAAACGCCCAATCTTTCCCAGACTGAACAACATGCTCATCCGCTTCTTCACTGAAAATCTGCATTGGTACCTCTAAAATGATCGCTTCTTTTAAAATCGGCCGGAGATCTATTACATTTCCCTCCGGAAAGTGAACATCTTCTGTTTCGTATGATTCGCCTTCCTCCGGCTTTAATAAAAACCGTTCTGTCAGCGGAATTTCAAACGAGTAAGGCACGTCTACAAGTGTCCGAGAACAAGGGACAATCATTTCACCCGTTGCTTTTACATGGAAAACAATTTGATCATGACGAATATCAGCTCTGCCTGTTACGTGGACAGGCGAAATGCGGCGTATGTCATTATCGAGTGTTGTTAAGTCTGTTACGTCAACTGTTTCATCAATTTCAAGACCGCGGTCGCGGTATTTTTGCAGTTGAATTATTGACCATTTCATTTAATCACCTCAAGGCAACAAAAGTAATTATAGCCCTCTCCCGATTGAATGTCAATATATTTTCTTTACAGTGAAATACCGGTTTGACTTTTTATTCACCATCTTTGAAAATGAAAGAACATTCTCCTGAAGAAAGGACGTTTCACATGAACGCAGCCGGCATTGTTGTTGAATACAATCCATTTCATAATGGACATCTCTACCATATAAATGAAACGAGGCGTTTGTCAAATGCAGACACCATTATCGCGGTAATGAGCGGCTCATTTTTACAGCGCGGAGAGCCGGCCATTGTTGATAAGTGGACCCGTACAAAGGTAGCCCTGCAGCACGGTGTTGATATTGTCGTTGAACTTCCATACGCTTTTTCAACGCAGCGGGCTGAAATATTTGCGCAGGGCGCCATTGAAATTCTTTCCCATTTAAAGTGCCGTTTTTTTTGCTTTGGCAGTGAAAATGGCGGTATGGATCCTTTCCTCCACACCGCAGAACAACTGAAAAAAAACAGCATAGAGCTTGATACCTGCGTCCGCTCCCTTATGAAAGAAGGAATGAGCTACCCCGCCGCCCAGACAAAAGCAAGAAACGAAGTGTTCGGAGAAAATGCACTGCCGCTTGATTTATCAAAGCCGAATAACATTTTAGGCTTTCATTATGTACAAGCCAACCTCGGGCTGCCCACGCCTATGCAGCCGCTGACGATTCAGCGAAAAGGAGCAGGATTCCATGATACTGAATCAACAGGGCCGATTGCAAGTGCGACAGCGATTCGGCACCGCCTCTTTACTACAGAAGAACCGATTCATGATGTTATGCCTTCGCTGAGTGCTGAAGCCATGCAAAACCGTCCGCTGCATTCATGGGAATCTTACTGGCCTCTGCTTCGCTATCGCCTGCTGTCCATTGAACCCGGCCGTCTTGCTTCCATTTATGAAGTAGAGGAAGGCATCGGGCCAAGACTCACAGAAGCAGCACGGCAAAGCAGCTCCTTTGCCGGCTTTATGGAACAGGTTAAAACGAAGCGTTACACGTGGACTCGCCTTCAGCGAATGATGACCCACATTTTAACTGACACCGATAAAGCAAGTATGCAGAAGGCTCAGCAGACTTCGTTTGCACGGCTGCTTGGCATGACAGAAAGTGGGCGTGCATATATCCGGTCCATTAAAAAAGAAATGGAAGTGCCGCTGCTTTCCCGCACGGCTGCTGCGGGCAGCCTGCTTGCGCTGGATATAAAAGCATCCCGTGTGTTCGCTTCCGCCCCTAACGCGAGTGAAAGCTACGTGCGTTCTCTTTTAGAACAAGAATATTCCATGCCGCCGATTTTACTTTGACGCAGATAGGTTTCTTAAATAGTCCACTGCGTCCGAAAAAGTTTGAACCGGTACAATAACCATGCTTGTTCCAATATCCTCTGCAGCTTTTTTCGCTTCCTCATAATTGGTTTTGACATCTGTACGGCCCGCCGGCAGCTTATCATCCGGTGCAAAGAAAAACTGCGCCCCTGCCCGGTCGGCCGCTACGACTTTTTGAGCGATGCCTCCAATCCGGCCAACTGTGCCGTCCGGGGCAATTGTTCCCGTTCCAGCTACCTTTAATCCAGCCGCCAAATCCTCTTCTACCAGCTGGTCGTAAATTTCAAGTGAAAACATAAGGCCGGCAGAAGGACCGCCAATGTCATCTGCTTTCAGCGTTACCTTTGGGTCGCTTTTGAGCGCTCGATCATCGGCCAGACTGATGCCAAGGCCGGATTTGCCGCCCAGCTCCGCGAATGCTCTCAGCTGAACGGTTTTTTCATAATTTTTTTTATCGCGTGTAAATGCGACTGTAATTCGGCTGCCTGGCTTTTTCGCCTGCACATAATCCGTCATTTGTTTAGACGATGTGACAGAACGGCCATCAATAGATATAATGCGGTCGCCTGCTTCAAGTACCCCTTCCGCAGGCATATCAGGAAATACACTTAACACATAAATACCTTTGTATATCCAGCTGTGCGGTTTGCCCGCTTCCTTAAAAGCAACCGCTATGGCATTTTGCTGTGAGGTGTCCATTAAATGAACCTGCCTTACGTTAAATTCATTCTCCGATTCGTGTGAATAGCGAACCGTTTCTTTTGGGAGAATTTCCTCGTAATCCCGAAGAAATGCCCACGCGTATGAATAAATGTTAGCAGGCCCCATCTGTATCGTGGTCAGCATCAATGTGCTTGTATCATTTTCGTCTCCTTCATCTACATTAACAATTGGATTAAGCGTGTGCGCTTCTCCCGGTCTTGTAATGTAAAACGGCAGCGGGATAAAGGCTGCCACAATAATCAACAGCAGAATCGCATATAAGAGCCCTGTTCTTTTATTTTTCACATTTGTTCTTCCTTCCATGCAGAAATCATCCAGCTCTATAACTGGTATGAATTGTTTCATTAGTCTATTCTTTCTGCCTTTACATATCCTTTTGTACAGGCTCTTTTATTGTACAAAATTTTAAAAAGGCGCGCTTTATATTCTAATCAGGGGGCTTTTTATGTGGAAAACTTATGCTGCCGCCTGCTCTATTACGCTGCTGGCTGCCGCTCTTTTATTTTCACCTCAAGCCGGCTTGAAGGCAGCAGTCTACGGTATGGATATATGGTGGAAAACTGTTTTTCCATCCCTTCTTCCTTTTCTTATTTTAACAGAGTTAATGACAGGTCTTGGCGTGATTGCTTTTTTCGGCTCCATTCTAAGCGGTTTGATGCGGTTTTTTTTCCGCATTCCCGGTCCAGCCGGTGTGACTTGGATGCTGTCACTTGCTTCAGGATTTCCGGCCGGCGCAAGAATGGCTGCACAGCTTCGCACGGAGCAGTCAATCACCCGTAAGGAAGCAGAACGGCTCGTTGCGATGGCCCATTCCTCTAACCCATTATTTATTTTAAGTGCGGTGGCCAGCGGTTTTTTAAAAAGTCCGGAGACCGGCCTGCTGCTTGCCTCAGCTCATTACAGCGGTGCTTTTTTAGTCGGGCTTACGATGCGTTTTTATGGGAAAGAAGAAAAAATAGAGAGAAAAAAAATAAAAACAGCCGGACCTCTTCAGGCATTTAAAGAAGCACGCGAAAAAGATGGACGGGTCTTTGGCACCCTGCTCGCGGATGCAGTACTGTCTTCTGTTAAAACACTTGTACTGGTTGGCGGCTTTATTCTCTTTTTTTCTGTCTTAACCACTTTGCTGCATAAGTATGGAGTAGCCGCTTTTTTATTTTCTCTTCTTGGCTCCAATGAAACAAGCATGCCTGTCTTTAAAGCGCTTTTTGCTGGTTTTTTCGAACTCACGTCTGGTGTGCAGCTCTCCTCTTCCGAATCGATTCCTTTACCCGTAAGCCTGCTGCTGATCAGTGCTATTCTTGGCTTTAGCGGCTTAAGCGTTCACGCGCAGGTAGCGGCGATTATTAGTGAAACGGATATCCGTTTCGGCCCTTTTTTCGCCGGCCGTATTCTTCATAGTGTATATGCAGCATTCATTACTTTTTGTTTGTTATCATGGCCTGTTTCTTTTCCGAAGGCGGCTCTATCGTTTGCACCAGAGCATGGCATGCTGATCACAGTAGTTGTTCTGGGTGTCGCTTCTCTTTTGCTGGGAATCCGATATTCAAAAAGCCGGACCAAAAGAGTTTAATCTTTCGGCCCGGCTTTTTTATTTCGAAACGGAATCAGCAAGACGTTTTTTTATTAAAGCTTCTTCCACTTCCTTCGGGACAAGCTCTGAAATATCCGCCCCATATTTCGCCACTTCCTTGACAATGCTTGAGCTGAGAAACGAATACTGACTATTGGTCATCATAAAAAACGTTTCAAGCTCATCGTTTAATACGCGGTTCATGGACGTAATCTGCATTTCATATTCGAAGTCAGATACAGCCCGAAGTCCACGCAGTATGGCTTTTGCTTTTACCTGTTTTGCATAATCAACGAGCAGGCCCTGATAATGATCCACTTCCACATTTGGAATATGTGCCGTAACCTGGCGGATTAACTCTGCCCGCTCCTCCGCCGAAAATAGCGGTTGTTTAGATGAATTGCTTAAAATGACGACATATACTTTGTCGAATACTTTCGCCCCGCGCTGAATAATATCCAGGTGCCCGTTGGTAATCGGATCGAAGCTTCCTGGGCAAACTGCAATACTTGTCATGATCTTTCCTCCTCATCTGCCGCTTTGTAAATGGAAACAGAAATCATTCCGTACGTTTCGGCGCGTGTGCAAGAAAACGGGCCGACCTGTTCAGGAAGGCGTACATCTGATCCGTGCTCACACATCACAAATCCATGTGGTGCAAGCAGATTATGCTCCGCAATAAACAGCAGCATGGCTTCAAGCTTTTGCTTTTTATAAGGCGGATCAAGAAAAATACCATCGAATACTAATTCGCGCTTTACAATGGCTTTTAATGCCCGCTCCGCTTCATTTCGATATACTTCTGAGCACTCTGTAAATCCAGCGTTCCGTATATTTTCTTTTACCGTTTGAATCGCTTTCATATCGCGATCAACAAAAATCATTCGATCCATTCCCCGGCTGAGCGCTTCAATTCCGAGCCCTCCTGAGCCTGCAAATAAATCTAATCCAGTGCCGCCTTCAAAATAAGGACCGACCATATTGAAAATGGACTCCTTTACTTTATCTGTCGTAGGGCGCGTGTCTTTTCCCGGCACAGCTTTTAAAGGCAGCCCCTTTTTTTCACCTGAAATGATTCTCATATTTTAACCTGCCATTCGTTTTTCTTCATTCATGGTATCATAAACGTATAAATGAAATCTATAGGGTGAAAAAGAAACCCCGCCTTTGGCGCGAGGTTTCTACAGTCCATAAGATGTCAGCTCAATGGCTTCATTGGATTCTTTTACTTCAAAGAGAAACACTTTTTGAAACCAAATTTTATCTATATACGTTATACCGTCGATTTGGTCAAGAGCACGTTCATACAAAAGATGCGGATGGTTATTTACATATACCTGGTTTCGAGCTGCATCGAACCGGTATACGTCCACTCCTTTTTTCATCCTCCACTGCTGCGGCGATACTTTTTGAACAGAAAACCCGAGAGCTTTAGCTGCGTCTTCAAGCGGAATATACAGCAGGCCATTTTTTGTTTTAACATGAAAAGATACTGGCTGATCCTCTACGGTAACAAGCCGTCCATCAAAAAAAACAAGAGGCAGAGACGGAGGGCGGCTGCTTTTGTTTTCTTTAAAAAAGTTTGTCTGCGCACCTTTTACTGCTGACAGCACCTGGTCAAGCTTAACGGCATTTACTTCTTTGCCTTTAAGCTGCAAAAGTGCTTCTTCCCATTTCTTTTCTTCTTGTTCAGTCAGTATGTCCGTAACTTGCTCCTTCATCTCGGCGGCTTTCATATACATCGGTTTTGCGTTATATAAAGACACAGCAAGGAATGACGCCATCCATTGTTCATCTGCCGGAAAAATAAAGTGTTTTTTAACATACGTATACACCGCATTTGTGTGGATGGTGTTTAAATCACTTTGCTGCCGGATAAACAGTAATCCGTCGAGCTGCTGTGGTTTAATATCAGAAGAGATCACAACGGTCTGCCTTGGAAGGTCTTCTGTAGAAAATGGCATGTCCATTAACCCTGACGGAAGCTGCACGGTGTCTCGTGCAAAAATGGCCCCTCCTGAAAATTGGGTTTCTTTTAAACGTTCTTTTTGCCAGAAAAGCGGCGGCCTTTCTGCTTCCCCTTCAAAGGAATAAAAATCAATTTCTGAAAGCTGCTTGGCGGCTTTTTGCTCAATAGAGGATATCCATTGTCCACCTCTTTTTGTATGGTCCGTTATGAGCAGCGTTGTTTTGGCTGGTGTCATTTCTTCAAACGCTGCCTGCCAATTGTTCAATAAAAAAGAACGCGGAGAAAGCGAAGCCGGAATCGTGTATTGAATCGAGACATTTTCGCCTTTTACCGTAATGGTTCCCGACTGACTGCTCGTTATGCACGTATCTCCTTTTGAACAGGATACTTCTTCTGCATCGGCAGGCAGCCTCATTGTTAAATTCGTGCCTTCCGATACGGAAGCAAGCGTTTGCTTGATCATAAAGCCGCTTTCTTTAACATCTATTTCAATCGTCTGGTTTGTGATTACTTTCTGGGAAGCGCTTGATCGTTTCTCATAGCCAATCCATTGAACTGTTAACAATACGCCGGAGACTGCTGTTAAAAGCAAAAGAAACACAAGGACTTTCTTCATGCATAATCCACACTCCTTAAGAACTATGACCTATCCCTATCATATCAAAAAAAATTTTCACTGACGATGAAATTTGTCCAAATCAAGTGAACATTGCTTATAATAAGGGAGATGAATGGAGGTATTTAGATGATTCAACGATTTATTGAACTTGGTGAAGGATATTCAGATTTATATGAGCTTCTTGATATTGCGGAACGCGCAGCCGGCCGGATTTCGCAATTTGTTGCCCTGCACTCTGCCAGCGGTACGTCATGTGCTGTTATTCTACATCCAACGGAGACAGGCAGTTTTCAGCCGATTTATGTATGCCGGGAAGGCATTCCTAATCCTTATCAAAAAGAAAATGAACGGTTTCGCTTGTTTCAGCAGGCTGCAGCTTCAGCGGGTAAGCCGCTCATTGAGCTAGAAGTCAAGCCTTCCTCCCAGTTTGCCGAAAAAACGTTGTACTACCAGTATTTAATCGGCATTTTACGCCTTAACCATTATCTTCGTCCGCTTTAAATAAAAGGTTAGGTTAAAGATGAATATTGATAATGACGACAAAAGGCAGAGGACCCAGTTTCCTTGGATTCCCTGCCTTTTGCTTTTTAGTTTCATCGTGCTTCCTAACGGCGGGACAATTGCTGTTCCGCCATTTGCACGACGCGTTTCGTGATTTCACCGTTGACCCGCGACGGGGCATCGGCCCCGGGCTGAACACCAAATTCAGAGGCAATTTCGTGCTTCAATTGGTCAATAGCTTGCTGGGCTCCAGGGACCAACAGCCGGTTGCGATTGCTGCTCGACATGATTCAATCACTCCCTCTTTTTTGTTCGCCTTGCCTTACCAGTATGGGGCGCTTCTATCCTTTCCATCCTGGTAACTTAACCAAATAAAAAAGCCTGTCTAAAGACAGGCTTCAGGCTGTTGACAAACGCCCGCTTTCAGCGTTACTTGCCGGCTGTTAATGCTCATGACCCGAAAAGGTCACCCCGCTTCCCAGCCAGCGGCGTTCCTAGAAAGCCAGACGTTTTCAATCAGCCTGCTTTCTTACTTTTTCTACAATCTCAAGTCTGTTTAAAAACAGGCTTTTTTTATACACCAATTTTATAATCGTATTCTTTTGCTTTATCGGGACGGGAGTTTTCGTAGTCCACCTTTAAAAACGGCTTTTCGGAAAAATCAACTTTCTTAACAAAAGAAAATCCCGTCAGCTTTTCCGCCAGTTCCGGCGCTTCTGCATGGTTGCAATAAAGAACCGCATACTTCATTTTTTTTGAGACGTAATGAATATTCCCGTATTTGCGTAATGATTTGGCCGGCTTCAATGAATGAAGCCATACAATCAATGCCTGCCTTTCTGTCAGCATGTCCATCCCCCGCTTTTTTACTTTTTATGCCGAACAGCCACAAGAACCGCCGCTTCCACAGCTTCCACATCCGCTCGAAAATATAGAGCCGGCTCCTGGCACCTTTACCTGCTCTGATACAGACCGGGCAACAAGCAGGCTCACTTCATCGAGCAGCTGCTGCAGTTCCGTTTCCGCCCGTCTAAAGGCTGCGACATACTCATCCATATCCATTTCTCGTTTGGCTGTACGTGTTTCCATCATAATCCGCTTATAGTCCGGATGATATCGCCCAAAACGCTGTACTTCTTCATATTGTTCTTTCAGACGGCTGAAAGCGACAATTTTATGTTTAACGGATTCTTCCGTATAAAGTTTCTTGTAACATTCACGGTACTGCACGGCTTGCTCCGATTGAAGAATCATATCTCCAAGTGCGTCTGCTGCATCGGCAATGTTAATAAGTTCCATTGTTGTTGCAATCATATGTGCACCTCCATCGGCTTATTCTACCACATATCGTTACTTTCCGGTGAAAATTTGTGTAAAATGCGTTCGGTAGGCACCGGTACCAAATGAAGTAAACGTATCGCTCAACAACAATTCCCGCTCATCCGGTGAATTGAGCCATGCTTCCATCGCAGCGGGTGCGTCCGGATAATTGGCATTAATCATTTCATCCGCTTGATCAAAAGACAAACCTGCTTTTGTTAAACGCTGCTTTAAATCTCCAAATCGAGGTGATTGATGCCCAAAGTAGTCAGCTTCAAACATGTCCTGGCTGTGTGACTTGGCTGCGCTGTTTAATTCAGGCGCCCAATCAAGCACCGGCACGCCTTCTTTGTCCCTGATGAAATGACTTATATCAGCCAGCTGCGCTTCACTTCCGCGCTCAATATGAACCCATGCCGACCTGCCCGGTGAAGGAACTTCCGGCAATACCCCTTCATACACAAGCTCATAAGGCTTCATTTTCAGCAAAACGTCCGCTGTCATAAATCGGATACCCGATAAAATGCCAGTCTGCTGATCAATATAAAGCTGGGCGTAAAAATCGCCAATTGGAATAAGCGGCCTGATATTCAGCTCTTCTTCCGACAATTCAAAGCGATAATAGCTGTCATTTGCATGGGCTACGATTTCAGCTTCTGGATACCGGGAACGGAAAATTTCGCTGGCAGAGCGGCCGAGTAAGAACGGAGACGTATTCATCTCTCCCTTTGCAAAAATCGTAACAACCTGGCTGTTTTGGACTCCCGCAAGCATATAGCTTTCAGACGTTTTATATACCCACCATGTATAGCCATAGGCAGATGGCTCTCTCCGAACTGGCTCCCCGTATTTTTTGATGAGCACTTCCTGTGATGCACCGATCAGGGTCCCCAAGCCTTCTTTCGGCGCCGGTTCTATATCTGCCGGCAGGCGGGGATCAACCTTTCCACTGTTCACGGGAGGCAGTGAAGGCGGCCCCTCGCCCTTTTCATCTATTGCTTTGTCAGCATAAATGCCAATCAGCATGATAATTAAAAAAATGACCAAAATCTTAAAAACAGCTCGCAGACGATCATCTCCCTATCCAGTCCTTCTCTTTCTTTCATCAGTATATCATTCCCTTTCTATGTTTCAAAAACTTTCCTTGCCTGCATTGCATTTTGTTCAGTTTCACTCCTTAACTCCATTGCGTGAAAGCGCATTTTCGACTATGATAAAAAGAAGAAATAAATGGATGATATAGCGGAAAGGGGTATGTGTATGAAATTTGAGAATACAGGCTTGGAAAGCATGCAAATTGACTTGAACCAGCTGACTCATATCATGGAACAGCACGGGATGGTTCTGGCAGGACAGTGGGATTATGAACGTGTCACCTATGACCGCAAATTTGAATTAAAAGAAGGTATATATTATTTACGTATCTTTGGTTTTGCCGCAAAAGGAGACGTGGGAGCTGAAGATGCTCTGATCGAGTTAATGGCGCCGCTTCTCGGCAAACACTATTATCCACACGGCGTAGAATATGGGGACAATGAATATTTCCCAGAGTCTCTTGTTCAAACCTGTGAAAAGCTGCTGACCGATATAAAAGGAGAAATTCTTTATTATGTATAAAAAAAGCTTTCCTCTTTTCAAAGAGGAAAGCTTTTTTAATGACCGCCTAAAATGGCTTTAAACATAGATGTAGTTGGACCGCCTGTGTAAAAAACATACAAAAGCAAGTATACCGCTACACCCGTAATCGCGGTGAAAAACCAAATAACACTCGTGACAGGCCCTATTTTCCGATGAAGGACCCATTTACTTTTCAAGCCGCTGGCAATAGAGACGATCCCAAAAACAGCTCCTGTTGTGGCCAGAAAAATATGAAAAACCAAAAAAATCGTATAATAAATTTTAATGTTGTCTGGACCGCCAAATGCCGTATTGCCAATAAACAGCGTGCGGCTTACGTAAATGGTGAAAAACGTAAGAGCAAAAAGCCCTGCTAAAAGCATCGTTTTTTTATGTTTCTCTATTTTTCTCTGTTTGATTTGTGCCCAGCCGATCGCTACGAAAACAGCGCTTAAAACGATAAAAAACGTACTGATCGTCGGCAAAATTGGTAATGACATTTTTCTTCCTCACTTCCATTATATAAAACAAAAGAAATGGCAGACCATTTCTTTTAATAGATTACATTGTTTTATTGTGCCGGGCAAGTGCGGCCTCTGTTAGTTTGTCCGCCTCTTTTTCTTCTTTTCTCACCCATTCAAAAAAGACCTGGGCCAGAACAACACCAAATACAATTTCCTGTACAACTTTCATGACAATGCCGCCGGTTTTTTGGTCTTCAACAACCGCCATGTTAGAAAATAGTTCCGGTCCGCTTAACTGCAAGTTCGATAACGTGGAGGAAGGCACACAAAGCTCCATCGCTTTAAGCCATGCGGTTCCATCAGAGTAAGTGGCATAAAGCGGTGCGGATGCAAAAATAATCAGCGCGCAGGCAGGCGTAAGCAATATGCCATTCGCAAAAATGTAGCCGACTTTTTTTAATCCATCCAGCCCTTTTTCTCCCGGCTGCTCATTCACAAGCGGCCACCACATGCAAACAGCAAAGAAAAACAACATAACCGTATATAAACTGTGAAATACCTCGTTCATCTTAACAAAATCAAAAATGAGCGGAATGTGGTAAAAAGAAAACAAACCGTTAAATAAAATAAGCGCAAGCAGCGGTCGCGACGAAAATGAAAAAAGCGGTTTTACTACAGGAAGAGTCATAACAGGCCGCCATATCCACCAAGGAATCGCTTTAATAAAAAGAGGCGGCACAACAAGATAAAGCACAGCCATTTGCAGCATATGATAGGTCATCATAATATGCCCAAGCAGATCAAGCGGCGAGCCTTTGATCGTATACAAAATGATCACTGCACTTACAAACAGTAGCGCCTGGCGCTTTGTGAGCGGTTCACTGTTTTGAAAATGCCGGCGCCCTTTCGTTGTCACCCAAAAGAACAGCATGATTATAACCAACAGTACAGCCAGAAAATAGGGGCTCCAAAGAGCGGAAAAACCAAATATACGGATCGGCATTTTTCCCACCTCATTTGTATTTCACTGCTTCTCTTATTATATCGTCCGCCCACATACTTGACAACGACAGCAAATGACAAGTTCTTGACAGAAAAAAGTGCTCCCCGGCAATGTCGGGGAGCATTTTTTTCTCAGAGCCAAATAATCGTTAAAAAAGCAAGAATCGTCACAAATGCTACCACGATGCCTGAGTACATAAATAACTGCGGCGCTTCATGGCCTTTGTGACTCATATGCATAAAATAGTACAGCTGAAAGATGACCTGTACGACCGCTAGAAGCAATACGAACGGAACAACAAACCATTTAGAAAAACCCGCTCCCACTGCAGCAAAAGCAATGACGGTAAAAAAGATCATCATCGTAAACGTAATAACCTGCATTCTCATTTCTTCTGCATTCTTTTTACGGCGATATTCATACGTAACTTTAGGATCTCCTGACTTTGGGTGTAAATTCGCCATTCGCTATCCCACCATTCCCATTAAGTATACAACCGTAAAGATAAACACCCATACTACATCGATAAAATGCCAGTAAAGACTTGCTAAATAAAATTTAGGTGCATTGTACAGATTAAGACCGCGTTTTGCATTTCGAACCATCAACGCAATAATCCAGGAAAGACCGAAGACGACGTGTCCTCCGTGAAAACCAACAAGCGTATAAAAAGCAGATCCAAATGCGCTGCTTGTAAATTTGTGTTCAAACTCATGATAGTAATGATAAAATTCATAAATTTCACATGCAAGAAAGCCCAAGCCGAGCACAACGGTTATAAACAGCCATTGCTGCATTTTTTTAAAGCTGTAGTTTTTCATATGATAGATCGCAAAAACCGATGTTAAAGAGCTGGTTAAAAGCAGCATTGTCATTAAAAAAACGAGCGGCAATTCAAACAGGTCACTTGCTTTGGCATGCGTATCGCTTGGCACACTATCTTTCAGGGCTAAGTACGTTGCAAATAACGAAGCAAATAAAACGGTCTCGCCCCCCAGGAAAAACCAAAAGCCAAGAAATTTATTTTTCCCTTCAAGCGTTGCCTGCTCAGGCGATTCGGGCCACGTCTGCGGAGTGAATTTTTGTTCAGCTGCCATTACCGTGTTCCTCCTTCCGCCTCATCCAGCAAGTCTTCTTTATGAATATGGTAGCCATGATCATCTTTAACGGAGCGGTACAGCATCGCGCCAAATGTGATCAGCATACCGATAATCAGCACAGGAATGGCCCAGTCCTTACCTTCATCAGCATGATACATGGCGCCAAATGCAGCGATAAACAGCCCAAGGGAAATTACAAACGGTACAAACGAATTGTTTGGCATGTGAATGTCACCAATTGGTTCAGCTGGTGTCATATCTGTTTTTCCTTCCATCTTTTCGATCCAAAAAGCATCCAGTCCGCGAACGAGCGGAAGCTGCTTGAAATTATAGAAAGGAGTCGGAGATGGAATCGCCCATTCAAGTGTACGTCCATCTTTCCATGGGTCTCTACCTACCTGTATATTGTTTTTCTGCGTAATGACGATATTCACAAGCAGGACGAGAATGCCAAGAGCCATCAAACCCGCACCGATCGAACTGATTAAGTTCCCTGTCTCAAGTCCCTGCCCTTCAAGGAATGTCCATACACGGCGCGGCATTCCCATCAATCCAAGAAAATGCTGAATAAAGAAGGTTAAATGGAAGCCGACTAAAAACAGCACAAACGTAATTTTGCCCAGCTTCTCGCTAAGCATCGTGCCAAACATAAGAGGCCAATAAAAGTGGGCACCTCCAAGCAGCCCGAGAACGATTCCCCCTACGATTACATAGTGGAAATGCGCAACAATAAAGTAGCTGTCATGGAACTGGTAGTCAGCTGGCGCAGCAGCCTGCATCACTCCTGTTACGCCGCCCATCACGAAAGAAGGAATAAACGCAACTGCGTACAGCATCGGCACAGTGAATTTAATGCTTCCTCCCCAAATCGTTAAAATCCAGTTGAAAATCTTAATGCCCGTCGGAACCGCAATAGCCATTGTAGCAACGGCGAAAATCGCATTGGCAACAGGACCAAGCCCGGTTGTAAACATGTGGTGTGCCCACACCATAAATCCAAGGAAGCCGATCAGCACCGTAGCAAACACCATAGATGAGTAGCCAAATAAGCGCTTTCTCGCAAAAGTCGGGAATATTTCCGAAAAAAGGCCAAACGCCGGCAGGATGAGAATGTATACTTCCGGGTGGCCGAAAATCCAGAAAAAGTGCTCCCAGATAATGGTGTTCCCCCCCATTGCTACATCAAAAAATCCCGAGCCAAACATCCGGTCAAAGATGAGCATAAACAATCCAACGGTAAGCGGAGGAAATGCAAACAAAATCAGAGCGGACGCTACAAATGTTGTCCATGTAAAAAGCGGCATTCTCATATACGTCATTCCCGGTGCACGCATGTTGATAATCGTTACTAAAAAGTTAATGCCGCCCATCAGTGTGCCGAAGCCGGAAATTTGAAGCCCAAGAGCATAAAAGTCAATGCCATGCCCTTCGGAAGCAAGTGAAAGTGAGGCGTAGGACGTCCAGCCTGCATCAGGTGCTCCGCCCAGGAACCAGGAAAGATTTAAAAACAGGCCCCCGAAAAAAAACAGCCAAAAACCAAGTGCATTTACAAAAGGGAAAGCCACATCGCGCGCGCCGATTTGAAGCGGCATCACAGCGTTCATAAAAGCGAATAAAAGCGGCATAGCAGCCAGGAAAATCATGGTAGTGCCGTGCATGGTAATAATTTCATTAAACAAACCGGCACTGACAAAGTCATTATTCGGCACAGCCAGCTGAATGCGGATCATCATCGCTTCAATACCGCCGACAATAAAGAAAAAGCCGCCGGCAAGCAAATATAAAATAGCGATTTTCTTGTGGTCCACTGTCGTTAAGTATTCCCAAACTGTGCTGGTAAATCCCCGTTTTTGTTTATGTGCAATGCTACTCAACGGTTTTACCTCCTTTACCCTGATTCTATATTTATTCTACTTTAAGGCTCATCAAGTACGCAGCAAGCTGATCTGCTTCCTGATCAGACAATTCTCCATACGTGCCTGTCATTTTATTGCCTGGTTTGTACTCTTCCGGATTTGAAATCCAATTCTTCAATTCTTCTTCGTTATGCTCAAGAATACCTGCTATTCTTTCACGTTCTCCAAATCCTGCAAGGTTTGGCGCGGTACGGGCTGCCTCGGGACGTGCATCAGCCGTTGTAACAGCATGACAGCTCAAACACTTTTGATTGAATATTTCCTGCCCTGCAGCTGCAGCTGGATCCTCTGGTTTTGCTTCTGCTGCTTTCGCGTCGATTGCCTGCATCGCTGTTACCCACTGGTCAAATTCCGGTTTTGGAAGCGCATGCACTTTAAAGTCCATTAAAGCATGGGAAGGACCGCAAAGCTCTGCACATTTCCCGTAAAATAGATTGTCTGCTTCTTCTGCTTTTTCACCATCAAACTCAAGCCAGATTTGATTGACGTTCTCTACATTTGTGTCTATTTTCCCGCCGGCCGCTGGAATCCAAAAAGAGTGTTTTACATCGGATGCTTTTACGTTAAAGTACACCTTCTGATCCGTCGGAACAACGAGCTCCTGGCTTGTAATAATTTTTTGGTTCGGATATTCAAATTCCCACCAATACAAATTGGCCCGTACGTTTACAACCATGGCATCTGTTGTACCGTCTTCCTTTTTCTTATCCATTGCTTTTGTGTCAGCTAAATCAAATGTAGCCAAAACTGTTGGAATTGCTAAAATAATCAGTAAAATGATCGGAATAATCGTCCATATCATTTCGAGTACATGGCTTCCTTCCACTTGCTTTGGAATAGCCGGGTCATCTTTTTTGCGGCGGAACTTCAAAATCGCAATGGCAAATAAAACAGAGACAACGATGACCACGCCGACCATGATCCATGTGCTGAGCAACATGAGATCATAGGCGGTTTGGCCTGCTTCACCAGCAGGAGTCAACGTTGAAAGAAATGGTTCGCCGCAGCCGGACAGAAAGAGCGCCGTCAGGCTGGTAAACGTAAAAAGACGCCAGTTTGTCAGCTTCTTTTTCATAGCGTATTACAACCCCTCTTTCGTTTGAAATGTTTACTAAAACAGTGCATATATATGGATTTCTTAAAAGAAGAATTCCCCTGTTTAAATAACGGTAACGATAACCATCGCAACGAAAATAATGGTTAAATACTGCAATGAATAAATAAACATATATCTTGCCCATTTCAAATCATCTTTTGCTTTAAAGCCTGTTGCTGCCAGGGCAACCCAGCCCACGTTTAGCAAGGTAGCCAGAACGATAAACGCCATGCCAAGTTCTGTCATGAAAAACGGCAGCGGCAAAAGAAGCAGCGTCCAAACAAACATATGACGCTTTGTAACGGCAAATCCTTTTACAGTGGGAAGCATCGGAATTCCTGCTCTTCCATATTCATCAGCACGCTTCATCGCCAATGCGTAAAAGTGCGGCGGCTGCCAGATAAACATAATTAAAAATAGCATCCAAGCCAGCATATCCAGTGTTGGGTCCACAGCAGCCCAACCGATAAGAGGCGGCACAGCACCTGAGATGCTGCCAACGATTGTATTGCTGACATGACGGCGCTTTGACCACATTGTGTAAATCACCACGTAGCTGATGATCCCAATGACTCCGATCACCCCTGCTGTAAAGGTCGTCATAAATAAAAGCGCTGATCCGACAATGACAAGCGCAAGTCCTATGGTTAGTACTTTTGGATAGCTGATTTTTCCGGTAACTGTCGGCCTTGTTTTTGTACGCTCCATTAAAGGATCGATGTCCCGGTCAATATAGTTGTTCAAACTTGCTGAGCCCGCAATGATAAGGGCGGAACCAATGAGTGTTAAAGCAATGGTATCAAGGTTGGCTAAAAACCGGATATCGTTTAAAATAAAAGCCAGCCACATACCTGTAAAAACAGTTATTAAATTGGAGTTAACGATGCCGATCTTAATCAAGGCCATAAAATCTTTTACAGCCGTTGTTTCAGGCACACTTGTTTTATCTAATGTTGTACTGCGCAACACTATTCCCCCCCTTTCTTTAAACACACTATCTTAATCTTACTATAAAGGATATAGCTACGCTTTTCTACACAATTTAAAAACATTTCAAGCGAATAGACGCTCTCTTCCATATTAAATCATATTCACCGTTTTTATGTGAACGGCTGATGAACGATTTATGTCGAATTTGTGTCTTGTAAAAACGATTTGTTTCCAGTGATTCTTTTTTGTAAGATAATAGAATAAATATGGGAATCGTCAAAAATGAAACGGCTTTCTTTCCCATGTATAAAAGGTTAGATATAGATAGATAGAGAGAAGAAGGTGAGCATGTTGAACGGCTGGCTTAAATGGCTTGGAGTTGTGACCACATTGGTTATGCTTGCAGTTTTAATTGGCGGTGCACTTGTGACAAAAACAGATTCCGGGCTTGGCTGTGGTAACGACTGGCCGCTTTGCCATGGACAGGTTATTCCCGAAAACATTCAGGCAGAAACCATTATTGAACTTTCCCATCGTGCTGTTTCTGGTGCAGCCGGACTTCTTGTCTTAGCGCTGTCTGTTTTTTCCTGGCGCTGTATTGGCCATAAGCGGGAAACAAAATTCCTCTCTGCTCTGGCTTTTTTGTTTCTGCTTGTCCAGGCATTAATTGGAGCGGCGGCTGTTTTGTGGGGGCAAAACGACTTTGTGCTCGCTCTTCATTTTGGCATCTCTCTTATTTCGTTTTCCGCCGTTTTATTGCTGACCCTGCTTATTTTTGAAGTGGATCAGCGATTTGATGCTTCCTCCATCGTGATTGACAGCCGAATGAAATGGCATACTGTCGGCGTTACCCTGTACAGCTATATCGTTGTATATACGGGGGCGCTCGTCCGTCATACAAAATCCAGCATGGTATGCGGGTCCTGGCCGCTGTGTGGAAATGATGAAATATTGCCTTCAAATTTGTACCAGTGGATTCAAATGAGTCATCGGGCGGCAGCCGGCTTGATTTTCATCTGGATTGCTTATATCGCTTACCTTGCCCTTAAATACTATAAGCACCAGCGTGTTTTGTATTATGGATGGCTTATTGCCTTCATTCTTGTTTCACTGCAGGCAATTGCAGGCGCGTTTATTATTTGGACTCGCTTAAATCTGTATATCGCTCTCGCCCACGCTTTATTTGTATCCTGCTTGTTTGGACTGTTGTGTTACTTTATTCTGCTCGTCTCCCGAAGCAGAATCAATGCTTAACAAAAAAGCACCGCCTCTTTTGAGACCGGTGCTTTTTGTTTTTTATTTTATTTTTCAAGTTCTACCAGAAGATCGCCCGTGGAAATGGCTTCGCCGTTTTGTACATGGACAGCTGTAACCGTTCCATCAAATGGTGCCTGTACCGTTGTCTCCATTTTCATCGCTTCGGTAATCATGAGATGATCCCCACGCTTTACTTTATCGCCTTTTTCAAGGATGACTTTAATGACTGTACCCGGCATCGTCGCCGCAATATGACCCTCGTTTTTCGGATCAGCTTTCACTTTCGCATTAACGGCTGATTTGATGCTCTCATCTTTAATCACCACATCACGCGGCTGGCCATTCAGCTCAAAGCTTAAAATGCGTGTTCCATCGACCTGCGGGTGACCGATCGAAACGAGTTTCACAATTAGTGTTTTTCCTGTTTCAATCTCAATTTCTTTTTCTTCACCGAGACGCATGCCGTACAGAAACGTTGGTGTATCGAGAACCGAAATATCGCCATACTGTGCTTTTACTTTTGCGTAATCCGTAAACACTTTTGGATACAGAGCATACGCAATCACATCATGATCCGTGGGTTCTTCCCCGATTTCCTGCTCCAGCTCTTTGCGAAGGGCATCGAAATCAACGTCTTCCAGAAGTTCACCCGGACGTACGGTAATCGGTGATTTTCCTTTTAAGATCACTTTTTGCAGTTGCTCTGGGAAGCCGCCAACCGGCTGGCCAAGATAGCCTTCAAACAGTTCAATCACAGAGTCAGGGAAATCAATTTTGTCGCCGCGAAGCAGCACTTCTTCTTCCGTCAGGTCATTCTGCACCATAAAGAGGGCCATATCCCCGACTACTTTAGAAGACGGCGTTACTTTGACAATATCACCAAACATAAGGTTCACGCGGCGGTACATATCTTTTACTTCGTCCCAGCGGTCGCCAAGGCCGACGCCTTTCGCCTGCTGCTGAAGGTTCGAATACTGGCCGCCTGGCATTTCATGCTCGTAAATTTCCGTATGCGGCGCAAGCATGCCGCTTTCAAACGGCGCATAAAACTTACGGACATCTTCCCAGTAGTAAGAGACTTTTTCAAGCGCATCAATGCTGACAGACGGAGTGCGGTCTGTTCCTTCGAGTGCATAGTGAAGCGTGTTGGCGCTTGGCTGTGATGTAAGCCCCGCCATTGTGCTGAGAGCCGTATCAACGATATCGACACCCGCTTCAATCGCTTTCGTGTACATCAGCACACCGTTGCCGCTTGTGTCGTGCGTATGCAGGTGAACCGGAATATCAACCGCTTCTTTCAATTCAGAAATCAGGCGGTAAGCAGCCTGCGGCTTCAGAAGACCGGCCATATCTTTAATACCCAGAATGTGGGCACCCTGTGCTTCCAGCTCTTTCGCCATGTTTTTGTAGTATTCTACATTGTATTTTGCACGGGACGGATCATCGATATCCCCTGTGTAACAAATCGCCGCTTCAGCAATTTTACCGGACTGGCGGACTGCATCGATGGCAACCTCCATGCCTTTCACCCAGTTTAAGCTGTCGAAAATACGGAATACATCAATGCCGGACTCAGCAGACTGCTGGACAAACTCTTTAATGACGTTGTCCGGATAGTTTTTGTAGCCGACCGCATTCGATGCGCGAAGCAGCATTTGGAACAAAATGTTCGGCACCTGCTTACGAAGTGTTTCAAGACGCTTCCACGGATCTTCTTTCAAGAAACGGTACGCCACATCAAACGTCGCTCCTCCCCACATTTCCATTGAGAACAACTCTGGAAGCAGGCGGGCTGTTGCCGGTGCAATGTGTGTTAAATCTGTTGTACGAACCCGTGTTGCAAGCAGTGACTGATGGGCATCGCGCATTGTCGTATCCGTTAACAGCACCTCTTTTTGTGCCTTTACCCAGTTAACAAGGCCGTCTGCTCCCTGCTCGTCCAGGATCTGCTTCGTTCCGTGTGCTGGTTTTTCGGACAGTTTCACTTTCGGGATGCGCGGCGTGTCAAAGACAGGCTTTTTCTTCTGCTCCACACCCGGGAATCCATTCACTGTGACAGTGCCGATATAATTGAGCATTTTTGTTCCGCGGTCTTTTCGTTTCGGGAATACAAACAGCTCAGGTGATTTGTCAATAAAAGACGTATCATAGTTGCCTGAAATAAAATCTTCATGGCGCATCACGTTTTCCAAAAACGGAATGTTTGTTTTAATTCCGCGGATCCGGAATTCCTGCAGGTTCCGCAGCATTTTAGATGCGGCCTGTTCAAAAGTCATCGCAAACGTCGATACTTTTACAAGCAGTGAATCATAGTATGGCGTGATGACCGCACCCTGGAAGCTGTTACCGGCATCCAGACGGACACCGTAGCCGCCGCCGGAACGGTAAGCCATGATGCGGCCTGTATCCGGCATAAAGCCATTTTCAGGGTCCTCCGTTGTAACACGTGACTGAATGGCATACCCCATAGTGCGAATGTTCTTCTGCTCAGGAATGCCGACTTTGTCGCTGTGCAGCCCATGGCCTTCTGCCACAAGGATCTGCGTCTGTACAATATCGATTCCTGTAATCAGCTCCGTAATCGTATGTTCAACCTGTACGCGCGGGTTAACTTCGATAAAGTAAAAATCTTCACCTGCGGTTAAAAACTCCACGGTTCCCGCGTTCAAGTAGTCCACGTTTTTCATCAGCTTCACAGCCGCTTCACAGATACGATCACGCAGGTCTTCCGAAATCGAAACGGCCGGTGCCACCTCCACCACTTTCTGATGGCGGCGCTGAACCGAACAGTCACGTTCATACAAATGAACAACATTTCCTTCGTGGTCGCCGATAATCTGCACTTCAATGTGCTTTGGATTTTGAACAAATTTTTCTACATACACTTCGTCATTACCAAAGGCTGCTTTGGCTTCAGACTTCGCACGGTCGTATGCTTCACGTACTTCTCCGAGGTTTTGAACAATCCGCATACCGCGTCCGCCGCCGCCAAGAGCCGCTTTGATGATAATAGGGAAGCCATGATTTTTCCCGAATTCAATGACTTCATCTAAGCTGCCAACCGGTCCGTCAGTGCCTGGAATAACCGGGATCTCTGCTTTAATCGCCTGTGTACGTGCTTTTACTTTATCGCCAAACATATCGAGGTGAGCGGATTTCGGTCCAATAAAGACAATACCTTCCTCTTCACAACGTTTTGCAAATTCGATATTTTCAGATAAAAATCCATAGCCGGGATGAATAGCATCGACCTCTGCCTGCTTGGCAATTTCAATGATACCCTCGATATCAAGATAAGCATCAATTGGTTTTTTTCCTTCTCCTACCAAGTATGCTTCGTCGGCCTTATAGCGATGATATGAACCTGAATCTTCCTTCGAGTAAACAGCTACTGTCCGGATATGTAGTTCTGTGCAGGCGCGGAATACGCGGATGGCAATTTCTCCCCTATTTGCCACCAGCACTTTGCTGATTTTTTTCATCTTCATCTCTCCCCTGATCTGTTGATAAAATTATATATAAAAAGGTTCAAATCTTTGAACCTTTTTATTTTTAAGAGTTATAGTTTTTTTTCGTATTTTGACTGCATCGATATGTTAGCCAAAATACCAAGTGAAATTGAGAGCAGCAGTAAAGAAGATCCGCCATAACTGATAAATGGCAACGGAACCCCCGTAATAGGGATGACCCCTGACATGCCGCCGAGATTGATAAATGCCTGTATCCCAATCATCGAAGAAACGCCGACTGCAAGCATTGAACCAAACGAATCGGGACTCTTCACGGCAATACGAAGGCCGTGTAACACAATAAATAAAATGCCGCCTATTGCAAAAATGACTCCCAGAATTCCAAGTTCTTCAGCGATAATCGCCATGATAAAATCTGTATGCGGCTCCGGTAAGTAGCCAAGCTTTTGTACACTTTGGCCAAGTCCCCGACCGGTCAGTCCGCCCGAGCCAATCGCAAGATAGGAATTTACTAGATGATAGCCGTCGCCCTGCTCGTATTTAAAAGGATCTAGATAACTTGTTAGACGCCCCATTCGCTCTTCAGACAAAATTTCATCTTTTTGCCAAAAGAACAGCGGCGACAAAAACAGGGAAAAAACACCAATCAACAGCATAAACCTAACAAGCTTTTTCATTTTTATACCGGATGTTAAGACGATTGTCAACCCAATCGCAAAAATGATCGCAGCCGTTCCGAAGTCAGGCTGAAGCGCTACAAGGAAACAAATGCTAAAAAGCATAATAACTGGCGGCGCAATACTGTTGTTAAGCGAGTTAATATTTTTTTGTTTTTTTGAAAATATGGCAGCCATATAAAGAATGACAACCAATTTAGCAAACTCTGACGGCTGAATCGAACGCGCCCCTATTTGAAACCAGCTTTGGGCATTGTTTGATACATGTCCAAATGCAAACAGTAAAAGCAGCATTCCAAACATGCCTGCCAGCATCCATTGCTGAAACCGCTTCGCTCTTAAACGCTGGTACGGAAAAAAGGATACAACGCCAAAAGCAATAAAAGCCATAAGAATATGTATCTTCTGCTTATCATAAAAATAACCACTTTCAAGTCCCCACCGCTGAACGGCCATTACTGAACTTGCACTAAAAATCATCATCAGCCCAAATAAACATAAAATACAAAACACGGCCGCCAACGGATAATCATATGATTTTAAATTTCTTTTCCACATACAAACCTTCCATTCATGCGCTTACCGATAAGCGATACTCGTTAAGTTAAAAAAACTCAAACAGCTGTTTGAGTTTTCTGTCTGTTTACCGGTCAACGGATGCTTCATGCAATGCTGAAAGTTCTTGCTCAAGTGAGTCAATCAGCTGTTTGCCATCTGCTTCATCCACCAGTCCGAGACGTATAGCGAAGTCTATTTCACGGGATAAGCCGAACATTTGAGTGTCAAGCACTTCCTCGTATAAAGGACATTGCGGCATCGTTAAATTGTCCATTTGCACTTTGATGAGACGCAAAATTTTTTCCGCATCCGCCTGCAACAGAGAGTAGGCCTTTTCCCGATGGTCTATTTTCATTTCAGATGCCATAATTTCTCCCCCTGTTCCAAGAATGGAATCACTGTATATTAAAAGATTTTATCGTTAATACAGGGAATTTGCAAGGAATTTTAACAGGCAGACTGACAACACAAAATTTTCACGCTATACTTGTGAGGAAACATAGTTCACTTACATAAAGGAGACATGATTCGATGGAGCAAATCATTCCCATCAAAGGAAACGTCTCGTTTCCGCTCACTCTTGACCCTGGTGTGTGGATTTTCGACGACCGCCGCATTGATTTAGACGACTTTTTTTCCTCATCACCTCGGCCTGAACGGGACACAGAGCAAGAATACATAAAAAGTACATCGAAATTTTGGGAAAAAGAAATTCGGGAAGGTGCGGTTTTTCCGCCGACGATTAAATCCGAAAAAAAATATGAAAAAGAAAAAGTGCTCACCAGCACATTCGGCGTGCCGCTTTCACCCTTTTTAAAAAATGCGGTGCCGTCAGACATCGCTTCCCAAATTGTGATCGAAACAAAGGACGGTTCTTTTTCATTTCCCCTCGCAGAAGCGGACTCGCTCATCATGCAGTTTTCCTTTAAAGGAAAACCGCTGCGGGAAGACGGCCCCGTTTATGTCTTACTGAAAGATGGATCAAACCGTGACTGTCCGATCAAAAATGTAACGGCTATTTCTGTTCAGTAAAAATCCATCTGCCTTCGGGCAGATGGATTTTTTATGTACCAGACAATGTTGTATCCGTTTCTTTTATAAAAACGGTTGTTTCAACTGCTAGATTCACTTTATAAGGCACTTTTAAGTTGTGTCCGTCTTCCTCTAAAATAAGCAAAACAGGCCGGTCGCTGACATGCTCATTCTGCTCGCACACAATACCCTTCCGGCCGTCTGTAAGCCATACGGTTAAACCTGTTGGATACATCACGATCGCTTTGCGGAATTTTTCAATATACTCCGTTTCAAACTCGGTTCCTGAACCTGCATATAAAATTTCCATTCCTTCATGCGGCAGCATCGCTTTGCGATAAATTCGATTTGAGGTTACCGCGTCGTATACATCGGCAATCCCAATCATTTTCCCGAAAATATGAATTTCATTTCCCTTTAAGCCGCGCGGATACCCAGAACCGTTTAAGCGCTCATGGTGCTGAAGCGCACAATGGGCTGCAGTCAGCGGCAGCCCGTGTTCTTTCCGAAGCAGCTCAAAGCCTAATTCTGTATGAGATTTCACAATAGTAAATTCGTCACTTGTCAGCTTTGAGGGCTTTTTTAAAATGGCTAGCGGAATCAGCATTTTTCCTACATCGTGCAGCATTGCCCCTAAGCCGATTTCTTCTGTTTGTTTTGGTGTTAAATTTTTCAGTTTCATACTGAGCGCCAGTGTGTAAATGGTCACGTTTAGTGAATGAGTAAAAATATAATCATCATGGGCATATAAGTGGGTCAATAAATCAATCGCTTCTTTTCGGCTTCTGATCTGCCTGATAATATCGCGGACAACAGAAACAAACTTTTTTTCCATTTTGTGAAAGCCGAATTTCGGTGAATCTGCCGATAAGTCCTTTTTCAATTGATTAAACGCTTCCGACATAACACAGAGAGCTTCTCTTCTTGTCCCTTCTGTTAAAACCGGGCGAATATAGATGTCATCCGTACGTGCATCTTCAATGTATAAGTATGAAATACCAAGCGAGTACAGCCGCTTCACGATAGGCGGTGTGAGCTCAGCACCGGCCTTCAGCAGTATTTGTCCTTTGCTGTTTAAAACATTTTCAGCAAGAAAGACATTTTCTTGGATGGATGACACAGCGACTAATCTCAAAATGTTCGAACTCCTTATATAGCCAAAATAACGTTATTGAATCGTTTCCTGTTTTAAAGCTGCCATAATTTGCCCGTCCAGCTTTTCGGCTGCCTGTAAATCGTATGTTTTTTCGGAAACAGGTTCTACTGTAATTCTCGATCCATAAAACATAACATCCCGCACTTCTTTAATAGACACTTCGATAACAGATGCTTTTAACGGTACTCCCTCTAAATGAGAAGATAGGATTTTTGCACTACCACTGATTGTATAAGCCGATTCGGAGGCAAAAACAGCCAGGGAAACCAGTGCATTTTTATGAATATTGTGGATGATTTTTGAACGGCTGTCTACCGCTATACGCAGCGTTGTATCATTTAAAGCATACACCCAGGAAATCGCATTCATAAAAGGGGCCCCAGTTTCCGCGTCTACTGTCGAAAAAAATGAAAGGCGTTCCGATTGAAGTGCTTCGAACAATTCCGGTATTAAATATGGTTCGTTTCGATTTGCCAACGCCACCGCTCCTTCTGACTTTTCTCCTATTATACCGATATTCTGTCTGCATTTCTATATGCTGCCCTCTCCCATGTTATACTACTTGTAAAACGGAGGTGCCTCTATGAGAGTAAAATGCATAATGTGTGACAAAATTGAATCAATTGACGATCAATTGCCTTCTGCTAAAAAGCTGCGCAACCGGCCTATTCATACCTATATGTGTGAAGCATGCCGAGCACGTATTGCGGAAAAAACCGAGCAGCGAATCCGTACAGGACAGTTTTTTGTTTATCGTTCTGGAAAAGAAAAAGAGTGGCTTTCATAAGAAGCCTTCTGCTGGCTGGCACTGCAGGAGGAATAGTGCTCGGCTTTTTCTTAAAAGCAGCCGAATGGCTTACAGGAAAGAAAGTGTATACCTTACTGCTGAACGTTGATTTCATTCCTCTTCTTAACCGAATCGTGTGGCCGGAATGGATGGAATTTTTCTTTCACTTACTTCTTTCTTTTTCGATCACAGCTGTTTTTTTGGGACTGCTTTCAAAAACGAAGCGGCCTTTTACAACTGCTTTTGTTCTTATGCTGCCGACTGCTTTTCTGTACTACCCTTTATCTATACTTTCTCACAAGTCCGTTGCTGCTCCGTACGATGGACAGGCTTTTGGCTGGTGGGCAGCAGGACACGCTTTATATGCCCTTGTCCTTGGTCTGTACGGGCAAAAAATAAAGCGGGAGGCATAAGCCTCCCGCTTTATTCAGCGTGCGGTTCTTTCTTGTTTTTGATGCTTTCTCAGCCTGAATTTATACGTCCCTAACACAAGGGCAGCTACAATCAGGCTTTCAACAACCGGCAGCTGGTAAGACAGGATTAAAAGCAGCAGGGAGCCGGCCGCAAGGGAAACATAAACGATGGCGTTTTGCCACATTTTTAGTTTTTTTGCAAATCCGAGATTATAAACGAGAATGGAGAGGGCAATTAAAACAGCCCAGTAAATATAGATCGCTGTTTGAACACCAAATGATTCAATAAGAGCCCGGAGAAGCGGGCCGACATGTTCCAATCCTTCCACACTCATTCCTCCCTATCCTTATGCTTAATGCTTAGTCCTGCTTATTCTTTTTCGCTGCGCGCTCACGTTCGTTTTTATCTAGGATTTTTTTGCGAAGACGGATCGATTCCGGTGTTAATTCGCAGTATTCATCATCATTCAAGTACTCAAGCGCTTCTTCAAGAGACATAATGCGCGGCTTTTTCATTGTAGCGGTTTGATCTTTGTTTGCAGAACGGACATTGGTTGCCTGTTTTGTTTTCGCGATATTTACCGTTAAATCATTGTCACGTGTATGTTCGCCCACGATCATACCGGCATAAATTTCTGTACCCGCTTCGACAAAAATTGTTCCGCGGTCTTCTACACCCATGATGCCGTATGTGGACGCTTTTCCAGTTTCCTGCGATACAAGAACGCCCTGGCGGCGGCCGCCGATGCGTCCTTTTTGCATTGGCTGATAGCTGTCAAACGTGTGGTTGATAATGCCGTAACCGCGTGTCATGGTTAAAAACTCTGTTGTGTATCCGATCAATCCACGTGCAGGCACCATGAAAATCAAACGGACCTGGCCGTTTCCATTGTTGATCATATCGAGCATTTCACCTTTACGCTCACCCATTGATTCGATGATAGAGCCGGTGTATTCTTCCGGCACATCAATTTGAACGCGTTCAACCGGTTCACATTGAACTCCATCAATTTCGCGAACGATAACCTGCGGCTTCGATACTTGAAGCTCGAATCCTTCACGGCGAAGGTTTTCAATTAAAATGGATAAGTGAAGCTCGCCACGCCCTGATACGATCCACTCATCTGGAGAAGCGGTATTTTCAACACGAAGGCTGACATCTGTTTCAAGCTGTGCATGAAGACGTTCTTCGATCTTTCTTGATGTAACAAATTTTCCTTCGCGGCCAGCGAATGGGCTGTTGTTTACAAGGAAGTTCATTTGCAATGTTGGCTCATCGATGCGAAGTACCGGAAGTGCTTCTTGATGCTCCATTGGTGTAACTGTTTCACCAACGTTAATATCTTCCATGCCGGAAACGGCTACAAGATCGCCGGCTTTTGCCGTTTCAATTTCAACCCGTTTTAATCCAAGGAAGCCAAACATTTTTGTTACACGGAACTGTTTTACTTTACCGTCAAGCTTCATTAACGCTACAGACTGCCCAACAGACATTTCGCCGCGGAAAACACGGCCGATTCCGATACGGCCTAAATAGTCATTGTAATCAAGAAGAGCTACTTGGAATTGAAGCGGCTCGTCACTGTTATCAACCGGTGCCGGGATATGTTCGATAATCGCTTCGTATAGTGCTTCCATGTTTTCATCTTGTTTTTCCGGATCTGTACTTGCAGTTCCGTTAATACCAGACGCATAAATAACCGGGAATTCAAGCTGCTCATCATTTGCATCAAGCTCAATGAAAAGCTCAAGTACTTCATCTACTACTTCTGCCGGACGGGCAAAATCACGGTCAATTTTGTTAACAACAACAATCGGACGCAAATTTTGCTCTAGTGCTTTTTTCAATACGAAGCGTGTCTGAGGCATGCAGCCTTCATACGCATCGACAACAAGTAAAACACCGTCAACCATTTTCATGATCCGCTCTACTTCGCCGCCGAAGTCAGCGTGTCCTGGTGTATCCAAAATGTTGATTTTTGTATCTTTATATTGAATCGCAGTATTTTTAGCGAGAATTGTAATACCGCGTTCGCGTTCAAGGTCGTTTGAATCCATCGCGCGCTCTTCTACATGCTCATTTGAACGAAAAATACCTGACTGCTTCAATAACTGATCGACCAGCGTTGTTTTTCCGTGGTCAACGTGGGCGATAATCGCGATGTTCCGTAAATCGTTTCTTGTTTTCAACCTATTTCCTCCTGCCTTTTCTAGAAACTTCGTTTTGTTCGGTTTCCATTAACTGAGCTATTATACCACATCATAACCACGATGCCTATTTGGAAAAAGCGGCATTGCAAAAAAAGATCTCGTTGTACTACAATAGACAAAAAGGAGGTCTGCACTTTGCCTACTATTCAATGGCCGTTTTTAGGATTTGCTGTTTTAGCCGCTGCATGCATGATTGGCATCGGTATTGCCATCGGTGAAGGAAGTATTTTAGGCGGCGCGCTCTCTATTATCCTGCTTCTCGCTGTTATGGGATTTGGATTTTCGTACAAAGCGAAAATGCGCCGGGCAGGCAAATTATAAAAAGGTACAAGGTAACAATGCCTGGTGCCGGGCCGAGTAAAGCCCTACATATAACGGACTGCTTACAATAAAAAGGAACAGCCGCACAAAGCGCTGTTCCTTTTTTCTTAGCTCAAATATTTCTTTAAAATGTCTTCATAAAGACCCGGCGCTGCCGCAAAAACCGGATTGATGGAAAGCATATCAATGTCTTCTCCGCTAATCGTGCTCACAATGCCGCCCGCTTCTTCGACAATCATTTTACCACCGGCAAAATCCCACGGTGCATTCCGCATTGTAATATAGGCGCTTAAACGCCCTGAAGCTACATAAGCAAGTTCCAGCGCTGCTGACCCGTATGATCTTACTCCGCGCACATCTTTCGCCAGCTGGATGAGTTTGTTTTGATCAAAATGCCGATTGTTAATCAGCCATGTGGCACTAATCCCTAATATAGCCGTTTCAACCGGTACTTGTTCGAGTTTTTGAAGCGGTGTATCGTTCATCCAGGCCCCATGTCCTTTTCTGGCATGATAAAGCTCGTCATGAACAATGTCATATATGTATCCAAGCTGGCCGATACCGTCCTCATAAATACCGATAGAAATGGCGAAATTACGCTGCTGGTGAACAAAATTCATCGTACCGTCAATTGGGTCGATCATCCATATCACACCATCAAGCGATTTGATTTGATCTCCCTGGCCTTCTTCCCCTAAAATACGATGATCAGGAAAGTGGGAGCGGATATTCTCTATAAAAAATCGCTCTGTTTCCTGGTCTACATTTGTCACTAAATCATTCGGATTTGACTTTGTCTGAATGGTGAGCGAATTAGTAAAGGATGCGCGTATATTTGTGCCGGCTTCCTGAATCCACCGCTTCACCGTTTGGTCTATTTTTGTCCAATTCGCCATGATACAGCCCCCGTCTCACTTCTATTCCGTTTTTTATCACCTTACACGAAATAAAAAGGCTTATCAAGTTTTTCCAACTTCTCATGATATGGTAACATTAATATGAAAAATGATTTGCAGGAAAGGATTACACTCCCATGAATTTTACCGGTTTTACAGAAGAAGATTTTCAGACCTTCCAAATAAATGGTCTTACAGAAAGAATGACTGCCATACAGGAACGGATCCAGCCGAAATTCAATCAGCTCGGCAGCGCTCTGGCCGATGATTTGGCAGTACTGCTCGGACAGGAAATGTTTTTGCACATTGCACGCCACGCGCGACGTAAAGTGAATCCGCCAAACGATACGTGGCTTGCTGTGGCAGACAACAAGCGTGGATATAAGCAGCACCCCCATTTTCAAGTCGGCTTGTTTGACGATCATGTTTTCGTTTGGCTTGCTTTTATTTACGAGCTGCCGCGTAAAAAAGAAATTGCCCAAGCCTTCTTAACTCATCAGCAGATGCTCGATAATACGATACCGGCTGACTATGTGGTGTCTCTCGATCATTTGAAAAAAGACGCTCAAACGTGGGAAGAGCTGAACGTTGAACAGGCTCTCGAGCGGTTCCGGGATGTAAAAAAAGCGGAGCTTTTAATTGGCCGCCACATTCAAGCGGATGACCCCGTGCTGCAGGATGGAAAAGCACTTTATACCCTTATTAAAGAAACGTTTGAAACACTTCTTCCTATTTATCAGCTTGCTTATAAATAAACAGCAGCCCATTTCCTCTGCCGAAATGGGCTGCTGTATTTACATGCGTATTTTTGTTTGTTCAGGAGCCTGCTTCATTTTTTGAACAGCCCGGTAGGAAGAATAGCCGCTTACTTCTTCAAACTCATTGCAAATGCGCTTTTCTTCTGCTTTTCCTGGCACAATTTCTTTAAAGCGGCGATACCGTTCCATTAACGTTTCTTTGGCAATTCCTTTTTCATAAGCCTGCTCAATGGCTTCGAAAAAGGAAACGACATCAATCACTTCTTCCGTTGACCAGTCCGTTGAAAACGGGTACGAATATTCCATTTTTCTCACCTCCCTTTATTTATTCGCTTTTGTACAAGTCATCTCCTTGCTTGGGAAGAAAAATTTCTTTGCAAGGACCATGCAAAGTGCTATAATTCTTTTGCTTTAGCGAATGATTAGAAAAGAGGTGGAAATGGCGTTGTCACAACACGAAACACCATTATTTGACGGGCTTCTTCGCCACGCCGAACGGAACCCAGTTCAATTTCATATTCCAGGTCATAAAAAAGGAAGCGGAATGGACCCCGTCTTCAAAGAATTTATCGGAGAAAATGCGCTTTCCATTGATTTAATTAATATTGCACCCCTTGATGACCTCCATCAGCCGCACGGTATCATTAAAGAAGCCCAGCAGCTGGCTGCCGAGGCATTTGGTGCTGACCATACGTTTTTCTCTGTTCAAGGAACAAGTGGAGCTATTATGACGATGATTATGGCCGTTTGCGGACCTGGTGAAAAAATCATTGTACCGCGTAATGTCCATAAATCCATTATGACTGCGATTGTATTTTCTGGTGCAGTTCCGATCTTTATTCATCCTGAAATTGATAAAGATTTAGGAATTTCGCACGGTATTACAACCGAGTCTGTTACTCGGGCATTAACAGAGCATCCGGATGCAAAAGGCCTGCTCGTGATTAACCCGACGTACTTCGGCATTGCGGGCGATTTAAAACAAATCGTTGATATTGCCCATTCATTCAACGTTCCCGTTCTTGTCGACGAAGCACACGGTGTTCATATCCATTTTCATGAAGACCTTCCGATTTCGGCTATGCAGGCAGGAGCTGATATGGCGGCCACGAGTGTGCATAAGCTGGGCGGTTCTATGACCCAGAGCTCTATCTTAAATGTACGCGAAGGACTTGTATCCGTAAATCGTGTACAGACGATTTTGAGCATGCTGACAACGACATCTACGTCTTATATCCTGCTTGCTTCCCTTGACACCGCACGGAGACACCTTGCGATCAACGGGCATCAAATTATTGAGCAGACCCTGAAATACGCGCAGGAAACACGGAAAAAAATAAACGAAATTGATCACCTGTATTGTGTAGGGGAAGAAATTCTAGGCTCAAAAGCTACGTATGATTATGACCCGACCAAACTGATTGTTTCTGTTAAGAACCTTGGTATAAGCGGCCATGATGCAGAAAAATGGCTCCGGGACTGTTATAACATCGAGGTAGAGCTCAGTGATTTATACAACATTCTCTGCATTATTACACCAGGGGATACGAAAGAAGATTGTGAACTGCTTGTGAAAGCTTTAACTGAAATGGCAGCTTCCTTTAAAGGCACTGTTCAGTCTAGATATGCGCATGTAATGCTGCCGGATATCCCGCTGTTAGCACTGTCTCCTCGTGAAGCTTTTTATGCCGAGACAGAAACCGTCCCACTTGATGAATCAGCAGGCCGGATTATGGCAGAATTTATGATGGTTTACCCGCCGGGTATCCCAATTTTTATTCCGGGTGAAATCATTACAGAAGAAAACCTGCGTTATGTAAAAGAAAACGTAGCAGCCGGACTTCCTGTTCAAGGTCCGGAAGATGAAGAATTAAAAACATTACGTGTGATCCGCGAACGCAAGCCGATTTATTAAAAAAGAGCCGCTCCAGTTGGAGCGGCTCTTTATATATCCGTTCAGTCATCACTCTCTGTTTCATGATCACAGCCACAATGAGAGTATAAAACTGTCACCTTTTCTTCTTCAAAGTGCTCAATTGTTACTTTGCATGACTTGCAGATGATTGTTCCCATGTTTTATAACCCCCTGTTTTTGTTTTTGAAAGTGATTTATGTTTATTAAATTTATATCCACTTGGAGCGGCTCATTTTAGCTATCCGTTCAGTCGTCACTTTCAGCTTCATGATCACAGCCACAATGAGAGTATAAAACTGTCACCTTTTCTTCTTCGAAATGCTCAATTGTTGCTTGGCAAGACTTGCAGATGATTGTTCCCATGTTTTATAACCCCCTGTTTTTGTTTTTGAAAGCGATTTATGTTTATTAAATTTATATCCACTTGGAGCGGCTCATTTTAGCTATCCGTTCAGTCGTCACTTTCAGCTTCATGATCACAGCCACAATGAGAGTATAAAACTGTTACCTTTTCTTCTTCGAAATGCTCAATTGTTGCTTGGCAAGACTTGCAGATGATTGTTCCCATGTTTTATAACCTCCTGTTTTTGCTTCTGAAAGCGATTTATGTTTCTTGAGTTAATAATAATATAACACATTTAAAATTTCAAGCTCTAATTGTATAACATATTTAAAAACGGGACAAAAAACCCCCGGTTTCCTAAAATAAGGAAACCGGGGGTTTCAATGTAATCATTCGATTATTTTACGATGTGAATTGGTGTTCCAAGTGCTACTTCTGCTGCTTCCATTGTCATTTCAGCAAGCGTAGGGTGAGCATGGATTGTCATCGCTACATCTTCAAGTGTCATACCTGCTTCAATCGCAAGACCAAGCTCTGCCACCATGTCAGAAGCGCCTGAACCAGCGATTTGCGCGCCGATGATCAGTCCGTCTTCTTTGCGTGATACCACTTTTACGAAGCCGTCTGTGCTGTTAAGCGCAAGCGCACGGCCATTCGCTGCAAATGGGAATTTCGCAGATACGATTTCGATGTTTTCTTCTTTTGCTTGTGCTTCACTGTAACCAACTGTTGCAAGTTCTGGCTCTGTAAAGCAAACTGCTGGAATCGCAAGGTAATCCACTTCAGATTTTTCTCCTGCAATCGCCTCAGCAGCAATCTTACCTTCGTAAGATGCTTTGTGGGCCAAAGGAGGTCCCGAAATGATATCGCCGATTGCGTAAATGTTTTCTACACTTGTACGGCACTGTTTGTCAACTTCTACCAAGCCGCGCTCTGCTACTTTCACGCCGACACCTTCAAGACCCATTTCATCCGTGTTCGGACGACGGCCTACTGTAACAAGTACGTAATCAGCTTCGATTGTTTCTTCTTTTCCGCCTGCTTCGTATGTTACTTTTACGCCGTTTTCTGTTTCTACGGCAGATTTAGCCATCGCGCTCGTTACGATTTCGATGCCTTTTTTCTTCATGTTGCGTTTAACAATCGCAGACATTTGTTTTTCAAAGCCGCCAAGAATTTCAGGAGCGCCTTCAAGAATTGTTACTTCTGTTCCAAAATCCGCATATGCTGTTGAAAGCTCAGAGCCGATGTAGCCGCCGCCGACAACAACCATTTTTTTAGGGATTTCTTTTAGTGATAATGCGCCTGTTGAATCAATAACGCGGTTTGAAAATTTAAAGTTTGGAATTTCAATCGGGCGTGATCCAGTAGCAATGATCGCATTTTTAAATGTATACGTTTGTGCAGAATCTTCACCCATAACACGAAGCGTATTCGCATCGTTGAAGTAAGCTTCACCGCGAACGATTTCCACTTTATTTCCTTTTAGAAGGCCTTCAACGCCGCCTGTAAGCTTGTTCACGACGCCAGCTTTCCACTCTTGTACTTTGTCGAAGTTTACAGAAACAGCTTCAGCAATGATACCGATATCGTCAGAGTGTTTCGCCTGCTCGAAACGGTGAGCTGCTGTTAAAAGAGCTTTAGAAGGAATACAGCCTACGTTTAAGCAGACGCCTCCAAGATTTTCTTTTTCAACGATCGTTACTTTTTGTCCAAGCTGTGCTGCGCGGATTGCCGCTACATAACCGCCAGGGCCTGAACCAATTACTATAGTGTCTGTTTCAATTGGGAAATCTCCTACTACCATCTCTTACGCCTCCATTAGTAAAAGTTCTGGGTTGTTTAACAACCGTTTAATGTGATTCAACGCATTTTGTGCAGTCGCTCCGTCAATCATACGATGATCAAAGCTCAATGATAATGCTAACACAGGTGCCGCTACAATTTCACCATTTTTTACAATTGGTTTTTCAGCAATGCGTCCAATACCCAAAATTGCTACTTCTGGATGGTTGATAACTGGTGTGAACCATTGTCCGCCGGCAGAACCGATATTGGTGATTGTGCAAGATGCGCCTTTCATTTCTGCAGGAGCCAATTTGCCATCACGTGCTTTTACAGCAAGTTCATTGATTTCGTTAGAGATCGCAAACATTGATTTGCGGTCTGCATTTTTCACAACTGGCACCATCAAGCCTTTTTCAGTATCAGCTGCGATACCGATGTTGTAATAGTGCTTATGAACAATTTCGCTTGTTGCATCATCGATGGATGTGTTAAGCGCAGGGAATTCACGAAGCGCACTTGTCAAAGCTTTTACAACGTATGGAAGGAACGTTAATTTTACGCCTTTTTCCGCCGCAATATCTTTGAACTTTTTGCGGTGTGCCCACAACTCGGTTACTTCTATTTCGTCCATTAGAGTAACGTGTGGTGCTGTATGTTTTGAGTTGACCATCGCTTTGGCAATGGCTTTGCGGATGCCGCTCATTTTTTCGCGTGTTTCTGGGAACTCGCCTTCTGGAATCGCTACTGCCGCTGCTGGTTTTGACTCTTCTTTTGCTGCTGGAGCTTCTTGTTGTACAGCTGCTTCAGCTTGTGCAGAAGTGTTCGCACCGCCGTTCACGAATGCATCAATATCTTCTTTCACAATACGGCCATTTTTACCGCTGCCTGCTACTTGAGCGATGTTTACATTTTTCTCACGTGCGTATTTACGTACAGATGGCATTGCAATGATGCGGCGGTTCGGGTCTACTTCTTCCTGTGTTTGAGCCGGGCCTGTGTGAATAGGACCTGTAGACTCTTTCGGCGCTTCTTCAACAGGTGCCTTATCAATGTTTTGACCGCCTTCTAAAGAAGACTGAACTTGCGCTTCTGTTTTTGCTTCGCCTTCGTCGCCGTGATCGTCGCCTTTGAATTTCAAATCTTCGTATCCAGGAGCGTCAAATTTGATTAATGTATCACCAACGATTGCTGTAGTGCCCTCTTCAACCAGTACTTCTTCTACTGTTCCTGCAACTGGTGATGGGATTTCAACAACTGCTTTATCGTTTTGTACTTCGCAAAGTACGTCATCTTCCGCTACTTTGTCACCTGGCTTTACAAACCACTTGACGATTTCACCTTCGTGAATACCTTCACCGATGTCTGGTAATTTAAATTCAAATGCCAATGCATTCAGCCTCCTAATAATTGAATTTTGAAAAGGAGGCAGTGCCTCCTTTTCATGAATTAAGTATGATTAAAATTGAAGAACTTTTTTCGCTGTTTCGATAACATCTTTATGGTTTGGAAGCCATACACCCTCTGCTTGTGAGAATGGGAATACAGTATCCGGTGCTGCTACACGCAGAACAGGAGCTTCCAGGCTTAAAATTGCACGATCGTTGATTTCTGCTACAACGTTCGCTGCAATACCGCCTTGTTTTTGCGCTTCTTGAACAACGATAGCGCGTCCTGTTTTCTCAACTGAAGCGATGATTGTTTCGATATCAAGCGGCTGGATCGTACGAAGATCGATTACTTCAACAGAATGTCCTTCTTTTTCAAGCGCTTCTGCTGCTTTAAGAGATTCATGAACCATTGCGCCGTACGTAATGATTGAAAGGTCTGTACCTTCACGTTTTACTGCTGCTTTTCCAAGAGGAATTGTGTATTCTTCTTCTGGCACCTCTTCACGGAATGAACGGTACAATTTCATGTGCTCTAAGAAAATAACCGGATCGTTGTCACGAATAGCAGAGATCAAAAGTCCTTTTGCTTCGTAAGGAGTAGAAGGAATAACTACTTTTAAACCAGGCTGCTGTGCTACCAATCCTTCTAAGCTGTCCGCATGAAGTTCTGGTGTATGAACGCCGCCGCCAAATGGAGAACGGAACGTTACAGGAGCAGAATAAGTTCCGCCTGAACGGTAACGCATACGTGCAAGCTGTCCGTTGATAGAATCCATTACTTCGTAAACAAATCCGAAAAACTGAAGCTCTGGTACTGGGCGGAACCCTTCTAAAGCAAGACCGACAGCTAAACCACCGATTCCAGATTCTGCAAGCGGCGTATCGAAAACGCGATCTTCCCCGAATTCTTTTTGAAGGCCTTCTGTTGCACGGAATACGCCGCCGTTAACGCCGACGTCTTCGCCGAAAACAAGGACGTTTTCGTCATTTTTAAGCTCTACGCGCAAGGCATCCGTAATCGCTTGAATCATTGTCATTTGTGCCATGGCTTACTTCGACTCCTTTTCAGTGTAGATTGCATATTGTTCTTTTAAGTTTGCTGGCATTTCTTCGTACATATTTTTCATAAGGTCTGTTACTTTTTGTTTTGGCGTTTCATCCGCTTTTTTGATCGCGTCTTTGATTTCTTCTTTCGCGCGTTCAATTACTTCTGTTTCTTTTTCTTCGTTCCATAGACCTTTTGCTTCTAAGTATTTGCGGAAACGAACAAGTGGATCTTTTTTCTCCCACTCTGTATCAAGGTCAGATGTACGATAGCGAGTCGGGTCATCACCGGCCATTGTATGTGGACCGTAACGGTAGCAAAGTGTTTCGATCAATGTTGGACCTTCGCCGTTGATTGCACGCTCACGTGCATCTTTAACAGCTGCATACACTGCAAGTGGATCCATACCATCAACAAGAACAGATGGAATACCTGCTGCAATCCCTTTTTGAGCGATTGTTTTCGCTGCTGTTTGTTTTTCACGCGGAGTTGAAATCGCGAATTGGTTGTTTTGAACGATAAAGATCGCTGGAGCATTGAATGCACCGGCAAAGTTGATTCCTTCGTAGAAATCACCTTGTGATGAGCCGCCGTCGCCTGTATATGTAACAGCTACTGCTTTTTTACCGCGTTTTTTAAGTCCTAGAGCCACGCCGGCATTTTGCACGTATTGTGCACCGATAATGATTTGTGGAGACAAAACATTTACACCTTCAGGTGCCTGGTTGCCTACGTAGTGACCGCGCGAGAACAAGAATGCTTTCCATAATGGAAGGCCATGCCATACGATTTGCGGAACATCACGGTATCCTGGCAAAATCCAATCTTCTTTTTCAAGAGCGTACTGGGAAGCAATTTGTGATGCTTCTTGTCCAGCTGTTGGTGCGTAGAAGCCAAGACGTCCTTGACGGTTTAATGAAATAGAACGCTGGTCAAGTACGCGTGTGTATACCATGCGTGTCATCAATTCTTGAAGTTCTTCATCTGAAAGCTTTGGTGCTGCACTTTCGTTTACAATTTTTCCTTCTTCATTCAAAACTTGAACCATTTCAAATTGCGTTTCAATGGACTCAAGCGTTTTTTGCGGATCGAACTGAGTTTTCTTTGGACTCATGGTTGTCACCTTTCCTTTCTTTATTTGTCATGCGGCTGTTTTCATTTATAATGACCTGTACCAGTTATTTTTTATAAATCACTAATACAATTAAAAGCTTCGGTTAATAGTGTATAATAACCGTGTTCATACGTCAATTCAAAAAGAATTTTTATAATTATCCTTTAAACCACTGCTTTCACGTGCTCTGTACTAGTGTTTCTGTTTAATCTGTACTATAAAAAGAAAGCGCTTTTTTAAGCTGTTATACATTACATTTTTTACCCCTTTCCCCTATTCCCGGTTCCCAAAGCGTAAAACAAAAAATCGCTTCATTAACATTTTGCACAGTTTTTGATAAGATAAATACACTAAAAGCGAAAAAGGAATGAAACCATATGATTAAAATGAATGACATCGTACGGGAAGACGATCCGGTTCTTCGGGAAAAAGCGAAAGAGGTGCCGCTTCCTGCTTCTGAAGAAGACAAAGCTATTCTCGCTTCACTGATTGAATACGTAAAAAACAGCCAGGATCCCGAAATAGCCGAAAAATACGGGCTGCGCCCCGGTATTGGTTTGGCTGCACCGCAAATTGGTGTTTCAAAACGAATGATTGCTGTCCATGTAAATGATGAGAATGGAAACCAGCTCAGCTATGCGCTGTTTAACCCGAAAATTGTCAGCCATTCTGTTGAAAAAGCTTATTTAACAAGCGGTGAAGGGTGCTTGTCCGTGGATCGTAACGTTCCGGGTTATGTACACCGCTATGCAAGAGTGACAGTAAAAGCGGTTACATTGGAAGGGGAAGAAGTAAAGCTGCGTTTAAAGGGGCTTCCTGCTATTTGTATGCAGCATGAAATAGATCACTTAAACGGTGTTATGTTTTATGATTATATCAATGAAAAAGCGCCTTTTCAGATTGAAGAGAACGCACAGGCAATCGAACGCTGAGCAGTCTAATAGAATATGCCGATCTCTTTTCATTCCGATAGCCATATGATAAAATGGCAGTGAGGAGTGATCCACAATGTTGAAGAGGCTGAAAAAAAAGCTCGCAAAACAGTGGAAAGATCTGCTTAGAAGAAAATCAATCGCATAATTTAGAATGGTTAAGCCCTTCCGTTACGAAGGGCTGTCTTTATGTATGAAACAAAAAGATGTTCTTTCGTGTCAAAACATCGTTCTTTCTATATAATAAAAACCAAGATCACTTAATAAGACGCAGCATTAAAAACGAGAAGAACCGCTTTTATGGCGGTTTGTATATATTAAACCGGAATAAAGGAGAGAAAATCATGATTTTCAAAGTGTATTACCAGGAAGACCGTTCTGAAGTGCCCGTTCGCGAAAAAACAAAAACCTTATATGCGGAAGCGCAAACAGAACGTGAAGTACGCCACGCATTAAAAAGCCGCCCATATAATATTGAGTTTGTTCAAAAGGTAACTGACAATCACCTTGAGTATGAGAAGAATTCCCCCGACTTTAAAGTGGAGCAGCTGTAAAGCATGAAGTTTGTAAAAAATGATCAAACTGCAGTTTTCGCCCTCGGCGGTTTGGGCGAAATCGGCAAAAACACTTATGCCGTCCAATTTCAGGACGAAATTATTTTAATTGATGCAGGGATTAAGTTCCCTGAAGATGAGCTTCTTGGAATCGATTATGTGATTCCAGATTATTCCTACCTTCAAAAAAATGCGGATAAAATTAAAGGCTTGTTTGTTACACACGGCCACGAAGACCACATCGGCGGTATCCCTTACCTGCTCCGGGTTGTAAATGTACCGGTGTACGGCGGGAAGCTTGCACTTGGTCTTCTGCGCAATAAACTAGATGAACACGGCCTTCTGCGCCGCGCCCGCCTTCATGAAATCGGCGAGGATGACATTATCAAGTTCCGGAAAACATCCGTATCCTTTTTCCGGACAACCCATAGTATTCCAGACTCTTATGGTGTTGTAGTCAAAACACCGCAAGGCAATATCGTGCACACAGGCGACTTTAAATTTGACTTCACTCCTGTAGGAGAGCCGGCCAACTTAACGAAGATGGCGGAAATCGGCAAGGAAGGCGTTCTTTGCCTCCTGTCTGATAGTACAAACAGTGAAGTGCCTAATTTCACGATGTCTGAACGGAAAGTTGGGGAAAGCATTCATAATGTGTTTCGAAAAGTACAGGGACGCATTATTTTCGCTACTTTTGCCTCGAACATCCACCGCCTCCAGCAGGTCGTTGATGCAGCTGTTGAAGACGGCCGAAAAGTCGGTGTGTTTGGGCGCAGCATGGAAAATGCGATTAATATCGGACAACAGCTCGGCTATATCCGCTGTCCGAAAGACACTTTTGTCGACACTCACCAGTTAAATAAATTACCGGCGAACAAAGTAACAATTTTGTGCACAGGCAGCCAGGGTGAACCTATGGCGGCACTGTCACGCATCGCCAACGGATCTCACCGTCAAATTCAAATTCAGCCGAATGATACGGTCGTTTTTTCTTCCTCGCCGATTCCCGGCAACAATGTAAGTGTCAATCGAATTATTGATGCTTTGTCCCGGGCAGGAGCGGACGTTATTCACGGTCCGTTAAATGAGATCCATACATCCGGGCACGGAAGCCAGGAAGAGCAAAAATTGATGCTTCGCTTGATTAAGCCTAAATTTTTCATGCCGATTCATGGTGAGTACCGGATGCAGAAAATGCACTGCCAGCACGCGATTGACTGCGGTGTTCCGCCGGAAAACTGCTTTATTATGGATAACGGCGACGTATTGGCTCTGTCAAAAGACGAAGCGCATGTGGCTGGACGCATTCAATCCGGGTCCGTTTATATTGACGGAAGCGGCATTGGCGACATCGGCAACATTGTGCTTCGTGACCGCCGCATTCTTTCAGAAGAAGGCCTTGTGATTGTAGTCGTAAGCATCAACAAAGAAAAAAATAAAATCGAAGCAGGCCCTGATATTATTTCGCGCGGATTTGTGTATATGCGTGAGTCGGGCGATCTTATTTACGAAGCACAATCGATGCTGAATCGCCATGTAAAGCAGCTTCTCAATAACAGTACCACTCAATGGTCTGATATTAAAAATGAAATTACCGATACTCTTTCACCTTTCCTTTACGAGCGGACAAAACGCCGCCCGATGATCCTGCCGATCATTATGGAAGTGTAACAAAAGAAAACGCGCTCCTGCTTTTAGGAGCGCGTTTTTTCGGAGGTGTCTGCTATCATTCAGGTAAAGAGCCAGTCCCAGTATGCAGAAAATATTAAAAAGAACTATCGTTCATCCGCCTGCGGCCCCGTCACAGTTTCGGTTATTTTAGATTATTGGGGATATTCGTGTACAGCAAACGATTTATATAAAAAACTTGGTACTACAAAAATTGGTTTATCCCGCTTTTTAATGGTTCGGAGATTAAAAAAACTGCTGGGCAGCAACTGGCGTGTTAGTTCCTCGGACCAGATTGGTGAAGTGATTCACGAGCTCGATCATGGCCGGCCCGTTGCCGCAAAATTTGACAAGTATTTCACCCTCCGCTTTTTTGCCAAGCCTTTGTTTGCGTATCATTGGGTCGTGCTGACAGGATATAAAATCCAGCAGGGGCGTATTTATTTGTTCCTGCATGATCATGGTGCTCCTGGACGAAAAAGCAGGATCCGCTGCATCTCATTTGAAGATCAGGCACATGTCCTCCGTTTTGTTCTTGTTTCGCCAAAGAACCCTCCACTTTGAGTGGAGGGTTCAGGCTGTTGACAAACGCCCGCTTTCGGCGTCACTTGCCGGCTGCGAATGCTCATGACCCGAAAAAGGTCACTCCGCTTCTCATCCGGCGGCGTTCCTTGAAAGACAGGCGCTTTCAATCAGCCTGCTTTCTTACTTTGTCTACACTCTCACCCTTCACTTTGAGTGGAGGGTTTTTTAGTGATTCATTTTTCTCTGGAATCGGTCAATATCTCTATCCGCACCAATAATAATTAAAATGTCGCCTAAATGAATAGGCTCATTCGCCTGTGGCGACACGATAATTTCTTTACCCCGTTTAATTGCTACGATATTAATTCCGTAAAGAGCCCGGATATCAAGGTCAATCAATGTATTGCCGGCAAGCGATTCATTGGCAATAATTTCGGCGATGGAATGCTCATCGGAAAGCTCTAAATAATCTAATACATTGTTTGAGACGATATTATTGGCAATCCGCCGTCCCATATCACGTTCCGGGTGGACAACCTGGTCTGCGCCGATCTTGATCAGCACTTTTTCATGATAATCATTTTGTGCCTTGGCCGTAACTTTTTTAACGCCCACTTCTTTCAACATCAGCGTCGTTAAAATACTGGACTGAATATCATCTCCAATAGCGACAATCACATGATCAAAATTTCGAATGCCCAGGCTTTTTAAAACCGATTCATCTGTCGTATCTGCGACAACAGCATGAGAAGCAATCGAAGTAAACTCATTTACACGATCCTCATCTTTATCGATCGCCATTACTTCCATTCCTTGTTCACTCAGCTCCCGGCAAATGCTGCTTCCGAATCGACCGAGCCCAATAACGACAAATTCCTTTTTCATGATTCTTCCCCCGCTGTCAACGTTAAATAAAAGGTTTTGCTCTGACAGTTTACCACGAAAGGCCTTTAATTGCTTCCTCTCTTATTTTTCCTGCCCTTGCCATACACTCACTCTTTCTTACGAAAAGAAACAAAGAAAAACCGGCTGGCGCCGATCACCTGCTTTATTTTGTTTTTGACATTTCACCGAGAACGCGATTTAAACGCTTCTCAAGCATTTTCAGCCCGCTTCCTCCTGCTTGAAAGTGACGCAGCCGGCCTTCTTTATCGAAAACGTAATAAGCAGGAACATATTGATTTTTAAATGCATCTGTAAGCGTATGTTCACTGTCAACAAAAATCGGCTGTGTGATTCCATGTTCTGCTGCTGCCGCTTTAATCTCTTCCAAGTCCAGATCATCCTCCGAAAGAGGCATGTGTACAGCCAGAACATTTAATGTATCCTTGTAATCATCACGGAATTTGTTGATGTTTGGCATGGCTTCTTTGCATAAGTGACAGCTTACCGACCAAAAATGAATGAGGGTTGGCTTTTCGCCAATTAACTCACTGGTAGACACTTTCCCGTTCAGCCACTTTGTTGCACCATTAAGCTCTGGCATTTGCTCTTTTAATTTCATCCGTCCACACACCCCTTTTTTAATAGTATAGACACATCAGGGCCTAACGGTGTATCAAGCCCTGGTGAGCATTACAGATTAAAGGGTTTTTGTAGTTTCGTTTTCAGTTTGGAGGGCAAAGCCGGCTCGCTTAAATGGAGCGCTTTGTAAGATGGTTGGTCCTTTAAAAATGCTCAGCGGCTGCCCAGCTGCTCAAAGTAACCGCTGATAAATGAAATTGCCGTTTGGATCGCCGTCTCATCCGGGTTTAATTTAGCGTGATGAAGGCCATACTCCGATCCAACACCAAGCCAAAACATAAGACCTGGAATTTCTTTCAGCATAAAGCCAAAGTCTTCTCCTGTCATGGCTTCTCGTGCCTGCACGAATTGGATATCTGGCTGCTGCATTGCAAATTGAATAAAGCGGCCCGTCACTTCCGGATCATTATACACTTGATAATAGCCGCTGCCGCAGTCGATTTCTGTTTCGCAGTCAAACGCCGTTTCTATCCCTTTTAAAAGAGACTGAACCCGTGCCTTTGCTTTTACCATTGCTTCTGGTGAAAGCGTGCGGATGGTGCCTTCCAGCCTTGCATGGTCGGCGATCACATTTTGCACAGTGCCGGCCGTCATTTTCCCTACCGTCACCACAGCACTATCAAGCGGGTCAACGTTTCGGGAAACGATAGACTGGAGCTGTGTAACAAAGTAAGAGGCCGCTACGACCATATCCTTTGTTTCGTGCGGGTAAGCAGCGTGGCCGCCTTTGCCGCGAATATCAATAAACAGCTCTGACGTATTCGCAAATAAAAGGCCCGGCTTCGTGGAAATTGTGCCCGCCGGATGCTCCGGCGCAATATGAAGTGCATAAATTTCATCCGGCAGCCATGCGCGGAACTCTTTCGATGCCATCATCGGCTCGGCTCCTCCTGGTCCTTCTTCTGCCGGCTGAAAAATAAAAACTAAATCGTCATCAATCGGATGAGAAGCAAAATGAGTAATCACGCCAAGTGCAATGCTCATATGCAGATCATGGCCGCATGCGTGCATACGCCCTTCGTGTGTTGAAGCAAACGAAAGGCCGGTCTGCTCGGTAATAGGCAGGCCATCGATATCTGTCCGCCATCCGATTGTTTTAGATGGGTTAGACCCGTTTATTTTTACAAGAATGCCTGTCCGCCATGTTTGAATTTCCATCCGCTCCTGCGGAAGTGATCTTAAATACTCCAGCAAATAAGCCTGCGTTTTGAATTCTTGAAATCCGAGCTCTGGAATTTGGTGCAAATCACGTCGAATAGCCGTAAATTGGCTCATTTCTTTTCCCCCTTTTTAGAAAAAGAACGCGCGAGCAGCTGCCCACGCGTCCTTATGATTACCGCTTTTATAGTTTACGGAGTTCCTGCATGATTTCTGTTTTTGATTTTGTTTTATCATCGATCTGTTTAATCACGCGTGCTGGTGCTCCAACTGCAACAGAGTAAGGCGGGATATCTTCTGTAACGATCGCGCCTGCAGCCACGACAGAACCTTCGCCAATACGGCAACCTTCAAGCACAACCGCATTTGCCCCGATTAAAACGTTGTCTTCTAAAATAACCGGTGAAGCAGAAGGCGGCTCAATCACACCCGCTAACACAGCGCCTGCACCAACATGGCAGTTTTTACCCGTTGTCGCACGCCCGCCAAGAACCGCATTCATGTCGATCATTGTTCCTTCGCCAACTACTGCTCCAATATTAATAGAAGCACCCATCATAATAACGGCATTATCTCCGATTTCAACTTGATCGCGGATTACAACACCCGGCTCAATACGCGCTTTAATGTTTTTCATATCTAAAAGCGGAATCGCAGAGTTGCGGCGGTCATTTTCCACTACGTAATCAGTGATTTTATCTTTATTTTGCTCAAGTGCTTCAGACACTTCTGCCCATTCACCGAACACAACAACAGATTTGCCTTCGCCAAATACTTTTGCTGATTCGCCGAAGTTAATGCCTTCTACGTCTCCGTTTACGTACACTTTTACCGGTGTTGATTTTTTGCTGTTTCCGATAAAAGCAATAATTTCGTGTGCATCCATCATTTTCATAAGTATGTATTCCTCCTGGTCAATCTGTTTTTTCTGCTATTACTGTATCAAAGCAGCGCCACTTTCACAAGCGATTTTCTTCCGATTGTGCCATAAAAAGCTCCACTGTTTCGACAAATGCCTGCACTTGACGAAGTTCGAAAGCGGCATCATAGCCAAGAAGCCACGTATCACGCTGAATCGGTGCGCCTTCACGGTCAAGAAGCGGGATTTGAAAAAGATCATGTTCATGATTCGCTAATGTAATAGCTGGCAAAATCGCGTACCCAAGTCCATTAAACGCCATCTGCCGGCATGTTTCAATTTGGTCTACCACAATTGAGCGCTTTGGCGCCATTTGAAAACGACTGTGCCACCATTCTTGTATTTCCTGATAGTAGCTTGAGTCACTTTTGAATTGAATAAACGGTTTGTCGGTGGAAAGCACATCTTCCACATTTTGAATATCTTTATCGACTAAATAAAGCGGATCTTCAAACAAGTGAATTTTTCGCCCCTTCCATTCCGGCGTTCCACGTATAATGCCAACATGTACATCCCCTTCATAAAGCGCTTTGACAATTTCGCTGCTCCAGCCGGTAATCAGCTGAATTTTGGCCTGGGGATAGCGTTCTACGTACAGCTTTAGCACTTTTGGCAGCCAGTTTTGGCCGACGATGGTAGCGCAGGCGATTTTCAATGTTCCATGCACCTGCGGCTCAAGCAGCTGCAGCTCTTCGAGGAGACGCTCTCTTTTCTCCAGGGTTTCTTTTGCGTATTCCACAATTCTCTCACCTGCCGGCGTTAAAGAAAGCCCTTTTGTAGAACGGTTAAAAATTTTAACCCCCCACTCTTTTTCGACTGTCTGCAGGCGCTGGGAAAGAGCCGGCTGAGAAACAAAAAGCCGCTCTGCTGCTTTGCGCATATTCATTTCTTCTGCAAGAACGGTCAGCAGCCGAAATTCTGAAACAGACATCCCGTCACTCTCCTTTCTTTAAAAACAAAAGCAGAATAAATGAAAGGGCCGCAAATAGGAAAACGACAAAATAAACCGCGTGCAGGGAAGAAGTCAGCCCTTCACCTAAAATAGCGCGGGCGGAAGCCGGTATATCTCCTTCTCCGCCGAGGAGCTCATTCACGGAGTTAACGCTCAGATTATCCGCTCCGCTTTTACCTGCCAAATAAGCGGACAACTGACTGTTTAGTACACCGCCAAGCAGCGCTGCCCCTATAGCATTGCCGATATTTCTCATAAACATATTGGCTGCCGTCGCAGCTCCTCTTTCATGCCATTCGACCGCATTTTGTATTGAAATGATAAAAGCAGTCGAGGTCAAACCCATTCCCACTCCTGTGACGAAAGAAGAAGCGGCTGCCCACCAGGGGCCTAAATCCGGTGTCATGAACATAAACATTAAGCCGCCGGCTAACAGTGCTGCCCCTCCAATTAGAGTTGTAGCACGGTAGCCAATGGAATGAAGAAGGCGGCCGGATAAAGAGGAAGCAATCGGCCAGCCGATTGACATAGCGGTCAGCGTGAACCCGGCGATCGTAGCACTTTTCCCCATCACACCCTGTACATAAGTCGGCAAAAAAGATGAAATGCCGATGAGCATAATGCCGGTCGTTAACGATACAAGGTTGGCAATTAAGATTGGACGCACCTTCCACAAATGAAAAGGCACAATAGGAGACGGCGTACGCCGTTCGTGCAAAGCAAAAAGACAAAACGAAACGGCTCCAAGCACCAGCAGCGGACCTGTATGAGCTGTGTTGCCTGCTTCAACTAACCAGTACATAAACGTTGAAATTCCTACTAAAAAAAGCACCGTTCCGATATAGTCGATATCCGGCTTTTTCTTTTCTACCTTCTCATGCAGGAAAAGGCCCAGCATGACCATCGAAACAACACCAAGAGGTATGTTAATCCAAAATACCCAGCGCCACGATACATATTCTACAAGCAGTCCGCCAAGTGCCGGTCCGGAAACGGCCGAAATGCCCCACACACTCGACAGATAGCCTTGAATATGCGCCCGCTCTTCCTTGGAATAAATATCGCCGACAATGGTCGTGGCAATGGGCATTACTGCACCGGCCCCCACTCCTTGAATAAAGCGGAAAAGAATCATCTGCTCCATTGAGCCGGCCAGTCCGCAAAGAATAGAGCCGGCCAAAAAAATCGTCATACCCGCAAATAAAACCGGCCGCCGGCCAAAGATATCCGATAGCTTTCCATAAATTAAAACAGTCGCTGCGTTCATAAGCAAATAAGCAGAGAACACCCAGCTATACAGCGAAAAACCACCAAGCTCCGCTACAATATCCGGCATAGCCGTTGAAACAATTGTTGCTTCGATCGCTCCCATAAACATGGCCAGCATCACAGCCGCCAAAACGAGAGGACGCTTTGTTTGTTTTGGTTTCAACCCTTTCACCCCAAATTCAATAAAAAAAAATCCGCCGCCTGGCGGATCTTTAATTTAATCCATCAACATAATAATTGAGCTGCTTTAAAATGACCCGTCTCGTTAATATACCCTCAAAATGGCCTTCTTCATCAGTTACACACAAAAAAGGATGATTAATAAGCTGTCCAAGCGCTTTTCGGAAGTGGTCATGAACCGTTAATCTCGGTTTATCAACGGCCATCACATCCTCTACTTTCAGCTTATCAAGCCGCTCAAACTCAATACGTTCAAGACCGAGAAGCGCTTCCGTAATCATAGGAATGCTAATCAGCCCTTCAAGACGGTATTTGGTATCCAAAACCGGAATAGCCGTGTAACCACTTTTCGTCAGAATCAGCAATGCATGCTCCAGACTGTTTCCCCGCTGGACAAATGCCACTTTCTCTCCCGGAATAATGTAATCCATAATATTTGTCTGCAGAACGTCTTTGTTTCTGAAGGAGATCATTGGTGTTCTTCCTTTCTTTTTTGTAAGCGCTTTACTTACCTTCCATTATAGCAAAATGCCTGTAGCTTCTACCAGAGAAACGAGCCGTTCTTCTTCAAAAAGATCCGGCCCTGGCCGCCTGATGTTACCCTTGTGCTTCCTGCTTCGCTTCTTGAAGAAGTTCAAAAATTTCGATTGCTGTCATGTCAATATCATCAAAAGGATACTTGCTTCCTTTTCCGTCCTTATCATATACTTCAAGTTCGAACGTGTCTTTATTTGGGAAATATTTTACCTGGCAGAGTGTTTTGCCGTTTAATTCAAACAAGCGCTGCTGTACCTCTCCCTGCTCTCCGCCTTCCTGCAGTGATTTAAGGCGCTGTACGATTCCAACTAATTGTGACATATATTGTCGACCCCTTTCTTTCGTTAACCATTTAGTAAGCACAAGAAATATACCATACATCCCTGCTTTAATCCAATATTTTTGCCCTCTTTTTTCACAATCTACAAATAAAAAAGACGCCAAAATCAGCGCCCCTGCAGCCATACAATTGCAATAATTCCAAGAAATATGACAAACATCGCGATAAATAGCCAAATGATCGGATTCAATCCATATGGATGCTGGCGAACCGGCTTAGAATTGGCTGTATCTCGAATGCCAAAAGCACCGGACCGTTTCATCAATCTGGCAGTCCAAAGCAGGCCGCCAAGCAAAACAGCAGCTGATAATAGAATCCAAGCTTCCATAAGCATCCCCTTTATGCCAGGATACTTCCATTGTGCCCGGATTCCTCCAGCTTCATACGTTAATAGAGCAATCCATCCTGGTCGTATAAATAAGCATATGGAATATCAAAAAATAAATATTCGTGCTCATTCACCGGGTAAGAAAATGTTCGGATGGTTTCTCCTGTTTCAAGATCATTATACAAATCAGAGATTAAACCGCCGCCGTTTTTATTCATCCGGACGATGTTTTCAAGAAAATAAGGGCGCCAGCTCCAATTCTTGTTTAAATATTCCGGCTGAAAAATCCATCGGCCATCCCTTTTAAAGTAGTTTGGTGTTAATTCAAAACCATTCTCATCACATATATATAACCGGAAACACATTTCATTAAACTCCCTGGCGATATCTTCGAGGAGCTTTTCTTTCGGGGCTGATTTCGATCTGGAAATGATAGCACTCAGTCCGCTTTCCAGCTGGTCCGCCAGCGCATATACGCTGCTGAGCGCCTGTTTTTCATACGTAATAAACCGGCTGCACTTTTCCCTTAGCATTTCTTTTTGCCCGTCAGGCTGGGCAAAATCGGGCATAGGCTCCGATAAGTAAAAGCCTTGATAATAACGCCCGCCATTTTTCCAGGCATACTGAAGCTGATACTCTGCTTCCACGGTTTCAAACAAGAGCGAGGCACCAATTTTACGGGCAAACATTGAAAGGGAATAAACGATATTTTTATAGGTCTGGTCACTGGCGTCTTTTCGAAGGGCCTGCAGGCTTATTTTTAAAATATCAGGTGATGACCCGGCAAAACGGCGAATATCCCCGTCCACGTCCACTTCCCCTATATGATCAACGGCAAGCCGAATCCCAAGTGTTTTATAGTAGCGAAGAACATTATCAAGTGATTTGCTGTAATCCGCTTCCGAGATCTCCAGCACAATCTGCTCATACCTTAATCCTTTTTCGGTATATTCGTCTAAAATAGCCAGAAAAGATTCACCGTAATCCTCAAGCAGTCCGGCTGCCCGCCGGTTTACAAACAGCATTTCGGTTCTGCCGGCTTTCAAAAAAGCATCGAGTGCTTTTCGTATAATGACATCTTCTACTTCACAACGGTAGTCATCCGGTGTATCTTCATCATGGAAAAAGTGTCCGAGACTATGGACCGTCTCTCCTTCTATGTAACGGCCTAACACTTCATACCCAATAATTTTATGTTCATCAGCGCTGAAGATCGGCTGGTAATATGGTACAACACGATCCAAATGACTCATAATTTCCAATGCATCCATGAAAAACCCCCCATTCCGTCCAATCGTTTATTATTATACATGACTTTTATTTATTATGCTGTTAATTCAAAGAAGCCCGGCACAGAAACGCGCCAGGCTACATCATATGCCGGCGGGCAAAATCGACGAATCGAAATTTATCCGGCCGGTGTCTTGACTCCGTATACTGAAAAAGACTCGCATCATCTAAATAAACGTAGTTGCGCACCACAGCAATATGTGAACAGCCATTCATGTCAAGAAGGGCAGTGTCTTCTTCTGTGCAGGGCTCAACGGTTATTTCCTTTTTAGCAAAACTGATCGTTAAACCAAGTTCTTCTTCAATATAAGCATAAATCGATTGTCCGCATATCTCTTCTGTCAGAGAGGGAACATGCTTTTTCAATAAAAAATCCTTGTCTAAAATAACACGCTCCCCATCGAAAACACGCGTCCGGGTCACTTTCCATATCTCTTCCTTTGGACTGCATTGAAGCTGATGCTGCAAATATGGCTCGGGACGAATTAATGCAAGCTCTTCTACATCTGTGTGAATGGCTGCGTTAAGCCCTTCTGCCAGCTCTTTAAAGCTGACAAGCCCCGAAAATGGAAAGCTTGCACGGCTCGTGTCAAGAACGACCGAGCCTTTGCCGCGCAGCTTTTGAATAAAACCATTTTGCGAAAGAAGTGTCAGCGCTTTTCGAATCGTTTCCCTGGATGTTTCATAGCTGGCGGCCAGGTCATGCTCTGACGGAATAAGCTCACCCGGCTGAAAAACACCCGTTTTTATTTTCTCAACCAGCTCTTCATAAATATACTTGTATTTATTGATTTTCATCTTCGTTCACCTGCATACTGTCATTCCCTCCACTATAACACAAAATGGATTAGTTAAACAGACGGTACACGGTGCTTTCATAAGGCGTTAATGTCCGGCTTGAAAGATGCACAGGAGCTTCTTTCTCATTTGACAGAACAAGAGATGAACGATTGCCTTTCAATTCTTCAGGTACAACGAATGGCACGGGGCGGCCATAAAAATTATTGATGACGATCCATGCTTCTCCTTCGTATTCTCTCATATATACAAACAGCTCAGGATGGTCGCTCATAAGCAGCCGGTAGCTTCCTTCACGCATCACCTTTTCCTTTTTCCGGAGCTCAATCAGTGTTTTGTAATGATAAAAAATAGAGTCTGGATCTTGTTGTGCGGTTTCCACATTAATTTCTTTGTAGTTTTCAGCCGTTTCAATCCATGGAGTGCCGCTTGTGAAGCCGGCATTTTTTCCGCTGTTCCACTGAACAGGCGTCCGGCTGTTATCACGTGATTTTTGCTTTATAATCGTCATGATGTCTTCCTCTGCCATTCCCTGGGCGCGCATTTCATTGTACATATTCAAAGACTCCACATCACGATACTGCTCAATCCGTTCAAAATGAGGATTTGTCATTCCAATTTCTTCGCCTTGGTAAATATAAGGGGTTCCTTTCATAAAATGAATGGCGTTTGCCAGCATCTTCGCTGACTTCATCCGGTATTCTCCGTCATTTCCATACCGGCTTACAATACGCGGCTGGTCATGGTTACACCAGAACAAGGCATTCCAGCCTCCGCCTTTATCCATTTCCTGCTGCCAGTCTGACATAATCCCTTTCAGCCACAAAAAATCAAACGGAGCGGCTGTCCATTTTTCTCCTCCAGGATAATCCGCTTTTAAATGATGGAAATTAAAGGTCATCGCCAATTCATGCGAATCCGGATGAGAATAACGAATGCAGTGTTCAATGGTTGTAGAAGACATTTCACCTACCGTTAACAGATCATACTGAGAAAACACGTTATCATTCATCTCACGTAAAAACTCGTGAACCCGCGGTCCATCTGTGTAAAAGCGCCGTCCGTCTCCTTCAAAGTCATCTGGGAAAGATTGATCTTTGGAAATAAGATTAATGACATCCAGACGGAAGCCGTCAATCCCTTTTTGAAGCCAAAAATGCATCATTTCATATAGATCACGGCGAACTTGTTCGTTTTCCCAATTTAAATCGGCCTGCGTACGATCAAATAAATGCAGATAATACTGGCCGCGCTTTTCATCATAAGCCCATGCTGATCCGCCAAATTTTGACTTCCAGTTGTTTGGCGGACCTCCGTTTACTCCGTCTTTCCAAATATAGTAGTCCCGGAAGCGGCCGTCAGCTTCTCTCGACTGCTGAAACCAGTTATGCTCGGTAGAAGTGTGGTTAACAACGAGGTCCATGACAATTTTGATCTCCCGATTATGGGCTTGCTCGAGTAGCTCTTCCACGTCAGCCATTGTTCCGTATTCCGGGTTTACCGCATAATAATCGCTGATGTCATAGCCGTTGTCTTTTTGCGGGGACGCATAAATGGGCGTCAGCCACAGCACATCAACCCCGAGGTCTTTTAAATAATCCAGCTTTTCAATAATGCCCCGCAAGTCGCCGACTCCGCTGCCGTTCGTATCATTAAAGCTTTTCGGATAAATTTGATATACAACACTTTGTTTCCACCATTGTTCATTCATATCGTAAGCCTCCTAATAGAAAAAAGGGCAAAAGCGCCCTTTATTTTTGTTTCGCAAATCGTGAAAAAATAAATGTGAGGATGATCGGCAGAACGATTACAATGACCATGCCGATCAAAAAGGATGTCATTCCTTTACTGATAACGAGAAAGCCTGGAATGCCTCCAACACCAATCGTACTAGCGAGAACACCATTTACCGAGATAAACATACCGGCAATGGCGGAGCTGATCATGGCAGCGATAAAAGCATACCGGAAGCGGAGATTTACCCCGAATATAGCCGGCTCTGTTACACCGAGAAACGCAGACAGTGCTGATGTGTAGGAAAGACCTTTTAAACGGTCTTCTTTTGCTAAAAGCCCAATTGCTAAAGCAGCTGCGCCCTGTGCGATGTTAGAAAGAGCAAGCATCGGCCATAAAAACGTGCCGCCAAGCTGAGAGCCGACCAGCTGCAAATCAACAGCTAAGAAGGTGTGGTGCATTCCTGTGATAACGAGCACGCTGTACAGGCCGCCGTAAATTAAGCCGCCTAAAAGCGGTACGGTGTCAAAAATATAAATAACCGCATCTGTGATGGCATTTCCAACGATAAACATAACCGGACCGATTAAAATAAAAGCGGCAAACCCGGTAATAAGAAGAGCAACCGGTGCTACAACGAGCAGCTGAATGCCTTCAGGAACTCTTTTTGTTAAGAAAACTTCAATTTTTGCCAGTAAATAGGAGGCGAATAAAACAGGCAGGACCTGTCCCTGGTAGCCGATTTTTTCAACCGTCAGCCCTAAAATATTCCAGGTTGGAATTTCTCCTGCTTTTTCTGCTTCACCGTATGCCCAGGCGTTCAATAAATCGGGATGAACGAGAATTAATCCCAGCACAATCCCTAAAAGCGGACTGCCGCCAAACCGCTTCACGGCTGACCATCCGATCAAGGCAGGCAGGAAGGTAAACGCTGTATTCGCAATCAAGTTGATAACGTTTGCAATGTCAGCCCACTGAGGGTAACGCTCGATTAACGATTCCTCAAAGAAAATGCCGGGACCGGTTAAAATATTATTCAGTCCAAGCAGCAAGCCGGCTGTTACAATGGCCGGTAAAATGGGTATAAAAATATCAGCCAATGTTTTAATCGCCCGCTGCAGCGGATTTAAATTGGATTCTGATGCTTTTTTCACATCATCTTTGGAAGATTCCCCAATACCGGTTTGGTCAACTAAATCCTGATACACCTTGTTGACTGTACCCTGGCCAATAACAACCTGATACTGTCCGTTGGCTGCGAAAGATCCTTTGACTACATCAATTTGTTCGAGTTTTGCTGTATCGACTTTGCTGTCATCTTTTAACGCAAAACGCAGCCGTGTTACACAATGTGTAGCTGCACTAATATTATCACGTCCGCCGACTGCCTCTACAATCTGCTCCGCTTGTTTTGAATATGCACCCATTGTTACCGCCCTCCTAATCTTGTATATACATCTTAATAAGACTTTACCACCTGTATATACATGTTGTCAACAAACAAGGAAGCGATTCCAAAAAAAAGCAGCCCTATCGCTGCTTTTAAAAAGGAAAGCGATTTAACCACTGTCCGCCATCTATTGTAATACATTCACCATTTATATAAGCAGCATCTTTCGAACACAAAAAAAGGGCAAGAGAAGCGACTTCCTCGGGCGTCCCAAGCCGGCCCAGCGGTACACTGTTCAGCGTCCGCCGGGCTGCTTCTGATGACTCCCATAGTTTTTCAGCCCCTCCTGTCCGCTCGATTGGACCGGGAGCGATCGCATTAACACGTATTCCATACTGATAGCCCCATTCAACTGCAAGAGTACGTGTGAGAGACAGTACACCTGCCTTGGCAGCAGCTGAATGCGCAACTTTGGCTCCTGCATTCCATGCATAAGCAGCAGCCATGTTAATGATTAAACCGCTGCTTTTTCGTTTAATCCAATAGTTTCCTGCAGCGTGTGAACAATAAAAGGTTCCGTTTAACACAATGTCTATAACAGCCTGCCATCCATTTGGCGTCAGCTTTTCTGTGGGACAAAGAAAATTACCGGCAGCATTATTAATGAGCACATGGATCGAGCCAAACGCCTGATCCGCCTTTTCCATCAGCTGCACAGCTTCTTCAGGACAGCGTACATCCATAGCCACTGTTAAAAGCCGGTCGTTTTCTCCGCTTATTTCATTTTTAGCCGCCCTTAATTTTTCTTCGTTTCGTCCGCAAATGACTACATTGGCTCCTTCCTCAAAAAAACGCCGGGCCATATATTTTCCCATACCGCTTGATCCGCCCGTTATGATGACTGTTTGGTTTTTCATGTGTTTTCCTCCTTTATGAATGAATGGTCATTCATAAATATATAATAAAAAGGAAATCCGCAATACAAGTGGATTCCCTTTTTTGTTTTATTCTTCGTCTTCCCTTAGCTGATAAACAGCCTGTAAACATTCAAGCTGGCTGTCAACATATATTTCATCTTTGTCACTGGCTACGTAATGGTAGTTTCCTTCATTGTCCTGATAGCGTGCTTTTGCTGTATCCGACAGCTGCAAATGCAAAAAGTCCGTCAGCCTGTTTTTTAATGTATGGTCTAGGATCGGGAATAAAATTTCCACCCGCTTAATCATATTGCGTGTCATCATATCTGCTGAAGAAAGGTAAATATTCCGTTCACTGTTATGATGGAAATAGTAAATCCGGCTGTGCTCTAAAAAGCGGCCCACAATGCTGATTACCCGTATGTTTTCACTTACGCCGGGAATTCCCGGGCGCATACAGCAAATTCCACGGATGATGCAGTCAATTTGCACCCCTGCGTTGGATGCTTCGTACAGCTTCATAATTAACCGTTTATCTGTTAAAGAATTCATCTTGGCAATAATCCGGCCGTTTCCATACTTTTTGTGATTGTCAATTTCCTCATCAATGAGTTTTATAAATGCGTCTTGAATATCAAATGGAGCGACCACTAAGTGATTATATTTTGGTTTGTTCATGTACCCGCTTAAATAATTGAAGAAATTCGTCGCATCTACGCCAAACTCTTTTTTAGATGTAATTAAGCCATGGTCCGTGTAAAGCTTTGCTGTTGCATCGTTGTAATTACCTGTGCCGAGATGAACGAACCGTTCAATCTGGCCTGCTCGTTTCCGAACAACAAGCGTAATTTTACTATGCGTTTTCAAATTGTGCATGCCATAGATCACATGACAGCCCGCTTTTTCCAGCTCTTTGGCCCATTGAACATTGTTTTCTTCATCGAATCGCGCTTTTAATTCAACGAGAACGGTAACTTGTTTTCCTTTTTCCGCTGCCCGTTTAAGCGACTCAATAATCGGTGAATCGCCGCTGACCCGGTAAAGCGTCATTTTAATCGCTAAAACGGTAGGATCATCTGCCGCCTGCGAGATAAAATCCACTACCGGTTCGAATGATTCGTACGGGTGATAAAAAAGAATATCCTGCTGCAATACTCTTTCAAAAATATTTTCCCGGGAAGACAAATCGATTGGCAGCTGCGGAATAAACGTTTCATACGTCAGCCCTTCACGAAGCGTGCTCAGCTTTTTCGTAAAAGGAAACAAGAAAGTTAAATCAATCGGGCCGTCTATTTCATAAACATCTTTAAAATGAATTTCAAGCTCTTCAAGCAGGTAGTCCAGTACATCCTGATCTAAATCCTGAGATTTAATTTCGAGCCGGACAGCGGCTCCCCATTTTCGCTTTTTTAATTCTTTTTCAATTTCAAGAAGCAAATCACGGGCGCCTTCTTCGTGAATTTCCATATCTGCATTGCGTGTAATCCGGAAAGTATTCACATTCTTCACAACATACCCTTGAAAGATACGGTCAATAAAATATTCTAATACGTCTTCAAGTAAAACAAATGTGCCGCCTTCCTCCGACGGCACTTCGATTGTACGTTCCAGCACTCCCGGCACCTGCACAATGGCTACGCGGTCCATTTCCGCTTCCGGCTCATCATTTTGCAGCATCACAACTAAATTAAGTGATTTATTTAACAGCATTGGAAACGGGCGGTAAGCGTCAATGGCCATCGGTGTTAAAACAGGAAACACTTCATTGTCGAAGTAATCAAGCAAAAAACGCTTTTGTTCATCCACCAGCTCAGCCGGCTTTTTCAACAAAAATCCTTCCTCTTTAAGAGCGGGAAGAATTTCCTCTCTTAATATCCTGTTTTGTGTTTCCACGAGCTCATGCGCTTTAATGCTGATCCGGTTCAGCTGCTGCTTGGGTGTCAGGCCCGCTTTGTTCTCAGGCTTATTAAAGCCTGCTTTTACTTGATCTTTTAAGCCGGCTACCCGTACCATAAAAAATTCATCTAAGTTTGAACTGAAGATCGCCAAAAATTTCATGCGTTCCAGCAAAGGATTGTTTAAATCCGATGATTCTTCCAACACACGTTTGTTAAAGTTAAGCCAGCTTAATTCTCGATTGTTGTAGTATCTCGGATTCGCTAAATCAATGGCTGTCTGCCTGCTCATCGGACTCCCCCATTTCAGTTTTCTTTAATTTGTTTAAATTCTATCTGAATGTCTGTCTGCAAGGCTTTTTCTAAATGGCGTTTTTGTTTATCGCTTTGGTAGCGTTCAGCGAGCTCGCTTCCTTCACAATAAACCGTAATAACAATATGATCATGTTTTCTTTTCACACCTAGATCGCTGACAATGCTTCGCTTTGAGCTGTTTAAGCTAAAACAAAGCTTAAGCAGGGCGCCGTACTCCCGCATTTTTTGGATGTCCTCTTTGGTGAACCAGCCGTCGAACTGCTCTAAATATTGCTTGAGTGTCGAATTATTTGTAAAGGAAGCGACCAAAGAAATATATGCTTTCTCTCGATGGGTAAAGCCGTCAAACATGGAGTTAAGCAGAAGATAAAAGGTATGCCGGCTTTTTGCATTCGATGATATGTATTCACCGAGATAAAACAAAGCCGCTGCTTGTTCAATCATAAACCGCTCTTTGTTCGTGACCTTTAAAATCTGTTCCTGTTCAAAACCGCGAAGCATATTTTGAGTCAGCTTCATCATTTGGTAATGATGATTTTCATCATGGCCATAAACAGTTAACAGTCTTTTCACGCCGTTTCGTTTTACATCTTCTGCTGTGTCCCAATTGCTGTTTTTCGCCCGCTCCAGCATGATTCCATCCCGAAGCCCCCGGGAGCTGACCAGCATTCTTTTCGCTTTTGTATGTATAGTCAGCTGATAAAAGACTTCAATAGCCGGCAAAATTAAATCAGCGCGCTCATTTGAAAGACCATCCACTTTCTCAAGCTCTGTGTATGAAAGCGGAGAAAGCTCGGTGCGCAGCTGTTCAAGAGCTTCTGCAGACAGCTCATAGCCGTGTACGCCAAGAGGCGGATAATTTTCTTTTAGCTGCTGGACATTCGCCAAGTTGCGCGCGCTGCCGCCCACAGCCGTAATCATGCCGTCCGGTGCTTCACCAAGCCAATCGAATTTTTCAAGCTCTCCTTGAATAAACTCAGCCATTCGTTTCTGCTCTTTCGGCTTCATTCGGTCTTCTGGGATAAACTGTTCTTTAAGGGAGACTACGCCAAAAGGAAAGCTGAAAAAATGTTTCAATTTTCTGTTTCTATAAAGTGTAATTTCTGTACTGCCTCCGCCGATATCAATCGTCAGTCCATTATCAGCCGGCATTGTTTTCAAAACGGCTGACAGCCCGTAAGAAGCTTCTTCCTCTCCCGACAGCAGCCGGATATGAAATCCCGTTTCTTCCTTGACTCTTTCAATAATGGCATCCCGGTTTGATGCCTGTCTTATAGCAGCTGTTGCAGTACATTCTACCTCTGTTACCTCGTAGTAACGGAGAACTTCTTTGAAATTGAGCAGTGCTTCAAGCAGCAGCCGGACACCTTCATCGCTCATTTCACTTTTTTCATTTAAAAAGTGCCGAAGCCTGAGAGGTGCTTTTACATTTCGAAATTCCTCAATCGCTGACCCTTGCTCTTTATATAAAACCAGACGGACTGTATTGGATCCAATGTCAATAATGCCTGTTTTGGTTTGCATCACAGTGATTCCCGCTTTCTTTTTTTATTCATTTTCCCCTTTAAATATACCATGCAAACCACCATGAATGCTTCCAAATCACGGTTAAACAGTATATAATGAGAGAAAATGAGGACGAAAGGAGTCACTACATTGAGCAAAAAATCTGAACCCTTCACCGAACCTTCATCCGAAGAGACCCTCGCCAAAGCCATTTTCACGGTTAACCGCCATGCAAAAACGGCTACAAACCCAAAATATCTATATGCGCTGAAAAAATGCGCCCTCCTGAAGATGATCAAGGAAGGCAAAGCAGAAAAAAAAGGCCTTCACTTTTCCCGAAATCCTAAAAACAGCCGGCAGCAGTCGGATGTGCTTGTTTCATGCGGTGAATACACCTTTCATATGCCGCCTTGTAAAGAAGACTTTACTTTATTGCCGCACCTAGGGCGGTTAAGCGAACAAATACGCAACCCCCGCTGTTCCATGGGGCTGTCTAAAGCAAAAAGTATTCTTGAGGCGTATACGGGTATGAAAGAAAAAGAAACAAAGCCGAAGCCTCCCGGTCAGAAAAAGTACACAAAGCCGGTGTTTAAACCGCTTGGTCAGTCATATTAAGAACGAAAAGGACGCCGCTGACAAGCAAGCGTCCTTTCTTTTATAGGGCAAGTTCATCAATATACTGAACAAGACGGGCAATTTCCGGCTTGCTCACCTGCGCATCGGCACCTACTCCTGTACCCTTGTGGCGAAGCTCGTCGGTAATTAATGAAGAAAAAATAATGACTGGAAGTTTTTTCAAAACAGGATGATCTTTGATCCGTCTTGTTAAATGGTGTCCGTCCATTTTTGGCATTTCAATATCTGTAACAATCAGCTGCACTTTTTCCAATGTATTTTCCTGTTCAAGTGTCGATTCTAAATAATCGAGGGCAATCTGACCGTTTTCAAAAAACTCAACCCGTTCATATCCCGCTTCCACCAGCGTATCGTGAAGCAGCTTGCGGAGCAGCGGTGAGTCCTCTGCCACAATAATTTGTTTTTCGGACCGCTCACGCTTGCCCAGGCTTCGAATTTGATCCACGTGAATGCCGGAGTGCGGATTAATATCTACGACAATTTTTTCAAAGTCGATCAACAAAATCATCGTTTCATTGATTTTGATCACGCCGATAATTTGATTGTTGCCTCCCTGATACATTTCAGACGGCTTTTCGATATCATTCCAGGAAATACGGTGAATGCGCGTCACGTTTTGAACGTGAAAAACCACTTTTTGCTGGTTAAACTCTGTTACAATGTATTTATCCATCTGGCCATTTTGAGATGGCTGCAGGCCCAGCACTTTTGCCATATCAATCACTGGCAGCACCTCGCCACGAAGCTGAATAATGCCTTCAATGTGAGAGTGGGCATGTGGGATAAAAGTAATAGGCATGGGCTGAATAATTTCTTTTACTTTCATCACATTAATCCCATATTTATTGCCTTGAACTTCAAATTCCACAATTTCAAGTTCATTTGTTCCAGATTCAAGTAAAATTCCATAATCATTTGTCATAAGTCATAAGTCCCCTTGCTTTTTTATTTTACTATATCACGAATGAAAAAATTGTCGATGCTTGAAAAGTTTATAATTCTTTAATATTTAATTGAAAAATTTACATTATAATAATATTAGATAAGAAAAAAAGGTGGTTTACAAATGGAACATCGATTGAACACACGTGTGAAAAGCATTGAAATTTCGGGTATCCGCAAGTTTTATAACCTGGTCGGTACTCAGGAAGGGATGATTTCTCTTACGATCGGCCAGCCGGATTTTTACACTCCTGACCATGTAAAAGAAGCCGGTATCCGTGCTATCGAGCAAAACGCGACCGTGTATACGCCAAACAGCGGTCTGTCTGAGCTAAAAGAAGCTGCTGTCCGTTTTTATAAGGAAAAGTATGGAGTCTCTTACAGTGCGGACACTGAAGTGATTGTGACCGTTGGCGCAAGCCAGGCGATCGACATTGCACTGCGGGCTGCTCTGGAACCGGGTGATGAAGTGATTCTTCCAGGTCCTGTTTACCCCGGTTATGAGCCCATTATTCACTTATGCGGTGCCAAGCCGGTGATGGTAAATGTAACCGATAATGATTTTCGCATGACTGCCGACAAAATCGAGCCATACATATCAAAAAAAACAAAAGTGATCGTTCTTCCTTATCCTTCAAATCCGACTGGCGTCAGCTTAACGGAACAGGAGCTTCAAGATATTGCGGCGCTGGCAAAAAGATATGAGCTTTTCGTTTTAGCAGACGAAATTTACAGCGAAATTGTGTATGAACGTCCTCACGTTTCCATTGCGTCCTTTTTGCCGGAACAAACGATTGTCGTAAACGGCTTGTCCAAGTCACATGCGATGACCGGCTGGCGGATTGGGCTTTTATTTGCGCCGCAGTCTATTACACAGCACATTTTAAAAGTCCATCAGTACAACGTCTCCTGCGCTTCTTCTGTTTCCCAAAAAGCAGCGGTTGCCGCCCTGACCGACGGCATGAATGATGCGCTGCCTATGCGCAGCGAATACCAAAAGCGGCGTGATTTCACCTTTGAGAAACTGCAGGAGCTCGGACTAGAAACGGTCAAACCTGATGGTGCCTTTTACTTTTTTGTAAAAGTACCTACAGCTTATATCGGCTCTTCTTTTGATTTTTGTTTAACTTTAGCTCAAAAATATAAAGTAGCGGTTGTGCCCGGCAGTGCTTTTTCTGATGCAGGGGAAGGCTGGTTCCGTTTGTCTTATGCATGCAGTGTTGAGGAAATTGAAGAAGGGCTGCGGCGGATCGAGCAATTTTTAAGAACACTTTAATGAATAAAGCAGAGGCTGTGATGCAGCCTCTGCTTTTTTTCATAAAAAAAAGCCCGGACAGCGATCGCCCGGGCAAAAAGTGAGAGAAATGGAGAATGAAAAACTGGTTACGTTTATATCATTCCCGTTTTTTCTACTTTTACACCTTTTTTATGAATTTTTTTTGATGGATTGAACAAGTTCTACAACTTCTTCAGCTGTTGACATTTGGATTGCTTTTGCTGCCAGCTCTTCCATGTCTGCTTTTGACAAATGTTTCATTTGCGCACGTGCTTTTAGGATGGATGTGGCACTCATTGAGAATTCATCAAGGCCTAGACCTAAAAGTAATGGAATCGCTGTTTCATCTCCGGCCATTTCACCGCACATGCCAGCCCATTTGCCTTCTTTGTGCGCCGCTTCAATAACCATTTTAACAAGACGCAGAATAGACGGATTGTACGGCTGGTACAAGTAAGATACACGTTCGTTCATACGGTCTGCCGCCATTGTGTATTGAATCAAGTCGTTTGTGCCAATTGAGAAAAAGTCTACTTCTTTTGCAAACAAGTCAGCAATAACAGCTGTTGATGGAATTTCCACCATGATGCCAAGCTCGATGTGTTCTGCAATGCTTACGCCTTCTGCTTCAAGTTTTGCACGCTCTTCTAAAAGAACGGCTTTTGCCTGGCGGAATTCGTTTACGGTCGCAATCATCGGGAACATGATTTTCAAGTTTCCATAAATGCTCGCACGAAGCAGAGCACGAAGCTGCGTACGGAAAATATCCTGCTCTTCTAAGCAAAGACGAATCGCACGGAAACCAAGGAATGGGTTCATTTCATGCGGCAGGTTCAAGTATGGAAGCTCTTTATCACCGCCGATATCCAATGTGCGAACAACGACCGGTTTGCCTTCCATGCCTTCTAAAACAGCTTTGTAAGATTCAAATTGCTCTTCTTCTGTAGGCAGGTTATCGCGGCCCATGTATAAAAATTCTGTACGGTACAAGCCAACGCCTTCTCCGCCGTTTGCTTTTACCCCTTCAAGGTCTGCAGGCGTCCCAATGTTAGCCGCAAGCTCAACGTGGCGGCCGTCCGCTGTAACCGTTTGTTCGTTTACAAGCTTCGCCCATTCCGCTTTTTGCTGCGCGTATGCTTCTGCACGTTTTTTGTATTCTGCTGCTACTTCTTCTGTCGGGTTAATGTGTACTTCCCCTTGAAGACCGTCAATGATAATCATGTCACCGTTTTGAATATCTGTTGTTGCATTTTTCGTTCCAACAACCGCTGGAATTTCCAATGAACGTGCCATGATCGCAGAGTGCGACGTACGGCCGCCGATATCTGTTGTAAATCCTTTAACGAATTCACGGTTCAGCTGAGCGGTCATAGAAGGCGTTAAATCTTCTGCAACGACAACGACCTCCTCTGCAATCAAAGCAGGTGCTGGAAGATCTACACCAAGAAGCGCTGCCAATACACGTTTTGTTACGTCTTTAATATCTGCTGCGCGCTCTTTCATGTATTCATTATCCATCGCTTCAAACATGCCGATAAACATGTTTGCTGTTTCTTGAAGCGCGTATTCTGCATTCACAGACTCTGATTTAATTTTGTCTTCAATCGGTCCAGTAAGTTCTGGATCGTTTAACACAAGCAGGTGAGCTTCGAAAATAGCCGCTTTATCGTCTCCTAAATCCTTGCGTGCTTTTTCTTTGATTACTTCAAGTTCTGCTTCTGATTTTTTCAACGCTGCGCGGAAACGCTCCGCTTCAGCTGCAGCATCTGCTATATCCTTTTTCTCAACTGTTAAGTCTGGTTCCATTAAGCGGTAAGCTTTTGCAAATGAAATTCCGTCTGATGCGCCAATTCCTTTTAATATCGCTGCCATTATTAGTTTGCCAGCCCTTCGTTTTGGAGTAGTGTTTCAATCGCTTGGAGTGCAGCTTCTTCATCACTGCCTTCTGCTGAAATCGTAATTTCAGCACCTTTGCCGATTCCAAGTGACATTACACCCATGATGGATTTTAAGTTCACTGTTTTACCGTTAAATTCAAGATTTATATCGCTTGAGAATTTGCTTGCTGTTTGAACAAGCAGCGTTGCAGGACGTGCATGAATGCCTGTGTCTGCTGTTACTGTAAAAGTTTTTTTCGACATGGATCGTCTCTCCTTCATACATTTTTCTTCATAGAGAATAGCATTAAATTTCATTTCTCTCAACGATCGAGTTTTTTCAAGTTGCTGCTTCTCCCTTTATCTTTTAAAATAGACAAATATAGACAAGTGTAAGGAGTTTTTGGCATGTATTATAAAAGACAAGAAGCGTTTCGCTATGCTTTTTCCGAATCAATTCCAGCGGTTTGCGAAGTATTCGAGTCCACCGGTCCAGATGAAAGAAAAAAAGTTCAATCGTTTGATGCTTTTATCCTTGATATCAGCCCCAGTGGATTAAAAGCGGCTTCAAAAGAGGCTCTTGACCCAGCAGCCGCTCCGATTCTCGTTTTTACTTTTGAGCTGGCTGGTACGCTTATTTCTTTTCCAGGAAAAATAATTCGGCAGCGACAAGCCGGCAGTGTATATCACTACGGTGTTCAAAGCGACGGAAACGAAGCATTGAAAAACCAAATTATTGACTCGCTTAAAAGGTACACGAAAGAGCAATTGAAAAAGTCGAAACGTTAATGAACATAAATCATTTTGCGCGTCATTCCACCGTCAATAACCAAATTTTCTCCGGTTACGAAAGTATTTTCTGGGTCGGTAAGATATAAACAGGCTTTGGCTACATCCTCCGGCCTGCCGACCCGGCCTGCTGGATGCTGGCCATGATCTTCCGGCCGCAGCTTCGTGTAGTCACCTGTTTCAATCCAGCCGGGACTAATACTGTTTACCCGTATTCCCTTCTCACCTAATGTCACGGAAAGCGCATGAGTCAACGAATAAATGGCTCCTTTTGACGCTGCATACAATTCTGTATGAGGCTCTGACATACTTTGCCGAGTTGAGCACATATTTACGATGGCGCTGCCGCTTTTCATATAGCGGGCGGCTTCGCGGGAACAAAACAGGACGCTTGCTGCATTAGTGGTCATTATTTTGTCCCAGTCTGTTTTCTTTATGTCCCAGATAGAGCCAAAAGAAGAAACTCCTGCATTGTTAATTAAGATGTCAATGCCGCCGTATTCCTGGTTAATCTGCGCAAACAATTCTGCCATTTTGTCTGTATTTCCTACATCCGCACAATAAAACGCCGCGTTATAACCGGATTGCTTCCATTCCTGAACAACTGTCCGGCCTTCCTCTTTCATATCTACAATAATTGTATTGGCACCTTTTGCGGCGAAAGCATAGGCTGTTGCTCTGCCAATCCCATTTGCCCCGCCTGTTACGATAACGGTTTTGTTCTTGAACATGCTTCCACTCCTTTAGCTTCGAGGTGCTTCCATATATTCATATTCAGTGTGGCCACCGTGCTTGGCAATGCCTCGGAAATGTTTAAAGTCAGCCTGTTGAATAAGCACCTGCCGAAACGAAAGAAAATCATTTCGTTCAATGTGTACACGTGCAACAGTTCCATTGCGAAGGCTTTCAAGATATCCCGCAGCTTCTTCTGCAGTCACGCTCCTCACCTCCTATTAAAATAGTCGAAAAATTAACACAACACCGTGTAAAATCCTTTACTATTTTCAAAAAATAAGGCAAAATTTATTTTAATACCTTTCGCTAACGTTTTCATTATAAAAGAAAACGAGAGAAAATGGTATCGTCAATTGTCGAAAAGGAGCGAAACAGATGACTAAAGCAGAAGTCGGCAACATTATTGAATTTAAAGACGGCCTACGCGGGATCGTCGAAAAAGTAAATGAAAACTCCGTCATTGTTGATTTGACAATAATGGAAGATTTCGATGAGCGCGAATTAGAAGAAAAAACAGTCGTTAACCATAAAAATTATATCATCGTCCATGCATGAAAAAAAGAGCGGATTCTAGAATCCGCTCTTTTGTTTATTTACACTGATTGAATCGTAATTTGATCGTTTTCAACTACTGCTTTTAAATGCGAAGCATTTGGATGATCGATCATAAAGTCAGCGATTGCATCTTCAATATGCTTTTGAATTGCCCGGCGAAGCGGCCGTGCCCCAAATTGAGGGTTGAAGCCGATCTCAGCCAGCTTTTCTTTTACTGCTGCATCCACATCAATTTTCATTTGCTGCTCCGCAAGCATATCATTCAAGTCGCCGAGCATCAAATCAACAATCTGGATAAGCTCTTCTTTGCCAAGCGCTTCAAACTCGATAATCGCGTCGAAACGGTTTAGAAATTCCGGCTTGAAGAAATCAGACAATGAGTCAAGAACAGAATCATCGGATTTTTGAGCCTGCTTGTCAAAGCCGACTGTTATATTTTTTCTGCCGACACCAGCGTTGCTTGTCATAATAATAACGCACTCTTTGAAACTTACCGTCCGTCCCTGACTGTCTGTTAATCTGCCATCTTCCATTATTTGCAGGAACATATGCTGAACATCAGGGTGTGCTTTTTCAATTTCATCAAGCAAAATAATGCTGTATGGATTACGGCGCACTTTTTCTGTTAACTGACCTGCTTCTTCAAATCCTACATATCCCGGAGGAGAACCAATCAGTTTAGACACACTGTGTTTCTCCATAAACTCACTCATGTCCAGGCGAATAAGGGCTTCTTTAGAGCCGAATAACTCTTCTGCCAATGTTTTTGTTAATTCTGTTTTACCAACCCCTGTTGGTCCGACAAACAGGAATGAACCAATTGGTCGGTTTTTCGCTTTTAAGCCGGCACGGCTGCGACGGATCGCTTTCGCCACTTTTTGAACGGCTCTTTTTTGCCCAATTACCTTGCCGGCAAGATTTTCTTCAAGATGTTTGATTTGAAGCTGTTCATCTTGATGAAGCTTTCCAACCGGAATGCCTGTTTTGCTTGCAATTAATGATTGAATCACTTCTGCTGTGACGATTGGTGCCTCAGCCGCTGTACCGCCTTGAGCCAGTTTTTGTTCCAGCGCAGTTTCTTCGTCACGCCATTTTGCTGCTTCTTCATATGCTTCCTTCTGCAGCGCTTCTTCTTTACGCTTTGCTGCCTCGGAAAGCTGTTCTTGAATAGAAGCTGTATCAGACGGGTCAATGGTCAAGTTTAACTTAGAACCCGCTTCGTCAAGAAGGTCAATTGCTTTGTCCGGCAGGAATCGGTCCTGGATATAACGGTGTGACAGAGCGGCACACGCTTGAATCGCTTCTTCAGTGTAAGTAACCTGGTGGAAGTCTTCATAATGCTTCTGCAGACCTTTTAAAATATGAATCGTTTCTTCTACGTTTGGTTCCGCGACTTGCACCGGCTGAAAGCGGCGTTCAAGCGCTGCATCTTTTTCGATTTGACGGTATTCTTTTAATGTTGTTGCACCAATCAATTGCATTTCACCGCGGGCAAGGGCCGGTTTTAAAATATTGCCGGCATCCATAGAGCCTTCTGCTGACCCCGCTCCAACCAGCTGATGAATTTCATCAATAAAAAGAAGGAGATTTTTCCGCGTTTTTACTTCTTCAATGATTTGTTTCATACGCTCTTCAAATTGCCCGCGCACACCTGTACCGGCAACAAGGGAAGCAACATCTAGCACATATACTTCTTTGCCTGTCAATTTCGACGGCACTCGTCCTTCTGCAATGTAAAGAGCAAGCCCTTCTGCAATCGCCGTTTTACCAACACCAGGCTCCCCAATCAGAACAGGGTTGTTTTTATTTCTTCTGTTTAAAATTTCAATCACACGCGCGACTTCTTTATCTCGGCCGATCACCGGGTCAATTAATCCGGCTTTGGCAAGTGAGGACAGATTGCGTCCGAATTGATCGAGAATCCCTCCGCGTCCCGCTCCAGCTGGCGGTACTTGCTGCTTCATTGCCTGCTGCGGATTTGGTGATTGCATTCCTTTCATAAACTCATCAAATGGAAAACCGAATGATCCAAAATTCATGTTCATTCCTCCCATAGTTTGTTTTTCTTTTTGAAAGCATGCATCACATAAATGATACTGTGCTGATTGACCATTGACACGGACATTCATTTGCACATTCGCACGATGCTGCTGGCATTTTTGACATTTCATCCACGTCATCCCCTTCATTTTGACTTTGACTATATTTGACTATACTTTTATTATAATTTGACCTTTTTTGACTTTCAACTTTTCTGCTCACCATAAATGGCTGCAACTAAAGAAAAGTTCAACTTACATAGAAGAAATGGATTCTTGTTCTGCTTTTTCCCTTCATTGCAAGTTCGTTTAAAAAGGTTTGAAAGTTTCGTTGTTCTTAATTTTGACCATCTTTGACTATAATTCTATTATAAACTGACCTTTTTTGACCTTCAACTTTTCTGCTCAATATGACGTGCCTAAGGAAAACAGCGCGAGCGAGCATAAGGAGAACAAAAGCAAGTTCAGCTTCTCCAAGAGAAAACTGCTCCCTCTGGCTTTTGAACTGCTGTGCAAGTTGGCCTAAAAGGTTTTGCGAGTATTTATTATGTTCAACTTTGACCATCTCTGACCATGTATTTATTATACTTTGACCTTTTTTGACTTTCAAGTACTTTTTCAAAAAAAATAAAGTGCCAAAAAGGCACTTTATGCAAGCGGCAAAAAAACAACAAAAAGCAAATCAAAGATTAAGTGAGAAATAATGAGCATTGGTATACTTTTGCGCCATATATATAAGCTTCCCCAAAACAAGCCGCCGCAAAGAGCTGCCATCATCCAAAGCCATTCACCGGAAAAAACAAAAACAGAAGCGTAAAACAGTGCCGCTGTCACCATAGCTGCCCACTTGTTCATATAGCGGCCGAGGCGCTTTTGGATAAATCCCCGAAAAAACAATTCTTCTCCAGGAATGATAATCAGCACAAGAACGATATAATGCCAAATAAATACGGGGCTGAATAAAGCATAGATAGAAGAAACATGCCCCTCTGCCGATACAGGCATCAGCTTCAGCAGTGCATATCCAGCCGCAAAGAGTGCGTATAAAACAACCCCAGACAAGATACCGTATAGCATAAACCGGTTTGTATTCTGCTGATCATCGATCGGCTCGCTTATAATTGAAATACTAATAAAAAACAAAGTAGCTGCTGTGTAAATATACCAAAAAATATCTTTATCCAAGAAAGTTACATATAAAAGAACGTATGCCGCTGCCACTCCGAGAATAAAGCGCCAGTCTTTCCATAGTGCCATTCATAAAGCTCCTTTCCTTAATCCGAGTTATTTTACCATATAAAACTCAGATTCGGCAAAAGCGTTACGACAAGTTTTTAATAGACAGCCCCAGTTTTCTTAAAATAGCTGTTGCCTGTTCGACTTCTTCTTCCGACAGCACACTCACAAGATCATGAATGTTTTGCTCATGCACTGGAAAAATGCGCTCAATCAGTTCTGTTCCTGCTTCCGTGATAGCGGCATGGGTAATGCGCCGGTCGTGTGGGCAGGCTACCCGTTTTAGCAGCTGCTTTTTCTCAAGCTTATCCACAACATATGTAATACTGCCGCTTGCAAGCAGGATTTTCCCGCCGATTTGCTGAAGCGGCTGAGGCCCTTTATGATATAACAGTTCCAGTACGGCAAATTCTGTCGGATTAAGGCCGGACTTTTGAATAAACCCATTGACCTGCTCGTTTACCACTTTATATGCGCGCGATAGCACAATAAATAATTTTAACGATTTTTCACTTTCTTTCATTATTATTCCCCTGCCTGTCTATTCATTTCTTCATTTATACGTTACACATTTTTGCTTCCTTTTGGAAGCAGGAATCTGCCATTTTCCATAATTTCCACAGCGGTTTTTGTCGATTTCCTTTCTCGGTCGTGTATAATAACGTCATGTGTTTACTCTATTAAACAGGTGATCTTATTGAAAAAACGTGATAATTATTTTGACAACGTTCGGTTTTTTCTTATTTTTTTGGTGGTATTTGGTCATCTTCTTCGTCCATATATTCACACCAGTCCGTTCCTTTATGCTCTTTATATGGTAATCTATTCTTTTCATATGCCAGCTTTTATTTTGATTTCCGGCTTTTTCGCCAAAAGCATAAAGCGGCCGGGCTATATTAAAAAAGCGGCCGAAAAGCTGCTGATTCCATTTCTTATTTTTCAATGTGTGTATTCGGTTTTTTATTTTTGGATCGACCATGAAGAAGCTCTTTCCGTAAGATTGCTGATTCCTGAATGGTCGCTTTGGTTTTTAATGAGCCTATTCCTTTGGCATGTATTGCTTTTAGGCACCGTTAAATGGCTGAAAAACCCGTTTATTGCGCTTATCCTTTCGGTAGCAGCCGGTGTTGGAATCGGCTTGGTCAATGAATCACTGACTGTTTTAAGCATCGGCCGGACATTTGTGTTTTTCCCGTTCTTTTTAGCGGGCTATTACGCGAAAAAAGAATGGTTCCAGCCGTTGTTCCGCATGCGGTCACGCATTCCGCTGTTTCTTTTTGCAGCCGGGCTGTTTGCATACTGCTATACGCATACAACGATGCAGATTGAGTGGCTGTTTGGCTCCCAATCGTACGCGGCGCTCGGCGCTGACGGAACAGATGGTTTGCTTTTACGATTGTTTGTTTATGCTGTTAATATCGTCATGATTGCTTTTTTTCTTTCCGTCGTGCCGCATAAAGTCTTTTTCTTTACCGCATGGGGACGCAATACATTATACGTGTACTTGCTGCATGGTTTTTTTGTTCAGTCATCACGGCGTGTAGAAACACTGGAACTGCCGCCGTCTCTGCTTGTTTTGTTTGGAACGGCTGCTGTTTTAACATTTGCCCTGGCGTCTCCATGGACAGCCGCCCTGTTCCGCCCATTTTTGGAGCTGAAACGCCCTAGCTTTTTCATTAAAAAGGAGAATAAATCGTGAATATTACTGTTTGCACATTAAATGCAAAATATATCCATACTAATTTAGCGATCCGTTACTTGAAATCTTACTGTGAGGACGCCTATAATATCCGGCTGGCCGAGTATACGATCAAAGATCCTGCCATGAATATTGTATCCGACTTGTACAGCCACAAACCCGATGTGATCGGCTTCAGCTGCTACATCTGGAATATTGAAGAAACGATCCGCGTAGCCGGCATGATTAAAAAAGTACTGCCTGAGTGTACGATTGTCTTTGGCGGTCCGGAAGTGACTTATGATGTTCCATACTGGCTGGACCGGCTTACAGATGTCGACTTTATTGCGATCGGTGAAGGAGAAAAAACGTTCCGTATGCTGCTCGATCAGCTGTCGGGAGAGCGCGACTTTTCCAAAGTGCCCGGCCTTGCCTACAAAGAAAACGGCAAACAGCATATTCAGCCCCAGACGAATAAAATCGACCTGCGCGAGCTGCCTTCCCCGTTTCGCTTTGAAGAAGACCTGGATTCGCTGTCTAAGCGAATTACCTACATTGAAACAAGCCGCGGCTGTCCATTCCGCTGCCAATTCTGCTTATCGTCTATTGAGACCGGAGTGCGCTATTTTGACCGCGAGAAAATAAAAGACGATATTCGTTTTCTGATGAAAAACGGGGCTAAAACCATTAAATTTGTTGATCGGACATTTAATATCAGCCGCAGCTATGCAATGGAAATGTTTCAGTTTCTCATTGATGAGCATGTGCCCGGCACTGTATTTCAATTCGAGATTACAGGCGACATTATGCGCCCGGAAGTGATTCAATTTTTAAATGAGAACGCCCCGGCCGGTTTGTTTCGCTTTGAAATCGGGGTACAGTCGACCAATGACGGCGTAAACGAGCTCGTTCAGCGAAAACAAAACTGGGAAAAACTGGTACGAACCGTGACGATGGTAAAGGAAGGCGGTAAAATTGAGCAGCATCTTGATTTGATCGCCGGCCTGCCGGAAGAAAATTACGATTCATTCCGCAATACGTTTAATGACGTATTTGCCCTTCGGCCGGAAGAGCTGCAGCTTGGCTTCTTAAAGCTGCTTCGCGGAACAGGTCTGCGTCTGAGCGCTCCTCAATACGGCTATCAGTACATGGATCAAGCGCCGTATGAAATGCTGTCAAACCGGGTGCTTCCATTCGATGAAGTGATTCGTATTAAACACACGGAAGACGTGCTTGAAAAGTACTGGAACGATCACCGGACCGATGAGACGATTGATTATATTACACGCCATCTCGCCGAAACACCGTTTGACTTTTTCCAGGATTTCGGTACATTTTGGGAAGCGAACGGCTGGAGCCGTATCGGCCACCAGCTGGAGGATTTGTTTAAACGACTGGATTCGTTTGTGCGGACCGCTTATCCGAATGACGCGGCTCATGTGGAGAGTATTATGAAGTATGATTATTTAGCCAATCAGCGCTTTAAGCCGCGTAAGCCTTGGTGGAATACAGACGAGTCTGCTCAGCGGAAAGCAACCTATCAGCAGCTTGCCGTCCATCCTCTTCTTGCCGGTGAGTCGTTCGCATCTCTCGGGCTTCGCGAAAAAGAACTGCATAAGCATACGATCCTAGAGCCCGTTACAATGCAAAAACGAAACGGCGCCTGGGTACAAGAAGACGGCTGGCTGCTTGTTTACTTCCAGCCAAACGGTGCCGGCTCTTCGTCCTACTTTTTTCCGTCCCGTTTAACGGCAGCTATGTAAACCAAAAGCGGCAGGCCTTTCCGGCCTGCCGCTTTTTACTTTGGTTCATAAACCCGCTCTTTTGAATAAAATGAAAAAGCCGCATCCCTTTTTCCCATTAAAAACCGGGCGATCAGACGGGATAGAAACAAGCTGTACACCACTCCGTTGCCGCCATAGCCAAGCAGGAACAAACTGTTGGGCACATGGCTGTACTGGCCGATGATGGGCTGCCCGTCCTGCGTATGGGCAAACGACCCGCTCCAGCTGTACTCCGCGCGTATTTTTCCTTTTAAAGACGGGAACCATGCCTCAGCTTCTCCAATAAGCTTCTCCGTCTTTGCCGGCATTTTTCGATCACGCGCACTTCCTTCTGAAGCCGGTTCATCAAGTCCGCCGATTACAATGCGCCGGTCTGCTGTTGTCCGGGCGTAGTAGTAAGGGCGGTTGGATTCCCAGATCATAACGCCATCCTTCCAAAACGATAAATCCTCTACTGGGTTCGTTATAATCGCATAGCTGCTTTCAACGACTGCATTTGGGTCCTTTACCGTTTCCTGCGTTTCATACCCCTGGGCAAAAATGGCTTTTTTCGCTTTAAGTAAATGGCCGGTCTCTGTTCGCAGAACGACACCGGCTTCATCCGCTTTTTTTAAACTTACTTCTGTTTGCTCAAATACACGGACCCCTTCTTCGGCAGCCGCCCTTACAAGTCCATGTGTGAGCTTGAATGGATTAACCTCTGCATCGCCTTTTGCGATAATAGCGGCCGGCCGGCTGAAAGGAACCCATTTTTTCATTTCCTCTCTTTCCACATAGTCAACATCAAACCCGGCTTCTTTTAAAGCAGCATATTCAGTTTGTATTTTGCCGATATCTTCTTCACTGCTCGCGAAAAATAAACTGCTGCGCATGACCAGGTCCGGATCAATCGGCAGCGACGGGACGATATCGTTTTGAAGATAGCGGATCGCATCATAACAGCGCCAATAATGATCAACGGCTGGCCTTTTGCCAAATGAACGGATCGCTTCATGCAAAAGCTGGTCGTTGGCAAACTGCAGTAATCCTGTGTTCGCGCTTGAGCTTCCCGCGGCCACTGTCCGTTTTTCAACGAGCACGACGTCAAAGCCTGTGTTTCTTAATTCATAAGCGGTACAGGCGCCTGATACACCTGCACCGATAATCACAACATCACACTCTATATCCTCTTTTACAGATGAATAAACCGGCGCTTCTCTCAATGTTTCCGGCCAGTACACACTTCCTGATTTTAAATCCATAGCTGTGTCTCCTTTTTCTTATCCGTCTCTATCTATACGCCTAAAACATAGTTTTCAAACAAAAAAACACATCGAACTGTGACATTCGATGTGTTTTAAAGTTTTTTGCTTTAAGCGCTGGCGTTTTCACTGCTTTCTTCAGGCCCCTTCGCGCGGGCAACTAAATAACCGCCTGCAGCAATTGCAAGGAGAACACCCCAGAAAACGAGCTTCCACGGTTTTGATTCAGGAAAATGCTCATCCAGCACTGCCAGGGACGGGTGAGACAATGTAAAGACTGCCAGCTTCACGCCGACCCAGCCGACAATTAAAAATGCAGCTGTTTCGAGTGTTGGATATTTTTGCAGAAGACGGACAAACCAGGTAGCCGCAAAGCGCATAATAATCACACCGATAAATCCGCCAAGGAACATCACCAAAAACTGCCCGGAATCAATGCCGCCAATCTGGCCCCAGCCTGTTTCCGGAAGCGTAACGGCTAATGCTACAGCCGCCAGCATCGAATCAATGGCAAATGCAATATCCGCCACTTCTACTTTTAAGACCGTCATCCAAAAAGAAGAGCCGCGCAAATCCTTTTCGAGTCCATGTCCTTCGATCTTTCTGTCTTCTTTCCACTTTTTGTACAAATGACTGACACAGATAAAGAACAGATAAAGAGCGCCAATCGCTTGTACCTGCCATACTTGTACGAGAAACGAAATAAGGAACAGTGCCGCAATACGAAAAACAAGAGCGCCCATCAATCCGTAAAACAGTGCTTTTTTCTGCTCCTCTTTCGGCAGGTGTTTGACCATAACCGCCATGACGACAGCATTGTCTGCTGCTAAAATCCCTTCCAAAATAATCAGGACTCCGAGTACCCATGCATACTCCAGTAATAAAGCTGTATCCATTTGCCCATCTCCTTCCAATATCTTTTTTGGAAGCGGGCATAAAGAAAACAAAAAAAGCGAGACCTTTGCCTGTAATAAAAATTACAGACAAAGGTCTCGCTAAGCATGTGTGGTCTTCTTCATGCCAGCAGCGCCGATGGATAAATCCATGAAGTGACGACGCTGCTTTAGGTTTGCACCTAACGCTACTCCCCTTCGACTATTCGTCAAAGAAATTTATTTTTCACACTATTAGTATATTCAATTCTTTTTAGTTTGTAAACTTTTTTCTTTTTTTGTCCCCCGATCAAAAAAACTAAACACAACCGGAATAACAAAAAGCGTTAAAAACGTACTAGAAACCAAACCGCCGATTACAACAACACTCATAGGCTGGTTGATCTCCGTCCCGCTTCCGATTCCAGATGCGAGGGGAATTAACCCGAGAATGGCGGTTAAAGCAGTCATTAAGATCGGTCGCACTCTGTCTTTAACAGATTGAACAACGGCTTCATGACCGGACAATCCATCTTTTTTCTGCTGCAAAATGTAATCCACCATCAAAATCGCATTGGTTACCACAATACCGACAAGGATCAAAATACCGATAATAGCCGGCACACTGATTGGAAGGTTTGTTAAAAGAAGAGACAAAGCCACACCAATCACCGCAAGCGGAACGGTAAACATAATCACAAATGGATACTTGAAGGATTCATACTGGGCAGCCATCACGATATAAACAAGGATAATGGCCAGCACCATTGCCGTCACAATATCACCTTTTGAATTATCCAGCAGTTCCTGATCACCGCTGTAGGATACGATCGTGCTGTCCGCCAGGTTTAAGCCGGCGATTTTTTCATCTGCTGCTGAAGAAATATCACCTAAATTTTGTGAAGCCGAATAAGTGACTGTAAACTGCACCGCATCCTGACTTTTAATGCGTCGAATGGACACAGGCCCGTTTTCCAACTGAATATCAGCAATGGTTTCCAGTGAAACAAAGTTTCCTGATGGTGTCTTCACCTGCATATCTCTTAAAGCGTTTATATTTTTCGTTACATTCTCGTCATAGCGCACGTAAACCGTTTTTACTTCTGATGAGCCTTCTTCAATCAATTGAGTTGCAAACACACCACGGGTTGCGCTGTTCACAACCTGGGCTACTTGCGCCGGTGCGAGCCCCGCTTGAAGTGCTTGTTCCCGTTTTACCGTCATCTGCACCTCTTGAATGGTTTCGTCACGGTCCGTCCGTACATCAGTTACACCATCAATACGTTCAATTTCGGATTGAATAGGTTCAATCGCTTTGTTCAGCCGGTCGGGATGAATGTCCCGCACGTTAAAGGTTAATGTCTGTGGTGCGGTTCCAGACGCTGACTGGAGGTTGAAAGTGACCTCTGCCGTTTTGTTGATACGCTTGGCAGCTTGTTCTGCCTCGGGCTTTATTTCATCTACAAAATCAAAAATAGAGCGGCCGCGGTCTTCTTTCATTTTCACATACATTTCTGCTTCGTTTGACGAATTGGTTCCACCAAATGAGCTTTCCTGCGTAGAGCCAATCAAGCTGACATAAACTTGAATATCTTCTTTTTCTGCCATAACATCTTCAACGGCCTGTACCACTTTTTCTGTTTCTTTGAATGAGGTGCCATTTTCTGTTTCTACTTCAACCGTGACAAACCCTTCGTCTGTCGGAGGCAAAAACTGTGTACCAGCTTTTGTTAAACCGAATACTCCGGCTGCAAAAAGAATAAATGCAATCGTTAAAACAGTTGCGCGGTGTGCAAGTGACCACCTGACCCCCCTTTCAAGCAATAAAAGCGGGCGGGACTGCTGGCGCTTTTCTTCTACACCCGGCGGAAGTGCGGTCAAAAATCGGCTGGCCATCATAGGAATGACGGTAACCGCTACAACAAGCGAAGCAAACAAGCTGAATGAAATGGTCCAAGCAAACTCTTTTAAAATTTGTCCTAAAATACCTGAGATAAAAATAATGGGCAAAAACACCGCGACCGTTGTCAGCGTAGAAGCAGTGATCGCTACGCCTACTTCGTTTGTGCCATCATAAGCAGCCGTTTTCGGATCCTTTCCCATTGAGAGGTGACGATAGATATTTTCAATGACGACAATCGCATTATCGACAAGCATCCCAATCCCAAGAGCGAGTGCGCCGAGCGTCATAATGTTTAAATCAAACCCTGCCAGAAACATAAGAACAAACGTCACGATCACGGAATAAGGAATGGCCACGCCAATAATCAACGGGCTTCTTACATTCCTCAAGAAAAAGAATAATGCCGCCATCGCAAGAGCGCCGCCTACAAAGAGAGAATTTGCGATATTACCGATGGCCAGGCGAATATAATCTCCTTGATCTGATAAAATGTCTGCTTTAATTCCTTTGTACTCATCCCTTGCCAGCAGCTCATCCAGTTTTTCCTGGAACCCTTCAGACACCTCAGCGGTATTTGCGTTTGACTCCTGCAAAACATTTAGCAGCACAGCCGGTTTTTCATTAGCCCGTGTGATTGTATTCTCATTAAGCGGTTTTTTTTCAACGGAGGCTACGTCGGCAATGGTTACTTTTTCTCCAGTGAGCGGATTGACTGATACAGTCAAGTTTTTGATATCGTCTAAAGAGGTAATCTGGCTGATAACACGTGTCGTCAATGTTTTATTATCCGCCTCCACAGTACTTCCGGGCAGTGAGACGTTATTTGCTCCAATCAGCTGAACGACTGTTGACTGATCAATGCCATATTGTTTCATTTTTTCCTCGTCTAAACCGACTATTACCTCATCTGCTGTAAGCCCTGTTACAGACACATTCGCGACCCCTTCTACAGCAGACAAATCCGTCTGCAGTGTTTCCGTCAATCCCTTCAAATCCGCTTTTCCGTCTGACTGAAGAGATAGCTGAATAATTGGAAACTGCGATGGATCAAACTTTAGAAACTGAGGTTCCCCCGCTCCTTCCGGCATCGGCGTTTGACCGATCCGCTGTAGTACATCGTTTTGGACATCGTCAATATTCGTACTCCAGGAAAATTCAAGTAAAATAAAATTGGAACCTTCCCGAGAAGTGGAAGAGATATTTTCAATTCCCGGAAGCGTTGACAGGCTTCGTTCAAGCGGCCTTGTCACTTTTTCGGAGACTTCCGTCGGACCCGCTCCTTCATAGGTTGTCACAACAACCGCGATGGGCGGATTTAAATCCGGAATCAGCTTAAGCGGAATGCGCAAAAGTGAAACGATCCCAAGAATAATGACTAAAAACATAATAACCATCGTGAATACCGGCCGTTCAATCGAAAACTTGCTTATCTTCAATCCATTTCCTCCTTTTTACGGAATTGCTATTCTTTCACTATACCGAATGAATGGCTTTCTGACCAAATCGAACACGTTAAAATAAAAAAAGCCTCGATAGACGAGGCTTTTTTTTACCCAATTAAGTTATACAAACGGATATTTGGATGCTTATCCTGGAACCAGCGGAGCGCAAAGTCATTTTCAAACAAGAAAACAAGCTTGCCGTGACGGTCGCGCACAAGCGTGCTGCGCGAAGACGACATGGCATCGGTAATATCCTCTTCGTTTTCAATCCAGCGGGCAATTTTTTGGCCGATTGGCTCCATGCGCACTTCTGAATTGTATTCGCCGATCATCCGGTGCTCAAATACTTCAAACTGGAGCTGCCCGACAGCCCCGAGAATATACTCTTCTGTACGGACCGTTTTATACATTTGAATGGCGCCTTCCTGTACAAGCTGCTCGATTCCTTTATGGAAGCTTTTTTGCTTCATCACATTTTTCGCTGCTACTTTTACAAACAGCTCCGGAGTAAACTGAGGCAGCTTTTCAAATTGGAAAATAGGCTTGCCGCCTGTAAGGGTATCGCCAATTTGGTACGTTCCTGTATCGTATAGTCCGATGATGTCCCCACTAACCGCTTCATTGACCGTACTGCGGTCGTCCGCTAAAAATTGTGTGGATTGGGACACCTTTGTTGTTTTTCCTGTCCGGGCAAGTGTAACCGCCATGCCGCGCTCAAACTTGCCGGAGCAAATACGCAGAAAAGCAATCCGGTCACGGTGAGCCGGGTTCATATTCGCCTGGATTTTAAAAATAAAGCCGGAAAATTGTTCGTTCAGCGGGTCAATTTCACCTGCATCAGCGTTGCGCGGCTGTGGCGGCGGCGCAAACTGGAGATACGTTTCTAAAAAGGTCTGTACGCCAAAGTTTGTGAGTGCGCTGCCGAAAAAGACGGGTGATAATTCACCTGAATTAATTTTTTCCCGCGAAAACTCATTGCCTGCTTCTTCAAGCAGTAAAATATCATCCATCGCTTCTGTGTAAAGAGAAGATTCTTTAATAGGATGGTCGACCGCAATATGCCCCTCTTCATCAAGCGGCAAAAAACGATCCGCTTCTTCTGTACGGAATTGCTCAACCCGCTTGTTATAACGGTCATAAATGCCAAAAAACTCTTTCCCCATGCCAATCGGCCAGTTCATAGGATAAGACTGAATGCCGAGCACCTCTTCAAGCTCCTCCAGCAGTTCAAGCGGCATTTTCCCCTGGCGGTCCAATTTATTAATGAACGTAAAAATCGGAATACCGCGCATGCGGCATACTTTAAATAATTTGAGTGTCTGGGCTTCAATCCCCTTTGCCGCATCGACAATCATTACGGCACTGTCAACCGCCATCAGCGTCCGGTACGTGTCTTCCGAGAAATCCTGGTGACCCGGTGTATCCAAAATGTTTACATTGTACCCTTCGTAAGCAAACTGCATAACAGAAGAGGTTACGGAAATTCCCCGCTGCTTTTCGATTTCCATCCAGTCAGATGTAGCAAATTTGCCTGTTTTCTTTCCTTTTACCGTTCCGGCGTCACGGATTGCACCGCCGAATAGGAGCAACTTCTCTGTCATTGTCGTTTTCCCGGCATCCGGGTGAGAGATAATTGCAAACGTTCGTCTTGATAATACATCTTCTTTAAATGATGCCATTCTGTTCTTCCTTTCTTTCCTTACACATTTATATTCTGTTAAATCAGATAAGCTATATAAGTAAGTATTATTTTAATGTTGCGTCTTTTTCCAAACAGTTGAATCGCCAACGCTGTTAATTATAAACTAGTCAGATGTGGATGTGTAAAGAAAATTCAAGGAGTGTTTAAAATGTCGTTCCTCTGGGGACTATTTGGAATTTTTACCGTATTAGGGATCGGGTTTCTTTTCTCAACCGATCGAAAGCGTATCAACTGGCGAACTGTGCTGGGCGGGCTTGCTTTCCAGCTTGCTTTTGCATTTATTGTATTAAAATGGAGTTTTGGGCAAAGAATGATGCTCAAGCTGACTGAAATCGTCAATGCCATTACCGGCTATGCAAATGATGGAATTAACTTTTTATTTGGCGGATTGTATACAGAACAGTCTGGCATCACGTCTGTATTTGCCTTAAATGTTCTTCCAATGGTCATCTTTTTCTCAGCGTTGATTTCTGTTTTGTACTATTTAAACATTATGCAGTTTTTCATTAAAATCATTGGCGGGTTTCTTTCGTCTCTTCTTGGCACCCGAAAAGCAGAATCCATGTCGGCTGCCGCTAATATTTTTGTTGGTCAGACAGAAGCGCCGCTTGTGGTAAGACCTTATATTCAGAAAATGACGGAATCAGAATTGTTTGCGGTTATGACAGGCGGGCTTGCATCGGTTTCAGGCTCTGTTTTGATTGGTTATTCCCTTCTTGGCGTGCCTCTTGAATACCTGCTTGCCGCAAGCTTTATGGCTGCCCCAGCAGGACTTGTCATGGCAAAACTGTTCGTTCCGGAAACGTCTGATGTGCCTGAACCAAAAGAATTTAAAATGGAATCAGATGAAGATGCGGTAAATGTGATTGATGCAGCTGCTAAAGGAGCCAGCGTCGGTCTTCAGCTGGCTTTGAATATTGGCGCTATGCTGCTGGCGTTTATTGCCATTATTGCCTTGCTTAACGGCCTGCTCGGATGGGTTGGCAGCTGGTTCGGCTTGAACGGCCTTTCACTTGAAATGATTCTCGGTTACTTTTTCGCGCCTATTGCATTTGCGATCGGTGTTCCGTGGCATGAAGCTGTCACAGCTGGCAGCTTTATTGGACAAAAGCTGGTTTTAAATGAGTTTGTTGCTTATTCCAGCTTTGGGCCGCAAATTGACAGCTTGACTCCAAAAACAGTCGCGATTATCAGCTTCGCTCTTTGCGGGTTTGCCAATATATCTTCAATGGCTATTTTAATTGGCGGCCTCGGCAATTTAGCGCCGTCCCGCCGTGCTGATATTGCCCGCCTCGGCTTGAAAGCAGTTATAGCAGGCGCTCTTGCTTCCCTGCTTAGTGCTGCAATTGCCGGTATGCTTTTGTAATGGTTTGTCCGCTTCTTTTCACGGGGAAATGATAGAAGAAACGAAATCTAACCCGAAAAGGAGCGATCTTTAATGGAGCCGGTCTACAGTGTGACCGTCAATGCAAAAGGCGGACGGGAAGGAAGTGTCTGGACTGAGGATGGCCCGCTGAATCTTGAGCTGACCACGCCATCCATATTAGGCGGCCAAGGACAGCTGCGGACAAACTACCTTGAGTTATTTGGTGCTTCTATTGCCGCCTGCTATCAAAACGCTGTGCAGCAGGCTGCGGGCATTGATGATCATGCAGATGAAACGTTTGCTGATGTTGCTGCACAGGTTGATGTGTTGAAAGACCCTGAGAGGGGCGGCCACCGTCTCAGCATTATGCTTCATGTGAAATTTTACGGAGGCCGGTTTAATGAACTGCTTGATCAGCGTGTAATTGATGAAGCGAGCGGGTTCTGCCCGCTGATTAAAGCACTCGAAGGTGAATGTGATTTTGCCATTCGGAAATACTAAAGAAAGAGCAATTGCTCTTTCTTTTTCTTTTGTCCTGACTAAGAAAATATTGCCAATTAATTTTTATTCATTTTTTTGGTTTGATCTATTTGATATCGGGAATACATAAACCATCAAAGCATTACAAATAACTTTACCAGGAGGAAAACATCATGGGCTTTATTATCTTCTTAATTGTCGGTGGAATCATCGGCTGGTTAGCAGGACTTATTCTAGGTAAGGATATTCCAGGCGGAATCATCGGCAACATTATTGCAGGTATTATTGGCGCATGGATTGGCGGCGCAATCTTCGGTGATTGGGGACCAACCATCGGTGGAATGGCCATTATTCCAGCTTTAATCGGCGCTGTCATCCTTGTTGCCATTGTAAGCTTTATCCTTAAAAAAATGCGTCATGCTTAATAAAAAACGTCATCCTTTTTAAAAGGATGACGTTTTTTTTTGCATTAATCTTGAAAAGCCTGTTCGAAATCTCGGATTAAATCATCTGGAGATTCCAGTCCAACCGACAGCCGCAGCAACCCGTCTCGAATGCCACGCTTGTCCCGTTCTGCATCCGGCATAGCAGCGTGGGACATTTTTGGCGGGTATGACAAAATGGATTCAACCGCACCAAGACTAACCGCAAAAACTGGAATTTTTGCGCGGGCAGTAAAACGGCGTACCGCATCTGCATCTTCTAATTCAAATGACAGCACAGCGCCGCCGCCTGCTGCCTGGCGGAAGTGAACGGAATGGCCTGGGTGCTCAGCAAGACCTGGATAATACACATGCTTTACTTTTTGATGAGAAGCGAGGTAATGAGCAATTTCAGCTGCCCCTTTTTGTGACTGCTCCATCCGGACTGATAATGTTTTTAATCCTCTCAGCACAAGCCAGCAGTCCTGAACGCCAAGCACCGCTCCAAATGAGTTTTGGAGAGCATAAAATTGAGCAGCTAATTCTTCATCTTTTGCTACAGCGAGACCGGCCAGCACATCGCTGTGCCCGGATAAAAATTTTGTTGCACTATGAAGAACAAGATCTACACCAAGCTCAATGGGCCGCTGCAAATAAGGAGTTAAAAAAGTGTTATCTAAGAATGTCAGGCATCCATTCGCTTTAGCGAGTTTCACAACGCCCTCAATATCGGTTACTTTGAGCAGCGGATTAGATGGCGTTTCCATGTAAAGCACTTTTGTATTCGGCTGAATAGCTTTAGCGACAGCATCCAGATCTGTCATATCGACAAATGTATGTTCAATGCCAAAGCGTGTGAGCACGGATGTAACCATTCGGAACGTGCCGCCGTATACGTCATCTGTCACCACTACATGGTCGCCTTTTGATAAAAGCATAAACGCTGTAGAGATAGCCGCCATCCCGGAAGCGAAAGCAAAACCACGCACGCCGCCTTCCAATTCAGCAATTGCTGCTTCGAGTGTTTCACGAGTCGGATTGCCGGACCGACTGTAATCATACTGGCCGAATGAATCAAAGTCAGACTGATGAAACGTAGATGCATGCTGAATCGGCACACTGACTGCGCCGGTATTCGGATCGAATTTATGATTGTTATGAAGTAATTTGGTTTGAAATGTATAATCGCTCAACTCGTTGTTCATCCTTTCATTTTTTGAAATGCCTGCTTGAGATCTGCAATTAAATCCTCCGCATGCTCGATCCCGATTGAAAAACGTAAAAGCCGGTTGCAGACGCCGTTTGCGACACGGATTTCTTCCGGTATATCCATGTGGGTTTGTGTGGCTGGATACGTCATAAGGCTCTCTACGCCGCCCAGGCTTTCCGCAAAGGAAATAATTTGCAAGTTTTGCAGGAATGCATTTACCCACTCTTCTGACTGTAAGCGGAATGACAGCATACCGCCCTGTCCCGGATATAAAACGTCTGTAATATCATCATGCTCTTCCAAAAATGACGCAATTTTTCGACCGTTTTCTGTATGCTGCTTCATACGCAGGCTGAGCGTTTTCATGCCGCGGACAAGCAGCCAGGAATCAAATGGCGCGAGCACGGCGCCGATTGCATTTTGAAAATCAAAAACACGAGCCGCCAGTTCTTCACCTTTTACAGCAATTAAGCCGGCCAGCAGGTCATTGTGCCCGCCAAGATATTTTGTGGCGCTGTGAAGAACAATATCGGCCCCCTGCTCAATAGGGCGCTGCAGCACTGGAGTATAAAATGTATTGTCCACAATCAGCAGCAGGCCGTGTTCTTTTGCAAAATCAGAAACGTCTTTGATGCTGATTTCGTTCATAAGCGGGTTGGTTGGTGTTTCCAAAAAGATCGCTTTTGTTTTCTCGGTTACCAATTTTTTTGTTTCACTCAGTGATTCAAAGCTATCATATGTAAAGTCGAGGCCAAACTTTTTCCAGGCTTTTTCAAATAAGCGGTACGTACCGCCGTACAAGTCAGCTGATACTAAGAAATGATCACCCGGCTCAAACAAAGACATTAAAGTATGGATAGCGGCCATGCCGGATGAAAAAGCAAATCCTGCATCTGCTCCTTCAAGATCAGCGATCGCTTTTTCGACAACCTCGCGCGTTGGGTTTCCTGTCCGCACGTAGTCATAGCCTGTTGACATGCCAATTCCCTCGTGGCGATAAGCTGTTGAAAAATAAACAGGCGGATTCACTGTTCCAGTTGGATTGTTTGTACGGTTGCCGATTTGGGCAAGCTTTGTTTCAATATTTGTCATTTCTATCGCTCCTTTTAATATAAAAAAAACAAGCCTCCATGGAAGAAGGCTTGTTTTTACACTTCTTCTCATCTCCCGGACGGTGTCAGTCCGCTGGATTTAGCACCTTTGCCGATACGGCCGGTTGCTGAAGCATCGTCGGGCCAGTCCCTCCGCTTCTCTTGATAAGGTTTGTTTAATTGATCTTATTTTCTAAATGTACAGGAAAAAAGAAAAGAACACAACCCTTTTATTTATCGGGACATTTTTTGCCCGATTCTATTTACAACCCTTCTGAAAAGCGATACAATACAAAAATAAATTTTCAGAAAATTTGAATCAGTTTCCGGTTTGCATTGCTATGAAAATCAGAAAACTGAACAGAAAAGGGGAATCACATTGAAAGATTTACGTCAGGATGCACTTGACCTTCACCGTCACTATCAAGGAAAACTGGAAACAGCAGCGAAAATGGGCGTTACAGACTTAAACGATTTAAGCCTTGTTTATTCGCCGGGCGTGGCTGAACCCTGCCTTGAGATTCACGAAAACCCAGAAAATCTGTATGAGTATACGATGAAAGCTAACACAGTGGCAGTGGTATCAGACGGTTCAGCTGTTCTCGGATTGGGAGATATCGGCGCCCATGCTTCCCTTCCCGTAATGGAGGGGAAAGCTATTTTATTTAAAAATTTTGGCGGTGTGGATGCTTTTCCGATTTGCATTAATAGCAGCGATCCAGAAGACATTATCCGAACTGTAAAACTTACTGCTTCATCCTTTGGAGGCATTAATTTAGAAGATATCAAAGCGCCCAACTGTTTTTTGATTGAGGAGCGTCTCAGAAAAGAAATGGATATTCCTGTTTTTCATGACGACCAGCACGGTACAGCGATCGTTACAGCCGCCGGTTTAATTAATGCGTTGAAAATTGTGGACAAGTCCTTTTCTGATATCAAAATTGTCATTAATGGCGCTGGTTCGGCTGGTATAGCCATCGCTAAACTGCTTCAGGCATTTAACATAAAAAATATGATTATGTGTGATACGAAAGGAGCGATTTACGAGGGACGGACCGCTGGGATGAATCCGATTAAAGAAGAAATTGCTTCGTTTACCAACCCGGATAAAGTAAGCGGACCGCTTGAGGAAGCGGTAAAGAACAGCGATGTGTTTATCGGTGTCTCTGCTGCCGGAGCACTGACACCGGCTATGATTCAGACGATGAAGCAGGATGCGATTGTTTTTGCAATGGCCAACCCAACGCCGGAAATTCTGCCGGCAGATGCCAAAGCAGCCGGTGTACGCGTGATCGGCACAGGCCGCTCTGACTTTCCAAATCAAGTCAACAATGTTTTAGCTTTTCCGGGCATTTTCCGAGGGGCGCTTGATACACGGGCTTCAGATATCAATGAGGAAATGAAAATGGCTGCTGCTTTTGCCATTGCCTCTCTTGTAGGTGATCAAGAACGCTCTGAGGAATATATTATTCCATCTGCATTTGATCCGCGTGTAGCACCGGAAGTAGCTGCTGCTGTCGCGCAGGCAGCGATGGATACCGGCGTTGCGCGAAAACATGTTTCCGTTGAAGCAATCCGCCATAAAACGTACCAGCTTTCTTCCCTTCAAGTAAAGCCGGCAGCGATCTCACTTTCTTAATTGTTATATCAAAAAACCCCTTCTATTTAGGGGTTTTTTTCAGTGTGTAGACAAAATCTTTCGCTTTAAAAAAGAGCCGATAAGTGGTGTTGAAGACCAATGAGCGAGGACTGAATAGACATTTTCTCTTTTTTAAACAGAAAGATACGACCTTATTCATGCTATACAATCTTGTTGCAAGCCACTTGGCGGCGGGAGGGCGGCGCAGACTCCTATGGGACGAGCGGGCAGCTGAGACCAGTGCAGCCGCCAGGCGAAGCCGGGCTCAGCGCCTGCCCCATGGAAAGCGGAGCTGCCTGGACGCCGCCGCTCCCTCCCATTCATGTGCACGGTCATCAACATAATTTGTCTACAGTCTGAAAGAAACTCTTCTATGAGACTGTTTATGGCATATAAATTAAGGTAATGTAAATAAATATCATTTAATTATTAATTTATTGTAAAGTTTGTGTTAAGATATAAATAGAAGTATTGACAAATGGAATGGAGGAAGGAGTGGAATGAGCTATGACAGTAGCTGAATTTTACGGAGGAGTTGAGTATTCTGTTACGCAATTTGCGATACAGCTTACAAACGAAATAAAGGAAAAAATCGTTAAGCGCGATTTATTTTATAAAGAACAAATTACCCACTATATCGAATGCCACGCATTACGCTTTATTCAATCATTAACCCTCTCACCGGCCGTTTCAGCTGTGATGAAAAAGGAAATCATCCATCATGTGCTTTTCAAGCTGAAACCGGTTATGAACCGTCATGTTGTTTTCCAAGTAATCAAATAAAAAAGCACCCGCGACGGGTGCTTTTTTCGTTACCATTGATGTTTACGCCGATTGATTTCACGCCGATTGTAAATTTGTTTTTTTTGTTCTGATTTTCGCAGTCCGTCTTCAATTTTTGCAGAGACAATGCCCAGGAGAATGCCTAGCAGGGCGCCTGCCCCTACTTCGACCGGCTGGTGGCCGAGCAATTCCTTTAATTCTTTTTCGCGCTGCACGTATTGAAAACTCGGAAATTCACCGGAAAATTTAGCAAGATTGTCTTCAAGATCATTGACCAGCTGGGCAATTTCTCCCGTATGACGGCGGATGCCTTGAGCATCATACATTACAATGACACCAAAAACAGTTGCTAATGCTGTTTCCGTGTGGCGCCATCCTTTATTTGCAGCCACATAAGAAGCCAGTGCCGACACGCCGGCCGAGTGAGAGCTTGGCATACCGCCTGTTGTAAAGGCTTGTTTTACATCCCAATTGCCACTTACTTTTTTATGAGTAAAGATTTTCAGCCCTTGCGCAATGCCGATCGCTGACAGCGCTGTTAAAATACCACGGTTCATTTTTTCCATTCCTACGCCTCCACTTCGCTTGTGCACATATCTTCTCCTTTTTTCATACCCAAAACCCGGCTCTAATATGCAAACAAGTTTCATTTTGTTACGTAGTGATGATGAGATAAATAGCTTTTTCTTGAATAGAAATGGCAGCAGGCGTCATGCCAATTACTTCACCATCAACCATTACCGGCACCGGCCGGCTCGTTTGAACCATGATACTTTTTCCTTTTTTATAGGCAACCCCTGCACGCAGTACCGGGTCCCCTTTCATAAGAAGTGGAAACAGCCGAAAAAGCAGCCGTCTTCTCGACACAGTATGCACAAGTGTAACGTCGGCTACTCCATCAATAGGATGGGCATATGGACAAATGACAAGCCCTCCCCCATACAAAGACGTATTGCCGCTTGCGATCATCCAGGTGTGGTCTGATATGTATTGATCCTCATCAATCGTAACAATGCTTTTAAATGGCTTGTAGCGAATAATGGATGAAAGGGCGCTGAGCTTATAAGATAGGCCGCCTGCCCCAAGTTTATGAAGCGTTTTTTTATAAAAAGCCCGGGCTGCCTGTCCGGCAATATGAGCATCCAGGCCAATACCGGAAACCGTCAGCCCAAAGCTGTTGTTGACTTTCAACACATCAATCTGCTGCGGAGTTTTTGACAGCAGGCCTTCTACAAAAGCATGTGGATTTTTCGTCAAGCCAAACATACGGGCGAGATCATTTCCCGACCCGGCCGGAAGTAAAGCAGCCACTGTATCCGCGTAAACAAGGTCCTGTATAACCGCGTGAAAGGTTCCGTCGCCGCCGATCACTCCCACAGCTTTTATCTTTTTTTCTTTCATCCGCTTCCAAATAAACTCACGGGCTGCTACGTCCGAACCTCCCACAAGCGCTTCATAAGGAATCTGTTTCTTTTTTAAAATACCCTCAACTTTTTTCCACAAAAAAACCGCCTGTCCGTTTCCGGAAGACGGGTTGATAATAAATAGGTACATTGCTTCACCCGGCCTCGTTCCAAATGCGTTTTTCTTATCATAGCACGAAAAAAGGCCTGCTGGTTTGCTTTTTTATAAGAAGCTGTTTTGTAAAAGTGCTGCAGCGGAAGCAGGATTTTCAGCCAGGCTGATGGCCGTAATCACAGATACTCCGTCGGCTCCGGCCTCGATGACCTCTTCCGCGTTTTCAAGCGTAATGCCGCCAATACCGACTACCGGAAACTGTGGATAACGCTCTTTCATACGGCGGATTAAGCCCGTGCCTGCCACCGGGCGGGTATCCGTTTTCGTTGCGGTGGCATATACTGGACCGGTCCCGACATAATCAGCTCCATCTTTTATCGCTTGTTCAAATTCTTCCATCGTATGAACGGATACTCCGACAATACCGCCTTTTAGCTTCTCACGTACGATGGATGCCGCTTCATCTTCCTGGCCAATATGAACACCGTCTGCACCAATGTCGACGGCAAGCTCAATATCATCATTGACAATAAACGGGATGCCCGCTTCCCGGCAGATCGCCTGAAGGCGCTGCGCGGTTTGTTTTTTGGCAGCTCCCGTGAGCGCATTCTTTCCTTTTTCCCGGAACTGAAACATCGTAATGCCGCCGGCAATGGCTTCCTGCAGGATGGTTTCAATCGGCCGCGGGCAGTTCGGCGTACCGGCGATAAAATACACAGCCAGCTGCTCGTTTCTCATAGCTGTCCTCCCCGCTGGCGATGTGCCCAATGATTAGTCGGTCCATGGCCTTCTCCGATATGAAGACCGTCTTCAATCGCCGCCTGAATAAAAGATTTAGCCGTTTGAGCCGCCGCGTGGACAGAGGCACCCTTTGCAATCTCTGCGGTCATAGCTGCTGAAAAAGTACAGCCGGTCCCGTGAGTGTCTTTTGTATCAATCCGCCGGCCGGTAAACATGTGGAACTCCTCCCCGTCATATAAAAGGTCGGATGTTTGATCTCCTTCCTCATGACCGCCTTTAATCAAGACGTTTTTCACCCCGTAAGAAGCAATCCGCTTTGCCGCTTCTTTTTTATCAGCTTCTGAACGAATGGCCATTCCTGTCAGCACTTCTGCTTCAGGAATATTAGGGGTCACAACAAGCGCAAGCGGAAGCAAAACCTTTTTTAATGCTTCAGATGCTTCCTTCTGTAGCAATGAGGCACCCCCTTTGGCAATCATCACAGGGTCAATGACAAGATTGTGGCACTCGTATTTCCGGAGTGTCCAGGCAGCGGCTTCAATAATGCCAGCCGAAAACAGCATCCCTGTTTTCACGGCATTTACTCCGATGTCTGACAGTACCACTTCAATTTGCTTTTCTACAGCTTCAGCTTCGATCGGATACACACCGTGTACGCCGAGTGTGTTTTGTGCTGTAACAGCCGTTAAAGCGGACGTGCCGTACACACCCAATTCTTGAAATGTTTTTAAATCCGCTTGAATGCCAGCGCCGCCTCCGCTGTCAGATCCTGCAATGGTTAATGCTTTGGCTACTGTCATATTAAAGCACCTCTACTTTTCCGTTTTCGATTATGTCCTGGCTGCTTGTTTGATAAAGTTGATTGATAAACCCGGCAGCAAACGTACCCGGTCCGTCTGCACCCGGCGCAGCGGCAGCACGTTCCGCAGCCACACCATAAAAGGACAGCGCTGCTGCAGCTGCTTTTGCGTAGTTTTTTTCAACCGCGCAGAAAGAAGCAATTACAGCCCCAAGAAGACAGCCTGTCCCTGTAACGCGCGTTAAAATAGGATGGCCGTTTTGAATGGCATATGCTTCTTCCCCAAACACACTGTCTTCCTTGCCGGTAATCACACAAGTAAGGTTCAGCAGTTCGGCTGCTTCCCTTGCCAGTTTGCGCACATCTTCATTTCCGCCGCCGTCTACTCCTTTTACTTCAACGGACCGTCCGCACAGCACGGCAACTTCTCCTGCATTCCCGCGCAGTACATCCACTTTTACCTCTGATAAAATGCGCTTGGCGCTTTCTGTGCGAAATGGAGTGGCTCCTGCCCCAACGGGATCAAACAAAACAGGAATCCCTTTTTCATTCGCTGCTTTCCCTGCTAAAATCATGGCTTCTACCTTAGAAGCTGAAAGTGTACCGATATTGAGGACAACGGCAGACGCAATACGGGCCATATCTGCTGCTTCTTCCACGGCATCAGCCATAACCGGGGAAGCACCCAGTGCAAGCAGGCCGTTTGCCGTAAAGTTTGTCACAACAGTGTTGGTTAAATTGTGAATAAGCGGCTTTTCCGCTCTTACTTTTTGGAGCAGCTGAGCTGCATCGTGATTATTCATTAGAAATGATCCTTTCGTTGAAACATTCTTGTTTTTTTCAAGCGGACGGCCAGGAGAAGACCAAGCACGGCCCCTGTCACGCTGCTGATGAGAAATGCCGGCATAAAGGCAAATGCGGCTGCTTTCATACCGAGAAATAAGTTGGCGATCGGTACAGCTACAAGCGAAGCGATCACGCCGGTTCCTGCTATTTCTCCCACTGCGGCAAGAGAAGGCTTCTTCCATTTTTGATAAGCATACCCGGCCAAAACGGCACCAATCATACTGCCTGGAAAAGCGAGAATCGTTCCAAGCCCTAATAGATTACGAACAGCTGCAATTAAAAAAGCGATGATGACTGCCGGGCCGGGACCGAGCAAAATGGCCGCCAGCACATTGATGGCATGCTGGACGGGAAAGGCTTTCGCCGCCCCTGCCGGAAACCAGATAAAAGTGGCGCCGAGAACGCCAATTGCGGCCAGGAGAGACATTACCGCCATTTTTTTAGGGGTAAACAACTGATTTTTCCTCCTTCATACAAAAAACGGCTCAGCAATACGCTGAACCGTTTTTTCGTCAGTGATTGCTACTTCCCTACGCCGGCATGATCCGGATCAGGTTATTGGGGTTAAGGACATTCCTCTCTCAGCCTGAAGGCACCCCCAGTAGGCTTTTATATATGATGTGTTTTATTTTTACACAGTTGTATGAACCTCGTCAACTGCACATCCGAAATACTCATTTTTTCCATAAAAAAACCGGCAAAAGCCGGCTTTAGTGCATCATTACACGTCGAATACTTCTACTTTTTCCATTACATCGCCATTTTTCATAGACTTTACAGCTTCGATGCCTGATGTTACCTGGCCAAAAACAGTATGAACGCCATTCAAATGAGGCTGCGGCTCATGAACGATAAAGAACTGGCTGCCGCCTGTGTCTTTTCCTGCATGTGCCATAGATAGAGACCCTTCCTGATGTGTATGCGGGTTTCCTTCTGTTTCGCATTTGATTGTGTAACCCGGACCGCCCATTCCTGTTCCAGTCGGATCGCCGCCCTGGCTTACAAATCCCGGAATAACACGGTGGAATACAACACCGTTATAAAATCCTTCATTCGCTAGTTTCTCGAAGTTTTCTACTGTACCTGGTGCTGCCTCCGGAAACAAGTCGAATTCGATTTTCGCTCCGTCTTTCATTTGAATATAGCCTTTTTTCGCCAAAGTAATCGCTCCTTTAAATTTAATCTTCCTTATCATACCACGCACCATTCGATTTTAAAACAAGAGTGTTTTGAAGCAGAAATGTTTTCCGCTTTCATCGAATCTCGTTTTCTCTTATAATAGAGAGAGACTAAAAAGGGAGTGTGATGTCGATGTTAACACGTCCCGGACTGTGGTGGAAAGCAGCGATTGCTTTTTCGCTGCTCATAGCGGCCGTTGTATTTTTATATGTACGGGATACGAATCAAGCGACTGTCGTTCCGTTTTCATCGGTTGAATCTATTATTCAAAAAGAAAACGGAAAAGTAGTTGAGCTAGAGGAGCATCCCGACGGCAAGCTGCATATTTCCACACAAAACGGCGAGTTTACTTCTTATATTTCTCCGGGAAGCGATGCGGTTGACCAATTGAACAAAACATACAATATTCGCTATGAATATGTAAAAGCCAATCCATATGAAAGCTGGATTATTGTACTTGTTCTGTTAACAGCATCAGCCATTGGGTTTTACATTTACCGAAAAAAAGGCGGGGGAATGGGTGTGGCTCACTCGATGAAAAACAGCCTTTCACAGGCCCGCCCCCTTCCAGATATTACGCTTAATGATGTTGGCGGTCTTGCCGATGAGATGAAGGAAGATATTCTGCAGACGCTGTCGATTTTAAAAGAAAGAGATTTGTCTACCCGTCTGGGTCTTGAACCGCCGCGCGGTATTCTTCTATACGGCCCGCCGGGAACAGGAAAAACGCTGCTCGCTCAGGCTATTGCCCGTGAAATTGGCGCTTCTTTCTTTTCATCAAGCGGTTCTGCTTTTACAGAGCTGTTCGTCGGTGTTGGTGCATCGCGTGTGCGCAGCTTGTTTACAGAAGCACGCAAACAAAAACCAGCTGTTATTTTTATTGATGAAGTTGACGCATTAGCCGGGCGCCGGAAAACACACGGCGGCGAGGAAGGCGAAAAAACACTGACCGAGCTGCTGGTCCAGCTTGACGGCGGCCTTGACAATGATGGCATTCTTTTTATCGCTGCGACAAACCGGCGCGACATGCTTGATGAAGCCTTTCTCCGCCCCGGCCGTATTGATTTCTCGTTCCATGTGACTTTGCCGGATGCAAAAGGACGGAAAGAAATTATTGATATTCACGCTAAAGGAAGAAAATTAACCGACAACGCCGCCGCCATGCTTCAGGATCTGGCAGAGTCTACCGTCGGCTTTTCCGGAGCTGAATTGTCAGCGCTGTTTGAAACGGCAAGCCGCAATGCTATTCGAAGCGGGCGTGATACGATTGGAAAAGAAGATTTTGACTATGCGCTCGACCGAACCATTCTGGGCACAACAACACGGCCGCTTGCAGACCCTGCTACAAAGCGGCGTGTCGCGATTCATGAAGCCGGCCATGCCCTAGTAGCTGCTCTCACGAAGCCCGGCTCTGTCCGCAAGGCTACGATCATTCCGCGTGGACAAGCGCTTGGTTATGTTGCTCCTGTGCCGAAAGAGCTTCATTTATCAACGGCCAGCGAATTGATTGACCAGGTGGCTATGATTCTTTCAGGCGGGGTAGCAGAGCGCCTTTACCTTGGTGAGCATTCAATTGGCGTAAGCGGTGATGTTCAGCAGGCAAAACAGATCTTAGAACGCATGGTAGATACCGGTATTTTCCAGGATCGTTTTTCCCTGACATTCCGTCAGGCAGACAAGGAAACAAAAATGAATGAGCTGTTTGAAGTCGCACTCGAACGGTCCCAAACATTAATTGAGGAAAACCGCGAGGCATTCGAACGGCTCGTAGAAGATTTAATGACCAAAGAAACGCTTGAAGGCACAGAAATCGAAATGCTTATTTACCAGCACTAAAAAAAGCCTCCTTTTAAAAGGAGGCTTTTTTTTATAGTACCTTGCTTAAAAAGGCTTTCGTCCGTTCGTGCTGAGGAGCATCAAACAGCGCTTTCGGTTCGTTTTGTTCCACAACATAGCCATTATCCATAAAAATAACCCGGTCACCCACTTCACGGGCAAAGCCCATTTCATGCGTTACGACAATCATGGTCATCCCGTCCTTAGCGAGCTGCTTCATGACTTCCAGCACTTCCCCGACCATTTCAGGGTCAAGAGCCGATGTTGGTTCATCAAACAGCATGATCTTCGGCTCCATCGCAAGTGCACGCGCAATCGCCACACGCTGCTTTTGTCCCCCGGAAAGTGAATCCGGATAAGCAGAGGCTTTTTCGGCAAGACCTACTTTGGCCAGCAGGACCCGCGCTTTTTCTTCTGCTTCTGCTTTTTTTACCCCCCGTACATTGATGGGGGCGAGTGTAACATTTTCAAGAATCGTTTTGTGAGGGAATAAGTTAAAGTGCTGAAACACCATTCCTACGTCTGTCCGAACCTCGTTAATATTTGTTTTCTTATCGGTTAAATCTTTTCCATCAATGATTACGTGCCCGCCATCAATTGTTTCCAGCATGTTTAAGCAGCGGATAAACGTTGATTTTCCTGATCCGGATGGACCAATAACCACTACCACTTCCTGCGGTGATACATCAAGGGAAATGTCTTTCAGCACTTCATTGTCGCCAAAAGATTTTTTTAAGTTTTTAACGCTTATCATCAGTGCTTAATCTCCTTTCAACATAATTCATCAAGTAGGTAAGTGACAGTGTCAGTACAAGATAAATAAGTGCAACGGTCAGGTACGGCTCCCATACACGAATATACTGGCCTGCCGCAGCACGGCCCCAATACATCAGTTCAGGCGCAGCCAGCACCGAACCAAGTGAAGATTCTTTTAGTAACACGATAAATTCATTGCCGAGCGGCGGAATTACACGCTTGAACGCCTGCGGCAAAATAACAAGTTTCATCGCCTGCACGCGCGTCATCCCAAGAGAGCGCGCAGCTTCCATCTGCCCTTTATCAATAGATTGAATACCTGCCCGGAAAATTTCCGCAATATATGCTGCCGCATTCAGAGACAATCCAATCACAAGAGATACAACGGGGTTAGAAGGCGACATAAACAACGGTACTATCCCAAAATGAATAATTAATAGCTGAACAAGAAGCGGTGTTCCCCGGAAAATATTAATATAAATATTAAAGGGAAGACGAATCCATCTATTAGTTGACATTTTTCCGAGCGCGATAAAAAGCCCGAGTACAAGCCCGGCCAGCACACCGGCAAGGGAAACACCGAGCGTGACTTTTAAGCCCTGCAGAAAAAACGGCATATAATCTGTGATAATATCAAAACGAAAATCCATTTTTTTCTCTCCTTTCATAGAAAATGGCTGCCCGTTAAGAAATGGACAGCCGTTTTTTTATTGCGCTGCTTTTTTTAAAGTTTCCATATCTGGCGCTTCATCAAACCATTTTTCGTAGATTTCAGCGTATTTACCGTTTTCGTAAAGCGTATTTAATGCTTTGTCAAAATCGTCTTTATACTCGCTTCCTTTCGGGAAAGCAATACCGTAGTATTCAGCTGCAAACTGATCATCTGTGACCGTTTTAACACCGGCATTCGGATTTGATTTTTCATATTCAAGTGCTACTGCAATATCTGTTACTACAGCTTCAACATCTCCACTTTGAAGAGCTTGGAACATCAGAGCGGCTGTTTCATATTTTGAAATAGCATTGTTGTTTACACCCACGATGCTTTCAGCTGCAAATTGTCCAGTTGTTCCATTTTGAACGCCAATTTTCTTTCCTTTTAAATCTTCCGCTGCTTTAATGTCTGTTCCTTCTTTGTAGACGATCATCGTTACAGATTCAAAATATGGAACAGAGAAATCATATGTTTCTTTACGTTCATCGGTGATAGTGATGCCTGACATGCCGATATCAAGCTGTCCGCTTTGAAGACCGGCAAGCATGGAATCCCATCCTGTATTTTGAATGTTGACGTCATAGCCAGCTTCTTCTGCTGCGGCATTTAAAAGATCTACGTCAAATCCGGATACTTCACCTTTATCCATAAATTCAAACGGAGCGAATGTAGCTTCCGTTCCAACATTAAGTACCTTTTTCTCTTCAGAAGGACTGCTGCCCTTTTCTTCTTCTCCGCCGCCGCACGCTGCTAACAGCAAAGCAGTGCTGGCCATGATAGCGGCTGCTGCTTTTTTAAATGAATAGGTCATGTAAAAATCCCCTTTGATTTTTTTATATAGTACGATAATACTCTTTCCGCTTTAAAAACTCAATCATTTTTTATGCATTTGTTTATTTTTATACATGAATATTCATCGAAAATGCGCATTTTTTGCATTTTATTACAGAATACTGAATAGATTTTGCATAAAGAACGAATTTTCTGAATAGTATTTAGTAAAGCGGAATGCTCTTTTATTCTGTACAAAAATACGCAGTTCATGCTTCCTTAACTTCTTATTGACAATGATTATCATTCCCTTTAAGATGAAAGAAGAACGACGATGGAAAGAGGGAGACTGCATGAATGGAATGCTTCATGGACTCAAAGACATCCATATGGTGATCGCCAACAGCCGAAAGCTGGGTGGTGCTGCGGAAGCCGAGTCGATTACACTTTCATCCGGTGAAACATATACCAATCCGGTTTTTACAAATGTTGATTTGTCCCAGGGAAAATACATTTCGTTCAGCTTTGTGGCAGATAGCGGCGAAAACGTTACAGCACACGTTGATCAAATCGGCGTCATGCGGGGACTTCGCCATAAATTGATCTGCCAGCTTCAAAATGGAGCCGTTCGAGAACTAATGACAGAAGAAACCCTTCGCTACTTGCGTAAGCTGTGTGAAGTAAATGAAGGATTTGTCACTCACTCCTTTAAAAAAGAAGCATTAAAGCTTGTACGGGACGTCAGTATAGACGAACTGGAAAAGCGGCATGTTCATTTGCCATTTGCGATTGAATCGAATGTAGTTGCCATCAATACGAAAAAATTTGCTTAATATATAACCAGCCTTGTTAAAAGGCTTTTTTTTATGTGAAAAACAGGGTGCCAAATCGGCTTCCCTGTTTTTTTTACGCTTCTCTCATGACCGCCTGGCAGGCCAGCCTGCGCAAAGAAGCGCCGAGTTTTTTTTGTTCGGCTTCATTTCTAAGTGAGAGAAAGGTTTCTCCTGAAAAAATATCCACAGCACATCGGCCGCATGTTCCTTTGCGGCATTTGTAATCTATGCTGCACCCTTGTTCAAGCGCCGCATCGAGCAGTGTAATACCCGGCTTGACTGATACAGTGCAGGAGGCTTCTTTTTGCTTCCATTGAACAGCTGCTGCCAGCTTATCGAGAGATGGCTGTTTTTCTTCCGCCAGGCGGGCCGGCGGCTCCAGCGGTGCACGCCGTGTTTCCCTGCCTGGAATGAGCGAACCGACCGTCCACTCCCTATTCATCATCTCTTGGGTCGGCGAATGTACAAATTGCAGATGGACGTTTGATCCGGAGCACTGCCGTTTCGTATACACGGAATGGGTGGTTCATTCCTTCTTCGCCGAGATAAGCGGTTTCGAAATCTTCCGATACTGCCAAATCAAGATTATTACGCCCTGTATTCACAAGCACACCTGTTTTTCCTTTTAAAACAGGCGATTGAAAAACGCCGCCTGTTACAAGCTCACGCACATGCTCAATTTCGAGCACGTTTGTATCGCGATGTACCCGGTGCAGCAGTGCATACAGCTCTGGCGACAGAACAAGCGCATACGGACCGTTATGGTTCATCTCCATCAGCTTTCCACGTGCTTCCACTACGTCCTGGAATGCGGTTCCGGATTCGTACCAATTGCTGATTAAATGTGTCTGGCGTCCTTTGACATTCATTAAACCAGGTATGTCAAACTGGGCCGCGCCATGAAAAATCATTTCGTCTTCGAGCAATGCCACATCACGTGCTGCATTGGCTGCTGCGGAAAAGTCGATCGGAATATCAAGTGCTTTTGCCTGCTCAATGTCACGCCAGTACAAAACAAAATCCTTATATAACATAGGAATGGTATAATTGACGCGCTTGGATGATTCCACTTCCGTGTCAAACGATCCCTGCAAATCCATATGAGCTGCGCTTTTTTCAGAAAAAATGTCTGTGTGAATGCTCTGTACGCCGCGTCCAAGCGGGCCGTATAACTCAATGAACCGCCGGCCTGTTAATTGCCCTCTGGCCGCTTCAATCATAATTTGCTCCAGCTGATCAAAGTCAGCCTCTGATAGTGGTGCGTCTGGATATAAGTGTAATTTGCTCATCAACTCTTCCTCCTACTTTGAAATAAGGGACCCTACTGTAAATGTCCGCTTTGGTCCTGCCGGTTTTGCCGTAAGCGCCGCCGATGTACGCACATGGGAATGATGGTCGCTGTGTGCATGATGGTTTAAATGATCGCCATGCTCGTCATGATGCGCATGCGGGTCTGTGTATCCTGTGTCAAAGCGTTTATTAATGCCGGCAAGCTTTTCTTTTACAAACTGATAACTTTTATAATTGGATTCGCGCATTTGGGACAGCTTGGCCTGGCGCTCCGCATCTTTAAATTGAAAAAGAGCAAGATCAAGATGCTCCACAAAGTTATGCAGGCCAAACTTTTCAAGGTTCAATTCCTGCAGCAGCCGGTTGAACGTATTGTTGGACGGTGTGAACTCGCCTCCCCGCCCGGCCTGAAAGGTTTCAATCAGCGGGATCAACTCGGCAAGCCTGGAAAGCCGCTGTTCCTCTTCTTCAAAAATATGGTGATAATACAGCCGCTCGTGGTCATCTTTTGCATTGTTAATAACCGGATCGAGTATTGCCATAAAACTTTCAATATCTTTTTTAGTGCCGGTAAAGATATCATAAAATTCACTTAATTCTTCCTTCACGAGACGCACCTCCTAGTGTACCTTCTTCCATTATAATCGCTGCTTTTTACAGGGGCAAAGATTACATGAAAAAAAGCGCCGATTTTGGCGCTTTTTCGGACCGTTACAGCTGCTCCTGCGGCTGCGCTTTAACGGCTTCAATATTTTTCATTTTATTATCCCAGCAGGCCTGGCTTAAATCGACCGGATATTCTTCCGGATTAAGCGCCCGCTTGTATTCGCTCCATAATAGCGACAGGTTATCCGCCGTCCGGCTCCGGATCGTGTGGATATCGGGCAGGTCATATACACGCGTGCCGTTGATGAAAATCGGTTCATGCAGTTCGCGCGCTTCAAAATTGGTCACAAATTTGCTGACAAAGGTGTGTACAGGATGAAACATTTTCAGCCGCTCGGCATGCTGTGGATCTTCATGTTCCATCGCAATATAATCCCCTTCCGCTTTGCCATTCAGCTTATTGATAATGCGGTACACGCGTTTTAATCCAGGTGTTGTCACTTTTTCTGGATTGGCTGACAGCTTGATCGTATCCGTCATCCTTCCGTTGTCATCTTCAATCGACACCAATTTATAAACGGCGCCAAGAGCAGCTTGGTCATACGCGGTAATCACCTTTGTACCGATACCCCATACATCAATTTTGGCACCTTCTGCTTTTAAGTTCATAATTGTGTATTCATCCAGATCATTGGACGCCACAATATGCGCTTTTGGAAACCCTGATTCATCAAGCATTTTACGTGCTTCCTTGGAAAGATAAGCCATATCGCCGCTGTCGAGGCGGACACCAACGAAGCGAATCTGGTCTCCCAGCTCTTTTGCAGCCCGTATCGCTGCCGGCATACCAGACTTGAGCGTGTCATAAGTATCTACGAGAAACACACAGTCACGATGCCGTTCTGCATATTTGCGAAAAGCTGTGTATTCATCTTTGTACGTTTGCACAAGTGCATGGGCGTGCGTACCGGAAACAGGAATGCCAAACAGCTTCCCTGCCCGGACATTGCTTGTTGCGTCAAAACCGCCGATATAAGCAGCCCGCGTTCCCCATACTGCTGCATCCATCTCGTGCGCCCGGCGCGAGCCAAATTCCATTGCCGTTTCGTCGCCAAGCACCTGTTTAATCCGAGATGCTTTCGTGGCGATCAATGTCTGATAGTTCACAATATTAAGCAGGGCGGTTTCGACAATTTGAGCTTCCGCCAGCGGCGCTTCAATACGCAGAATCGGTTCGTTTGCAAAGACAAGCTCACCTTCCTGCATACTTTTTAACGTGCCTGTAAACCTCATGTTTTTTAAATAAGCTAAAAAATCTTCCTTGTAGCCGATATCGCGCAAATAGTCGATATCGCTCTCTGAAAAATGAAAATTCTCCAAGTAATCGATAATTTTTTCTAATCCGGCAAAAACACCGTATCCGTTTCCGAATGGAAGCTTGCGAAAATATAATTCAAATACGGCTTTTTTTGTATGGATGCCATCATGCCAGTACGTTTCGGCCATATTAATCTGATAAAGGTCGGTATGCAAGGCAAGGCTGTCGTCTTCATATCGTGACATTATTTTTACTCCCTTTGCTTTTCCATCGTGTTTCATTCCTATTATCCTACACCTTTTTGAGCGTTCCGGCAACTTGTCCCGGACTATTTCTTGGACAACCACGAAAAAAAGCGCCCATTATGTGCGCTTTTTCGCTTCAATATATAAAATATGATGATCTTCCATTTCGATAATCGTAAATACCCAGTCCTCTTCTTCGAGCATGTCATGAAGGGATGTATCAATTTTTTCTGTTAAAAACCAGCCGCCGAGCGTATCGACATCTTCATCATTTAACTCGGTGCCAAGCAGGGCATTTACTTCACTTATTAATACTTTTGCGCTGAATAGATAATGGCTGTCATTCACTTTTCGTACTTCGGGAATTTCATCTGTATCATATTCGTCACGAATTTCCCCGACAATTTCTTCTAAAATGTCTTCTACCGTTACAAGACCTGATGTACCGCCATATTCATCAATTAAGATTGCCATATGTGTCTGCTCTTTCTGCATTTTCACAAGCAGGTCATGAATCAGCATGTTTTCAAACACGCGAATCACGGGTTTTACAAATTGACGTAGCGGCTGTACTTTAGGAAGCGGCTTGCCTTTTACGGCGACGCTTAAAATTTCTTTGAAGTTCACCATGCCGATTACATTGTCTTTGTCTCCGTCAATAACGGGATACCGCGTATATTTTTCTTCTCTGATAATAGCCAGAACATCATCGAGTGTATCATCAATCGATAAGCTGACCATTTCTGTGCGCGGCACCATAATTTCTTTTGCAAGGCGCTCATCAAATTCAAAAATATTATTTACATACTTCAGTTCGGTTTGATTGATTTCGCCGCTTTTGTAACTTTCAGAAAGCAGCATCCGCCATTCTTCCTCTGTATGAACCTCATCATGTTCAGATGCCATTTTCAGCCCGAACAATCCGGTCACAAACCGTGCAGAGCCGTTGAGCGTCCATATAAATGGATACATAATACGGTAAAACCATATAAGCGGGACGGCAAGCGCCAGCGTGACTTCCTCCGCTTTTTGGATAGCGACTGTTTTAGGCGCCAGCTCGCCCACTACAACATGAAGAAACGTAACAATGGTAAAAGCAAGGATAAATGACAAAACTGCAGCGAGAGAAGAAGCAAGCTCAAAACGCTCAAACAGCGGATGAAGAAGCTTTTCCACCGTCGGTTCGCCAATCCAGCCAAGCCCGAGTGCCGTAATGGTAATGCCGAGCTGGCAGGCAGATAAATACTCATCTAAACGGGTTGTAACGCGTTTCGCTGCCATAGCACCCGGTTTTCCTTCCGCTACAAGCTGATCGACGCGTGAAGCTCTCATTTTTACAATAGCAAATTCCGCAGCTACGAAAAAAGCAGTGAGGGCGATTAATAAAGCAATGCCCAATAAATTCACAATCTCCAATGACAGGCTCCGATAACTCGGAGCATCCACCTCCTGTTTTTCAAAAAATAACCGTCTTTTTTCTTATCATATCATGTTCCGCTTTATGAACACAAAATCCGGCTCAGCTTTCGCCGGGCCGGATCTCTTTACAATTCACTGACTGTGACAAGTTCATAGCCTTCCTTTTGCAGAAAAGACACGATTTCATCAAGCGATTGGGCAGTAGTTTGATGAATATCATGCATTAACACGATTGAACCGTCCTTTGCTTCTTTTTCGACAATCCGGCAGATGGCTTTTGGATTGTGCGATTTCCAGTCCATGGTGTCAATGGTCCAAAGCAGCGGTTTTGCTCCAATCACTTCATTTACACTGTCATTTGTCGCTCCATAAGGAGGCCGGACCGTCAATGGCGAAACACCGGCAGCCGCTTCTACTGCTGAAGCTGTCCGCCGAATTTCTTCTTCTATACCCTGCTTATCGAGTGTAGTCAGGTTCCGGTGACTAAAAGAATGATTGCCGATTTCATGGCCTTCTTGCACCACTTGGTCGGCGAGCTCCGGATATTGCTCCACACGACTGCCGAGCATAAAAAAGGTGGCTCTTGCATGATGTTTTTTAAGCGTAGCCAAAATCGCTTTTGTACTCTGCGGATTTGGCCCGTCATCAAACGTAAGCGCAATTTTTCTAGATGTTTTTCCGGCTGGCTCCGCCTGAGGCTCAGTCTCTGCCGCTAACTGGTCCCGCCATTCCTTTTTTAAAAACGGCACTGCCTTGCGAAGCGGCACACTTCCTTCGTGCTTTTTACGATCACTAAAAAAAACCATTTTTCCATTTTTCACATACAAACCAGCTTCGTTTATCGAAACAGGTGTATGAAGGGCCGTTGAAGCTTTTTGCGGATTGATAAATAAGTCCGGCGCCTTTGCAAGGAGGCCCGCTGCTGTATCCACGATAAACGTTTCATTCAAGATGCGGTTTTTTTCAGCCGTGATATACGTTTTTTCATTGAAAAGAACCGAGTAAATACCGCTGCTGTCTGGAACAAGCTCAAACGTTAACCGCAGGGAAGCAGGCTGCTCGTTTCGCATTTTTCTATCGGTTTTCCCGACTTCTTTTAAAAAACCTGACTCTTTTTGTTTTACATACTGTTCAATTTTTTTATTTAAGGAAGCCTGTTGAAAAACAGGGTACTGTATCGCGATATCATACCTCTTTTCATGGGCTTCTTTCGTTTTAATGTTAATATTTTCATAAGACGATTTTACTGTGCTTGTTGCCCACACCGTTTTGTTATGGTGAGTGGCTGTTACAATCAAATTGACCAGTACCATGGCGAGCATCAAAAATAAACTTGACAGCAAAGCAATGATGGTCGTTTTTTTGTTCATACGTATCCCCTAATCAAACATAATATTGGATGCACCTTCCATTTATGATTGTAAACAAAGAGATACTCTAATACAATAGTTTCGTAAAAATATGGCTATGTTTTTGTCATAATTTGACGAAAAACGTACAAGTTTTTTAGATTGTCACTTTTTTCCGCTGGTAAGTCTGGGCCGCTCTCACGAACGCTTCCGGGATTCCAGTATTTGACGGAAAATAAAGATGGGCATAGCCTGCAACAGCATTATGCACTATACAGCCGTCCGGCTTCTGCCCAAATCGGCTGCCGGATTGAAAAGCCGGAGCTGGTTTTTCCTGTCCTTCAAACACAGAATAATGAAACTCATGTCCTCTTAGCTTCTCGCCTTCTGGGATCCATGCACCCGGAAAAGCGGTTAATTCCCGGTAGCCTAGGGCTGCGCGGGTTGATTTCATGACCGTTTTCCCCTGAATAATGCCGCACATCGGATAAGAGTGTTCATCAACAGTGATCAGTTCTTCCGTTAAATACATAAACCCGCCGCATTCAGCTAATGTCGGCATACCGGACTCAACAGCCCGCCGGACAGACTTCCGTGCTTCACACTGGGCAGCGAGAACGGGTGCGAATTCCTCCGGAAATCCGCCGCCAATATAAAGAGCATCTGCTGCTTCGGGTACGGTCTCGCCGGCAAGAGGTGAGAAAAAGTGAAGGTCTGCCCCATGCGTACGAAGCATCTCCAAGTTTTCCTCGTAGTAAAAGTGAAAGGCGGCATCCTTTGCAACCGCAATCGTCACATGGCTGTCTTGTTTTCTTTCAAATAAACGGTTTTCAGACTGCGGCAGGTCCGGCACTTCTGCAAGGCGGAGCAGTTCATCAAGGTCAACCGTCTTTCGGGCCGCTTCTGCAAGCGTATGGAAAAAGCCGGCCAGGTCTCCTCTTTCAACGGCCGGGACAAGACCCAGATGGCGCTCCGGCACACTGACACCAGGCATTTTCAGCAAATGGCCGATAACCGGGATGCCGCATTCCTGCTTTACTGCCTGCTCAATCAAGCGAAAGTGTCCTTCACTGCCGGTTTTATTCGCAATAACGGCTTTGATCTGCCCAGGTGCCATCATTTGAAATCCTTTAACAATGGCTGCCGCGCTTCGTGCCGTGCCGGATGCATCAATGACCAGCAGTACGGGCGCGCCTGTAAGACGGCTGATCTCAGCTGTACTGCCGTCATCTTTGAGTGGGTCTTTTCCATCAAACATTCCCATGACGCCTTCAATCACTGAAATATCGGCATCCCGTGACGCTTCAGAAAATACCTCACGGATCGTGCCGGCATTTCCCATCCAGCTGTCCAGGTTGCGCGAAACGCGCCCGCATATGACCGTATGGTATGTTGGGTCGATATAATCCGGTCCACATTTAAACGGCTGTACAGAAAGGCCTTGCTGCTTAAGAGCGCCAAGCAGCGCCAGCGTAACCGTTGTTTTGCCGGAGCCGCTGCCCGTTCCGGCAATGACGATTCGTTTTCCCATCTTATTCTTCTCTCCTTTACTTCGTGCCAAATTCGATCAGGGCAACCGAAATGGTTACGTTGCCGTTTTTTTTCTTTGGCAGAATAACTTCTCCCCCTTTTGACGCTAAATAAGCAGCCGGTTCACTGACTCCATACGCACCGGTATACTTAAACACCGTTTCTGAACGCTCTTTCATCGGCGCTTTGTTTAACTGCTCAGGCGAGAAGGTAAAAAACGGCCAGTTGTTTTTTTCGGCAACCGCCAAAATACCCTCTTCATCTTTTTTCAAGTCAATGGATGCAATGGACTGAACGCTTGTTTTGGAAAGGGCAAGATCGCGAAGGGCCTCATCGATGACCTGCTCAATTTCCTCCGCTTCTGTTCCACGATTGCATCCAATGCCAAGGACGATTGATTTTGGGCGGTATACAACAGGATAGTGAAGCCCATCAAGTTCTTCTGCATCGAGCAGTCTGTGGGTGACAATGAGAGCAGCATTGTGCCGCATTTCAAGTGCTTCTTTTACCGAAGCCGCCGTCTTGATATGAGCCGGCATCGGCCGCTCATGCTTCCACCAGTTCGGCTCTCCTGATTCCTGCACGACAAGTACCGGCTCTTCGTTTACTACAGCAGCTGCCGCCTGCGTTAAAAAGCGGTCATATTCAAACTTCCAGCCGAATTCACGGCCAAACATATCAACCGGAATCGTTTTTTGCACATCGGATGCAGTTGTAATCACCGGCCGGGCACCTGTCAGTTCGGCCACCCGGTGTGTAAGCTCGTTGGCGCCGCCTATATGGCCTGAAAGAACGCTGATTGCATGCTCAGCTCGGTCATCGAGGACGACCACTGCCGGATCAGTTTTTTTATCGCCTAAAATCGGGGCAATCATCCGGACAACAGCACCGAGTGAAATAATCAGCACAATGCCGTCGTATTCTTTAAATAATTTTGGCAGTTGAAGGCGGACAGAACCGTCAAACAGCGTAATGCCCCGCTCTTCCTCATCACCGCGGCAAAATTTCCGCATGTAATATAAATCAGCCTGCATCTCCTCGGCAAGCTTGCGTGCTGTTTCGGTTCCGTGTTTTGTAATGGAGGCAATAGCAACCTTCATGACTTGATTCCCTTCCGGAAACCGTGGGTAAAGGTTTTATCGTATAGTTTCGAGCGATGTCCCGATTTTCCAATGTCCGGATCAAGCGCTTTGCCGGCTAAAATCATTGCCTGCTTGCGAATACCGTTTTCACGCATCGCCGCATCGAGTCCGGCGATCGTTGAACGGACAATTTTTTCATCCGGCCACGTAGCACGGTATACAACAGCTACCGGCGTGTTCTCCGGCCAGCCTGCTTCAACCAGCTCACGCGTCACCTTTTTGGTCAATGTTGCGCTTAAGAAAAAAGCAATTGTACATTCATGCTTGGCTAAATCCTTCAGCTGCTCTTTCTCTGGTACCGGCGTTCTTCCCTCGGCCCGCGTTAAAATAACAGTTTGTGTAACATCCGGAATGGTCAATTCCGCACCAGCTGCCGCAGCTGCTGCAAAAACGGAGCTGACTCCAGGTACGATTTCGGTTTCAATGCCCGCTTCTTTCAAGAGGGCAATTTGCTCGATGATCGCTCCATAAATAGCCGGGTCGCCTGTGTGAAGGCGGACGACTGTCTTTCCTTCCTTCACGTAATTGACCATGGTCTCTACCATTTCTTCTAAATGCATGCCGGCCGTTTTCAATACAACAGCGCCTTCCTTACAGCCCGCCATTAATTCCTCGTTAACGAGTGAATCGGCATACAAAATCACGTCTGCTTCCTCTACAAGCTTCATCCCGCGGACCGTAATTAAATCCGGTGCGCCGGGTCCCGCTCCCACAATGAACAGCTTCATTTTTTCTTCACCACCATCAGCGTTAAATAGTTCGGTTCTGCCCGCTCAAATTCATCTAGTGTCCAGACAACTTCATCACTGGATGTAACTTTTGTGACCGCATGGGCGTACTCCTCGAGTCCAAGCTCCCGGATCACACTTGAAATAAGAGCTGCCACCTTCGCGACTTTTAGAAATATAACACAGTCATGCGTCTCAATTGCCTGTTTCAGCGCGTCGCGATCATTTGTTGCCGGAATGATCGCTACATGCTCATCTCCGTCGGCAAGCGGAATGTTCAGCCTTGCCGCAGTTCCATTTACTGATGATATGCCGGGCACTACTTCTGTTTTTACGTTCGGCATTCTTTTTTGTAATACATTTTTCATGTGAATAAATGTGCTGTACAGCATCGGATCGCCCTCTGTCACAAACGCAACGTTTTCGCCGGATTCCAGTTTTTCCGCTACGGCTTCTGCTGCTTTGTTCCATTCACGCTCTAAAATGACCGGATCCTTCGTCATCGGAAAAACAAGACCCAGCATGTCTTTTTCCTGCGGATCAATATAAGCATCAATAATCTGACGCGCATAGCTTTTTTCACCAGACCGCTTTTTCGGAAACGCAATAACCCTGCTTTCGGACAAGATGCGAAACGCTTTTACCGTTAACAGTTCCGGATCGCCCGGTCCTGCACCAATTCCATATAAGATACCTGTCATCACTGTTCCTCTTTTCTTTTAGCACATATAATGTAAACCGGATTTTGCGCTTCAAAGCGCGTCATATTTAAAATAGGCTTAGACAAAGACACTTGAGCAAGAGCCATATCTACCTCAAAGCCGGCTTCCCGGAATAACTGATGGGCTTTTGACATGTTTTCAATCGTAACGGCATTCAATACGATTGTCCCGCCCGGCTTCAGCCGCTTCGCACACGTGTCAATAAGCTTGTCCATATTACCAGCCGTGCCGCCCATAAACACGCAATCTGGATCAGGGAAAGCCTCTAATCCATCTGGCGCTTTTCCATGAATGAGCGTCACGTCCGTGCGAAATTTTTGAAAATTCGCTTCAGCATTGACGAGGTCCGCTTCATTTTTCTCGATGGCAAAAACAGCACCGTTTCTGGCTATTTTAGCTGCTTCAATCGCGATGGAACCGGTACACGTTCCGATATCCCAAACGGTACTGTCCGGACGGATGTTCATTCGGCCAATGGTAAGAATGCGGATATCACGCTTTGTAATCAAGCCTTTGTCCGGCTTGCGCTGGCTGAATTCCTCATCCGGAATACCGGTAGTCCATGTTTTCGATGGCCGGTTTTTCTTTAAAATCACTACGTTCAATGGAGCAAACGACGCTTCACTCATTTCTTCAAGCGTTAAATGACGGCAGCGTTCGTCCGCCGCACCCAGATTTTCAGCCACAAATGCATCGTACTCGGTCATGTTAAACCGAAGCAGGTAGCGGGCAAGCACATCTGGTGAATGCGTTTCATCTGTCAGCAGCGCCACTTTTTCTTCACCGTCAATTTTCTGGGCAAGCCCGGTGATTGGACGGCCGTGCACACTGATCGTTTTTGCATTCTGCCACGATTCATTCATCCGGGCAAATGCAAGCTGTACACTTGACGGCTGCGGCTCAATCACGGCTTCTGTACTCCCTGACAGATACGCTCCGATTCCGTAAAAAAGCGGATCGCCCGAAGCCAGCACCACGACTGGACCTTCTTCGTCCTGAACCCTTGTTTTTACTTCTTTTAAATTCCCGCCAATCACGAGCCTCTCCCCTGTGAAATCAGGAAAAAACGACAGCTGCCGTTCTCCGCCGACAAGCAGCCGGCTTTCTTCAATACGCTTCAGCTGGCGAGGGTGCAGTCCTTCCGCTCCGTCTGCACCAATGCCAATAATATGTACGTTACTCACTGTATTCCGCCTTTCCTAAAAGCTGTCCTTTCATCGCAAACAGCAGCGTTTCAACTTCCATGCCGCCGCGCACTTCCTGAACGGCATTTCTTGAGCAATTGCGGCAAAAAAGCGCAAAAAATGCCGGATAGTCCGCCATTAATTCTGCTGCATGCGTCGCTGTGTTAGCTGCCCGCACTTCTTCAATTTCATTCTCGGAGGCGCCTGCTTCTTCTGCCATCTGCGCCAAAAAATTCATATCGACCGGTGCGCTTTTGGAGTGCACCATCATGACGCCCTGAGCGACCTTTGAAAATTTGCCCGGCATCCCGGCAAGTGTAACTTTTTGAATACCGAGCCGTTTACAATGCTTGAGTGTAAAGCCGACAAAATCGCCCATTTCAATAAATGCTTCTTCCGGCAGATACGGCAAATGATTCATGGCATATTTTTCACTGCGTCCGCCTGTCGTAGCGGCCACGTGCTTACAGCCGGCTGCAACGGCTACTTCAATAGCCTTTACAATACTGGCTCGAAAAGCCGCGGTTGAAAACGGGCGGACAATGCCGCTCGTCCCTAGAATAGACAAGCCGCCCAAAATGCCAAGCCTTGCATTTAAGGTTTTCTCAGCCAGCTTCTCGCCGCCTGGAATGGAAATGATCACGCGGACTCCTTTTCCAGCCCCCGCTTCTAAAAGCAACTCTTGAACCGCTTCAGTAATCATACGGCGCGGCACCGGATTGATCGCGGCTTCTCCCGGTGCTACGTCGAGTCCCGGCTTTGTCGCCCGGCCGACGCCTTCCCCGCCATCAAGCTCAATGCCTGGCTCGCTTGTCCAGCTTACTTCTGCACAAATAACAGCTCCGTGTGTAATATCAGGATCGTCTCCCGCATCTTTTTTGATGCCGGCTTTCACAGAGCCCTCGCCTACTTCGATAAATTCCGGTGTAAAGTGAGCCCATTGCTTCGCCGGCAGATAAATAGAAACCGACTCGGGCGGCTGGCCTGTAAGAAGCGTCTGCAGCGAAATTTTTGCCGCAGCAGTCGCACAGGAACCCGTTGTGTATCCTGTGCGAAGCGGCTTATCAGGGACCGGCTTCATTTTACGGCAAGCAGCGACAGCGCATTCAGTGCTGCCACGGTGACCGTACTGCCGCCTTTACGGCCAATATTCGTAATAAACGGAATATCCAGTTTTGCCAGTTCTTCTTTGGATTCTGCTGCCGACACAAAGCCGACCGGCATGCCGATAATTAAATCAGGCTTGGCAAGGCCTTCTTTGGCGAGGCGGATAATTTCCAAGAGAGCTGTCGGGGCATTGCCGATCGCGTAAATACCGCCTTCTCCAATCGCAGCCGCTTTACGCATAGAGATAATCGCCCGTGTCAGCCCAAGTTCTTTGGCTTCTTTCATCACATCATCATCCGAGATATGTACATGCACAGAACCGCCAAACTGCTCAATACGCGGTTTTGATACGCCTGATTGAATCATTTGTACGTCACAAATTACACGCGTACCCTGCCGGATCGCGCGAATGCCAGACTCAATGGCTTTTGGATGAAACAGCACGCTTTTCCCGAGTTCAAAATCGGCAGAAGCATGAATCACCCGCTGTACAACAGCGAACTCTTCCGGTGATAAATCATGGGGGCCAAACTCGTCTTCAATAATCGAGAAACTAAGCGATTCAATTTCCATTGGTTTCACTGTTTCCGGTACAAAAGTTGTTTTAAAGTCCATGTTTCGTTTCCTCCAGGCGATTTAATGTGTGGATCACTTGCTCAAATTGCTCGCATTGATTTGGGTACTGTACCGGCGGCCGGGAAATGACGATCGTTTCGATACCAAGCGACACGGCCGCTTCGATCTTTTCCGCTACCGCGCCGATCGCGCCGCTTTCTTTCATGACGGTCGTCGTCACGCCGTAATGGCGGTACAGTGCAAGATCAAACTCTTTCGTAAAAGGACCCTGCATAGCCACAATATTTTTTTGAGGCAGTCCAAGCGCAGCGCATTTTTCCATATTGTCCGTGCGCGGCAGCATCCGTGCAATCAGCCGGATATCCGTGTGGGGCAGCAGCTTTTCCGTGAAAACCTGCAGCGTCTTGCTGCCAGTCGTCAGGAGCACGACACCTCCCCGCTCTAGTGCGGCTTCCGCTGCTTCTTCATACGTATCCACGCGTGTGACAAGCGGATGCTCAATAACCTGCGTGCCGGCCCGCTCAAAGCGGATATAAGGAATGCCGGCACGTTGGGCAGCTTCGATAGCATTTCGGGATGCTTCTTCGGCAAACGGATGGCTGGCGTCGACGACTGCCGTATAACCCTTTTCGAGCACAGACATCATTTCATCTCCGGCCAGCCGGCCCACACGCGTTGAAATGCCCGCTGCTTCAAGTTCAATTGACGCATTCTGGGTGACTACAGATGCTGTAACCGGGCGCCCCGTTTCCTGCAGTTTCACAGCGAGCTCCCGGGCATCACTTGTCCCCGCCAAAAAGAAAATCATCGAATCGCCTCTTTTTCATGATCATGGTCATGACCGTGATGATGGTGGCCGTGGCCGTGGTCGTGATCATGATCGTGGTCATGATGATGGTGATGGTGAATACCCGCTTCAAACCGGTACTGGCATGTATCACAATTCATGAGTGATTTACCGCCCAGCGCTTCATCAATCCGGTCTGCCACAATGACTTTAAGCTTCGGATGAAACCCGAAATAATTCGCAAGCGTGAAAGACAACTCTGGATATTGCTCACGAAACAGGGCCAAATCCTGTTCGATCCGTTTGATCAGCACACCCGTAAACAAAAAGTACGGCAGAATAATGATCTTTTTCGCGCCAAGCTTTTTAACTCTTTCTACCGCTTGGGGAAGTGATGGCTTCGTCACACCATAAAACGCCGGTTCAACGGTTTCAAAGGATGTTTTTTCCCATAAAATACGGGCAATTTTGCATAAGTCACTGTTGGCATCTGCATCGCTTCCGCCGCGCCCAAGCAGAATCACCGCATCCTGTTCGTCCGCTTCATCCGGATCAATGCCGGCATCCTTCAGGCGTTCTTTTAAAATCACAGAAGTTTCATAATGGATGCCAATTGGCTTTCCATAGGTAAATGTCACACCCGGATACTTTTCTTTTGCTGCGTCAATCGCTGCTGGAATATGAATTTTCGAGTGCCCCGCCGGCAGCAGCATAAGTGGTATGAGGGCAACTTCAGTTGCTCCCCGGGCTATACACCGCTCGATGCCTTCCGCGATATCGGGACGCGCAAACTCCAGGAAACATGTTTCATATAAAACGAGCGGATTTAAATCCGGCAGAAATCCTTTCACAAATTGATGAATTTGGTCATTGCCTTCCGGGTCACGGCTTCCGTGCCCAACAAAAAGTACGGCTTTCATTCTTTCTCCCCCTTATTCTCCGCACGGCATCGGTTCAACGTCCGGCACCGGCATATCTCGATGGGCAAATCCTTCTATTTCCCCAACCCGTTTAAAATATTTGAAAAAGCGTTCATTTGGATGACCGGATTCACGGTATTCTTCTACAATTCCTGTAAGCATCGGAACAACTCGTTCCGGCGGAATGCCTTCTGCCACATACACACCTGGGTGCGCAGTCCGGCTGACCACTTTAGCGCCTAAAAACAGGTCAAACGCTCCTTTACGGTACACGATGCCAATATCCTCGTTCACTGCACCGTAGCACGCCATGCCGCAGCCATTCACGCCAATACGAAGCTCTTTCGGCACGTCGAGGCCGCCAATCTCCCGTCCAAGCTGCTCGGTATATGGAATCGCGTCGCCTTTATCACCGTTGCAGAAGTCACACGCTTTTATCGTGACAACATCGCCGGTTGGCGCAAGGCTTAGTCCCGCTTCTTTCAACTTTTCAATAATCGGCTGCGGGTTACTCGTTTCGGTTTTTAACAGCACATAATGATGTGGTGTGTATTCGATCGTACCCCTTTCGCCCGCTGCTTCAGATATAGCGATCAGCTGCTGCGGTGTAAAATGCTTGTTTACCAGCCCTGGGCTGACCGCCGCTTCAAAGATTGTTTTCACAGCTGGCGGTGCCGCCTTCTGCCGCTTCAGCGCGGCGAGCGCCTGCAGGCCAAGCTCTTTGAGCTCGGGCTTTTTTTCACTTTGGCCTCCGTGCAATGCCCACGGTTCGTTTTCAGGGCGAAGCCGCTCATGCGGCCGCAGCGGCTGCTTTTCTTCTGTTAACGTATATTTGCGTGTGTATCCACGCGGCGTAATCATCAGTCCATCATAGAAAAAAGTCGTTGAATTGCCGATTACGACTGTTGTCAGCATCCCAATTTCGTGGTCCAGCATTTCCGCAAGTGTCGTCATCACGACTTCTTCCCGGTCACGGTATGCGCTTTTTACAAGCCCAACCGGCGTGTCCGGCTTTCGGTAGTTGAGCAAAATCCGCTGTGCCTCTTCAATTTGTTTCGTGCGCCGCCCGCTTTTCGGGTTATATAGCGCAATCACAAAATCAGCAGCGCCAGCAGCATCTATCCGTTTCGCTATAAGCTCCCACGGCGTTAAATGGTCACTTAAGCTGATTGTACAGGCATCATGCATGATAGGGGCGCCGAGCAAAGACGCGCATGAATTGATCGCCGATATTCCCGGAATAATTTCTACACGAATGCCGGTATCCCGCTTCCACCCCTGTTCCGCCAATACTTCATATACAAGACCTGCCATGCCGTATACACCGGCATCACCGCTTGAAATGACAGAAACGGTTTTTCCGCGCTCCGCCTGCTTAACCGCTGCCTGGGCCCGGCTTACTTCCTCACTCATTCCGGTTGAAATAACGTCTTTTCCTTCAATCAAAGGGGCTACAAGCTCCATGTAGGTTTTGTATCCAATGACGTAATCACTTTCTTTCAGCGCTTGTTTCGCCCGATCGGTAATATGATCTTCATGGCCGGGTCCGAAGCCGACAACATACAATGTGCCCGTCATTTTTTCTCTCCTTTTTCTGTTCCCTTAAAGCGGCCGTTCAGCAGCTGCATGCCTTCTCCTGAGCGCTCGTAGGCAATCCATTCTTTTATTGGCTGGTTGTTTTCAAGATGCGAGGCGACCATTTCTTTGGCACGGTGCTCGTCCATTTCAAAATACCAGTCTGCTTCCGGGTAAACGACAACCACACACCCGTCTTTGCAGCGTCCATTGCATCTTGTTCTTGTTGTATGTACATATGCATCCAAATCTCGCTCGGTAATTTCATTCCGGATTGCCTGTGTCACTTCTTCGCCACCTTTTCGCATACAGGTAGACCCGTTGCAAATCAGCACATGCTTGCTCATACTCGTTAAGTTCCATGTTGCCACTTTATCCGCTCCTTTTTTAAAGCACGCAAAAAGCCCCCGCTTCTACGGCAGAAGCAGGGGCAGAAAATCGCATTAAAGAAATGACTTGTCCAAAAAAAGCCATGCGTATTCATCCCGTTCTTCCCACCGAAGAATGATGTTTCAGCATTAAAAGCAGGTCTCCTGGCTTGCATCACTTTACTTCTGCCTCCCTTCCCGGATAGAATCCAGTGGGTTTCAGGCAGGTTCATCACGCATACAGTAGCGGGGGCTGCACCGGACTTTCACCGGTTTCCCTATTATCCCGGACGTAGCAACTCCGGGCACTTTTAATGATTGCTTTATTTAGTTTTGTTGTCTTTAACATTAGCAGGGAAGAGCTTCTTTTAGCAAGGGAAAAATGAAAAAGACCCGGATTAATTATCCAGATCTTCTTCCTCGATTACGACTTCACCTGTTGTTCCATTTACCCATACATCTGTTTCTGTTTTGCCGTCCCTGATTTCTAATTCATAGTGTCCGTCATCCAGCTCTATTTTTTCAATTGTGCCTTTTACTTGTTTTTGGGCGGCTGCTTTCGCTTCTGCTTCTGTTACCGTTACACTTGTATTCTCACGATCATCATAATCATCGCCGCTGTCATCATCCGTATCCCGTTGTTTTTTTAACACCTTGCCGGAGTCTCCATCAATTTTTATATCATACTCCTGCGTATCGATTTCATAAACAGGGCCAGACAGATTTTTCTCCAATTCAATGCTCTCAACTACAGACTGCGTTTCTTTTTCAGCAATTGCTTTTGCTTCTTCCATCGTCAGATTCGCGTCAAAGCCGGGCACTTCCGCCTGGATTTTGTCATTCTGTACGCCCCAGAGAACCCCTCCGCCTAAAAGACCTAACGTTAAGAAGCTGCCTGCAATGGTTGTTTTCTTCATTTTTACTTCCTCCTCTTTTTTCTTTTCTGCTTTTATCATAGCCATGCAAAATGAGAAAAAAGGGAGGGAAAAATGAGAGTTTGATGAGAATCGTTAGTCATCCCAGGAAATCGACAGCACTTCTCCTGAAATCGCATTGATTCGCACCGTCACTTCTTCGCCATTTTGAGCGTCTATATCAACGAGGTAAGAACCGGCTTCTTCTCCGTCGCCTTGTTCGATATCATCCACTGTTCCCGGTACTTTTTTAAGCGCAATCTCTCCTGCTTCTTCCGTTGTCAGCTGTCGAGCACCTTTTTCAGTTTTTTCTTCTTGGACGTTCGTTTCATTTTCTACTGTTTCCAGGCGTGTCATAGCCACTAATTCGCCCGTCTCACTGTCAACCGTCATGCTGTATTGGCCTTCATCGGGTACTTCTATTGTATAGCGAAATTCTCCATCTGCCTGCTCCGCCTTCTTCACCGTGCCGCCGTACTGCTCAGCCAGCTTTTCTCCTGCTTTGTTCATCGTGACATCCGGCTGCTGCAGGGACTGGTATAAAAAACGCGGCAGCGGCGGCTGCGATTGCGATGGCAGCCGTTATGGCTTTTTTCATTCCTCTTTCCCCCGTTCGTCTTTTCGTTCAGCAGACGAGCATTCGCTAAAAGTAAGAATCACGATTGTTCCTCTTCCTTCTTCACTTTCAATCCGGAGAATGATCCCAAGGGCATCCGCCAGCTCTTTTGCGAGAGACAAACCGAGGCCAAACCCGCCTGTTTTACGTGTTCTTGCTTTGTCCACCCGGTAAAATCGGTCAAATACTTTTAGCAGGTCCGATGCTGGTATGCCCATTCCCTGATCTATCACACGAATTTCCTGTTTCTCGACTTCTATACAGATTTCCTTCTCAGAATATTTGCGTGCATTATCCAAAAAAATAAATAACAGCTGCCGCAGTTTAGCCCGGTCCGTCTTCACCCTGCATGTTTCCTTTACTCGAACGTTAACACGCCGCTTATATGCCCGCTGAAAGGAATCGGCTGTTTCCCGTACAAAAACAGCCATATCAATCGTTTCCATTTTCACATTCCATGTTTCATCGCGCCGTGCGAGTGCAAGCAGCTGCTGGGTCAGTTCTTTCATGCGGAGCGCTTCTTCGTAAATGGCTTCCACCGATTCATCGAACAAATCCGGGTGGTCCTTTCCGCGGCGTTTCAACAAACGGGCGTATGATTCTACAACGGTAAGGGGTGTTTTTAATTCATGCGAAGCGTTTTGTACAAATGCTTCCTGCTTTCGGTAATTTTCTTCAAGCAAATTCATCATATCGTTGAAGGTAAGTGCCATATCCTGCAGTTCATCATGCCGGCTGCCGTTTGTTTCAATCCGTTCATGTGTACCGCTTTTACGGATCCGACGCATCGTTTCCGTCATCTGTTCAACCGGGTTAGAGATAATAGCGCCCAGTACGCGGGCTGATATCACAGCAGGAATAACCGCTATGAGCAAAGCAGCAAAAAGCACGCCGCGCAAAATCGTTAAAATTCGCTCTGTTGCCTGCAGATCCTCCCATAATTCAAGCGAAGCCACTTCGCCGCCGCGCCAAATAACCGGAAGTGCGACCCGGGCATAGGAAGAACCCTTATCATCTCTTATGATCTCCCGATTCTCTCCTTTTGTAAAAGCAGCAGCCCGCTCTCTGAGCCCAGCGGCATCTGGCGAAACTGCCACCCCATCAACCGTTCCATCCGGCAATATCACACGAACCATTCCATTCGCCGGCGCATAAGCCCGGAGCAAATCACTGCTCGTTATAGACTCGGCTGGACTCGATACGCCTCCGGCTATTTGTGCTGCATCCGCTGCCGCTCTTTCAACATCTGCTTCCCTCAGCATAAAAGAAGCGGCAAAATAAACGGCCGTATTCATCAAAATAACAATCACAACAAGCAGGACGCTCGTGCCGAGGTGAATTTTATTTTTCAGCTTCATGATTCTTTCAACACGTATCCAACGCCGCGTACCGTGTGAATAAGGGGCAGGTCAAACGGTTTATCGACTTTGTTTCGCACATAGCGGATATATACATCCACCACGTTTGTGTCACCGTAATAATCATATCCCCAGACGCCATCAAGCAGCTGCTCTCTGGACAATACGTGACGCTTGTTTTTCAACAGGTAAACGAGCAGATCATACTCACGCGGTGTAAGATCGATAGGCTGGCCCGCTCGTGTAACTTCACGAGATTCTTCTTTTACGATTAAATCCGCTGCAGACAGCGAGCTGTTCAAAACCGTTTTACGAAGTGCCGCCCGGATTCTGGCTAAAAGCTCATCCATATCAAATGGCTTTGTGACATAATCACTGGCCCCAAGATCAAGCCCGGTTACTTTGTCGGCCACTTCATCCTTGGCTGTCAGCATAATAACAGGTACATCGCTTCCCCGGCGGATTCGCCGCAGAACGCCCATTCCATCCATTCCCGGCAGCATCACATCAAGCAGGACAAGATCAAATGTCTCTGTTCGAAACAAAGCAAGAGCATCCAGCCCGTCCAGCACTTTTTTCGTTTTATATCCTTCATGCTCAAGCTCTAACTCAAGCACCCGGGCAATCCGCTCTTCGTCTTCTACAATTAAAATACGCTGTTTATCCATCCCTTTCGCTCCTCTCGCTCTCTTTATTATCATAGCCCCGCTGGTCTTTGTCCAAAAAAAAGACGGCCCTGTCTGGACCGCCTGGCGCTTATGAAAAAAGTTCCTGTATACGCAGCATAAGGGTTTCATTGTTTGGAATGGTGCCGGCCACTGTTTCCATCACAAGACGGCGAGGTGCTTCTTCCCTCATTTCATCCTGTAAAAATACCAGCAGCTCTTGGGAACGTTCATCCGCCTCCCTCTGCATCGCACCGATTTCCTGCAGCACATGGCTTTTTTTCCGCTCCCTTGCCCGTTCTTCTTCGGGCTGCCATTTTTCGAGCACATGCGGATCAAGCAGTGCATCGTTTGTGTGGATAATTTCCTCTATAGCCGCATCTACCCGGCGCATCGCATACCTAATGACTTGATCTACATCAACACCTGCCTCGATTGCCATCACGAAGTGAACCGTATGATGGATCATGCCATGCATCATCACAGCCAAGTCAATTGAATAAGGATAAACCCGCATTCCATACACTTCTATAACCCTTCTTTGCATCCAGCGCAGCTCGCTTATATGGTGCTGCTTAATAAACTTTTTTAATTCTTCATCTTCCGATACAAATACACCTTGAAAGAGAGCAAACAAATTGTTTTCCTTGCTGACTTCCATCTTGACTTTCACTTGCTGAATGAATGCTTCTTTATCGTGAACAGGCCGTCCGGCAATGACATGCGCCCGGCGCTGGTCCGTTTCGAGATTAATTTTTTCAAAGATACTCATCAGCAGCTCGTTTTTAGATGGAAAGTAATTATAAAACGTTCCTTTCGAAATGCCGCTTTGATCGAGAATATCTTGAATCGATGTAGCCGCATACCCTTTTTCTACAAATAAAGCATGCGCTGCTTCCATTACATTTCTTTTTCGTTCGTTCAATGAATGCACTTCCTTTTTTGAACTGTCGGTCTATTCAGAGATTAGCGCAATAACCTTGTTATTTCAAGCTTTCATATATAAATTTAATTTATTTGTTGATTTTTTTGAACGATCGGTATAAGATAAATACCTGTTAGAACAACAGTATAAAAATTGAACAGTGAGTATGTATAAGGAGGATATAAATTGAATACACACGGAGTACCGGGAAAACCGCCTTACGCGATGATTGCCATTTTGTTTGTCGGCGCTTTTGTTTCCCTTTTAAACGAAACGCTTCTCAACGTAGCGCTTCCGTCTATTATGAAAGAATTTGATGTATCGGCTTCTGCTGTTCAGTGGCTGTCGACTGGATATATGCTGGTAAACGGCGTTTTAATTCCAGCAAGTGCTTTTTTCATTCAGAGGTTTACAAACCGGAGTTTATTTCTTACGGCAATGGCGTTGTTTACGGCGGGATCTGTTCTCGCAACACTTTCGCCAACGTTCGGCGTGCTGCTCGCCGCTCGAATGATCCAGGCATCCGGTTCTGCGATTATGATGCCGCTTTTAATGAATGTTATGCTCGCAAGCTTTCCGGTGGAACGCCGCGGTGCGGCCATGGGGATTTTCGGGCTTGTGATGATTACGGCACCAGCGATCGGGCCTACCCTTTCCGGCTGGCTCATTGAGCATTACACATGGCGCACCCTGTTTGACGTCGTCATTCCGATTGCCGCTCTTACGCTTCTTTTTGCCATCTTTAAATTAAAAAATATTACGCCGCAGCGCCCCATTTCGCTGGATCTTTTGTCTCTCGCGCTGTCGAGCATCGGCTTCGGCGGCATTCTGTACGGATTCAGCTCTGCCGGTGAAAAAGGCTGGGATTCTATTTACGTTTATGGCCCGATTGCGGCCGGTGTCATCGGCTTAGTGTGGTTTGTTTTACGCCAAATGAAGCTGGATGAACCGCTGCTTGAGTTCCGGATTTATAAGTATCCGATGTTTGCCCTGTCTTCAGCTATTTCGGTTGTGATTGCAATGGCTATGTTTTCTGCTATGCTTCTTATGCCGATTTATGTACAGACAATCCGCGGCATTTCTCCGCTTGATTCCGGGCTGTTAATGCTGCCGGGTGCGATCGTTATGGGGATCATGTCTCCGGTTACCGGAATACTGTTTGATAAATTCGGTGCACGGGTTTTAGCTGTTATCGGCTTATCTATTACAATTTTAACGACCTTTATGTTCAGTAATTTAACGCTGGATACCTCGTACGGCTATATTATGTTTGTATATACACTTCGCATGTTTGGGATGTCTATGGTTATGATGCCGGTTATGACAAACGGGCTGAACCAGCTTCCGCCGGCTATGAATCCGCACGGAACGGCCATGAACAACACCCTGCAGCAAGTATCCGGCGCTGTCGGGTCTGCCCTGCTCGTTACACTAATGCAAAACCGGACCGAGTCGGAAGCTGAACAGCTTGCCGAGTCTGCTGCCGGCGATCCAGCAGCGATGGCCAATATTGCAAATGAAGCGATGCTGCACGGCATTAATTTCTCTTTTACCATTTCTGTCTTTATTGCCGCTGTTGCCCTTGTCCTGGCTTTCTTCATGAAACGGGTAACGCCTGCCAGCCAGCTGTCTAAGCAAAAGTCTGCTGGTTAAGCTGCTTACAAAAAAACGCCCTTTGCCGCATCCGGCAAGGGCGTTTTTTTATACAATTTTTGTTAAGCTGTTTATAACCCCGGTATGCATGCCTTCATGAAACGTGACAAACTGTAAAAGAGCTTCTACCGTTGTCATTTCAAGCGGGCCGATTGTAACGGGCTTGGCTGCTTTTTCACCGAGCTTGGCAGAAAAATGGCGCTCTACACGATTCAATTGTTCCTGCAGGGCATTTGTGATTTCTTCTGCTGACGGAACCTCTGCCGGCCAGTCAGCCGGACGTGTTCCTGTAGCAAACAGGGCATGCCAGTCAGGATACACAGTCTCATAAGCTTCATCTGCTAAATGAAGCAGCCCCTCCGCCGCTACGAAAATATGTCCGGCATTCCAGCGGATATTGTTTGAAAATCCTGCAGGGACTTCATCCCACTTATTTTCTGGTGCTTTAGCAATGGTGCCAAGCGCTGCGTTTCTTGCAAAAATAAATTGCTTGATCGATTCCATACCGTTTCCTCCTCTATGTATGACCGCTTCTATTCTATCATAATCCATACTCCCGGCACTTGTCATAAAGCTTCGTTTTTCCGATGCCGAGCAGGCGAGCCGCTTCGGTTTTATTAGCCGCCTGGCAAAGGGCATGCTGGATTGCTTCTTTTTCTGCTTTTTGAAGAGTATATTTTAGCGGCATAACAGCCACTGGCGTTTTTATGGAACGGCCTTCCGCTTCTTGAGAGGGTTCTTCCTGTAAGTAAAGCGGCAAATGATCAAGCCGAATCACAGATCCATCCATCACGTTCACTGCTCTTTCCAGCACATTTTCTAACTCCCGTACATTTCCAGGCCAGCTATGAAGCAGAAAACGGTTTTCCGCTTCTTTTGATAAAGTGATCACAGGCCGGTCAAAATTCTTCTCAAGCTTTCGAAGCAAGACAGCCGCAATAGCCGGAATATCCTGTTTTCGTTCCATTAAAGAAGGAATATCAATTTTCATTACGTTCAGCCGATAGTATAAATCCTCCCGAAACTTTCCCTGTTTGACCATTTCCTCAAGGTTGCGGTGTGTGGCAGCAATCACCCGTACATCAACAGGAGCTGTGCCTTGTCCGCCAACCCGCTCGATTTCTTTTTCCTGAAGAACGCGAAGCAGCTTGCTTTGCATAGCCAGTGGCATATCGCCAATTTCATCAAGAAAAATGGTTCCGCGGTGCGCCAGCTCAAACTTCCCTTTTTTCCCGCCTTTTTTCGCCCCGGTAAAAGCCCCTTCCTCATATCCAAACAGTTCCGATTCAAGCAGCTGCTCCGGGATTGAGGCTGAATTGACACGAACAAAAGGAAACACACTTCTTGTGCTTGCCCCGTGGATTGCATGGGCAAATAGTTCTTTGCCGGTGCCGGATTTTCCGGTTAAAAGTACGACTGACTGGCTTGTGGACGCACGCGCAGCCAGCTGCTTTGCTTCCATAAAGGACTCCGTTGTTCCAATTAAGTCCTCAAAACTGTACTTACTTTTTAATTCGTTCGCAAACCGTTTCTTATAATAGTCAAGCTCTTCCATTAGCGGCTGTACTTTGTTGGAATACGCCATCCACTCTTCTGCGTTGCGAAACATAACAGCCCCGACTGCTCCAACAAGCTCGCCGTTTACATAGAAAGGATACCGGTTTGCAATCATTTCACTGCCTTTAATAGTATGTATCGATGCAATTTCCGCCCGGGCTGTTTGAAGAACAATATGCATGCGCGTGTTTTCAATCACATCTCTTACGTCTTTTCCGAATGCTTCCTGCTGAGTCGTTCCAAGATACTCGCAGTAAGCCGTGTTCATAAAAATAACCTTTGCATCCCGGTCAACTGCCACAACCCATTCCGCCGCCAGATTAATAATTTCCTCCAGCCATTCATAAGGGAGCTTCTTCATGGTTATGCCCTCCTTTTTCTTTTATTTTATCAAAAAAAAGCCGCCGTAAAGGCAGCTTTCACTTATTGCGCTGTATAACCGCCGTCTAAAACAATCGCCTGGCCGGTTACGCCTTTCGCCCGGTCACTGCAAAGAAAAACAGCATAATCAGCTATTTCCCGAACCTCCAGCAGCCGCTTTTGCGGCACAAGCGGGTAAATTACTTCCTCAAGCACCCGCTCAAGCGGTACATTGCGCGTTTTTGCTAAATCTTCAAATTGGCCGCGCACAAGCGGAGTATCAACATATCCAGGACAAAGTGCATTCACTGTAATTCCGTGCGGGGCGGCTTCTAAAGCGGCTACTTTCGTTAATCCAATCACTCCGTGCTTCGCACTGTTGTATCCGGCTTTGCCGGCAAAGCCAACCAGCCCGTTGATAGAGGACATATTAATAATACGTCCGTTTCCTTGTTTTTTCATAAGCGGCAGTGCGTGTTTGATGGCTGTAAAGGGAGCTGTCAGCATAATGCTTAAAAGCTGGTTAAACCGCTCTGTCGAAAAATGTTCAATGGGCGCCACATGCTGCATTCCGGCATTGTTAATTAAAATGTCGAGCGTACCGTACCGATTAGCCGCAAATTCAATGCTGCTTTTAACCTGTTCTTCATTCGTTACATCACATAAAACCGCGGACGCATGGAATCCCTGCTCTTGAAATGCTTCTGCAGCCTGCACAGCTGCTTCCTCATTGATATCCGCAACGATGACGTTTGCTCCTTCTGCTGCAAAAACACCTGCCAGCTCGAGTCCGATACCGCTTCCGGCGCCTGTAATTAATGCCGTTTTGTTTTTTAACATCTTTTCTTCCCCCTTAAACAAGTCCTGTTGTACTGTAAATGAAAATAATCAAAAAGACAGCGATTGTTTTAATAATGGTGATCGCAAAGATGTCTCTGTACGACTGCCGATGGGTAAGACCCGTTACGGCTAAAAGTGTAATAACTGCTCCGTTGTGCGGCAGTGTATCCATGCCGCCGGAGGCCATTGAAATCACACGGTGCATCACTTCAGGATCAATATGATATTTTGTAATCGCTTCCATGTATTTGTCTGACATAGCACTAAGTGCAATTCCCATACCGCCGGAGGCTGATCCTGTAATCCCGGCTAAAGTGGTTGTGGTAACAGCTCCGTTTACAAGCGGATTTGTAAACGTATCTGAAATCCCCTTGCTGACAACCGAAAAGCCCGGCAGCGAAGAAATGATACCGCCGAATCCATATTCTGCCCCTGTGTTCATTGCGGCAAGCAGTGCACCGCCAATAGCCGTGTTTACACCAGCTTGAAAATTGGTCTTAACCTGCTTCCAGTTGTATAAAAGAGCCGCAACAATTCCCGTCAGCAAAGCCATTTCTACAGACCAGATCGCCAGAACAGATGACAGCTCCACTTTCCCAAAAGAATCTAAGCCGATGGCTGCAAAATCAAATCCGTTCGGGTACCATACAGGCAATGTTTCAGTAAAAAATTTATTCATTGCGGCTACTAAAATAAGTGGTACAAAAGCGAGTGCTTTGCGAAGGGCTGATGTTTCTTTTTCTACAGCTTTTGTTTCCTCTTCTTCTTCCAAAATGTCATTGTTTAACCCGTAGTAGCCTTCACCGGCTTTGGAGGCTTTCTTCCGGCGCATCTCCAAATACAACAGGCCTGCGGCAAGCACAAATACTGCTCCGATGATTCCTAGAACTGGCGCTGCGTAAATATCTGTTTTAAAAAAGGTTGTCGGAATGACATTTTGAATTTGCGGAGTTCCCGGCAGTGCATCCATCGTAAAGGTAAAAGCGCCAAGTGCAATCGTTCCTGGAATGAGCCGCTTCGGAATGTCCGCCTCCATAAACATTTTTTTTGCGAACGGATAAACTGCAAAAACAACTACAAATAAGCTGACACCGCTGTACGTTAAAATAGCGCACATTAATACAATGGCTAAAACAGCCTGCCTGGCACCTACGAACTTAACGATTGTTTTGGCAATCGATTCTGCAATACCTGACATTTCCACCACTTTTCCAAAAATAGCACCGAGTAAAAAAACAGGGAAATATAATTTAATAAAACCGACCATTTTCTCCATAAAAATATTTGAGAAAAACGGCAAAACATGGGCTGGCTCTGTTAAGAGAACAGCCAGCAATGCACAAATCGGCGCAAATAAAATAACAGAAAAGCCGCGGTATGCGGTAAACATGAGCAGGCCAAGCGCCAGAAGTATCACAAGTAAATCCATTTTCGCTCCCCCTTAAGTAACCGTTTTCATTTTTATATTTGCAAGAGCTGTGCCAACCATAAAAGAGTCCTTTTTCCGTTGTTTTCTCCCCTTCATTCCGTGATTCCGGAAAAAAACGCGCCGATTTTTCCGGAATTTCGGAATTTTCCGCTTCTCCGGAATTTTTCTTATTTTCATCCGCTGCCGAAACCATAAGCATTCTTTCGAATAACATCTAAAGTTCTCATCGTCCACTATTCAGCATACAATGAACGCGCAAAAAAGCGGAAAATGATCTCCATTTTCCGCGCGTTTTTATTTTCCGATAAACATTTGTGTCCAGTGGCCATCTACATAGCCAACACCGATATGAGTGAATTCAGGGTTTAAAATGTTTTTCCGGTGGCCGTCACTGTTCATCCAAGCTTCCATTACTTCTGCTGGCGTTTTTTGGCCTTTGGCAATGTTTTCGCCTGCTGTTTTATACGTAATACCAAATTGTTTCATCATATCAAATGGTGATCCGTATGTTGGTGACTGGTGAGAAAAGTAGCCTTTATCTTTCATATCCTGTGATTTCGCACGAGCGACTTTGCTAAGCTCAGTGTCTAACGTTAAAGCCTTTAATCCCGCTTTAGCGCGCTCCTGGTTTACAAGCTTCGCTACTTCCTGTTCAAAAGCATTTACTGATTGAGAAGCTGCCGGCTGTGCCGCCTGCTCCTGCTTTGGTGCTTCTTGCGAAGGCGCTGTCTGCTGAGGCTTTGCTTCAGCAGCAGGTGCTGTTGGCTGTGTTACTTCTTTAGATGGAGCAGCAGCTGCTGGCTGTGCCTGCCATTTTACTTGATAATATTTTTGGTAGGTTTTCACCTGAACAGTCTTTGTCGTATCACAAGTCAGGGAAGCTGCTTCCACCTGTCCTGCTGTGAAAAGTCCAATTGACACAAGACCAGCGATTGCGGCAATGCGTACATTTATTTTCAAGGTCAAAATCCTCCTGCGTTTTTTTATGTGTTGCCCGGGCTGCGTGATTACTATAGCCCGAAACACGAAAAAACGGCAATAGATTTTGAGATGGAAAATGATAGCCTCATTTCATAATGATAGTTTCCTGCTTTGCCCACAGTGCTCAGTCCCTATCCAGCCAGCGCTGTGCTATTTTCACTTGCAAGCAGAAACAGACAGCGACATACAAGCGTAACTCTTTTACAAAGCTGTTACAAGGATATGTTTTCATCAATATGGAAAAAGTAGTAACGAATGCCGTCCGTGTGTGCCGGTGACGTCGTATAGCTCCAATGGCGGTGATAACTGTCAGCCGTGTGCGCATTAACAAGCGGTACACCGTTTTGGCGGCTTACGACAAAAGCAGCATGATCCATACGGCCATCACCGTTAAAATCATAAATGATGACGTCTCCAGGAATCAGATCTGCTGCCGATGCTTTCCGCACAGCCTTTAACCCCTTCTTCGATCCTTCTAAATACCACCTGAGCGAATGGGTCACACTCCAGCTGAAACTCCACGTACCGCCTCCAACCCACCAGCCATTTTTGCGGTCGGCGTAGCCGCCTCTCATAGGGGCGCCTCCGGCCAGCAGGCATTGTGAAACATAATTGGTACAGTCTACAGCAAACGCGGGAAAAGCGGGATTGCGTTTGTTCCACCACTTTTCCGCATAACGGACTGCGGCTTCACGATCATACATCGCCATCTCCTCCTTTTCTACAGCGTATGCCGGAAGAGAATAGAAAAACCGGCCTGAACGGATCAGGCCGGTTTTTTTATATTTATTGGGTAACTCACAACGTTCCAAGGATAAATCTTTTTCTTTATCCTTCGTTAAACCGCCGCGGTATATTAATTCCACATTATCGTTTTTGATGTCCCTAAACGACCTAAGCCCTTCCTGCTCTTAAGTCCTTGCAGCTCCGAAGCTGCTCCAGTGTGAATAAGTAAAGTCAACACTAGCAGAATGCCAGAATGTTATATGAACGTTCTAAGTTACGATCTCAATCAGATGTTAATCATAACACTCATCAAATAAAAAGTCAAGAAATTATTTCCTTTTCCATCCAAGGCGCTCTGAAATGTCGCTTCCCGCTTTTATCATGCGCTCTCTTAACGCTTTTAAGCGCTCATCCGTCATACGGAGAGTGGGGCCAGAAATTGATACAGCCGCTGCAATGGCTCCATGATGATCAAATACCGGTGCTGCAATACAGCAGATTCCAGGCTCGTTTTCTTCAAGATCGAGCGCATATCCTGCTTCTCTTACACGCGCGAGCTCTGCCAGATACGCTTCTTTCGTTGTAATGGTCTGGTCTGTATGGACCGGCAGCCCTCTTCGTTCCAATATATCGTTTACTTCTGATTGGGGCAGATGGGCTAAAATCGCTTTTCCGACAGACGTGCAGTGAACAGGCGCACGCCTGCCGACTTTTGAATGCATACGCAGCGCTTCGTGTCCGTCCAGCTTTTCAATATACACCACTTCTCCACGGTCATACACGACAAGGTGAACCACTTCATTTGTTTCCGCCTCCAACTGGCGCAGAACATCCTGTGCTTCTGATCGGACATCGAGTGATTCCAGCAGCCTTGAGCTTACCTCTAAAAAAGCGTAGCCGATTCGATAGCGGCCTGTTTCCTTATGCTGTTCAATATAGCCGTATTGCTCAAGTGTCGCTAGTGTCCGAAACACCGAGCTTTTATTAATATCCATTCCATTCGCAATTTCTGTTACACCAAGCCCCCTCGGGGATGCACTGACAAGTGCAATAATATCAAGCGCACGCGCGACCGATTTAACGACGTTTTCTCTTTCCAACCGAATCCCTTCCTCACTATGCAGGAAAAGCCGGCCGGGGCCCGCTTTCCTTTATGATGTAATACGATATTTTTCTTTTGCCTGGAGCCGTTTTTCGTGCAGGATCGGTTCTGTGTAGCCATTCGGCTGCTTATATCCTTTAAAGATCAACTCACAAGCAGCCGCAAAGGCAACCGAATCATGATAATTCGGCCCCATTGGCCGGTAGCCGAGATCCCCCGCATTTTGCTCATCAACTACTTTTGCCATTCGCTCCAGCGTGTCCATAACCTGCTTCTTTGTGCAAATTCCATGATGCAGCCAGTTGGCCATGTGCTGGCTTGAAATTCGGAGAGTCGCCCGGTCTTCCATCAATCCGGTATTATAAATATCCGGCACTTTGGAACAGCCAATCCCCTGTTCAACCCACCGGACAACATACCCTAAGATTCCCTGGGCATTGTTATCGAGCTCTTGCTGAATATCTTCTGGACGCCAATTTGCTTTGGACGCGATTGGAATTTGCAGCATCATATCCCGAAAAGCGGAAGCTTGATCGGCGATTTCTTTCTGGCGGTCAAATACGTTCACTTCATGGTAATGAATGGCGTGCAAAACAGCTGCTGTCGGGGACGGAACCCAGGCTGTATTGGCGCCAGCCTGCACATGGCTGATTTTCTGCTCCATCATATCAGCCATCAAGTCCGGCATTGCCCACATTCCCTTACCGATTTGCGCCCGGTGTCCAAAGCCCGCTGCCAATCCGCTCGCTACGTTCGATTTTTCATAGCCCTCCAGCCAGGCTGTTTTTTTCATTTCCCTTTTTTGAATCATCGGACCCACTTCCATTGACGTGTGCATCTCATCGCCAGTCCGGTCTAAAAAGCCCGTGTTAATAAAGACAATCCGGTTTCGAACAGCTGCGATACATTTTTTTAAATTAAGAGACGTTCGGCGCTCTTCATCCATCACTCCGATTTTAAGTGTGTATCGCGGCATATTTAATAAATCCTCAATCCGGTTAAATAAATCGTCTGCAAAAGCCACTTCCTCAGATCCATGCATTTTTGGCTTCACAATATAAATGGAGCGCTTGCGTGAATTCTTCCGGTTCGGCTGCCCGAGTGCTGACGGCTTGGCAATGGCGCTTGTGATCACACCATCCAAAATGCCTTCAAAAATTTCATCACCATGCTCGTCCAGTATGGCATTGCTGGTCATTAAATGGCCAACATTTCGAACAAACATAAGAGAGCGGCCGGGAAGTTCAAACGGCGCACCATCCGGCGATATATAAGACCGGTCTGCATTCAGTGTACGTTGGATCTGCCTGCCGTTTTTTGTAAAAGAAGCGGATAAGTCTCCCCGCATCAAGCCCAGCCAGTTTTCGTACACAAGGAGCTTGTCTTCGGCATCGACGGCCGCTACAGAGTCTTCACAGTCCATAATCGTCGTTATGGCTGCTTCCAGTAAAATATCTTTAACCCCCGCTGGATCTTTTGAGCCAATTGGGTGCTCCGGATCCACTTGTATTTCAATATGCAGGCCGTGGTGCACGAGCAAAATCCCTTCTTCACTCGTTCCTTTTAATTGCTCTGGGTTCTTCAGTAATGTCTCGCCATTTTGTAAAGAAACGATCAGGCGGCCATTTTCTATACGATAGCCGGTTGATTCTGTATGTGAACCTGCTTCAAGCGGTGCTGCTGTATCTAAGAACCGGCGTGCAAAAGCAACGACTTTCTTGCCGCGAATCGGATTAAAGCCGGCTGACTTTTCCGCACCGTCCGTTTCCGGAATGGCATCTGTACCATATAACGCATCATACAAGCTCCCCCATCTTGCGTTAGCTGCGTTAACGGCATAGCGCGCGTTATTTACCGGTACAACAAGCTGCGGACCGGCTTGAAGCGCAATTTCATCATCTATGTTTTCCGTTTGGATCGTGAAGTCTTCCCCTTCAGGCTCAAGATAACCGATTTCCTCCAAAAAGGTTTTATACGCTGCCGGCTCAAAAGAATGCTTTCGATGCCAATCGTTGATTTGAGCCTGCAAGTCATTTCTTCGCTCCAAAAGCTTCTTGTTTTTCGGTGTAACATCCGCCACAAGCCGACTGAAACCCGCCCAGAATGCTTCCTGATCCACCCCTGCCGGAGGAAGCACACGGCTGTTTACAAATTCATAAAATCGATCATCTACTTGCAGTGACCCTGCTTTCACATAATTCCCCACGTATAACATCCCCTTTGTTTGGTATTACGCAACAATGTTTCAAAAAAAATCTTAAAAAAAGAGTAACATGGCTTTCAGAAAATTTCAACTTCTTTCTGAAAGCCTTTTCTCATTTTTTCCATAATTTTTGTAATATTGGATAAAGCTTCACCATGGCCAAAATGACTACTGCCCAGACTATAATTTGTAAAATAAGATCATTCATCGCTATCTTCTCCTTTACATCCCAGTATATCAAAAATAAAGGGATATTTAACGGATCATCGCACGCCCGACTTGAGATAAGGCCTGCTTAAAAACAAAAATAAACAGCAAAATGTATCAGAACGAGGCAAAGTGTGAGATAATAGACAAGATTGACCAATAATCCCGGGGGTGGCGTTTAAAATGTCTTATTACAGCAAAAATCGTACGGAACCATTGCCAAACGTTGATATCGAGACATGGGAATGCCCGTCGGAGGGCTGCAAAGGCTGGATGAGAAAGAACTTTTCAGATGATGATTCACCAACGTGCCCATTTTGCGGGAGCGAGATGGAAAACGGAACCCGGCACACGAATTCGCTGCAAAACAATACGTTTCGTAAACCGGCAGAGGCCGAACAAAAAAAAGCGTGATCCCTCTTGGGAATCCGCTTTTTTCTTTTGCCTGCTTTTATTGATTTCCAGGTTTGTCAAAAGCATTTGTTTTTTTCGATGCTTTAATCCGATACCGCTTATCACTTTCTGTTTTTGGAAAAAATTCAATTTCTTCCTCTGTTACAGAAGGTTTCTCTTCCTTTTCTTCGATCATTTCCTGAAGAAGATGACCTTCCGCCTCTGTCATCCGGGCATCGTACGTATCCATCAACCGCTGCAGGTCTTCAAGCGTTTCTGCCCGTCCATCATGCTGCACTTCTTTTAACAAGCGGTTTGATTCTTCTTCTGTTAATTCCATATATCCAACTCGTATCCGTTCAGCTGCCATTGCTCAAGCCTCCTGTATGCTTCTTCATGGTATGCTCTATACCCTTACAGAGGAAGCATCCAAACATGGGACGGCTACAGGATTGCTTCTGCCAAAAACCAGCCGATCATAATAAGCTGGATCACCACTTTGGCCAGCGTTCCGCTTAAGAAAGCAATAAGCGTGGCGTACGCAACAAAAAAAGCCTGTTTTATATTTTTTAAAACAATGAGTTCAACCGCAAAAACCGCTACAAATGGCACAATCAAAATCCCAAAGGGCGGGATGATAAACGAACCCGCAATAAGAGCAATCACCGCTGTCCACTCGCCCCATTTGGAACCGCCGTATTTTTTTACAAAGTAGCTGTTTGCCAGAAAATCAGCTAAAAACATAAGCGCTGTTAAAACAAGCATGCCAATCCAAAAAAGAATGGATAATTCCTCGCGGCTAATGCCAACATAATAAAGACCAAACCCTGCCCACAAAACGAGAACCGATGGAACAATTGGAAATATGAAGCCGGCAAAGCTTGCGATAAACAGTAAAATAATAACTGCCCAAACAAAAATAGACACACATATCCCTCTCTTCTCTGTTATGATAGCATTGTACCATTATGCAAAGGAATAGGAAGTGATTCACATTGATTAATATTGAACTGCCTCAGGCTGACTACATTTTAACAAGAAAACGGAATCCGGAGGACACAAGTGAAGCGCTGATCGCACGTGAATACGGATTTACCGATTATCATAAAATTCCACGTGATAAACCAGGCGTTTTTCTTTTTTATGATGCACAGGACCGTCTTCTGTTTGTTGGAAAAGCCCGTAAACTTCGCATGCGTATCCGCAAACATTTTGAAGACAACGTGTCCGACATTAAAAACCACCGTGATGACGTCCATAAAATTGTTGTTCTTGTGGTCGATAACCCAATGGAACGGGATATTTATGAAACCTACATTATTAATACGTTCGAAGCGAAATACAATACGGATAAAGCGTTTTTCCGTTCTTAATCCTGCAGCCGGTTTTTTTTGAAGCCGGCTTTTTCCCACTTTCTATGCTGCTTCTTTTTCGAAAATTTCTCCTTTCTGTCAAACAATCCACTCCATCTGTAACGTTTTGATACGTTTTGTCGAATCTGTTTTAAATAATACGATCTTTTCGTATACTAAATGCTGTTCTCTTATAAAAAAAGTATGGAAAGTACTCGCGGAGGTTTCAAAATGAATACGTTGTTAAATCGTGATGAGTTAATGAAAAAAATTAAAAAAGTCCGCCGGGACATGATTGCATCCGGTACAACAAAAGGATTAAGCCATGCAGAGACCGTTCAGTACAGCCAGGAACTGGACGAGCTGATGAATCAATTTCAGCCCTATAGCAAGTTTTAAACATTTTTTCTCCTTATTGTTTTTCAGGCACAAAAAAACCAGCTCCGAAACGGGGCTGGTTTTTTTGTGCCGCTTTTGCCGTATTATCAAAAATAAGAAAGTTTTAAACCACCACTCCTCAAAGTGGGTGTTTGCAAAAACGTTCATGTCTGTCCTCCCTGCCGAACCGGCAGAGGCTTGTCAATCCCGCTTTAATGTTAAACTCCCTATTACAGCTTAAAGGTTAAAACTTAATTAAAAAAACACGTACAATGCAGCTGTATTCGTATCTTACTTCTTTTTCGCCTGAAATGCAAGCCGTTTTATTTTGCCACACGAAATATTCCTGCTACACTAAACAGACGAGAAATGAGTACCTTTACTTACCTTATATGAAAGAAGTGTTTATAGATGTCTATCTCTTATTCTGCTCTTGATCTTGCTCCTATTACAGCGGGAAGCACCGCTTCAGAATCTTTTCAGCGTTCTGCTGACCTCGCCCGTCATGCAGAAAAATGGGGTTATAACCGGTACTGGCTTGCTGAGCATCATAATATGCCCGGCATTGCAAGCTCTGCCACATCCGTGGTGATCGGCCATATTGCCGCCGCTACAAAAACAATCCGGGTTGGCTCCGGAGGCATTATGCTGCCTAATCATGCGCCGCTTGTCATCGCAGAACAATTCGGTACCCTTGAGTCCCTGTTTCCTGGACGCATCGATCTGGGGCTTGGCCGCGCTCCTGGAACGGACCAGGTGACGATGCGGGCACTGCGCCGCCAAAATATGAGCGACGGGCACGACTTTCCAGAGCAGCTGGCTGAGCTGCGCGGATACTTTAATGGTACAAATCATGTTCATGCCGTTCCGGGTGAAGGCTTGTCCATTCCGATCTGGCTGCTTGGCTCAAGCGGGTTCAGCGCTCGCCTCGCTGGTGATTTAGGCCTGCCATTTTCTTTTGCAAGCCACTTTTCTCCAGATCATACGCTGCCGGCGCTCGCCCTTTATCGGCGCCATTTTACCTCATCGGACGTTCTCGAAAAGCCGCATGCTATGCTTGGCATAAACGTTATTGCCGCTGATACGGACCAAGAAGCAGAGTGGCTTGCTACATCCATGCAGCAGCAATTTTTAAACCTGATCCGCAACAAAGCGGTGCCTCTTCAGCCGCCAGTGGAGAGCATGGACGGCATTTGGACTGAATTTGAAAAAGCAGCACTGCAGCAGCAGCTCGGTTCCTCCATCATCGGCGGTCCGGAAACCATTAAGAAAAAATTAGCCGCGTTCATCGAAGAAACCCGCGCGGACGAACTAATGATTAACGCGCAAATCTATGACCATGAAGCAAGGCTGCATTCCTTTGAACTCGCAGCAGACGTTTTGCGTTCGCTCGAATAAAAATCAAAAACCCCCTTCACCATGGTGAAGGGGGTTATTTTAGTATGGATCCGCCTCGTGACCTTCTTGTTTTGCAGTATCCGCTGCTTTTTTCGCTGCCGCTGAACCAGTATCTCCAGCCCTTTGTTCCATCTTCTGTTTTGCTTTTTCAAGCCCTTCCGCTACACGGCGGCCATACTCCTCGTCTGCTTTTGTAAAGTGTCCGATCATGGCTTTTTGAATATCCGGGTGTGATACGCTGAGCGCATCAACCAAATTGCTGATCAGCTCATCGCGTTCCCAGTCTTCAAAACTCCGGTATGTATCACCTGCCTGCCCGTAATCGTTTTTGCGGTCAATCGGCTGCTTTATTAATTTAGCGTTGTAAGCAGGCTGATGGTCTGCACCGGCTTTTTCTGCTTCTTTTAAGCCATCCAGCATAGACGGCTCGTAATTCACATGCGGATTCCGCCCATCGTCTACATAGTGGGCATGCTGGCCATCGCGCTGATTGGTCGCAACCCGCTTTTTAGGTTTATTGATCGGAATTTGTAGGTAGTTTGCTCCAACACGGTAACGCTGGGTATCTGAGTAAGAGAACGTACGCCCCTGGAGCATTTTATCATCAGAAAAATCCAGGCCATCTACTAGCACTCCTGTCCCAAAAGCCGCCTGCTCAACTTCTGCAAAATAATTTTCCGGATTTTTATTGAGGACCATTTTCCCAACCGGCAGGAACGGGAATTGATCCTGAGGCCATAGCTTTGTATCATCAAGCGGATCAAAATCAAGCTCTGGGTGCTCATCATCACTCATAATTTGTACGCAAAGTTCCCATTCCGGGTAGTCACCTTTTTCAATCGCTTCATAAAGATCCTGTGTGGCATGGCTTGTGTTCATTCCTTGAATTTCATTGGCTTCTTTTTGCGTTAAGTTCCGAATGCCCTGCTTTAACGGCTCCCAATGATATTTCACCAGCACCGCTTCACCCGCTTCGTTTACCCACTTATACGTGTTAACACCCGAGCCCTGCATTTGGCGATAGTTTGCCGGAATGCCCCAAGGGGAAAATAAGAAGGTAATCATATGAGTCGCTTCCGGTGTCTTGGAAACAAAATCAAACATGCGCTCCGGATTTTGAATGTTTGTCACCGGGTCTGGCTTAAACGCATGAATCATATCTGGGAATTTCAGTGGATCACGAATAAAGAAAATTTTCAGGTTGTTGCCGACAAGATCCCAGTTGCCATCTTCTGTATAAAATTTAACCGCAAATCCACGCGGGTCGCGGGCTGTTTCTGGAGATTCCTTCGCTCCGGCAACCGTTGAAAACCGAACAAATACCGGTGTCCGCTTGCCTGCTCCTTTAAATACCTTTGCCCGTGTATATTTAGCAACATCTTCGTCGCCGACTTTCCCATACGTTTCAAAATAGCCATGTGCCCCGGCACCACGCGCATGCACAACCCGTTCCGGAATACGTTCACGGTCAAAATGGGAAATTTTTTCAATAAAATGATAGTTTTCGAGCGTTGCCGGACCACGGTTTCCAACAGTTCGAATGTTTTGATTGTCTACAACTGGATGTCCCTGACGGTTTGTTAACGTTTCTTCCGTTTCACCTGTCCCCGTTTTTTTCTTGTCTTCGTGTTCCACATGTATTCCTCCCTGCCAAATTGAATTCACATTCCCATTATTTATATCCTTTTTCCAAAAATTTAAACAAAAAAAGCGCTCGAAAGGGAGCGCAAAAAACGAAAAACAACTTGATTACTCAGACAGATAAGAGCAGCAATAATCCACAATTGTATGTACTTTTAATTCAAATGTTTCATTGGCCGGCACGAAGAAAACACCCGCTCCGTCAATCGTTTCCCAGTCACCGCCTTGAAGCTTGTATTCGAGCTTTCCAGCTGAAATATCCATTTCTTCTTTTAACTCCGTTGAAAATGTATATTCCCCGGGCATCATAATACCGAGCGTTTTTTTAGTTCCATCCTGCAGGAAAATGGTTCTGCTCGTTACCTTCCCGTCGAAATAAATGTTTGCTTCCTTTGTAATATCTACGTTTTTTAGTTGAGTCATATTCTCCATCCTTTCACTTTCTCCCAATAATTTATCATAAAAGCCCAGCTCATTAAACAGAATTTTCCCACTACTTTTCACTTTTCTTGCACATGTTAGAAATTCTATTTTTCCTTTCAAATCTTCTGTTTGCATTTTATTATTTTTTTATACTTTAATTTCGTCAAGAAATCTTACATAAATATGTAAGATTTCTTGACGAAATTAAAGGTATTTACCGTCATTTGTTGTATTCTTACAATAAATACTTTTAAGGAGAGTCCTGAAAATGTTTAAACCATACAATAGTGATCCTTATTTCGACGAAATGATTGACCAAAACGGAAATCCGAGGGAACATTACCAACGTTTTTATAACTCTCTTCTACAATTGAATCCTGAAGAATTAAAAGAAAAACAGGATACAGCAAATTTAAATTTTTTACGTCAGGGCATAACGTTTACCGTCTATGGAAATGAAGGCGGGACCGAACGGACGCTGCCTTTCGATTTTATTCCTATTATTATCCCATCTGACAAGTGGAAGCAAATCGAAAAAGGAATGGTACAGCGTGTCAAAGCATTAAATTTGTTTTTAGATGACATTTACCATGGTCAAAATATTTTGAATGATGGGATTATTCCGCGTGACCTCATTGAACAAAACCCTTACTTTTACTACCAGCAGGCAGGCGGGGTAGACATCCCGCTTCGAAACTATATTTTTTTGGCAGGCATTGATTTAATCAAAGATGAAAAAGGTGTTTATAGAGTACTTGAAGACAACTTGCGAAACCCTTCCGGCATGTCATATGTATATCAAAACCGGTATGTGATGCGCCAGGTTTGTCCGGAATTCTTTTCAAAGCATTCCCTTAACATGCTGGAAGAACAAATCGGCCACCTGCACGCTGCTTTAATGTCCCATCTTCCTAAAAATGCAAGAACAACCGCCGATCCACGAGCTGTTTTGCTAACACCGGGCATGTATAATTCCGCTTACTATGACCACGTTTTTTTAGCACAGCGGATGAATATTTCTCTTGTTGAAGGGCGGGATTTGATTGTTAAGGACAAAATCGTCTACATGAAAACAATCAGGGGACTAAAACGGGTTGATATTATTTACCGGCGTATTGATGACGATTTTCTTGATCCACAGGCATTTCGAAAAGATTCCCGTTTAGGCATTCCCGGCCTGCTCGATGCGTACCGGGCAGGAAATGTTTCGATCGTAAACGGCATCGGCAACGGGGCTGCAGATGATAAAGCGATCTATGCTTATGTACCTGATATGATCAAATATTATTTAAACGAAGAACCGATTATCCCAAATGTGGAAACCTATATGCTGCGAAATCCTGAACAGCGCGAATGGGTGCTTAAGCATATTGACCAGCTTGTTGTTAAAAACGTAGGAGCTTCCGGAGGCTACGATATGTTGATTGGCCCGCACGCGTCTGAAGAAGAAATCGCTGTTTTCAAAGAGAAAATTATGGAAAACCCCAATCAATATATTGCGCAGCCGACCATCAAGCTGTCACGAGCACCGGTTTATCAGGATGGCCGCTTTTATCCTTGCCATGTAGACCTTCGTGTATTTGTGATGAAAGGGGAAAACATTAATGTTTTTCCAGGCGGCCTGTCACGTGTTGCGTTAAAAGAAGGCTCACTCGTTGTGAACTCTTCACAAGGCGGAGGAGCAAAAGATACTTGGGTATTAAAGGAGGAACCACAGCATGCTAAGCAGAGTCGCTGATTCATTATATTGGATGTCTAGAAATGGTGAAAGAACAGAGCAAAACGCGCATATCCTCAGTATGCAGCTGATCAAAATGCTCGAATCATCCGAGCAGGAAACGGCTGCACAAGATGACTGGGAAACCGTTCTTGATATTTGCTCGTCAAAAGAGGAATTTTCTTTTTTGTATAATAGTATACAATTAGATAACATGGTAGATTACTTAACATTTTCAAAAGAAAATATTAATTCGACCGTAAATACCGTGTCAATCGTTCGCGAAAATGCCCGCATTACCCGCAATCATATCCCGAATGAGCTGTGGGAGGTCTGGAATGAATTTTATTTGGCTCTTCCGAAGATAACGCAAACAGTAAACTGCTCTCTTCCGGATATCCATTTCTTTTTAAATCAAATTAAAAAAACATCGTTTACCGCAACAGGGGTGATAGACGCTTCTATGGCACGTGATCTTCCTTATCACTTTATGAAGATCGGCAGATGGCTTGAACGGGCAGAGAAAACAGCACGTATTTTGCACGTTTTTTACCAAAAATCAAAACAGGCTGGCGAAACCACGACCGATGATGTTGCCTGGCGTTCCGCGTTGCAGTTTGTAAACGGAGCTGACACATACTTTAACCGTTTTTCTCCTATTATCAATCCGGATTGTGTGATTAAGTTTCTCGTGACAGACGTCTCTTTCCCACGCTCGATCCGCTACTGTATAGACCATATTTGGGAAGCCATCAAAAAATTAGAAAATGAAAAAGTGTCCCATTATTCTTGGCGGATGTATGCGCTGCTCGATACGATGATGACAGAGTTTCATGAAGATTACCTGAACAGCCTGGCAGAAGAAAAAATGGAAGATTTCCTGCTTCAATCGTTAAATCGCTGCACAGAATTTGGCAAAATATTCTCTGAGACGTATTATTTAATGGAGCGTGAATCTATTATGTGAACGAATAAACCAACGCACTTGGAGAGTGATGGCTTTATGAAATATGAAATTACCCATACCAATATTTTCGAATACGAAAATGATGTGGACCAAAGCATGAACCATATTCGTTTAAAACCAAGTACCGACGAATGCCAGCACCTGCTTTCTTATCAGATTGATATTACTCCTCCTTCTATGACAAAAGAAAGCATAGATTTGTGGGGAAATACCGTGGAGAGCTTTCTTATCCCACAAAAACACCGCTCATTAGAAGTAAAAACAACTTCTGTTGTCAGCATTCAGCGGGCGCCGTTTATTGAACGAATTGAATACTCTTCTGAAATGAAGTCCATTTTTCATTCAAGGCGGTTCAAAGAGCACTATCTTCCTTTTTTAAAGGAAAATACATATACCTTTCTTAGTCCGGAACAAGTAGAAGAAATGATGCAGTCTGTCGGTAATATTGAAAATCCTGTTCAATTTTCACTGGAATTAATGCGGTATTTGCATAAGACATTTACGTATGATACTGAAGCCACGAATGTTCATACAACGGCCCAGGAAGCTTTCGCTTTGAAAAAAGGCGTCTGTCAGGATTATACGCATGTTATGCTCGGCATGCTTAGAAAAAAAGGGATCCCAGCCAGATATGTCAGCGGCTATTTATACACAGGAGACAATGCAGAATTTATTGGCGACTCAGCTTCCCATGCCTGGGTAGAAGTGATGGTGCCCGGAATTGGCTGGATTGGGCTTGATCCAACCAATAATGTAGAAGCACTAGAAAATCATATTCGAATCGGCATTGGCCGGGACTATACAGATGTCAGCCCTCTTCAAGGGATTTACAGAGGCGGCAGCCAGACACTTGAGGTGAAAGTAAGTGTGAAAAAACTGGAGTCTCTTTAACACATAAAAAGGAGTTATTCCAAAAGTCCACTCCCTCGACTTTGGAATAACCCCTTTTTTATGATAAAAACATGTAAGGCAAGTTTATTCGCTGTGAATATCAAATGTAATATCCTGATTGCGATGGTCTATATAAGCAACGCTGAAAAAGCGGTCTCCTGCTTTATAGCCATCGGGTGTTTCAAATTTATAAAATGTTTTTTGACGGTCTTTTCGATCTGTTATATAACGGTCTGAAACCATTTCGTAAAACTTTGATGTTTCGCCGCACTTGATATGAAAGTGAGTGCCTTCACCGAGCTTGAGTTCTTCTTCAAACGACTCGCCTTGTTTCCACTCACCTTGCCCGTTTCTATATACACATGTCATTTTATTTGTTTTCATTTTCAGCACTCCTTTCGTATTTGATTACTATATTCCCCGATTTCCTGCTCAAAAACATCTTATTTGTCATAAAACCTAACAGAATATTCCTCAAACCATTCGTGCATTTGAATAAAATAAGCAACAAGCTGCGGTCCAGTCATCAACTGACCAAACCACGGATATTGAAAAGACGCCCCGCCGGTCTGTGCGAGTTTCTCAAGTCCTTCTTTTGAGAAAAAGTGCAAGAGCGGTGTATCCTTCTTTAAAATATCCTGCAGCATGCTTGACACGGCTGCTGTATACGCTGGATGATGCGTCTTTGGATACGGGCTTTTCTTCCGATACAGCACATCTCCCGGCAGAACACCATCCAGTGCTCTTCGAAGAATGCCTTTTTCACGCCCGTCTGCCATTTTCATCTCCCACGGTATGTTCCAGACGTATTCAACAAGCCGGTGATCTGCAAACGGTACACGCACTTCCAGTCCTGCCCCCATGCTCATCCGGTCTTTTCGTTCCAAAAGTGCGGTCATGAATGATACCATATTTAAATAAAACAGCTCTCTGCGCCGGCGCTCCACATCTGATTCCCCATCGAGCTTTGGTGTCTCGTCCCGCAGTTTGCCGCTTTGCTCCAGTCCGTATTCCTTTAATGGAAGAACCTTCCGCCATTTATCGTTTAACAGCTGGGATTTTTCCTGCATGGAGGTAATCCACGGAAACCCTTCTTCCGATCCGTTCCGGTGAAACCACGGATACCCGCCGAACACTTCATCTGCACACTCTCCTGACAAGCCGACAGTAAAGTCCTGCTTGATTTCATGGCAGAACCAAAGCAGGGACGAATCCACATCGGCCATGCCCGGGAGGTCACGCGCGCGCATGGCTTCTTTTAATGCATGAGCCAGTGTTTCCTGATCAATCACTTTTGTGTGATGAACGGAGCCAATGTGCTGCTGCATTTTTTCGATCCATGGCCGGTCTTCCCCCGGCTGAAAAACGTTTTGCTTGAAAAAGCGGCTGTTATCTTCGTACTCAATCGAATACGTATGAAGCGGTGTGTCGAAAAACTGAGCTGCAAATGCACTGATTGCACTGGAATCTACCCCTCCAGACAGAAAGGTACACACCGGTACATCTGCCGTCAGCTGACGCATTACAGCATCCTGCAGCAGCTCCCGGACACGCAAGGCTGTCTCAGGAAGGGAATCAGCATGCGGGGCGCTCTGTACATTCCAGTATCTCCATACTTTCACCCCGGTCTTTTTTACAGTTAGCGCGTGCGCCGGCCGAAGCTCTTTGATCCCTTTAAACACTCCCTGTCCCGGTGTACGGCCTGGTCCGATCGCGATCAGCTCCATAAAGCCTAATCGGTCAAGTTCCGATTTCACATCTGGATGGGCAAGCAGCGCCTTGATTTCTGAGCCGAAAATAAACGCGCCATTTTTTTCTGTATAAAATAATGGCTTCACACCGAGCCGGTCACGTGCCATAAATAACTCCCCACGTGTTTGGTCCCACACACCAAACGCAAAAATGCCATTCAGCCGCTCCAGGCACTTTTCACGCCACTCGATAAATGAATAAAGCAGCACTTCCGTGTCCGAATGTCCTTGAAATGAGTGACCGCACTTTTTGAGCTCAGCCCGGATTTCTTCCGTATTGTACAGCTCACCGTTGTATACAATGGTGTACGTTCCGCGCGTCATCGGCTGGATCCCGCCTGTCGGATCTACGACGACAAGCCGCGTATGACCGAATGCTACATGTTCCGCTGTCCAAATGTTAAAATCGTCCGGTCCCCGTTTTTCAAGTGTCTGCGCCATCTGGCGGACTGTTTCTTTTTTACTGGCAAGCTCTTGATTAAAGTGTACAAAGCCTGTTATGCCACACATGCGCATCACCCTTTCCCGTAATACGATATGCGCGACCTGTCCGAAACATGACAACAAAAAAATTCCGCCGATGCACTACGCATCGGCGGAATTTGTTCTTTTTTTGAGTTTTTGATGCAGATCATTAAGCCTGGTCATCAATTCTTTGTATTCGTCCACGTTAATTTGACAAAGTTCGATTTCCTCTGCCACACGCTTCGTAATAGCCCTCTGCTGCTGGTGCGCTTTTTCCTCTAAATAGATAAATACTTTTCGTTCATCTTCTTTGGAGCGCTCTTTACGCACCCATCCATTTTCCTGCATACGTGAAATCATCGGTGTCAGTGTTCCAGTACCAAGGTCGAGCTTTGCACCAAGCTCTTTCATCGTTACTTCATCTCTTTCCCATAAAGCCAAAAGCACTAAATACTGCGGATACGTAAGTCCAAACGGCTGCAATACGCTTGTATACAGCTTGTTAAACTCACCAGCTGTTTCATAAACAGCAAAACAAAGCTGGCTGTTCAGTGAGCGGAAATCATTCATGATAGGATTTTTTTTACATCCTCTTCTATTTTTTCAGGGCTTGTCTGTGGTGCATACCGCTCGACAACCTGCCCGTTTCGGTCGACGAGAAATTTTGTAAAATTCCATTTGATTTTTTTGGACAGCATCCCTTTTTTCTCGGTTGTTAAGTGAACAAACAGCGGGTGTGCATCCTCACCATTTACATCAACCTTGGCAAAGATGGGAAACGTAACACCATAGTTTACCCGGCAAAATTCGGTCGTTTGATTGATATCGTCATATTCCTGGTTGTTAAACTGATCACACGGAAACCCGAGAACAACAAAACCGTCGTCTTTGTACTTTTCATATAAAGACTGCAGGCCGCCAAACTGCGGCGTAAATCCGCATTTGCTTGCCGTATTGACAATCAACAGCGGTTTGCCCTCGTACTCTTTTAACGGCATTTCATTGCCGTTCGGTTTTTTAACGCTAAAATCGTAAACAGTTGTCACAGAACTCCCTCCTCCTTATTGCTTTACAGACAATTCAACATCAACGTTACCGCTGATCGCTTTTGAATATGGGCAGAAGTGGTGCGCTTTGTTCACATATTCCTCTGCTGTTGCTTGGTCTACTCCTTCAATGGACACTTCAAGCTTAACACCAAGCTTAACACCTTTATCGGCTTTGTCCGGGTAAAGAGCAACGGTTGCTGTAACCTGGCTGCTTTGGAATTCAATGCCTCCCTGTTCAAGCAGCAATTCAAGTGCACTGTTAAAGCATGCACTGTAGCCCGCTGCAAATAACTGCTCTGGATTTGTAGCTGTTGTCGCATTGCCGCCAAGTGCCTGTGGTTTTTCAACATCTAAATTAAAAATGTTGTCCGGTGAATGAACTTCTCCGTCGCGTCCGCCTGTGTTAATAATTGTTGTTTCAAAAATAGGTTTCATTCGAAAAACTCCTTTAATCGTTTTTTAAATCTTGTACGATTAAATCGTACAAGATTTAAAAAAAAAACACAACTAAAAAAGCTGTTTTATTTAAAACAGCTTCTCAATATGCGGCGGGGAGATTTTATTCATTCCTTTTTTCTTATTGAAAAACCCTTCCGGCAAGGATGTGAGACCGTATGCACGACAAATAGACCGAAAATCGCCGGATACACCACTTCCGGTCAAAACGATTCTCCAGCCTTTTTCTGCCCGTCGGATATCACCAATCACGACGCCGGCTGCGTCCGAAAAGTCTTCTCCTAATTCATACCGGACAATTTCTTCTTTTATTTCATCATTGATCATCCGGACAAATGCAGCGTTCACATCGCGGAATGTCCGCCCGCCCGATTCGTGAAGAGCAATGGCAAGAACAATTTTATCCACTGTATCAGGAAGCATCGACAGCTGTACGTAAAGCTCTTCATCATCACCGCTGCCGGCTCCTGTTTGATTATCGCTCGATAAAAGAAGCGCTCCGTCGAAAGCAGTGAGCTGATTGTAAAAAACAATATGTTCACTTGAGCGCACACGGTTCTCCCTATCTACAAGCAGCGCCATCATATCCAGGTCAAAAAGCGAAGCGCTTCCATCCCATCCTAACGCAATTTTCATAGATCCATTCAGCCGGTTCGGTTTCATGCAAATCCCCCTTTTGTTTCATCCTAACAGGTGCGGGCTTTCTTTCCAAGCAAAAGCCCGCTCGTTTTTACCGTACTTCCTGCTGAAGCTGAAACAGCATTTGGTCCGCAATAGCATGGTAGCCAAACTCGTTCGGATGAATCCCATCATCTGACACATTCTGTGGTGTTTCACTGTTGATCACTTCGGTGGTATCGACGACAACCGCATAATCGTGCTTGGCTGCCAGCTCATAAAATTGAAGGTTCCATCTTGGCAGGAGCCGGTCTGCCATTGAATACAGTTCAAATTCTTTATCAAGCGGATTGTACAATTCTAACAGCAAAACCGTGGCTTCCGGATTTAACGTATGCACCCGCTCCATGATGTCGGTCAGATTGGTATTAAATGTTTTTTGAAGCGAATCCACGGATTGAACAGCCTCATAAAACCCTTTTTGGAAGCCAAGCTGCAAAATATCATTGCCGCCGATATTAATCGTCACAATATCCGCTTTCTTGATCTGATCATCAAACTCTCCGCCCTGCACGAGACGGTTTAATTCAGTACTTGTAATTTCATTAATGCCTTCGTTTTGGAATTCAACCTCTTTTTGAATGGATGACTCAAGGCTTTCCGAAAAAGACTTCACGAGATTTTCTTTCGGCGGTGCACCAAAACCGGTAATAATAGAATCTCCAATTGCCAGGTGGCGAAGTACCTGCTTGTCACTTTCGCGGAAATAATCGATATATGTCTCTTTCCGCTCACTTGCAAGCGTCTGCGGTCCTTCTTTTAATTGTTCTATCTGATATTGCGGGTAATAAATCCAAATCGCGAAACCTGCCACACACACTGCTACAACACTTAAAATGGTGGCGATGACTTTCATGCCTCTTTCTTTGTTCCTCCTTTTATTCGGAAATACTGTTCATTGTTGCCGTATTAATTGTTCATTATACGTACGGTTTCGCTGTTTTCACAACTAATCTGTTTGAGGAAAAAGGGCTGCAAAACAACGTCCCCAAAAGCCGTTTTCTCCCATCTTCTTTTACCCATACCCACTTTTTTCAGAAACAAGACCCATGCTGTCGAGAAGAAAAAGAAACTCTGCCCTAAGGACAGAGTTCCAGTGCGTAGACAAAGTCTTTCGCTTTTAAAAAAGAGCCGATAAGTGAATTCTGCCGGCTTCGCGTTCCGCGGGCAGTGCGGGAGCCTCCTCGGCTGCGCCTGCGGGGTCTCCCGACTCACTGTACTTCCCGCAGGAGTCTTCGTCCGGCAGGCTTCACTAAGTAGTGTTGAAGACCAATAAGCAAGGACCAAGTAGACATTTTCTCTTTTTAAACATAAAGATACGGCCTTTTTAGCTCTATACATCTTGTCGCAAGCCACTTGGCGGCGGGAGGGCGGCGCAGACTCCTATGGGACTAGCAGGCAGATGAGACCGGTAGAGCCGCCTGGACGCCGCCGGTCCACCCCATTTATATGCACGATCATCCATATAATTTGTCTACAGTGTGAAACTCTGCCCCGAGGACAGAGTTCTTTCTTTTATTCAAATGAATTGTAAATATCATAATCTTCCTTTTTTTCTTCCAGCCAGGTTGTATATTCACTCGACATTTTTTCTTGCTTGAGCGTTTCTTTAATTTCCTCTTTGCTGTCTTCCAAGTTAGCGGCTTTCGCTTCTTTCTTTCCTGTTACTTTAATAATATGATAGCCGTAATCGGTTTTAACCGGTTCGCTGATTTCACCAATCTCCATCGCAAAAGCGGCTTTCTCGAATTCCTCGGTCATTTCCCCTGTACCAAAGTAGCCCAGCTCACCACCATTTTCCGCACTTGTTGTATCTGTAGAATATTCTTTTGCCAGCGCTGCAAAGTCTTCTCCGTCTGCAAGCTTCGCTGCAACTTCTTTTGCTGTCGCTTCGTCATCTACTAAAATGTGGCTGGCTTCTACTTGTTCAGATGTGGCAAACGTATCTTTGTTTTCATTAAAATAAGTCTCGATTTCTTCATCTGTGATTTCGATGCGCGGCTCAAGCAGTTTCACCGTCTCAAGATATACTTTAATTTCTTCTTTCATATCTGCTTCGGTCATACCGCTTGATTCAAGCGCTGACTTGTACGCTTCTTCTCCTCCGTACGACTCAATGGTTGCGTCCAGTTCTTCTTGAATCTCCTTATCCGTCACCTGCACCTTTTCCTTAGCGGCTTCTTTTTCCACAATCTTGTCCGCAATTAACGATTCCGCTGCGTCTGCTCCGTACATTTTTACAAGTGAATCATACAAATCATCTTTCGTAATTTTGGTTCCGCCTACCTCCGCAATCGTTTCTGCGCTGCTGCCGGCTGTGGCAAAAAAGAATCCAGCCGCCGCTATTGCTGCGATAATCGCAGCCCATACATACGTTTTTCCTTTTTTTAAAGCGTTCATTTTTTCTCTCCCTGCTATTTATTTTCCGAGTTCAGTATAAAAAACAAAAGTGAAAAAACGGTGAAAGTCAAATGAATGTTCCGCCGTTTTTAACAAAATCCATTTCCTGCTTGATCGCTTCCATTTTTTGATCGAGCGCGGTCATCGTGTCCGCTGCACTTTTCAGTTCTCTTTGCAGGCGGGGCGGAATGACACCGTCAAATTTATAAAACAGCTTATGCTCCAGTCCCGCCCAGAAATCCATCGCAGCCGTACGGATTTGCACTTCAACCATCGTTTTTTCGGTTGAAGCCGCCATAAAAACAGGGATTTCAATGATCGCATACAAACTTTGATAGCCGTTTGGTTTTGGATGTTTGATGTAATCTTTTACATGTGCAAGTTGAATATCCCGCTGTTGATTGAGCATTTGCAGCACATGATAGATGTCGGATGCAAACGAACATGTAATGCGAATGCCGGCAATATCGTGCACATGGCGCCGTGCATTTTCCGTGGTTAACGCGTAACCTTTTCGGTTCAACTTTTGAATAATGCCATGCTGATTTTTCAATCGCGATTTAATATGTTCAATCGGATTGTATTGGTGGATATGCTGAAACTCTTCATTTAAAATATTCAGCTTCGTATTTACTTCATCCAGCGCAAATTTGTGAATCAGCATCAGTCTTTTCCATTCACCCATTTCCTGCTCCATCTATCGCACTTCCTTTGTAATGTGATCTGCCTTTTATCGTAGTGGAAGAAAGTGAAAATAAAATGAAAAAAGCACCCTTGAAGGGTGCTTTAGACTGTAAACAATTATATGAATGACCGTACACATAAATGGGATGTATTGGCGGCGACAAGATTGTATAGAGCTCATAAGGTCATATCTTTCTGTTTAAAAAAGAGAAAATGTCTATTTGACCCTTGCTTATGGGTCTTCAATACCACTTATCGGCTCTTTTTTAAAAGCGAAAGACTTTGTCTACACACTGAAGCACCCATAAAGGATACTTACTTTTCGCCATGTCCGCCTATTAACATAAAGTCGCCAAATTGGTTTACATCAACATTGATCCTGTCACATGCATTCAAGTATCTTAAAATGATAATAAACCGGTCTTGAGAAATCCCCTTTTTCTCCATCTGTGCCCGCATTTCTTCAATGGGGGGAAGCTCGTCTGTTTCCGTCTTTGCCTCCATAAAAGGAGAAAAATATCGGTATACCGTCTCCACTTCTTCTTTCCGGACAACGGAGAGCTCCCCGAATTCTTTCGCCAGCGCTTCTTCAAATCCATTTTTAAGTCCATAAATATGGCCTTTATCGGCTTTGTCAATGCCCTGCCGGCTTTGAAGATCGTATAGTTCTCCCATTATTTTTCCGAGGATCAATGTCAGGTTTGTATCCACTTTATCCCTCCTTTTTTCTTTAGTCTTAGGCAGATGAACGCTATTTATACAGCTTGAGCCTGTTAATCGGAACGAATCTTACGTGCTTCCAGCCACTGGCGGAGAGAAGTTCTTGAAAAATACGTTTTTCCATTTACATCAACAGATGGAATATCCGGATATTTTTGAAGCAGTTCTTTCGTATCCTGCTTCGGCGCGCCAAAAAAACGATGCAAAGTATCCTCCTGAATAAGCTCAGACTGACCTCTTCGCTTGAAATGATCGATAAACGTTTTTTCAGATGGATTTTTCCAATTTTTAAGTCCGTCTCCGATAAAATAGCCGGCCAGTGCAATACCAGCGCCTAAAAATAAACTCACAGCTTGTCCTCCTTTTTTCTTCTGTGCTTTTTTATCTTATGAGCGAATGGCCTCGCTCATCTCTTTTTCTTCCATAAAAAAAGCGTGCTTCTGCACGCTCTCCTTTATTTAAACCAGCCTTTTTCTTTAGATTGAGAAATGGCTTCTATTCGATTTTTCACTTCCAGCTTATCGAAAATCGTAGAGATGTAATTGCGGACGGTCCCGTTTTTTAAATTCAGCTGCTTTGCAATCTCTCCTGTGCTTTTTCCTTCTGAAACAAGAGCCAGCACATCTTTTTCACGTTCCGTCAGCGGATTTTCTTCACTGTATAAGTCATCCATCAATTCCGGCGCATACACTTTTCGGCCATTCATAATACTACGGATGGAACTCGCCAGTTCATCGCTTGGACTGTCCTTTAGTAAATACCCGCTTACTTTTGCTTTTAGCGCCCGCTGGAAGTAGCCTGTGCGGGCAAATGTCGTTAAAATAATCACCCTACATGCATCATTTTTTAATTCTTCAGCCGCTTCAAGCCCTGTTTTCAGCGGCATTTCAATATCCATTATACAAATGTCCGGCTGCAGCTCCCGCACAAGTGTAACAGCTTCTTCTCCATTTGCAGCTTGTCCAACCACTTCCATATCATCTTCCAAGCTGAGCAGCGACCCAAGTGCTCCAAGAAGCATGCGCTGGTCCTCTGCAATGACAATGCGAATCATTTCATTCCCTCCCTGTCATGCTGTGTGACATTGTTCGGTACCGTCATGACTAAAACTGTGCCATTTTCACTTCGGAGCTCTAAACTTCCATTTACGAACTCAAGCCGCTCCCGCATACCAGGCAGTCCGCTTCCTTTTCCAATATCCTGGCGGCTGAGCCCTACACCATCATCTTTTACGGTCATTCGAACGGAATCTTCAAGCTGCTCAATTGATATATGGCAGGAAAAGGCCTGGCTGTGTTTTACGATATTCGTTACCGCTTCTTTCATGCACATACTGAGCACATTTTCCACAAACAGCGATACATTTACAAGCTGAAAAGAATCAGCGCCTGTATACTCAATTTGTGCAGCCCGCAGCATTTGCTGAACAAGCACAATTTCATCATTCACCCGGATGCCCCGCATGGACGAAACAAGGTTTCTCACTTCATTCAATGCGGTTCGTGCCGTTTGCTGCACATCCAGCAGCTCTCCCTTTGCCCGTTCCGGGTCTTTTTCGATCAGCTTGCGTGCCAAATCGCTTTTTAATCCAATGAGGGAAAGCTTCTGGCCAAGCGTATCATGCAGATCACGAGCGATCCGCTGGCGTTCCTCTTGTTTCACAAGATCAGCAATCCGATTGTTGGCAAGCTGCAGCTCAGCTTCAAGCTTATCCTGTTTTTTTCGGTTGTACAATGAAAAGGGCAGCAGCACAATGCCAATAAATACGATGACAATAATGGGAATCTGCTGAATAAACAGCGGGTCCTGAACCACAAGGTTATAGTTAATCGAACCAATGGTGCTGACCAGGTGGATCACGTAAGCTGTTATAAAAGCCGCACGCTTGCGGATATTTCCATTGTAATAAGCAATGTAGAATGAAAAGTAAATAAACTGATACATAACCGTCATGGCTACAGAAATGCCGACAAGAAGGCAGACCCAGAAGTAAACCGGCCACCTGGATGATAAAAAAGCAAACCTGAAGCTGATAAAAAACAAAATCGTTAATGTAATGCCGATGACAATTTCATTCGTGGACGACGACTGAAAAATAAAATAAAACGGCAGCAGACTTAAAATAATCCATATATAAGGAGACAAACCGGAGCTTTTCCCAAACGATGCGAATCTTTTTTTCATACGACACCTTTTTTATTTTTATTTTACCATAAAAAAACTGCCCTCACTTGAGTGGGGGCAGCTTTTCAAACTACTGAATGGCACTTCGTTTATCAAGTGAGCCATATGTTTTTTTAGCTTGTTTAAATGTAACGAATTTATCCTGTTCCTCATCCCAAAGGCGAAACTTTACAGACTGGATACTGGTCCAGAGTGTGATAGTCGGAACACTTTGAAGCGGTTCGGAATTTGAGTGCGCTGCTTCAAGCTGATAATTTGGCACGCGCGGGCTTAAATGATGCACATGGTGAAAGCCAATATTACCAGTAATCCATTGAAGCGGCTTTGGCAGTTTGTAAAACGAGCTTCCTTCTACTGCTGCTTTTACGTAGCTCCAATGTTCATCTTCTTCAAAGTACGAATCCTCAAAGGTATGCTGCACATAAAACAGCCATACACCCATCGCCCCGGCGATCCAGAACATCGGGCCGTGTACAAGGAGAAACGCCTGCCAGCCGACGAGCCAGCACATAAGAGCGACGCCAAGAAGAAGAAGCACATTCGTTAAGTATGTGTTCATGCGCTCTTTTTTGCGGGCGCCTTTCACGTTAAAACGGTTGGTGATCAAGAACACCCATATTGGACCAATAACGAACATGATAAACGGATTGCGATATAAACGGTATGCAATACGTGTTTTCAATGGCGCTTCATAATATTCATTAACCGTCAGCATCCACATGTCCCCTGTACCGCGCTTGTCAAGATTTGAGCTTGTTGCGTGGTGGACATTATGGCTGTGCTGCCACTGGTCATACGGGAAAAACGTTAAAACACCTGTGATCGTGCCTACTACCCGGTTCAGCTTGCGGTTCTTAAAAAAGGAGTGGTGGCAGCAATCGTGAAAAATAATAAAGATGCGTGTAATAAACCCGGCACCGATTACCGATAACCCGAGTGTCAGCCAGTAGGAAATTTGCAGGCTTTGGTATGCCAGAAACCAGACCAGCAAAAACGGGCCAATTGTATTGATTAATTGAAAGATGCTTTTATGCGTATCAGATTTTTCATAGGGAGCTACTTGTTTTCGTAAAATTTTTGTATGTTCTTTGCTCATGTTTACGTTCCCTCCGCTCAGTAATAACTTTACTATACCGGAAGGAAAACGTGTTGTGCAGTAGCACCCGTCATACAATAAATATGACAAGTGTCATATTTATTTTTGGCCGAGCAAATAAAGCACTTTTGCCGCCTCGGCCCGTGTCGCCGTGTCGCCCGGCTTAAATATTTTGCCTGTTCCCTCCATCAAGCCGAGCTGATACGCTTTCTGGATGGATTGTTGAATAGATGTGCGGTATTGGCCCACATCGGTAAACGGCATAGAGCCCGTTACTTTAACTGCTCCGTGTTTTTTTTCATAAGCGCGCACAAGCATCGCTGCCATCTCGGCACGGCTGATCGATTTAGCCGGTTCAAACGTTTTAGCTGTTGTGCCCTTTACAACGCCTGCTTCGAATGCAGCCGTAATATCCTGCTTCAGCCGGCCCTTTACATCGACAAATGGTGTTTCTTTTTGGGCCGTCCATTTCATGGTACGGACGAGCATGCTCGCAAACTGGCCGCGTGTCACATCGCCTTCAGGATCGAATGTTGCATCGGTTTTGCCTTTAATAATGCCTGCTTCAGCGAGTGCCGCGATATACTCAGCTGCCCAGTGATCCGCTGGCACGTCTGCAAAGGACGGCGCACCTGCTGTGCCCTTGTTTAAGTCAAGCTCAAAAATGCCAAATCCTTTTTCATCGGTTTTGCCCGTATACGTAATGTTATCCGTTTCTTTGGCAAGCGCTTCTGCTTTTGGATTAGAGGTGAACGTTGCTTTCGCTTTTGTTTTGGCAAACGTCCAGTTGTTGTCTACTGCTGCGTCAATTTCTTTGAATTCCTTTACATAATTCATTACCGCCTGGCGGTTGGAATCCGGTGCTTTTAATACCGTGTTTACGCCGCCTGGGTTCATCAGCTTGCTGCCTGCTGCCCGATAATCATTGGTGGCTACGATAAACTCCATCCCATCTGTTACCGGTTTTCCATTAAATTTCAAGTTTTTAATCCGGTTTGCCGATGCGTTGATCACATTTTGTCCTTTGTCGTATTTCGGCAGGGATGTCACATCGATCTCATAGGTAACGCCGTCGATCACGTCAAAGTTGTAGGTTGGGAAATCCGGGTTAATCAGTGCTTGTCCATCTTCTTTTGCCGGATCGATCGTGTTAAACTGCCCCGCTGACCACTCAAGCCATTCTTTCAAAGTGGCACCGTTCACTTTAACGGCATTGACAACGTTGTTGTCGTATAGGTACAAATCTGCAATGTTTTTCAGCACGAGCGTGCCCGCCTGGACATCCGTATAATCTTCTACGCCGCCGCGTCCTGCTTTAAATGGTGCCGCTGCTGAAAGAACAGGAAGGTTCTCATATTGCGTACCTTTCAGTGTATCTTCTACATACCATGTTTGTGCCCGGTTTAAAATTTCCATTGCCGCATTATCCCGCACAAGGCCAAAATACGTATTTAAATCTCCTTTGAGCTCTCCTACCGGTGTTTCCATATACTTAATCGTCGCTTCGTGCTCGGTTTGAACAGATGCTGCAACAGCGGCATCCGCTTCTACAGTCACATTACCGGATGTAATCGGCTTAAGAGAACCGGTTCCGCTTGTTACATCCCATTTTCCGTTCACTTTTTGAACCTGGAGATCAATCAGCCCAATGTTATTGCCCCATGAGCCAGGCATAACCATTGGAACACCATTAATGGTCCCATTTGTATTGTCGATACCGTTTCCATCTGGAAAAGATGGCTTAGCCGCATTCGGAAAGCTCAAATGCTGGTGGCCTGTTAAAACAGCATCCACACCTGGAATTTTCGTTAAATAATAAGAGGCGTTTTCAATACCTTCTGTATACTCTTTCATGGCGCCGTTCTGGTCATACTCGGCAATGCCGGAATGCGAAAGAACCACGATTACATCCGCCCCCGCTTCCTTCATTTGCGGCACCACCTTTTGAGCGGAATTTACAATGTCTTCCACCACCAATTTTCCTTCTAGGTGCTTGGCATCCCATTTCATAATATCCTGGGGCACAAAGCCGGTAACGCCGACTTTAATTGTATGTACTTCTCCGTCTGTATCTTTTACTTCTTTTTCAATGATTTTAAACGGTGTAAAATACGGATTTCCTTCCGTGTCATAAACGTTCGCATTTACGTATGGAAACGCTGCTCCGTTAAGCGCTGTATCCATATACTCAAGCCCGTAGTTGAATTCATGGTTGCCGATTGTTGCTGCATCGTAGCCCAGTTGATTCATCGCTTTGTATACCGGGTGAATATAGCCTTCCTTCATTAATCCATTGTTATAAACGTAATCACCAAGTGGACTTCCTTGAATTAAATCACCGTTGTCAAAAAGCATGCTGTTGTCTGCTTCCCCGCGCACCTGTTTGATTAAGGCAGCCGCTTTAGCAAGCCCGTAGGCGTTTGTCGCCGAATCCTTATAGTAATCATAGTTCATTACATTAGAATGAAGATCGGATGTTTCTACAATACGCAGCTTTACAGTATCTTCGGCTGCCTGTGCCATCTGCGGCACAAATAATCCTGCTGCAATAACGGTTCCTACTGTCCACGCTTTTTTCATTCAACTGCCCCCCTAAACTATTTTTTCAATATAGGAATTATAGCATGATCGGCTTAAAGAAATGAGAAAATTTACAATTATCTAAATAAAACTTTACATTATGTCAAATAAAAAAAGACATTTCAACTGAAATGTCTCAGTGCGTAGACAAAGTCTTTCGCTTTAAAAAAAGAGCCGATAAGTGAAGCCTGCCGGACTTCGCGTTCCATGGGCGGAGCAGACTCCTATGGGCTCAGCGCCTGCCCCATGGAACGCGGAGCTGCCTGGACGCCGCCGATCCATCCCATTCATGTGCACGGTCGTCCATATAATTTGTCTACAGTCTCATACATTTCAATTGAAATGTATCAGCATTCGAGCAAAATGCGAAAGCAGGCTTTTATGGGAAGCCTGCTACCTTTGAAGGGAAGGGCCTTCTTATGAACAGGAGAGAATGCGTCTGGAAAAAGTACTTTTTCTTGCAATGCAGCGGTCTTGAATAGCAAAACCTGCTTTCTCAACCATTTCTTCAATCGGATCAATCGATACGACAACGAGCCTGTCGGCAATGCGCCGTGCATGCGTTAAAATGGACTGCAGCTCATCAGGTGTTGCATGTGTATACAGATTATATGGCATATCAATAATCGCTACATCATAATGCTCTTCTACTTCTTCAATCGGTCCGAGTGTGACACAGCCTTCGAGGCCAAAGTAAGCCAGGTTTTCACGCGAGCCTCCAACAACAAGCGGATTGATATCGCGCCCCTCAATGTCCATCCCCATTGATAAAGCTTCCACTAAAACAGTCCCGATCCCGCAGCATGGATCGACAGCCCGAATGCCTTCTGGCTCTGGTACAGCAATATTCGCCATGACCCGGGCATCTCGGGCACTGAGCGCTGTTGAATATTCACGCGGCTTTTGAATATGTTTCATCCATACACGCTTGTTTTTCTCATAACGCCCCAGATACCAGCGTCCGCCGCAAGCCACAAGGCCAAAAAGGTGATCCGGATTTTTCAAGTCCGCTTCCCCAATAATTTCCCAGCCAATAGCCCGTTCAATTTCCAGCCGTTCCTGATATTCTACTTTTTTTTCAGGTGGCAGGTCGTTCGTTTTCACAAAAATCGCTTTAAATGTTTCACTTCCTATATCGATGCTGCCGGCTTTTTGAACGATGTCAGCCACCGAATCCGCCTCAAGAAGCACTTCTACTTTTTCCCGTATAAACGGGCTTCGATTCACGTCCAGATCGACACTGCTTTTCACTACCGGTCCGGAGGCAGACGAACCGAAAAAAGCACGCAGCTCCATTTCAGCCAGTTCTTCGTCTTCCTCACTATAATTCACTGTATAAATAAATTCGTTCACATTGATCCTTCTTTCTATTATCCTCTGCTTCATTTATTTTGACATACTTTTCTCCATTGGGCTCCTTTTTTTCATGGAAAATAAAAAACCCTGACGATTATTCGAAATCGTCAGGGTTTTTATCTTCAGGGCGCTTTTCCTTTTTATCCTGTGCGCGCTGCGGTTCGATATCTTCACCGCGCTCTTTCTTTCGTTGCTGCTCTATTGAGTCATTGGACTGTTTGTTTTCTTCTGTCATGTGAATGTGCCTCCTTTGATCTGTCTCTTTTACGTTATTTCCACATTTTCTTGAAAATAAACAAAGAGTATAATCTGCCACCATGTAAAAGCAAAAGGACTACTTCTTTTTTAAGATGCCCACCGTCCGTACCATTGATCCAATAAACATGACGAGTGCGCCTGCAACGAGCAGGATGAGAAACGTATTTTTTGGAATAACGCCCATCGGATAAAGAAGCCCGCTCAAAATAGTGATTAGTCCAATAACTGTTAATGCCAAGCCGAATTTAATCATCATCTTACCTGCCTTACCTGCTTTTTCTGCTAGTGTACCATACGCCTGATTGTATTTCATACCTAAAACCAGTACACTTATTCTACTATAACTATGATTAACGTAAAGGATGATCCAGACGTGAAAAATTTCACTGCACTTGATTTCGAGACGGCGAACGCCAGCCGAAGCAGTGTTTGTTCGATTGGGCTGGCAAAAGTAGTCGATGGAGAAATCAAAAAAACATACTATTCGCTTGTTAATCCGAAAGAGCGGTTTGACAGCCGGAATATCGCCGTGCACGGCATCCGGCCGGAAAATGTAGAGGACGCGCCCTCGTTTAGCGATATTTTCGATGAAGTAATGACTTTTATCGGAGAGGATCCAATTGTGGCTCACTTTGCCCAATTCGACATTAGCGTCCTGCGCAGCACAGCTCAAAAACATGGGCTGTCCCTGCCGAATAATCCATATTTCTGTTCCTGTATGCTGGCAAAATCTATGTTAAAGCTGCCTTCTAACAAATTGAATGTGGTAGCCGGCCACTTTAACTTTACATTCAATCATCATAATGCGCTGGAAGATGCCGTTGCCTGTGCAGTCGTGGTAAACGGTATGATGGAACGCCACGCTTCGCTTGCTGCCTTTCTCCAGGAAGCGCAGTATGGATTCGGCTATATTCACGGCGAGTCTTTTCGCAAAAAGAAGCCGGACAAGCCGGCTCCAGTTCAAAAGCCAAAAGCAGATGCGGGCGTACATCCTTTTGCGCAAAAAGCCATTTCATTTACTGGCACGCTTACGTCTATGAAACGGCAGGAAGCCATCCATATTGTCCAAAGCCTTGGTGCCAGCATTCATCCTACCGTTAAAAAAAACACTGATTATTTAATCGTCGGTGAATCTGATGCGAAAAAATACCGAGACGGACAGCTTTCCGCCCAAATTCAAAGGGCAAAAAACTGGCAGTCAAAAGGCGGAGCCATCAAGCTCGTTTCTGAGCAAAAATTTTTCAAAGCAATACGTTTATAAAAAGAACGCACTTTTTATTTAAGTGCGTTCTTTTTTCTCTGTTTTGGCCAAATGAAATAGCTGGCTGTTATTAGAAGATCGATCCCTAATACAAGCGTCCAAATGCACAAAATCTGCCAGAGTGCTTCTGTTCGTTCTCCCCCGCCAACCAGCAGGATGATGCCATACAGCAGCCCGGCTCCAATTCCGTAAGCGAAAACATGGCGTATAGTGTTTTTTAAATCCTGCTTAGCAAAAGCAAAGCCTGTTTTCGACACCGGCTTGCTGCCCTCTTTCAGCACATAGTGGCGGAATGTCTCATCGGCCCATCTGATCATGCTTTTCCCATAAGCAATGGAAACACCGATATAAACGGCCGCAATGCCATGAGCCATGCTGGCCGATGCTCCTCTTTGAAGATCTGTTACTGTAAATATCAGCAGCAGCAAGTCTATTATGGGGGTAAGCGCTAAAAAAAGCAGACCCGCTTTTTCCTTTTGGAATACATATCTTATCGTTAAACCCACTCCGATAACCACCCAAAACGCTGCTTCACATGCAATAATAAGCCAGGCAATGGTATCCATCTTTTCCCCCTCTTTTAAATAATACATTTGTATTATTTAAAAGATAACACATTGTCTTATTAAATACAATTGTATTAAAAAATGGTTTCTTGCCCTCTTTTTTGTTACAATCGGTATATGCCAAAAATCGTCGATCATGAAAAGCGAAAAAAACAAATTGCCGAAGCAACCTGGACTATTATTGTAAAAAAGGGAATAGAAGGGGCGACCGTTCGTGCCATTGCTGCTGAAGCCGGCATTTCTCTCGGCTCGCTCCGTCATTATTTTTCCTCCCAGGAGGAACTGCTCCTATACGCGATGGATCTCGTTAAAGAGCGGGTATCTATCCGGATTAACCGCCTTTTACAATCAAAGGATTCTCCACAACAAATTAGTATTCGCATCTTGCTTGAGCTTATTCCATACGATGCTGAAAGCCAGACAGAGATGTCTGTCTGGTTTCACTTTGTTATGAACAGCCTGCCGCATGCCCAAAAAGAGGAGGATGGCATACGTGAAGGGATCGAGCGGATTATGACTGGACTATTCGAGGGCGGATTGCTGAAAAAAGAAGTGGATGTAAATCTGGAAATCGAACGGCTTTATGCTCTAGTGGACGGTCTTGCTCTTCATGCAATGCTTCACCCTAAGCGGCTGTCAAAGGAGAAAATAAAAAAGGTGATTGTTCATCATATGAACACATTATTTCACCAGCCCGTCGAAGAAGCAAACATATAAAAAGGAGCAGGGTTACAAACGGTTGATTGTAACCCTGCTCCTTTTTCTTTATGAAACTGGCAGAGTCATACAAAATGTCGTGCCGGCTTTTGAGGTGGACATTAATTCGATGGTTCCGCCGTGGCTTTCCACCATTCGCTGGACGAGCGGCAGTCCAAGCCCTGTCCCGTCTTCTTTAGAGGTTGAAAAAGGATCAAAAAGCGTTTTTCGCATCCCGTCGTCTATTCCTGTACCCGTATCCTGCAAGTAAATGCGATACCAGCCTTTTTCAATCGTTGATTGAATAGAAATATGGCCTTTTTCCTCTATCGCTTCTATACTATTGCGAATCAAATTATGAAAAATCTGCTTCATTTGATTAGGATCCACCTGCAGAAGGTGCGGATTCAATGAAAAAGTAAACTTAATATCTTTTTGCAGTGACTGTGTGATAAGCGGGAGGATATCCTGGATTAAATCTTCTATTTTGACTTCTTTTAATCTCGGGGCCTCCGGCTTCGACATCAGCAGCATATCTTCAATAATCGTATTAATCCGGTCCAGCTCTTTTAAAAGAAGAGACAGATAATACTGCTCTTTTTCTTCTCTGGAGAAAGAGTGATCCATTAAAGAAAGAAAGCCTTGAATAACAGCGAGTGGATTTCGTATTTCATGGGCAGCACCAGCTGCCATTTCACCTACCACTGCCAGTTTTTCCGACTGCTGCATCCGCCGTTCAAGCTCGCTCATTTTTGTAAAATCGATAAAATAAAAAATGCGGCCAATTCCCTCTTCCCGTTTATTTACTAATTCGGCTTGAGACACAAGCAGCTGATAAGATTGTTTACCAGTCATAAAGGGAATTTTTTCATTTTGGCAAATGCGCTTATCTTTTAATATTCCCCAGAACTTCTTGTTTTTGCGATCTGTTTGGGCTAAATGCTCTACGGTGTCTTCTCCTGCCTCTAATAAGTGCCTGGCAAACGTATTTAAAGAAAAGGCGTCCGTTTTATCGTCACTCGTTATAATTCCAACAGGCAATGAATTTAAAATTTGTTCCTGATAAATTTTTCCCTCTGTAATAGTATGAAACGATTCTTTTAAACTGGCAGACATTTTATTAATAGAGTCGGCAATCAGTTTCAGCTCTTCCTGCTCCACTTCTGTCACTGTCAAGCCGTAGCGGCCGCCTGCAATTTGATCTACACTTTCAACCATTTTTTCGATTGGTTTTGTCAACCCCTTGCTGATCCGGTGTGACCCATAAATCGACATGATCAATGCAGCCGTTGTCAGAAATAATAAAATCACGAGAGCCGCTTCAATAATTCCTGAAAACCGGTCTGCCTGCCCGCTTAGTGAAGAAAGTGTCTCCGTTTCTTTTTCTCTAAGGCTCAATTTTAAACGATCCAGCTCCGGCAGGTATTGCTTCGTTACATACGCTGCTGCTTCATCTGTATTACCATTAAGTAAAAGCCCCTGGACATTATTTTCGATTAAAAAGTCTAAACGGTCGATATCTCGGCTAAACGTCTCAAGTGCCGGCGGAATCACGACCTTCTCGTTCCCGGGAAACTGGGCAGCTTTTTTGTCCTGCTCCTTGTATACTTCTACAAGCGTCTCATTGAAACGGCCGGATAGATAACTTTCGACGATATACTTTTTAACATTAAGATCCTCCTGCCAGTAGGAAATCCAAACCATTTCAGGGATATCGTTTTTATTAATCTGCTGACCAACGCTTTGAACGTCTTCAATAGATCGTACAAAAACAAGTGAAAACCCGCTTAATAAGAGGGTATTGACTAACAGTACGGTTAAGATTTTGTGACGGAAAGACATATGAAGAAATTGTTTTTTCATAACCTGCTTCCTTTTGCATCAGTTCAACGTGTCCGTTTCCTCTTGAATCCGCTGCTTTTCTTTTTCTGTATACATGGGGCCAAGCGGCGCAAGGGAATACACGCCGTCCTCATTGGTTAACATGGCAATCCCGCCGGGCATCCCTTCCCGGCTGAAATAATCATCCATGATCGCCTTGTAAACTTGTGGTATATCGTTCACTACACTGGTTAGGACAACCTCTTTTCCCATGTAAGACTGATCATCCATATAGCCGATTACGTAAACTCCCCGCTTCAATGCATAATCAATGACCGCCCTGTTAAACTCATTCCCTCTAGAGTAAAGAACGTCCACTCCATCGTCAATCATTTCTTTGGCTATTTGAACGGCTTTTGTCCCATCTTCCCAATCACCCACAACCTTATAGTAAAAATCCGCCTGTGGAGCCGCTTTTTTAAGCCCTTTTTCAAATCCAGGATGAAACAGCCGGTCTTCTATCGGATCGATAAGGCCTATTTTATTCGTTTTTGTTTTCATAGCAGCAGCCAAAGCGGCGATTCGCTCAATATCAACCGAATTCTGCTTGTACATATAAGCAGTATGGTTCTTTTCTTTTGACTCACCATTTAAATTTGCAAACTGCACATCTGGATAATCGGCGGCCGCTTTATCAAAAGGCAGGCTGTACTCGCGTCCGTGGCCAATAATGACTTTTGCTCCACTTTGAACGGCCTGGTCAATGATTTTCCTCATTTGCGCCTCGGACCGTATCTCACTCACCAGTTTCGCCTCAACGGGAAACTCATCTTCTATTTGAAGCATTCCTTTATAAGCAAGACTGCTCCAGCTTTGGTCTTCTATGGCATCAGCTGTTAAAATATAAACTTTCACCTTTTTTTCTGTTTGAACGGCTGTTTCCTTCTGTACAATCTCTTCTGCTTTTAAACTGACCATAACCAGGATCGCGACAGCTGCACTTAAAGCTGCCGCTAAAATAATCCTTCCCCGTTTGACCATAAGTACTAAACACCTTCTAACCGGTTTATTTATCGAAAAGTATTATTTCTACTTTGATAGTAAATCATCAACCTGTAAAAATCGACATTTTTTCTTTGTGGAATCGCTTTATCGATTATTTTTTTAAAGCTTTATCGTGATTAATTTTCAATGAAAGGATAGGACGAATCCGACAAAATAAAAAAAACGCCATAATGGCGCTTTCAGGCTGTTGACAAACGCCTGCTTTCTTACGTGGTCTACACTCTCAAACGCCATGCAGCGCCCTTTTGTTAGTGGTGATGGTGCCCGCCTTTTGATGAGTTCGTTACAACAAACCCTTCCTGCGGCACATAGAAGTACTGAACGAAAATTCCATCAAGAAACTCTTCACGGCTGTCGAGGATAATATCAATATCTTTATCAGTGTGAATGACTACATCATGCTCTTTTGGCGTATCGAGCGTAATTGCATAATGCGCATGATTGCCATGATGTTCCGTGACTGTAACACGAATCATTTTTCCTTCCGCTTCAGGTGTATCAAGCATTTTTTTCAGCGCTTTTGCGGCTTTTTGGTTGACCTTGCATCTCATTTTCTTTTTCTCCTTCCACTGTAAGGACTTCTTTCAGTGTAACGCTTCACAGCCAAGAATGCTAAAGTTCTGCTTTCTTCTTATTTCCTTTATTTTACTAACCAGCTTCTCTGCCGCTCACAAGGAAACCGGGTGCTGAATAAACTAAATCAACAACTCTTTGTACCCTCTGGCAAAGAATAAGCATACATTTTCCGTAATGCGGCAGCTTTCATGAAAACACCCCAGCTAAATGGCCAAAGGAGGATTCACGTGAAGAAAGCGCCTATTATCGGCATCACCAGTTCATATGTCCGCCAAACGTTAAATTCAGAAGGAGTTTACGTTCATCATGATTACCATCGTGCTGTACTGAAAGCCGGAGGCATCCCCATTATTCTGCCGTCTGTCCCCCCAAACACTATTCCTTACTATCTTGATCTGTGTGATGGTTTTATTTTAAGCGGCGGGGAAGATGTGGACCCGATGTACTATGGCCAGGCTCCTCATGCAAAAATGGGTTCAGTGTTTGCAGAGCGCGATGAATTTGAGCTCGAGCTGACAGCTTTGCTTTTAAAGAAAAAAAAGCCGACTTTGGCCATTTGCCGTGGTCTGCAGGTATTAAATGTCGCACTCGGCGGCACACTCTGGCAGGATGTTCCGAGCCAGGTGAGCAGCCACATTCAACATGCACAAACGTATCACCGCTCTCTTTCCATTCACGAGGTTACCCTTACCCCCCGTTCACAATTAGCCAAAATAATGGAAGCAGATAAAGTAAACGTTAATAGTCTTCATCATCAGGCTATCGACGCTTTAGGAAAAGGACTCTCAGTTGTCGGCCACAGTCCAGATCACTTAATTGAAGCAGTGGAGATGGACGGAGATGTTTTTGTGATCGGGGTACAGTGGCACCCTGAATCGATGGTGCCAGGAAGCACGGAGATGAACCGTCTTTTTTCTTCTTTTGTTTGTGCTGCCGCCCATGGCAATAAAGATAATGAACGAGGTGCATAATAGCCTTTTAAACGCTTTGTGTCCTGCAGCAAGCACTACAGGCTTGATTTAAAAAACGCTCGGATTTTTTTATCCGGGCGTTTTTCTTGTTTTAACTGTATCCTTTATCTGATCCTTGAAATTTTTTGATTAAAGCCGGTTTGTTTTTTCACCGGCCATCTCTCAAACGGCTGCCTTCACCTTATTTCCCTTTTTTCACTTCGTGAAGTAAGCCTGGAAAATTAGTGAAGATTCCCGTTACACCCCAGTCAATCAATGTTTTCATTGTTTCTTTATCATTCACTGTATACGGGTGAATTTCGAGTCCGCTCGCCGTTACCTTTTGCACATATTCTTTGTCAATAAATGTATAGTTCGGACCAACACCGATGGCATAGTTTTTGATCTCTTCAATTTCTTCATCCGTAATCACAGCGTCGGCTGTATACCAAAGCAATTGAACAAGCTTAACGGAAGAGTCGAGCTCATGCATTTTCTCAAGGCTTTCCGCGCTAAAGGATTGAACAAGAAGCTTATTTTTGTCAATTCCGTATTTTTTTACAAGGCGAAGCAGTTCTTTTTCCATGCCCGGGTATACTTCCGGAGATTTCGTTTCAATGTAATAGAATTCATTTTTTCCAAACTTTTGAAAAACCTCTTCAAGCGTTGGCACTGTTAATCCTTCATACGATGCTTTTGCATACTGCGGGTACGTTTCATTAAACCAGCTGCCTGCATCGAGTTCTTTAATTTGGTCCAGTGTAAAGTCTTTTACAAGTCCTGTTCCATTTGTCGTACGGTCGAGCGTTTCATCATGCATCGCAATGAGCTGGCCGTCTTTTGTCATCTGCAGGTCAATTTCAATATAATCGCCTTTTAATTTTTCTCCCATTTCATAGGATACAAGAGTGTGTTCAGGTGCGTACCCGGAAGCACCCCGATGCGCTACGTTGACAATGTCTTTTTGTTTTTCTTTTGCCATAGCCCCGCCCGTGCCTGAGACAACGCTTACTCCCACCAAAAGCGTCAAAGCTGCAGCCATCCATTTTTTCTTCATGTTTTCAGCTCCAATCTATTTTTCTATCCTTTTAACACTCTATCAGCCTGTTATTAATTCTCTTTTAATTTAAAATGAAGTTTATTAGAAGATAAGGTTAATTTTTAACAGTTGAAACAGGTTTGCCTAGAAGAGGAATATGAATGGGACAGTTAAATGAGCCAAAGGGACCAAAGTGAAGAAAGCGCCTATATAGGCAAGCGGTTCCGTAAATAAACAAAACATAAAGCAATAAACTGAGCATGCCACGATTAAAACTCAAGAACACGGGCAAGCTAAACTGTTCTTTCATGACCAATCATTCGTTTTCGCCGCCCGGCTTCTTTATATAAGACGGAAACGTTTTACTTATAGTATTTCCTAATTGGTCTGGGTCATACGAGCCATCATTTTCATTCAAAACGGCCTGATAATTTTCGTCCAACTCCCCATACTATATCAGCGGACACGCAAAGTTCATTCACTTGGGAGGGATGGAAATGAGAAATAAAGCAAAAGATTTTCCAATAACAACCATGAAAGGTGAAGCTGGAAAAGCACGAGCTAAAGCGGCTTACGCCTCTAAACGGGCTGACGGCTCCATTAATACCCATCCACAGGAAAGAATGAATGCTTCCTCGCATCGATCAGAATAGCGGAAGGAGGTTATACCAATGGGAAGAGACGAGCATAAAACAGGCAGCCATGGTGACCGGGGTCTTTCACAAACACCAAAAAATTTAAAAATACCGGCTGACAGCGTGAATGAGGAATATGCCCGCGAGCTGGCGGAAATCACCCGCTTAAGAAACAAACGGCTCGGCAAAGCCGGCCATTCCGAAAAATCATAAAACGGGAGGTGGCAGCATGGAACTGCAGCGCGCCAAACAAATCGTTTCCAATTCAGCTGTTGATATTGATGTTGAATTTAACGGTGTATCTGTTTGGATTGACGAAGTACACGAAGACACAAATACAGCGACCGTCCACCTGCGTGGTCCTGGGGAAGAACGGACACAAGTTGGAATTGAAGACTTGAATGAAGTGACACACTAATGAAAGAGGGCTGTTTCCTTTTAAAAGGAAACAGCCCTCTTTTAGAGTTTTTATTCGCATTTTTCAACACACTCGCTGTTTCAGCCGGCTGATGAAATTTTTTAAGCCGGGCTAGGCTGAGCACTTCCGCTCTTTTCCTTGTCACAACCTTTTCCTACTGTAAGAATAAATCGGTTTTCACTTCAAAGGAACAAGAAAAGCCCCCTGTTTTTAAAAAACAGGGGGCTTCTTCCGTATATGTCTATCCGTTTACATCGTCTGCTTTAATGCTTCAAGACGCTCTTCTACTTCTTCCGCTGTTAGTCCGTGCTCAGCGATGTACCGGTTGCGCGGATGTGTCCGGCATTCGTCTGAACAGCTGCGCAGGAAGCGGTGTTCGGACTCTTCGGATGCCAAAATCTTTTTGTTACATTCTGGATTGGCACAGCTGACATACCGCTCGCACGGTTCACCGGTAAAATAATCTTTGCCGACTACAGCCGGATTTACGCGGTTGATCGGCACGCTGAGACGGTCGTCAAACACAAAGCATTGGCCGTCCCAATTCTCACCACGCACTTCCGGGTCTTTGCCATAAGACACAATTCCTCCGTGCAGCTGCATAACATCTTCAAAGCCTTCCTTCTTGAGGAACCCGGAAAACTTCTCGCAGCGGATGCCGCCCGTACAGTACGTAAGAATTTTCTTGCCTTCTAATTCTTCCCGGTGATCCCGGATCCATTGTGGCAGCTCACGAAACGTCTCTACGTCAGGGCGAATTGCGCCTTTAAAATGGCCGAGATCATGCTCATACGTGTTCCGTGCATCAAGAATAACCGTATTTTCTTCTTTCATCGCCGCTAAAAATTCTTTCGGCTCAGCGTAATCGCCAGTCAGCTCAAGCGGGTTGACGTCATCTTCAAGGCGAAGCGTCACCAATTCAGGCCGTGGACGCACTTTTAATTTTGCAAAAGCATGTTCTTCTGATTCATCGACTTTAAAAACCATGTCTTTAAAGCGCGGATCAGCATGCATTGCCTCCATGTAGCGCTCTGTTTGCTCGACTGTTCCCGATACGGTGCCGTTAATGCCTTCTTTTGCGACCAAAATGCGCCCTTTCAGCTCAAGCTCCTCGCAAAACTGTTTATGCTCCTTCGCAAACGTTTCTGGATCATCTATTGGTACATATTGATAATAAAGCAATACTCTGTACATCTTTTTTCCTCCACCTATTTACTTCTTTTTTCTTTTGGTATCATATCATGTTTATCCGCATTATGGGGATTTGATGCACTGGGTGCAGGAGAGGAGTTTTATCCACTTTTTCATTCTTTGGCCTCCACTGCCTCAAGCTGTTTATCAGCTCAATGGCCCTTTCGCTTTTTTCTATCCATTTCATAAAACTTTTTCTTTTTCATAGGAATAAGAGATCAAATAGATGAATAGAATATTCGCAGCTAAAAAAGAAAAAATAGATAAGAATTTTAAAAGAAAATACTTACATAAATACAGCAAAATGTATAAGAATTAACAGCTCTTCTTATCAATCTTTAGTAAAAATATGGAATTTAAACCAAGCGGTAAGGCAAAGTTCTGTAAAACCTTCACCCTCAGTTCAATTGCGAGTCCACCTTTCAAAAGAAAAAGGCCGGGTCTACAGTTAGTATGTGGATCCGGCCTTTTATTATGCAGGTGCGGACATCCTTTGCAAAAAAAGAAAAGAACCTTTTTGCCCTGTTTTCTTTTTCTGCCGGCTAACCTTTCCCTGCCTGTTTCTGTGCTGACAGCTACATGCATTTATGTGACAGAAAGCCGGTATGCTTTGACAATAATTCCGTCGTTAGCTGGTTCAAAATCAAACTGAGGCATACGCTCAAAGCCCAAACGCTCATAAAGGCGCACAGCTGCTTCCATAAAATCAGCTGTATGAAGGCCAATATAAGGCAGGCCGCTTTCTTTTGTCCGCCGAATACATTCATTGATCAGCGCTTTGGCTGCCCCTTTATTCCGGGCTTGCGGATCAACCGCCAGCATTCGAATCTCCGGGTAATCCAGCATATCAACAAGCCCCGTATATGCGTCTAACTTCGCCGGAAACAGAGCCACACTGCCGATCACTTCTCCTTCTTCAACCGCTACAATCAGTTCAACACCTTCTTGTTCATCTGCGTTAGATGAGACGGCACTTTTTAATGCTTCCCAATGCCCGGGAGGGATTTGTTTTGCATGCTCTTCATACGATTTTATTCTTTGCTTACGAATAGATGCTTTTTCACTTGGTAATGCCTGCCGAATCGTAATCATCTGATCCACCTTTTTCACATTCCTTTTTTTGATTATTTCATCTATAAGCCGACCAGCTGGCAGCGACACTTTTTTGTTCAATCTGTTTGTGGGCTGACAAACTAAACAGATTCCCACATAATGTCGGGAAATTCTGAAGCCGTTCTCTTTATACTTACGAATAAACACAACTGCCGCTGATTTTATAAACATGTTACCATTGGATTAAAAGGGATGGAATCTTTTTTGTTGAACACAGGGACTTTAGGTGCGAAATAAAAAACAGCCGAAATTACTTCGGCTGTTTTTTCTATTCTTTATTTGGATAAAGAAGACGCTTCATAGCTGTTTACATCCAAAGGCGCTGTTAAAAATTCGGACGCTTTACCAACGAAAGCCGTAAAGTGGCTGCTCGTATTATGGAAGGCTACTGCATCTGCATTCTTCCACACTTCTACCATCGTGTAAGCATGCGCCTGCTCGGTGTCTTTCATTAAATCGTAAGCAATGTTTCCATCTTCCGCTCTTGATCCTTCAATAAGCGGACGAATTTCCTCCAAAAATGCCTGTTCTTTTGCTGGATTCACTTGAAAGCGTGCATGAATAATAATCATGTTTATATCCCCCTTTTTCTTATCGCCACTCTGTAATTTGGTCAACAGGCAGCCGAACCGACTGATAGCCTTGATTTGCCGCTTTACCAATAGAAATAAGCATAACCGGATAATAGCGGTCCTTGTCCAAGCCAAACGCCTGGGCAATCTCAGCTTTCTCAAATCCACCAATTGGATTTGTATCATACCCATGCGCCCGGGCTGCAAGCATAAGCTGCATGGACACAAGCCCGGCATCAATTAAGTTCATTTCTTTTAACTGATCCGTTGTCATAACTTCAAAAAAACCTTTGATTGATTTGACCTGCTGATTTTTCACATCTTCTGGCATAAACCCTTTTTGAACGGCTGTGTCATAAATTTCGTCCAAATAGTCACTGCTGTTCATATCAGCAAACACGGCGATTACAGCAGCAGACGTTTCGACCTGGGACTGATTGAAACGGGCAAGCGGCGCAAGCGTTTCTTTCCCTTCCGGTGTATCGATCACAAGAAAACGCCATGGCTGCAGGTTCACAGAAGAAGGTGCAAGCGATGCTGTTTCTAATATTTCCTTTATTTCCTCACGGCTGATTTTAACCGACGGGTCGTAATACCGGATAGAACGGCGTCCGGTTACAATTTCCTGAAAGTCATTTATTTTGATGTTGTTCATAGATGTCTCTCCTTTATGTTCACTCAATGTTTTCAACGTTTTGCTGTATACGAGCAAGCAGATCAGCAAGATAGGTACGATCAGCTTCCGGCACATTCTGCAGAACCTGTTGAATAAACCGCTTTTTTTCGCTGCAGTAGCCTTCCATCCGGCTGCGTCCTTCTTCAGTCAAACGAACAAAGGTGACGCGGTTATCATCCGGGTTTTTGCGCCGCACAACAGTACCGCGCTCCTCCAGCTGCTTGAGATGCCGCGTTACAGCCGCATGATCAATGTTTATTCTTTTCTGTAAAGCCGTCTGGCTGATTTCTTCTACTTCAAACAGCACATGCAGCAGCTCTAAGCGAGACTGGCTTACACCTGTACATCGTTCAAACTTTGGCATGATCCCCTTGTTGATTTCGTGCAAGTGGTAAATGATTCGCTCATCTTCCTTGTATAAATTGGTCAAAAACACCTTCTCCTATCCGTCTCCTTAATTCATTGACGGGTCAACCTTTGATCCATCAACTAATATACAGGATGTGTATATGTACGTCAAATTATTTGCCCTGACAGCGGATATGGCATTAAATAGGAGCTATATTAAAAAAGGGCAGTCTCCAAATGTTTTCAACCGGCACTCTTTGGATAAAAAATGAACACGATGCTTATAGGAAAAAGTGTCCCGAAAGGAGTGTTTTTTATGTGGATAGATATCATGGTACCGATTGACCACCCGGGTTCTTTACCGGGCTTCAAAGCTGTATCACCAGAACCGTATATGTTTGACCGGCCGGACCGGTTTACAAGCTACCGACACGAGGATTTTCCTTATACGCTTATGAAAGATGACCAGCACCAATGGTATCTTGCCGTACGCTGGGAATGTGAAGCGTTGACCGAGGTGAAATATGCGCGTCAGGTTCACCGCCCTTCCTATATGGACGAGCAAACAACATTAAAGTTAGTCGATTACATGAACGAAACAGGCTTCAGCGCCAGGATGGCCGACTTCGATAAAGCGTTTGTTCATACAACGGTTTTTGCCGACAAGCTGGAGAAAGTGCCGCCGGACCGGCAGCTGAGAATAGCCAATGCAGACGGAGAAGATGATCCCGAAGTTATTCGGAACCTGCACTTTATCGATAACGTATATAAAGGCAGGCGGACACGCTTTCTGCCTGGATTTGAAACATACTCGATCGCTACCATTACCGAAAACCGCTTCTACCTCGAGCAGGTGCACCTGCCCGCATCGGCTTCTCTTTATTTGCAGTATTTTGTTTATTACCATCGATACGGACTTGTTCCTTCTAAACAAATGATGGCCAGGCTGCTCGAAAATTTATGGGCCTCTACCCAGGCGATGAACACAGGGTGGAATCCAGCACTTTTTACTGCAGAAGCCATTCCAGAGAATTAAACCATCTGCCGGAAGGCTACCGTGTGCCTGCTTTTTCGCCCTGATGAGTAAAGTCAATGCGGCACCCGCCTTTTGTTTGATTGCCCCCAACGATAAGTGAATGCAGCCGATGCTCGGCGGTAAATATGATTGTGCCTTCTTCGTTCTTTGTAAACGTCCGGGTCCAGATAGGAGATGTTCGATCCTGCCAATTAAGATGCAGTTCTCCTTCTTCAACCTTCACTTCATAGGTAAGCGTGATTGTACTCCCTTTGCTGAAGTAGAAGGAATATTCATCAACGCCATGAAACCTTTTATAAGAAATCCGCAGGTATTCAAAGCTCTGCTTATACACATAGCCGATTTTCGTTACAGTTCTCACTCTCAGCCTGCCTGTTTTCCAAAGAAAAAAGCCAATGAGCCCGATGACTATGAACGGTGCGGCCTCACTGACATAAGTGATAAAATAATTCGACATTTACGTATTTCTCCTTCGGGGATCCTATGTATTTTTTACTATTATGCTAAATGCAGTTTAAAATTTGATACAATAAAAAGGAGCGGCAGGCGCTCCTTTTTACTCCTTCCGGCTTTCAAGAAACGGCTTAATGTCATCATCCAAAATCGCCGTATCCCATGGATGCCAGTAATAGGTTATTCCATCATACTGTACGCTGTATTGATACGCGACCGCCTCGCCGGTATACAGTACGATGTGGTACGTGGAAGCTTCTTCTTTCGTATTTGGTGTAAAGGAATCAACCGGTTCGCTCGTCGTTAACAGTTTTAATAAATGCTTTAAATCTGAACCGGAGATACTTCTTCCCTGTTTTTGTCCATCCGGAAAAACTTCAGCCCGGATTACCTTTTCAATCGGCACATTATCAAAATGCCATCTATAGCCGCCCGCTTTTGTTGAGTAATAGAGCTTGTATCCATTCTTCGCTTGTTTATCCCTTACAGCCAGCAGACCCGGATGTTCTTTAACGGCATAAAGCCCTGTTCCTTTTCCGTAAAAAGCGGCATCGCCGTCCTTTGGTTTATAGGATGGCTCGGTAATATGGCCCGCTACCGTAAAGGTGACCTGTCCAACTTTTTCGCCAACTGCATTTTTGTCTGCCAAAATTCCGGTATGAATGCCGTGATACTCCACTCCATTCCATTTAACAAAATCAACCCAATCAATGGCATCTGCCTGGCCTTCTTCCGGATCACCGGAACGACAGCCTGCAAGCAAAACAGCTAACAGAATCAAAAAAGCGTAGTGTCTCAACAAATCCCTCCTGCCTTGTAAATGGCTTCGCCTCGCTGCTCTTTTATAGTATTCGATGCAGGCTGGAAGATCCCTCCGTGCAGAAAGAACGATTGGAAAAATGGGGTATTGTTGTTTGAAATATCCTTTGGACGGGCATGCTGATTTTTACCTGTCATAAAAAGAAAGGAGCAAAAAAATGAATGAAGCAATCCGCTTGGTTCTGTCCATGGAATGGCTAACTGAACAAAATATCGTGCGTGTGGTCTCTTATAGCTTTTTCTTTGTAACGATCGCTGTTTTTCTCTGGCAGCTGTTCCGCTCCATTGCAGCAATTAAAACGGCAAGAGCGCAAAAAAAGATTGGATTTCGAACCATCGTACAGTGCCTGGGCGCATTTTATTTGCTTGTTGTAACCCTCCTTGCCGCCGGGATTAATGGGCTTTCGGGAATTTTCTGGGTACATTCATTTATCGGCTTTTTCCTTACCTGTATTTTTTTTATGGACAGGGCTTCCAAAAAAGGCGTTCAGCCGGCAAGATTAAAACGGCGTTCCATGAAAAAAGCCAATTCTCATTAAAAAAAGAGAATTGGCTTTTTGGTTTATATAAAAAGATTATCTTGATTTTACTTTAATGATTGCTTCTCCATATTGGTCCATAGACTGGCGGAAGCTGTTTACTGCTGTAGCGATTGCCTGTACGTATTTTCCAAAACCTGCTTTTTCTTTTAATACCATTGCTGTATCGATCATATATTTAGTCATTTTATTATCTCCCCTCATCGCTCGTATCTTTCCTTTATTATCCTACACGCCCTCAAAATTGAAAAACCCAAAGAAAACGGAAACATTGGCTATGTAAGCGTGCATCATCGCCTTTTTTCTAACTCTTGCTTTCATTTTCTTTGTTTTTCTTCTTTTTTTAAAATAAAAAAGCGCCGGTATTATTCCGGCACTTTGTTCATTCGTTTATAAACAATTACATAATTGACAGCCATAATAATCAGCACATAGACGCCGTACAGCCCAAACGAAAACCATTTGTTTTCCGCAAAGCTTGCACCAGCAAATGACAGCAAAAGAATATTTGGCAGCTTTCCAATCGCTGAAGCGATTAAAAACACAAATCCGTTAACGCGGCTTAATCCGCAGACAATGTTTACAACAGGAGATGGAACAACCGGCACTAAGCGCACAAGCAGAATCGCCAGAAACGCATTTTTGTGCAGCTTGTCTTCATAGTCCTTCACCTGTGGATATCGGTCAAGTTTTGCCTGTGCCCATTCTTTAAAACCGTACCGGGCAATGTAGAAAAACAGCATCGTTCCAATCATTGAACCGCTGAGTGTAACAAGTACACCTTCTGCCGTGCCGAAAATACCACCAATGAGTCCAGCCAGCACCGGAAACGGCACGATCGGAACAAACACACAGATCGCCACGAGCAGCATGCTGACTAAAACAGCATATGTGCCTCCTTCATTTACAATAGCAAGCAGCCCTTCTTTTTGTGTAATGCCAAGCAGCAGAATGCCGGCCAGAACGGCAATGCTGACGATTCTTTTGATCATACTGCACCTCTTCTTTCCTCACGTTGCTGTGTTTAGTTTACCATAGATAGCCTGCGCAAGGCTCGTTTAAGAGGATAAAATAGATTGAAGGGATTTGTCTAATTTTAGAAATAAAAAGGTATAGCCTGCACGCTCCAGCCGCTCTGGAAGTACCCATCGGCTTTTAAGCACGAGCTCGGTTTCTGTCCGGATTACTTTAGCGCCAAGCTCAAGCAGCCATTCGGGCGCAGGAAGGCCAAACCCCACATTTGCCGCTCTGCGCAGGGCTGCCATTAATTCATCATTTTGAACGGGGTTAGGCGCCGCACAGTTAAATACTCCGTTTAATTCGGGCCGTTCATTTAAAAACATGATAATTCCAAACAAATCCTCGAGATGAATCCAGCTGAACCGCTGCCGGCCGCTTCCTTGAGGACCTCCAAGACCATATTTCACCAAGTTCCGGTAAGGCGTCATAACGCCACCCCCTGGTCCAAGCACAATGGCGATGCGCAGGGCAGCTTGCCGCGTTTTCGGCAGATCAAATGAAAAAAACGCTTCTTCCCAGCTCCTGGCAACATCAACTGAAAATCCTGATCCAATCTCTCCTGCTTCTTCCGTCATTGGCCTGTCTTCTGCATGCCGGTAAATCGTAGCTGTACTTGAATTAATCCACATCTTCGGCGGATGTTCACATGCCTGTACGGCTTCACCAAGCTGGTTCGTCGTACTTGTCCTAGAAAGCATAATAGCTCGTTTATTTGTTTCATTGTACCGGCAGTTGACTGATTTTCCCGCTAAATTTACAAGCAGCTCCGCCCCGTCCAGTGCTTCGATCATACGGTCCTTGTTTTCCCAAGAAATGTGAGGCTCCTGCCGAGAAATGATGTGTACTGTATAGCCAAGCTCCTTACATCGTTCCTCCATGTACCGGCCGATAAATCCCGTTCCGCCTGCTAACACAACTTTTTTCATGTTAAAACCCCGCTCTTTGAAAGATTGGTTTTTCTGAAACGCGCTTCACTGATTCTTCTTTACTTTAGCATAATAAGGGAATGTTTTCCAAAAAAATACTCCAACAACTGTTGGAGCAGGCGGGCTTGCAAAGAATAAAGGCTGCTCTTTTTCATTCTTCTTACATCATAAGAAAAATGACAGCGAGCAGCAGGACTAAAAGAATGCTCCCAGTCATTAGCAGTACTTTCCGCTGATAATTTACATAAGGCTTAACATCATAATCAATGCCGTAATACGCAAAAACCTCTCCGTTCTCATCCAAATAGGGTTTAACGACTGTAAGCCAGGTTCCATAATCATCTGAATAAGGCTTGGATATGATAGTGGTTTTCTTTTTTTTCATTTCTTCTATTACATTTGCAATATTGGCCGGCTGTGTGTAAAAATCTCCCGTTTCTAAACCTTTTTTCTCCGCTGCATCGGCTAAACCCGTTGATGCTGCTACGAAGCGGGTATCAGTACCGTTTTTCAATTCTGCACCAAATATATATCCGTGTGTCAGCTGCGGCTCACACCGAGACAGCCGGTTAAAATGCTCTTCAAGCTTCCGGGCTGCTTTACTGTCTCTGCTTTTACTTTGAATAACCTTCTTTATTTCTTCTTTTGTTATCCCTTTTGACCATGCCTCCGCCGTCCTTCTCGCATCCGGGGCAATACGGCTGATCACTTCCTTTGTGTCCGCATACCTGACTGCTCCAACAGCAATAACAACTGCGGTGGCCATTATGAGACAAACAAACAAGATCCATTTTGTTTTTGCAGATAAGGCTCCCACCAATGACCACGCTCTCTTTTGATTCGATTATAAACGATGCTTTACCCTTTAAGACAGCCGCGGCTTCACCAATGAATGCCAGGCTTAAAATACGCACTTTTTTACAAATAGATTTATAGGTTAATTGTCACGGTTTCACTTTTCTTATCATAGTATGAACTTAAACAGATAGCAAACCCCATAATTATCCATAATATAACAAATATCTTTAAACTGTTTTTTATAGGAACTTAAACAGTCAGTCATTACAAACCGAATTCTATTTTGTCGCTTTTTAGAACTGTATACCCTTATACAACGAAAACTGGCTGATATAGCAGAAAAAAAGAGATTCACTTCAAAAGAAGCCTTGCTTTTTTGAATGAATTCGACAAAAATTGAGGTAAGCTATATCTCCTTTGTTCGGTACTTAAAAACAGCTTTTCTGCATAATTATTCACAAACATTCCCGCTATTGTTCTGAACCGCCGAAAAACTACTTTTCTGATATAACACTTCCAAACAGCAGGTTTAATTCGTTTAACTTTTTATTTTTTTCCTTTTAACGGAAATTAACAACTGTAAAAAAAAAGCTTGTTTGCTCCTATAAGCAAGGCAGGCTGTTCACTCCGTCATGCAAAATAAAAATAAAAGAAAAAACCGCCGGAACTGAGCCCAGCGGTGCAATCTGTTGCTGCTCCTCCTGCCGGCGGCGAAGCGTTATCGTTTCCCGAGACAGATCAGCTTAAGAAAATATAATTTTTTCTTCCACTTCTTTTAATAAATGAATCGTCGCTTCCACATTCACAGTTCCATCTTCATTCGTTTGCAAATAATCGTTTTTCACCATAATCGTCATCGTTTTTCCATTTTGGGGACGGCCTGGTTTTTCAAAGGAGAGATCTTTCACTGCTGGCTGCTCGAGCAGACGCGCAAAAGCCTTCATACGTGCTTCCCGCTGGCGGAGCGGATCTGGCTCTGCTAGTTTGATACATAAACGGCTTTGTTCAAGCTGGAAATAACACGCATGGTTTTTGTTTTTTGCCCACCAGAACCCTTCAAATCCACCGGCCATATTGGCCATATAACTCCAATTTCCATTTTGAAGCTCACGTTGAAGCAGCCGGTAAAATCCCTGCCATGAGGAGGAGGTCCAAGCTGAAACCGGAAGCCACCGGTATGATTGATACCCTGCTTCGATTTCCTCCAGTCGTTTTAAATAATCAAGGAAAATGTGATTTGTAATACCCGCTCTCTTGCCTTCATTCAGCACATCGATCATGTCTTCCCGTAAAAATGGCGCATAACCCGCTTTGTCGCACGACTGATAATGACTCTGGCTTGCTGGCTTATAGTAAATCGGCAGCGGCTTTCGATGAGGATACGCTTTTTGAACCGCTTTCAAATAACAGGCCAGCTGATCGGAATGATCGCTTGTATTCGTTTTTTCTTCAATTAAAACAGCTGCATGATCATTTACTAGCAGTAACACATCCAGCCCTTGAAACTGCTGGATCATCCCAATGGACTTCACTTCTGGAAGTACTTCTCCATGCTTTTTAAACATCCTCTCCAAAAACAACAGCGCACATTTATGTAAAACTTCATCTGCTGTTTTCCCATATGGTGCCGCCCACTGCGCAAACCAGCACAAAAACGCATCTTGTGACAGCTCACTTGTAACAAATTGGAATAAGCTTTTTGGCTCATCCGCTTTTTCCGCATAAGCATCGATCCAGGCGGCCACATTTTCTCCCCTGTATTCGCTCCAATAGGCAGACTTTAAAATAGTCTCGTAATGCATCGCGGCATACAGTTTATTTTCATTCTTTATGTATACGCGGCCTTGATCATGTGAGTAGAGAAGCAGCAGGGCATCTCCCCGGTCTGCGATGACTTGTGGATAAGCTGTTCTATCCGCTGTCTGCTCTGCATATCCGAGGTGTGGGTATGTTCTTTTTTCCATTTCTCTCCTCCTTTTTCATTCTATTGTATCATGAATATGATCATAAAAAATATTCATAAAAGCTCCTGATAGCCACCATACTGTACGATTCATCTTTGTTTAAATATACATTTCCTATAAAAGTAAGCGCCTTAATCGACGGTTTCCACATAGAAAAAAGGAGAACAGGCGTGATGTTCTCCTTCTCTAATAGATTCCTTGTCTTCTGGAAGCTGATTTCACTTAAAGTGCCTGCTTAAACACCTGCACACGATTTCGGCCATTTCGTTTAGCCGTATAAAGCGCTTGATCCGCTTCACGCATCAGTTCCTGTACCGGAGAATCGGGACTGCCTGCTTGAATCCGCATATGGGACAGGCCAAAACTCGATGTTACACTGAGCGTCTCTTCTCCCAGCTGGATGACCGTTTCTGCGATAGCTGTACGGATGGCCTCTGCCCGCTCGCGTGCTTCTGGTAAAGAAGCGTGGGGAAGGAAAATAATAAATTCCTCTCCGCCATAACGGCCGAATAAATCGTTTGCCTGCATGTTCTTCCCAACCCGGTGTGCAATACTTGTGAGCACACGGTCTCCTGCTTCATGGCCGAATGTATCATTCACCCGCTTAAAATGGTCAATATCAAACATAATTATCGAAACGACGCCTTCTTCTTTTTGAAGCAGCCTGCAGGCAGCTTCTGCCTGCCCTAAAAAGAAAGTCCGGTTTAATATACCGGTCAAGCCGTCCAGGCGAGCCAGTTTCTGCAATTGTTTTTCCATTTGCACCCGCTCGGTTACGTTGATAAACATGACGATTTTGCCAATCTTCTCCCCCTTTTTATCTTTTAAAGGGGTAAAACGGACTTGGAAATGAAGCGTTTCTTCGGGCTGATCGAGCTTATAATCACATTCCTCCCCCTGGCACAGAATGGAGGCCAGCTGCTCGTTGGCCGAAATCACTTCTCTCAGCGGCCGGCCAATCGTGTGAACGGTCAAAGCAGGCAGAACGGTTTTCATTGCCTGGTTGTAATCTATGACAATATCATTTTCATTTAAAACGACTACCCCTTCTTCCAGTCCTTCAAAAACGGTTTCACGGGCGATAGGAACTACATCAAACATTTGAAAGCGCAAAAGCGCTGCTCCTTGCAATAAAAAAGCAAGACACATAGACACCGGACCGAGATCGATTCCCCTGCTCCAGCCGCTTATATAAAAAATACTTGAAATTGGCGGGACCAAAAGGCCCGCTACCATTAATAAAATTTGCATTTGAAAACGAAAAGTTACTTTTCTCAGCTGCCAAAGCAAAATGCATACACTTGCTGCCATGCAGAAATAAAGAAATACGGATTGAACAAAAAACCATAATCCTCCTTCAAGGTTTGCCAGCGGGTAAGCCGTATCGGTGCGTAAACCGACGGAGGAGTAATAAAGGTGATGAAAAGAATTTGTCCAATGCAGAATAAGCGTTACAGCCGGAATGCCAAGCAGGGGAATATACATCCATCTTTTGACGTTTCGCCCGGTATAATCAAGGCACATAAGCAAAATCACCGCTGGCAGAAAAGAAATCGCCACATATTCAACGGCGACCCAAAACAAAATATCCGTTAATGATTGAGACATCAGCTCAAACGCATAAGTTACCGCAAAAAAAGCAGCCAGAAAGGCAGCCACGCAAAAGTACTTTCCACCGGGTGCATGTTTAATTTTTATAAAAGCGTAGATTCCTAAAAAAGAACTCACGGAGGCACCTGCAATCAATACTAGAATATAAATCAGTATGTAGTGCGGCATATCTTTCTCCTCACTTAGTAAAAAAGCATTACATTCTTTACTACTATATCATCTCCACCTTACTTTGGACGAATGCTTTTATATATTTCTTAGTTGAAGCATAACTCTTCCGTAATTCACCATGCATTCGATATGAAGAAAATATAAAAAGAAGCAGAGGTTATCTGCTTCTTTTTATATTTTTTTATGAGACAAAGAAAGATGTCTGTTTTTCAAAACCGGTATAATGGACCTAATAAATACGGCGACCCAGCCAATCAGTAAACCGCCGCTTATGAGCATAATAGCATTCGGATAAAGAACAGAATGACCCAGAGTCGTCTGCCATCCAATCAGAATAATTGATAACAGCCAGGCAGTGCCGCCTGCATGAAGAAAGTGCCGCCGGCCTGACTGTACCGAGGAGAGAAACCGCGCATATGCTGGACCGTTTCGGCTCCATAGCTATAAAAAGCGCACACGAGATAGGACCAGCAAAAAATCTGCCGCTTACGCCGGCTGAATCCGGCTAGCGGCACCAAAAAAGCGGTTGTGATTAAAAACAGGCCGAGCGCTGCATTAAATGAAAAAGCGCTGAGTAAATTTCTCTCTGGCGGCACAATGACTCCTTGAACAGCCATCATGACTGCACAAAAAGCAGCCAGCGTAAATCCCAGCAAACTGGCCGCTGTAAGAACCGGCTCTACTCTCCATGCGTTTTTTACAGCGTTCATTTTTCCCGCTCTCCTTCTCACTTTTATTTTGTGACTGTAATTTTCCCGTTGTTTGTCTTCAGCTTAATGAGATTTTTTCCGTCACCGAAACGGGCATTACCGCTGTACTTATTTAAAATATTAATTTCACCGTTGTCTTTATGCACATCAAAGGTTGTATTCGTTGGCTCTTGCTCGGTTTGCACGGTGATGCTGCCATTGTTGCTCGCCAGCTGCATTGGCCGGTCTAAATCTTTCGTTAATACATGTATGCTTCCATTCGCTACTTTTCCACTTAAGATTCCATCGACATGTTCAAGAGAAATTTTTCCATTATCCGCTTGTACCTTGACTTCTTTCGCCGCAATATCTTTCGCTTGAATTTGCCCATTGTTCACATGAACATCCATTTGATTTGTATCCATTTTTTGAAGCTGTACACGCCCGTTGCGATTAGTAATATAAATCGACTGATAGGTTTTTTCAGGAAGATACACACTTAATGTCAAATCCGATGAAACAAAGCCAATCGTGAAAAATTTCTGCTGCTGTTCATGAAGCTGCACCTTTAATGCTCCGTCTTCCGTATCTGCATCAAATGAAATATCGTTATCAGGATTACCGGCACCGCTTACCTCTACTCGAGCCGTTTCTTCAGGTGTAACCATAACGTTTACTTCCGCATTGTCGGTATTAAGTTCAACTGTGTTGATGGGAGCAGCGCTGAATGTTTTACTTTCTGAAATTTGGACCGCCGTGTTGGACCGGCTGAACGTTAAAACGGCTCCAGTGCCGCCAATCAGCAGCAAAAAAAGGGCTAAAACAGACAATTTCTTAATCATGCTGCAATCCTCCTTTTACAAGAGATGCGTTCCATTTTAAATAACGGACGAATCCTTTTAACAGTGCTTTTGTCGCAAAAAACATACCAATTAAAATAAATATGCCGAGTCCAGCAAACGCAAGAGAAACAAATATGTCGTACCATTCAAATGTTCCTGTATTTAGAAGGGCACTTACTATAACCACCAGTGGAAAAGTCACGCCTGCACCGCCAGCAGCCCATCCGCCGGCCAACACTCCGATAAGCGCCACTAATGGTCCAAGTACGATAATTAAATTGAAAAAGCCCAGTCCGATAACCGCCCAGACAGCCCGCATTATATTGCCTGCCGTGGCAGATGTTTTTGCCTTCTCTACCTGATAGGATGCGGCCAGTTCTTTGCCGATCTGGCGCGGTGAACCAAGTGAAGAAGCAATAGCCTCTTCCGTCTTTCCTTCTTCAAGCCCAATGGAAAAATACTCCTCATAATCCTGCAGAATCTCGTGCCGCTCAGCTGAAGAAATAGCTTCCAGCGACGAATCAAGCTCACGCAAAAATTGCTGTTTATTCATCATTCCCACCCTCTTTAATTAATTGGTTAACTCCTCTTGAAAATTCATTCCATTCTGCAATTAGCTCGCGCAGATAGGTTCGTCCTTTGTCCGTTAACGCGTAATACTTGCGTGATGGACCTTCGGATGATTCCTGCAAATAGGTCGTAAAGTATTCTTCTTTTGTCAGGCGGCGCAGCAGCGGATAAACGGAGCCTTCTGAAATCTCAATCTGGTCCGAAATCTTTTGCACCAGCTCATAGCCATACCGGTCTTTTTTATTTAAAAGTGCCAGTACGCATAATTCCAAAACTCCTTTTTTAAATTGTACATTCAAACGTTATTCACCTCTTTTCACTACTGTATAATAAACAGTACCGGTTTATACTTGATACTCTGTAAATATATAGTAACATCCACTACTAATTATTACAAGGTACTGAATTTTATTTTCCACTTGTTCTGCTGCCATTTGTGATGCTTCACCAAAACAAGTGAAGCTGTGCATGACATAACTATGCTCTTAAACATAAAAAGCCTGAGGGTCGTTACATTCCACAGGCTTTCATTTATTATTTTTCCTGCAGAAGCGTTACCTCGTGCATTTTTTACACAGCGGGTTTTGAAAGTAAACTTTGCATAGATCGCCTAACATCATTCGCTGAACGTCGTGAAATCTTTTTCCTGAACAGTGGTGGACCGTTTTTTTAAAGCAAGGGTCGCTCGATATCACATAAAATTCATCACGAATCCAGTTTACGCAGCGGTTATGCCTGCCTAAACAACTCCAACTGTGATCCTGTGAACAACCGCAGTGACACTCGTTCCTGCTGAAGCCCGAACACATCTCTTTTCCTCCCCTCAATGAATCTATTAACAAGATATGCAGGCATCTGCAAAGCTGGAGCGGCTGTTATCAGGCAGGATCATTGGTTCTTACCAACTAAAGTAAAAAGGCATCTATTTGTTATGTAAAAAAGCCCGCAGAATGGCTCTGCGGGCTTTGCATTACAATCTTATTCCTCGGCTGTTTCTTTTCCGTATTGGTACTGAGTTGGGTCGACCGGCTCCATGCCTTCTATATCATGGAAGCGCAGTAAATCACCATACAGAACTTGATCAGAGAAAGACAGCTGAGCGGCTACTTTCTTTTTAGCCGCCTGCATATCGGCGGTCGGCTCTAATGGTTCACCTGTTTTTGAATCGTAGTACGTTCCATCAACCGATGTATACTTCGGTGATACAAAGTCACCGTTGCGGAACGCTACCACTTCATCGTGCTCCGACGAAAGAAGATCGGTACCGAACTGAATAAATTCTTTATTGTCAATGCCTAAAAGGTGAAGCATCGTCGGCACGACGTCAATTTCACCGCCATACTGGTGTTTCACGCCGCCTTCAACGCCTGGCACGTGGATAAACAACGGCACGCGCTGCAGCTGTGCGTTTTTAAAGTCCGTAATCTCTTCGCCCATAATTTGTGCCATCGCTTTATTATGGTTTTCGGAGATGCCGTAGTGATCACCATAAATGATAATCATGGAGTTATCGTATAAACCAGCTTTTTTCAAGTCTACAAAAAATGACTGGAGTGCTTCGTCCATATAACGTGCCGTCTGGAAGTACCGGTCTACAGTGCCGTCTCCCGTTGTCGCTGGCTCAATCGTTGCATCTCCTTCATCCATAACAAATGGGAAATGGTTAGTCAGCGTCATTAAATGCGCGTAAAACGGCTGCTCCAGTGATTGAAGCATTGGAATAGACTCTTCAAAAAACGGCTTGTCTTTCAAACCGTAGTTGACTTTCCGGTCGCCTTCCATGTTGTAATAGCTGGCATCGAAAAACGTGTCTACGCCCATTTGCTTGTAAATTTCATTCCGGTTCCAGAATGTTTTATAGTCACCGTGCAGAACAGCACTTGTATAGCCTGCTTTTTGGTTCAAAATTGCCGGTGCAGCCTGATAGGTGTTGCGGCCTTTGAGAACAAACGCAGATCCCTGCGGCAGGCCGAACAGCGAAGTATCCATCATCAATTCAGCGTCAGCAGTTTTCCCCTGGCCGGTTTGATGAAAGAAGTTATCAAAATACATATACTCGTTGTTGTGCGCCAGTGAATTTAAGAACGGTGTGACTTCCTGGCCGTTTAACTTGTAATCAATCAAAAATGTTTGAAACGACTCAAGGTGAATTTTAATCACATTCATCCCTTTTGCTTTCCCGAAATACTCTTCATTTGGCGCTGCATAATGAGACTTTGTGTAGTTTTCCACATTTGTTAAGTCGTCACTGCTCGCAAAAGCGCTTTGCTTCTCGTTTTTCACTGTTTGAATTGCATCATATACCGTGTAATTGTAGGCGCCTAAATATTTGATTAAATAGTTGCGGTCAAACGCTCTAGACAGAAGCTGCGGACGGTCTGCTTCTGCAAGACCCAGATTTACCGCAAAAATTACTGCACCGGCTGCCAAAATTGCCAGTACTTTTCTTTTCGGTGTAACCTGAAGCTTCCATTCTTTTCTTTTCATCCAAAGAACCACTGCAAGAATCACTAAATCTGCGAAATAAATGACATCATGCCATTCTGTTAAATCGGCAATGCTTCCGCCTAAATGCCCGGCGTTGCTCGTTTGAAACAGTGTCGGCAGCGTAACAAAGTCATTGAAGAAACGGTAGTATAGGATGTTGCTGTATAAAATCAGCGTCATTATACTACTGAATACAAGAATCCATCTGCCACTTCGTTTTGAAAACAGGGCGAGCCCTAAAAAGAGAACCGCTGAGCTGAGCGGATTTAAAAATAGAAGAAATGTCTGCATCGCATTGTTGATCCCCAGCTGAAATTCTGTGAGGTAGGCAATGTACGATTTCAGCCAAACCAAAATAACCGCTAAAGCAAAAAAGTGTAACGGCTTTAAAAACAATCGATTCATTTTAATTCCCTTCTTCCAAGCTATTCATAATCATCCAAAGTCTTTTTTATAAAATTATCTTTTAACGAGAAGCGCATTTATAAAATATACAACATTTTGCTGCTACCGTCGAGTATCTTCTCTATCACGCAAAGATAGAAGAATGAAAAACGGCTTTGAAAGCAGCCGGTTTTGTTTCTGGTCAGATAACCTGACAGATTCGTTGTCTTTGCGGTGATTCCAAGGCACAATAAGCGGTAAGGAAGGAGCTGTTTGTAATGGACGGACTGTTTGTTTTGCATAATCTGCTCGCTGTGCTGTGGATTATTTTATTCGTGAAAACAAAGCAGGAACACCGTCTGCAGATCACTCATGTCCTGTTTTTAGCGATAGCAGTCGGCATTTTAGTTCATTCATGCTGGACCGTTTTTTATTCAACAGGAATTCAGGATTTCTGAGTACGACTCACCTTGATCAAAATCTTCTTAAGGATAATGTTCAAATTCCGGGCTCCTTTGCCTGATAGGTATTTCTCCATTGTCAAACCAAAGAAGCGGCTCTTTTGAACGGTCCCCCATTCTCTTTCTCCTATATCTACATCTCTAAAAAAATCTTCTTTATTCCCCATTTCACCACCCCGATTGCCGCGGGCGTTTCCGCAAATAATCCGCAATGGTCATCCGCTAAAAATAAAACAGAGAAGTGCCGATTCTTTTAAACTAGCTTCGATAATAATAGATTGCGCTATATTCCTTTCCACAAATTGCAATCGCTTTTTGCAATGCTTCCTTCCATCCTCTTTTATTTCAGCAGGCAACTCTTATAGAGTCTGGTTCTCTTGCTTTTTTTGAACTATTTTCCAATTAAAGATGGTAACAAGTGTAAAATAATGTTATTGTAAAAAAGAACCAAATAAATTATTTTTTTATAAAAGGAGAAAAATGATGAAGAAAGTGTGTGCTGTTTTACTTGCTGCAGGCTTGTTGTTTACCCAGTCCATTTCCGCATCAGCTGCGTTCAAAGACGTCAGCCAGTCGTACTGGGCGAACGAAGAAATTGTTTATTTAACGAACAAAAAAATCATTAGCGGCTTTAAGGATCAATCATTTCAGCCCAATGCGCCTGTTACTAAAATTCAAGCTATGATCATGACAGCGAGAGCATTGAATCTGGATTTAACGAACCGCCCGGCTCCGGGATTTAACGACCTGCCAAAATCAAGCAGCGGTTATGCAGAAGCAGCCGCGGTTGTGGACGAAGGATTATTTCCCAAAAGCACATCTTTAAAACCAGCAGAACCGATCACACGCGCCCAGATGGCACGTATGCTGACTGCCGCATTCAAATGGAAAGCATCTGATGCTGTTTCATTTAAAGATGTACCGAAGAGCTTCTGGGGGCATCCTTATATTACTGCGCTTGCCAGCCAAAATATTACGCTTGGTTATCCCGATGGAACCTTTAAGCCGAATCAAGCTCTGACACGCTCGCAATTTTCGGTCTTTCTAGCGCGTGCCCTAAATGACGACTATAAAACATATACCTACACGAATACAGCACTTAAATATAAGCTGGAACTGCCTAACTATATGAAAACGCAGGTAACGACAGAAAATAAAAAAGATAAAATCGGTTCATATGGAACGTATTTTTATTACAATAACACGGCCTACCTGGGCCACAAGCCGATACTTGCTATTATTTGGGCCGTACCGGAGTCGAAGCTGCCTCGCTATGAAGGCGCACCTTTCGAACTGCTGAAAAAGCAGGGATCGACGTATTATTTCTATCAGGGACCGAGCGAGCACCCGTATTTGTTTATGGATAATCAAAATCGTGTTGTTGATAAAAGAAACACAAATGAAGCAAAAGCTTATGAGCGGATTCAGTATAAGCTTGCCCATATGATAAAAGGCATCACACCAACAAACTAACGAAACACAAAGACGGCTTCCTTTGGGAGCCGTCTTTGCTTTTATCTGGACCGCTTTCGTTCATTTGACTTACGCACACGGACAAGCGTTTCAGCCGGCTGCTTGCGGATCCATTTTATATACTTGCTGATTTTTTCATCCTGGCGCAGCCGCTCAATCGAATGGAGACGAACAGCCAGTTCTTTATTGGTGTAAAGTGCATGAACCTGCTTGTGGCACGGCAGGCACAAGTCAGCCGTCGGGCCATGCGATCCCCCTTCTTCCCTCGGCGTTAAATGGTGAACGGTCGTTTCAACCGGCGAGCGGCCACACAACTCGCAAACAGATGATTTCATCCAATATGTCGCCTCCATTTTTCTTCTATTGTAACAAATCCGTTTTTACAGCCGGAGTGTAGAAACTCTGGCTATTTAGCTGCCAAACCTGCCTTTTATAAATGTTTCCATTACTGTATCCTTTTGTCTTTTCTTGTTCTTTGCTACAATAAACAAGGCCATATGGGGAGCCTTCGGGCTGAAAACAGTGTTCATCTGGTTCCATGGAGCCTGTCGGATTATGCCGGCGCAAGGATGTATACCGTTTCTTCCTTCTTCGCGCACGGCAAAGAAAGAAAGAAAGAAAAACATTGAATCGAAAACTGCCGCTTCAAGCCTTAATTGAAGCAGCGATCATAGCTGCTCTTGCCTATATTATTGATGTTCTGCCTGCTATTGAGCCTTTTCCATGGGTAAAGATTTCAATTGCCATGATTCCCGTTCTGCTTTTGTCACTGCGCTGGGGATGGAAAGCAGGAATGGCTTCCGGCTTTGTTTGGGGGCTTTTACAGATTGTACTGGGCACTGCTTACGTTTTAACACTACTTCAAGCATTTATTGAATACTTTATTGCGTTTTCATTTATTGGTCTTGCCGGGCTGTTCGCCGGCTGCCTGGCCCGTTACTTTTGGCATTTCCTTGCCGGATAGGTGTATTTTGGAGAGGCTGCACCGGAAGACATGCCGGCTGCCCTTTACTCTCTGGCTATTGATGGCAGCGCCGCCCTTCTCACACTACTAGTATGTACCATTGTTCTTGTATTTCTTTTAAAAACCGCACCGTGTCTTTTTAAAGTATAATTTTACGGCCGGTTTTTAATATAAAAAAGGACTGCTTTCCGCATAAGCACTGCCGTTCGGCATTTTTGGCATAAAAAAAAGCTGCTCAATCGCAGCCGTCTTCTTTACAATCCTTCCAATAGTCTAGCAGCGGCCCTCTTTCGCCAAAAACGGGATCCGTTTCGGCTGCTGGCACTTGTTTAATTTCGCTAAGAGACTGTGCCCTGGAACCTGTATCACCCTTTTTTAAATTAGGGCTTTGCCCATTCGGGTACGCACCGACTACAGAAAAATCCGGACTTTGGCTGAGCCGCTTATGGCCCGTCCCAGCGGGAAGTACGATCACGTCGCCCGTTTGAATCTCCAGCCGTTCTCCCTGCTCCCCGCCGATCTGTACAACCGCGTCTCCAGACCTTACTCCAAGCACTTCATGTGTATTGGTATGGTAATGATGATAATCGAAAATCCCATTCACCCAGCTGTTCGTCCAACCATGCCGGTTAAATGCCGGCTCTATCTCGCTTGGTGTATTCGTAAATACCTGCTTATAAACAATGATCGGGAACCTCCCATTATTCGGGATTTTACCATCATCTTTACATTGAAAGGTCTGTATATCCGGTTTCACATACATCCGCTCCTTTTCGCATAACGGTTCTTTCGTTATACCCTTCTTTGGAACGTCTACTCACGATTTAAGAAAAAGACGGCTGCACAACACGAATAGGATCTTGTCCGATGCATTTTTTTCCTTCACCAAAGCAAAGCTTCGTTTGGAAATAATAACGGCTTTCACTTAATTGCTCTGGCAGCTGAAACGAAAACGGAATACGCTTGGACGCATTCGGCGGAATATGCTCTGACATAAAAATCATAATCGCATCTCCAGCGGGCGCCTCATCGCTTCCTGTCAGTAAATCACACTCAAGCCGGCTTAATTTCTGTTCAAACAAACCGCCTTTTATGACAAATGAACCCGTCACTTTTTCGCCGGGCATAAATTCATTTTTATCCAGCAACAAGTCGATATGCGGTGAACCGATGCGGCCTTTTACCTGGTTCATTAACTTAGTCAACATACCTCGCTGTTCCCTCCATTGTTCGTAAATAAAGATTGGCGCAAACGCCTGATAAACACGTACTATACGCCGGTTTTGCCCATTTGTAAAGGGGTATGGAAAAATTTATATTGTTAAAAAACTGTAAACGTTTTATTAAGGAATAAAAACACAAAAATACTTCATAAACCAGTATTTTTCCCACATAAAAAAGAACGGCCAGCTCCAAGCTAAACGTAAATAGAGAAAGGAGTGGACAGGATGGAAAAACCGCAAAATACAGGCCAGCGCATTCAAGAAACAACAGATGCTTTAATGAAGCAAGGAGTTCCGCCGCGTGCTGCTGCTTTCGCTGCTTCCATGGGCTTTTTACGTGAACTGCAAAGATCAAAAAGCGGCAAATGAGAACGAGCTGACAAACATAGTCTTCACCGGCAGTACCGTTTATTCCTGCAGCAGAGCTAAAACAAATGCTTCTTAGGCAAGATTCACCATTCAATGTTACATTACTGCTCCGCCGGAATGTGCTCCCTGCATAAAAAACGGGCGGAAGCCTTCCGGCGGTGTCTTGATCTACTTCCCACATATAGTATTGCCTATTGGTACCGCTTCTAAAACCGGTATGCCCGCCAGGCTCCTATACTTTGCCCTCATAGTAAAAAAGCCGGGAGAAGCCTCCCCGATTTTTCTTACTCACCTGTTTGCGCAAAGCGGCTGATACGTTCACCAATTTCATCACGTACCCGCTGAAAAAAGCCCGCTTTTCTTCTTTGGTTTCTTCTGCCTTGGCCGGATCGTTAAATCCCAATGAACACGATTACCGTGAGGAGGTGTTACCGGGCAGTAATCTGCCTCTCTTGTCTGCTGCAGCTGCCTACATCTGATTTTACAAATAAAAACGCACCTATTAATCTCGTAATCATCCCAAAAAAACCGCTCGTTATACTACATTAAAGCTAAAACAGCTTTAACACCGTTGGCCTGCTGCAAACGGTGTTAGATACTGATTATAAATAAACACACGCCAGCCCGCCAACTTGAATGTGAGCTGGCGCGGCACTTTCTTCCCATTTTTAAAGCTTGTTCCTGCAAGCTTTGCACAAACTGGTTTATTTTCTCTCATAATAGGATAAAACATGACTATTCATAAAGCATATAACGGCAGGGAATTCGATGCTTTCACGCCTGGAGACTTTGACAAAGTCTTTCATTATGCATGTTTCCGGAAGATTCTTGCTTCTGCGTATACAGCGCATTTCGAGCAGACACTTCGCTTTCGATTGTGCTGATTCACTTGAAACAGTGGCTCTCCTTTTGTTTTACATAAAGCACATTTTGACTTCCCCAGCCGGTTTACCACATGATACGTAATCGATTGTAAGTATGTAAGGTTGCTCGTTTTCACAATAATCATCCTCCTTTTTTAATTATTTCGCTAGAATACAAGATTTACCTGTAAAAATCGTTCATCAAATGCCGACAAAAAGCGCATTCCAAAAAGGTCGCGCTCCTTTTTTCTGTCTTTTTTTTGTTTTCTTGCAGCGTATTCAAAACAAGCGGCAGCTGCCATTGCTGCCCCGCCGCAAAAAACATTTAATAACTTGCGATAATGGGCATACTATATTTAGGAAGCCTTTAAAAAGCGACCCAATCGAGAGAGTGCCGGCCTGTTCGGATGTACGCCGCTGCCATAAGCGGCTCAAATCATATACTAAAGATTTCTATTTTTTTCACCTGCATCGCTTCGTTCGAAAAGATGTGAATCAAACGCTGTTTTATCTGTTTTGCCAAGCATGATCTTACCATTCATATGGTAAAAGATTACTTTCTTTATAAAGAACTATACAATGAAATTAATTCTCAATAAAGAACAGAAGGAGGTTTGTCGGCAATGAGACAATGTGTAGACGATACATTTTTTGTGCATGATTTAAAAAACGAATTAAAACCTATTTTATCCAGCCACCGGGAGATCGTATTTGTGTGCATAGGCACGGACCGGTCGGCCGGTGACAGCTATGGTCCTTTCGTTGGTTTTAAATTAAAACAAACCTTTTTCCTCCGTAAATACACGCATGTTTCTGTGTATGGCTGCCTGGATCACCCAGTTCACGCTAAAAATTTAGCCGAAACGGTTGAACAGATCCGGCAGCAGCATGCAAATCCGCTTATTATCGCGATTGACGCCTGCCTTGGGGCCGCTGCTAACATTGGCACCGTCAGCTTAGAACAAGGTGCCTTAAAACCTGGCGCCGGCGTTCAAAAAGACCTGCCGCCAATCGGCGATTATCATATTTCCGGGATTGTTAATGTCGGCGGGTTTCTTCCGATTCAGGTACTTCAGGGCACACGCCTTTCACTTGTTTATAAAATGGCCAATAAAACGGCTGATTTTATTACGAGGGCACTTGTAGAACTAGAGTATGAGAAGAAACGGACAACTGTTGCTGCCCATGAAAAAAGGTGCGTATAATACGCACCTTTTTACCTGAAACGCTGAATTTCATCCGGGTCGTCCTCTTTTCGGTCTGTTAAAATCCCCATCTGCTCAATATGCTGTTTTGCTGCTTGGTCTCCCAGCAAATAAATCAGAGAATAAAGAACCCTTTGTGAAGCGTCGTAACGGTCGTTTTGCGGATCATGATGATATTCTAAATAAGGAATATGCGCACGAACAAACGCCTCCACATCGGCTCCGTATTTATCATCCATTACCGCTTTTAACACATCGGCTTCTCTTGGGGTCGCATGAATAACAAAGCTTGGGCTGTCTATCGGCTCGGGCAGGATACTTTCACTGTTTAAATCCACATAGTATGTCTGCTTTTCCTGTTCCAACTTGATCATCTCCCGCTTTTTTTATCCTGTACCCCCTGCTCCTCAAACACAAACGAAAAAAGGACAGCGTTTGCATATAAACCGCCGCTCATTTACATGATTTTATTGCCCCAGTTCTCCTCCAGCAGCTTTTTTAGCCAGATTACGTTTTCATGTCCAATCTTTTCTGCAATCTCTTCTTCTACTTGCTGCTTCACCTCAATGATCTCCCTGCAAAAAGCACTGCCTTTGTCCGTGAGTACCAGCACTTTGTCACGCTCATTTTTTTGTATCATTTTGTCATCAATATAGTTTTTTTCAATCAGCCCTTTAGCACATCGATGAACGGCCTGGCGTGAAATATTCATTTTTCTTGCAGCACCGGCGATGGTTTCCGGCTGCTGCTCAAGCAGGCTGAGCAAGTGGGACTCTGCCAGTGTCACATCTTCCCTGCCTGACTGTTGCCATAGCATTCGAACTTTTTGGCGGAGCAGCAAGTGTTTGTCACTTAGCAAATCCGGTAAATAGCTCTTTTTTTGCATAATCAACCTTCCTTTTCTAATGGTCTTTTCTTAACAATAAAGAGGCTTTCGCTTTATGTCAACGTCGTTGACAATAAGAAAACGAGCCGATATAATGAATCGTCAACAATGTTGACAATATAAAAAAGGAGTTTAAGTAATGGGACAAACAAAAAAGGAAAAATTTGTGTTTACCATGTTGATGTGTGCAGGCATGGTCATTTTTATGAGTATGTATAACCTTCTGCTGCTCGAAGGCTTTTCTTCACACTTTTTTGGGCACTTGATTACCGGATTGATTCCCGGATTTGTCGTTGCTCTTTTGCTGGATGTATTCGTAGCGGGTCCTGCTGCACGGTTTCTTTTGAACAAGATCACAACTGAGCAAACAAAACCAATCCAGAAAATTTTATGCATGTCCTGCTTCATGATTTTATTTATGGTTTTATTTATGTCTCTGTATGGTGTTGTGGTGAATGTAGGCATTACATCTGCTTTTCCCCAGCTCTATGCAGATACACTTTGGAAAAACGCTCTGTTTGCTCTTCCTCTGCAGCTGCTTGTAGTCGGTCCTATTGTTAGAGCCATTTTTTTAAAACTGTATGCCGATAAAAGTGCGTTAGCTTAATCTGCTGTGTTTTTTTCTGTTTTGTTTTAATGTTTTACTGCCTGTAAAGAGGGAACGTCAAAAGGGACACGTTCTTTTAACAGGAGGCATACATATGAAAAAAACCATTTTCATCACGGGCGCAGGAACAGGACTGGGACGCGGAGCTGCGATCGGCTTGGCCCAAGCCGGCCATCGCGTGATCGCGGCCACTGAAATTACCGCCCAAAAAACAGACCTGCTTCGGGAAGTTGAGGAGCAGGGCCTTAATATTGATGTAATTAAGCTTGATATTACCAATCTGCGTGATACTGCCCAGATTGCGGACTATGATTTTGACATTTTCGTTGCCAATGCGGCGATTAACGAAGGCGGGCCGCTTGCCGAAGTGCCAATGGACCGCTTTCGGGCTCTGTTTGAAGTAAATGTTTTTGCGACGCTCGAAACAGTTCAGATCGCAGCCCGCCAGCTGGTCCAGCGCGGCAAGGGCAAAATTGTGTTTATGAGCTCGATGGCCGGTATTTCAGCCACACCTTATGTAGGTCCTTACACCGCAACCAAGCATGCGATTGAAGGGATTGCCCAAACGCTGCAGGCGGAATTGAAGGAATTCGGCGTGCAGGTAGCGACGATCAACCCCGGAGCGTACGCCACCGGCTTTAATGACCGAAGCGCTGAAGAAAAATGGAAATGGTTCAATGAAGAAACGCATTTTACCCGGAAAGAAGATATGAAACGGCAGGAAGAAGCCCTGAAGAACCAGTTCGACCCGGCGGACATGATTGCCAAGATGGTAGAAATTATACCGGCGGACTATCATAAATTCCGTACCGTTCACCCGAAGGAGACAGAAGACCAGCTAAAGAAAACCGAACAAGAACGCTGGGAAATGGATATTTAATGAGTCAAAAAAGCGGATGCTTTTCCGCTTCTTTTTTGTGAAATTTTTTCTTAAAGGGAAAGGGTTGTTTTTTCCTCGCCTGGACGGGTAACATAAACATATCCATTATGGAAACAAAGGAGTGCGTAACAATGGTCATTAAACAAAGCCAAGGTATCCAGCTGCACGATTTTAATAACCTGACAAAATCGCTCAGCTTTAATATGTACGATATTTGCTGGACAAAAACAAAAGAAGAACGAAAAGCGTACATTGAATATATCGATGAACAATACAACGCAGACCGGCTGACGGAAATTTTAAAAAAGGTAACCGATATTATCGGCGCTCACGTGTTAAACATTGCAAAGCAGGATTATATCCCGCAGGGCGCAAGTGTAACGATGCTTATTTCAGAAGGGCCGGTTCACCCAGACTCGCGCGGGGAATCACAGGAAGAGTCACCAGGTCCCCTGCCTGACACGGTCGTGATGGCACTTGATAAAAGCCATATTACCGTTCATACGTACCCGGAGTATCATCCAAACGAAGGAATCTCCACATTCCGGGCCGATATTGATGTGTCCACCTGCGGCGAAATCTCTCCGCTAAAAGCACTCAACTACCTTATTCATTCATTTGATACAGACATTATGACAATGGATTACCGCGTGCGCGGCTTTACGCGTGATATTAACGGCAATAAGCTGTTTATTGACCATGATATCAATTCCATTCAAAACTACATTCCGAAGGATGTAAAAGATCTGTATCATATGATTGATGTGAATATTTATCAGGAAAATATTTTCCACACAAAGTGTAAACTGCGCGAATTTGACCTGGATAACTATTTGTTCGGTCATACGAAAAACGATTTAGACAAAGAAGAAATTAAAAATATTACCGAAAAGCTCCATCATGAAATGGATGAAATTTTTTACGGAAAAAATATCGTCCGCGATGCAGATATTGAATCTGAATAAAATAGCCCGGTCCTGCGGGCTGCGAGCAAAGACAAAGTAAGAAAGCAGGCATTTGCAGGCAGCCTGAGCCCTCCTTGATAAAGGAGGGCTTTTTTAAGTATTACCGTTTCATCCGTTTAAAGTAACGGTAAACGCGATCGAGCTTTTTTTCCTGATCCCCATTTTTCTTTTCCATATTGCCGAACTCAAAAAATGTTACCCGCTTAATGCCGACAAAGCTAAACAGGGCCCTTTTCATCAATACTTGGTGCGCATTATTGAGCCAGAACCGGGGATAATGTGCCGGCCCTTTCATCGTCGATACACAAACTGCCGATTTTCCTGCCAGAAGACCTTCAGGGAAAAGCCCGGGTCTGTCACGATACGCAAAGTTTGATGCAAACATTTGATCAATAAAGCCAAGCAGCATGGCCGGCGGTCTGCCCCACCAGATTGGGTAAACAAACACAAGTTTATCCGCCCAGGTGATCAGCTCTCTATAGGAAGCCAGGTTCGGATCTATATGCATATCCCGGCGCCGCTTCGTTTCATTAAATATCAAAGCTGGATTAAAGTTTTCTTTATACAAGTCGATCACTTTTGCCTCACGCACTTGATCATTTTCACCGCAGCCGTCGATCACTTTTTGCAAAAACGCGCCATTCAAACTTTTACGGTGAGGATACGTATAAATCACCAATACATTCAAAGCGCTGCCCCCTTACTTATCATTTGATAAATAAATCATATAAAGAGATTAAATAGTTGTCAATTGATAATTGTTTTTTGATAATCAATTTGGTATCGTACCGATATGAGGTGAAGACAATGACCAGCGATACATTATTCGAGCAATTTGTTTCCTTTATTGCCTCGGTCCACCGTGTTCAGCATGACCTGACAAAAGATGCAAGGCCTGAAGGGCTGACAGCTCTCCAGTACAGCATCCTCGAGCATATTGCCGTCAGCCGCCAGCCTCTTACACCGAGCGATATCAGCTCATGTTTTCATATCTCCATGCCGAATACGAGCCGTGAACTCAAAAAGCTCACTGAGCAGGGGCTGGTTGAACGAAAAGAAAGTGAGGAAGACCGCAGAAAGCAGTTCATTCACTTATCAGCGGATGGACGAGCCATGATGGATGAAGTGTTCAAGCAAATTCATGCACGATTTTTGGAACGAGTTGGAGACACATCAAACGACAAAGTGGATACGATCGCGCATGCGCTTGATGTTCTTCAGAAACATGTTTTTTATGAATAAAAAACTTTTTTGCCAGACCTGCCGCTGTGAAGGGGCTGCATCATTTACCAGCACATTGAGATGTGCTTTTATGTTTGATTTCTCTCCAAATGGGGCAACCAAATAAGGAATACCGAAAGGAGAGAGATGTTACATGGCAGACTTAAATCGAAATGAAATTCCAAAAACGCAAGGTCAGGTAGAAGAAAAAGTACAGTCAATGGGTCAAGATAAAAAAGAAGACATTCTGGCAAGTTTTGACACCTTTAAAAATTACCTCGGCGAGAAAGTGGAAAAAGGTGAAAAGCTGGGCATGAATGAAGAGCAGCTTGCAAAAACAGCGCAAAAAGTAGCCGATTATCTGGCAGCGCATGAGGAACCGCGCAACCGTGAAGAAAAATTGCTTCAAGAGCTTTGGAAAGTCGGAAACGAAGAGCAGCAGCACCAGCTGGCTCACCTGCTCGTTAGACTCGTTCAGCAGTAATTCGCCATTCATTTGGTCAACGCTTAAAACAGCTCACTGATCCCTAAAGGTACGATTCATGATGTATGCCTTCGGGCAAAAAAAGGACTGATATGATTCATATCAGTCCTTTTTTTATAGACGTGGGCTTTAATATTCCGCTCACCTGTGTATAAGATTTATTTATTTGTCCATACTAAAAACACGGACTTGTAGCTCAACGGCGAGAGCAGCCAATAGCTTCCTGGAATGACTATTGTGTATCTTGCGGGTTCAAATCCCGCCAAGTCCTTTCTTGAAACGAAAAAGCAAAAACTTCCGCTGCTGTATTCCTTGCTTGACAGAATGAGTAAGCCCAGGCTGTCTGGGTTTATTTCTTTTGTTTACTGACAGAATTCCTGATCATCAATTCCGTATTTACAAAAATCCGTTCCCCTGTTTCTGTCGACCCTTCCATAAGTCCTAAAAGCTTTTTCGCACCTTGAACGCTTATTTTTTCAATCGGCCGCTTTACAGTCGTTAAGCTTGGCGTCGTATACTGGGAAAAACCAATATCATCGAAGCCGACAATGGAGATGTCGTCCGGCACTTTTAATCCATGCGCAAACACGGCATTCATTGCTCCGATCGCCATGTCGTCATTGGAGCAAAAAACAGCCGTCGGCGGGTCCGCCTGTGCCAGAAGCCGCTCCATTGCCGCATAACCGCTCGGCATATCATAGCTTCCGCATTCAATATAATGGCGCTCAACGGGAAGCTGATGGCGAATAAGCGCTTCCATATACCCTTCTTTCCGCTCCGCCGTCGATTTAAATCCTTTCATCCCCTTGATGATCGCAACTTTTGTATGGCCGTTTTGAATTAAATGCTCCACCGCCTGGAATGATCCTTCCCGGTCGTTGGACAAAATATTAATTGCTTTTTGTTCCTCGACCTGCCGGTTCAAGACCACAAGCGGGATTTTTTGCTGCAGAACATGATATACAAACGTGTTGTCCACTTCACTTTGGCTCATTAAAATAATTCCGTCAAACCGCAGCTTTGTAATCGACGCATAATCTTTATAATCATCGATCCCGCGCACAAACAAGTTGAATTCCTCGCCAATTACGCTGTTTACTCCTTTTACCGTTTCGGCAAAAAAGCTTGGCGACGTTCCCGTTGAAATGCTCGTAAAAAACAAGCCGATCGTATACGATTTTTTTAGAACAAGGCTTTTAGCACTGTAGTTGGGTGTATAGTTCAGCTGGGCGGCTAAATCCAGTATCTTTTTCCGCGTATCCTCCTTGATCAATACACTGTTATTCAGCGCTCTTGAAACGGTGGTGTGGGATACATTTGCGAGTTTTGCAATATCTTTAATCGTAACCATTCCATTCACCCTTTAGAACTCAAGATTTACTCCCTCTAATAGTACCATAGCCGTTCCTCGAGCACCCTACATCCCATTATATTTTTGCTTCAAGATCTTTAATAATCTGCGCATGCTTTTCATCCGTAAGCTTGTACATAAATCCGATAATTAAAACCGCAATAGTCAGCGCTGCAGCCGGATAAAGCGTCAGCATCCCTTTAATGCCGAGCAGCGTACCAGCTGACTGCGCCACATTTGGCACATAGCCGACCAGTGTTAAACTGATACCCGATAAAAAACCAGCCAGAGATTGGGCAAGCTTGCGTGAAAAGTTAAACAACGAGTATGTAGTCGCTTCTTTCCGCTCTCCCGAAATCCACTCACCATAATCGATAATATCGGAAACAAGCGCCCACGTAATACCGTTCGGAATGCTGATCCCGATAAACGCAATCGCAGATAAAATGGTAAATGAGTAAATGTTCGTTGGAATAAAAAAGTTCAGCAAATCGGCTGCAATACAAATGCCGAACCCAAGCATGGCCGTCCGCTTTTTCCCAAACCGAGCTACAAGCTTCGGCATGAAGATCACGCCTAGAAAGGAAGAGCCGATAATAATAAAGCTCATGTTGGCAACAAGTGTCACATTGCCTAAGTTATATTCTGCAAAATACACAAGCAATGCTGATTTGATATTGTAAGCAGAAATAGAGAAAATCGTCATCAAGATCAGTGTCAAAAGCGGCTTGTTCGTAATGAACGTTTTGATAATTGATCTAAACGACAGCTTTTCTTTTGGCCCGCCTTTTACGACGATGCGCTCTTTTGTATTCCGGTAACAAATGAAAAATCCAATAATCCCGATGACTGACATAATCCCCATTACAACTGGATAGCCGACTTCCGCACGGTCAAACTGCACAATCAGCGGCATCACAATCACGCTGGTAATGAGCAGAGCGCCCAGTGAACCGATTTGACGGAATGTGGCAAGAGACGTCCGTTCCTCCGCATTTTGCGTAATGGCCGCACCCAGCGAGCCGTACGGAATATTTGTAAACGAATAAGCAACGCCCCACATCATATAAATAGCATACGCATACGCAAGCTTGCCTGCGGGCGGTACAGATGGCGAGATAAAAAGCAGTACGGTTACAATGGCAAGTGCTAAGCTGCCGAATAAAAGATACGGCCGAAATTTCCCACGCCTGCCGATGTTTTTTCGATAATCAATCGAGGAGCCGACAAGCGGGTCCATTACTGCATTAAACAATTTGCTGACCAGAAAAATAGTGCCTGCTGCAGCGGCTGAAATACCGGCTACATCCGTTAAAAATTTCAACAAATATAACTGGCCTAAATCGAACATAAAACCGTTTCCAAAATCGCCCATGCCATAAGAAATCTTTTCTTTTACACTCAGCTTTTCCTTTTTGGTCTCCTGCCCTTTCGGCGCAGGATCTGCTGCAAAAACAGTACTCATCATAACCCTCCTGTGTATTGAAGTGACTGCTTGAAATCTGCTATACTGGAGACAAATATTTTTTCAAAAGGGCTTTCTATTCTTGGTTTGGCGACTGGCGAATAGAAAGTCTTTCCTCCCTACAATACTAAAACGCTTACAAAAAGACGATACTTATTTTCTGTTGCCTTACGATGTTCGACCTGCGGGCGGCTTTTCTCTTCACCTCCTTTCCTTTTCATCAAAATGTTAACGTTAACATTTTTCTTTATCAAAAAGAAAGCTAACAATATAAATCTTAACATTGAGCAGAATAACTAAAATTTCTTTTTATGTTAACGTTAACATTTATAGAGGTATTATATCAAATCTTCCTTTAAATACAATCCTTTTATTTTCTTTCCCTTCTCTTGCGCCCCCATCAAAACCGCCGCAGCGTGAAAAGAACAAGCTGATATGAGCAAAAACAAAAGCTTTCCTCGAGAGGAAAGCTTTTGTCTTGAAGCCTTAACCGATCAGTTAAAATACTTTAATTCGTCCGCCAGTTTCGACCGCTTAAATTCTTTTTGACGAAGGAAATCTTTGATTTCCTCTTTTGTTTGGTAAGAAAGCCGAATATGAAAATAATTAATGTATTCAATAAGGGCAAATACGTATAAAAACAAAAACCAATAAAATGTTGCAGGAAAGTCGAACAGCTGCTTGATAAGAATGAGAACGCCAACGCCAATCAAACATTGATCGATCCGCTTAAACCACTGGAACATTTGCCGCTGGCCTTCGGGCAAACGGGTACGGCTCTTGCGTCTGATCTGCCTCAGCTTCAAAAACCAATACATGCTTCCCTGCAGCAAAATCAGTTCTAATAAACCAAACGCATATAAAGGTGGCAAAGAGGTTAAGTATGGTTTTGTCCATTCCATTATCCCTATATACATAATCCACATACCTGCAAAAAGAACGGCGGCGAATAGTTCACCTGTACATAAGCTGACTAACTTTTTCTCTACTTTTTTTTGCATGTCATCCCCCGCTTTATTTTATTCTTATACGATTGACACGACGAATAAGTTTCATAAAAGGGATGGTAAGGAAAAAATGAAAAAACCGCCCTGCTGTTGATACAAGGCGGATCTTTCCGTTATTTACCATTTATATTATAGTTCCCTGTGATGCCGATACGCGGCTCTTGTTGCCATACTGTGTGTTTCAAATATACGTTTAATTTCTGCTTCATGGTTTTCTTTGGCGTCCACCAGCACAACAATATTGCCTTCTTTTAAATACCGTTCATACTCTTTTGCTTTTTCTTCTGGTATACCGGCTCCGGCAAGCCCCCCAATAATACCGCCGCTTCCCAGGCCGACGCCCGCTCCAGTCAGGCCAGCCACAATCGGTCCGGCCGCCACAATCGGTCCAATGCCCGGAATTGCAATCAAGCCTGCCCCAAGAATCGCACCGAGTGATCCGCCGAGAAGACCGCCGGAAAGAGCACCGATGCCCGCCCCTCTTTCTGCATGTTCCAGACGTTCACTGCTGTCTGTAATAATATCTGCATTTGTTTCATGTTCAATATCGCGTACGTCCTTGCTGCTTTTTGCAAAAACGGAAATGTCATCAATGCTGTATCCTTTCAGCTTTAATTCTTCAATGACTTTAATCACCGCTTCATGCTCACGAAAGATGCCGCCTATAATTCTCATTGTCATTATCCGTTTCTCCTCTCTTTGTTCAGTCTTTTTCTTATTACCCGTCACTCAGAAAACTAATCAACTAAACAAATAGAAAATATCTGGTGGAAGGAACCATATCTTTTTTCAAAGAGCGCTGCATCACCTATAGAGGAAGCGAGCGCAATATCGTTTTTCACAAAAAGCTGGACAGTGGAATAGCGGAGACGGCTTTCCACCTGCTCTTTGGTTTCAAAACTAGCAGCCCGAATCTCTATCAAAAAATCCATCGACCGGCTGCGCATAAATTCAAAACGAACGTACAGAATAGAACCGTCGTATAAACGTGATCATAAACTTTTTAAGGTGGGTCCGCTATGCAAATCGAAAAAATTGAAACGTTTCCCCTGCTTCATCGTCTTGCCGCCCCTTACGGAGATGCGAATGGCCCTAAGAAATATAGATCGTGTTACCTCATCCGCATTACCACCAAATCCGGTGTTGACGGCTGGGGAGAATGCATCGACTGGCTGCCTGCCCTGCATGTCGGATTTACAGAAAGAATTATCCCGTACTTAATCGGAAAATCGGCCGCTGATCGCCTGCCGTTAGTGTCCGTCATTCAAAAATGGCATAAGCGGGCGGCCGCTGCAGTCAGTATGGCGTTAACGGAAATAGCCGCAAAGTCTGCCCGTCTCTCGGTTTGTGATTTGTGGGGAGGAAAATGGCGGGACCGCATACCTGTGTATGCTTCCTTTCAATCTTATTCAGACCGGGACGATTGGATCGGCCACTCTCTGCAGCTTGTAGAAGGAGCGATTCAAAAGGAGTTTACGGCAGTAAAAGTAAAAATTGGCGGCAAAACGTTTCAAGACGACCTTACACATATTCAGTCTCTGCAAAAAATGACCGAAGAACGAACCCCGCTTATTCTGGATGCCAACCAGAGCTACGATATGGCAGCAGCCCGCAGATGGGAACCTTACCTATCAAATTGGACCAATCTTTTGTGGCTGGAGGAGCCCATGCCGCTGAACAACCTGCCTGAGTACAAGCTATTGCGTGCCAGTTCTTCTGTGCCGATTGCAGGCGGTGAAAACATAAAAAGCGCCAAACAATTTTTGCCGATTTTAAACGAAAATGCGCTTGATATCATTCAGCCGGATATTCTGCATGGGACGGGTATCGACGATTTCCGTGATGCTTTGCAGCTTGCCCGGCATTTCGGAGTTAGAGTATCTCCTCACAGTTACGATGGTGCGCTGTCACGGCTGTATACGCTTTTTTCTCAGGCGAGCCTGGCCCCCTGGACAAAAATGAACGCGGAAAATATTGAACCCGTTGAATGGGACGTAATGGAAAATCCGTTTTCCGAGCTCGTGCCCCTTACGCCATCCGGCGGCTCTGTATCGATTCCAGGCGGGATAGGAATTGGAATTGAGATCAATACGGATCTGCTCCAGGCTTACCTTTGGGATGGTTCAGCTTACTGGCAATAAACACCTGTCTTCTTTATAGAAAAACAGACCTTTAGGGTCCCTAAGCATTTCAGTTTGCTTTGGATGTTTGGACTGTTACGATAGAAAAGAAACTTCATCCAGAAAGGACAAAATGAAATGTCAAATATAAACATACCTGTATCGGTTTTAAACTTGGCCCCTATCCGTAAAGGACAAAAGCCAAAAGAAGCGATTGATTCTATGATCGATTTAGCGCAGGCGGCAGAACGAATGGGCTACAGCCGCTACTGGATTGCAGAGCATCACAATACACCTACTCTTGTGAGCTCCGCTACATCCATTTTAATTAAGCATACTCTTGAGCACACAAAGCATATTCGCGTCGGCTCCGGCGGTATTATGCTGCCGAACCATTCACCTCTCGTTGTCGCTGAACAATTCGGCACGATGGCGACTATTTATCCCGACCGTCTCGATTTAGGCCTCGGGCGTGCACCCGGCACGGATATGAAAACAGCCAGCGCTTTAAGACGCTCGCAGCATGATACGGTTTATACATTCCCAGAGGATGTAAACAGCCTGCTGACATACTTTGGCCCGGCCGCGCTGCAAGGCGATGTAAAAGCTTACCCGGGCGCCGGCACCAATATCCCGGTTTATATTCTCGGCTCTTCTACCGATTCCGCTTATTTAGCCGCGGAGCTTGGCCTGCCTTATGTTTTTGCCTCTCATTTTGCACCAAGGTACCTGGCAGAAGCCATTGCAATTTACCGCAACCGGTTTAAGCCATCCGACTATTTGGACGCTCCTTATATGATCGTCTGCTTGAACGTAATCGCAGCAGAAAGCGATGAGGAAGCCGAGTTCGAATCCACAACGATGCAGCAATTTTTCTTAAACGTTGTACGCGGCTCCAGCGTGCCGCTCAGCCCTCCTGTGGAAAATATGGACGAACTGTGGAGCGAACCGGAAAAACAAATGGCGTCTTCCATGTCCAGCGTTACACTGATGGGAAGCAAGCAGTCTGTCCGTGAGCAGCTGACGAGCTTCCAGGACATGTACAATGTAGACGAAATTATGGCCGTCTCTTATATTTATGATCCGGACAAGCAAAAACGGTCCTACGAAATTTTCAAAGAAATTACGGATGGGAAATAAAAAAGGCCAACTGCCAGCTTTTCACGTTTATATTTCCACCATGCCAAGACAGCGTCTTTAAGCCAGAAATGATGAACGGAAAACTATCTGTAATGGCCGGTTTCTCCTGACGCACAGCCGGAAAAAACTCATAAGGACCGGATTTTGATTCACCACAGCCGAAAAAAAGAGAATCCGGCCATGATGAAGAATTTTTCGTCCCTTATTTTTTCCGGCCAAACAAAGAAGGCTTTTTTACAGTTAGAAAGGTTGGGATAAAATGAAGCTGAGTGTCCTGGACCAATCTGTTATCGCGGCCGGCGAAACGGGAGCGGATGCATTAAAGAAAACTGTGAAGCTGGCGCAGTCGGCAGAAGCCATGGGCTATACCCGCTTTTGGACAGCAGAGCATCATAATACAAACGGAATGGCGGGATCTGCACCAGAAATACTCATGTCTCATCTCGCCTCACAAACAAAGTCAATCCGCGTCGGATCAGGCGGCGTGCTTCTCCCTCAATACAGCCCTTATAAGATTGCAGAAAATTTTAAAGTGCTAGAATCGCTGTTTCCAAACCGGATTGATTTGGGCATCGGCCGTTCTCCCGGCGGTTCTGCCGATACCCGCCTGGCTCTCACAGACGGCGTACGGAGGAGCTTAAATGAATTCCCGAGACAAGTAAGAGACCTGCAGCGTTACTTAACGGATCAAGATGAAGCGATAAAAGCCTACCCGAAGACGAACGGGCTTCCCGAAATGTGGATGCTGGGCATTACCCACCGCGGTGCACGGACCGCTGCCGAAAACGGGACCGCTTTTACATACGGTCATTTTATTAATCCCTACAACGGCCAAAGAGCCATGAAGCAATATCGAAGCGATTTTCAGCCGTCCGCCCTGCTGAAGCATCCGAAGGTAAATGTCTGTATTTTTGTTGTATGTGCGTCTTCTCAGGAACAAGCAGAAGAAATCGCCCTCAGCCAGGATGCCTGGCTTTTAGCGGTTGAAAAAGGGGGCGACACAAGAATCCCAACGATTGAAGAAGCCAAACGAAAAATCGTTACACAGGCAGATAAAGAAAAAGTAAAAGAAAACCGAAAACGGATGATTGTCGGCACCCCGCAAAAAGTAAGGGACAAGCTTCTCTCCTTAAGCGACGCCTATCAAACAGAAGAATTTATGGTCATTGCCAACGTGCACAACTTTGAGGATAAAGTACAGTCTTATGCCCGTTTGGCCGAAGTGATGTTGTAAATAAATCGACTGCTTTTTCTAAAACAAAAAGACCCTTCTGTTGTCAGAAGGGTCTTTCTTTTATGAATAGTAACGGTTTGCTCTTCTTCTAAAGAAGACCTTGCGGATAATCGCAATTAACACGACAACCGCGAGCACATTAACGAGTAGTCCTAATATAGACCCAAGCATTCCCATGCTGCTAAGCAGACTGCCAAATATTAAGCCTGCCAATCCGCCAAGCATAAGCCCTTTCATTAACCGGCTTGAGAAAAAGCTGTTCTTTTTCTTTGTGGAAAAAGTTGATTTATTAGATACCGCTGAATTGGCTTTTTTATTTTGAAACGTTGAAGTCGAAGGGCTGTTCACGCTGCCGTTTGTGCTCTTGAATCCGCCCTTGCTTCCTCTTGCTTCTACGGTTGTAGACTGATCGTGAAAAACTGCACTTCCAACCGGTGAAAACGCGATTGCTGCTGCAAGTATAACCGTAATAAATTTTTTCAATGTTCTATCTCCTTCATGCTCGTAAGCATGGTATTTTGTAGTAGATCCTGCCTCTTACCTATCTTTCCTATGACAACATACAATTAGTTGTTATGCTTGAGACAGCCCTTTCTTTGAAGGCAAACGCCTTTTAATTTATTCTTTCTCTTACACTATGAGTATAGCATTTTTTACGTTTCTTTAAAACCGAATGAACTTGGGAACAGAGGCCAAAAGCAGGGCATTTAAACACTTCTATTTTATTTTTAAATTATAGTACCCCTCCATTTAATTAAAAAACATTGTAGGCTGTTAAATGAGTCTTTTAATCCACGTTTATTGGGTTCTTACCTTTAGACTCATAAAGCTTCAATACTGTTCCCTGCTCCGTTACCGGATAATAGTTTACTTCACAATAATAAATTCCGTCTTTTACTTTTGAGTAACCCCGAGTAGAAAATGAAATCATCCTTTCACCAAAGGAAACCTCTATACTCTCTGCTGTTCTTCCTCCTCCGTAGACCCAAACTTCGCATTTTCCTTCATAATGCTCGGTCTTATTCATTAAAACATTGGGTAAATCCATTAAAGACAAAATAAAGATGAATCCAAATGCAAAAATTAAAAAAGCATACACTAGTTTATTCTTGAAAGGAATTTTATAAGCAGTGTCCTCTTCCTTGTTCCATTTATATGAATAAATAAAAGAGGCCACTATAGCGATAGAGCCAACTCCTGAAATAACGAGCATTACATAAAATTCTCGCACGTACTATCATTCCTTTTTAATGATTCTTTTCTTGTTATTGTAGCAAGACACGTAAAAGAAAGTGTCAACTAAACAAAAAGGCTGACCTTATAAGCTCAGTTCCTCGTTCCTTCTACTTGTGCGTCTTTTAATTAACAACAAAAAAACCTCCCTAGCAGACCCGTACAGAGTCCTCCAGAGAGGTTTTTCGGCTCACAAGTTGACCTCTGTGCAACTTGTAAGCTTCAAAGCTTGATATGATTCCTACTGGGTTCGAACCAGCGACCTCTACCCTGTCAAGGTAGCGCTCTCCCAGCTGAGCTAAGGAATCGTTTACTGACAATTTATATTTTATTCAATAAAGTCTTCCATGTCAACAAGTTTATGTATCTTTATTTATATACGTTAATAAAATTCATCCTTGTCGCAGCATGTGGTTGATGGCAGGTACCAGGCCTCAGTCACAAAAGGAGGCCCTTTTCCGTCAAACGGCAAGGGCTTCCTTTTTTCTATTTAATCTTCCGCCACATAAGATACAGCACGGTCATAAAGAGAACTGTCATTAAAAATGCTGTAATGAGAGCGATAATATACGTATTCGTTCCGGAAATTGGCGATTGGTTGCCCATGGAGACGAAAATGCCGGCCATAATAATACTGAAAGCAAGCATAATCACACTGAGAACAATAAGTGACGCCATCCGCTCAAGGCGCCTCATCAGATTGTTATCAGCGGTTACATGCATTTTCAGCTTCGGCTGGCCGCCCTCCCATTCATTCAGCGTTTCATTTAAAATACTCGGCAGCTTGTTGGCAGCCATTTTAAACAAGCGCAAAAATGAACGGGATTCGCGTATCATTTCCTTCGGATGAATACGTCCAAACAGCACTTCCTTCGCCATATCGCGCACCATGCCGGATAAGCTTGAGCCCGGATCAAGGGCAATGACGGTTTGTTCCACTTTCAGAAAAGCCTGTCCCACTTGAACAAAATCTTTTGGAATGGAAATGTGATGGCGTCCGGCAACAGCAAATAGCTCCTGCAGCATAGCGCCCATTTGTACCTCCGCAAGTTCAATGTCCATGTAGCCCGCCATCCAGCGGCTGATGTCACGCTGAAGCTGGCGCCGTTCGATCGGCTTTCGCGCACCGAGTTCAAGCACAAGCATCGACAGCGCTGCGGCATCGCGGTCGGCGAGAGCAAACAAGCAGTCTGATAACAGATGCCTCATATCCTCTGACAATCGGCCGGTGTTGCCGAAATCAATCAGCCCAAGACGGCCGTCGTGCAGAAGCAGCAGGTTGCCCGGATGCGGGTCGGCATGAAATACGCCATCGATAAATACCTGGCGCAGCACAGTTTCCGACAAAGCCCGTGCAAGCTCCTGCCGCCGCTCGACATCCATTTCTTTGATCACATTGCCCCGCAGTGATTTTCCGTTCACAAATTCCATCACCAGCATTCGCTCGGTCGTCCATTCCGAGAAAATAAGCGGCACATAAATACGCTTGTCTTTCATCGACTCCCGCATTCCCAACGCCTCGGTGGCTTCGAGCCGGTAGTTCATTTCCCGGCCAAGAGCCGCCGCAAAATCATCAATAATCGCTTTTAAGCTGATCTGCCGCGCAAGCTCGGAGTTTCGCTCAGCGAGGCTAGCCAGCTGGCGCAAAATCGAAATGTCGTTTCGAACCACCGGTTCGATGCCCGGCCGGCGAATTTTGATCGCAACCTCTGTTCCATCTTTTAAAGCAGCGCGGTGTACCTGTCCGATTGACGCGGCACCGAGCGGCATTTCTTCTATATACAACAGCCAGTCTTCAATCGGCTGGCCCGCTTCTAACTCCACAATTTTGCGAATATCATCAAACGGCATCGCCGGTGCACTGTTTTGCAGCTTGGCGAGCGGCTCTGTCCAGGATGGAGGCAGCAGGTCGGTTCGCGTGGATAAAAACTGCCCGAGCTTCATAAAAGTCGGACCCAGATCTTCAAGCGCCCTCCGCAGCTCTTCTCCTTTTACATTTTGTTCTTTGGCGGCCCAGCGTGTGAACGGAATTTTTTCCGCCAGCCCAAGATCTTTTATGTATCCGGCAAAGCCGTGCCTCGCAAAAACTGCTACGATTTCCGGTGCACGCCGGAGCGTCCCGATTTTCACCACATTGTCACCTTCTTCGTTTCCATTATTTTGTTCATCATACCATACTCGCTGCTGCCTCTGCTCGAAAAAGAACATTCATTCCCTTTTGGTCGTGGTACAATAAGCTGACTGCATTTTTCACAGGAGGTTTTGACATGAAACGCGGAACCATTCAGGATCACCTTATTCATTCAGCCGAATTAGGAGAAGACATTTCTTTTTTGGTATACGTGCCGGCAGACTTTTCACCGATGTTTTCGTATACCTTTTTAATCTGCCAGGACGGCAAAGACTACTTTCAGCTTGGACGGCTCCCGCGCCTGGCCGATGAACTGCTCGAAGCAGAAGAGATAGAACCATTGATTATAGTCGGCATTCCCTATCTCAACAAGCACGACCGGCGCGAAAAGTATCATCCGGACGGCGTGCAGCAAGCCGCATACATACGCTTTCTCGCCAATGAACTTGTCCCTTATTTGGACGAGCAGTTTCCAGGGCATGGCAACCGTTTTGGCCGTGCGCTCGCAGGCGATTCCCTTGCTGGTACCGTTTCCTTTATGGCGGCGTTAAAACATCCAGATTTATTCGGGCGCGTCCTGATGCATTCGCCTTTTGTGGACAGCACCGTAATGAATTTAGCCGATTCAGCAGCAACCCTTCCTTCTCTTTATCATGTGATCGGCATTGAAGAAACAGATGTGCTGATGACAAACGGCGAACGGGCGGATTTTCTGACGCCGAACCGGGCGCTTTCTTCGCTCCTATCCGGCAAAAGAACCGACTATTTTTATGAGGAGTTTGCCGGTAATCACACATGGACTTACTGGCAAAAAGACATGAAACGGGCGCTTTTAAAAATGTTCGAATGAGACCTGCCTCCCATTCTGCATTTTTGAAAACGTTTGGTATACTAATAGAGGAAAGGTTATTTTAAAGGAGTGAATGAACATGAAATACGGTGTTGTCATTTTTCCATCAAAATCTTTGCAGGATAAAGTAAACGGTTACCGGAAACGGTACGATCCGCATTACGCGCTCGTGGCGCCTCATATTACGTTAAAAAGCCCATTTGACGCAGATGAACAGGATATAAGCAAGATTGCAGAGCAGCTGCGCCGTGTTGCTTCGCTTCATCAGCCGTTTTCGTATCACGTCAGCAAAGTTAAATCGTTCGAACCGGTAAACAACGTGATTTATTTTAAAGTGGATCCGAACGATACACTCACTTCTTTATATGAAATGCTCCATACGGAGGAATTTTCGGGTGAAGAGCCGTATAGATTTGTTCCCCACATTACAATCGGCCAGAAGCTGTCCAATGATGAACATTCCGATGTATACGGAGCCCTGCAGATGGAATCAATTGATTTAACGGAAAAAGCAGACCGTTTTCATTTGCTGTATCAGCTTGAGAATGGCTCATGGACAGTTTATGAAACATTTTTACTTGGGAAGGATGCATAAAACGTGAATGTTGTAAAAACAACAGATCTTGATCAGCGGGAAGATGCGTATTCTGTACGCACAACCGTTTTCGTAGGAGAACAAAATGTTCCGCCTGCACTTGAAATTGATGAATTGGAAGATGAAGCCGTTCATTTTATTTTGTATGATGAAGAGCAAAAGCCGTGCGGCGCCGGCCGGTTTCGTACTGTCGGAGAATTTGGAAAAGTGGAACGGATTTGTGTGCTCAAAGAAGCAAGAGGGCGCGGCGCTGGCAATCTGATTATGGAAGCGATTGAGCAGCATGCTCAATCGGTAGCCGGCCTGACAGCGCTTAAGCTTGACGCACAGCTTCACGCTATTCCCTTTTACGAAAAGCGCGGCTATACAGTCGTATCTGGCGAGTTTTTGGATGCAGGCATTTTGCATAAAACGATGACAAAATCGCTATAACCACAAAAAAGCGTGTTCTCGATGCAGAGAATACGCTTTTTTATGCGCTTATGTAAACGCTGCTGCATTATGCAAAACGGTCAATTTCAATGCCTCTTCCACTGATCTGCGCCATATGTACACGAAATGCTTCATGCTCGCTTTGCCGTTTTCTTCTTATTTCTTCCGTGCTTAACTGGACCTGTGGCTCTGTGCGGTCTTGCAGCACTTTTTCAAACGTTACTTTTGAAGTCGGATCAATCGGTGCATATCCAACGGTTGCTTCGTTTAAAACCCGTTCTCTGTAATCATTGTACTGGAATTGTGGAATTGGAAGAATGTAGCCCATGTTATTCGCTCCTTTCAATAAAATATTCCTTAATCTCCATGTATATTCGCTTGTTCCTCATTTATTCCTTACGTAAACGCTTTAATTGAGAAACAGATCGTTTGACCTGTATAAATAGGAAAAAGAGCAGCGTTTTTGCTGCTCTCTTCCCAGGCTCATTTGATCATCTTGGTGATCGTATTCATATCGAGCTTTTTGCCGTCTTTTAAGATCGTGCGGACGATTTCATCTTCGACCTGCTTCGGTACTTTTTTTCCGGCAAGCGCGGCTGTTTGCGCGACAACCGCACGGATTGTCCGTTCATCTTTGAAATCAGCATATTGAAGAGAGTCGACGAGTGCAAATACATCGCTCATACGCACGCCGGTCTTTTTTTCAATATTGCCAAAAAATTTATCGTTCATTGTCCGCTCCTCCTTCTAATGCATCAATAAAAGCTCGCACCGACGATGATGAGCAAAATGAACAGAACAACAATCAATACAAACGTGCTTGAGCCGCCGTAACCGCCACCGTAACCGCCGCATCCATACATTGCCATATATTTTTCCCCCTTTCGCTGTTCTCTCCTTATCATATGAGAGAGATGCAAAAAGGGATGGGCCCTGTTCACCCTTTTGGTTTAAAAAAGAGGGCACCGATAAATCCAAACACGATCGCAGCAGAAATACCCGAGCTTGTCACTTCAAACATGCCGGTCAGCACGCCGACCACTCCATGGAGCTTCGCTTCCTGCATCGCACCTTCTACAAGTGAGTTGCCAAAGCTTGTAATCGGCATTGTTGCACCGGCGCCGGCAAAACCTACAAGCGGTTCATAAAGATCAAAGCCTGCAAGCAGTGCTCCGACTGAAACGAGAATCGACAACGTATGACCTGGTGTCAACTTTCCAAGGTCCATCATAAGCTGACCAATGACACAAATAAGCCCGCCGACGACAAATGCCCAAAAAAACATTGCGATCATCTTCTTCTTCCTTTCTCTACGCCATTTCTTTTTTCAATTTAATAATTTCCGCCAGGCGTTTGTCCGCTTCTTCTTCTGTAAAATGTCCCGCTTCCATATCTTCTTTTAAACGAACTGCTTCAAGAAAGATCTTATAATCGCTTGACACAACAATTTCTACTTTTTCTTTTTCTGCCGTTTTTTTCATGCGTTCAGCCAGGTTTTTTTCGATTTGCTTCATCCGAAACCGCTCCAGATGGCGCACTTTGTAAGCTACAAGCAGCTGCTTCGTGCCTTTTACAACGGCTGTATCGTAAATTTCATCAAAAGAATCTGCTTCCTTTTTTATTTCCGCTGCCAGCTGATCATCATGACCGTCCAGCTGAACAGCATCGGGATCTGCTTTTTCAAGCATCGCCGTCCCGTCGTGCTCGGGTCCGCATCCTGCCAGCAAAAGAACTAAAATAATACACGCTGTTTTTTTCATACCCGCACCTCCGTTTTCGATCAGTATGTGCGAAACAAAAAAAAAAATTCCATTCAACACGGCATTTGTCCATGCCTTTTTGAATGAAATTCATACTGTAATAATGTACCGATATTAAAGGAGGAATGCACAATGGGATGCCACAAGCATCGCGATGATGACAAGTTTGAGAGCTGTGTATGCGAAGTTGTCCGCGCGATCCGTGATATTCAAGACGCACGAGAAGATGAAGAGTGCCGTGATTGCAAAGACTGCTTCGCTGAACCGCTGGGCGACCTGGATGGACCACGCCGACGCAATGCAGATACACGCGTGTTTACGCTGACAACAAAAAAAGGAAAGCCGTTTTTTGCTTTCTTTAGTCCAGATGAAGCTGATGATTGTGACGCCGGCTGTGTATCCATCTTCTTCCGTGTAGAAGATGTATTTGACAGCTGCTGTGCGCGCCTGCGGGTACTTATGCCACTTGATGATGATCATGAGCCGGTTAACCTTGCATGTGACGAAGGCATCAGCTTAAAGCAGGTGTGCAAAGTCGAAAATTTTGACAAAACACGAAGCTGCGTAACGGTCGATCTAAATGAATTTATTGCGGTTCAGTGCATCAAAGACGTTGATCTTGATATCTGCCGTTAAAATCTACCGCCTCCACTAACGGGGCGGCTTTTTTTATGTTCCAGCGAGACGGATATACCCAATGTCAGTAATGGGAACCTGCACCGGTGTATCGCTTTCTTCATCAAGTATCCATACGTACGTTTCATCAAACGATTGAATAACCCCCCGAACTGTAGGACCGCTCCACTCGAAACGGCATGGAACCGGAATGCGTCGCTCAGCAAGGTAAACGACTTTTTCTGTTATACTCATTTCCCGAAATGGTTTTAAGCGGCCGTCGCCTGACTTTTCTTCTTTTTTTTGGACCGGCGGCGTCAATTGCTTTTCCTCAGCCTCTTGTTTCACCTCTTCGATAATTTCTCCCTCTGATTCTGCTTTAGCAATTTTCTGCATTACAGGCTGAATAGGCGTCAAATGAGGCTGACCAATATAAAGCAAGGGACCAGGTGTTTTTTTCATATGCACACACCTCCGCTTTTTTGTCCAGTATATGCAGAAAAACCGCCCAATATGGACGGTTTTTTTAATTAATTGCCTGTAATGTGGTAGCCGGAATCTACATGAATGTTTTCACCGGTGATGCCACGAGACATGTCGCTGAACAAGAAAACAGCTGTATCGCCTACTTCTTCCTGTGTTGTTGTCCGGCGAAGCGGTGCTCGTTCTTCAATTTGAGTCAGCATCTCATTAAAATCACTAATGCCTTTTGCAGCCAGTGTACGAATTGGTCCGGCAGAAATTGAGTTCACACGAATGCCGTCTTTGCCAAGATCAGCAGCCAAATAACGCACGCTTGCATCAAGGGACGCTTTTGCGACACCCATCACGTTGTAGTTTGTAATTACGCGCTCACCGCCGAGGTACGTCAGTGTCACAATGCTGCCGCCTTCTGTCATAAGAGGCTTCGCATATTTTGCTACCGCTGTCAGCGAGTAAGCACTGATGTTGTGGGCAAGCATAAAGCCATCGCGGGATGTATCGACAAAATCGCCGTCTAAGTCTTCTTTGTTGGCAAACGCGATACAATGAGCAAGACCGTGGATGACGCCTTCTTTTTCTTTGATGGCACGGAAGCATTCTTCAATCGCTGAATCATCTGTTACATCACATGGTAAAATGAACGGATCCTTTTGATTTTCAAGTGTTGCCGCCAGGTCACGAACGTTTTTTTCTAAACGATCGCCTGCATAAGTAAAAACAAGACGTGCTCCTGCTGCGTCCAGAGAGCGGGCAATTCCCCATGCAATGCTGCGCTTGTTGGCAACACCCATTACGACAAACGTTTTTCCTTCAAGTGAAAATAGCATAAATCCGTTCCTCCATTTATACAAGTTATTAGTACCTAGTGTTAATATTATCATGATTGCCAAAAAAATCAATGAATATCAAGCCAGCTTTTGCCCGGCTTTTAAATTTTCTCCAAACGGATTATACTAGTGCAGTAGACAAAAATGAATGGGGAGCGATTGAATGAAGCTGGATATTATCGGAGATATACACGGCTGTTTCGATGAGTTTCATATGCTGACGCATACGCTTGGATATAAATGGGACGAAGGTATCCCTGTTCACCCGGATGGGCGGACGCTGGCTTTTGTCGGCGACTTAACCGACCGGGGCCCGGATTCGGTCCGGGTAATGGACGTTGTCTGCCGGCTGTTTGAAGAGCAAAATGCCCTTTTTGTGCCAGGCAACCACTGCAATAAGCTGTACCGGTATTTTCTTGGAAACAACGTTCAGGAAACACATGGACTGGAAACAACAGTGGCAGAGCTTGATTCTATGCCTGCCAATGAATACCGCCTGCTTAGAAAACGGTTCCTGTCTATGTATGAAGAGTCACCGCTCTATCACGTGCTTGAAGACCAACGGCTTGTGATTGCTCACGCCGGGATACGTGCCGACTATATTGGCCGATTTGATGCGCGTGTAAAAACGTTTGTGCTTTACGGAGACATTACAGGTGAAAAACATCCGGATGGCTCCCCTGTCCGCCGCGACTGGGCAAAAAAGTACGCAGGAGATGCATATGTTGTGTACGGCCATACGCCTGTCAGCGCGCCACGCGCGATCGGCAACACCATCAATATAGACACCGGCTGTGTATTTGGCGGCAAGCTGACCGCACTGCGCTGGCCGGAGCGTGAAATCCTATCGGTGGATTCCCAACAGCCCCTCGTTCGAGAAAAATTCCGTTCATTCAGCGATGTTTCATAAAAAAACCCGGGTTCCATAGCGGAATCCGGGTTTTTCTATATAACCATATTTTTCATATCCATTGGCATGGGCATTGTAAGATCGATAGGCGCGCCTGTTACAGGATGGTGAAACGACAGCGATCCGCAGTGAAGTGCCTGCCTGTTTATACGGCTCCTGCTGCCTCCATATAAATCATCGCCTGCAAGCGGATGACCAACATGGGCAAGATGAACACGAATCTGGTGCGTCCGCCCGGTTTCCGGCTTAACAGCCACATGGGCAAAATCATCGTACTGCCGGATCACTTTGTAAACCGTCCGGGCATATTGGCCGTCCTCACGCACCATTCGTTCGATAATGCTGTCGTCCCGGCGGCCAATCGGCGCTTCCACAAAACCGGATGCCTGCTCAAAAATACCCTCCGCAAGTGCTTCATACTGACGGAACACCTTTTTTTGCTTTTGCATCTCAGACATTAAATGATGCACGTATCGGTTTTTCGCCGCAAGGACAATCCCTGATGTGTCGCGGTCCAGCCGGGTAACGATGTGTGCCGTTGCCTGCAGCCCCTGCTCCCTATACAGCCAGAGCAGGCCGGATGCAAGCGAGCCGGATGGATGCTCGCGGGACGGAATCGTGTTCATGCCGGCCGGCTTGGCGACAGCGATCAGCGCTTTATCCTCAAATAAAACCGGAAGATCGACCGGCTCCGCTTCGAGTCCGCCTGATGGTACTTCGGGCGGAAACACTACCCGTACGGCATCTCCTGCGGATAATACATGGCGGACATTTACTTCGCGGCCATTTACTTCAATCAGCCCGCCGGTAAATTTAATATCCGTTAAAGCACGCTTAGAGATCGCCTTTTGCGCTAAAAAGGTTCGGAGCAGCAGTCCATCCTCATCCGCAGTCCAGCACAATTCAAATGGCTTTCCATTAACTGCTGACAAAGGAATCATGCACCCTTTTCCAAAATGGGAACGGCCGGAAGCGGGCAAAACGGATTTTTTCTGTGGCAACACGATATTGAATGGATTTTACATCTTTATGCAAAATTGTTAAGTGATCGATGGTCACTAAAAAATCCGGCCGGTTAACCGGTTTTAAAATACACGTATGGTGAGCGGGCAAAATAAGCGGTGAGCCAACAGTCCGGAACACACGGTTGTTGATCGATGCCATTTCCGCCAGCTGCAGGGCGCGGATTGACGGATGCAAAATAGCTCCGCCAAGCGCTTTATTGTAGGCTGTGCTGCCAGATGGCGTTGATACGCACAAGCCATCGCCGCGAAAACGCTCAAACTGCTCGCCGCGAATTTCCACATCCATTACGAGTGTTCCATCCACACTTTTAACGGTTGATTCATTTAAGGCCAAATAGCGTGTTTCTTTACCTCCATCCTGATAGCGGATAATCGCTTCAAGAAGCGGATATTCAATGATCTGATATGGCGTCCGCGCAATGGCGATTACCAGCTTCTCAATTTCATCCGGTGTCCAGTCCGCATAAAAACCAAGATGTCCCGTATGTACCCCGACAAATGCCGTTTTATCAAGACGTCCATTATACCGGTGAAACGCGTAGAGAAGCGTTCCATCTCCTCCAACCGAAATGACGATATCCGGCTCGCTTTCATCGTAAGTTAATTTAAAATCCGTCAGGTAATTGCGGATTTTATGCATTAATGCATTGGACTTGGCGTCCCCTTTTGATGTAATCGCAAACTTCATTCTGCCTCACCCCTGCCGTTTAGTAGTCATTCTTTTTTCTTTGTGAAAAACAGCTGCGCTTCCTGGATCTCTTCCCGAATCAAGGACATTTCCTCGTCCAGACGGAAAGCGGCTTCTGCCGCACGCTGCAGCCTTGTTTGAATTTCTTCCGGAAAATCACCATTGTATTTATAATTCAGCGAATGCTCAATGGTCGCCCAGAAATTCATGGCAAGCGTTCTGATTTGAATTTCAGCGAGCAGCTTTCTTTCCCCGTGAATGGTCTGTACCGGATATTCAATGACTACATGATAGGATCTGTAGCCGCTTGGTTTTTTATGGGAAATATAATCTTTTTCTTCAACGATTTTAAAATCTTTACGCTTGCGCAAAATCTCCACAACGATTTTAATATCATCCACAAACTGGCACATCATGCGCAGCCCGGCAATGTCCTGCATATCCTGCTGGATGCGTTCCCTTGGAATTCGTTTCGTTTCCATTTTATCTAAGATGCTTGGAACCGGCTTTACCCGTCCTGTCACAAATTCGATTGGTGAACGGTCGTCTTCCAGTGTAAACTGCTTGCGAATGCCGCGCAGCTTCACTTTTAATTCCTCTACCGCCTGCTTGTACGGTACTAAAAACTCATCCCAGTTGTCCATGCACGGTGTCCTCCATTAGCGCTGTTCGGCGAAAAAAACACGTTCCACTTTCTCTACCATTTCTTCGCCGTAGTTGCTGTTTCCTTCGATGTTGACAAGCAGATCGCTCATTTCCTCATGAAACGAGGCAAGCAGAAATGTGCCGTCCGCTCCGGCTGCTTCAACCGGGTGCCCGCCGTCAATCGCTCTTTTTACTTCTTCCCACGTACTCTCGTGTACATATAGATAAACATAGCCAGGCTCTGCTTCCGCCAGATACACAAAAGCCGCGGCGTCTGAATCGGTAATCACCTGGGAGACCGGCTTTAAGTGTGTGACCTGTACCTCTTCCTCTGATAAAAGACGAAGCGTTTCGCCTGCCCATTCTGTTTTTGTAAAATGCCATTTCGTTCTCATTCTTCACTTCTCCTTTACAACAACCGTTCATTCAAAACTTCGTAAACATTTTACCACATTTTACTCTTTCAAACACGGTTCGAACAGGATACAATAAAAGAAGAACATTATGGAAAATGAGGCGGACACGATGAAGGAAGAAATTGAAATTGAATTTAAATGTGTGGTTACAAAAACACAGTTTGATCAGCTTGTCGCCGCTTTTAATCCAGGACCTTTTCAACAGCAGTCCAACCACTATTTTGATACACCAGATTTTTTGCTTAAAGAAGCCGGCGCCGCGCTTCGCATCCGTGAAAAGGGCGGACGAGCGGAAATGACGCTGAAAGAACCAGCAGATACAGGTCTCTTAGAATCAACGGTTTCATTATCACAACTTGAAGTGAAGGGCGCCTTAGACGGCACCCTTCCTGATAATAAAGTCATCAGCCGGGCGGCTGGCCGCGCTGGCGCGGCCAATTTCGCTCACTTTGGCACACTTTCAACAACACGGGCAGAGATGGCTTACGAAGGCGGCCTGCTCGTATTTGACCATAGCACGTATCTCGGGCAGGAAGATTACGAGATTGAATATGAAGCAAAGGATGCTTCTGGAGAAGATGTTTTTTATCAACTTTTGAAGAAATATGGCATCGACTACACACCGGCTGAAAATAAAATCCGCCGTTTCTATCACGCACTTACACAACATGGGGGAAACTAACAACGTGGATACAAATTTTTTCAACACGATGATCAACACGACTGTCGCTAAAGCCGCTGGAACAGGAACCACTTCTCCATTTTCTTCTGCCGCTGGGACAGGCAATGTGTTTGGCTCTATTTTGCAGCAGGCGCTTGCGCAGGGTCTTGAAATTATTCAAGCTGGGACCCCCGCTTCTGTAAGTGCCGCTTCTTCTGCAGCATCTGCACCAGCTCTCTTCACAAAAGCCGGCGCCGACATTGCAGCCGCCCCTAAAACAGATTTTGATGATATCATTACCCGGGCTGCCGAGAAGTACAATGTTCCGAAAAAATTGATCCAATCTGTGATTAAACAGGAATCCAATTTTAACCCGAATGCCGTCAGCTACGCAGGCGCTTCAGGGCTTATGCAATTAATGCCGGGCACTGCAAGCTACCTCGGTGTTAAAGATTCGATGGACCCAGAACAAAACGTATTTGGCGGAACGAAATATTTACGCCAAATGCTCAATATGTTTGATGGGGACATTTCCCTTGCGCTCGCTGCATATAATGCAGGGCCGGGCAACGTAAAGAAGTATGGCGGCATCCCGCCATTCAATGAAACACAAAACTATGTAAAAAAGATCACCGGCTTCTACAATGCGTAGAGCCGGTTTTTTTTAAAGAAAAGGAATGTTTTGGAGATATGCCCTCAATCCTATCATTTGTTTTATGTCGAAAGCCTTGTTAAAATGAAGATACATTACGAGGAAAAAGGAGTAACGTTTATGGCCGAGCAATCCAATGTTCCATACGACATCATTGGCGGGAAACAGCTTTCAGAACTGGTGGACGTTTTTTACAGCCGCGTTTCGCAGCATCCGGATCTTGCGCCGATTTTTCCCGATGATTTAACCGAAACTGCCCGAAAGCAGAAACAATTTCTAACTCAATTTCTAGGTGGACCAAGCCTTTATACAGATGAACACGGGCACCCGATGCTCCGGGCACGCCATTTGCCTTTCCCTATTACGCCAGCACGCGCAGAAGCCTGGCTGGAGTGCATGAATGCGGCAATGGATGATGTGCATTTAACCGGTGAATTGCGTGTTTTCTTTTTTGAACGACTTAAACAAACGGCGTTTCATATGGTGAACCAGCCGGATGATAAGGGTGATGCTTTGTGAATTCGATGCAACTGCCTGAACGTATTTGCTCTGCCCGGCAAAAGCCGCTCGAACTCTATGTATTTATTGATCCTTTGTGCCCGGATTGCTGGGCGCTCGACCCCCTTATTCGGAAGCTGCAAGTAGAATACGGCCATTATTTCAAGTTGAAGCAGGTATTAACCGGCAAGCTGACTGCCTTGAATACAGCTAAGCCTCTTCTTGCAGTGGAGCAAAGCGGGCTTGCCTGCGAGGAATCCGTCTGGGAGGAAGAGACCATCGAATCTCCTTTTCTTGCATCTATTGCCATCAAAGCAGCTGAGCTGCAGGGAAAACGGGCCGGCAGTAAGTTCCTCCGGAGAATTCAGGAGCAATTATTTTTAGATAAAGAGAATGTCGCAGATATAGCTGTGTTAACCCGCTGTGCTGAAGAGGCGGGACTCGACAAAAGCGAGTTTTTAAATGATATTTATTCAGCTGGTGCAACAAAAGCCTTTCAAAGTGATTTAGCGGTCACATGTGAAATGGATGTGGACGAAGCGCCGACGATCGTGTTTTTTAATGAACGCATTGAAGATGAAGGTATTAAAATTGCCGGCCTTTATTCCTATGATATTTACGTACAAATTCTGCAGGAAATTCTAGAAGAAATACCAGAACCGCTTGATCCGCCTTCACTTAAAGAATTTATGCAATACTTTCGCATTGCGGCCACAAGTGAAATAAGAGGCGTTTATGATTGGACCGACAGCCAGACAGAATGCGAAATGAAAAAACTGCTTCTGCAGCGAAAAGTCCGCAGGATTCATACGAAGCACGGCACTTTTTGGGAATATATTCAGTAAAAACGCCAGCATCGGATGCTGGTGTTTTTTTATTGCATCCAAATAGAAAAAGCCCCGCCGAAGCGGGGCTCTTTCTTACGAACAAAGGGGATGGGAGAAATTTTTCACGGTCAAACAAAGGGGTATATGTTTGTTTGTGATCAACTTCACGACCCCATCGTACCATGTGTGGCACATTTTTTGCAAGGAATGACCCTTCAATTCACAAAATCGACATAATAATGGATTTGACAGCGCTAACTTACAAATTAACCCAGTAATTTCTCCATTTCGTCCAGTGTTTCCTCAAACACGCGGCAGGCTGCTTCAATCGGACCTGCTTCCGTCATATCAACGCCTGCACGCTTTAATACTTCAATTGGATCCGCAGAGCTACCTGCTTTTAGGAACTCATTAATGTACCGCTGGGCAGCCGGCTCGCCATCTTTTAAAATTTGTGAAGACAGCGCAATCGCTGCACTTAAGCCCGTCGCATACTGATATACGTAATAGTTATAGTAGAAATGCGGAATGCGTGCCCATTCAAGTGCAATTTCTTCATCAATAACCATATCATCACCGAAATACTTTTTATTCAGTGCGTAATAAGCTTCACTTAAGCCGTCTGCTGTCAGTGCTTCTCCCTTTTGCGCTTTTTCATGAATCAGGTGTTCAAATTCTGCAAACATCGTCTGGCGAAAAATCGTGCCACGGAATGTTTCAAGAAAATGATTCAGCAAGTAAATGCGTTTTTTCTCATCGTCTGTTGCTTTCAGCAAATAATCATTTAAAATGGATTCGTTGCACGTAGAAGCCACTTCTGCCACGAAAATAGAGTAGTCTCCATAAATATACGGCTGGCTCGCACGTGTATAATAGCTGTGAATGCTGTGCCCAAATTCATGAGCAAGTGTAAACAAATTGTTTACATTATCCTGCCAGTTCATCAGCACGTAAGGATTTGTGCCATAAGCACCGGAGGAGTAAGCCCCACTTCTTTTTCCTTTATTCTCCACTACATCGACCCAGCGGCTTTCTAACCCTGTCGTTAAAATATCGATGTATTCTTTTCCGAGCGGCTGTAAACCTTTTTGAAGAAGATCTTTCGCTTCATCATACGTTACATCAAACTTGCCTTCTGCTACAAGCGGCGTGTATAAATCGTACATATGCAGTTCATCAAGACCAAGTACCCGCTTGCGCAGCGCCACATAACGGTGAAGCAGCGGCAGATTTTTATTAATGGTAGCCACTAAATTATCGTATACCTCTTCAGGAATATGATTACGTGACAGTGCTGCTTCACGCGCGCTGTTGTAATGGCGTACACTTGCAGAGAAATTATCCCGTTTCACCTGGCCGGATAGCGTGGAAGCAAATGTATTTTTAAATTTTCCATAGGTGGCATACACGGCTTTAAAAGCTTCCTCTCGAACACGGCTGTCCGATGACTCAAGAAACCGCACGTAGTTGCCGTGTGTAATTTGTACACTTTCTCCGTTTTCATCCTGGATAACTGGAAATTCCAGGTCAGCATTATTCAGCATTCCAAATGTTGCACTCGATGAGCCTAATACATCTGATGCCTGTGCCAGTAGATTCTCTTCTGTTGCAGACAGAACATGCGGACGCTGCTTGTTTAAGTCATCCAGCACTTTTTTGTACAATTGGAGCGGCTCATGGGATGTGACAAACCCGTTTACTTTTTCTTCGTCAATCGATAAAATTTCAGGATCAGCAAACGAAAGCGCTCCTGCAATTTGCGTATACAGCATTTTAGCCCGGTCATTCATGCCCTGGTAATGGGCGTTTTGAGTATCTTCATCGTAGCGCATATGCGCATACGTATATAGACGGCCCATCCGCTCAAGCAGAACATCCTGCCAGGAGAAAAAAGCATACATCTGCTCTGCACTTTCATCAAGGGTCCCTCTATAGGAAGAGGCTTCTCCTGCAAGTGTCTGAAGCGCTTTAAATTCCTTCTCCCACTCTTCATCCGTTACAAAAATATCTTCAAGACGCCATTTCAGCTCCTCCGGCACCTCAGAACGTGCCGGAAGCTGCTTTACTGCATTTTCTGCCATCTTCAAAAACCTCCTTTTATGTATATAACCATTCTCCTTCCTTATTATATAATCCTTTGTTTTTCACCTCAAAAAATCAGCTTGTCTAAAACAGTCTTCCCGAATGTCTCTGTAAAGGCTTTTTCTTTTTCCAGCTTCACACCGAGCGAAGGGCTGTCCAAAGAAAGCGGATTTCCGATTACATCCAACAGCGCGGCATATTCTACAGCGGCCATCTCCGGTGTTTTTCCGCCGGCAAGCGGCAACGGCTGCTCTTTTACATGTCCAAGCTCGATTCGGCGTCGAATAATTTCTTCAGCCGGACACTTCTCCAGCTCCAGCAAAAGATAAAACTGCCATTCAATCGGATGGTTCCGAATCGCTATGCTGCTGCGGACAGGAAGCCCAATGTGTTCCGGCAGCAAATAAGGATTACGGCCGGATGCATAAACCGCTTGAAGAAAAGGATGTCGGTGCCCCCGGTCAAACTGGCAGGTTTGATCGATCCATTTCCGCCTGTAATCAAAAAAGGTATTCAGGTCAGATACATCTCTTTCGCTGCCCGAAGCAGACGGAGGAAACGTCATGTCTTGAATAGGAATAAAGCGCTGGTGTGCTGTACAAAGTGTTACCGTAAGCGGAGTGATGTTTTTATATACCGTAAATCCTTTTCGTTCAGGGTCATACGACAAAAAATAAAAGCCCAGCTGAGGATGAAAACGCAAAAACAGCCGCTGAAAAGGCGTCAGCTTTACATAGCTCCCTTTCCGCTCAACCGGCTTGCCGCCATATATCCAAAACGGAATCATTCCACGCGCTGTATACTTTTCTGTCCGCTCCTTAAATAAAGCAGCGGAAATCGAAGAACACTGAAACTCAACCGCTATATTTCCTGTTAAAATGTCCGGGCGCTGGTCTCCGCCTGGCAAACATGCTTCCAATTCTGCTTCTGCTGTTTGGGTAATCCATTGAAATAAGTCTGCTTTTCCGGCTAAATGCCTGGGAGATTCGTGTTCTGAAAATGATTGGCATAAAGTGTGGGAAATGTGGGCAAAATGTGGAATGTTAACATTTCCTGCTTTAATCCTGACAGGGCTGCCACATTGCGGGCAGTAATGAGGAGTATTTTTTAAACGAAGAGCTAGTGACTTGGCTTTTGTCCCGGCCAATACGACCGGCTTTCCTTGTCGATTCACTGCCGACAGCATACAGATATCCTCTCCTTTCATTTTATACGATTCGACAAGCGGGAGGACACTTCCTTTTTTTCACAAAAAAGCATCCTCTTGACATGTCAAGAGGACGCTGGTTATGAAAAGTATTGACGAACGGTTTCGAATACATTTTCAGGCATGATGCATTTTCCGTATTCCTGAAGTGTATGGATCGTCATGCGGGATTCATGCGTATATTCAAGCAGAATGCTGAGCGCATCGTCAATTTCTTCTTCCTGGAAACGATCGTCCGCGAACTCAACAAACAGATAATAACGGTTTTCGTGCACATACAAGGAAGTGGTCAAGTAATCGAGACCGCCGCGATTGCTAAGCGCGATAACGTCTTCAAAATCACGGAATGCAAGAACAAAATCAAGCGGCGCATCGTCTTCTTCTGAACGGTCAAAATGTTCATCAAGCAAGTCTTCAATCTGCCCATTTACATCCATTTTATCGCTTGTAAATGGCAGTTCCAGACGCTGTCCGTCTTTTGTCAGATTTGCCTGGGTAACCAAAATTTCCAAACCTTTATCAAGTGCATGCACTTGAATCCAAAGAGGCCCATCCACTGTAAAATCTTCTTCATCGTGGACTTCCTCCATCATATCCCAGAACAGTTCTTCGCTGCGTTCCCGGTTGTACCAGATTTCCTCGCGGTCAAAGCCCCGTTCTTCTATATCAACATATGATATGAAAAACTTCACCGTGTTATCATTAATGCGTTCAATTTCCATTATGCGGTCTCTCCCTTCCATTTAGAGGGTTCACAGGGGTGCGGAAACATATCCCCATCCCTTCTCTATATTGTATGATAAACAAGACGTAAATGAAAACAGAAAGACTTAGCTGTCTGCACATTCTAACTGAATTTTCTGCGTTCTTCAAGCTAAAACGGTTAAAAAAAATAAAAAATTCCTGCATATCAGGCAGGAATTTTTCTTTGTCAATTAGTTAACCATACGTTGTGCTTCAAGCAGCTGGAAAGTACGAACTTTCCGCGGTAAGAAACGACGAATTTCATCTTCGTTATAACCAACTTGCAGGCGCTTTTCATCCATAATAATCGGACGACGAAGCAATCCTGGGTTTTGGCGGATCAATTCAAACAAATCTTGAAGTGGAAGTGTTTCAAGATCAACATTCAATTTTTGGAAAATTTTCGAACGTGTTGAAATGATTTCATCCGTTCCGTCCTCCGTCATACGCAAAATTTCTTTGATCTCGTTAATGCTTAACGGCTCTGAGAAAATATTGCGTTCCACGTAAGGAATTTCGTGTTCCTCTAACCACGCTTTTGCTTTTCGGCATGAGGTGCAGCTTGGTGATGTGTATAGTGTAACCATTCCTCATTCACACTCCTTAAATAAAATATATAATACCTGTCAATTTGAGGAATCGAACGTTCATGGAGATTTCATAGATAAGTGAAACTCCTCAACAACCGGCTACATATGTATTATACCATGAAATGACAGCCAATTGAATATCGTTTTCAGTTGTATGAACAATTATCTTTTACTTACAAATACATTGTACCCGGTGAATGTGTCAACTAAACGTCAAAGCTGCACCTTTTTAAACTTTTTGTGAGGATTCAAACGGCTCAAGAATATTCTCACGCTCTTCTTTATCTATAAAGGAAAGGGTTTCGCTTACCGGTGCGAAAGGAGCTCCGTAAATTTCTTTGTCTTTATACTTATGAATATCACGATATGTCCGAACCATCGCTTCGTAAATATCTTCCTCATCTGCCCCGCTTGGGCTCCAATAAAGAATTTCCATCACCGTTTCCCGTCCGGTCGCAAGCGAACGCCGGCGGTAGCCAATTTTAGAAGCATGTTCAAATCCTTCACGGGCATAGAAGCGAAGCCTTTTTTCTGTATCCGTATCCTCATATTGAACCGGTTCAACCTCAAGAATGACCGGTTTGTTTTTCGACTTTAATCCATTAATCAGTTTTTTGCCTAGTCCCTGTCCCCTTGCTTGTTTGGACACAAAAAGATAGTCGACAAAAACAAACCCGTCAAACTCTACATAAATGAGTACGTGGTTCGGACCTTCATCTTTATGGTAAACATCGCCGCGTTCAGCGAGCAATACATCGATTTGTTCTTTTGCCTTCATTTCTTCAATCGGAAAATATTGATTCAACTTTTCATACCAGTTCATGCATGTCTCCTTTGCTTACCCATATTAAGTGCTTCTTATATAATATAGACCGTTTTTAAACACTTAAACCTATAATTAAAAAAAGCGGCCGCTTATCGGGCCGCTTCGTAGCTTTTTTGAAATTGATTCAATTCTTTTTCTGAACAGTAAACAAAATGACCCGGCGCCACCTCACGCATTTCCACCCGATCATCCGCTCCGTACTGATGAACATCCGGTGAGTACACTTTTCGTACTCTGCTGCGCTCATAGTCTGGATCCGGAAGTGGAATAGCGGACAATAATGATTTTGTGTATGGATGCAGCGGATTTTTATATAGCACCTCACTCGGCGCAAGCTCCACCAGCTTACCGAAGTACATGACGCCAATTCGATCGGAAATATATTTCACCATTGACAGGTCGTGTGCAATAAACAAATACGTTAACCCTTTTTCTTTTTGAAGCTTTTTCATTAAGTTGACCACTTGTGCTTGGATGGATACATCCAGTGCAGAAATGGGTTCATCAGCAATAATAAAATCAGGCTCCACCGCAAGCGCACGAGCGATACCGAGACGCTGGCGCTGGCCGCCTGAAAATTCATGCGGATACCGGTTGGCGTGCTCCCTGTTTAACCCAACTGTTTCAAGCAGTTCGTATACTTTTTTCATACGCTCTTCTTTCGACTTGGCTAATCCATGAATATCGATGCCTTCTGCAATAATATCTGATACTTTCATACGTGGATTCAATGAAGCATAAGGGTCTTGAAAAATCATCTGCATCTTTCGGTTAAACTGCATAAGTTCTTTTCGCGATTTTTTACCGTGCACGTCCTGTCCGTTAAAGAGCACCTGGCCGCCTGTGGCATCATACAGCCGGATCATCGTGCGTCCGGTTGTAGACTTTCCGCATCCAGACTCTCCGACAAGACCTAACGTTTCACCTTTGTAAATGTCAAAGCTAATATCGTCAACCGCTTTAACCATATTTGGTTTTCCTTCATTAAAGTATTGCTTTAATCCTTTTATTTCGAGAAGCTTTTCCATTACATTCCCTCCCCGGCCAGCACAGGCTTATCATAATTTCCCGGCATGGAGCGACGCTGCATTTTTACGATTTCTGGTGGTTCAACCTTTGGTGCCTGTTCATGCAGCAGCCACGATTTCACAAAATGTGTATCCGATACTTGATAAAGCGGCGGCTCCTGTTCAAAATCAATCGCCATAGCGTAGTCGCTTCTAAGAGCAAATGCATCGCCTTTTGGTGGATTGATTAAATCCGGCGGGGTGCCCGGAATAGCCCGAAGTTCTGCTTCATGATCCGTATCCGGACTTGGCATGGAAGACAGAAGTCCCCATGTATATGGATGCCTCGGATCGTAAAAAATTTCATCAACGGTTCCTGTTTCTACAATTTGCCCGCCATACATCACGGCAACACGGTCCGCAACATTCGCCACAACACCAAGATCATGCGTAATAAAAATAATCGCTGTGTCGATTTTCTTTTGAAGCTCCTTCATTAATTCTAAAATTTGAGCTTGTATCGTTACATCAAGGGCTGTTGTTGGTTCATCCGCAATCAATACTTTTGGATTGCAGGCGAGTGCAATGGCAATCACGATCCGCTGGCGCTGGCCGCCTGAAAATTGGTGGGGAAACTGCTTCATACGCATTTCTGGATTTTGCAGCCCAACAAGTGTCAGTAATTCAGCAGCCCGCTTGTACGCCTCCCCTTTACTCATTTTTTGATGCTTGATGAGCGGCTCCATAATTTGTTTGCCAATTTTCATCGTCGGATTTAATGAAGTCATCGGATCCTGAAAGATCATTGATATTTCCTTACCGCGAATTTTCTCCATTTCTTTTTCGGTCAGCACGGCAAGGTCGCGTCCTCCAAACCAAATCTGCCCTTCTTTAATGCGGCCTGGCGGATTTGGAATAAGCCTCATGAGCGCTTTTGTGGTAACCGATTTCCCGGAGCCGGATTCACCGACAATGGCCAGTGTTTCTCCTTTCTCAAGGTGAAAACCCACTCCCCGCACCGCTCTTACCTCTCCTGCATGCAAATCAAAGGAAATGTGTAAATTTTTAACATCTAATACTTTCTCCATAAAAATGCCTCCTTTCTGTTTATTTTTTCATTTGCGGATCCAGTGCATCGCGAAGTCCGTCTGCAAGCAGGTTAAAGCTTAAAATCAGCAAGCTGATAATAACTGATGGAATAATCAGCATATGCGGATACATCTGCATCGATTTAAAGCCGTCATTGACCAATGAGCCAAGCGAGGCTTCTGGCGGTGCAATCCCAAGACCGATAAAGCTCAAAAAGGCTTCGGTAAAAATAGCGGTTGGAATGGTAAACATGGTTGTAACGATAATCGGTCCGACCACATTTGGCATTAAATGCTTCCATATTAAACGGCCGCCTGAAGCACCGAGTGTTCTTGAAGCTAATACATACTCCTGGTTTTTCAGCTTTAAAAACTGTCCGCGTACAATCCGCGCCATGTTTACCCAGCCGGTGATGACCATGGCCATTGTGATGGAGAGAATACCTGGTTCAAATACAAGAATAAACAGGATAACCACAATCAGCTGCGGAATCCCTATTAAAATTTCAATAATTCGCTGCATTACATTGTCCAGGCGGCCGCCATAGTAACCAGAAATACCGCCATACGCAATACCGATTAACAGGTCAATGACTGCTGCCAGCACGCCAATGTAGATAGAGATGCGTGTGCCATACCAGGCGCGTGTCCATAAATCCCGCCCGAGGTCGTCTGTCCCGAACCAGTAATACTCTTTTACGCCTTTTGATTCATACACATCAAAGCCATCTTTATCGCGTCCATCGAACGGAAGCCAATGAACGTTTTCGAGCGCTGCAATTTTTGGAGGCAGCTTGGCATGCTGAATATTTTGCTGTTTGTATGTGTAACCGCTCATCGACGGCCCGATAATTGCCATCAAGACAATTAACGCAATCAGCACCAGTCCGAAGATGGCGCCCTTGTTGCTGCGAAGGCGCAGCCATGCATCATGCCAGAAGTTTAAGCTTGGGCGGCCCATTTTTTCTGCTTCATGTGCGCGCGAACCTTGAATTTCAAATAGTTTTGGTTCCATTTGACTCATTTCCGTCCACCTCCACTTACACGAATGCGCGGATCCACTACGCCATAGAGTACATCAACAATAAAAACAACGACTACAAACAGCACACTATAAAATAAAGTGGTCCCCATAATAACAGTAAAATCATTTGTATTAATGGAGCGAACAAACTGATCACCCACTCCTGGTATCGCAAAAATACGCTCAATAACCAGCGAGCCAGTCATGATATTAACAGCAAGCGGTCCAAGCAGTGTAATAATGGGGATGAGGGCATTGCGAATGGCATGCTTGACCATAATCGACGGTGCACTGACCCCTTTTGCGCGTGCTAGTGTAATGTAGTCAGAATTTAAAATTTCCAACAGCTCCGAGCGCATGTAACGTGCGACTGTAGCAATAACAAATACAGATAGCGCCAAAGTCGGCATAATCGTGTATTCAAAGCCTTCCCACGAAGCAACCGGCAGCCACTGCCATTGAACACCGACGAAATATTGGAGAAGGCCGGCGAACACAAATGAAGGAATCGAAATGCCAAGCACGGCGATCGTCGTCGCCGCGTAATCGATTATGGTGTTGTGTTTTAGGGCTGAAATTACTCCAAGCAGGATCCCAACAACGGTACCGAATATGATCGCTTGAAATCCGAGTTCTGCTGACGGCCCAATACGTTCGCCGATCATTTGGGAAACCGGCCGATTATCATATGCAAACGACAAACCTAAGTCCCCTTTCAGCAAATTGGTCATGTAATTCACGTATTGAACAGGAACGGGGTCATTTAAGCCATATTTGTCTAAAATGATTTCCTGCTGCTCTGGAGATAATTTTTCCTGATTGGTAAGTGGCGAGCCAGGGAGGAGTTTCATTAAGAAGAAAGTGATCGTTGCGATAATAAACAGTGTCAGCACCATGTAAAAAAGTCTTTTTAATGTGTATTTCACCATGACTAGTCCCTCCTTCACTTTATTTTTTTAACAGGTAAAAAGAGAGCAGGCCCGCTTGCACCTGCCCTCCTCTGCCTACTTAACGCGTAACCTCTGCCCATTTCAATGAGTAATCTGGTCCGAATTTGTGATAGACGATTCCCTCCACATCCGGGTTGGTTAAATAAGCCCGTGCACGCTGATAAATCGGCGCAATAGCTGCGTCTTCAAGCATCAATTTTTCAACTTCAACAAGAGCATCCCAACGCGCCTGTTCGTCCGTTAGAAGTGTTGTTTTTGCTTGCTGAACAAGCTTGTCCACTTGTGGGTTTGAATAACCTGACTGGTTATGCGCGCCTTCTGTTACATACATATCCAGGTACGTCATTGGATCTGGATAGTCAGGACCCCATCCGGATAAAGACATTTCATAATCCATCGCCGTTTCAAGGTCAAGTTTTTGTTTAAATGGCTGCAATTTAATATTTACGGTTAGACCTTCAAGATTTGATTCAAGCTGTTCTTTTAAATATTCTGTTACTTTCTTTGACAAGTCATCATCATAACTTAAAAGCTCAAGCTCAACCGTATCCTGTCCAATTGCTTTTTTAGCTTTTTCCCAATGCTCTTTAGCTGCATCAATATCGGTTTCAAGATACGTACCCGCCGTTTCACGGAAATCTTTTCCGTCTGGGCCTTGAACAAACTCAGCCGGCACAAAATAATCCGCCGGTACAGAACCGTTATTTAACAGTGTATCTGTAATGCCTGTTTTGTCATAAGCCATGGCGATCGCTTTGCGTGCATCTACGTTTTTCAAGACGTCATTCGTTGTCTGATTTAAACGGAGGAAGAAAACAGATGCTTCTTTTACGGTCTGGAAGCCTTCCTGCTCTTTGTATTTATCTACAAACTCAGATGAAAGCTTGACGCGATCCAATTCGCCGCTTTCATATAAATTCACATCTGTCTGTGTGTCTTTAACGATTTTCGTATTGATAGTTTCAAGCTTTACAGTGTCTGCATCCCAATATTCAGGATTCTTTTTCATTACGAAACGGTCTTCATGCTTCCATTCAGCAAGTGTGAAAGGACCGTTGTAAAGAACTGTATCGGCTTCAAGTCCATATTGATCGCCCTGCTCCGTCACGAACGCTTCATTTTGCGGAAGGAATGTAGCGAACGTCAGTAATTCTTTAAAATATGGAACTGGATTCTCTAATTGGATTTCAAGCGTTTTTTCATCGATGGCTTTTACACCCAATTCTTCCGGCTTCATTTTTCCGGTATTGACGGCCTGTGCATTTTTCAAGTCATACATGATATACGCATACTCTGCAGCTGTATCCGGATTTAATGCTTTACGCCATGCATAAACGAAATCATTGGCTGTGACAGGCTCACCGTTGGACCATTTCGCGTCCCGAAGTTTTATTGTCCACGTTTTGCCGTCTTCGCTGACTTGCGGCTCTCCTTCTGCCATCCCCTCTACCGCTTTGTCGCCTTCACCGAGACGATAAAGCCCTTCCATAACACTGTCCATTACAGCAAATGAAACAGTATCTGTGGCGAGAGCAGAGTCCATGTTCGGGATATCCTGCGTTTCTGATAGATTCAGTACATTTTCTTTCCCGCCGCCATCGTCAGATGTCTGACCACTGTTACCGGAATCGGACGAGCCGCCGCTACAAGCTGCGAGCACTGCACTGACTGCAAGCATCAAAACAAGGAAAATTGAAAGCTTTTTCTTGTGCATAGATGAATGCCTCCCCTTTTATAATATTTTGACCTTCCTAAGAATTCAGAAGATTTGTTAATATTATATACTGTCAATTCACTTTATTGCAATAACTTATTTACGTTTTATTTACAACCATTACAGAAATTTAATAGTTTAGTGAAACAAAAAAAGCGCTCCAAAGAGCGCTTTCCCTTCAATTTATTCTATGAATCACTTACATTTCCATAGTAATTTTTAACTATATTGCTTTATAAATATAATATGTTTTGTATAATATACACAATGAAACATAAACGATTTATTTATAATCGAGCATATTCTTTATGCTTTTTTACCTGATTTACGGAAGGAGTAAACATAAATGGGAAAAAAAATATTTTTTTTAGCTTTTGTTCTGTTGGCAGGTTCACTTTTTTACAGTTTAACGAAGCCTTCTCATCTGATCGCTTTTGTAAATGCTGCTTTTATGGGCGGATTGTTTTTCTTTATCATAGGGGCAAGCATGCTAGTGTTTGAAAAAGGATTTTTTAATGGTATTAGTTTTGGATTCAAACAGCTGCGCACCTCTTCAAAAGAAGGCTCTTATACAGCACGGTTTGATGACTTGGACAAAACGGGCGCACCCCATGAAGAATACAAAAAGCGTACATTTTCAAAATGGACCCTTCCCCTTCTTTTAACCGGAGGTGCTGCTGCTCTTTTGACCCTGCTTTCTTCTTACTTCCTGTCATCTTGAATATTCAGTTTGTTTTATTTATAATGGAACACATATCAAGATGAAACGAAGTGAAGTGGACTAATGATGAAAACAATTTTTTCCGGCATTCAGCCTAGCGGCTCTGTTACATTGGGTAATTATATCGGCGCTATGCGGCAGTTTGTCGAATTACAGGAAGACTATGACTGCTTTTTTTGTATTGTAGACCAGCATGCCATTACCGTTCAGCAGGACCGCCTCGCGCTGCGCAAAAATATTCGCAGCCTGGCAGCACTTTATGTGGCTATAGGCCTTGATCCTTCTAAAGCAACCCTATTTATTCAATCAGAAGTGCCTGCTCATGCACAGGCGGGCTGGATGCTTCAGTGTGTCTCTTACATCGGAGAGCTGGAGCGAATGACACAATTTAAAGACAAATCTGCAGGTAAAGAAGCAGTATCAGCCGGACTGCTCACATATCCTCCTCTCATGGCAGCGGATATCCTGCTTTACGGCACCGACCTGGTACCGGTTGGCGAAGACCAAAAGCAGCACCTTGAGCTGACACGTGATTTGGCGGAGCGGTTTAACCGAAAATACAATGATATTTTCACGATTCCCGAAGTGCGTATTCCGAAAGAAGGCGCACGGGTCATGTCTCTGCAGGAACCAACGAAAAAAATGAGTAAGTCCGATCCAAACCAAAAAGCATTTATCACGCTTTTGGATGATCCGAAGCAAATTGAGAAAAAAATCAAAAGTGCCGTAACCGATTCGGAAGGCGTAGTAAAATACGACAAAGAAAACAAGCCTGGCATCTCAAACCTTCTGTCTATTTACTCAGCACTTGAAGGAATTTCAGTTGCGGATCTTGAACAGCAGTTTAGCGGTAAAGGCTATGGCGACTTTAAACAGGCAGCAGCCGATGTTGTCATCAAGCATTTAGCACCGATTCAAGAACGCTACTATGCATTAATCGAGTCTGATGAGCTAGACCAGATCCTAGACGAAGGCGCTGAAAAAGCCCGTTTTAGAGCCGGTAAAATGCTTAAAAAAATGGAAAATGCGATGGGTCTCGGCCGCAAGCGCAAATAAAAAACGTTCCGGGTTATACCGGAACGTTTTTTATTTGCTTGTTACGACTTTCATTTCCTGCTCATACATTTTTTCGAAGAACGGGCGCCCTTTAATCATCTGGGCACACAGCTGTTCATGCGCAGAAGTCCAGCCGAGCACAACTGATTCACTAAACATCTTCACAGCGGATGTCCAGTCCATCTGCCGGATAATTTCATATTTTGCCGGCTTCCACTCTGTGAGCCAGTACTTCAATGCCGGCTCATGGTCGGATTCAATAAGCTGATCAACAGCCATTAACAGAAGCGTTTTTAACTGCCGCTCTTTTCTTGTTAACCCAATCATCCATTCCGGTGCCGGCTCTGAAAGGCTGTATGTTTTTTCAGCCATATCCGGGAAGTAAAACGGTTCTGCCGGATGGCAGTCGGCCATTTCCCGGACAATTAACTCATGCTGAGGCATAATGCGGCTTTTTTTAATTGGCACCCGATATCCATTTGTATCAACAGCCATTGTCCGGTCTCCATCAGAAACAATAAAGCAGTACTCCATCATTTCACGTTTGCTTCCTTTACGGATAAACGCTTTGCTTTCTACTTTCTGCAGCAGCTCTTCCGGCAATTCACAAAGAGTTTTTTCAAAGAAATCCATTGCATTTTTACGTAAAATTAAAACTGGTACTTGATCAAGCAGCATCATCCCGTCGTCTTTACGCCATTCGTGATACGGGCATACATTGCATCCATTTTCTTCTCCCTCAAACCAGTTCACCCACACATCATGAAGGTACAGCATCAAATTCCTCCTTGATTACCGTTTTATGGGTTCATTATCGACACGTTTTTGTTACTTTATTCAATAAAACCGAAAAACATGAGCAGCCAGCCGACGAAAAATAAATAGCATTCCGGCCGGCGAATCGTAAAGGAAATGTATTCAGGCCATGTCATGCCTGCAGCAAGTAAATTCAAATACATAATAAAACTAATCCCGCCTGCTACGGCCAGGCCAAAGCCGGTTAAAAAAAGAACGAGTTTCATTCTATCACGCCCCCGCTGCTTGTCCTTCATGTATATGCAAAAATGAGCAAAAAAAAACAGGCCGGAGCCTGTTTTTTTTAATCGTTGTATTGTTTCAGCACAATTGTCGCGTTATGTCCGCCGAATCCAAGCGAGTTGCTCATCGCTGCGCGGACTTCACTTTGACGTGCTTCGTTCGGCACATAATCAAGGTCACATTCCGGATCCGGGTTTTGCAGATTGATTGTTGGCGGAAGTGTGTTTTCCTGAATGGCAAGCGCAGTAAAAATGGCTTCAACACCGCCAGCCGCACCAAGCAGGTGGCCCGTCATTGATTTTGTTGAAGAAACGGCCAATTGTTTGGCATGATCGCCAAAAACGGTTTTAATCGCCGCTGTTTCAAACTTATCGTTGTACGGCGTGCTTGTTCCATGTGCATTGATATAGTCGATATCAGACGGGGCAAGACCTGCATCATCAAGCGCCATTTTCATGGCACGAGAACCGCCTTCTCCTTCCGGTGCCGGTGCTGTAATATGGTGAGCATCGCCGGTTGAACCATAGCCGACAATCTCAGCATAAATGTGAGCGCCGCGGGCTTTTGCATGCTCTAATTCCTCGAGGACCACAATACCTGCCCCTTCACCGATTACAAATCCGTCGCGTTCAGCATCAAACGGCCGGCTTGCTGTAGCCGGATCTGGATTTGTGGACAGCGCTGTGTTCGCACAAAATCCTGCAACCGACATTTGCGTAATCGGCGCTTCTGTTCCGCCTGAAATCATCGCATCGGCATCGCCGCGCTGAATAACTTTAAAGGCATCCCCAATGGAGTTTGTTCCTGTTGCACAAGCTGTTACGGTACACGAGTTTACCCCTTTCGCTCCCAGGTAAATCGAGACTTGGCCCGCGGCCATATCCGGAATCATCATTGGGACGAAAAACGGGCTGACCCGGCGGTAGCCGCGTTCTAAAAATGTTTTATACTGTGTTTCAAACGTTTCCATGCCGCCGATGCCGGAACCGACCCAGACACCGATACGCGGCGCGTTTTCCTCTGTAATTTCGAGCTTCGCATCTGCTACCGCCATTTTAGCCGCTGCAACGGCAAATTGTGTAAAGCGATCCATTTTGCGTGCTTCTTTTTTTTCTATAAACTGCTCCGGCTCAAAATCACGGATTTCAGCCGCCACTTTAGCGGGATAGTCATCTGCATTCAGGCGGGTCATCGGCTTAATGCCGCTTTTTCCTGCTGTAATACTACTCCAAGCTTCTTCTACTGTATTTCCAACCGGTGAAACAATGCCTAGACCGGTAATCACTACTCTTCGTTTTTCCACATTTTTCACCTCTTTATTAAATTGCTGTTAACGTCCCCATCTCATTGCGATGGCGCCCCACGTTAATCCTCCCCCGAAACCGACCATGACAATCACATCGTCATCTTTTACTCGCCCGTTTTCAAGCTCTTCTACCATTGTGAGCGGAATGGATGCAGATGATGTATTGCCAAACTGGTTCACGGTTACAGACATTTTTTCCGGAGGCAGTCCAAGGCGCTCCCGTGCCGATTCCATGATACGGATATTGGCTTGATGCGGCATAAGAAAATCAACGTCCTCTTTTTGAAGACCCGCTTTTTCAATTACACTTATAGAGGATTCTCCCATTTGGCGAACGGCAAATTTAAACACTTCACGGCCATTCATTTTAACATATTTGTCTTCATACAAGTGCTTCCCGCCGCGTCCATCAGCTCCAAGCTCAAAAGATAAAATTCCGCGCCCTTCTGATACCGGTCCAAGAACAGCAGCTCCTGCCCCGTCTCCAAACAGCACAGCGGTATTCCGATCTTCCCAGTCAATCAAATTCGACAGCTTTTCTGCGCCAATAACGAGTACATGTTTGTATGCACCTGTTTCGATAAACTGTTTTCCCGTAATGATACCATACATAAACCCGGCACATGCAGCACTAATATCCATAGCGGCTGCATTGACTGCCCCAATTTCGTGCTGAATTTCACACGAAACAGATGGAAAGCTGTGGTCCGGTGTAACCGTTGCTGTAATAATCAAATCTATTTCTTCTGGATGAATGCCTGCATGTTCAATGGCTTTTTGAGCTGCTTTTGCTGCCATATGGACGGTGCCGACTTCATCTCCCCCAATGCGGCGTTCCTCGATGCCTGTGCGGGTACGAATCCATTCGTCAGAAGTCTCCATTCTTTTTTCAAGATCGAAGTTTGTAATCACTTGATCCGGAATGTAACGTCCCATTCCCCATATTCCAGCGTTCAAAAAACGCACCTTCTTTCAACCACATATTGTGATAGCAATTATTATGACTTGGTACTAATTTTACTGAAAAACACCCTTAAATGCAACGTCTAAAACGCCTAAATAGGAAAAAGCGAATTCCGCCTAGTGGGAACCCGCTTTCATTTTAATGCTTTTCAACTGGCTCGTCTGGAATCAATTTGATCACGATCACAAGCAGAATGGTCAGGACAACAGCAACGAAAACTCCTGTTTCAAAGTGAAATGGCGCTCCGTTCATTGAAGATATTACATACACGACCATTTCAGATAGCAAGAATGTCCAGACGAACATCATGATATACTGCATAGGGCAGCCTCCTTTGCTTCTTTTTATGTACTCTGTTCATAATAGTAGCATATTTATCGGCTCGTGGGCGCAAAAAGTGTTTCTTTTTCTTGACGATTTGCGCAGATTGAATAAAATGAAGGAAAGAACTGGCTGAAGCCAAAAAAGGAGAACCTATAATGGAAAAAAATATGGAATTTATGCAAATCGCAATGAAATACCTGCCGGAAGCCCAGCAGAAAATGCAGGAAGCCGGCATTGAGTTTTCACCTGCAATGGCAGAGCCGTTTTTTGGCTTGTTTATGAAAGTCATGCAGGAAGCTTACGATCTTGGTAAAAAAGAAGCCTTGCTCGAAGAATAAAAAAATCCGCTGCATGTAAAATGTAGAAATGCGGCTATGTTCATGTTTTTAACATAAAGAAAGGGCGTCTTATAAGCCGGAAAACCGGCTTATAAGACAAGCCCTTTTTTTTATGGCCATAACACAGCATGCGCCGGACATATTCTTGTTCACGAAAGCCCAAAAAAGATATTCCGGCCATCCTTGGCCCTTATCACTTCAGGCAAGGTGACACTTCATCTTATTTCACAACAAGTTCGCCATTCACTACATCAACGACAGCTTCAGTTCCTGGCAAAACCGTTCCAGCAATAATCGCCCGGGCTGCCTGCGTCTCGATATTACGCTGAACAAACCGCTTAAGCGGCCGCGCACCGAAAACAGGATCATACCCTTCCTCTGCAATTTTCTCTTTTGCCGCTTCTGTTATCTGAAGCGTAACACCGCGCTCAAGCAGGCGTTCCGCCAACCCTTCAAGCACTTTGCCGGCGATGCCTTTTAAGTTTTCACGTGTAAGCGGCTTGAAAAGAACAATGTCATCTACCCGGTTTAAAAATTCCGGACGGAAATGGCTGCGCAGCTGCGCCATTACATTGTTTTTTGCTTCTTCTGCAATCTCTCCTTCTCCACCCGCTTCAAGCAGGAAGGATGAACCAATATTTGAAGTCATAATGACCACTGTGTTTTTGCAGTCAATCATGCGGCCTTGAGAATCTGTAATGCGGCCGTCATCAAGCATCTGCAGCAAAATATTAAACACATCTGGGTGCGCTTTTTCCACTTCATCAAGCAGCACGACAGAATATGGACGGCGCCGGATCGCTTCGGTAAGCTGTCCGCCCTCTTCATAGCCAACGTATCCCGGAGGGGCACCGACAAGTCTCGACACCGAATGCTTCTCCATATATTCAGACATATCAAGGCGGATCATCTGGTCCTCGCTGTCGAATAAAACATCGGCGAGCGTTTTAGCAAGTTCTGTTTTTCCAACGCCGGTCGGACCAAGAAACAGAAACGAACCAATCGGCCGATTCGGATCTTTAATACCTGCCCGTGCCCGCAGAACAGCATCGCTCACAAGAGACACGGCTTCATCCTGGCCAATTACCCGCTCGTGCAGAATATCTTCAAGGCGAAGCAGTTTCTCACGCTCTCCTTCCACAAGCTTTGTTACCGGAATGCCGGTCCACCGGGCGACGATAGAAGCAATTTCTTCTTCTGTTACTTCTTCTCGCAGCAGACGGTCGTCTTTTTCAGACGAAGCCGCCGATTCAAGGGCAGCCAGCTCTTTTTCCACTGCCGGAATTCGGCCGTGGCGCAGTTCGGCTGCCCGGTTTAAATCATATCTGCTTTCTGCATCCTCAAGCTCGCGGCGAAGCCGGTCGAGCTCCTCACGCTTGTCTTTGACGCTCATAATGGCTTCTTTTTCACTCATCCACTGGGCCTTCATCGCATCAGCCTGCTCTTTTAAGTCGGCCAGTTCCCTTTGAATCTGCTCAAGACGCGCTGCGCTTTCACGGTCTTTTTCTTTTTGAAGGGCCGCTTCTTCAATTTCAAGCTGCATAACCCGGCGCATCACGGCGTCAAGTTCAGACGGCATAGAATCAATCTCGGTCCGAATCATCGCGCAGGCCTCATCCACCAGGTCAATCGCTTTGTCAGGCAAAAAGCGGTCCGTAATATATCGATTTGATAATGTTGCCGCGGCTACAAGCGCCCGGTCATGAATATTTACACCGTGATGAATTTCAAACCGCTCTTTTAAGCCGCGCAAGATGGAAATCGCATCTTCAATGGTTGGTTCAGAGACGAGTACGGGCTGAAACCGGCGCTCTAAAGCCGGGTCTTTTTCAATATATTGGCGGTGTTCATCCAATGTAGTGGCACCGATACAGTGCAGCTCTCCCCGCGCAAGCATCGGCTTCAGCATATTGCCGGCATCCATCGACCCTTCTGTTTTACCTGCACCGACAATGGTATGAATTTCGTCAATAAACAGGAGAATGCGTCCCTCGCTTTTTTTCACTTCATTCAAGACCGCTTTCAGCCGCTCTTCAAATTCCCCGCGAAATTTCGCGCCGGCAATGAGTGAGCTCATATCGAGTGAAAAAATAGTTTTGTCTTTTAAGCCATCCGGCACGTCTTTACGGACGATCCGCCAGGCAAGCCCTTCAACGATCGCCGTTTTTCCTGTGCCCGGCTCACCGATCAATACGGGATTGTTTTTTGTTTTCCGCGACAAAATACGGATCACATGGCGAATTTCCTCATCCCGTCCGATCACCGGGTCGATTTTTCCTGCCCGGACTTCTTCAACCAGATCCCGTCCGTATTTTGCTAATGCTTCGTAACCTGATTCCGGATTTTGTGTTGTCACTTTTTCATTCCCCCTTATTTCATGAATAGCCTCCAAAACGGCGTTCTCTGGCACGTTTTCCTGCTTCATAAAATCGGCTGTTTTCGTACCGGCCGAAAAGATGGCAGCGGCCATATGTTCAACCGATAAGTATGCATCTTCCCACTTTTTTTGTATCTCAGCCGCTCGTTGAAACCATGTGTTCAGCCCGCCTGACAAGTAAGCACCGTATTGCACGTTTCCTGACACAGCAGGCTTTAGCTGAATTTCCTTTTGGACAAACTTAAGGAAGGCGGCTTTTGATAGGCCGGCGCGTTCAAAAATGCGGCTGAACAGGCCGTCTTCTTTTGAAAGCAGCGCTGTCAGCATATGTACGGTATCCACGTCTGAATGGTTTCGTTCAACCGCGCTCTGCTGGGCAGCTGCCAGTGCTTCCTGCATTGTATACGTCATTTGTTCCATGTTCATATGCTTAAAAACCCCCTTGACCTTTTTTGACCTTTTGTTTTATTTTAAAATATCCTTCCCTTTTACGCAAAGAAAACGGCATGAAAGAAGCGTATTTACTGCCAGACAAACAAGCTCCATCCAAGTTTACCCTTTTTCTGGCTTTCTTTTTGAATAAAAGTTTCCTCTCTTAAAGAATACAGAATCAGGTTGAAACGTTGTAACATCCTGTTTTTCCCGTTAAAATAGTAGAAAAAGAGGTGAATACCGTGGCGTTTGAACCCGCTCTTGCACAAGCACTAGAGCAGTTATTTACAGAAGAGCGGAAAGTACGTTCTTTTCAAAAAGGAGCCTATCTTTTCCAAGAGGGTGAGCCCGCTGATGATATTTTCTGGCTTCGCTCTGGAAAAGTACAAGTGGGCAAGATTGTGCCGGATGGGCGCGAGCTGACGATCCGCGTATCAAAAAAACAGGACATGCTTATCGAAATGACCCTGTTTGAAGAAGAAGCTGTTTATATGATGAATGCAAAAGCACTGGAATATGGGGAAGCCTGGACGGTTCCACGCCGTTTTTTAGAAAAACTTTTGTCCTCAAAGCCGGAATTGATGGTTTACTGGCTCCGTTACACGCAAACTGAGCATTTGCGGACTCAGTCCAAGCTGCGTGATCTCGTACTGAACGGGAAAAAAGGCGGTGTTTATTCTACTCTCATCCGGATGGGAAATACGTTTGGCAAACAAACAGAAGACGGCCTTTTTCTTGATGTACCCTTGACCAATCAGGAAATGGCCAATTTATGCGGAACATCCCGGGAAGTTGTTAACCGCCTTCTCGCACAGCTGAAAAAAGAAGGCGTCATTAAAATGAAACGAAACCAGATTACACTTTGTGATCTTGATTATTTAAAACGCGGAATCAACTGTGAAAATTGTCCGATTGATATTTGCCAAATCGATTAAAAAAGAAGGTTTTATAACAGAACCTTTTCAGATTGCAGACAAGTAAAATCTTTTGCCAAAGAACCTCTTTATTTCTTTTTCATGCAAGGAGTTGGGAGGTTCAAATAAGAGCCGATAAGGCGGCGAGCGCACGGCTCTTTTTAAGAAGCGATGTTTCCCGAAAAGTCTGCTGCCTGATTTCGGCAGTGAGAGTTTTCATAAAAAAAGACTGACGACAAAGTCGTCAGTCTCAGAAGGCTCCATAATGGAACCTTCTTTTTTACTGAATGCCTAAAGCGATTTTCGCGTAGCGTGACATCATATCACGTGACCAAACTGGCGTCCAGACGATATTTGTTTCAACGTCCGTTACTTCTGGAATTTCAGAAAGCGCTGCTTTTACCTGGTCAACGATCACGCCGGCAAGCGGGCATCCCATTGATGTTAACGTCATCGTAACCGTTGTTTTTCCGGCTTCATCCATATCTACATCGTACACAAGCCCGAGATTCACAATATCAATGCCCAGCTCCGGGTCAACAACCTGTTCAAGCGCACCCATAATATTTTCTTTTAAATCCTGATCCATGTAAAACACTCCTTTCAATGTATGCGTATAGCTTTATCATAACAGACATTTCTTCGAATGATGAGTAAAAAGCCTGTTTCTTTGCAAACGTCGCCCCAACCCTCTACACTGAAAGCAGAACCGACAAAGGAGTGACTCGCCTATATGGAAAAGCATTTAATCGTGTTAGACCTCGATGGTACGTTATTAACGGATCAAAAAACCATTTCCCCCCGCACAAAACGCACCCTTCAAAAAGCGATGGAGCACGGGCATGAAGTAATGATTGCCACAGGCCGCCCGTTCCGCTCAAGCGCTCCTTATTATGCGGAGCTCGGATTAACAACACCAATTGTCAATTTTAACGGCGCCTTTGTTCATCATCCCGGCAATCAAAAATGGGGCTTCTTTCACGAACCGATGGAGTTAAAAACCGCCATTGATATCGTTGAAGCATGCCATGATTTTGACTTTTACAATATTATTGCAGAAGTGCTCGATAACGTTTATTTTCATTATCATGATGAAAAGCTTATTGATGTTTTTAACATGGGCAATCCTGCAGTCACAACAGGTGACCTGCGCCAAAAGCTGACCGATCATCCAACAAGCATGCTGATTCATGCAACAGAAGAGCAGGTACCGGCTATCCGCCGCCATTTAAGCGATGTGCACGCAGAAGTGATTGACCACCGCCGCTGGGCCGCTCCGTGGCATGTGATTGAAATTGTCAAAAGCGGCTTAAGCAAAGCAGTCGGCTTAAAGCGTGTATCAGACTGGATCGGCATCCCGCCGGACCGGATTATTGCATTTGGTGATGAAGATAATGATCTTGAGATGATTGATTACGCCGGCACAGGTGTAGCGATGAGCAACGGTATTGATGCCTTGAAATCGATCGCCAATGACATTACCGCTTCAAACGAAGAAGACGGCATTGCGGTTTTCCTGGAAGAGCGCTTATCCTTAAAAACGTTCGCATAAAAAAAGGCCTCTCAGCAAATTTGCTGAGAGGCCTTTTTTTACGATTGAGCTGCCCTTTTGCCGCGCTTCCATACCACATAAAGAAACAAAACAAAGATAATCCAGACCGCTGACATAGCCGCAATAAAGGCGTAATTTATGCCGGTTTTCTCCGCCAGTGCATAAATTTCCGCTTCCTCACGGTCAAGAATAATGGTAAATTCCCCATCTGCCGCACGCGACATGTCACCGGCAAGCAATCCTCTCAGCTCTTTGTTCTCATCCAGTTTAGAAGCTGGAATCGCAATGCTTTGTGTTTCGCCTGTGTTATTGATTGCCACCACAACTCTTTCATCCTCGTATTGCCGCTTAAACACCGTCATGCCGTTCCGATTAAAAATCGGCTCATAGGAACCACGTCTAAGCGCCGGGAGTTTCTGGCGTAAGGCTGCGATCTGCTTGATATAATCCACCAGCTCCTGATCGGTACGGAAATTCATCAGTCCGTGCGCGTCCGGGCCGGTTTCTCCGTTTTGCGCGATTTCCGATCCATAAAAAACTGCTGGAGTTCCAGGAGATGTGTACAAATACGTAAGTGCCATCCGCCAGCGTGTGCCCGGAAACATGTTTTCTTCCGCCATATCCCTTGTAAATCGATCTGTTACGACAGAGTCCGTTAAATGAACCGTTTCCAACGGATGCTCCAGTACGTTTTCTTCCTGGAGAAGGAGCTCTTCTACCACATTCGAAGAGCGGTCTACTGTCGCAAACTGCTTGCGCAACGGCTCCTGCGTCCAGGAAGAAGTCACCGCATCAAGCCCGGCTTTTTCATAAGCGGCGGCTCCCTGTATGGTGGTTTCCGTCATTTCTCCTATTAAGTGCAAATTAGGCATAGCTTCATGAAAAGCATTCCAAAAAGCAGGCTTTGCTGCGGAAGCATTGCTGAAAAAATACCCATCAATACCGGTCCGGCCGGCCAGCTTCACAGCTGCTTCTACGAGCGCCGCCTGTACATCTGGATTCTCTGTGTTTAAAAGAGCCATTTCGCCAAGCCAGTCCGGCTTCTGCAAAACAGAGACATTTGTAAACCAATTCTCTTTGCCGGCTTCACTTAGCCATACGTGCTTTGTGCTTACACGTACAGCCGGAAAATCCACTAAAACACGAATATTTTGTTTATGTGCACTGTCAACGAGTTCTTTTAACTGCTGCTCATTGCCAAATTGCGTGTTTAGCTTTGTGTAGTCCGTTATGCTGTAGCCATGGTAAGCACCTGCTTCGTTTTCAAACACAGGTGAAATCACGATTGACGTCATGCCCAGCCCTTTTACATAATCAAGCTGATCTTGAATTCCTTTAAAGTCACCGCCCTGGTAAGCAGATGCATCATCATTATTCGTTTGTTTATCATTTGAACGATCTCCGTTCATAAACCGGTCCGTCATTAAAAAATACATCGTTTCATCCTGCCAGCCTTCCTTCTTTTCTTCGGCAGATACCATACCTCCAGATAAAAGAAGAAGCGGAATGATAAGTGAAAGAAATCGTTTTCTCACTGCTCGTTTCCCCCTGCGCCAAAATGTCCCATCCTCATTTAGAGTACGCTTTTTCCCCCATGACGTCAATGAAAGCAGAGATTGTTCAAGAAAACGACACGGTTCCATACCCGCTGTTTATGAAATAAACGCGAGAATTTCTTTTTCTTAAAACAGGAAACTATATATACAGCTAAAGCAAGCCCGCCTGGCCCCGTTCCAACAACTGCGATTCTTTTTGGTATAAACCTCATCCTCTCTTTTATATGAACAAATATTATGCAAAAAATATACACAAGTGTCAGATTGGGCGCAGCTTTCGATATGTATATAAAAAATAACCGTCGCTCCTTTACGGGAATGACGGTTATCGGCGAGGTGAATCCTCTTTTTCTTCTATTGGCACTAATTCACTTGCTTCCTGCGGGCCGGCTTTTTTCATATAAACTGAAACAGTCTGCACTGACACAAAAAACGAAACAAAAACAAGAATCCATAAAATCACGGGAAACACAAAGACGCCTCCTTTTCGTCATTATAACAAAAAAAGCTGCGCTTTTTGCACGCAGCTCTTTCCAGGGCTCTTTTATTAAGCAATGCCTGGGAGGGCAAAACCTAAAATAACCGTCAGAACAAGCACAATAAACGCGCCGGCCAAAACACCGCCGTTTTTTTTGCCTTTTTTCTTCCGTACGAGCGTCATTTCCATTAATCCGATCGTGACTATGCCCAAAAGCATTTTGATGCCATACAGGGCTGGATTCAAGCTGTCGAACGTGGTAAATAGCGCAAAGCCGGTAATTAAAATCAGCACATAAAACAAGCGAAGCCCCATATGTACACCGGTTGATGGCTTTCTTACTGCGATCAAAAACAGTACGAGCGCAATGACCCACGTTGTAATATGTACGTGTGTGGATTGTGTTAAAAAGTCCATAAAAGATCCCCTCCTTTTTCTTTCTTATTCTACCATACTACTCTTGAACGGTATTCGACAACGTTCCAACGCCCTCAACTGTAATTTCAATCGTATCTCCTTTTTGCAATGTACCTTTCGGCTCCATCGCAAACCCTACTCCCGCCGGTGTTCCCGTTGCGATAATATCGCCCGGCTCAAGTGTCATGCCTTTTGAAAGAACATGAATCACTTCATCAATAGGAAAAATAAAGTGAGAAGTGTTGGACTGCTGTCTTATTTCCCCATTTACTATTGTTTGAATCGCTAAATTGTGAGGATCCGCAATTTCATCTTTTGACACAATCCAGGGTCCTATCGGGCAGCTGCCATCCAGGCTTTTACCGATAAAAAACTGTTTATGGCGGCTTTGCAGATCGCGTGCGGTAATATCATTCAGCACAGTGTAGCCAAACACATAGTCAAATGCCTCTTCACGAGCAATTTCTTTTCCTTTTCTGCCGATAATGACAGCCAGTTCTCCTTCATAATCCAATGAATCGGTCAATGAATCATAAGCAGGAATAGGTGCTCCATGTGCACTGACTGCGGTCGGTGCTTTTGTAAAAATCATCGGATGCTCCGGTACACTTGCTTCTCCACCCATTTCAATGGCATGATCCCGATAGTTTTTCCCCACGCACATGACATTTTTAAGCGGGCGCGGGATAGGTGCCAGCCATTCAATAGATGCTTCTTCTACGGAAGGTACGGATTCCGGATTACGGCAGACAGATGCTAAAAACTGTCCTTCTTCAATGGCAGCCGCCAGCGTGATTGGGGCACCATCTATATCTGAAACAGCAGCTACTGCCTGTTTTTCTGCCAAATAAAAACCGTACTTTTCTTTTCCCTCATGTTTAAAGCTCATCCACTTCATTTTCTCATCCCCTTTTTTCCGTAAGTAACAAACCGCCAGATAGCTTCCATCGGTCCGCGCTGAAACCGGCTCAGCCACAGCCCGGAAACCATTACTTGCAGGGCAAAAACAGTGACGCAAAGCAAAATGCCTGTCGTGACCGTAACCTGTCCGTAAAAACCGAGACCATATGCATAAAACAAAAGCGAACCGATCACCGACTGCATCAAATAGTTGGTCAGCGACATTTTACCGGCCTGTGCAAAGGGCAAAAGCAGCTTGGACGGACGAGTTAAGGTACACAAATAAACAACGAGCACCGCATAAGAAGCCGCAAGTACCGGGCCTCCAAGAGAATCCTGCACATACATATACGCTATATGACTTGGACCGAGCAGGTGCGGAACACCTTTAAGCAGGAGCCCTGCTCCGAAAAAAAGTGCAAACATCCGAAATGTTTTTTTCGGATGAGCGGCCCATTTTTGGATAAGGCGCTGCTTGTATACACCCGCGCCAATGAGTAAAAATGGAAAAATCGTTATTGTCTGAAATCCAAAGGCGCCGTCAAAAATGTTATTGTTCGTCCAATCGTGAATACGCTGCTCTGTTACCTCTGCGTACGACCCGCTTCCATAGGCTGCAATCGAATCGGAAACAGAGGTAATATCCGTCCAAAACAAGGCATTATACGGATCAGACTCGGCAGATACAAAAAGAAGCACGCTGAACAAAACAGCTGGTACAAGCAGGAGAATAAGCCCCATTCGAAGAAGCGTTCCTGCGGAAAAACGCAGAAAAAACAAAAGCAAAAAGCCGCATACTGCGTAAATAAACAAAATGTCCCCCGGCCAAATAAAGATAGCGTGAGCAATGCCTAAAACAAGCAAAAACGAAAAACGCCGCACGCCTGTCCAGGCAAATGTCCCCGTTCTCTCGAGCGCTTTTTCATGCTGCATAGCTGCGCCGAATCCAAACATAGCCGCAAAAATTGGATAAAAGCTCGCCTGCACAAGCACGTCAATCCAGGAAAACGCCAGTTTATCCTGAGGGGCTTCCCACCATTCATACGGGTTGTAATAAAAATAAGGAGAATGAAACGACAGCATATTCACAAGGAAAATACCGAAAAGAGAAATACCTCTCAAAATATCGATGGACGCAATCCGCGCCGTTTCATTCTGCTTTACAGACTGCAACCAATCACACCCTTTCCTTTTATGATTACTTGCTTATCATAACAGAAAAGGAACAATTTACGTATATTCCACTACATGGGCGCCATCTAAGAAAAAGACAAATTTCCCGTCAATTGGGCGCTTCCAAATTCGCTCGACCGCTTTGGCATAAAGCCCGATTTGTACGTTGTATCGCTTAGCCAGCACCGGCTTCGCTTCCTTGAAGCCGCCGGCGAAACGATCCGTGACCCGGTCTGTTTTATAGTCGAGTAAATACAAGCGGCCTTTGTATTCAAACAAGCAGTCAATAACCCCTTGAATCAAAACAACTTCATCGGATTCACCCAGACCTGCTTCACGTGCAGTCATGCCCATATTAAAAGGCAGTTCCCGCTGAACGTGATCAGCAGCGAGAAGCATTCTACCCGGCTCGGTGGCAAAAAACGCCACAATATCTCCCGCATTAACTGCTTCTGCCTGCTCAATCGTAAGCAGCTCTTTTCCGATCAATTCATCCAAAAGCCGTTCTACTGACACTTCAGATGGAGTGCGGTTTAAATCGATGTGCTGCATAACGGTATGAACGGCTGTCCCTATTTCTGCCGGTGACAGCTGCTTTTCCTGAACAAAGCGGGGACGGCGGAAAATAGGACGGCGGTAGGATCGGGCTGCTTCATTGGACGCTCCTTCACTGTAAATATCATTCGATCTTTTAAGGTCAGACACGGATTGTTTGGAACGGAGCCGGACAGATTCAGGGAATTGGTATTCCCATGTCATCCGCTCTTTAATTTCTTCTTTTGCCGGTGACTGCTCTGGAGACGGCTTTCGTTCTTTCAATAAATCCAGCCAGGACTCTTCCTGCTCTTCACTTTCTGCGCGGGAAGCAATGAGGCTTTCAGCCGCTGTAACCCCAAGCTGAAAGCGGGATGGATGATCTGCGAAAAACGGATGGCCGCCTTTCACGTCACTGTGCCGCATCAGTGCCGGGCCAATCCAGTCAATGTAAGAACCAGCCGAAGCCCGGACCGCGTCCCCGAGCAGCCGTGACGGGTGCTCTCCTGACAGTGCCCACGCCTCCATTTTTTTCTCTAATTTTTTCACGGACGCTGTGACGACCAGCCGTTCTTTTGCCCGGGTCATCGCCACATACAAGACGCGCATTTCTTCTGCCAGAAGCTCCAGCTTCTTTTTGCGCTGAAAAGCAAGCTGTACAAGCGACGGCCAGGCAATTCGTTTCTGAGGATTCATATATTTCACAGCAATGCCATAATCCTTATCAAACAGGACACGCCCGTTTAAATCCATCATATTAAAACGGCGGCCGGCTGCTGCTGTAAATACAACAGGAAACTCCAGCCCTTTACTCGCATGAATCGTCATAATGCGGACGACGTCTTCCTGCTCAGATAAAGCACGTGCTGTGCCCAAGTCATCTCCCCGCTCACGCATCCGCTCAATAAAGCGCAAAAAGCGAAACAGGCCGCGGAATGATGTTTCTTCGTACTGCCTTGCCCGGTCGTACAGAGCCCGCAAATTAGCCTGGCGCTGCTTTCCGCCCGGCATTCCGCCTGCAAAAGCATAAAACTGTGTGTCGCGGTACAAGACCCAGATTAAATCAGATAGAGCGCCACTGCGCCCAATGGAGCGCCACGCCTCAAGTTTTTCCATAAACGGCGCTACTTTCTCCATTAACGCCGCATCGCCCCGGCCGTTTTCCATAAAAGCAAGCAGGGCTTCAAAGTAGCTTCCTTTTTTCGAAGCAAGCCGGATCGCAGCCATTTCATCTTCTGTACAGCGGACAATTGGCGAACGAAGCACGGCTGCAAGCGGAATATCCTGAAATGGATTATCGATAACATGGAGCAGCGACAGCATCACAGAAATTTCGGTCGCCCGGAAATAGCCGCCAGATGTATTGGCATAAACGGGGATGCCCGCATGCTTAAATTCTTCGATCATTTCTGGAACCCATGTAAGAGAGCGCATTAAAATGACGATATCCCGGTATTGAACCGGCCGCATGGAATTGGTTTTCGAATCCCAAATTGGATGTCCGGATTCGATCAGCTCTTTGATTTTTGAAGCAATGAAGCGGGATTCCAATTGAGACTGTTCTGCATCTTCACGATCCATTTCGTCCCCGTCTGTTTCTTCCGGAGCGTCGCTGTCAATAATGGCTACTTCAATTGGATAATCTGCTTCCGGATAAGACGCCCCTAAAACAAGTGCTTCTTCTTCTCCATACTCAATTTCCCCTACTTCCGTTCCCATAATTTGCTCGAAAATATAGTTTGTTCCATCAAGCACTTCCCTGCGGCTGCGGAAATTACGAGATAAGCTGATTTTCAAACCGGCATCTGCGCCTTCTGGATGAAAACGATTGTACTTGCCAAGGAAGAGACCTGGCTCTGCAAGACGAAAACGATAAATAGACTGTTTAACATCGCCTACCATAAAGAGATTGCCCGACTGTTCCTGATCATAGGAAACAAGGCGGACAATCGTTTCCTGAACCATGTTTACATCCTGGTATTCATCTACGAGCACTTCTTTAAAACGACGCCGATAAGCCTGGGCTGCTTTAGAAGGCTGGCCGCCTTCCGTTAAAATAGCCATCGCATAGTGCTCAAGATCGCTGAAATCTGTCAGGCCTTTTTCCCGCTTCGCTTCGGCATACCGGGCTGAAAACGTCAGAACAAGCTCGGACAAGCGTTTCACAATCGGCTGCATTTCCGCCAAATCCTTCAGCCAGTTTTCAGGCTTCCGGCTAAAAAAGGTGTCTTTTAATTCGGTTACTATTTTTTTCGCTCTGTCCCGAACACCTTTAGACCGCTCCTTCAGCTCTTCATTGTAGTCATCGCCTTTGCACGTTTTTAAAGTCGGAAATTTAACCGACTGAAATGCGCTGTACCATTCCTCCCACGTTTTACACTCAAGCAGTGCGGTTACTACGGCGAGGTCTGCGGTGAAATTTTCTGCCCGCGGCACCGGACCGCCAGGCATCTCCGTCATTTCCAGCCCTTCGCGAAGCAGCGCCTCGGCACTTTGAAGCTGAAACCGAATATCTTTCTTCAATGGTTCTATAAAAGGAAGATCGTCAATTGCTTCAGCCGGTTCATACAAAGAAGGGAGTTCACTCAGCCAGCGGTCCGGATCTGGATGGGACCGCGCAAAATTAAATAATTGAATAACGGACTGCTGAAGCTCTACATCGCTTCTGTCTCCTGAAAAGGTATCAACCAATGCGAAAAAAGCTTCGTTGTCCGGGCGGGCATACTCTTCCTCAAGCAAACCCTCAAGTACTTCATCCCGAATCAGGACGGCTTCTGTATCGTCTGCGATACGAAAGCCTGGATCAATATCAATTAAATAGTAATACTTTCGAATAACCTCCAAACAAAAAGAATGGAGAGTTGAAATAGATGCTTTGTTTAATAATCGAAGCTGGCGGCGGAGCCGGCTTGAAGCAGGATCCCTTTCAATCTCCCTTTCCAGTGCTTCGCCGATCCGCTGCCGCATTTCTGCTGCTGCTGCATTGGTGAACGTGACAACTAAAAGCTCATCTACATCCACCGGTGCTTCCTGACGAATCATTTTTTGAATGATCCGTTCTACTAGAACAGCGGTTTTGCCAGAGCCGGCTGCCGCAGCGACCAGAATATCGCTTCCTTCTGCATAAATCGCTTTCCACTGATCGTCCGTCCAGCGGGCTCCCTCTGGTTTTTCGGGAACTTTATAGCTGTTCATCGCTCTCCTCCTTCATCATTTGAATAATCTCTTCATTTTTTTTCGGCCGGATGATCCGGTAGTTGTTTTCATCCAGTGTATCGTCAAACTGGCATACCTGCCGGTAAGAACAAAATGTACATGGCGTTTTTTTATTGTAACGGTATGGCGTAATGTCCACACGGCCGGATACAATGGCATTGCCCGCTTTTTCGTACAAGCCGCGGACATGCCCTCTCATCGCGCTGAACTCGCTGTCATCGGCTGTTTTCGAACGTGCGGACAAGGAACCGTCTTTTTTAAAGCCCGCTGGAATAATCAGTGAGTCTCCTGTTTCAAGCTGCTTGTCCATTAAATGAATGGCCTCGTCTTCCTCCAGCACCAGCCCTTTCATTCGGAAGCTTTTCATCATTTCTTTTTCAATTTCATCAATCGTCATAAATTTTTTCGTATTTAAGAACGGATTGTGGACATGAAAATATAATACGCCCCCCGGCCGTGCTTTCGTGCCGGTTAAAAGCGGTGAATGCGTAACGACGATATCAAGGTACGTCAGCATCTGCATCGCAAAGCCATAGTAAATCTCGGTCATATCCACATCCCGCGTGCCGGATTTATAATCGATAACGCGTAAATACGTATCGTTCTCTCCATGCGCACGGTCAACCCTGTCGATACGGCCGGCAAGCGACATGCGTGCTCCATTTTTCAATTCAAAAACGAGCGGCGGCAGTTCAGAACGCGGTCCAAATGCAAGCTCAATCCCAAGCGGTGAAAACCCGCTTATTTTTGCTTGTTCACTTAAAACCGTTGAAGCACGGGCAATAATCTGCTCGAGCTTATTCTGAATATAAAGGTGCCGGTGGGAACTCATTAAAATGCGGTTTTGAAGCTTCGGAGCAAGCTCCTCTACAGCTGTTTTGGCAAACGTCCGGCATTGTTCCGGTGTAAGCTCCGGCCATTTCATCCCTCTTTTTTCTACTTCTTCTGCAATCCATTTGAGTGCACCATGGAAAAGGTCGCCAATATCTGGCGCTTCAAGACGGTACACAAGGCGGTCACGCAGCTTTAAGCCATGGCTGGCAAAATGGCTGAACGGGCATGAGTGAAACGTCTCCATCCGCGAAACGCTGGCAATCATATCCGTTCCATATAAATCAAGGCTTGTTTGATCTTTCAGCGGTGTTGTTTTATTTTCATAGGCGAGACTGTCGAGAACGAAGCCTGCTTTTTTTCTGCTGCTTTCCAGATACAGGTTATATACATCCCACCAAAATGGATAAACCGGGTATCCCCGCTTTTTCATTTGAAGCTGGGAGGTTAAATAAGACAAAGTCGGCTCCGGATGGCAAATGTATGCAAGCTGCTCCTCCGCCGGCAGATCAGCCGGATCGTTGGCAACGACTGTTTCCTCCATTTGTTCAAACCATTCCCGCATTCTTTTTAAATAAGGAGACGGCTGTAGGGACTTTCCTTCCGCATCTGCAATAGGCCATGAAACGTACAAGCGGTGTGATGGAACAGTAAAAGCCCGGTAAGCAATGAGTTCTTCATCAAGCAGTTTCGTTTTGCTGCCCGGTGCCACATGCATCCCAGAAGACAGAAGCGCCTCTCTTTCTTCATCATCTAAAATGCCGTCCTCCATCTGACGGGCGGGAAAAACGCCATCATTCATGCCGACAATAAAAGCGGTATGAATATCGGCGAGTCTCGATTTATCCGGGTTGGCTACAATCACTTGATCGGCTGCCGGCGGCACAATTGAAAATTCAAGTGCTTCAAGCCCGGCATCGAGCACTGCAGCGAATTTTTTGGCATCCATTTCTTCACTGCCAGCTACCTCTGCATACTCATCGAGCATCCCGATCACCGCATCCCATGCCTGGTTGTGCTGTGCTGCTTCAGCCAGCTCACCGCGCTCCTCCGCTTCAATAGAGAGCTGCTCTATTTTCTGGGGTATATCCAGCTCTTCAATATACTGATAAAGAGCACGGCAGCATTCCATCGCATTTTTAGCGCGTTTCATCCGCTTTTCAAGCCGGAAAAGCGGCGCTGCAATCGTTTCTTTCATTACGTTTAAACGTTCTTCAAATGCCCGTTCCTCATCCGTCTGGGCAACAGCGGTAAATTCAAGTCCCATGTAACGGCGGTAGGTCCAGCGTTCGCCGTTCGTCCAGCGCTCGCCATAAATTCCATGAGCCAGCACATAGTTTTCAAGCAGGTCCATTCCACGCCGAACCTGTTCGCGCGGCTGGTCAAATGAAAAAAGCAAATCGGTTTTAACTGCACGAAAAACTGCTTCGTAACGCCAGTTTCCGCCGATTACTTCCAATGAAGAACGAATCAGCTCAACGAGCGGATGATTAAGCATCGGCCTTTTTTGATCGATAAAAAACGGGATGCTGTAGTCATCAAAGACGGTCTCGATAATAGACCGGTAGTCTTCCCCGTTTCGTGCAAGGAGTGCCATTTGCTTGTAACGCAGTCCTTCTGTGCGGGAAAGGCGGCGTATTTCACGCGCTGCTGCTTCAACCTCCGCCCGTCTGCTTGCCGCCTGCCAGAGAGCGGTGCCGCTGCTGTGAGCCAGGGCTCGTGCCGGACGTTTATCGAACTGCATTTCAAGATGAATAAGAGAAGCCTCTTTCTGGCGTTTATGTCCATACAGGATCAGATCTTTTTTTATATCGATTTCCTCTTCTGCCGCAATCCGATACAAATCATGATACGCACGTCCCGGCTGGCGGAACAAATGCGTGTCCTCGGGCGCCTCATCCCGGAACGGACGGTCAGTTGTCAGGGCAATCGTGACTTCATTGGCTGTTTTCATTAATACTCTTATTACGTCATATTCCTGCGGCGTAAAGCTGTGAAATCCATCTATATATATATCAGCTTCCCGCACATAAGACGAGGAAGCGGCCATTTGGGCAAGGAGCCTCAAGTAATCCTCGGAATCTATATATTTGCCGGCAAGCGCGTGCTCATATGACGTATAAATCATTTGCAGGTCACTCAGTTTGTCTGCGAGAGCAGCCGGTACATGCCTGCGATGCTCTTCCATTTCTTCAGGCACAATTAAATACTGGCGAAATTCTGTCAGCATCTGTTCAACTGTGCTGACAAACCCAGTTTTATCGGCTGCTTTTGCAAAAACGGCTAAATCCTGGCGGTTTTCTTCAATAATTTTTCGAATTAAGATATTGCGCCCGGCTGGCGTTATATGCTGCCTGCTCATACCGCCTTCCTGCTGCAGAACACGCCAGGCAAGACGTGTCAGGCTGTATACCTGCGCCCGGATAATACCGCCGACTTCCTGGTCAGACGCCAGGCGGTACTCTGACAAGAATGACATTTGCTCAGGTACAATATAAATAAGCGGCTTTCCGTCTGGCTGCCGGATAAGACGTTCTTTTATTTCATTTATAATATGCTCTGTTTTTCCCGAACCGGAACGTCCGATAATAAATTGTAAAGCCATCCGGATTCCTCCTTTTACTTCTTTTCAGTATAACAAAGATCATACGTTCGGTCAAAAGAACAAAATAAAAACGGCCCTTAGCCGTTTTTATTTTTGCAGACGCTTTTCCAATTGTTTTCCTGCTGCCCATAAAAGAGCAATCGCTGCGATAATAACTGCCGTTCTTCCCGGCTGATGAATAAGAGCGAAAAGATCGTGGCCGACGTAGCTGATCGTAAAAATCATGACAGTTTTTCCCGCCATAACGGCAAATAAATATTGAACCACACTAATATGAGACAGGCCCGCTACGATATTAACAATCGCAGAAGGCGTGAACGGGAAGCACAGCATCAAAAAAATGGGCGCAAAGCCATGCCTGTCCATCCAGTTCATCATTTGCGCAACCTGCTTGTTTCGCTGCAGGAAACGTAAAATACGCTGCTGTCCTAATCTTCTTACAAGCAAAAAAACAAGGAAAGACCCGGTGACGGCCCCTCCCCATGAAATTAAAAAGCCGAGCCAGAGCCCAAACGCATTTACATTTGCAAGAACAAAAGCAAAAAGCGGCAAGAAGGGCAGGAATGCTTCAAGCAGCGGAAGCAGGAAGCCCGGCAGCGGCCCAAATGACTCGTACCGCTGAATCCATTCCATAATATGATCTATTGAGAAATTCATTGACTTGTTCCCTTTCGTTATCCATCCTTGTTGTGCTCATTCCCTGTTTCGGGTATAAAAAAACGAAATGATATTTTCTTTTACACCGACAACATATTGAGCACGAGTGACTTTTTCGGTTTGTATAGAAGGTGAGCTGGCATTACCCCTTTCATAAAGTTCTTTTGTCATCATAATCTGATTATGAACAGCAAGAGGCGAGACTGGCACCATAATGGCTTGGTCGTCTGTAAATGTTACTTTTGTTTGTTTTTTATCGATTTTTTCTAAGAATTTTAAATGGGAAAGTGTAATCCATGTACATTCAGGTTTTAAATGAGAAATCGTCGGGAATAGATAAGTACCTTTCAAATGATCCACATTAACCGGAACTTTTCGATTGATGCCAAGGACTCTGGTAGACGCTTCTCTCCGGCCGTCATAGGTTGAAAGGTAGCGAATGCAGCTTTGCCGAATAATTTTCAGCGGCGTTTTCTTTATCATAACCGGTTCTTTGTTTTTTTCATACACTTTTGTGTATTCTCCAAAACGAATCGGTTCCAGAGAAAGAGTACGTTCATTGATAATATATTCGCTGTTTACATCATTCGGCTGGTTGTTCACTTGATCGACTCACCCGTTTCTTTCATTTATTTGAACGACTTTATTCTATCATTTAGCAGTAAAATTGTCCCATTTGCCACGAGAAATAATTTTCTAAAAATTTTAAACTTTCTGTTGATTAGTTGTTTGGAATCCCATATAATAAAAAAAAGGTATCTGAGGTGATTAAAAATGGAAAACAACAATTACTTTGCTGAGATGATGAAGTCCCCGATGCCCCGTGAAAAAGAAAAAACAGTAATGAGCGAATTTATTGACAGCTTTTTAAGCGATATTCTATACAAAAAAGAAAAAGCCGCATTAATGGAAAAAATCGATCTTTCACTTGATAAAGGCGACCGTTCCGCTTTTATTGCCCTATCTGATGAATTAAACCGTTTGGAGAAAACCTATCGCGCATCTTGATGCTTCCCTTCACACTGGTTTCCCCAAACGACAAAATCCCATACTTAACCTAAAAGCCCCCGTATCCTTCTAGATACGGGTGCTTTTGAGCGTGCATTTCCCCTCTCACATTAAAAAAACGGATAAAACCGTTAAAATTCCAATTGACCCAAGAACCGTAATAATAATATTAGCGCCTGTAAACGCAAGAATAAAAGCTGCCGCTGTTCCAATTAAAGCAAAGGCCGTATTTTCATGAAAGGTTAAAATTCCTGGAAAAATAAGCGCGCCTAAAGTAGCATACGGAACGTTCTGCAGTATTCCCTGCCAAAAAGAAGGAAGCTCTTTGCCTTTAAACAAAACAAATGGCAGCATACGCGGAATATATGTTACGAGAGTCATCCCTATCACAATCGCCGCAATCGTTATACTCATTCTCTGCTCCCCTTTCTTTTTGCCTGGTCAGCTGCTTCAATACTGATCGCGGCAATAAGCGTTGACATAATAATAGACCAGCCGCTTGAAAGAGCATCTGAGTACGTAAAAATACAGTTTAATACCGCTGCAGTAGAAGCCAGCAGGACCGCTTTTGCGCTTTTTTTAAGCGACGGCACCAAAAGACCAATAAACATGGCGTATAAAGCAATGCCCATACTTTCCTGAACAACAGGCGGCATAGCACTTCCTGCCAGATAGCCGACTCCCGAGGCGAGCACCCAGCTGGAATAAGAAATAAGCACAAGACCTGCCATAAAAGAGGAATGAAGCGTTCCGCTTTTCATTGCCGCCACTGAAAATGTTTCATCTGTCACGCCAAAAGCATAAGCGGCTTTTTTCCAGAGGGACTCTTCTTCCGCTTTTTCATTTAAAGCAGTTGACATTAGAAAGTGGCGGATATTCAGAATAAAGGTCGTCAGCACAATTTCAAAAATCCCTGTGCCGATCGTGATCAATCTTAAAGCTATATACTGAGCGGCTCCGGCAAAAACAAAGATGCTCAATGACATCGCTTCGGCCAATGTTAATCCCGCACTTTTAGCGAGCAGGCCATATGTAAGAGCTGCCGGCACATAACCAATGGCAATGCCTATGCCGGCTGCGAGCCCATCTTTAAATTCGCTTTGCGCTGCCGCTGTTGTTTCCACTTCGTCCCCTCCATTTACTCATTTTTCAACAAATTATACTCTTTTGCGTGGAGTCCAACAATAAAAAAATGCACCGGCAGCAGGCTGGCGCGTGGATTATCTCTGTTTCTCAATTTGTTTTTTAAGAGATCTTCTTAAAATTTTTCCAGTCGTGTTTTTCGGCAGCTCTTTTAAAAACTCTACGGATGATGGTACCTTATACGAAACAAGTCTTTCTTTGCAATATGTCCGGATCTCTTCTTCGGTTAAAGAATCTCCATATTGAACAACAAAAGCGAGAACCGCTTCTCCATAATCGGGATCCGGGACACCAAGCACAGCGGCTTCTCTAATACCGGGGTGCTCATATAAGACTTCTTCTACTTCACGCGGATATACATTGTACCCGCCTACTAATATCAGATCTTTTTTCCGGTCTACAATATAAAAATAGCCCTCATCGTCCTGGCAGGCCAAATCCCCGGTATACAGCCAGCCGTCCCGAAGAACAGCCGCTGTTTCTTCCGGCATTTTATAATATCCTTTCATCACATTTGGCCCTCTCACAATCAATTCACCTACCTGTCCAAGTGCTATTTCTTCGCCGAGTTCATTGACGATTTTGTTTTCAACGTTCGGAATAGAGCAGCCAATCGAACCGGCTTTACGTGGACGGTCAAGCGGGTTAAAACAAGTAACCGGGCTTGCTTCTGACAGTCCGTATCCTTCTGAGACGCGCACATAAAATGTTTCCTCGAACTGCTTCAAAAGGGAGACAGGCATAGGCGCTCCGCCGGAGATACAAAGGCGGACAGACGAAAAATCAGCCGGTTGTGCCTTTGAATGTTGTATTAAAAAAGAATACATGGTCGGCACTCCAGCAAACACAGTCGCTTTGTGTTCTTTAGCTGCCTGAAACACTTCGTTCGGGCTGAATGAAGGCAGAATAATGATTTCAGCTCCGCAAAGAAGAGGCGTATTCAGCATGACCGTTAAGCAAAAAATATGAAACATCGGCAGAGCGGTGATGACAATATCTGAATTCGTCATAGATAAGTATTCGGCAATATCCCGCGCATTTGAATACATATTTTTATGCGTCAGCATGACACCTTTCGGATGGCCGGTTGTACCAGATGTATATAAAATCACAGCTGTATCTGCTTCGCACAAATCAAGCCTGCAAAGGGGATTTCCACACTCAGCTAATTCAGAAAACGTTTTCAATTTTAGGGAAATAGAAAGATCCAGCTTATCAGATTTATGTGCAAAGGGATGATCAGATGTACAGAGAATAAACTGGCTGACAGACGGAAGTTCCTGATGCATACTCTCCATAACGGGAAGCAGCTTGTCCGTTGTCACAACTGCTTTTGTATCACTATTTTGTAAGATATAAAGCAATTCGTTTCGTGTATAAGCTGGGTTGATTGGAACTACAATGAGACCCGCCCGCAGCGCGCCATATAATGAAACGATAAACTGCGGTGAATTGTCCAGCAATAAAGCAATATGGTCCCCCTTTTGAAAACCAAGTGACTGCAGGCCGGCCGCAAATCGTGTAGCATTCTCGTTCAGCTCCTGATAAGTCGCAGACGTATTTAAAAATGCATATGCTCTTTTGTTCGCTTGAATAGACGCCATTTCTTCAAGTGCCCATGATACATTCACCGTTTCGTCCTCCCCCATGTCAAACAAATAACAAATCTGTTTTCTCTATTATATAAAACAACAAAAAAGCCGCAAGTGCGGCTTTTGGTCTGCCAGAAAATTCCTGCTTTCAATGTTGCCTGCCAACTGTGAATGCTCATAACTTTAACCGCTTCCCATCCGGCAGCGTTCCTTGAAGGACAAGTGTTTTGAATCAGCCTGCTTTCTAACTTTACTTATATTTTAAAAACCAATTTCCAAGTTTTCTCTTGCGAGCATAATAGGGCCGCTAAATTCTTCGCCGGCTTCCTGGACTAGCTGATCAAGTTCTCCAAAGTGAGGCAAATGAGTCAGCACTAATGTTTTTACTTGTGCTTCCCTGGCAAGGATGCCGGCTTCCTGCGCTGTCATATGCCCGGCCGAAGAGCCATCCATTCCTTTATATAAGTTGCTTTCAGCAAGCAGTACATCTGCACCTTGTGCAAAAGATGCAAGCTCCCTTTGAAAGGCGGTATCCGCTGTATACACCACCGTATCTGTTCCGTCTGTAATTTTGATGGCATAGCAAGACGCCGGGTGATTTGTTTTGAAAAATGAAATTGAAAAAGGCCCGGCTTGAAGTGTATCCGCAGGATTATAAGCAACGCCCTTCGTTATATTTTTGTACGTCAAGGTTTGGAATCCGTCTGCTTCATTATGTCCGTAAATAGCAAGAGGCTCTTCCCTCGTTTTACTTGTAAAAGAATCAATTAAAAGCGCATGCTGCAATACACCAATATCCGCTACATGATCTGCGTGATAATGGGACAGAATAACAGCATTAAGATCTGCTGGCTTTAAATGATTTTGCAGTTTCGATAAAACAGCGCTGCCGCAGTCTACAAGCAGTTTGAAACCGTCATGTTCAACCAGATATCCGCTGCTGGCCTCATTCGCTTTCGGAAAGCCGCCCCAGCAGCCTAGTACAGTTACATTCATGTATGTATGCTCCTTTCTTTTTTCATTGTATTCCCTTATTCCAAAAAAATAAAATAAATTTTCAGAAAACGGTTGACGATTTGATTCTGTTATAATACACTGTTAATAACAAATCAATCAGTTATATAACAAAGGAGAGACAAACATGATCACAGACATCGTTGAGTTTTTCAAAAACCTTCCGCCAAAACAATGCACAAGCTGCGGTTCTCATATCGAAGAACAGCATGACTGCTACAGCAATACATGCTCAACTTGCGCATCAAAGGATCTGTAACCCTGTCGCCTGCGTCATAAAAAACCCCCTGCCTCAACCGGCAGGGGGTTTCATTTACGTTTTTATTGCGCTTCTTTATCCGGCTCAGCCGGCGTGACAGCATTACCGACAGAAAAAGCCGATTTTGGCATTGTGTGCAGCCCTCGTGCTGTAACGTGCACTTGTACATAATAAACAGCTTCTTCGTTAAATGTTTTGGAAACAGTATATACTCCATTTCCTTTTGAGACGGCATCGAGCATTTCGCTGTTTTCTTGATGGCCATCTTTCCAAATTTCATATTTTACTTCATCGGGATTATCAACCGGATCGCCGTCTTGGGTAATGGTAGTAGAAACCGTGACTTCTTCGCCTGTATCCACTTTTTCTGGCACATGAAGAACAGCTTCAACCGGCTCGGGAAGCGGAGGCGGCTCGTTTTTTTCAGGTGTACAGGCGGCCAGCAACAATCCAAGCATCATCATGCATACTGCTTTCCTGTTCATGTTTCCTCTCCTTCTTCCATCAGCGCCGGCAGAGTAACGGTAACGGTTGTCCCTACTCCTGCTTCGCTTTGTATGTTAAGCTCTCCTCCATGACGTTCAACAATCTGCTTCACAATCGACAAGCCCAAACCTGATCCGCCATCTTCACGGGTACGCGCTTTATTGATACGGTAAAATTGGTTTGTAACCTTCGGAATTTCTTCCTCAGGCATGCCGGCTCCAATATCACGAACGATCCATTTAACTTGATCTTTTTCTTGTCTGAGCGTAATGTAAATGGGCTTATTTTTTTGCGAATACCGCACCGCGTTGTCAATAATATTGGTCATCACTTGACTCAGCCTGTCTTCATCCCCATATACAATCGTTTCCTCATCTATGTCAAGCGCAAAACGGTCATGCTTCAGCCGAAACGTGTCGACAGTCCGGTAAACAAGATCGGCAAGCGGAAGAAAGGTTTTTTCTATGTTCATTTTATTCGAATCGAGCCGGATTAATTCAAGCAGATCGTTTACAAGGCGCTCCATTCGAGCTGCCTCGCGCTGAATAATACTGAGCTGCTGTTCCGGGCGGCCGATACCGTTTATCATTGCTTCACTATAGCCTTTTATATAACTGAGCGGAGTACGAAGCTCATGTGAAACAGTTGCCAAAAATGTTTTCCGCTGTTCGTTTTCTTTTTGAATTGCTTCAGCCATTTCATTGAACGTACGCGCAAGCTGGCCAAATTCATCCTTTGATTCAGCCGGTACGCGTGCCGTATAATCCCCTTTTGATAAGCGGACGGCCGCTCCTTTCATCTCTTCAAGCGGCTTGACTACATGGCGGGTCCATCTCATGCCTCCATATAGGAGAACAGCCGTCAGCAATGCAGCCCCCGCTGCCCAGAACAAGATCAGGCTCGACACAAGTTCATCAATTCGTTCGAGGGGTATATACAAATAAAGAATGCCTTTTAACTGCTTGTCGTCCAAAAGTGGATAAATAACGGAAATAATCTGCCGGTCAAACCGCTCGGAATAACCGGTTTCTTCAATCATTTTATTTTCCAGCAGCTTTTCTCTTTCTTCCGGCCCGATCAGTGTTTCATAATCCGCTTCATATGGAATACAGGCAGCAAGCTCCCTCGGATTATGTACGGCGAAAGCTTCAAATGGTGACTTTTCACTGAACCAGGCGACGCGCTCTACAAATGCAGCGTTCAATTCTCCTCCCTCATAATCGTCCGACAGATTTTCTGCTGCAGCTTTCAGTTCGTCTTTAACGCTTTCTACATACAGCTTTTCATACAGCGTATAAGCGATGCCAAATGCAGATCCAACTGCAAGAAGAACAAAAATAAACAGCGTCATCCACAGTTTTTTCCGAAAGGTCATATTGTGCCGTCCACAAATTTATAGCCAATTCCCCAAACGGTTTCAATGGAGGCTCCTTCGTGCTTCAATTTCATCCGTAATGTTTTAATATGTGTATCTACTGTTCGGGTGCCGCCCCTGTACTCTGTTCCCCAGACGGTTTCAAGCAGTTCTTCCCGCGAAAAAATCCGCCCCCGGTTTTTTGCAAGAAGAACGAGCAAGTCAAATTCTTTCATTGTCAGCCCGACGGCTGTACCGTCTACCTTTACCACCCGGGAATGAATATCGATCAAAAGAGTTTGATACTGGATCGTTTCCCGTTTATCCGTCGAAGAGCCGAATCGCCGAAGCACTGCTTGAATACGGGCAGTCATTTCTCCAGGAGAAAAGGGCTTCACAATATAGTCATCTCCTCCAAGCGAAAAGGCGCGCACCTTGTCCCACTCTTCTCCACGTGCGCTCAAAAAAATAATGGGGATATTGCTGTAAGAACGGATGGCCTCGCACACGGCAAAACCATCGCGCCCGGGCATCATAATATCCAGCAGTATAAGGTCCGGCTGAAACTCTTTTAATTTTTCTTCCGCTTCCTCTCCATTTAAAGCTGAGCTGACGGTGTACCCGGCATTTTCCAGATACATCGTGACCAAATCCACCATATCCTGCTCATCATCTACAACTAATAAATGCGTCATCTCATTCACCTTCTTCAACAAAAATCATAAATGGTCCTTTACCTATATTAATAGTCTTGCGTTTTTCAAGTGTTTTTTCTTCATACAAAGAAAGCGTCCCGCTGTCATAGCCGGCTGAAAGAATGGTTTTTCCAAGCACGGCAATGGCGAATGGATTGGCCGGCGCGTCCGTTTGCGCCGCTAATTTTCTTTCTGGATCAAAAGCAAACAGCTTATTCGATCCATGGCTCGCGGCATACATAAACCCGCTTTTTGCAGCAAAAGCAATGGGCATGACCGGTGCATCTGCTGTTCCAGTCAATGAACCGGTTTCAAGTGAATAGACATGAATGGTTTCACCGGCACGAGCCCCAACCCCATGGCCGCCAACCCACAGCTCGTTTTTTTCTTTATCTACAGCTAAGCCAGTCGAAGACGTTGGGATGGCAAATTCCCGGGTAATGCGGTGTGTATGTACATCCAATTCTGATAGTACCGTATCCCGGTAATTAATAATATACAATTTCCCTTTATATTCAAGCATGGTCATCGGGTAATGCCCCGTTCGTGTTTTTTTCGTTTCCCGGCCTTCGCTATTTAAAAAATGGACCGCTCCGTCTTCTTTCACTGAAAGTGCCACTTCATTTGTTTCTTTGACATAAGCCGCACCTGTCACTCCTTTTGGCACTTCCCACTCCGCAAGCTCTTTGCCCGTCTCAACCGAGTAAAGCTTGGCATGAGTAAGTTCTGTGCCGTACAAAAGCATTTTATCGTCAAACAGAAGACTGCCTGTGTATGGTTCGTCAAACGCCCACTCAGCAAGTATGGTCCCATTGGGTGCGATAAAGGTTATACCCGGCTCTTTAATGGTTAAAACAGCGGCAAACTTATCTGCATGAACCGGCTCAAACGCTGCGCGGCCGCAGCCGGCAAGCAGCAAAAGCATAACCAGTATAATACTCTTCACTTTTATGCGCCTCCCTGCTTTTCCTTTCATTATAGGGATTGGGTGTGAAATAAGTGTGAAGATTATTCGAAAAAGACGGCTGAAGCCGTCTCATGCTGCTTCAAGCCGCCCATACTGCTTTTTGTACTGGCCGCGGAAATACAAAGCAGTTACCGTTATATTAAACAGGGTAAATCCAATTAAAACAGCGGCATTCTGCCACATAAATGTATAATCACCACTTGAAATAACGGCTCTAAACGCATTGATCGAATAAGCCATTGGCAAAAAGCTGGTCAAGTGCTGCAGTGCTTTCGGAATAAGCTCGAGCGGGAACGTTCCGCCGCTTGCTGTCAGCTGGCTGATCAAAATCAGCACTGCTACAAAACGGCCCGGATTGCCAAGAATCGTGGTCAGCATTTGAATGAGCGTCATAAAAGCAGCGCTCGTGATAAACGCCAATATAAAAAAGCGCGGTACGCTTTGCACATGTAAATGAAGCACGCCGAGCAAAAAGATCGATGCAGCTGCTGCCTGACACGCACCGACAAGCAGAAAGATACCAAGCTTTCCACGAAACCAGGCAAGTCCGCTTTTCGGCTGCTCCGGCACTTCTTTGAGCGGGAAAATAATCGTCAGCATAATCGCACCAACAAACAAGCCGAGTGACAGCATATAAGGCGCCATGCCTGTTCCGTAGTTTGGCACTTTGTGTAAGGACTCTTTTTCTACCTGCACCGGTTCTGCCATCATATTATACGTATCATCATCAGCTTTCACATCTCCTGCTTCACCCGCTGCTTTTGACAATTCCGCCTCCAATTTTTTTGTGCCTTGTTCCAGATCAGCAGATCCTTTGGCGAGTTCCGCAGAACCATCAGCCAGCTTCCCTGCCCCGTCAGATAACTGATGGGACCCGCCGGCAAGCTCCGATAATCCGGTTGAGAGGTCACCCGCTCCTTTTGCCACTGTATCGGCTCCTGATTTCGCTTCGGCTGTTTTTTCGGTCAGCGTGTTTAATCCGGTTACGAATGTCCCGCTGCCTGATTGAAGATTTTTCGTGCCTTCATTTAGTGTAGCGGCTCCCGACTGGAGGTTCCCAAGACCCGCCTGCAGCTGCTGCTGGCCTTTTTGTATCTCTCCAAGTCCAGCCGATAATTCATCCAGCTTGCCAGGCATCGTCTGTGAAACTGATTTATTTAATTCCCGTGCTCCTGATCCAATCTGGCTGCTCCCACTTTGCAGCTCATCAACTCCCGCTGAAATGCCTTCATTCAACTTTTCCTGCTGCGCAGCCATTTTTGTTTGCGTAGCAGCAATCTGTTCTTCCGTCATCACCTGTGATAACACCGGCAGCAGCTCATCCATTTGGGCTTTTTGCGCTGCACTAATTTGACTTTTCAACCTTGCTTCAAATTGATCCATGCCAGCGTTTAATTCATCTGCGCCTGAAGCAAGAGAAGCCGCTCCATCCGCCAAGGCTGGAACCTGTTCGCGAAATTGGTCTACGCCGCTTTTTGCAGCAGCGGTTCCGTCTATCAGCTTCGGCATACTACCATTTGCTGATGCAAGACCGTCTTTAAGAGAAGCCGACCCGGCAGCAAGCTGATCGATGCCCGCCTGCAGATTCTGTCCTCCGTCTGCAAGCTTTGCCTGTCCGTCTGCAAGCTGACTAAGGCCGCTGGAAAGAGAAGCCGCTCCGCTTGCGACCTGCTTCGACCCTTCCGTTGCTTTGTCTACTCCAGAAGCAAACGAAACCGAATTGTTCGCAAGATCGGCCAGATTTTTTTTCAATTCATTCGTGCCTTTTGTTATGTTCAGCGCGCCTTCGTCAAGCTTTTCGGCTCCTTTTCCAGCTTCTGTATAACCGTCTCCCATTTTCTTAACAGCGTCAAACATCGACTTTGCGTACGTTTTTGTGACGTCCTTTTGAATAGAAGCCCGAATTTCTTTCATCGCAGACTGGCCAATTTGCGAGGAAACAAAATTGTAGCTTTCATTTGACGTATAAATTAATTCAAGCTTTTCCGGTTTTGCATCCATTAACGTCGTAGCGTTTTGAGAGAAGCTTTCAGGTATTTCGATCATCATATAATATTCCTGCTGTTTTAAACCGTCGAGTGCTTCTTTTTTAGTGACGATGCGGAAATCAAAATCATTGCTTTTTTGGAGCTCTTTCTCGAGATCATCACCAATATGAAGGCTTTCTCCTTCGTAATCCGCTCCCTTATCGTTATTGACAACTGCAACCGGCAGCTGGTCCAAATGTCCGTATGGGTCCCAAAATGCCCATAAAAAAATACCGGAATATAAAAGCGGAATCAGCATAATGGCAATGATCGAAATGCGCAGCATACGATTTTGGCCGATTTCTTTTATTTCTTTCCAAAACATATGATTACCTCCATAGTGACCAAATCGTTCATTCGGTCATTTTATTTCAAAAAGAAAGCCCCTTACCGGGACAGTCCTTTAAATATAAACAGCTCAAACAGTTTAGCAATTTCTTCTTTTGACAGCGTGCGGCCGCGCCGCTCCCAGTCCGCTACGAGCGTAACATAAAGCTTCAGCATCACAAAAGCGGCAATCTCAGGATCTGTCTGCTCAATTTCATTTTTCTTCATCGCTTCTTTCACTTTAGCGGCAATATAAGCGACAATGGCATCTTCCATTTTTTTTAATGCCTCGGCTGCTGCGGGTGTACCCATTTCCTTTTCTTCCTGGAACAGCTTGATCGCAAGCTGATGCTTTGTGCGGAAAACAAGCATTTCAAACAGCGCCAGATGAACATTTTCCTGGAAGGAATGTGCCGGGTCAATGACGGCTTCTGCCGCTTCTTTCATTTCTTCGATCAATGTCACCCAAATATCTTGAAATAATTCATCTTTATTTTTAAAAAAGGTATAAATAGTGCCTTTGCCGACATTGGCCAGTTTCGCCACCTGATCCATTGTGGTGGCCTTGTAGCCAAACATTGTAAACGATTTTGTTGCGGCTTCAATAATATCTTTTTTCCGTTCCGACGCCACTTCTCCACCTCTTTTTGACCAAAATAACATTTTGGTCATTTAGTTCTGATGCTTATTTTATGCTTCTCGTCTTTGCTTGTCAATAAAAAATCCCGCCGAAAAACGGCGGGATAGACGTTATAGTTTTCCTTCTTCCTTTAAGTGCTTCATGACTACAGCACCAAGTGCCTCAATAAATTCCGGACGGGCGTTTGGCATGGCTGGACGGTAGTATCCAGCACCGATTTCATCTGTAACAACCCGGCATTCATAATCATTATCGTACAGCACTTCAAGATGATCCGCCACAAATCCGGCCGGCACATACATAAACGCTTTATAGTCGTTTTGCTCATATAAATCACGCGTTAAATCCTGAACATCCGGCCCAATCCATGGCTCCGGCGTATTGCCGGCACTTTGCCAGCCAACAGCATACTGCTCAACGCCCGCTGCGCCGGCAATTAAGTCGGCTGTTTCTTTCAGCTGCTGTGGATATGGATCACCCGCTGCAATGATTTTTTCCGGCAGGCTGTGTGCGGACACAATCAGTACAAAGTTCTTTCTTTCTTCCTCACTCATCGTTTGGAGGGTCGCTTCAATTTGATCTGCCCAGTATTGAATAAATTTAGGCTCCTGATACCAGCTTTCAATTGACGTAATGGAAGGTCCGTTAATATTCGCTGACTCTTCAGCCGCCCGCTCATTATATGACTTCACACTAAACGTAGAAAAGTGCGGCGCCAATACGATTGAAACAGCTTCCTCAATGCCGTCCTGCTTCATTTGATGTACAGCATCTTCAATAAAAGGCTCGATGTGCTTTAAGCCAATATACAGCTTAAATTCGATTTCCTGCTGCATATTGTTTAAGAAATCTGTAAGCTTCTGCGCCTGCTCTTCGGTGATTTTAGCAAGCGGCGAAATACCGCCAATGGCTTCATAGCGGCTTCGCAAATCTTCCAGCGCTTCCTCTGACGGCTTGCGGCCGTGCCGGATATGCGTATAGTATCGTTCAATATCTTCTTCCTTGTAAGGCGTTCCGTACGCCATAACAAGAAGGCCCATCTGTTTTTTAGTCATGCTGCTTCCACCTCGTTTGATTCATTGCTTCTTTTGTCTAGTATGACATGAAAAAAAGATTCGTTAAAATAAATGGCTTATCGTGCTGTATATTCATGAACAAATGCAGTCAGGCGCTTTAACGTATCTGGATTTACTTCCGGGAATACACCGTGCCCAAGATTGAAAATATGGCCCGGTGACGCCAGCCCCTGATCTAAAATCGCCTTCGTGCGCTCTTCAATGAATTCCCACGGAGCCAGTAAAATGGCAGGGTCCAAGTTCCCCTGCAACGTTTTGGTCAAGCCCATTTCCCTTGCTTCAGCGATTTGGGTGCGCCAGTCGAGTCCGACTACATCAAGCGGAAGGTCATGCCACTCTTTTGCTAAATGGCTCGCGCCTACTCCAAACATAATCAGCGGCACTCCTTCTGAACGAAGCTCGCTGAAAATCCGTTCCATCACCGGTTTAATAAACGTCCGGTAATCAGATACGTTTAGCGCACCTACCCACGAATCAAAAATCTGTATGGCTTTGGCGCCTGCTTTAACTTGGGAACGAACATATGTAATCGTCATGTCCGCTAATTTATCCATAAGCGCGAACCATGCTTTTGGCTCCGCGTACATAAATGCTTTTGTTTTATTGTAGTTTTTGGATGGTCCGCCTTCGATCATATAACTGGCCAGCGTAAAAGGTGCACCGGCAAAACCAATTAACGGGACGTTCAACTGCTCTTCTGTCAGCAGCCGGATGGTCTCAAGCACATAAGGCACGTCGCTTTCCGGGTCGATCTCTCCAAGTTTTTCTACGTCCTGCAGCGAGCGGATCGGATTTGATATCACCGGGCCGATCCCAGATTTTATATCTACATCCACTCCAATAGACGGAAGCGGGGACATAATATCTTTATAAAGAATCGCTGCATCAACATCGTACTGCTCAACCGGCAGGCGTGTAACATACGCACAAATTTCCGGATGGTGTGTAATTTCAAACAGCGAATATTTTTCCTTCAGCTTCCGGTATTCCGGCTGTGAACGTCCTGCCTGGCGCATAAACCAGACAGGTGTATAGTCTGTTTTTTCTCCCCGTGCCGCTTTTAAAAATGTATCATTCAAATGCCTCATATGGATTGAGAGCCACCTTTCAACTATGACAGATTAGAATTACTATTATGTATTATAGCTTACAATATGGTACTTTTCACTAAAGAGGTGTACTGTTCGCAAATTTGCCAAAATAATGTGTGGAAATTGGAAAGAAGGGTACAAAAAAAGATATACTAGAACGTGAGGTGATTGGAGATGAATGTGTTTATTACAACCGGAACGTATGACTTTTTAAAAACCATCCAGAAAAAGCACAGTAAAGAAAATATTTTACTGATGGACGGTGCCCAGGGTGCGGCCCTTGTTCATGAAACAAGCGGCAAAACAGTTTTTTCAACCCCGCGCCGCTATGAAGTCGTGGATGCTTCTGGAGAACTGGTAAACCGCGGTTATGTTGTTTTAAACAATATCCCTGTAACGGACGAAGGCCGCCCTTTATTTGAACACCGCTTTAAAAACCGGGCAGGTGCGATTGAGAATCAGCCAGGATTTCTCTCAATTAGAGTTCTGCGCCCAATTAAATCAGATACGTACGTTATTTTTACACAATGGGAAGATTCGGCGTCGTTTGAAAATTGGAAATCCTCCCAGGCATTTAATGAAGCACACAAAAAGCGTGGTACCGAAGGCGGGCTTGATAAAAAGCCAAATATCTTTTCCGGTGAATCTTACGTAACAACCTTTACTATTCCAAACGAATAATAACAGCCAGGGGGTATCCCCTGGCTTCTTGCCGTTTTTATGCTTGAAGGCGGCGATTAAGCCGCTTGTTTAAGAAAAAAGCAATCAGCAGAAAAATTCCGCCGCCCAGCAGCCAGCCAGCTGCTACATCCGTTGCATAGTGGGCATGACCCGCTACCCGGCTGGCGCCTGCTAAAAAGGCAAGCAGCAGTGCAGCCGCATAAAAAGACATGGTTTTTTTCACATATAAACAAAGAAAGTAGGCCACAAACAAATAAAAAATAAGACCAATCATGGCATGACCGCTTACAAAGCTGAACCCATCTTCTCCATGTGGAAAGGGCGGCCGCTCGCGGGCGACCCACTCTTTCAATGCTTTATTTAGTACATTTCCGAGTCCTACACCAATCAAAACGGCCGTCATACCTGCTATGTTTCGCTTCCAAAACAGAAATACAATAAGCAGAATAGCCCCTCCGCTTAAAACAGCTTGAGATCCAAGCACGCTGAAATGGGCAAAAAAAGAATCTCCATCAAAAGCATCTAGCATAGCGCGGTCGATGCCTGATGCCCAGCCAGAATCAAATCCAAACAATAAAACCGCAAATACAGTCAAACAAGCTAAACTAATCCAGAGCAACCTCTACACCCCTGTATGTTTTTCAACAGTGTAGCATGACCAATGAACTAGTGCCATACAAAATCCTTTTTTAAAAGCGATTCATTTTTTTCAACCGACCTGGTGTGTATATCCAAACAAAGAAAAGCGTGAACGTAACAGACGCAGACAAAACAATAGCGGCTTCCAGCCATCCGCCTGACAGAGCGGCAATGCCGAATACAACCGATTGAATCAGCAGTACACGCATCAGTAAAAGCTGAAGTGCCCTTTGTTTTCCTTCTTCCCCTTCCGGATAAAGTTTCGGCCAGATCAGATAGCCGTGTTTGGCCCAAATAGGCAGTAATTGAAATCCGGTTAAGTACAAAAAGAGCAGCGCAGAAATGAGCTGAATCGGCAGCAGGCCGCTTAAGGTCATAATCAATGCAGCGATCACAGTCAGCCGGACAAACAATCCAATATATTCATTCATCCGCACAAAGGTCCGGAAAAGCAGATACGTGTACGTGCCCTTTTCGGGTCCCGGCAGCAGGCCATCCAGCCAGGCACGGCGCTTTACCGTTCCACGCAAATGCGGCACATCTGTAAACATATTCGCCAGCCGGTAAAAAGCCGCCATTCTTTTTCCTTCAAGCTCAGCCAGCAGTTCCCATTTTAAAGGACGGTTTCCGATCCGTCTTATATAAAACAGCCATAGCAGTCCAAGCAGCACAGCGGCACCGGCCCATACATACTCCGTTAAAAAAACAGCCAATAGAAAAGTGACATTCAGCAGAAAACGAACTGCTATATCCATTGTTCGTGTTTGGCCTGTCAGCGTGTTTAACGCACGAAAACGACAAAATAAATTCCAGATCTTCGCGGCCAAAACAGCGCCTAAAAATACAAAAAAGTTTTCATATCCTGTTCCCGCGGCTTTTGCGTACATCGGCATAGCAAAAGCTAACAGCGCAATGAGTACATAGCTTTGTGCTGCAAAGCTCGTCCACACCGCTTTTTGAAAATAAGCTTTCAACTCACTTTCAAGCGGAAGCAGGTACACCGTATCAGGCGGCTTTATATAGGTGTAAACGGGGCTCCAGGCAAGCACGGCACCGAGCACAGCTGCCATAATAAAAGGGGCCGGAAATGATTCATCAATGGTGCGTATCCAGCCGCTGTAATAGTACAAAACCGCCCCAAGCGCAAAAACGAGCACAAAAGCCAGATGATCATTAAACATATAACGTGTATACTTGCGGATTTCCGCATAATATGCAGAAGCACGTTCTTTAAACAAATCGTTCGCTGAAAAATTCATAGTGCTGCTTCCTTCGTCAATTCTACATAAATATCATCCAGTGCAGCGCCCGGCATACTGAAATTACGGCGCAGCTCTTCCATTGTGCCTTTCGCACGCACGTGCCCTTCATGTAAAATCACAAATCTGTCACAATACTTTTCCGCCGTCGCCAAGATGTGTGTGGACATTAAAATGCCCGCACCGCTTCTTTTCATGTTATCCATTAGATCGAGAAGCGAACGGATACCGAGCGGGTCAAGTCCTACAAATGGCTCATCGATAATATAAAGTGCCGGTTCCGTTAAAAACGCGCCCATAATCATCACTTTCTGTTTCATTCCTTTTGAAAAGTGAGCCGGAAACCATTTCATCTTTGCATCGAGACGAAATTCTTTTAAAAGCGGGCCGATGCGTTTTTCATACTCCGCTTCTGATAAGCCATAAGCAGCGGCTGTTAACCGCATATGTTCCTCAAGTGTCAGCTCATCATAAAGCACCGGTGTTTCCGGTATAAATGAAAACTGGCGCCGGTACACGGATGGATTTTCTTCAAGAGTGCGCCCATTGATCGAAACGCTTCCTTTCGTCGGCTCCATTAAGCCAATAATATGCTTGATAGCTGTACTTTTACCGGCTCCGTTTAATCCGATCAGCCCGACAAGCTCGCCCTTGCCGACTTGAAATGAAACGTCGTGCAGTACTGGTTTCCGGGTATATCCTCCGGTAATATTTTCCACAGATAATAATGACATTCGAAAACGTCCTTTCTCCTCAAATCGTTACCCGTATCATATCAAAATTATCCCTTTTGCACATAGTTCCCTGCACCTGGAATGTATGCTACACTTTTCTTAGCCAATACATAAAAGGAGTGCTGAATCATGGACAACTGCATATTTTGTAAAATTATAAAAGGAGACATTCCGTCAGCAAAAGTATATGAAGACGAAAATGTCTATGCTTTTCTCGATATCAGCCAGGTAACAAAAGGCCATACACTGGTGATCCCAAAAGCACATCATGAAAACCTTTTCGAGCTTCACTCAGAAACAGCCGGCCCTTTCTTCGAATCGGTACAGAAAGTAGCGAAGGCCATTCAAGCTGCCTTCTCTCCTAAAGGGTTGAATTTATTAAACAATAACGGTGAAACAGCCGGACAGACGGTTTTCCATTACCATATGCACTTAATTCCGCGTTACGGAACAGATGACGGCTTCCATCCTTCATTTAAAGAAAGTAATGGCCAGTACGATTTAGCGCAAATTGCTTCTTTGATCCATTCTCGCCTTTAAGAAGAAGCCGCTGACCGATGTTTGTCCGATTCTTTTTTCGGGAACGATAATTCATATATGTATGAGTAGATACGAATAACATGACTAAAGAGGTGGAAAACATGAATAAGAAAGCCCTATTTGCAGGATTTGCAGCTGGACTTGCCGGCGGTGCGGCGGCAGCGCTGTTGAATGCGCCGGCAAGCGGACAGGAAACACGTAAAAATTTAAAAAACAAGCAAGTATCCGCCAAGCTGGCTTCGATGGAAATCAAGGATAATGCCGGCCAGGTAAAAGAGTCCGTTAAGCATCTTGTTCAAACAGCGAAACAGGAAGTGCCTGAAAAAGTAAATAGTTTAAAAACAAATGCGGCTCTTTGGAAAGAAAGTATTGAGCCAAATGTTAAAACACTTCAAAAAGAAATTTCCAATATTCAACATACCGTTGAAGACCTGCAGGAAACTCTGCCGCAGCCGCCGGGCTCAGGCAAATAAAATAAACGAAAAGGGAATTCCCTTTTCGTTTATTTTATTTTTCAGCTTATTCAAAAATTTTCGTTAATTTCCTCTTTCTATTTTTTTATTTTATTGGCATAATATAAAGCAATAAAATAATAGATTTGAGGTGGACGACATTCATAAAGCAAACGATTCTGCATCGACCCATCATTATACAATGAAAGAAGCATTTATGTTCAGCCAGCGGATGGCCCAGCTTTCAAAAGCGCTATGGAAAGCAGTCGAAAAAGACTGGCAGCGCTGGATTAAACCTTATGATTTAAATATTAACGAACACCATATTTTATGGATTGCTCATCATTTACAAGGGGCTTCTATCTCCGATGTGGCTAATTTTGGTGTTATGCATGTATCTACGGCGTTTAACTTCTCTAAAAAACTAGAGGAACGCGGTCTTTTGACATTTTCTAAAAAAGAAGATGACAAACGAAATACATATATCGAAATTACGCCTGCCGGCCAAGAATTAATTTTTGATTTAATGGAGCAGTATGATCCTGAATCCAACCTCGTCTTCTCTGGTACTGCGCCGCTGCGCGAATTATTTGGAAAGTTCCCCGATATGGTCGAACTAATGGCGATTATTAGAAATATTTATGGGGATGATTTTATGAATATTTTTGAGACCTCTATTCACAATATCGAACGGGACTTCGATGAAGAAAACGGAGAGTTAAAGCGGGCTAAACGTTCACAGGCGTCCGAGTAAGCAGACTGCTGGCCGGATGCTTTTTTATGCGGGAAAAGCGGTTCGTTCTTTTTCTCCGAATCCGTTCAAACAAACAGTTCCCCGCTTTTTATCCTGATTGGTCCAGCCTGCCGCAGACGTCCTGGCCGGCCAATCTTAACACCCTGTTCTCTTTCAAAGCTGTTCGCTTAAAGGAATCTTTTTTGATATGACCGTGTAAAAACCGCTGCCCGTCTATGCCAGCAAGGTTCTGCTTGAATTTCTTTCTGAGAAGCTTCGTCTTCTTTCCCCGACCATGCAATGATTAGGCATTAATGGAAGTACTGGTATCGAAATAAATGGATTCATAGAAGCATTATAAGCGGGTTCTATTTTCAATTTTTTCGACCTTTTGATATAGTTAAAGGTACAGAGCTTACAGAGGGGGCATCATATGGCGGCATTAATTATTACATTTATTCTTTTCTCCGTCTTTATTTTGTATCATATAAATCGAATGACAAACTTACTGTGTATTCAAAAGGAAATTCCGGAAGAGCGGCATGAAAAAATATTCCGGACCGTAAATATTTTAATGGTTATTTTACTTTGCTCTTCTTACATTGAAATATTATATGTATAGGCCTGTTCTTTTTCAGAAGACGGGTCTTTTCTTTTCCCAAGCCGGCAACTGTGTTATAGTTGTCTGTGGAATAGAGATTAAATGAACATTAGGGAGTTGTTTTTTGCATGAAGAAATGGGCATTGCCATTATCGCTTGCAGCAGGCGTGCTGGCGCTTTCCGGCTGTGGAAACAGTGAAGGAAACGTTATCGCTACATCAAAAGCTGGCGACGTAACGGACATGGAGCTTTACGCAGAAATGAAAGAAAAATACGGCCCGCAAATGGAACAGGCCCTGCAGGAACTAATGCAGAAAAAAGTTCTTTCCGACAAATATGAAGTGACGGATGAAGAGCTTGATAAAGAAGTTAAAACGGCAAAAGAACAGCTGGGCGACCAGTATGAAATGTTCTTGGCTCAATACGGACTTGATGAAGATGGCTTTAAAGAATTCCTAAAGCTCGAGCTTCTTCGTGAAAAAGCAGCGCTTGCCGATATAAAAGTAACGGATAAAGAAGTCAAAGAATATTACGATTCATGGCAGCCGGAAATTCAAGTCAGCCACATTCTTGTAGAAGATGAAGCCAAAGCAAAAGAAGTAAAGCAGAAATTGGCTGATGGCGGCGACTTTGCGGAACTTGCGAAAGAATATTCAACGGATACCGGATCTGCCGAAAATGGCGGCAGCCTTGGCTGGATCGACAATGCCGGCCGCGCGCAATTTGTACCTGAATTTACAAAAGCACTGAGCACTTTGAAAGTAAATCAAGTAAGTGAGCCGGTTAAATCAGATTATGGCTACCATATCATTAAAATTACGGATCAAAAAGAAAAAGCTTCATTTGAAAAAATGAAGAGCCAAATGACAGAAGAACTAAAAAAATCTAAAGTAGACTCTGCAGCGCTTCAAGAAAAGCTGGATAAAGTGATGAAAGACGCTGATGTAGAAGTGAAAGACGAAGACTTTAAAGGCGCTTTTGACACGGAAGACGCTACAACGACAGAGGAAACTGTTCCAACTGAAGAAGGAACCACAACAAAAGACAATGCCTCTACAACAGAAGATACAACAAACAGCGATGCTGCTCAGACAGAAGAAGCAAAATAACAAAAAAGCACCCATACGGGTGCTTTTTTCTTAATTCGAAAAGCGCGGCTTGTAAAAAGTTCGGTTATCCAGCGGAAAAATCCGTTCAGTAAACTCGCCCGGCTTCGTCCGTTCGAGCGCACGGTCGAGCATATTCATTTTAGCGTCAAGATTGTCAATATAGTGAAGCATTTCCGCTTCTTTGATCATCGGAGGCTTCGGGCTCCCCCACTCTGCTTTTCCATGATGAGACAGCACAATATGCTGAAGCACCATCACTTCTTCTCCTTCAATACCAAGCTCTTTCGCCATCTGGCCGATTTCATTGACCATAATGGAAATATGACCGATTAAGTTTCCTTCTGCTGTGTACGTTGTCGCTACCGGCCCTGAAAGTTCAATGACTTTGCCAAGGTCATGTAAAATCACACCCGCATACAGCAAGTCACGGTCAAGCGATGGATAAAGATCGGCAATGGACTTTGCCAGCTGCAGCATTGATACAACATGGTATGCAAGCCCGGAAACAAATTCGTGATGGTTTTTTGTTGCAGCCGGATACTCTAAAAACGGCTGATGGTATTTTTTCAACAGCGCGCGTGTAATACGCTGAATATGAGGATTTTTCATTTCAAAAATAAACTGGGTAATCGTTTCCGTCATCTCTTCCTGGCTGAGCGGCGCTGTTTCAACGAAGTCACCCGCATCCATTCCGTCCTGTGGAGAAGCTGGACGAATCTGCCGAAGCTTCAGCTGCATACGGCCCCGGTAATTTTGAATATCTCCCGCCACTTTTACGATCGTCTGAGGCGTATACATTTTGATTGTTTCTTCTTTTGCATCCCATAGCTTTGCTTCAATTTCTCCGCTTGTATCTTGAAGCATAAGCGTTAAATACGGATTTCCATTAACCGCTGTGCTTTTTACCGCTGAGCGGATCATCAGAAAGCAGTCAACACTTTCTCCTGCTTCATACTGTGTAATGCCTTTTCCCATTGCACCGTCCTCCTTATTCCCTGCATCGTTTCTTTCTATTATACCACAGATCATATGTTCTTTCTTGTTCCTGCCTCTTTTTTGTTTCATCCTTATTTTATACAATGATTGAAACAACATAAAGGGGGATTGAAGCTGAACATGTATAAGCTGACTGTCTTCGAAAAAAACGGAAAAAAGCTGCTCGATCAGTCCTTTGAAGCGGATTCAGACGAAGCAGCAAAAACACACAGCTTTGAGCTGATTCAAAAGCTCGCCGGTGAGGATAAAACATATCGTTGTACGTCTTCGGACGGGAGATTGCTGCTTTTTCATACTGAGTAAGCAGAAAGCGCATTCAATTAATGAATGCGCCCTTTGTCCGCCGGTTAAATACCGGCTTTCTTTTTTCTAAAAATGCCGCTATTCCTTCCTGATGGTCGGTGCTTCTCCGCATTTTCAACTGCCCCTGCTTTTCAAGCTCTAACGTTTTTAACAGCTGCGGTCTGTTCATATCTGCCATAATTTTCTTTGTCTTGATCATGGCTTGGATAGGCTTTTGCTGTAATTCTTTAATTAAATATTCCACTTCTTTCCCAACAGTGCCGGGCATGACAGAACGGTCTGCCAGTCCGATCTCCGCTGCTTCCGCTCCGCTGATCACTTTGCCGTCCCAAATGATTTTCTTGGCTTTTGCAGCACCGAGCCGGTTCTCAAGCATAAAATGTCCGCCTCCGTCTGGTATAAGACCTATTTCAATAAAATTCACAGCAAGCCTGGAATCCGTTTCGCATAAAACAAAATCCGCTGCTAAAGCAATGCTTAATGCAAGCCCAGCAGCTGCTCCATGAATCGCTGCGATCGTCAGCTTCGGCATGGTATAAAAATAAAGGGCGATGTCTGAGATAAGTTCCATAACGGGCTCAAATGGCATTTCATTCGCTGCCGACAGCATTTCTTTTATGTCTCCGCCTGCTGAAAATACAGGGCCTGTCCCTGATAAAATGACTATATCCACTTCATCATTCCGGCTGATTTCTTTTAAACAGCTGCACAGTTCTTTCAGCATATCCACGTTGAGGGCATTCAGCACATTTGGACGATTCAAATCAATATAAGCTGTTTCGTGTTCAATGGAACAAAGTACATATCTCATTTTGCCGCCTCCCCTTTTTCACTTTTATCATACCGAAAAGGAGCCAAAATTTGAAGTATTTTGAATAAACAGACGTTCCCTTTATAAAGAGAACGCTGACATAACCAAAGCCTGCAAAATGCCGATTAAGCCGCCAAGCAGAGCTCCGAGCCATGTAATCATTTTTAATTCACGATGAGCAATTTCAAGAACAATTCTTTCGAGCCGTTCAGTTGAAAATGCTTCAATCTGGCTGCGGACAATACTGTCAATTTTCAGCTTTTGCATAATAGAAGGAACGCGCTTTGCTGCTCTTGCCAATCCTTCCTCCGCAAGCTTTGGAACAAAGTCACGTATGAGCTTGTCTTCATATGGCGCCAAATAAAGAGATACTGGCCGGTTCAATAATTCTTCTATATTAAGCTGATTGAAGATAAACACTTTCGTTTTTTGAAGCGCTTTTTCATCTGAAAAATGTTCAAGTATGTGTGACCATTTCCAGTCAATCATTCGTTCCCATTCGTTTTTCAGCATGGTATTGACCAAATCTTTTGCTCCCGGACTTGTAAAAAACTTTACAATCTCCAGACGAATTTTTTCTTCGAGAGATGTATTGCCTACCACCATCCGAATCATGCTGCCGATTCGTCCCCATTCAGATAAAAAATCGTTTGTCATCCGTTTTACCCGGTGCCGCCCTTCTTCACTGGAAAAATAATCAGCTCCTTTTGTTAAAAGGTATGATGAAATGTCGGGTATTTTTGCTTCTGCCCGGTCCAGCCACTCAGCCGGCAGTGATTCTTTAACAGGCTGATCTGTGTAAAAATCTTTTATGCTTGCGTATTTTTCATCCACCCATTTTTTAAGATGTGCTTCTATTTTTTTCTCTGGCTGTGAAATGTGTGCTTTTTGAAAGATCTCAGCAATCGTGATCTCCGACCGAAGCCACTTTTTCGCCTCTGTCTGTACAACCGCTCTTATTTCTTCCCGAAATTCAGGTTCTATCATCTTTTGTTCAATACTGCTTGGCGTAAGCAGATGTTCATCCACCACTTTTCCGATCTGCCTGGCAAGCTCCGCTTTTCTTTTTGGAATCAGCCCTGGTGTAAAGGGAACGCGCCATTTGCCAATGTAGTATTCCTTATATGGCCGAAACAACATACGGATCGCTATAGCATTTGTTATACCGCCGATCAGCGCTCCAATCACACCCATAAACAATACCAGCCACAATATGCCCAACGTTTTCCCGCCTTTCTTTATAAAAAACGATGCCGTTCCAATGGGAGCCGGCATCGTTTTTTCATCTGCTTTTTACAATCATATTCACTGCTGCTTGAATGGCATCATCGGCTTTTTCGCCGTTTTCATGGGCACTGCGAATACATGCTTCCAGGTTTTGCGCGACAATTAAGCCGATTGAACGGTCGACTGCGGAACGAATGGCGGAAAGCTGCGTGACAACTTCACGGCAGTCTTTGTCTTCCTCCACCATTTTCATAACTCCGCGCACTTGGCCTTCAATACGGCTCAGCCGATTTTTCACATCACGATTGTATGTTTTCATCGTCCATCTCCCCGTTCTGCTCTCCCTTTTTACTTTATAAGCCAGTTTTTTTGTATCCATAGTATAGCACAGCCCTTTCCAAAACGCTTGCCACAGGCATTTTCCTTTAGTGGAAACAACTACCTACAAATATTGCGGATAAAGAAAAGAGTTCAATCCATACTAGGATTACAATCAACAGCGGGTCTTATCCGGCAGTCCGGACGATTTATCGTAGCGGTGCAACTCCGTTAGTACCCGGCCAATTAAAAAATAGGGAGATGAACAGTTATGGCAAACAACAACAGTTCTAACCAATTACTTGCACCAGGAGCACAACAAGCTATCGACCAAATGAAGTACGAAATCGCTTCTGAATTTGGTGTACAGCTAGGTGCTGACGCTACATCACGCGCTAACGGTTCAGTTGGTGGCGAAATCACAAAACGTTTGGTGCGCATGGCTGAACAGCAACTAAACGGCTTCCAAAAGTAATAGGGTAATGACCCAGCAATCCGCCTCAAATATTGAGGCGGATTGTTTTTTATTTCTTTTTCGGCAGATTTACCATTTTCCCCGGGTCAATCCACTGCTCATATTGCTCCTCGGTTACATAACCGGATGCAAGAGCGGCTTCTTTTAAAGTGGTTCCCTTTTGGTGAGCGGATTTCGCAATACTTGCTGCTTTTTCATAACCGATGTGCGGGTTTAAAGCCGTTACAAGCATCAGCGACTGCTCCATTAAAGATTGGATACGTCCCATATTCGCTTCAATACCGACTGCACATCGTTCATCAAATGAGACAATACCGTCAGCTAAAAGACGAATCGACTGCAGCGTATTATACACAATAACTGGCTTAAACACATTTAATTCAAAGTTTCCCTGGCTCGCTGCAAATCCAACCGCAGCATCATTGCCAAATACCTGGACAGCAGCCATCGTCAGCGCTTCACTTTGGGTCGGGTTTACCTTTCCAGGCATGATCGAGCTTCCCGGCTCATTCGCCGGAATCGTCAGCTCTCCAATACCGCTTCTTGGCCCGCTGGCAAGCCATCTTACATCATTGGCAATTTTCATTGCATCTGCTGCCAGCGATTTTAATGCGCCGTGAAAAAAAACAATTTCATCGTGGCTTGTCAGTGCATGAAATTTATTAGGAGATGAAATAAACGGATAGCCCATTTGTTTTTCCAGCTGTTCGGCTGTTTTTTCACCAAATGATGGATGGGCATTAATACCGGTACCAACCGCTGTACCGCCAATTGCCAGGTAAAGCAGCTCCCGCTGGGCCAGTTTAATCATATCGATACTGCGGACGATCATGTGCCGCCAGCCGGATATTTCCTGCCCAAGGGATAAAGGTGTTGCATCCTGCAAATGGGTACGGCCGATTTTGATTATATCCATAAATGCTTTTTCTTTTTTCTTTAAGGTTTTTTTAAATTGCTTTAGGGCCGGTTTTAAACGCTTTTCGGTTTCATCATACAAAGCAATGTGCATGGCGGTCGGAAACGTGTCATTCGAACTCTGTGACATATTTACATCGTCATTTGGGTGAATAAACTCTTCTTTCCCTGAGATTTCAGAGGCGCGCCGTGCTACAACCTCATTTACGTTCATATTCGATTGCGTGCCGCTTCCGGTCTGCCAGACGACCAGCGGGAAATGCTCGGGACCAATATCACCGTTCAGAATATCGTCACAAGCTGCCGAAATCGCACTCATTTTTTCTTCGGGCAGCTTTCCAAGACTTTCGTTTACAATGGCAGCCGCCTTTTTTAAATGAGCAAAGGCGTAAATCATTTCTATTGGCATTTTTTCCGTGCCAATCGGAAAATTTTCTAAGCTCCGCTGTGTTTGTGCACCCCAGTATTTATCCGCCGGTACCTGAATTTCCCCAATCGTATCCCGTTCGATTCGAGTGTTCATTATGTATCCTCCTTTAATATAGTATCTCGTTACACTTTTCCCGCTTTTCCCTCCATCATTCCCAAAATCTTAAAAAAGTAGTTTATTTCCCTAAACCAATATACGAACGGATGCTTCTTATTCTTGAACATTTTGCTTCTCTGCGTTTAAGCTGTCACTCCTTAGGGAATCTTATGTATAACAAAATAAAGCGTGGGGTGAACGGAATGTTAAGAACAATTTTAATGATCATTGGGGCTATCGTTGTCATATCATGGATTGTATCTATGCTCTAATAAACCAAAAAAGACCTTTCTGGTAGAAAGGTCTTTTTTTATTTAGCTGTATTGTTTACCGTATACTTTTTCTTCAAACTGGCGAATGCGGTCTTCAGCTGTTAACGTAACCGAGATCTCATCCCAGCCATTCAACAACATTTTCTTCCAGTACGGATCAATGTCAAAGTGAGCTTTAAAGCCGCTGTCATCACTCACTGATTGCTCTTCAAGGTTAATATGAAGTTTAAAGCCCGGTGTGGAAGATTTTTGAAGCAGGGTTTCCACTTCCTCATCCGTCAACTTTACGGCAAGAATTCCGTTTTTAACACTATTGTTGTAGAAGATGTCCGCGTAGCTCGGTGCAATAATAACGCGGAAGCCATAATCAAGCAAAGCCCACGGAGCATGCTCACGTGAAGAGCCGCATCCAAAGTTTTCACCGGCCACTAGAATTTCGGAATCCGCAAATTGCGGGTCATTTAAAATAAAATCCTCTCGTTTGTTGCCATCATCATCAAAACGCCAGTTGTAAAAAACAAATTGGCCAAAACCTTGACGTTCGATGCGCTTTAAAAACTGTTTCGGAATAATTTGATCCGTATCGATATTTGCCCGGTTAATCGGGCACACTGTTCCTGTAAATTGATTGATCGGTTCCATAACGGCTCCTCCTTCTTATTGGTTTACGCCTGCTAGTTCACGTACATCTGTAAAACGGCCCGTAACCGCCGCAGCTGCCGCCATTGAGGGGCTGACAAGGTGCGTGCGGGCGCCGCTGCCTTGACGGCCTTCAAAATTACGGTTAGATGTAGAAGCACAGCGTTTGCCCGGAGGCACAATGTCATCATTCATAGCAAGGCACATTGAACAGCCTGACTCACGCCACTCAAATCCGGCATTGATAAAAATTTGATCCAGTCCTTCTGCTTCCGCCTGCTGTTTAACCGTTTGAGAACCAGGAACAACAATAGCTGTTACATGATCCTGTACTTTGCGTCCTTTTGCCACTTCTGCAGCAGCACGCAAATCGCTTAAACGAGAGTTTGTGCAGGAACCAATAAATACATAATCAACCGGAATTTCAGTTAATTTCGTACCCGATTCAAGTCCCATATACTCAAGCGCATGGCGTACAGATTCTTTGTCCGCTTCTCGTTCAAAGTTATCCGGTGACGGAACAACACCTGAAATACCGCTGCCCATTGATGGGTTCGTTCCCCATGTCATTTGCGGCTCAATTTCTGCAGTGTCGATTTCCAGCGTTTTGTCATATTCTGCACCTTCATCAGATGCAAGAGCAAGCCAAGTTTTCGCTGCTTCTTCAAACTCTTCACCCTGTGGTGCATAACGACGGCCGCGTAAATATTCAACAGTCGTCATATCTGGGCTGACAAGACCTGCACGTGCTCCAGCTTCGATGGACATGTTGCAGATTGTCATGCGCTCCTCCATAGAAAGAGAGCGAATAGCTTCACCTGTGAATTCCATTACATAGCCCGTCCCGGCATTTACACCAAACTTTGCAATAATCGCTAATATAATGTCTTTCGCTTGAACACCAAAACCAAGCTTGCCATTTACTTTAATTTGCAATGTTTTCGGCTTCTTTTGCCAAATCGTCTGGGTAGCAAGTACGTGTTCTACTTCACTTGTTCCGATACCGAAAGCAAGTGCACCAAACGCACCATGCGTTGATGTATGGCTGTCGCCGCAGACGATTGTTTTGCCCGGCTGTGTAAGACCAAGCTGCGGCCCGATAACGTGCACAATCCCTTGGTCTGGGTGATCAATATCGGCTAATTCAATGCCGAACTCACGGCAGTTTTGTTTTAATGTTTCCATCTGTGTTTTGGAAATTGGGTCATTAACAATGTGGCGATTGATTGTTGGAACGTTGTGATCCATAGTGGCGTATGTTAAATCGGGCCGTCTGACACGGCGTCCGTTCATACGTAATCCTTCAAATGCCTGTGGTGATGTCACTTCGTGGACAAGATGCAAATCGATGTAGAGCAGATCCGGCTTCCCTTCTTCTCTGCTTACAACGTGATTTTCCCAAATTTTTTCGATAACCGTTTTTTTCGTCATTGTACAGCCCCCCTCTTATGTGCATTTTGATAAAAAACGAGGACCCCGCCTTCTTCTGCAAATGTTACAGAAGAAGGTTGAATCCACGTGGCGTTTCCTTTACATGTATACAACTTCGCCGGCCGATGCTGTTGTTTCTTCAGCGATACGGCTTGTAACAAGCTCAATCATTTTATCTGTTCCTACCACTGTGCTGCCTTCCATTTGCAAGTCTGGTGTGCAGTATCCGTCATTTAAAATAGATTGCACAGCCCGCTCAATGGCTTCACCTTCAGCGCGCATATCCAGTGAATATTTCAGCATAAGAGCAGTGGACAGAATCATAGCCAACGGATTCGCTTTGTTCTGGCCGGCAATATCTGGTGCCGAACCGTGAACCGGCTCATACAGCCCAAGGCCGCTTTCCGATAAACTTGCCGATGGCAGCATGCCAAGTGAACCTGTAATCATGGACGCTTCATCGCTTAAGATATCGCCGAATAAGTTTTCTGTTACGATAACGTCAAACTGGCCCGGACTAGAAATCAGCTTCATAGCTGCCGCATCAACGTACATATGGTCAACTGTAACCTCTGGATAGTCTGCTGCTTTTTCATTGACAATTTCACGCCACATCCGGCTCGACTCCAGCACGTTGGCTTTATCAACGGATGTAAGCCGCCCATCACGTGCTTTTGCGAATTCGAATGCTTTAATAACGATGCGCTCGATTTCCGCCCGTGTATATTGAAGAGTATCCACTACGACTTCGTTGTTTTCACCGCGGCGTTCGCTCGGTTTCCCGAAGTACAGGCCGCCCGTCAATTCACGCACGATGAGCATATTGACCTTTCCGGCAATTTCAGGCTTTAGCGGAGAAGATTGCACAAGCGTTTGGAATGATGGAATCGGACGCAAGTTGGCAAATAAGCCAAGCTCCTTCCGAATAGCAAGCAGGCCGCGCTCCGGGCGTTGGGCCGACGGCAGGCTGTCCCATTTAGGACCTCCTACCGCACCGAGCAAAATCGCGTCACTTTCTTTGGCAAGTGCCAGCGTTGATTCTGGCAGCGGCGTCCCGTGCGAATCAATTGCAGCACCCCCAATATCAGCGTATTCTATCTCAAATTCGTGGCCAAAGCGTTTACCGACTGCTTCAAGAGCAGACGCGGCACCTGATGCGATTTCCCGGCCGATTCCATCGCCCGGCAAAATGGCAATTTTCTTCTTCACGTAAATCCCTCCGTTGCTTGAAATAACTTCTTTAAACTAGTTGAAAAACGATTAGTTTTTCACGCTTTCCGCTTTTTGGTTTTGCTTGATAAATGGCATTAGGGCACGAAGCTCTTTTCCGACTACTTCAAGCTGATGCTCGCTTTCACGACGAGTAATGGCTGTAAACTCAGGACGGTTCAATTGGTTTTCTTGCAGCCAGCCTTTAGCGAATTTACCTGTTTGAATATCTGTTAATACGTCTTTCATGCGTGCTTTTGTTTCAGCTGTGATAACGCGTGGTCCTGACACGTAGTCACCCCATTGAGCTGTATCAGAGATTGAGTAGCGCATACCAGCAAGACCGCCTTCATACATAAGGTCTACGATCAATTTCAATTCATGCAGGCACTCGAAGTAAGCAATTTCCGGCTGATATCCAGCTTCTACAAGCGTTTCAAAACCGGCTTTTACAAGCTCAGCTGTACCGCCGCAAAGAACGGCTTGCTCACCGAACAAATCTGTTTCTGTTTCTTCACGGAATGTTGTTTCCAAAATACCTGCACGGCCTGCCCCAACGCCTTTAGCGTAAGCAAGAGCAATGTCTTTTGCTTGGCCTGTGTAGTCTTGGTAGATCGCAAACAATGCCGGTACACCAGCACCTTGCTCATACGTACGGCGAACTAAGTGGCCAGGACCTTTTGGTGCAGCAAGGAATACGTCTACGTTTGCAGGCGGTGTGATTTGGTTAAAATGAACGTTGAAGCCGTGAGCGAATGCAAGCGCGTTGCCTTCTTCTAATACTGGCTCGATTTCTTCTTTGTATACTGCTGTTTGATATTCATCTGGAAGAAGGATCATAATGATATCCGCTGCAGCACTTGCTTCGCGAACTGTTTTTACATCAAAGCCGTCAGCTGTTGCTTGATCAAATGATTTCCCTGGGCGAAGACCTACTACAACATTTACGCCGCTTTCACGAAGGTTCAATGCGTGTGCATGCCCTTGTGAACCGTAACCGATGATAGCTACTGTTTTGTTTGCAAGTACCGCTTCGTTGATGTCACCATTGTAATAAACTTTTGTCATTTTTTTCATCCTCCAAGATTGTTTTTTGTTTTTTATTTTAATTTAAAATAGAAACCTGTTTTGAGTCTGACACAAACCGCTGGGAACCGCGTTTAATCGCTGTTTGTCCCGTACGTGCCACTTCTTTGATGCCGTAAGGGCGAAGAAGTTCAATCATTGCTTCGATTTTCTCGAAGTTTCCGACAACTTGAATGGTCACACTGTCTCGCGCAACATCAATAATGGTCGCCCGGAATGGTTCAATGATTACGTTGATTTCAGCACGCGTTTGCGGAGTGGTCATCACTTTTATAAGAGCAAGCTCGCGTGTAACAATTGCCTGTTCAGTAATGTCACTGACTTTTAACACGTCAATTTGCTTATGCAGTTGTTTGACAACTTGCTCTACCATGCGGTCGTCTTCCACTTGGACAACGAACGTCATTTTTGATACGCCTTCTGTTTCAGTCGCACCTACTGTAATGCTTTCGATATTAAATTGGCGGCGTGTAAACAGGCCGGCGATGCGGTTTAAAACACCGCTTTGGTTCAACACAGTTGCTGTTACAATTCTTCTCATTGCGGTTTCACCCCGATCATTTCATGAAGTCCTTTGCCTGGTGCGATCATCGGATAAACCATTTCTTTCGGTTTAATACGGCAATCGATCAATACAGGCTCGTTATCTGTCAGCGTTTCACGCATAACTTTTTCTGCTTCTTCCTCTGTTGTAACGACATAGCCGCGAATGCCATAAGCATCGGCCAGTTTAACAAAGTCCGGCTGAACCGGAATCAATGATTGAGAATACCGCTCTTCGTAAAATGTTTCCTGCCACTGGCGTACCATACCAAGCGCCTGGTTATTATAAATGACAATTTTAACCGGCAGCTTCAATTCTGCAACAAGTCCAAGCTCCTGCAAAGTCATTTGGAAGCCTGCGTCACCGGCTACCGCCACGACTGTTTTATCCGGCTTTGCAATTTGCGCGCCGATCGCAGATGGGAAACCAAAGCCCATTGTTCCAAGCCCACCTGATGTTACCCATTGGTCTGGTTTTTTGAATCCGTAGTATTGCGCTGTCCACATCTGGTGCTGGCCAACATCTGTTGTGACTACTGCGTCTCCATTCGTTACATTATGAATAATGCGCATTAATGATTGAGGAGAGATGCCTTCCCCGCCTTCTGTATTCCAAAGCGGATTGTCTTCCTTGTCTTTTTGAAGCTTTTGGCGCCATTCTTCTGCCTGCGGCACTTCTAGATCAAGGCTGAGAATTTTTTTCAAGGCTTCTCTTGCATCCGCTACGATTGGGATATGGGTTGGAACGTTTTTGCCAATCTCTGCCGGGTCGATATCAATATGCGCGACCGTTGCATTCGGAGCAAAATGAACCAGATTTCCAGTTAAGCGGTCATCGAAGCGAGCGCCGATGTTGATCAACAGGTCTGCTTCATAAAGAGCTGTGTTGGCCGCGTATGTTCCATGCATTCCGCCCATTCCAAGGAACAGTGGATGATCAGCTGGAAATCCGCCAAGGCCAAGCAGTGTGTTTACAACTGGAATTTGCATTTTTTCGACAAATTCGAGCAATTCTCCAGATGCTTTTGCAAAAAGAACACCTGCACCAGCTAAAATAACCGGCTTTTTCGCTTTTGCGAGCGCACCGCGAAGCTTTTTCACCTGGAGGCTGTTCGGTTTAAAGTTCGGCTGGTATCCCGGCAGATTCAGTTCATCTACAAATTCTGCATTCCCGATTGTCGTTGCAATGTCCTTTGGAATATCGATTAAAACAGGACCCGGACGGCCAGTTGTAGCAATGTGGAAAGCTTCATGGACGATTCTTGGAAGATCTTCCATTGAGCGAACCTGATAGTTGTGTTTTGTAATTGGCATTGTAATACCGATTACATCAGCTTCCTGGAATGCATCTGATCCGATGACGCCAGTGGCTACCTGTCCTGTAAAGATTACAAGCGGCAGAGAATCCATCATGGCATCCGCAATACCCGTTACAAGGTTTGTTGCTCCAGGACCAGATGTGGCCAATACAACACCTGGTTTGCCAGAAACACGGGCATATCCTTCTGCTGCATGGATAGCTGCCTGCTCATGCCGGGCAAGAATGTGACGGATCGGATTTTTATAAAGTGCATCATATAATGGAAGAACCGCACCGCCTGGATAACCAAACATCACTTCTACGTTTTCATTTTTCAATGTTTCGACAAATAGGTCGGCACCATTCATTGGCTCTGTTCTTTTAACTGGTTCATTTTCAAATTTCAATTCCGGTGCTTTTGCATTTTGACTCATTTTGATCTCCTCCAAATAATGGTTTTTTGTCCGTATTGGCAAGAGGGTTCTTCTTTACAAAGGTACAAATACCCGTTTTAAAGCAAAAAGAAAAGTCCTTTCACGCCTGCGACTGCCGAAACAGCAACGCAGGGGTGAAAAGACTTCTCCTTTTCACGGTACCACCCTGATTCACGAATTTTCTTACAAAAATCCGCCTTATGAACCGATAACCGGCTCGTTTTGGTAACGGGTAGCTCAGCACCCGGCTTTTCCTACTGGATGACGTTCAGAAAAGCACTCAGAGGGGATGTCGCGATTAGGATGCACTCCCGGCTCTCAGCTATAACCGGTTCTCTGTGAAATGCAGTTCCTAACACTTTTTCCTCGTCAACGATTTATATGCAATACATATGTTAAATTTTCATAACTCCGCCGGTATTAGCAGAAGTAACAAGCTTAGAATAACGAGCAAGCCAGCCTTTTTTAATTTTCGGCTCCGGCTGTACAAAATCTGCACGGCGTGCTGCCAGCTCTTCTTCTGACAAGTCAACGTTCAGTGTACGATTTGTCAGGTCAATTTTGATTCGGTCGCCATTATGGATAAAAGCAATTGGTCCGCCTTCAGCTGCTTCTGGTGAAACGTGTCCGATTGAAATACCACGTGATGCACCAGAGAAACGGCCGTCTGTCATAAGCGCGACTTTTGTCGAAAGTCCACGGCCAGCGATCGCTGATGTTGGAGTCAGCATCTCCGGCATACCCGGTCCGCCTTTTGGCCCTTCATACCGGATTACGACGACGTGGCCTTCTCTAACGGTTCCATTATTGATGTTCTCAATAGCTTCTTCCTGCGAGTCAAATACGATTGCTTCTCCATCAAATGTTTTAATAGATGGATCAACGGCTCCTACTTTAATAACTCCGCCAAGCGGGGCAATATTTCCGTATAGAATGGAAAGGCCGCCGACTGGGCTGTATGGATCTTCTTTCGTCCGAATTACGTTTGTATTCGTGATATGGGCATCTTTAACATTTTCATAAACGGTTTTGCCCGTGATCGTCAAGCGATCGCCGTCAATGCCATTTTCAAGCACGCACAGTTCACGGATAATCGCGCTGATGCCGCCTGCTTTATTAACATCATCCATTGTGTAGTCTGATGCTGGACTTATTTTTGCCAAATATGGAATTCTATTGGCTACTTCATTTATACGATTTAAATCATACTCAATTTCTGCTTCATTTGCAATGGCTAATGTGTGAAGAACTGTATTTGTTGAACCGCCCATCGCCATATCAAGAGCAAAAGCATCATCAATCGCCCGTTCTGTTACGATGTCACGCGGTTTTAAATCATTTTCAATTGCGTTCATCAAGTATCCGACTGCTTCTTTAATTAAACGGTGGCGTTCAGGACTAGTTGCCACAATCGTTGCGTTTCCAGGCGGTGTAAGCCCGAGCATTTCCATCAACGAGTTCATGGAGTTAGCGGTAAACATCCCTGAACAAGACCCGCAAGTCGGACAAGCATTCGACTCGATATCGAGCAGCTCTTCCGCTGACATTTTGCCGGAAAGGTGAGCTCCGACTCCTTCAAATACAGACGTCAGCGTTAATGGTTTCCCTGTGGAAGAAACGCCGCCTTCCATCGGTCCTCCTGACACAAACACAGCTGGTACGTTTGTCCGCACAGCGGCCATAAGCATACCTGGTGTAATTTTGTCACAGTTTGGAATGTAAAACACTCCGTCAAACCAATGCGCATTAATGACTGTTTCAGCTGAATCGGCAATCAGCTCGCGGCTTGGAAGAGAATAACGCATGCCAATATGGCCCATTGCGATACCGTCATCTACGCCGATTGTATTAAACTCGAACGGAACGCCGCCAGCTTCACGAATCTCTTTTTTTACGACTTCAGCAAATTTGTTTAAGTGAACGTGTCCTGGAATAATATCTATATAGGAATTACATACGCCGATAAATGGCTTATGTAAATCCGCCGTTTTTACACCAGCAGCATACAACAAGCTACGGTGCGGGGCACGTTCAACCCCTTTTTTAATCATATCACTGCGCATTGTATCTCCCCCATGATGACTTGCCTTTCAAATTGCTCAATAATCTGTAAAAATCATTTATTTAATCTGAAAATTAAGTTTATATTGTGGTCACAATAATACCGCTCTTTTCGACTTTGGTCAACACCTTTTCTGTCAAATTTTCTGACAAGACTAAATTATTTTTAAAGTTTCTTTTTTGTGAACGCTTCCCGCTATGTATATGTAAAAAGACTGGTGAATAATCATCCAGATTAGAACGGCAGAAAAATAAAATGATTTGTTAAAGTACCTTTTTGTTTTTTGCATGCTAGAAGCGCGACATGTTTTGGGCCCACGGGCTCGCTTTTGCATGGGACAGGTATTGATTCGTATCCGGCGTTATGCGGCTAAATCGGCTTGAACTGGCCTGCTAGTCCCATAGGCGGCTGCCCCTTTTCGACAATGGAAACGTTCATAAAAAAAGACTGACGACAAAGTCGTCAGTCTTAGGCGGGATGAATAAGCATCCGGCTTTCGTTTTTAAAACCATTCGTTCCATTTTTCTACGATTCCATCATACCAATGTTCCTCTTCAGGCTTTGCATTGTCATCAATGGCGTCTACATCAAACGAAGTTTCTCCGATGTAAGGAAGAATCTTAGACACAACTTCACCAAATAACGGTACAGCCCCATCCGAACTGTTGGTTGTCATGTAATTTGTTTTACTTACTTCTTCTACGCCAACCCAGACAGCCCCTACCAGGTTCGGTGTGTATCCGACAAACCATTGGTCTTCAGTGCCGTCAATGCCTTCGATCGGCACTTGTGTAGAACCGGTTTTCCCGGCAATATCTACCCCATCTACCTGGGCGCGTTTGCCGGATCCCCTCTCTACTACCCCGAGAAGCATGGCTGTCATTTCGTCGGTTACTTCTTTTGACGTTACTTTAACTTCCTTCGGCTCCCATTTTGGCTTGATTTCTCCTTCAGGGCCGATAATTTTTTGAATGAAAAATGTTTCTTTTCGAACACCGTCATTTGAAAACGCTGAATAGGCTTCAGCCATTTGAAGGGGGGACACACCAGGCGTAATATCACCAAGGGCTAACCCCAGCTTTGGATCTTTTGCCTCAAGGCCAAAACGCTCTAAGGAATTAACGCCTTTTGACAGGCCAATTTGGTCTAAGAGCCAGACGGCCGGCACGTTCGCTGACTTTTCAATCGCCCGGTACATTGGCATTTCTCCTTCATACGTATCACTGTAGTTAGACGGAGAATACGCACCTTCACCTTTTCCAAAAGACATTTTTTCATCCACCAGCATATCGGTTGGTTTATAACCTTCTTCAAGAGCAGGCGTATATACAGCCAGCGGCTTAATGGTGGAGCCTGGTGACTTTTTCATCTGAGTAGCAAAGCTGAAGCCGCGGAAAACGTGTTCGCCCCGCCGGCCGACAACCCCTAAAACGCCGCCGCTTTTTGGATCCATTAACACAGCCGCGCTTTGTGTATCTTCTCCGTTGACTGTTTGAGGGAAAACTGTACTGTTTTCATATACGTCTTCCAGCCCGGCCTGTACGTTTTGGTCCATCGCTGTATAAATATTGTAACCTTGCGACAGGAGATCGTCCTGCGTTAAACCGTAGCGTGAGATCGCTTCATTGATGACAGCATCGGCGTAATGAGCGTACTTTCCTTTCAGCGGATCACCGCTTGCATCCTTGAGCGTTACTTCTGTATTGGCAGCTTCGTCTGCTTCATTCTCGGTAAGATAACCGTATTTCACCATCTGATTTAACACAACCTGGCGGCGGTCAACTGCGTTATCCATGCTGTCGATCGGATTGTAACGTGATGGCGCCTTTACCATTCCGGCAAGCATAGACGACTCCGCAAGAGTCAGCTCGGAAACGTCTTTTCCAAAATATCTTTTAGCTGCGTTTTGCACTCCCCAAGCTCCATTTCCGAAATAGCTTGTATTCAAGTACATTTCTAAAATCTCTTCTTTTTTGTATACTTTTTCAATCTCAATAGCGAGAAACAATTCTTCTATTTTCCGCCGGTATGTTTTTTCCGGCGACAGAAGCGCGTTTTTCGTCAGCTGCTGCGTCAGCGTGCTGGCTCCCTGTACCCTTGAACCTGCCATAAGGTTGGTAAAGGCAGCACGGAAAATGCCTTTTACGTCAAACCCGCCATGTTCGTAAAAACGATTGTCTTCCACTGCCACAATCGCTTCCTGCAGATGCTCCGGCATTTTTTCGATCGATACACTGTTCGTTCGGGTTGCAGAGAGTTTACTTGCTTTGTCTCCGTCTCTATCATAAATAATGGTTGACTGTGAGAGTCCTTGCTTTAATGTTTCCACGTCGGCGGATTTCATAAAATAAAAACCTGCACCAAGGCCTGCCAAAACAACGATTGCAGCAAGCAAAATAGCAATTTGGGTCAGGTGAAACTTTCGCCAGAGAGTTTGGATCATTCTCATAACTACTTTCATTTTGTTTGGTTCCCTTCTTTGTGATACATGCGGCCTTTTCTCATTTTAAGCACATTTCGCTAAATTGCAACGAATATGATAAAACAGGCCCTGTTTTCTAGTACGAATGAGAGGCTCAAAAGTTACATGCCTTTTTTTGGTACATAAAGCAGCTACCTGGCTACCTCCATAAAAAAACAAGCAGTGCGCACGGCCCTGCTTGCTTATTTTGAGTCTATTTTCTTTTGCTCATCTGTATCGTCGTCGTCCATAACGTTTTTCATGCCGCGCTTAAATTCATGAAGTGTCTGGCCGGCGGCGCGTCCAAGCTGTGGCAATTTCTTCGGTCCAAATAACAACAAGGCGACAATCAAAATAATGGCAACTTCGCCAAATCCAAGGTTCATGTGTTTAGCCCCTTTTCTTTGTTGATATGCTTATTATAAAGGATAAACGGCCCTTTGAACGAAAAAAGAGAAACAGATTTGTGTCTATTTCCCTCTTTACTCGTTCCTATGCGCGGCCAACCGCTTGAAGGTTTCTGTTTTTTTCTGTTTCCCCAACGTACAGAGCGCATGCTGCATCACCTGTGATATTAACAGCCGTCCGTGTCATATCAAGCAGACGGTCAATTCCGATAATTAAACCAATTCCCTCAACCGGCAGTCCGACACTGCCAAGCACCATCGCCAGCATAATAAGCCCGACGCCGGGTACACCAGCTGTTCCAATGCTGGCCAAAACAGCTGTTAGGACGACAGTCGCCAGTTCTCCCATTGTAAGATCAATTCCATAAGCCTGGGCAATAAACATCGTTGCTACCCCTTGCATGATAGCGGTTCCATCCATATTAATGGTTGCGCCAAGCGGCTGTACAAATGAACTGATTGGCTCAGGCACTTTCAGATCTCTTTGGGCTACTTCCATGGAAACAGGCAGCGTCGCATTACTGCTTGATGTACTGAATGCGACTCCCATTGCCGGAGCAAACTTTTTAAAAAACCAAAGAGGATTTTTCTTCGCCAGGAAAGCAACGGTGCCCCCATATGTGATGGCGCTGTGGATAAACAATGCCGCTAATACAACAAGCATGTATGAACCCATTGCCAGAATGGCATTCCAGCCTTGTGTGCCAATTGCTGTAGCAATTAAAGCAAAGGTTCCATATGGCGCAAACCGCATAACAAGCCCTACCAAATACATCATAATTTCATTTCCCTGGTTCACTAAACTGAGGATGCCTTTTGTTTTTTCGCCAAGTGCAGTCAGGGCAAAGCCGATAAAAACGGCAAATACAATTAGTTGAAGCATATTTCCTTCTGCCATCGCATTGATAGGATTTTTCGGAATAATATTCATAAGCGTTTCACTGACAGGCGGTGCTTCTTCTGTTGAGAATTCAGCGCCTGCTGTATCAAACTCTCCGGCTGCGCCCGGCTGAATCACAGCAGCAAGGATCAAGCCGATGATAACCGCGATACACGTTGTAATTAAAAAATAGCCTATCGTCTTTGCACCAATACGACCCAGCTTTTGTGGATCGCCAAGACCGGCCGATCCAAGCACAATGGAAAAGAAAACAAGTGGCACAACAAGCATGTTAATCAGGCTCAGGAAAATCTGCCCGACCGGTACGAATAAATACGTATTCAGTACTTCAAATACATTTGGTGCAGTCAAGTTTAAAAGGAGACCGACAATCGCTCCGAGGACAAGCGCTGCCACAATCTTGGTGGTTAAATTCATTTTTTTCATTTACTCACCCCTTTTTGACTGTGCAAATCCTTGCTTTTTTTCTACTAAAAACACGTAAAATAACAGCGGTATTTTAAGAAGTAACATACCACTCCTTTTAAAGATCTAAACCCCTGTTTTTATTCTTTGATTCCTTAGCGTTTTTACTTCTTTTTTGGTTATTGCAAGTCTTTGGAACTATACCTTAATATTCACTTTGTGCAACAAATTTTACAGGAGCGCTTATCATTATGAAAATCGGGGTATAAAAGAATATAACCACCACGTCAAAGGGGTCAACCGGTATGAAAAATAAAACTATTTTATTTCTGTCACCGTTTAATCATTTGAGCATGATGGCAGAAGGATGGGCGGCAAGATTAAATGAGCCCTCCTGGAATGTAATCAGCGCTGCTTGCTCACGTGCAGACTATGACGCCCTTCCTGTTAAGGCGATGAAAGAAGTAAACATTGACATCGAGAGTAAAACACCGTATTCGCTGAAGCCTCAGCTCGTAAATGAGGCGGACATCGTGGTTGCTATTTATGATTTTCAACGTGATAGCCTCCCTGCTCTTTTGAATGAATCCGAGCAGAAAGTGTTACGATGGAATATATTCAATCCAATACATTGTGATCATTTAACTGATCGATGGGCCGCTTATCAGGAAGTGTGCGATGAGCTTGCTGTAAAGATACAGGAGCTTAAAAAACAACTTATTTAAACCTTTACGCCTTTGCGGTTGGGCCAGCGAGGGTATTTTTTTTTGAAACTAAATTTTTTAGCATCCGTATAACTCATTTAGAGAGGCAGGGATTATAATTATGGAAACAAAACAAACACTGATCGAACAGCTGCAGCAAATTGGGCAGTGGGAAAAGGATCAAAAAGGATTGTGGATTTGGGACCGTGCAGCCCGTCTTCCTTTTGCTATCCTTGATAAACTGACTCCTTCTTTTATTCAGCGAAAAATTGGCTCGCTGCTAGATGAACTCGGCTATTATATTCAAAGCGGCGGCAAGTATTTAACGAGGCAGGACAGCATCTTAAAAAAGCTGGAGCGTAACGCCGAAGTACCTGTTCACTCTATAGAAGACGTAAAAAAACTGCCGATTTCCGTTATGGACGAGACTGCTTTTTCGATTCAAAAATCGCATGCGGGCGCCGCTACCGTTCAAGGTGCTACAACAGGCATTGGAGGCATTTTTACGCTGGCGGTTGATATCCCTGCCACATTGGCGATCTCTCTAAAGATGCTTCAAGAAATCGCTGTGGCTTATGGATATGATCCTAATGAGCGGGAAGAACGGATTTTCATTATTAAATGCCTGCAATTTTCTTCCTCCGATATTGTTGGGAAACAATCTATTTTAAAAGAAATTGCGAACTATGCCGATCGGGGGAGCAGCAAAGAAATGATTTCGCAAATGCAGGGCTGGCGGGAAGTGGTGCTTTCCTACAGAGAGCAATACAGCTTAAAGAAAGTGTTTCGTCTTGTGCCCGTAGTGGGCATTGTTTTCGGAGCACTGTCAAACCGCTCGATGATTGAAGAATTGTCCGATACCGCCATCATGCTTTATAAAAAACGGCGTATTTTAGAGAAACTAGCAGAAACCGAATCAGACATCCGCCTTTAATGCGGATCGTCTGATTCGGTTTCTTTTGTAAGCTTCTCAATCACCTTTTTATTTCCGTATAAGTACAGCTTGTCACCTGCCTGAATCGTTTCCTCTGTTAAATTCTCGCGTACATTTACTTCTCCTCTTTTAATGAATAACAAATTGGCATCATGCCCATGCTCAAAGACATCCTCCACCTTTTTTCCATCAAGCTTCGTGCCTTCTTCTACCACTACATCTGTTACAATGTCATCTTCTTGAAGAAAAAGCGCTTCTTTCACTGGCAGTTCGGAAATATCTAGATTTTTTTTCATCTCATGTTTAAATCGGTGCTGAAGAAGCTTTTTAGTCACTGGTGTTTTACCGAGAATGTAAATGGCTAGCAGTACGGAACTAATAATCATCAATTCCTTTAAGCGCAGGTCATTAGCTAAAATATTGGTAATCGCTGAGATAATAACGGCCAATGAAAAAGCACCGAACAGAATGAGAAACATACTGATTCGGCGTCGTACGGGATGATCAATAATAAGCTGTGATTCATCTGTTGTAAATCCGGTGCCTGTCAGCATGGAAATCGCCTGATACCGGGCTACCTCTTTTTCAAGTCCTGTTAAGTGAAACGCGATTACAGATATTTCAATGACAAGCACCACAATGACCAAATAAAGTAAAATAAATACAAATCCCATATCTTGCTGCCTTCTTTCCGGAACGGCTTTTCTTTCAATGTTCCCGAAGGCATTAACCGGTAAACATGCCGCCATACTTCCTTTTTAACCCGTCCTTTCCGTAAGTAAAAATAGTCGTCCGTCCATCAATAACGGTTGTTAAATGAACGGGTTTTCCCCATAACGTATAGAGATTTGGAATGGTTTGCTCCAAATATCCAACGTCCAGTTCTTTTCCTTCATACGAATGTAAAATATGCAGGTCTTCTTTTCCGTCTGTGACGTAAAGAGATGGGAATCCTCCGTTTACCTTTGAGGAAACAAGCTGATCCTGCACCGATGCCCACTCCTTATCAGTGATCGTCCAGTGGGCTCCTTTTTTCTCAAACAAATACAGATCCTCCTGCTCAACAAATTCTTTCGTCAAGTAGTTGCGGAGAAAAGAAATATCGGATTCTCTGGCGCGGATATCAAACAAAATCTCGCGGTTTCCATATTGTTTTTCAATGTATTCATATAATTTAACCCCAAGATAATAAGGGTTGATGCCCATTTTAGACGGCTGTACAACATCCGCATTCAAACGCGCATATTCAATGGCCTCAGATTCTGTTAAGGACAGCTCTCTCATAATCTTCATATGCCAGTAAGAGGCCCAGCCTTCATTCATAATTTTTGTTTCCATCTGCGGCCAGAAGTAAAGCATCTCCTGCCGGATTAACATGACAATTTCACGCTGCCAGTCTGTTAAAACCGGACTGTTCGCAGCGATAAAAGCAAGAAGGTCTTTTTCAAAAAATGTTTCCTCTACTTGCTTGGGAGCCGATTCTTTTTCCCAAAGATCATCGTATTCGTAACGGTGAGTGAATGGCTCGTCGATTTGATGAGAGCCGATATGTGCCAGGGGATCTACATGCTCCTCAATGGATAAAACGGCGTCAAGAAAAGCTTCCACCTGCTCAATTCCATGTTCATCTGTTAACTGGCTGATCCGCTCTGCTGCAGAAGCCATTGATTTTTCCATTTGGTTATTTGTTTTTTCAAAGTGGACATTATTTTTAAAAAAGTCCGAGTGAGCTAAAACATGGGCAACAATAAGCTTGTTTTGAACGAGTGAGTTTGTATTGAGCAAAAAAGCCTGGCACGGATCTGTATTCATTACCAGCTCGTATATTTTGCTGAGCCCCATCTCATAGTGGAGCTTCATTTTGTAAAATCGCTTCCCAAACCGCCAATGCGAAAAACGGGCAGGCATTCCATAAGCACCAAAAGTGTAAATAATATCTGCCGGGCAAATTTCATAACGCATTGAATAGAAATCAAGCCCGAATCCTGCAGCAATATCTGTAATTTCTTCGATTGCATATTGAAGATCAGCATGCTTCATCCGAATCCCCCCTGAATCTATGTGTATGCGTACGCCCATTAAACATGAAAAAAGAGGCGGATTTCATCCGCCTCTTTTTTTATATGCTGCAGCCCAAAGAAGCCGCCAGCTCTTGATCATTATTTCAGCATTTCATTTACACGCGCCATGAAATCTTCTTGAACGAGTGCAAGCTTTTCCGTTACTTCCTCCAACGAATCGGCTTTTACCCCAAAGTAAAATTTCACTTTTGGTTCTGTTCCCGATGGACGAGCGCACACCCACGTTCCATCTTCAAGGAAATATTTTAATACATTTGAAGAAGGCAGCTCGATCAGCTGTTTTTCATTCGTAGCAATCGCCGTACGCTCCCCTGTCTGATAATCTTCTACGGCTTCGACCCGGATGCCTGCAATTGATTCAGGCGCCTGCGCGCGGAAAGAAGACAGCAGCCCCGCAATTTGCTCTGCCCCGTCTTTTCCTTTTAACGTCAAAGACTGAAGGCCTTCCTTGAAGTAGCCAACACGCTCATATAAATCTATCAATGCTTCATGCAGGGTTTTCCCCTGCTTTTTGAAGTACGCGCATGCTTCAACAGCCAGAAGCGCTGCCTGCACGGCGTCTTTATCACGGGCAAAATCTCCAATTAAGTATCCATAGCTTTCTTCATAACCAAACAAGAATGTAAATTCGCCTGATTCGTTATACTGCTCAATTTTTTCGCCGATAAATTTAAAGCCGGTTAACACGTCTTCGCATGAAACACCATATTGAGCTGCTGCTGCACGTCCCAGCTCAGACGTTACAATGGTTTTGAAAATACGGCCGTTTTCAGGCAGTGTGCCTTTTTCTTTTTTGCGGGCCAAAATATAATCCACCAGCACAGCGCCTGTTTCATTTCCTGTCAGCAAAACATATCCGCCGTTTCCGTCTTTTACAGCGACACCAAGACGGTCTGCATCCGGATCTGTCGCAATCAAAATATCCGCATCCACTTTTTGTCCATCACGGATAGCCAGCTCAAACGCTGCTTTTTCCTCAGGATTTGGAGATTTTACGGTTGAAAAATTGGCATCTGGCTGCTCCTGTTCAGCTACAACAGTCACATTTTGATATCCAAGCGCCTCAAGTGCCTGGCGTACAGGCTTATTACCAGTACCGTGAAGAGGAGAAAACACAATATTGACATCGGATTCTTGTGCTGCTTCCGGCCACTCTGAAATAGTCACAAGATTGTCCACATATGCCTGATCGATTTCTTTCCCGATCATTTGAATTAGTCCCTGTTCTTTTAACAGTTCCTCATCTTTTACCTCGATCTGGAGTTCATCACCTGCTGCGTTCACTTTATCGATGACACGATCAGCTGCTTCCGGAGCAAGCTGGGCACCATCCGGCCCGTACACTTTATAGCCGTTGTACTCAGGCGGGTTATGGCTTGCTGTAATCACGATACCAGCAAAAGCATTCAGCTCACGTACGGCAAAAGACAATTCCGGTGTTGGGCGAAGCTCGTCAAAAAGATATGTTTGAATACCTGCTGAAGCGAGTGTTTTCGCACTTTCAAGCGCAAACTCCGGTGATTTATGGCGAGAGTCATAGGCAATCGCTACACCGCGTTTTTTCGCTTCTTCTCCTTGCTCTGTTATGTAAGCTGCCAAACCTGCAGACGCTTTTCGAATCGTGTATACATTCATCCGGTTCGTGCCAGCGCCAATTTCGCCGCGCATGCCGCCCGTACCAAATTCAAGATTTTTATAAAAAGCATCTTCTAAACTTTTTTCATCTTCTTCGATTGAAAGAAGCAGCTCACTCATTTCTGCATCAAGTTCCGAATAGTTTTTCCATCTTGTATATTCTTCTTTCCAGGCCACAGGCATTCCCTCCAAAACTATGATTTCCTATATCATACCATTTGTTGTTCTTATTTCACAGAATTATTAACAGTAAACCTCATTCATTTTTAACCAAAAACAACCAGGATACAGGAGACGCTCAGAATGTTTTACTTTTCTTCTTTATTCAGACTATAATGCTAATGTTCAGCAATTATTTTGATGAAAGGCGGGGATCTCATGCAAAAAAAAGAAAACCTGCTTTTCACCGCATGGGCTGCTTCATTTACAGCCATGCTAGGCAGTCTTTATTTCTCAGAAATTGCCGGCTATGAACCTTGTGAGCTTTGCTGGTATCAGCGTATTTTGATGTACCCTCTCGTATTGATTCTTGGGATTGCGATCGCCAGAAGGGACACGAAAGCCGCTGTTTATTCGCTCGCGATGTCTGGTATTGGCGGTCTTATTTCCCTTTACCATTATGGCATTCAAAAAATCGATTTTTTAACGGATGCTGCTCCTGCCTGCGGCCGGGTGCCGTGCACAGGGATGTATATCAACTGGTTCGGTTTCGTTACCATCCCGTTTCTCGCGTTGACTGCATTTACGATTATTTTCGTGGCCAGCTTGATGATTTTAAAAAGAAAAGGGGCGTAAATCATTGAAGAAAGTGATTATTTTTGCGGTGGTTCTCGTTGCTGTTTTTGGCGCGATTGCCTTTGTAACGCAATATCAAAAAGAAGAAGCATCGAAAGGAAATCCATATGGCAAGGATGACCTTCATACTGAAACGGTCAAGCAGCTGAATGACCCAAACTACCAAAATATTATCCTGCCTGATGACCTTGAGAAAAAATTAGAGGACAGCGAAGATGCGGTTGTTTATTTTTACAGCCCGACCTGCCCACACTGCCAGGAAACCACGCCTGTTTTAATGCCCATTGCGGATGATGAAAATGTAGAAGTACTTCAGTATAATCTGCTTGAATTTGAACAAGGCTGGACAGACTATGGGATTGAATATACACCAACACTTGTTTATTTTGAAAACGGGGTAGAAAAAGACCGCCTTGTCGGCAGCCAGCCGGAAGCGGAATGGACTGCGTTTTTAAACCAGACAAAAGAAAATAACCAATAAAAAAAGCGGCCTTCCCTAAATGGGAAAGCCGTTTTTTATTTTGAAAAAGTCGTCCGCTTCTGTTCAATAAAAAAGGACAGCGGAAATGGAAAAGAAATCTGATAACTTTGTAATGTATGAATACTTTCCGTAAATAATGCTTCATATTGAGTAGAAAGAGATGAGGTTTCTAGGATGGAAATAATCGTATTGAGTGCTGTGATTACACATGAAGCATCGTGCAGCGATTCTACTTGTTCAAGTTGTTTATCATCCAGTGAAAAAAGTTTTTCTGCTTCGATCTTTTCAATAAGATCAGACTGAATGTAACGTGGAAATACCTGTTTCGACAAATAAGAGCACAATGTTTTAATTTTCTCTTCTTGTTCAATGGTTGAAGACATAAGTATGGACATGGTTTGCAGCCACCTTTAGTTGCAGTCTCCTACCAGAATACCATACAATTCTCAGAGAGAAAATAACTATTTATTAGAAAAGGATGAACTTCATGCATACAATTCGACAAAATCAGCACTGGGTAATGTATATAAATGCAGAGCTGGATGGTTCAACCATTGAAGCGATTCTTTCAGAAAAATGGCAGCTTCCGAAAAAAATGATTCATTTATGGCGAATGGACCGTTCTATTCTTTTGAATGGACAGCCTGGAAATTGGCGGCAGCCGCTTGAGCAGGGCAGCTCGGTAGCCTTTCCTTTTTTCAAACCCGGTTCATTCGGCGCTGAACCTGTGCCTCCCTCGCCTTCCATTTTATACGAGGATGATCATTTGGTGGTTGCGGATAAACCGGCCGGAATAAAGACCCATCCGAATGACCCCGGTGAACGCCATACGCTGCTCAACTGTGTAAGCTATCATATGTCAGTGAAAGGAGACTCTCTTCCTGTACGGCATGTCCACCGCCTCGATGAAGGAACAAGCGGAGCTGTTTTGTTTTCAAAACATGAAGCGGCTTATGCCGTGCTCTCCCGCCTGCTCGAGCAAAAAGAAATTTTTCGCACATACTATGCAGTAGTGGACGGGCCTGTGGCAAAAAAAAGCGGCACGATAAAAAAATCAATTGGAAAAGATCGCCATCATCCGACAAGACGGCGGATTTCTCCGAACGGCCAGGCAGCGGTTACTCATTTTGAACGGGTGGCCGTGCAGGATGGCCGCTCCTTGCTAAAGTGCCGGCTCGAAACAGGCCGCACTCACCAAATTCGTGTCCATTTGTCCTCGATCGGCCATCCGATTTCTGGAGATGCATTGTACGGCGGAAGCGGGATTTCTCCCCATCCACTGCTGCATGCGGCAAAATTAACAATTCCTCACCCATTTGTAAATGATTGCGTAACCGTATCGGCTCCTGTGCCGGATTCAATAAAAAAGCTTTTTTTAACGACATATTTCGAGTAAAATGGGAAAGTTGAGATTATTTTTAACTATTTCAGGAGGTTGTGAACGTGTTTAAACAGAAAAAAGATAAATTTTCAATGCTGCTTGAATCTATTGCGTTAAATTTAAAAGAAGGTGCAGACTATTTCGCTGAATATAAGCTGAAAAATGCTGGAGATTTGAAAATCTTTTCAGATGAAATGAAACGCTTCGAAACAAAAGGCGATGACCTTATGCATGAAGTGATTAAAGAATTGAACCACACTTTCATCACACCCATTGAACGTGAGGACATTCTGGCGCTGGCAATGAGCATGGATGATGTGATGGACGGGCTTGAAGCTACCGCCGCTATGTTTGAAATGTACTCTGTTATTAACGCGGACGAGTACATGCTGAAATTCGTCGATGCGCTTCGTTCTTGCGCAGAGGAAATTGTCTCAGCTGTTGAACTGCTTACTGTTAAAAAACTGCAGGTGATCCGCACCCATGCTATTAAAATCAAGGAATACGAAACGGTTTGTGACGGAATTCTTCGCCAATCGATCAAACATATTTTTACAATCGAGAAAGATCCGATCCGCTTGATTAAGATGAAAGAAATTTACGAAAATCTTGAAGAAGTTGCGGACTACTGCCAAGACGTCGCGAATACACTTGAAACCATTATTATGAAAAACGCATAAGGGGTCTTGACCGTTGGATACATTATTTCTTATTACTATTTTGATTGTTATTTTAGCACTTGGGTTTGATTTTATTAACGGATTCCATGATACAGCTAACTCGATTGCAACAGCTGTATCAACAAAAGCCCTTACGCCGCGGCGCGCTATTATACTGGCCGCTTTTATGAACTTTTTAGGCGCCATGACATTCACTGGCGTAGCAAAAACAATTACAAAAGATATTGTTGATCCATTTATGCTTGAAAACGGGCTCGTTGTCATTATGGCCGCGTTGATTGCCGCTATTTTTTGGAACCTGCTTACCTGGTACTACGGTATTCCGAGCAGCTCATCTCATGCCCTAATCGGCTCTATTGCTGGAGCGGCTATTGCAGCAGCCGGGTTCCAGGCGTTAAATTACGGCGGCTTTTTCAAAATTCTTCAAGCGCTTATTATCTCACCGCTGCTTGCTTTTGCGATCGGCTTTATTGTCTATAGTATTTTTAAAGTCGTGTTTAAAAACAATAATTTGGCGAAAACAAACCGGAATTTCCGGCTGTTTCAAATTGCGACCGCTGCTCTGCAGGCTTATACACACGGGACGAATGATGCACAGAAAGCAATGGGGATTATTACAATGGCATTAATTGCCGGCAACTACCAGCAGTCAACAGACATTCAAACATGGGTACAGGTTTCCTGTGCGCTGGCAATGGGGCTTGGCACGTCAGTCGGCGGATGGAAAATTATTAAAACCGTTGGCGGAAAGATTATGAAAATCCGTCCAGTCAACGGTGTAGCGGCCGACCTCTCATCTGCAATGATCATTTTTGGCGCCACAATGATTCATTTGCCGGTCAGCACAACCCATGTGATCTCTTCTTCTATTCTTGGTGTTGGTACTGCCCACCGTGTCAAAGGAGTTAAATGGGATACTGCTCAGCGCATGCTGATCACCTGGGTCATCACACTGCCGATAACTGCTACTATCGCAGCCATCAGCTACTATATACTGAATATCTTTCTCTAAGCTGAACCAATTTTTGGTTCAGCTTTTTTATACAAAATCCGATTTCTTGACGAATGAACATATATTGATTAAAGTGAAAAGCGAATATCACTTACGAAAAGTAATAGACGAACCATTTTTTCGCTTTTATGGCGAAAAATGACGATATAGGGGGATTTTTGTTTATGTCAGATTTTTTTGAAGTAGCCCTTGGCCGCCGTTCGGTAAAAGTATACGATCCGAATGCACGTATATCAGAGGAAGAGTTAACAGAATTGCTTCAAGTAGCAGGACGGGCACCATCTGCGTGGAATCTACAGCAATGGCACTTCCTTGTTTTTCACGGAAAAGACGTGCAGAAAAAATTATTGCCAATCGCCTACAATCAGCAGCAAATTGTGGATGCCTCTGCTGTTATTTGCATTATGGGTGATTTGCAAGGCAATTTAAACGTCGATCCGGTTTTTGATCCACAGGTTGAAAGCGGCGAAATGACACCTGAGCTAAAAGAAATTTTAGCCGGCCAAATTAACGGAGCTTACAACCGCGCTGAGTACCCGCGCGACGGGGCCATTTTAAATTCATCGCTGGCTGCGATGCAGCTTATGCTGGCTGCACGGGCAAAAGGATATGACACATGCCCAATTGGCGGCTTCAATGCTTCCGGGCTGGCAGAGGCGTTTAACGTGCCTGCACGTTACCTGCCAACGATGCTGATTACAGTCGGTAAAGCCCTTCAGGAAGGCCGTCCTACTGACCGTCTTCCGATCAACCAGCTGATTACCTACGCAGAATAATTCAAAAGCCGCTTCTCGTAGAGAGCGGCTTTTGAATTGCCTCTTGCACCTCCTGCAGAAAACGTCTAGTATTAACAAGGGATTTTAATGCTTGTTTGTGGAGGAATGAAGAAATGTTTAAATTGAATGAACATGGCACGACCGTTAAAACGGAACTGCTTGCCGGCTTAACAACCTTCCTGACAATGGTGTATATCGTGGTAGTTAACCCGATTATTCTGTCAGATGCCGGTGTCCCATTTGAGCAGGTGTTTACGGCGACAATCATTGCAGCGGTTGTCGGAACACTTTGGATGGGCTTGTTCGCCAACTACCCAATTGCGATTGCACCTGGTATGGGAATGAATGCGTATTTCGCTTACTCAGTTGTCGGGTCGCATGGCGGCATTACGTATGAAACAGCATTTGCAGCTGTTTTTATTTCGGGGCTTCTTTTTGTGGTTTTGTCTTTAACGCCGCTTCGTGAAAAGTTAATCGAAGCCATACCCGAAAATTTAAAGCACGGTATTTCTGCCGGTATCGGCTTGTTTATTGCTTTTATTGGGCTTCGCCTGACTGGCATCATCGTCCCGGATCCGAGCAACCTTGTGAAGCTGGGCGATTTGCAGAGCCCGTCCGCGCTTTTGGCTTTGTTCGGCCTTGCGGTTACCATTGTGTTAATGGTTCGCGGTGTGAACGGTGCCCTATTCATCGGTATGGTCATTACGGGGCTTGCTGCTTTTTTTACCGGCCAGCTTTCGTTCAAGGAGGGCTTTGTCGGCATGCCGTCCATGCCGGATGGGCTGTTAGCTTTAAATCCTATTACAGCCTTTGGTGACGTTGTCAGCCACAGCTTATATGCGGTTGTTTTTTCTTTCCTGCTCGTCACGATTTTTGACACAACCGGCACAATGGTTGGTGTTGCCCAGCAGGCTGGTTTGATGAAAGGAAACAAAATGCCCCGAGCGCGCCAAGCACTTTTAGCGGATTCTGTTGCTACATCCATCGGTGCGATGGCGGGTACGAGCCCGACCAGTGCTTATATTGAATCATCAACAGGCGTTGCAGCCGGAGGAAGAACCGGACTTACATCGGTAACCGTTGCTGGATTGTTTATTCTGGCTGCTTTCTTTGGCCCGCTTGTTTCAGCTGTATCCGGTATTTCTGCCATTACAGCTCCCTCGTTGATTATCGTGGGCTGCTTAATGATGCAAAATGCTGCGAAAGTGAATTGGAAAGAGCTTGATGAAGCGTTCCCTGCGTTTCTGATTATTTTAACCATGCCGCTTACATCAAGTATTGCAACAGGAATTGCCCTTGGCTTTGTATCGTACCCGCTTGTGAAAATCGCACGGGGACGCTATAAAGAGGTTCATCCGCTTGTGTATATTTTTGCGGTGCTGTTTTTCTACCAGCTGTTATTTTTGCCGCACTAAAAAATCCGCCCCATATGGGCGGATTTTTTTATAAAGAGGATAAAGCGCTGGCAATGGAAACAGTACGCTTCGCCTGGTGCTTGACTGCGGCTTCCACATTTTCTTTCATGCCTTCTCTTCCTACTGATACACTTGTACCATATGGATTTCCTCCTGCTTCAAACAGAACAGGATCTGTGTAGCCGGGAGCTGCAATAATGGCGCCCCAATGATACATGGTTGTATACAGCTGAAGAATCGTCTGCTCCTGTCCACCGTGAGCGTTTTGAGCTGAGGTCATAGCGCTGACTACTTTATTAGCCAGCTTTCCGGTTGCCCACAGACCGCCGGTTGAATCAATAAATTGCTTGAATTGGCCGGGTACATTGCCGTATCTTGTTGGAACGCTAAATACAATAGCATCTGCCCATTCTAAATCATCCAGCGTTACCTCTGGAATATCCTTTGCTTCTTCTACGTGCGCCTTCCAGGCATCGTTTTTTTCAATGGCCGATACGGGAGCCGTTTCTGGAATTTTAAGAACTTTTACATTCGCTCCTGCTTCTTCTCCCGCTTCTTTCGCCCAGTTCGCCAATTGAAAATTCGTACCGGTCATGCTGTAATAAATCACGGCTAAATTTGTCATCTCTTACTCTCCCCCTTATGCGTGGTTTCCTCCTAATGAGTTTGCCCGCTGGAGAAAAAAACAAAACCTTTTCATTTATCCGGCTGAAAAAAGTAGGAAAGTGCCGGATAGACGTCTTCCCTTTTACGGATGACGTAGGATTTAAACAGTGGATTTTGTACTTTTCGAAATGCGGACATCAGTGGTGTAGTCCGGTTGTACTGATTCACTTCCCCATAGCCGAACATGCGGCAGTGCGGCAGTATTTTTTCGAGCAATGCAACACACTGGGGATTGTCTGAAGCAAGATTATCGCCATCAGAAAAATGAAATGGATAAATGTTGTACCGTTCCGGCGAATATTTTTTTTCCATCAGCTCCAGCACAAGCCGGTACGCAGATGAACAGATGGTTCCGCCGCTTTCTCCTTTAGTGAAGAAATCATTTTCTTCCATCTGGAGCGCTTCTGTATGATGGGCAATAAATACAATATCAACCGTTGTATATTTTTTTCTTAAAAAGCGGGTCATCCAGAAAAAAAAGCTGCGGGCGATATATTTCTCAAACGGTCCCATACTTCCGCTCGTATCCATCATCGCAAAAATCACGGCTTTAGACTGAGGCTTTTTCTCTTCGGTAAAAGAGCGAAAACGACGGTCTTCCGGGCGGACAGGGAAAAAAGACATCTCTCCCGCCAGTGCGTTTCGCTTAAACGCTGCCATTAATGTTTTCTTTTTATCAATTCGTGCCGTTACACCTGTTTTACGGATGTCATTAATGGTCCAGTCCGTAATAACCGATTCCGCTTTTTCTTTTTCAGCGAGGTTTGGCAGGGCCATCTCAGAAAACAGAGCATCTTCAATTTCAGCCATGCTGACTTCCGCTTCATAAAAATCCTCCCCGCGCTGGTTTCCTGCTTTTTTGCCCTGCCCGGCCGCACTTTTCTCATCTCCGCCTGCCCGGGCGATCGCGTCTCCAACTTCTCCTTTTCCCTGCCCGGTATGCTTGGATTTTTCATCAGAATAACGAATTTTATATTCCTGAAGCGAACGGATCGGCAGTTTCACTGTCCGCTTGCCGTCCGACATAATAATTTGCTCTTCAGTCACCATATCAGCTAAATTTTTTTTGATCGCTTCTTTTACTTTTTGCCGATGGCGTTCCTGGTCATCATGGCCTTTTCGGTGGAGTGACCAGTCTTCTTCTGATAAATGATAGGATGTGTCCATTTCATTTCCTCCCCAGGTTTTATTTCAATCAAAAAGGGTAAACAAGTATAAAAGAATAATGAGGTGACTCATGATGAATTTAAAGAAGCGTGAAGAACAGCCTATGAATTCAATGGTCACAAGCTTTGAAGACATGGAAATCCTTGGCCGTCAAATGGAGCGCCAGCGGACAAATGAAGAGTTGAAGCAGCATGAGCGACAGCCTGACCCGATTCAATTTGACGAATCAACCGATGGAAAATAATAACCCGGCTGCCTGCAACCGGGTTTTTCTTTTGGTTATCGGTTTAAAAGTCCTCCAACGTAGCGAAGCAATTCATTGGCTGAAACAGAATTGTAGCCGCATTCGTCAATTAAGCGTGCTGTGACTTCATTCATCTTTTTCAGCTGCTGTTCATCCGGTGTAACAGACGAAGTGGTAATTTTAACAATGTCTTTTAAGTCGGAAAACAGCTTTTTCTGAATCGCTTCTCGAAGCCGGTCATGCTCCCGGTAATCAAATTTTTTCCCTTTGCGTGCATAAGCGGAAATTCGAATCAGCATTTCTTCGCGGAATGCTTTTTTAGCGTTTTCTGACACGCCAATCTGTTCTTCGATCGACCGCATCAAACGCTCGTCCGGACTGACTTCCTCACCTGTGAGCGGATCGCTTAATTTCACCTTGTTGCAGTATGCTTCCACATTATCCAAATAGTTGTCCATTAATGCCCGGGCCGATTCTTCATACGAGTAAACAAAGGCTTTTTGAACTTCTTTTTTCGCTGTTTCATCGTACTGCTTTCTCGCTTCGGAAATAAACTGCAAGTATTTCGTGCGCATTTCCTTTGTAATGGACGGATGTGAATCCAGGCCGTCTTTTAATGAGCGGAGCACATCCAGTGCATTGATCGAATTGGTTCCTTTTTTAATAATGGCTGCAGAAATGCGGTTCATTACATACCGCGGATCGATTCCATCCATTCCTTCATCCGGATGTTCTTTTCGGAGTTCAATAGCATCAAGCGGCGTTAATCCTTCTACTACTGCTCCGTCATAAAGCTTCATCTTCATCACAAGATCAACGTTTGCCCGGCTCGATTCTTTTAAGCGCGTTAAGATAGTAAACATGGCTGCAGTACGGAACGTATGCGGTGCAAAATGAATGGAAGCCGCTTCACTTTCGTGTATCATTTTCTCATAAATTTTTTCTTCTTCGGTCACCTTGAGGTTGTATGGCACCGGCATAACAATCATACGGGAATGAAGAGCTTCATTCTTTTTATCTGCAATAAAGGAACGATACTCTGTTTCATTGGTATGGGCAATAATCATTTCATCTGCCGAGATTAAGGCAAACCGGCCGGCTTTGAAATTGCCTTCTTGGGTTAGTGAGAGCAGGTGCCATAGAAACTTCTCATCACACTTCAGCATTTCCTGGAATTCCATTAATCCCCGGTTTGCAATGTTTAATTCTCCGTCAAACCGGTAGGCACGCGGATCAGACTCCGATCCAAACTCGGCGATCGTTGAAAAATCGATGCTGCCGGTTAAATCCGCAATGTCCTGTGATTTCGGATCGGATGGGCTGAACGTTCCAATGCCGCGGCGCCGGTCTTCTGAGAAGAAAATACGCTCAACCGGCACTTCTTCAATGCGGCCTCCAAATTCATGCTCAAGCCGGTAGGCATTTAGCGGTGACAATGATCCTTCAATGCGGATCCCATACTCTTCATAAAAGTCATCCCGAAGATCCCGTGGAATTAGATGAAGCGGATCTTCTGCCATCTGGCAGCCTTTAATGGCATATACGGCGCCGGCATCTGTGCGGGTGTATTGCTCCAGTCCCCGCTTAAGCATTGATACAATTGTGGACTTCCCTCCGCCAACTGGCCCCATCAGCAGCAAAATCCGTTTGCGTACATCCAGCTTTTTCGCCGCCGGATGAAAATACTCTTCTACAAGACGCTGGATCGGTTCTTCAAGACCAAAAAGCTCGCGGCTGAAAAAGTCATAATTTCCATCTGTCATACCGAATGAGCGAATCATATTGTATATACGCGCATGCGCAGGCATTGCAATATGCGGCTTTTCTCTAAGAAGCTCCAAATACTCCCGGAATGTTCCTTCCCAGCGCAGCTTTTCTTCTTCGGCACGGCTTGATTGAATTTTATTGAGTATCGTCATAATTGGCTCCCTCCGCTCCGCACTCTAATGGGCGTATTTATCGGATTTTATGCGCCGGTGAAACCATTTATGAGAAAAAGAAACGTTCACATTTAATATTGCATCCGGTATAATAGGGAAAAATGAATGCGTTTACGCTACAGAAAGGGGCTTCTTTCCATGAGATTATTAGGTGTTCTTTTCGTATGTATTGCTTTTTTATCAGCGATTTTCACAGCGGGCTACAACGACAAACCGGGCGCGAAATAAAAAAAGCTGTACCGATTTTTCGGTACAGCTTTTTTTTTAAAAGATATGTGATTATAACCAGCATTCAACTTAGAGCGTCTTGCACTTTTTTGCTCCAGCCGGCCAGCTCCTCGGTCATAAGCTGCCGGTCCTGAATGGCCGACTTGCGCTTTTCTGTATTAATACAGGTCTGGAAAGCCTTGCTGGCGAAGTGCCTCGTATATAAGAATGGCTGCCGTGTTGGACAAGTTAAGCGAGCGGACATGCTCATTCATTGGAATGCGCAGACAGCGGTCCATATTGGCCGCGATCAAATCTTTTGGAAGACCCGTTGTTTCTTTGCCAAACATAAAATAATGATCCTGTTCTGTATCGCTGTAGTCAAACTTAGCGTGATCCTGCTTACCGAACTTAGAAAGATAATACATATTTCCATCTGGATTTTTTTCAAAAAACTCTTCAAGAGAATCATAATACGTAATATCAACAAATTCCCAATAATCCAGCCCGGCACGCTTAAGCATTTTATCGTCAGTTGAAAATCCAAGCGGGCGGATTAAATGAAGCGGTGTACCGGTCGCCGCACACGTCCGCGCAATATTTCCGGTATTGGCCGGGATTTCCGGCTGGTATAGCACTACATGAACTGCCACAAAACTTCACTCCTTTTCAACTCATCATTATAACACGGAACCAATCTGTCCGAGTGCTTTTTTAATTTCATTCACCACTGTCTCATCTTCTTCGCGCTCTAGTGCTTTGAACAGCTGGGACTCTGCTTCTATGCCGCCAATCTGCCCAATAGCATAAGCTGCTGTACCACGAAGAACTGGACGTGGATCGTTGTGAAGCAGAGCAGCAAGGGCCGGCAGCGAAGATGGCTCCCTGAAATGAGCCAATGCAATGACTGCATTTCGCTGAATCGGCTTTTTGCCGCGCCATGAACCAGACATCTCGCCAAACCGCTCCTTAAATTCCTTGTTGCTCATCGATAAAAGCGGCTCTAACAACGGCTTTACTTCTTCTGGTGCCGGTGTCATTTCTTCATGGTTTAATGTGTGTTTCCCTTTATTGGCCGGGCAGACGGTCTGGCACGTATCACAGCCGTACAGCCGGTTTCCAAGATGTTTACGGAATTCCTCCGGCAAAAAGTCTTTTGTCTGCGTTAAATAAGCGATACACCGCTGAGAATTAAGCTGTCCTCCTTGAACGAGTGCACTTGTTGGGCAGGCGTCAATACATTTTGTACACGTGCCGCACTGGCTTTCCATCGGCGTGTCCGGTTCAAAAGGAATATTGGTCAGCATTTCACCTAAATACACGTATGAACCAAACTCCGGCGTAATAATCGCACAGTTTTTTGCACTCCAGCCGATGCCGGCCCGCTCCGCCACAGCACGGTCAGACAGCTCACCTGTATCAACCATTGATTTCGTTTGGACATCTGGCATTTTTTCTTTTAAAAATACTTCCAGCTGTTCCAGCTTTCTGCGCAGAACGAGGTGATAATCTTCTCCCCAGGACGCCCGGCAAAACAAGCCGCGCCGCTCTCCCTTTTTCCCTTTCGGAGCTCCTTCCAGCTTCGATGGATACGCAAGCGCAATGGCAATAATCGAACGCGGACTATCCATCAAGAGTGCCGGGTTTGTCCGCTTCTCAATATCTTTTTCCTCAAAACCGGATGCATATCCCAGTTCTTGCTGCTGTACCAGTTTTTGCTTTAATTCAAGAAACGGATCGGCCGCAGCGAATCCGATTTTATCGATGCCAATTTCTTTGCTGTAGTCAATCAGTTCCTGCTTTAACTGCCGGTACATTTCTTCTCCTCCGTTCCATAGAAAACAGGCAAACGGGAATCCCGTCTGCCTGTTTATCGTTTTTCTTATTATTTCACAAAAATGCGATAAAGTCGAGCATGTCAGCTGTAAATATGGCTTCCTGTTTCTACAAATTCCTTCGACTTTTCTTTCATGCCTTCTTCGGCTGCCTGCTTACGCAAATCATGAGAAATACGCATCGAGCAGAATTTTGGTCCGCACATTGAACAGAAATGAGCCGTTTTTGCTCCTTCTGCCGGCAGGGTTTCATCATGGTATTCGCGCGCCCGGTCCGGGTCAAGCGATAAATTAAACTGATCATGCCATCTGAATTCAAAGCGCGCTTTTGATAAAGCATCATCTCTTTTCTGAGCTCCCGGATGGCCTTTGGCAAGATCCGCTGCATGAGCAGCAATTTTGTAGGCAATGACCCCTTCACGAACGTCATTTTTATCCGGCAGGCCAAGATGCTCCTTCGGTGTCACATAACAAAGCATCGCCGTGCCATGCATAGCAATCATCGCTGCACCGATCGCAGAAGTGATATGGTCATAGCCCGGTGCAATATCCGTTGTCAGCGGACCAAGTGTGTAAAACGGCGCGCCCTGGCAAATATCAATTTCTTTATCAATATTTTCTTTGATTTTATGAAGTGGAACATGTCCTGGTCCTTCGATCATTACCTGCACATCATGTTTCCAGGCAATTTTCGTCAGTTCGCCAAGCGTTTCAAGTTCCGCAAATTGAGCTTCGTCATTTGCATCGGCAATCGATCCCGGACGAAGGCCGTCTCCCAAAGAAACCGAGATATCGTACGCTTTTAAAATTTCACATATTTCTTCAAAGTGTGTGTATAAGAAATTTTCCTGGTGATGAGCCAGGCACCATTGCGCCATAATCGAACCACCGCGTGAAACAATACCGGTTGTCCGCTTAATTGTCATTGGAATATAGCGAAGCAGTACGCCGGCGTGAATCGTAAAATAATCGACTCCCTGCTCGGCCTGCTCAATGAGTGTATCCCGATATACTTCCCACGTTAAATCTTCTGCTATGCCTTTTACTTTTTCAAGAGCCTGGTAAATCGGCACAGTGCCAACCGGTACCGGCGAATTACGGATAATAAATTCCCTTGTTGCATGAATATTTTTTCCTGTAGACAGATCCATAATCGTGTCCGCACCCCAATGCGTTGCCCACGTCATTTTTTCTACTTCTTCTTCAATAGATGAACTTACTGCCGAGTTACCAATATTTGCATTGACTTTTACATGAAAACGGCTGCCAATAATCATCGGCTCATTTTCAGGGTGGTTAATATTGGCCGGAATAATCGCACGGCCGGAAGCAACCTCCTCCCGAATCGTTTCTGCGTCCATGTTCTCACGAATCGCTACATATTCCATTTCCGGTGTGATTATGCCTTTTTTCGCATAATGCATTTGAGTTACGTTCTGGCCAGGAAGCGCCCGTCTTGGTTTATGTGCGAAATCCGCTTGAAACATCGATTCCGCTTCTTTGACCCCATTGTCTTCCGGCTTTACTTCTCTTCCCTCATAAAGCTCTGTGTCTTCTCTGGCTGCCACCCACTGCTCTCTTACGCGCGGCAGCCCTTTATGTACGTCTGCAATAAAACCGGGTTCTGAATAAGGACCGCTTGTGTCATAAACGGTGATCGGTTCGTTTGAATGGGTTCCTGCATCTGTTTTCGTGTTGCTTAATTTAATTTGCCGGAATGGAACCCGGATGTCCATTTGACTTCCTTCCACATAAACTTTTTCACTTGCTGGAAATTGTGCCTGCAGATCGATTTTTTCACTTTTCAAACGATTCATCTTATTTTCCTCCCTGAACTGCTGAAACCGATCTGGACACAGACACGTAAAAAATAAAAACGGGTTCTTTTAAAATAAAAGAACCCGTGAAATAGTTTAATGAACGGCTTAAAAACCGTGTCCCTACTTCCCTACGCTGGTACTGGCCAGATCAGGTTCGAAGGGTTAAAGAGCCTTAAAGCGCGCTCTTCTCTCAGTCCGGCTAACGGACACCCCTAGCAGTTGTAAATTATGAAGCTGTGTACAAACTGTAACACGATAAAAATGATCTGTAAAGCATTTTTTCCATGTAATGCTATTTATTTGCCTCAAAAACCTTTAAATGCTACGCTTATAACTAGTTTTTTATCAGGCGAACGGAGGCAATACAATGCACACTATTTCTTTAGCAGAAGCGGTGAAGTTAAAAAGTATTTTAACTAAAAAAGTGTATGAATTGGAGGAGGAATTGCGCCGCGTTGCTTACACAACGATTGAAAAAGGTGATTCTATTCCAACTCCTGTACGGACCGTAAGCGCTGTAGAAGCAGAACTTCAAGAAGTTCGAAAAGACGCGCGCACACTGGACCGGCTCATGTACAAAGCCAATAGCGAAAACACCGTTTCCTTTAAAAACGAAACCGTTCCCCTTGTAGAAGCAATTGAATGGGCGACGCAGCTTCGTGCAGAAGCACGGCTTTGCAAGGAAATGGGCGCTTCTCCAAAGGAGGAAATCCAATACGGTTATGCGGAGAGCACCACTGTTTATAAAGTAGCTCTGTTCGAGCCTGAGGACTATCGGCAAAAAGCGATTCAGCTTGAACGGGAAGCTCATAAGCTTTCTAATTTAATTAATGCAAAAAATTACACCGTTACTATTGCCTTTAATGACGAAAAATATTTTTAACCTTGAAAAAGTGAGACTCTTTTTCAAGGCGCAGGATTGGGAACCTCACTTTTTGAATAGAAAAGCAAACCAATCCCCGTTTTCCATTCACCTTGTGACCGATAACCAATCACCATCTAATGCGATGGCAATCCGCCCTTTAGATGTTTTTAAACGGTTTCTCCCTGCGAAACAGCCTCTTCTCTTCGAAGAGGCTGTTTATTTAAAGAGAAGCGTTCTGAATGACAGACAGCATATTTTGGTTTGGATAATTCACTTCTTTGTATTGGTTCATCACTTTGTCCGCATCAAATTCCACCCGTTCAATGGAAGTGCTGATCCGGTGTCCATCTGTTTCCACAATAGCGTATGAAGCTTTTTTAACGCCGTCAAACGGGAGGCCAACGCTGCCGATATTTATGACGACCTTTCCTTTTATATACCGAATATAAGGCTTATGAATATGAGCATAGATATATACGTCATTACTTTCAGATAGCATTAATTTCGTTTCTAACACCTCGTCAGGCTCGGAAGAAGAAACTACGGTAAATAAGCTATCCGGCGCTGCATGAAAAGCATGAACCGCCACACCGTCCAGATCAAGATGAAGCTCTGTTGGAAGAGCGTTTAGGTAATCGATATCCGCTTCTTCTAACTGTGATACAGTCCAGTCACGCTCTTGATTCATCAGCTCCAGCGCTGCCTCTGCTACTTCTCCTTTGTGAACACCTCGCACAACCCATTCATCCGCATTCCCTTTAATCACTTCAGTTTGAAGCCCTTGAATCAGCTCCAGTGACCGCTTCGGTTCCGGGCCGCGGTAACAAAGGTCGCCCAGTACATAAATTTTATCTACCTGCTTCGTTTTAAGATCATTTAACACAGCTTGAAGTGCCACTGCATTCCCATGAACATCAGAGATAAAAGCTGCTTTCATTTTCAACATCCTTTTCTTTATAATTTTAAAGTAGAGAACCGATATGTATAAAAAAATTATGACAAGCAGGCTTTTTACTGTAAAGAAATAAGCTCACCAATAAAGGTGAGCTTTATGTTTTACTGAAGGTTATTTTTTTCTTTTTGTGGAGCGGAAGAATCAGATCCCTCGGCTTCTTCAAGCGCTTTTAATTCGGCGTTTGTCTGCGGAAACCCGTTTGCCTGCCATTCATCGCGGTATTGGGCATCTAGTCCCGTCAGCCCTTCATATTCTTTTGCTTTTTCTGAATCAACACTCTCCACTTCGTCTTTTTTAAGTTCTGTGGACTTGTCATCAATAAATTTTGTTTTCTCAACGACCATGGTTTGCTCGTTTTTCTTAGAAGCAATACCATTTTTAATGCCTTTTACCACCTTTGTCGTTCCTGCTTTTAAACCATTGCCGATTTTACCCACTGTACCAGAACCCGTATCTCCTGCTTCTTGTTTTTGCTGAAATGTATTTAAAGCTAAAACGATTCCAGTAGTGAGTAATGCGGTAGAACCAACTACTACACCCATCGTCATTTCTTTTTTCTGAAGAGAGGAATTCATCCGGTCAAGCATCTCTTTTTCTTTCTCCATCATTTTTTGCTGTGCTTCAATTCCAGTTTTTACTCCCTGGATGGTTTTATTAATACCACCCTTGATCATTTCTTCTTCGGTTTCAACGCCTGTTTTAATAAGGTCTGCTGTTTTGCCGGTACCAGCTTTTACTCCATTTTTAATTCCTTTTTTCACTTCTTTTACTGCACTAAATTTTTGGTTCCGGTTTTCAGCCATTTGCTTCTTATTGCTATACCCTTTTGTCATTTTTACAGCCCCTGCTGATGCCAAAGCTGAAGAACCGATAATGATACCCATAGTAGATGTTTTCATACATACCCCTCCAGTTTAAGTTTTAAGTTAATAAGGATATTACCGATTTGAAGGGATTTTAAACAATATCCATCATAGTTGATACTATTTATCTAGATGAATAACCGTAAACGTGTCATTAGAAGCGATGTAATCACAAATGAATTTTTTATTTTGGTTAAGAAGAACACAGTGGTTTTAAACACGAAAAAACCCTTCAACAAATGTTGAAGGGTTACGCCGTTTAATACCGGCGGCCGGGGTCGAACCGGCACTCCCGTGAAGGAACTGGATTTTGAGTCCAGCGCGTCTGCCAATTCCGCCACGCCGGCAAATACATAATGGAGGCGGCAACCGGACTCGAACCGGTGGTAAAGGTTTTGCAGACCTTGGCCTTACCGCTTGGCTATGCCGCCTTTATAAAAATGTTGGAGCGGAAGACGGGATTCGAACCCGCGACCCCCACCTTGGCAAGGTGATGTTCTACCACTGAACTACTTCCGCAAAAAATGGCTGGGCTAGAAGGATTCGAACCTTCGCGTGACGGAGTCAAAGTCCGTTGCCTTACCGCTTGGCTATAGCCCATTTATATGGGGCGATCGAGGGGAATCGAACCCCCGAATGTCGGAGCCACAATCCGATGCGTTAACCACTTCGCCACGACCGCCATAATGAAATTTTATAAAATTGATCGAATTGGCAGGGGCAGTAGGAATCGAACCCACACCGGAGGTTTTGGAGACCTCTGTTCTACCGTTAAACTATGCCCCTGTATAAACTGGTGGAGGGGGGCAGATTCGAACTGCCGAACCCGAAGGAGCGGATTTACAGTCCGCCGCGTTTAGCCACTTCGCTACCCCTCCATCATGCATAAGCAAAATGGTGCCGGCAAGAGGACTTGAACCCCCAACCTACTGATTACAAGTCAGTTGCTCTACCAATTGAGCTACACCGGCAGCATAATGGCTCAGGACGGAATCGAACCGCCGACACAAGGATTTTCAGTCCTTTGCTCTACCAACTGAGCTACTGAGCCTTTCTTACAATATTTCTATGTATAATGGCGGTCCGGACGGGACTCGAACCCGCGACCTCCTGCGTGACAGGCAGGCATTCTAACCAACTGAACTACCGGACCAAACAATTGCGGGGGCAGGATTTGAACCTGCGACCTTCGGGTTATGAGCCCGACGAGCTACCGAGCTGCTCCACCCCGCGATAACAATATGGTGGAGGATGACGGGATCGAACCGCCGACCCTCTGCTTGTAAGGCAGATGCTCTCCCA